>CAVTCJ010000003.1:0-499343 GCA_963733145.1 uncultured Planctomycetota bacterium | reverse complement strand
CCGGATTATTCGTAAACGCTGTCTGTTCGTGCTGGCTGGTGGTGGGAAGAGGCAAGAGAAGACGATGGGGTTGTGGAAAGACACAAGGCCCCCTTCCCCCCGTGGCCAAAAGCTGGTGGGCACAGCAGAGGAAGTTGTCGGCAGGGGCTAACTGCTGTTGGGAGCCGCTCCGGCAAGGACGAGAATCCGCTGGCTGACCTGTTGAAAGTGGTGCAGGTAAGGCCAGTTCGATGAGAGTTCCACTACCACGCGGCGAGTGGTTTCACGCACGTACCGCGCCGACTTTAATCAAGCGCGTCCGCCAGGTACAGGGTTGCCCTTTGCCCAGCGGATCGCATGGCGGCGGTGATTGTGCCAGCGGCGGCGATCATGGTCGGCGAGGGCTTGCCGGGGGACTTCCGCAGAAGCCGGCGGCGGAGGCGGATCGGCGAGAGGGTGGGCTGGCTGGCCAGATCGTCGTCGGTCGTGGAGCGATCGCAGAGGAGCTTGAAGATCGGATCGCTGCGCAGCACGTCGTGGTCGTTCTGGTCGGGGTAGTCGGCGAGTATGCCATAGACCCGCATGCGGGTCATCTCCAGCAGAGGATGATCGACGTATCCGGGATGCCGTCGGCCGCTGAGCGCATCGGCGAACTGCCGCGTCAGCCCCAGCCGCTCGTCGAGTTGCCGAAAAGGCAACAAGCCCGCGTCGCTGGAAGCCTGTGCCGCTGCGGGCTCTACCACAATCGCCTTCGATGTGAGAAAATCGAAGGAAACCTGAAAAGCAGACTGCTTTACCACAATGCGCCTCCGTGGGTTGTCCAAAATGTATGTGGCTTAACACTTTAGACGCTCGCGGAGGCGCGTTTGTTTGCAGATTTACGAATAATCCGGGTTAGTGGCTAGGAAGACGCCCGCCGAACGTGGTCGGCTGAGGTGGCATGGAAAAATCCACACAAGCTGGTATCATTTATTCATCTCGATTCGGTCTCTAACCACTAGCCACTAACCACTAGCCACTACTCCATGCTCGTTCTCGGCACCGCCAATCACAAAAAGGGGCTGGAGTTGGCGGGGATTCTGCGGCCTTTCGGCGTGGAGACGCTGACGCTGGCCGATTTCCCCGACGACGGTCCGGTGGTCGAGAACGGCGATAGTTTCGCGGCCAACGCCTGCCTTAAGGCCGCCCAGTATGCCCGTCGCCTCGGCCGCTGGGTCCTGGCCGACGACAGCGGGCTGGCGGTCGATGCCTTAGGGGGTCGGCCGGGGATTTTTTCGGCCCGCTTCGCCGGTCCCGACGCCTCCGACGAAGTCGAACAACCTTCTGGTATTGAATGAGTTGGGCGGTACGCCCCTGCCGGAGCGGACGGCGCGGTTCGTCTGCCACGTGGCCTTGGCCGATCCGGGCGGGGAGATTCGGGCCCAAAGCGAAGCCGCCAGTCGGGGACGGATCATTTTCAGCCCCCGCGGCAGTAATGGTTTCGGCTACGATCCGCTCTTCGAGATCGTCGAATACCATCGCACCTTCGCCGAACTGGGCGGGCGGGTGAAGGCGGTCCTCAGCCACCGCGCCAGGGCAACTTGCCATCTAATCCCACAAATCATGCAGTTCGCCGATCTGTAGGGATTTAGCCCTTCCACAGGGTGGCCTATTGCATCTCCCCATTCAGATGCGGAGGGGGACCAATATGGATGGAATTGCTTGTAATGATGGTTGCCGAATGTTAGGATAAATTAGGTCGTGGGGGTAGCTTTTGGGGTAGATGTTCAGGATTTACATTTTTTCGGGAGGCAGGGAAATGGACGAACAACGGAGCCGATTTGATCGGTTCATGCCGCAATCCGCGTTCGGCGTGACCTTTTTGACCATCGCAGTCATTCTTCTCGTACTCGGGTTCTTCATTCACGGCGTGCGTCTGGTCGGCATTAACGACGGCGTGTCGAAAAATTACGCCGAATCGCCCGACCGCGGCGTAAACGACGCTCTTCTTCCGGTGAATCCCAACGCGCCGGCCGAAGACACGTTGGCGGCTGACTCGAAGATTGCTCCGCGGATCAAGTTATGGGGACCCTACGGCGAGAATCGCGCCAGAGCAATTCGCCGGTGGCGCCCGGCTACGTCGCCTCGTTGCTGCGAACGAAAGATTGCCGCTGGTCGGACGGCGCCGACGCCCCCTTGGAAGGCGCAGTTTCGCGTGGGCCAAACCCTTAACGTGGCCACCGGGTTGGTGGAGATCGCCTTCGCCTGCGGCGCCAAGGCGATTCTCGAAGGCCCGGCCGTCCTCGAACTCAAATCGGACAAAGGGGGCACGCTCCGCGTCGGACGCATGACCGCCGACGTGCCCGACGAAGTGGAAGGTTTCAGCGTCACTACGCCCGTCGCGAAGCTCACCAGCATCTCCAAGGCCGAACGCGAGAGCGTGGCCAAGTTGACCGGCCTCGCCGATTGCCTCTGGGGCAAAGGGAGCGAGACCAACCAGAAAGGGACCTTTTTCCGGCCCGGAGAAAAAGTGAATCTCTCCAGCGGACTGGCCGAGATCACTTTCCACTGCGGCGCAAAAGTGCTCCTGCAAGGACCGGCCTGCCTCGAAATCGAATCGGAAAAGACGGCCATCCTCCACTCGGGCAAGCTGACCGCCGACGTCCCCGACGATCTGGAGGGCTTCAAAATCCGCACCCCCGTGGCGGAAGTCATCAGCCTGCCCGCCGATGCGAAAACGGCCGGCGTCAAAACCGACGCGAAAGCGAAAGCGGTTGCGGCCGAAAAGCCCAAGGATGAAGCCAAATCGGTCACGCTGAAGCCGGGCGAGAGCCAGCAGATCGAAGCACCCGCGAAGAAGGCGCCGCAAAGGAAGCGCCGGAAAAGGAAAGCGCCGGCGAAGAAGCCGGACGCCAAAGACGCTCCCGCGCCGTCTAATGACCATTTAGCCCCCGTGAATACACGGGGGGCTGAATTGTGCGCCATCAGCGGTGCATCAGGCAGGACCAGCCCGGGTACTGGCGGTTGGGGTCCGAGCTTTCGAGACGCGTCGGACGGAGATGGACGAACTCGAAGAGCCGGCCTAACTCGCTGCGGATTTCCTCCTCTTCGACTTGCGGCGGACCGTCGCCTTCCGCCTCGTCCGGCGCACGGCCAAACAGAGGAAATAGGAGCCGGGCCGAGTTACCCGCCACAGCATGTCGAGATAGCGGTTCAATTTCGCGCGGCGGACCGAATGATACAGGCCGGCGTCGTAGACGAAGTCGAACTGTCCGGCGTTCTGGGCGAAATCGAAGGCGTCGGCCAGCACGAAGCGGAGCAGGGCGTCGTGTTGTTCGGCCCGCAGCCGCGCCCGTTCCAACGCGATGGGCGAAAGCTCGATGGCCGTGACCTCGTAGCGGCGCTTGGCCAGCAGGATGCAGTCGGCTCCGCTGCCGCAGCCGACCTCGAGGACCGTTTGAGGGTTCAATTTGTATTCGTCGAGCACGCGGGCCAGTTCGGCGTGCGGTTTGCCCGCGTCCCAGGGGGGCGTCCCCTCGCGGTAGGCCGCGTCCCAATCGGCCGCGGTCGAATACATGTCCTTCAACTGCTGACTCATGGCAAGCTCCTGCAAAATCGTGGCAAACCTTTAGTTTGAGGCTTTGCACCGCCGTTGGCAAGAGGCCCCGGAGGGAGAGAGGAGAGAAGAGGGGAGAGGGAGGAGGGCGTCCGAGATCGACCGCTCGCATCATTTAGGGCCGGCGAATCAATAAGTGGGGGACTGTCCCAATTTTCGTTCGACGAAAATGGGACTGTCCCCCTGGGGCGGCGGGAGGGGGACAGGTCCATGTTTTCGGCCCACGGTTTATTGATGAAATTACGTTTTCCCGCCGAAAAATGGACCAGTCCCCTGCCGCCCCGTGAACGGTTACCGAACTTTTTAAGCGTCCCCTTCGATGCGCCGATGATGTAACGCCGGTTGCCCGACTCCATGAACTCCAGGTTCGCCTTGCCGGGATTATTCATCTGCAAACACTACCCCGAAGCGCAAGCGAGGGCGGCGCTACGAGTTGCCCTCGCTTGCGCTTCGGGCTAGTGTCTCGCACTCTGCGCGCAATGCGCCCCGGCCCAGGGATAATCCGGGTCCACAACCGCTGACAACACTGCCCTCACCCCCGACGCCTCTCCCAAAGGGCGAGGGGAGACAATTGCCGCCCTCACCCCTGGATTTCGGCGGGCGTGAAAAAGATGCCGATCTCGCGGACGGCCGACTCCGGTCCATCGGAGGCGTGGACCAGGTTCATCTGCTGGCTGGCGCTGAAGTCGCCGCGGATGGTGCCGGGATTCGCTTTCAGGCCGTTGGTCGCGCCGGCCATGCCGCGGACCACGGCGATCGCCTCCGGCCCCTCAACGATCATGGCCACGACCGGTTCGCCGGTGATGAACGCCTCCAACTCGGGATACCACGCTTTCTGCACGTGCTCGGCGTAGTGCCGCCGGGCCAATTCGGGCGTTACCCGCATCATTTTCAGGGCGATTATGTCCAGATTTTTATCCTCGAAGCGGGCGATCACCCGGCCCATCAGCCGCCGCTGGAGACAATCGGGCTTGAGCAGGACGAGGGTGCGTTCCATGTCGGTTTTTCCTTGTTATTAGCATGAAAACGGTCGATTGTAGGCAATTTCGCCCGGCGGCTCAAGTAGACTGCCCCGTGATTACCGGAAAGACGGCTTCTTCGCCCCCCTACTCTCCCAATTCTTGACAGATCTGTATAATAACCCGGAGGTTCCGCGAAAGAGCCGCCACCGGGGACCTGGCCGAGAAACAACGGGATGTCATTCGGTCCGGGGAGAAAAACAACACTCTACATAGGGAGCGGAAAATGCACACTCTCACCAAGTTGCCTTATGCCTTCGACGCGCTGGAACCGTACATCGACGCCCGCACCGTGGAAATCCACCACACGAAACACCACCAGGGATACGTCGATAAACTCAACGCCGCCTTGGAGAAATACCCGAAACTCCAGGGCATGCCCGTCACGGAACTGCTCGCCGACCTCGACCAGGTGCCGGAGGATATCCGCACCGCCGTCCGGCACAACGGCGGCGGGGTCGTCAACCACGACCTGTACTTCGCCATGATGGGTCCAAAGCGGGACGGGAGTCCGATCGGCAAACTGGCCGCGGCCATCGACAAGACCTTCGGCGGCTTCGAGCCGTTCCAGAAAAAATTCGCCGCCGCGGCCGGCGCTCATTTCGCCAGCGGCTGGGCCTGGCTGAGCCTCAACAAAACCGGAAACCTGCTGATCGAAACCACGCCCGGCCACGACACGCCCCTGATGTTCGGCCGCAAGCCGGTCCTGGTCCTCGACGTCTGGGAGCACGCCTATTACTTGAAGCACCAGAACCGCCGCGCCGACAGCATCGCCGACTGGTGGCACATCCTCGATTGGGACTATGCCGAGCGGAATTTCGCCGGCTGAGCGGACTATTCGCGATTGTGGGAGTAAATCCGTTTAGCCCCGGCGTCCACGACGGGTGCGTGACCAGAAGGGAAACAGCCGTTTCTCCCCGGCGTGGACGCCGGGGCTGAACGACCGACGGCGCCCAGAATCACGAAATTTCATTCAGCACATTCCGGCGGCCGTTCGTCGTCGGCTATCGCAGGTCTTGTCTGCTCCCCCATTAGTCGAACGTTGGCCGTTTTTCGCTCATTTTTTTCCGGGCCGTTCAGCAAACGGAAAAAATTCCTGTTGAGATTTGTCCGGCGACTTTGGTTCTAATGGTGGAAGACGCCTTGTCGCCGCGTGGGTTGTCTCCGCTTGTCGACTGGTTCAAGCTATATCCGCCATGGACGGCGCCGATCGGACAATCTGGTACATGCAGCAGGTCATCGCCTGGCAGCCGCGATTGTACGCCTTCATCCTTTCGCTGACCGGCGACGCACCGTGGCGCCATCTCGCAAACCCTGTATCGCATCCGCGGCAAGCTGGCCGAGTGCGTTTCCAGGGCCGCCAAGGGCCGGCGAATCAATAAGTGGGGGACTGTCCCAATTTTCGTTCGACGAAAATGGGACTGTCCCCTTCTGAAATGCGACAGTTATTAATTTGCCGATCCTAACCACGACCAAAGACGGCACGGTAATGTTCAGCATGAACGACGGCAGAAACACCGCCGCGTGGGACTGCGACCGAGGATTGCTCAAACCGGGCAAACTGCACCATTTGGTGATGATTGCCGACGCCGGCCCGAAAATCATTGCCGCTGTCGTAGACGGTCAGCTTTGCGACGGCGGCCGCTTCCGCTGGAAGGGCTGGGGCCATTGGCAGGCGAATCTGGCTACTGTGCTGGCGGCGGGGCCGCTGCGGATCGGTCCCATGCTCAAATCCCTCCGCCTCTACGACCGTTATTTGCGCACATCTGAGGCCGTCGCAAACTATAATGCAGTGCGGAGTGGCACTGGCGTTTGGCCCGCGGGTGACGTAGATTAGAGGGGGGAATAGCCTGTTTCCCACTAATCGCCCACTGCAAAGGTGACGGGTCTATTTTCCGGCCGACGTTATACTCAAAATTGACGTTTCATGGCCGAAATATGGACCAGTCCCCAGGACGGCCGCGCCATGAAGATCAGCTCGATACCGCAAAGTTATCGTCACCTTGGCCGCTGGTCGGAAATATTTACGGTCCTCAGCAAGTACGGACTGGCGTCGTGGGTCGGGCGGCTGGGGCCGGATTTCGCCAAAGATATATTGAAGGCCCGGGGCGGGGCGGCCATCGCCCGCGAGCCCTGGGAGACCCGGCTGCGAATGGCCCTGGCCGAACTGGGGCCGACGTTCATTAAGCTGGGGCAAATCCTCAGCACCCGCCCCGACCTGGTGGGCGTGAAACTGGCCGACGAGTTCCAGCAGCTTCAGGCCAACGTGCCCGCCGATCCGCCCAAGGTCGTCCGCAAGCTGATCGAAAGCGAGTTGGGCCGGCCGGTCGAGCAACTCTTCGCCGAGTTCGAGCCGGAGGCGATGGCCTCGGCCTCGATCGGGCAGGTGCATCGCGCCCGGCTGCACTCGGGCGAGGACGTGGTGGTCAAGGTCCTGCGGGCCGACATCGAGAAAAAAGTGGCCGTGGATATGGACATCCTGGCCGGGCTGGCCCTGATGGCCGAGATGGTCCCCGAGTTCCGCAACTATCGCCCCCACGCCATCGTCACCGAGTTTCAGCGGTCGATGCGGCGGGAGTTGGACTTCGGACGCGAGCTGCGCAACATCCAGCAGTTCGCCCACGACTTCCGCCGCGATCCGACGGTCCACATCCCGCGGACCTATCCGCAGCTTTCCAGCCGCCGCGTGCTGACGATGGAATATATCGACGGGATCAAGCTCTCGGAGACCGCGCGGCTGGCCGAGGCCCGCGTCGATACCGACCAGCTCGCCCGGCGCGGCGCGGCCATCTGCCTGAAAATGATCTTCGAGAACGGGTTCTATCACGCCGATCCCCATCCGGGCAATCTCCTGGCGCTCGACGGCTGCCGGGTCGGGCTGCTCGATTTCGGCATGGTCGGACGGATCGACGAGCGGTTGCACGAAAACGTCGCCGAGATGCTCATCTCGCTTAGCGACCTCGACGCCGAGCACATGACGGCGATAATTATCCGGCTGGGCAAGACGCCGGCCGACCTGGACCGCTCGGCCCTGGCCCTGGACGTGGCCGATTTCCTCTCCTACTACGCCGGGCAATCGCTGGACAAGTTCGACCTGGGCGGGGCGCTGAACGAGATGATGGAGCAGATTCGCCGCTACCACATCATGCTTCCCGCGCGGATCGCCATGCTGCTGAAGGCGTTGGTCACGCTGGAGGGGACCGCCCGGCTGATCAGCCCGAAGTTCAGCCTGGTCGAGATGATCCGGCCCTACCGGCGGAAACTCCTGCTGCGACGTTTTTCGCCCCGCCGCCGGCTGCGGAAGCTGCACCGCCTCTTCTCGGAACTCGAACACCTGCTCGACGTCCTGCCGCAGGGCATCGCCGACGTGCTGGACCAGATGCAAACCGGGCGGTTCGACATCCATCTGGACCATCGCGGGCTGGAACCCTCGGTAAACCGGCTGGTGCTGGGCATGTTGGCCAGCGCGCTGTTCGTCGGCGCTTCGCTGATGCTCAGCCGCAACGTGCCGCCGATGATGTTCGGCATCTCCGCCCCCGGCGCGGCCGCGGCCGTCGTGAGCATCGCCATGGGCCTGCGTCTCTGGCGGGCGATCAACAAATCCGGCCGGCTGGATCGGAAGCGGAAGGATTGAGGCGATTGCCGAGAGCGTCCTGGAATCAGACCATTCAGCCCCCGTGACCTTTAGCCCCCCGTGAATACACGGGGGCAGCTGCTGGAGGCCGGATTGCGGCAAAGCTGAAGGAAGCGTGCTTGACACGTCCGGCTGGTGCTCGTTGTGGTCGAGATAGAGTCGGCCCAACGGGGCGTCGTTATCGCACACGACACATTGTGCCGCAAAAATCGCGCATCATTTTTTGCCGTCGTTAAGTTGTTGCCCGGCAATGGTTTGGAATTATGCACTGCTTGTAGTCCGCCAGAGGGTCCATTGTTATATTCTTTTCCGAGGCCCCGCCGATTTTCATAAGTCGAGCCGGGCAAACATTCTCCGGTGCATGTTGCAAGTCTCCACGAAATTGCCGCTCGGACGCGGAAGGGCGTTGCAAAATTCTCACCGGCACCACCACCTCGTTCCCAAGCTCCGTTTGGGAACGCACTGCCCGGCCGCTCCGCGGCCGCCAACGGCATTGTCCACATCGGTGCTGAATTGCAGGTTGGGGTTTCAATTGGACTGCCTCCTGTGGATTGGCGTCGCAGTTGCGCTGCCGCCTGCAGGTTGGGACGCCAGTTGCACTTCTGCTTGCCGGTGCCGCTTGGGACGGCAGTCGCACTTCTGCCTGCAGGTGCAGGTTGGGGTGGCAGTTGCACTGCCGCCCCACTCGGGGATGGCCGCCAAGTTGGTCAACGAGTTCTCGATATTCCAATTTAAGACCCTTCTCTCCCCCCAATTTCGTAGCGGGCGACATGCAACAGAATTTCACTCACGCATTTCCGCAAACCGGCGCGGCGAAAGTGTGTAACTCGCTGTTCACAAAGCACTTCTGGAGACTTGGATCGCCGCGAATTTTCCCCCGTTTTACGGTAGGGTGTTGCATCGACAAGCTGCGCAGTTTGCCGATCTTGCCATACTGCAAACACGCCGCGAATCGCCGTTGTTTCCGAACCCTGCCGAATGCCATCTTCCATCCCCGGTTGAAAATCGACGAGCGGCGCGAGAGTCGCGGGCACCGTGGCTATCTATACATGCGTATACACTAACAAAACGCGCCGGGATTTCAAGCCGAGTTTTTGTGCCACGCGATATTTTCCCCGCCGCCTTCGTCGTATAACCCGGAGCCAGCGGCGACGGGATGTGAATCGGGGTTCGGATGATCCGACAAAGTCTCATCCTGAAAAAGAGCGGAGTGCGGCAATGTTCTGGCCGGATATGAAAATCCCAGGTTGCCTTTACTCCCCTACATGCGGTAAAATAACGCGGTCAGCGAGGCGGGCAATCGCGGCCTGCGAATCCGCCCTGATCGGATCGAGTTGTAATTGCTCGGGAGTCAATATATTTGAATAATCCCCTCTGCTATTTTCTTCGATGTCGTGGCCACCTTTATAGTCCCAACAAGAATCAAAGACTCCCGACCCCTTTATTCCCCTGCCCACCTTACCTTTATCGGTGGTGTCCCATTTTCCGGCCACATCCGAGTGCGGCAAAGGGGTGGATTTTATGTGGTCAGTCTTCAGTTGTCGGTCTTCAGTTGAGGGGATAAAGGGGGCGGGAGTCTTTTCCCTTGCTTGTTTCACCATTAAAGACTCCCGGCCACTTATTCGACCCCCCAATTATACCGCACCGCGTTCAGTGGCCCAATAATCGGGATTCCCGGCGGTCTCCTGAAGAAGCGTTTCTGAAAGGTGGGGGAGATCGGGAAGATCATGCGAACGATAGAGCCCCGTGAACTTCACCGGGCCACATTTCGCCGCAAGGACATGCCCGTCAAAGAACACGTATCGCTCGCCCTCCTCAAGCTGTTCTGCCAGCGGCCGCGCAATTGCCAACCAGTCGTCGGGAGTTGCGAGAAGGGTGTGGACGTGGACCGATCCATTCGAGTCAATGCACTTTTGAATACGTGGCGTTAGCCGCTTGGCAAGGTCATCCAGCGATTCCCGGATGAACGCCGCTCTGGCAAACATGAACGCCCGAGAACAGTTTGCACACGTCCAAAGCCAACCGCTGCCGTCCGACGGAACGACTCTTTGCTATGCCACGGCGCATCAACGATACCCACCCGGCAGTCGCACCACCAGGCTCCCTCGGGATCATCGGCAACAAGCCACAGCGTCCTTTTTGTCGATGAGAACACGGGGCGGGCCTTCTTGTGAAAACCGAATACTATTTGCGGGAAGCGTTACTCAGCTCTGATCCACGCGGCGTGGATTGCCCTCGCTTGTACTTTGGGCTAATGTTGAACGCACTGTGCCTAATTCTCCTCGGGTGGTGAGAATAGAAACGACTTCCGACCCCTTTGCTGGTCGCCGACCCCTTTGCTGGTCGACCCCCGACTTCCGACCCCTTTGCTGGTCCTTGTCAAGAACAAAGACTCCCGACCCCTTTATCTCGCACCCTTTATCTCGCACCCCTTTATCTCGCACCTGTCGGAACAAGGTCGGCACGCCGAAGAAATGATTTCGGAGCTCAATGGCTGGCCTGCGTGTGCCCTTGTCAACGCTTCACCCGCCATGTTACCATGGCCGGCACATGACTCAGGGCCGGGATGGGTCGCTAGCCCTTTCCCGTACGGCTCTTTCATCCGCTACTCCTTGCCGGCTTTGACCGGCGCTTTCCCCGACCCCTTTATTCCCTCCTTTCCATTTCTTTCCTTATTTCTTTCCTATTTCTTTCGGATGTTTCAAAATAATAGTCTATCATTCCACTCCACCATTAATTCAGGTAAAATCTGACGCAGTGATCCAACTCCCTCCGCTGTAATCTTATCGCCGCTGATTTCCATATACACAAGCTTGTGAAGGTCCTTTAAGTAGGACAAACCGACGTCAGTGACATCCGTAGACTTGATATTCAAGTATTCCAGGTTGACGAGATTCTTGAAATAGGACAACCCATGATCAGTAATCTTGGTGCCCTGCAAATCCAAACCCTGAAGACGTGTGCAGCGTCGGAGGTGGTAAAGCCCTTTGTCGGTAACCGCTGTATCATTTATCCCTACGAATACTAACTCGCGGCATTTGGCTAAATGCGCCAACGCAGCATCAGTTATGGCGGCTCCTTCAATCCCCAGTTCCTGCAAATGCGGAGAGGCTTTGAGATAGGCTATGCCCTTATCGCCAAATTTGGTCGAGCCATCTAGGAGAATTGAAGCGAGTTCCGGTAAGGACGCTAGGCACCTCAGCCCCTCATCCGTAATCGCGGATTTCTCCATTGTAATGGCTCGAGAAGGCGGGCGAAGTTCTTCAGGCCAGGCCCCCTCACTTTCGTTCTACTCAGGTCCAAATAGACAAGTGACTTCAGATCGGCGAAGTGCGCCAAACCGTCGTCGGTGATATTGTTGCCTGCGAGGTTTACTCCATCGAGATCAATGAGATCGCCTAACGGCTTCAACGAGGCGTCCGCAAGCCCGCAATCTGTCAGCTCCAACCAGGTAAGTAACCGCAGCTTGCCAATTTCAGCCAGATCAGCGATGCTTAAAGTGGTCTTTCGAATCATGACTCATCGGGATGTTTGAAGCAACCCATACCCTGTATTCGTTGCAGCCATTGAGGCACACACGACCAATAGGTCAGACTTTCTGCCCGTTTCTCAAATGCCGAGGCAATCTGCACCTCTCGCTTACACTCTTGTTGATATTCTCTGACCGAAAATACATCCGTCCATAAGGCCGCCGCAGCAAGGGCATATTTTAGGAGAAACGGGAGCGTCACCGCGATTCCGGAGGTCATCTTTTCTCATCCCTTCCAATTAACCTTGGACGACACTGATTTATCAATTTGGGATTGGCAAGCCATCTGGGTGTCTGAGTACAAAAAGGGACGCAGCTTTTTATCACGCGTCGATGCCCTGGACCAATAAAGGTCGAGACCAATAAATGGGTCGGGAGTCTTTTATTTTTCAACCCCTTCGTCCTTTGCTTCTTTTATCTTCTCCGACTGCCGGTCGATCTCCGCTATCCACTGCTCCGAGAGCGAGGGGGGCTGGTCGTCGGGTATCGATTCCGCAAGCCGGTCGATCAGTTGTAGCCGGTCAGCTACGGGAAGCTGAGAGGCTTCCGAAATAATCGCGTCAAGGTCAAGCATACACAAGTCCTCGGTTTCCAGGAGGATCATTCGTCTTCCATCCGGCTGTGGAGTGCCTCACGCGAATAGTCCGCGCCGCCGGCATGTGCCGCAAACGGTTCCATCGAGGCAAAAATCTCTTGCGGCAAGGCTTCCGTCGGGGCCAACGGCTCTTCGACAAAGACAATCGCCTCGCGGACTTCGCCGGGGATCCGGGCCACGCTTTCCGCTATTTCGCGCTTGGAGCCTCTCAGAACTTGGGCGCTCATGTTTCACCCCCTTTAGGCTTGACATCCCTATTCTACCCTCTTTCGCATACCCTGTGAAGAGGGTACAATCGACCCTGGCAATCGGTAGACCATATTATGCTCGCCAAACTGAAGACCTTTTCGCTGTTGGGCATCGACGCCTTGCCGGTCGAGGTCGAGGTCGACGTCTCGCCGGCCGGACTGCCGAAGACCGTCCTGGTCGGCCTGCCGGAGGCGGCCGTCAAGGAGAGCACGCACCGCGTCGAGCGGGCGATGGTCAACTCCGGCTTCCAGCGGCCGCAGAACCGGGTGGTGATCAACCTTGCCCCGGCCGATCTGCCCAAGGAGGCGGCCTCGTTCGATCTGCCCATCGCGCTGGGAATCCTTGCCGGCAGCGGGCAGATCGACGCCGAGCGGCTGGCGGAATACGCGGTCGTGGGCGAGCTGGCCCTGGACGGCACGACCCGCGCAGCCAAAGGGGCACTCTCGATGTCGATAGCCGCCGTTGAAATGGAAGGGCTGCGCGGGCTCCTCGTCCCCAGCCTGAGCGCGGCCGAGGCGGCCGTGGTCGAAGGCGTCGAAGTGATTCCCATATCGAGCCTGTCCCAGGCCGTGGCTTTCCTCACCGGCGAGATCGAGATCGAACCGCAGCCCTCGCGGCTCGACGAGCTGTTCCGCACGTTCTCGACCTACGACGTCGATTTCGCCGACGTCCGCGGCCAGGAGATGGCCAAGCGGGCGCTGGTCGTGGCCGCCTCGGGCGGACACAACCTGCTGATGATCGGCCCGCCCGGCTCGGGCAAGACGATGCTGGCCAAGCGGATGCCCACCATTTTGCCCGACCTGACGCCCGGCGAGTCGATCGAGACCACCCGCATCTACAGCGCCGTCGGCCGGCTCAAGCCGGGCCAGCCGCTGCTGGCGGTCCGCCCCTTCCGCGCGCCGCACCACACAATCAGCAACGCGGGGCTGGTCGGCGGCGGCTCGACGCCCTCGCCCGGCGAAATATCGCTTTCGCACAACGGCGTGTTGTTCCTCGACGAGTTGCCCGAGTTCAGCCGGCAGACGCTGGAAGTGCTCCGCCAGCCGCTGGAAGACGGCACGGTGACGATTTCCCGGGCGTTGAACAGCACGACCTTTCCGGCCAATTTCATGCTCATCGCGGCGCTCAATCCGTGCCCCTGCGGCTATCGCGGCGACACGCGGCGGACTTGCAATTGCACGCCGCCGCAAATCGAACGCTACATGAGTAAAATCTCCGGTCCGCTGCTGGACCGGATCGACATTCACATCGAGGTGCCGTCGGTGGCCTATCGCGATCTCTCGGGCGGGACGCCGGGGACGGCCAGCGCGGAGTTGCGCGTCCAGGTGGCCACGGCCCGCGCGGCCCAGGCGGCCCGCTTCGACGGCGCCCGGACCCGCTACAACGCCGACATGTCGCACCGCCTGACGCGGCAGTTTTGCCCGCTGGATGACGAGTGCCAGAACATCCTGAAATCGGCGATGACCGAGCTGGGCCTATCGGCCCGGGCCCACGACAAGGTCCTCCGCGTCGCCCGGACGATCGCCGATCTCGACGGCAGCGAATCCATCCGTCCGATGCACCTGAACGAGGCGATCAACTACCGCATGCTGGACCGGCAGTTGTGGACATAGCGTGTTCAGCTATAATTGCAATAGGGTCCAAACAGGTAGGAGCAGAAGAAGGAGTTTGCCGAATGAGCCAGATTACATTTGACGTTCCCAATGAAACGGTGCTCGCCTTGAAGGTGCCCGTCGGAGAGGTGGGCGATACTTTGCGGATGGCCGCGGCGGTGAAACTCTATGAGTTGGGAAAACTCTCGTCGGGCGCGGCCGCGTCGCTGGCCGGAGTGCCGCGAGTCGTCTTCCTGTCAAAGTTGGCCGATTACGGCGTGGATACGTTCGATTTGAGCGAAGAGCAATTTGCGAAGGAAACGCGTCTTGCCTGAGTTGGTTTGCGACACGTCGCCGTTCCAATACTTGCATCAACTCGGGCAACTGGATTTGTTGCCCAAATTGGCAGGGAGGGTCATCGTACCTCCCGCCGTAATCAAGGAATTGGACGTAGGGAGGTCGGCGGGGCACGACGTTCCATCGCCGGGGGCTTTCGCTTGGGTCGAGGTCCGCCGTCCCTCCGCCGCGTCCGCCGAGCGATTGATCGGCGACCTCGGTCCCGGGGAAACAGAGGTTCTGATGCTGGCGATGGAACTGCCCACGACCGTTGCCGTGATCGATGACAAACTGGCTCGCCTGGTTGCCGAGACCTTGAACATTCGCTTTACGGGCACGCTCGGGCTATTGTTGGATGCCAAGCATGCCGGTCTCGTTTCTCAAGTCGCGCCGTTAGTGGATCGTCTGCAGAAATTGCATTTCCGGATATCGTTGTCGGCAAGAAACGTGATTCTTCGGGCCGCCGGAGAGGAATGAGGAAGTGAAACGTGGTCATTGCGAAGGCTAGAATCAGAATCCATGACGATTACGATTCGTTCGTTCCGGTGCGCATTCCGGAATTAGACGATGTGCGTCGATTCGCGAACGAACTGCACGCCCGAGGCGAAGGCTGGACTGGCGATGCCTTCGGTTGGCCCGCGGAATATCACCCGCAGCGGCCGGAGCGGCCGTTGGATTCCAAGTTGTCATTCACTCCCGCCGATTTTTGCATCGGTGAAAGCGACATTTGGTTCTTCTCGCTGATGTGGGAACATGGCCAGGATGTCTCCCCCGTGGAATTCATCGATGATAGCAATATCCTGGTTGAAACCGCGTCTGAATGACGTGTATGTTGGCCGTGACAGCATCGACATCGACTCAAACTCAGTAGTTCCAAATTTGGCATATTTTGTCACAAAGGGTCATCCTGAGCGAAGCGAAGGATCTCGGTGGCCAAGGAGATTCTTCGCTGCGCTCAGAATGACGACGTTTCGAACGGCCGAAATTTGGAACTACTGAAACTGCCTGAACGAACTACGGCGATCGTCGGAGACAGTGGATCAAGAAGCGGTGCGAAACACGAGGGGCGTGGACTTGCTGGTTCGGCGGCGGGATTTCGACCGCGTGATTGCCGAACTACAGTCCATCGGCTTCATCCACCAAAACGTCGCGGGAGCGGACCTGTTCCTGGATGGGCCGCAAGGTCCGGTGCGGAGCGCGATTCACGTTTTGTTCGCGGGCGAAAAGGCTCGGCCGGATTACCTGCTGCCTTCGCCGGAAATAGAGGAATGCGAGGCCGGTCCCAATTTTCCCGTGCCTATGCTCGAAGCCTTGGTGCGAATGAAGCTGACTTCGTTTCGCTTGAAAGATCAGGTTCACCTTATCGACCTGCTGGAGGTCGAGTTGATCGACGAAAGTTGGTGCGGCCGTTTTCCCGGCCTGCTTTCCGCGCGGTTGGAACAACTGATTGCCACGCGCGATCGGGAAAGCTGAACGTTCCATTTCAAAGGGAGCTCCCGTTATGATCGCCCGATCAGGTCCACGGCGAACTTCGGCCGCGTGACGCGCCACTTGCCCGCGGTGAAGTCGGGACACTCGACCGGCTGGCTGCCGGCGGCGATCGAACGCACGGAGAGCGGAACGACGACGCTCATCGTCACCGAATCGTACACGTCGATCGGCGTCTGCGTCTTCGCCCGGACCGCGCGGATGAACTCGCGGAGCTCGATCGAGTCCGTGCCGCCGTGGCCTTGGCGGAGCAACTCCGCCGACGAGTTTTTCCAGAGGGCGTGTTCGTACTTCTTTTGATACGGCCCGAACGGCTCCCACTCCTCGTGCTTGGGGCTGACGCCCTCGATGTACACGGCGTCGCGCTGCTCGTTGTACAAGCCGCGGGTGCCCTGGATCAGCCAGCGGTTGTCGTAGGGCCGGGGCAACTGCATGTCGTTGGCGATGACGATCGTGTTCCCCTTGACCGTCTTGACCATCGTGGTCACAATGTCGCCCTGTTTGTAGGGGAGCTTGGCCGGCGGATGGTCCTTGCCGTATTTGCGCTCGAGTTGGTCCTTGATGCCCAGCGTGCGCGTGGACATCGAGACGAGATAATCGAAACGGTCGCCGCAATTGATGTCCATCCAACTCAGCACCGGGCCGAGGCTGTGCGTGGGATATTGGTCGGCGTTGCGGTTGAGCAGGTGATTGCCGCTCCAGCGCGGCCGGCCCTGGGCGTCGAAGTACCAGTGGATGCAGTTGTGCGAATGGGCGCAGTGGCAATGGACGATCTCGCCGAACAGCCCGGCGCGGATCATGTTCAACACGGCCAGGTTGTCGCGGCGGAAGCTCCAGTTTTCCAGCATCATGCAGGGCACGCCGGTCGCTTCGTGCGTGCGGACCAGTTCCCAGCACTGGTCGAGCTCGATCGCGCAGGGGACCTCGACGCCGGCGTACTTGCCCTGCTTCATGGCCTCGACGGCCATCGGCGTGTGCCACTCCCAAGGCGTGGCGATCAACACCGCATCCAGGTCGCCGCGGCGCATGAGGCGGCGGAAGTCCTCGTCGCCTTTGGTGTAGAGCTCCGGCGCTTTGCGGCCGCGTTTGACGAGCAGCTTGCTCGCCCGGTCGGCGGCGGCGAGGTCAATGTCGCACACGGCCGGGACTTCGACGCCTTCGAGAGAGAGCAGCGCTTTCAGCAAACTCGTGCCGCGATTGCCCACGCCGACCGATCCGACGCGGACGGGCTTCTTGTCATCTTCGGCGGCAAAGCCGGCAGCCGCGGGGGCCAGCATCAGACCGGCGGCGGCCACGCCGGTCTTGAGAAAATCGCGTCGGGCAACTGAACGGGTTATTTTTTTCATGGGAGAATATCCTTCGGGCAAAGTACCCACTTTACACGAAGAGGGCCACGGGTTGCAACCCTTGGGCTTGGGAAGCGGTTTCATACGCGGGATGGTAGATATGCCGTCAATACGCCTTGGCGTCCATCACCATGCCGTCGTTGCGCTTGCCCAGACAATACTGGACCCGCGGATCGATCGTGTAGTTGATCGAACGGACGGAGCCATCACAGAAGGCCATGTTTAGTCCGGTGGCGTGGGCGCTGCCGAAGCGGTAGTAATTGTCATAGCCCGACTGGTCGGGCAACGGCGGGGCGCCGACCCAGTTGCCGCTCGAGTCCGGCTCGCAGACCCAGCGGTGCCAGTCCCAGTCGAAGCCGCCGTAAATCGGGTTGTTGTCGATGCCGTCCTGGCCGTCTAAATAATGATCGGCGTTGAAATACTTCTCGCCCAGCATGTAGGTGTTGCTCGTGCCGTCGGTGACGTCGGACATCTTTACCGTGCTCAGCGTGTAACTGATGCCATCGCCCACCTTCAGGGCCGCGCCGAACGAAGCGGGCCATTGAAAGCCGGGGGCGTCGACCTGCGCCATAAATGACTGAGTCGGCGGCGAGGAACGCCAAAGCGACATGATGCTCCCGCTGTTCGCCGCGTAATCGGTTCGGGCGCTGGCGGAGTGCTGGCCGACGTTGTAGGGATAGTCCGGGTTGACCGTCAGGGAGGTATCCGGACAGCCGCAGCAAGCACTCCATGCGTTCCATGCTCCTGGCCGCCAACATCGCCGGACCGAAGCTCGACGGCCCCGCCGCGCAGAAGTGGATTCTGGCCCGCGGCTATCTGCTCAAGCCCGTGCAGCAACAGGCCTTCGCCAATTTCCTCGACATCATCCAACTCGTGGAACGGCAGCGGGCCCGGCTGCACTTGCAGATCACCTTCGCCAACCGCGCGGAACGCTTCCGCGAGATTGTCGGATTGCTCAAGAGCGTGCCGGGCATCGACGAAATCTGGGCCTGCATCATCGCCGCCGAAATCGGCCCCTTCGACCGCTTTCCCAACGCCGACGCCCTGGAGTTCTGGGCCGGACTGACCGCCGACCTGAAGGAATCGGCCGGCCGCACCCAATCGGGCAACATCACCAAGGCCGGCTCGCGCACGCTTGCGCTGGGCGCTGTGCAAGGCCGCGCTGACGCTCTGCCGCTCCGACAAAAAGCAAGAGGCGATCCGCCAACGTCTGATCCGCCGCATCGGCAGGCCCAAGGCCAACGTGGCCATGGGCCGACGCCTGCTGCGGATCCTGTATGCCATGGTCCGCGACGGAAAGCCCTACGCCCGCGGACCGGCCACGAAACACAACCTGGGCGCCAACCGCGCCCGGATGGCCCGCAAAAAACGAAAGGAGGCCGCCTGAGCACAAATACGAATCGGCGTAACGCGGCATCTTTGTGACGTCCTGCGGCCGCGGAGGATCTCTCCGTGGAGGGCATTCCGCCGCGTCGGAGACCGCGACCAGCTTTTATTCGGCCCGCCTCGCACGTGAAGCATTCCCGAAACCGGGCGGCTGCTTGGCGGCGACTGCGTCAGTGTGAATTCGGCCCGACCGACGCGAACAAGGTTTTATTCAGCCCGGAGCACACGCGTCGGCATTGCGACCGCCGCGTCCGGTGACTGCGAAGAGATGAATCCAACCGCCGCGCCGCACCGCTCCTGCGACGAGGACGGGAAACTCGATTCCGCCTCCAGCGAGCGACAACATGGTAATGACGATACCAAGACGATGTAACGAGAACACGACGACCCTAACGCCTTGAGCGGGCTTCGACGATGGATTTTCGGAGGCATGGCTCGGGTGTCCAATGGGTGTCGAAGAAAACGACCTCTGAGCGCGACATGCACATCCAGAGGTCGGATGCACCATTGGCGCACCCTCGGCCTGGCTATCCCTAGGGAGGTTGCGTCCCCGCAGAGCCTCCTTCCGTTTCACCAGGCACTTCAAGCGTAGCACAAAAAGCACAACCCTTTCAACCAAAACCGCAAAATACCCGTTGACAAAAGGCCCCTACAGAGATAAAGCCCGTGGAGATTTTGGATGGTGGATGGTGGACGGTAGATTTAATGCTACAGCGCTACGTTTGCCTTGTGCTTGCATTGCTCAGCGGATGGATTGAACTCGCTTAAATTTCTGGCGTTTTCGCGTCAACACATCCAACCGCGAACTTCAGAACCTCACATCACAATTCGATGATACGCTAGGGTGCGTGAAGCGCGCCACAGTCGGCGAGGCATGGTGCGTTTCACGCACCCTACGAATTATTTCCGACGGTAATTGATTAGCCGGTCCTTAGGTCCCATAAGGCCCCGCGTTCTCCCAGCCCAGGGCGTTGCCTGGGCTGGGAGAAGCAAAGCCCCTTTGGGGCCGGTGGATATTGGACGGTGGATGCGCCCTCGGGGACACATCCACCATCCGCCATCCAACATTCTTCCTACTTTCGCTTCCGCCAGGCGTAGCAGAGCAGACCGATCAAGCCGGCGGCCAACAAGGCCAACGTTCCCGGTTCGGGAACAACGGTCTCCTCAAAGGTGACAAAGCCGAGCCCGACGTAATTGGGTACGCCATGATTGGAAACCACGACTATTTTGACGTATCTGACGTTCTGCACTTTCTGAAGAAACGATTCACATCACATCGCCAAGGTCATAAGACGTTTGGTGAGTTGGAGGATTTTTTGCGGCAGCCGCCGGACGGCGGCAAGCGTCAATAATTCGTGATCCATAATGTGTCGCCGCAAGGCTTTGCGGCGATCGGCGTGAGACGGACGACGTTCGGCGTCGTCCCACGGTGACAGGCTCCGGTCGCATAGTTCGTCGTGGGATCGGTTCCAACACCAGAGTTCCACCAGCGAATGAATCCAGAGATTCAAATGGTAGACGGCCACATTGCACCAAATGTTCCGCACCTGCTGCTGGCCCGCGCCCCAGACTTCCTTTACATCGTGGAAGTCCTGCTCGATCGTCGCCTGGTCGGCGAAGGCTTCGATGATTTCCACCGCTGTGGCGTGCGGGTCGGTCGAGAAGAAGGGGAAGCAATTGTGATCCTCCAGGACGATCACCACGCGAATCGCGCCGCCGACCGGCCGGTACGTCGCCAGGAAGGTCTTGTAGAGCTTCGTGACCGTTTTGCCGTAAACAGTGCATTTGGCAGCCTCCCAGCCGTGGCGATGAGCGGCGCGCTTGGCCAGACTGATCCTGTTCTTGCCGTATTTCGGCGGACGGCCGCGGCCGCGTCCTTGCGCAACCGTCCAATCACAGTCACCCCGGCCCGCAAGGCACGTTTCAAGAAGGCGCTTTCACGTAGCCGCCATCGACGACGATCCACAGTGTTTTTCCGGCCTGTTTCACGATCGGAGCGAGCCATTCGACCAGTCGGGCGGCCAACACCAGCTTGGTGGCGAAGGTCCAGTCGCGCCACTTCGGGATCGTGGCCATCGTTTTGCGGCGGACGTAGAGCATCGCCCGCAGTGGCAAGGCCAAAGCCCCGAAACGCGGATGCCGCACGGCCAACGAGATGGTCACCCAGATATGTCCGTAGAGATATTTTTGGTCGGCCGGTCCCGGCGTGGGATTGTGATGGATGTCGGCCCCTTCGACCTTCGGACCGTACCTTTTGGTGGGCGTGTCGTCGATGACCGCCAGCAGCAAGGTTCGCAGGATCGGCAGCAGCAACTGCCGGCAATGGGTACACCTTGCACTTTGCGCGGTGGCGGGTTTTGTGTTATCAATAGGGGGGTAAATCTGGGCGATAGGACGCGCCTGAGTGAGAAGCTGCATAAAGGAGGAAGCCCGGGATGGCAACAATCGAACAATTTCAGGAGCGTGTGCGGCGGGCGGTTCACGAGGCGTTGCAGAAAATCCTGGCCGAAGGAGATCTGCCGGAGACCGAGCAGGGCGAGGCGCGGTTCACGACAATCGAGCGACTCGCCTTGGCGGCGGGCGATGCTGTCAGCCTGGAAGTGTTCGAGCAACAGTTGGCGGAAAGCGGCCTGGGGCCGCCGCATTGTCCGCATTGCGGCTTAGGGCCGGCGAATCAATAAGTGGGGGACTGTCCCAATTTTCGTTCGACGAAAATGGGACTGTCCCCTTCTGAAATGCGACAGTTATTAATTTGCCGATCCTTCGAGGGACGGCGTATCAAGCCGCGGGAGCGCACCGTACAAACGCGACGCGGCTTGGAGGCGCCGCTGAACGAGCAAGAGTGCTACTGCCCCGGCTGTCGCCGGGCTTTTTTCCCCTCGGTCCAAAGCGCCGGGGCTGGACGTGGACTATGACTGCAGTCCGACGGCCTGGAAGAAAGTCGTGTATGCCGGCACGCCAGCGACGAGTTTTCCGCCAGGCGTTTGTGGCCGACGGCTCGGAGGCCAACTGGGGCCTGTGGCGACGGCCCTTCTCCCACTACGTGCCAATCCTCGACTTCGTAACCGTTCGTGGGGCGGCAGGGGACCGGTCCATTTTTCGGCGGGAAAACGTGATTTTGCCGATAAACCGAGGGCCGAAAACATGGACCTGTCCCCCTCACGTTGCCCCAGCAAGGATTGCCGGTCACCAGCACGTATGTGGAATCGACCGTGAAACAAATCAACCGGCGGATGAAAGGCACGGAGAAATTCTGATCGCGTGGCGCCGAGCCGATGCTAACTCTCGTGGCGGACCACCTCAGCGACACGCCCACGCTCGCCCGTTTCCGGCGGAACCGCCCCCACCGCCTGACCGGTTCGCGCCGCCACCAATCGACCGCCGCCTAAAAGCGCAAGGTGCATGCGTGCGCACCCAATGCCACCTGTTCAGTGGGGGCGGATGTTGGGGTGGCACCCAATGCCGTTTCCAGTTCGGTTGATCATGCTGCTTGTAACTGCTTATGGATTATGAGCTTTTGTTCGTCGGTCAGCATCAGCAAAATGGGCGCATGGGGTGCCGTATGCGGCTTGCGACGCGGCCATTCGCGTTTTTCCTTGGCGCTGGTGCGGACGCGCTGTTCGCGTTCGGCCCTGGTAATCCGTTCGGCGAAGGGCTCCGTGGGTTCCTTGGCGCGGACATGTCGTGACGCGCCTCCAGCAACACACGACGCGGGCTGCACATCACCGGAAGGCCGTTCTTCGCCACCGCGCGCATCGCCATCGCGCCCTGACAAAGGAGCAATTGCGTGGCAATCATGGAAGCTTCCGCCTCGCGATGCACCTGGGCCACCGTTCGACCAATCAGCACGGCTTTTTTCAGAGTCCGCTTGTAGGTCCGGAAAAATCCCTCGTTTTCCCATCTCCAACGATAGCAAGTGGCTGCCGTTTCCAACGACAATTGCCGGGGATCTTCCACGTTCGTAAACAGCCACACGTCGATCTTGTGGTGGACGCTGTGAATCCGCAGCAAGCGCCGCGAAGCGGCGGCTGGCCTTCTTTCTGCCGATTTTTCGGCCAGTAGTAGACGATTCGCTCGCGGAATTCCTCCAACGGCTCGTTGGCTTCGCTGTAAAAGGTCGCTTTGGAGGACATGCGGATGAGAAAAGCCGCCTTGGTCATGAGCGTTGCCACAACCTCGTAGCCTACATAACCCGCGTCGGCCACGATCAACGCCGCCGCCGGCAGCCAACGCAGCATGAATATCAAGTGGCTCCTCTCGCTGGGCTTGCTCCCGTTGCCCAAACGCCAACAAAAGGGAATGCCCAAGGTGAGCTGAACAAGCGACGTGTTCCAGATCATTGGCGACGAGCCCTCCTTGCAGCCGGAGCCCAAGCGTCGTTCGAGTTCCTGGCTGCGCGGGCAGTTCTGCCGCGTACCGTCGCAGCCCAAGGGAATAAAGCCCGCCACTTTCCATTTTTCGCCGAAGATCACCGGGCAACGGCCGCGAATGCCAGCAGCCAATGCCCGCAGCACGGGCATGGGAAGTTTGGCAACGGCTTTCCCGAAACCCGCGAAGGACTTTCCTGGGCGTCTCCTTTTGGGACAACAAACCACATAAAATCCTCTGGCAGCCTCGAATTTTTCTGGCAAACTGTCGCCCGAGCAGTAGGTCGTCAGCAGAAGGATCAACAGCAGGGGGTGCAGATCCCAGCGCGGCGGTTTCCGCCGCCGCGCCGCATTTCGCACTTGCTTGAAAACCTCGGGTGTGAGAAACTCCCGCATCGCCCCGAGCAGCGACTTGGCCCGCCGTCGCTGGCGGGCTCGCTTCCTTGCGCGCACCATTTGCCGTTCCTCCGTGGTAGGGTTTCGCTTCGTAAGCCCCTATCATCGCCGGAACGGCATTTTCATGCAGGGGCAGTTTCCCGAGCCAAATTGTCGCAGCAACGTTAGTCACAACAACGACTTAGCAACGAAAACGAAACACTTTCAGAAACGGCATTGGGTGGCAGTTGTACTGCCACGCCGGGGCGGCAGTACAACTGCCGCCCCAACCTCCATTTCATCATTGACAGAGCACTAGCCTATGGGGTGTGGTTTCCGTAAAATTGCCACATTCAGACGCCGAACGACAGTCCCGGAAGGAGGATATATGATCGTCACTACGAAACAGCTCTTTGCCCACGCCTACGGCCGCTATGCCGTGGGGGCCTACAACATCAACAATCTCGAACAGACCGTGGGGCTGTTCCGAGGCAATCTGGGCAAGGTGAAATCCAACGACGACCCGGTCAATCCGGCCGTCAGCGCCCCCTTTATCCTGCAAATCTCCCGCGGCGCCCGGGGCTACACCGACAAGCGGTTCCTCGAAGCGATGATCCGCACGGCCGACGTAATTTTCCCCGAGTCGATCCTGGCCGTCCATCTCGACCACGGCACCGAAGAGGCCTGCTACGACTGCATCGACAGCGGCTTCTATAGCTCGGTGATGATCGACGCCTCGGGCGAGGAGTTCGCCAAGAACATCGAGATCACCCGCCGCGTCGTCGGGCGGGCCCAGGCCAAGGGGATCGTCGTCGAAGCGGAACTGGGCCGGCTGGGCGGCGTCGAGGAGGACGTCTCCGGCAGCGTCTGTCTGACCGATCCCGATCAGGCCGCCGAGTTCGTCGAGCGGAGCGGCTGCGATTCGCTGGCCGCGGCCATCGGCACCTCGCACGGGGCGTATAAGTTCACCGGCAAACAAGGGCTGCACTTTGACGTCCTCGAAAAAATCCAAAAGCTGCTGCCCAAGAACTTCCCCCTGGTGATGCACGGCAGCAGCAGCGTGCCGCAGGAGTGGGTCCAGCGGATCAACGACGCCGGCGGCAAAATGAAGAGCGCCAGCGGAGTGCCCGAGGAGCAATACCTTCCGGCCGCCAAACTGGGCGTCTGCAAGATCAACATCGACACCGACGGCCGGCTCGTCTGGTGCGCCATCCATCGCGAGTCTTTCCGCGACGATCCGGCCAATTTCGATCTGCGTCCGCCCGGAAAGACCTTCATGGCCGCCTATGCCGACTACATCATCCACAAGAACTCGATGCTCGGCTCGGCGGGGCAGTTGGAAGACGTGCGGAAGACGCTGAAATGATCCCGCTCCTGGATGGAAGAGGGAAGAGGGAAGAGGGAAGAGAAATGCGGACATCTTGTTCCCCTGCGGAGCATGGGAACGAGTGGGCGCGTAGACGAGCTTATTTCAGCGGTACTGCCCTCCTCCCTCTTCGCTCCTCCCTCTTCTCTCTTCCCTTTTATTCCCTCACTCCTCGCCAAGTTTCAACGGTTCGGGCGGGTTGAACAGTTTTTCCCGCAGTTGGTGGGGCTGCGCTTCGCTTGACCCACCCTACAGAGACTCATCCCTCTTCGCTCCTCCCTCTTCGCTCTTCTCCTTTCTTCCCTCATTCTTCTTCCAACTTCAACGGTTCAGGCGGGTTGAACAGCCCGTCGTTCTGCGTTTGGGCCAGGCGGATGATGAGCAGTTTCTGTTCGAGCCGCGCGTCTTTTTCGGTGAAAAAGTAATGCCCCAGGCTCCCCGGCCGATTGGGCAGGCTGGCGAGGATCAGCATGCCTCCCGGCTCGAGGTCGGCCGAGAGGGTCATCTCCTCGTAGACCTGCTTCGGGCGGCTGGCGTCCAGCCGGAGCATCCCCTGGCTGCCCACCCAGCGTTGCCGTATCTGATCGTGGTACAGTTCCGGCACGAGCTGCAACCGCACTCGGCCGTCGGGCCGCGGAAACTGTCTTATCTCGAAAATGCCTTGTGCCTGGTTGTAGGTCTTTCCGGAAAGGCCCGACTCGCACAACAAAACCGTCAACTGGTCGTACGTGCCCGAGGCAATGATCTCGCCCCGCTGGCCGGGCCGGATATCGAGGCGGCGATGGACGACCCGCGGTTGATCGGTGAAATCTTCGACCTTGTCCGCCTTGCCTCCGGCCTTGCCATCGCTCTTTCCGGCATCCTTGTCTTTGCCCTTTTCCTCGGCCTCGGGAGGCGGCTGATTGCTCAGCTCGAGCAGTTTCGACAGCTCGGTGGGCATCCGGCCCTCGACCATTCCCACGCGGAAGCCGTTCCGCGCCAGCGCTCGCGCAACTCGGCCGGAAACTGCTGCTCGTCGATCTCTTGCCAGAGCTTTTCGTTGACCGTCGGATCGCCGAAGGGGCAGCGGACGAAAAACATCTCCAGCACGACGGCGTCCGACGACATTTGGGCGGGCATCAAGGGCGACTTGCCCTGGTGCAACGCCGGCCCGGCGCAGCCGGCGATGGCCGAAATGGTCAGCAACAGCAGGATTTGACGCCGCGCAGTGGGCATAAGCATCGCCGTAAGCCGAGGAAGAGTCGCTCGTTCCGGGGACTGTCCCAATTTTCGTGTCAACGAAAATGGGACCGTCCCCTTTGCCGCGAGGTCAACCCAGTCCGTTTCAATTGGGCCGCACACCATACCGACCCCCCGGCGGCAAGTCAAGGCAATTTGGGCTGACTTCCGGCCGGGAGCACCGGAACAATTGACGCCGAATTGGTCCACGGAACACGTCCAGGAAGGGAGGGAACACTGATTCTCGCTAATCTGCGCTAATTCTCGGGGTTAGCGGTCGTCCAGAAACAACTTGTAGCACAGCCGCCCTCGGCTGTGCGAATCGCCCTGGACAGCCGGGGGCGGCTGTCCTACATATACCGAAGTTGTTTTTGGACGACAACTTAGCGTCAATTAGTGCAGATTAGCGTTCCGTCCGCTGAACACTATTAAACCTGCGTAGGGTGGGTCAAGCGAAGCGCAGCCCCACCAACTGCGGGTAAAACGGTAGTGGGGCTGCGCTTCGCTTGACCCACCCTACTTTTCGCAACAGCAACTAATTATCTGGATTAGCACAGATTAGCGTTCCGTTCGCTGAACACTATTAAACTCACTTGAAGGCGGATAAAATAGATAATCAGCGACTGCTCGATGCGGCGAGTTGAAAAAACTAAGAATACCGTATGAAATGCCGCGCAAACATCGCATCCCCCTTTCCCTTCCTTTCATAATCACCCCACTCGATCGGAGCTGAACCCATGAACGATCAAACACGTCGCGAATTTCATCGCGGCGCCGGCCGCATCGCCGCCGCTACGGCCCTGGCGGGCGTTGTTGTTCCCCGCGTCCATGCCGCCGAGAACAACACCATCCGCTTGGCCCTGATCGGCTGCGGCGGCCGGGGCACCGGGGCAGTCCGCAATGCCCTCTCCGTCCCCAACGGTCCCATCAAGCTGGTGGCCATGGCCGACGTCTTCGAGGACAAGTTGTCGGGCAGCCACGAACGCCTGACGAAACTATTCGGCCAGGGCGTGGACGTGCCCGCCGACCGCCGCTTCATCGGCTTCGACGCCTACCGGAAGGCGATGGATTGCCTGGCTCCCGGCGACGTGGCGCTTTTCACCACGCCGCCCGCTTTCCGCTGGGTCCACTTCGGCTATGCCATCGAGAAGGGCTTGAACGTCTTCATGGAGAAGCCGACCACGGTCGACGGGCCCACCACGCGGAAAATGCTGGCCCTGGCCGCCGATTCGGAGAAGAAGAACCTGAAGGTGGGCGTGGGACTGATGTCGCGCCACTGCCCCGCCCGGCTGGAGATGATCGACCAGCTCCGCGCCGGCCGCATCGGCGAGATCATCGCCATGCGGACCTATCGCATGCACGGTCCGGCGGGCTCTTTCGCCTCGAAGGCCAACGACGGCAAGCTGAGCGATCTACTCTATCAAATCCGCCGCTTCCACAGTTTTATTTGGGCCAGCGGCGGGGCCTACAGCGATTTCTACATCCACAACATCGACGAGTGCTGCTGGTACAAGGACGCCTGGCCGGTCTCGGCCCAGGCCCTCGGCGGCCGGCAGTATCGCGGCGATTTCGTGGATCAGAACTTCGACACCTACTCCGTCGAGTACACCTTCGACGACGGCGCGAAGCTGTTGCTCGACGGCCGGAGCATCGACGGCTGCTACAACGAGTTCAGCAGCTTCGTCCACGGCGCCAAGGGCATGACGTACAATTCGGGACCGGGCGCGAGGGGCAAATGCTGCATCTACAAAGGCCAAAAGGCCGCCGACAATGAGATCGTCTGGAAATCATCGCCCGGCCCGGAAAGCCCCTACCAGATGGAATGGATCGCCTTGATCGACGCCATTCGCGGCGACAAGCCCTACAACGAAGCCCGCCGCGGCGCCGAAGCCAGCCTGGTCTCCTCGATGGGCCGCATGGCGGCGCACACGGGCAAAGTGATTACCTACCAGCAGATTCTCAATCTCGACCACGAGCTCGCCCCCAACGTGGACAAGCTCACGATGGACTCGCCGGCCCCACTGCTCGCCGATGCCCACGGCAAGTATCCCGTCCCCCAGCCGGGCATCGTCACCACGCGGGAATATTGAGGACGCCGGTTTATGTCGGTCGCTATTTAACCGTTAGCAGCCCCACATCCTGGCGTAATTGCGTCTGCTGGTTTTGACTCGGGAGGCAGCCTGAACAGTAGTGCGTCGATCGAGAGGCGGCCGGGGCCCAGGAGGAGGAAGATGACGGCGCAGGCGAGGTAGACGGCGGCCAGTTCGTAAGATCGGCCGCCGGTCTGGCTGACGAAGGGGTCGCCTTGCGGCAGGTGGACCATGAACACGGCCACGGCCATGGTCGCCACGAGTCCCAGCGAGGCGAGGCGGGTCAACAGTCCGGCGATCAGGGCCAGGCCCCCGCCGAACTCGGCCAGCGCCGCCAACGCTTGGAGGATTCCCGGGACGGGCGAGTCCGGTCCCATCCAGTCCAGCGGATGCTGGATCAACGGCCAGCCGTGCAGGATGAAGGCCGCGCCCATCACCAGCCGGAGCAACAGCAGGCCCGCGGAACCGATGCTGCCCACCGTGTCGCAATAGAACAAATGCCGCATGGTCGTCGTCCTTTCACGTTCGAGGCCTGTTTAGCGGTCGTCTAAAACGACTTGTGGCGCAGGCGTCCCGCCTGCTCGGTGCAGCCGAGACGGCCGCACCACAAAACAGGAAGTTGTTTTTGGCCGCCAACTTATGGGAAATCCAGGGCACCGATTCATTGTACGGGGGCGGACTATAGGCCGGCGGGGATTTCCGCCACGGAGAGAATCGCCGACCTAGGCCACCGGCGGCGGTTGGAGGATTTGGTGTCTGTTGCGGAAAGTTGGCGTAGGGTGGGACAAGCGGAGCGCGGGCCCACCAATACCGGCGAAAACCTGGCGGGACCGCGCTCCGCTTGTCCCACCCTACTTTCCGCAAGTCGGGCGCAACATCATCCCAGTCTGGCCTTTTGCGACCAATTCAAGACGAACGTTCGTTTTGCTCTATCGCCGCCCGCGGACCGGCGGACGTTGGGCCTGGGAGGCGGGCGGCGTGTCGGGCACCAGTTGCCAGCCCGCCGGGGTGTACGGCCGGAACGGATCGCCCTGGAAAAACTTCAACGGATCGTTCACCACGATTTTGTAGAACTGGTAGACCCGGAAATCCTTCCCGTTGGGCTCGACGATCCGCAGCGCGAACGGCGACATTCCCTGGGCGTCGATGATGAATTGGGCGTGATGAAAATTGGCGGCTTCCTGCTGATAACGCGGATAGGCCTCGAGCCAAATCTGGTTCTGGGCGTCGGGCGGGGTGATGAGGCGGATGTAGTACCGCGCCTTGAGGTCCTTGGCCTCGGCGCCGAACATGAACGGCAGCGGGCTCTTGGCGATTGCCTTGCCCTGCAGTTCGGGCGGCAGCTTGTGCTCGATCACCTGTTTTTTCGCCGGATCGTATTCATAGATCGCCTTGCCGTCGCAGACCCAGTATTCCGCCCGATTCGGTTCGATGGGCACTTCGCGGCCGTCCTTCTCGGTCGTTTCCACGCGGAACAGCCCCTGGTCGGGCGTTTTGAACTTGAGGATGCCCGCCTCGATGTACTTGGGCTTCGGCGGCTCATTCGGTTGCAGGTTCGAGAACACCATGTCGTAGATCCACCGCTTGAAGCGGCAGTCGAAGGTCTTGATCTTCCGGTTCCGCTCCTCCCACTGGTTCAACACCCGATCGACCTGGGCCTGCTCCTGCGCGGTGAGCACGAAGGGGGCCATTGGCGGCTGCGGCCGGCGTTGCGCCGCCGGGGGCGGGGCCCCGCGCTGCTCCAGCGACGGTGTGTTCGGCCGAACCGGCTGGTTGGGACCGGGCTGGGGATACGCCGGCTGGTTGGGACGGGGCTGGGGATACGTTTGTCCGTACGCCGGGGCCGACATTATCGCGAATCCGAGCAACACTATTGCGAAAATGCGTGGGTACATAGTTACGCTCCTAAATAACGGTTTGATGGGCGATTGTAGCAGGAAACCGCCCATTGCCCCAATGGCAGTTTTGCCCTCTTTTCCGCTCATTCCCCCGCTCCGAACCCGCTCGTTCCCATGCTCCGCATGGGAACGCACTGCCCGGACGCTCCGCGTCCGTGTGGTGCTGGGGAATATCCCTGCTTCTTGCCGAGGCTATTGCCGGAAACACCGGCCAGCCCCCAACAATCCTCGAAGCGCCGGCCAGCACGCATTTTACGGCAACCCTTCCGCCGCCGCGGACGCGGAGCGTCCGGACAGTGTGTTCCCAAGCGGAGCTTGGGAACAAGGGATTGTTTATTCCGGCCGGTTGGGCGACCAGACCGGGCGTTGCAGCTTCGGCCGGCGGTCGCGGGCGGCCATCCGCGGCGACGGCCGGGGGCTGCTCTCCGGCGGCGGCTCCAGCCGGCGGGCCTCGACCGACGGAATCCGCTGATCGGTCCGGTCCAGTTCGGCCGGCGTCCAGCGGTGCGAGGGCTCGCCCGCCAACGCTATCTCGACCGGCACGTCGGCCTGCAACTTCCGGCCGTCCGCCGTCATGTAGCGCACGAACAGACGCAGATTTTTGTGCTTCGGTCGCTGGTCGGGCCAGGCCATCATCAGGTGAATCGCCTGCGAAGACCCCGAACTGCGGAGCAATTCGGCGGTCTCGGCGGCGGTGTATTCCCAGCGGGCCACGGGAATCGCCTTCCCATCGGCGTCGGTCTTGTTCGGATCGAGCGCCACCACGCTGATTTCCGCCGGGGCGGCTATCGACTGGCCCGCGGCGTCGCGCGGCTCGACGACCGCCATTACGCCGACGTCGCCTTCCGCGCCGCCGCCGTCGATCCCGCCGGTCAGCGCGCGATCGAGCGTGATCGAAGCCACCTGGCGGCTGTCGCCCGAGGGACGGATCGGCCTGCCCGGCAGGGGAACGGCGGCCGAAACGCGGCCGTCTTCCAAGCGCGTGGAACGCGGGACGCCTTCTCTTTCCAGCGACGGGCCGGACGGCTTAGTCGGACCGCGAAGTTTTCGGGCACCTCGGGCACGCTGGGCGGCAACGAACCGGGCGGCGGCAGCAGCGACTTGGGCACTTCCTTCGACGGCGCCCCGGGCAATTCCGGCATCAGTTCGCTCGGCGTCCCGTGCGGATTGCGGCGGCGCGGAGCGGCCTCCGGCTCCGCCTCGGAAGCCTTCGGCCGCCAGTTCGCGCTGCAAGAGCTGGTGTCCTGAGCGTCTTCGAGCGCCCACTTTAAGCGGTAAATTTCGTCTTCCTTGCGGCGCAACTCCCGTTCCAGGATGGCGACGTTCGGATCGCTCCGGCAGCCGGCGGTTGCCAACAGGAGCCAGCCCACGACGGCGAAATGCCACGTTTTCATAGAGACCTCGCGCTTGCCAACAGGCGCCTTCCCCCCCGTGCGGCGCGGCGGTTGAATGTTCCTCGATATTACGAAAAGACGTTTTGACGAGACGAACGCGTATTCGATACCCGGGCCGCCGTGCCGGCGGCCGCTAAACTTCTTTCACTAACCACTAACCACTAGCCACCATTTTTCATCTGCCCGGCGTGTTCGATCACGTGATCGATCAGTCCGTATTCCAAGGCCTCCTCGGCCGACATGAAGCGGTCGCGGTCGGTGTCTTGTTCGATTTTTTCCAGCGGGTGGCCGGTGTGCTTGATGAGTATCTGGTTGAGCTTTTCCTTGACCTTGATGAACTCCTTGGCGTGGATGAGGATATCCTCGGCGGTGCCTTCGGCGCCGGCCAACGGCTGATGGATCATGATCCGGGCGTTGGGCAGGGCCTTCCGCTTGCCGGCGGCGCCGGCGGCCAACAACACGGCCCCCATCGAAGCGGCCTGGCCGATGCAGTACGTGGCCACGGGACAATCGACGAATTGCATCGTGTCGTAAATGGCCAGTCCGGCGGCAATGCTCCCGCCGGGCGAGTTGATGTAAAAATGGATGTCGGCCTTGGAGTTGTCCGACTGGAGAAAGAGGAACTGCGCGACGATCGAGTTGGCCACATCGTCGTTGACCTGCGTGCCGAGGAAGACGATGCGGTCCTTCAGCAGGCGGCTGTAGATGTCCATCGCCCGCTCTTCGCGGCCGCTCTTTTCGATGACGTAGGGTATGAGGGTCATGGGAATTAGTGGTTAGTGGCTAGTGGTTGGTTGTTAGTGACGGGCGGCGAGAAAAAACGCTTGTAGCATCATCTCTAACCACGAGCCGCTAACCACCAGCCACTATTTGTCTTCTTCCTCAACTTCCGCTTTTTGTTTGGTGAGGATGTCGTCGACCAGGCCGTACAGTTTGGCCTGATCGGCGGTCATGTAGAAATCGCGGTCGGTGTCCTTGGCGATGCGCTCGATCGGCTGGCCGGTGTGTTCGGCGAGGATGGCGTTGAGCGATTCGCGGGTTTGGAGGATTTCCTTGGCCTGGATTTCGATGTCGGAGATTTGTCCGCCGACCTGGCCGAAGGGTTGATGGATCATCATTTTGGCGTGCGGCAGGGCGAACCGCTTGCCCTTGGCCCCGCCCGCCAGCAGCACCGCGCCCCCGCTGGCCGCCAGGCCGACGCAATACGTGGCCACCGGACAACTCAGGATCTGCATGGTGTCGTAAATGGCCAGCGTGGCGGTGACGCTGCCGCCGGGCGAGTTGATGTAGAAGTGGATGTCCTTCCGCCGGTTCTCGCTCTGCAAGTACAACAGCTTCATCACCAATTCGTTGGCGTTGCCGTCGTGGATCTCGCCTTGCAGCAGAATGATCCGGTTTTCCAACAACAGATCGCCGAGCGTCAACTGCCGCTGACGCTGATAGTCGCGATAAGACAAGCGCGGTTCGACGACCGACGGCCGGTAGATTTCGCTCATGGACGGTCCTTCATCGGCAAGTGGTGCAGTCCGTTACGGATTGGGTAGCGAAACGCTTCACGGTTAGGGCAGCAGTTAAACCGCCTCCCCAGCTTGTATCCTAGCGCGGCCTTTGGCCGCAACCAAACGAATGCAAATTGCAAATTGAAAAATGCAAATTGTAAATTGTCGCAAATCTTTACGGCTCTTCATTTTGCAATCTTCAATTTGCAATTTGCATTTTACAATAAAACATGCGCCCGGAGCGCGTTAGAGTTTCAAGCTAAGACTCTACTCGCTCGCCCCGGGCCGCTCTTCCTCCAGGCCGGTCTTTTCCTTCTTGGCCTCCGGAACCTCTTCCCCTTCGTCGTACTTAGCTTCGGGGATGTCGGCCTGCTCGCCGCCGCCGGCGGCGTGATCGACCGCCTCTTCGTCGGTCTGGCGGAACGCGTAGGGCACTTCGTTGAACTTGGCGTGCTCCAGGATCAGATCGATCACCTTCCGCTCGATGACCTGGTTCCGCAACACGTCCATCGAGCCGGATTTTTCCAGTTTCGCCCGGACGCGCCGCGGCGACTCGTCGCTCTGGGCGGCGATCAGCCGGATTTCGTTCTCGTAATCCTGCTCGCTGGCGTCGATATTCTCTTCCTCGGCGATGCGTTCGAGGATGAAGTGTTCCTTCAACGCCCGGGCGGTCGAGGCCGCGCTGTTCTGGCGGAGGAAGTTTTCGTGGGCGCGGATTTCCTCCTCGCTGAAGCCGCTCCGCTGCAATTCCATTACGGCCCGCTGCAACTCGCGGCGGCTCTGCCGCTGCAAGAGCGCCGGCGGCAGGTCCCAGTCGGCGGCCACGATCAAGGCGGCGGTGATCTGCTCGCGGGCACGGCGGTGCTGCTCGTATTCCAACTGCCGGCCGAGTTGGTCGCGGATCGCGTCGCGAAGCTCAGCCTCGTCGCGGAATCCGCCCAATTCCTCGAGCAATTCGGCGGTTAGCTCGGGCAATTCGAGCTTCTTCACCTCCAGCACGTCGAAGACGGCCGTCACCTTCTGGCCGCGCAGGGCGACGTTGGGGGCGTCGTCGGTCAATTCCGCCTCGCCCTCCCGCGTTTCGCCGGCGCGGACGCCGTCCATCAGCTTGTCGAATCCCTGGATGTTGCCGTCGCGGAAACTGAGCACCGGCCGGATGCGGATCACTTCCTCCGCGGCGCTGGCCAGCACCGTTCCGTCGTGCTTGAAGGTCAGATTCGTGGTGATGTAGTCGCCCGGCGACGCCGCCCCGTCGTAGGGGACCAATCGGCCGCGGCGGGCCAAGATGCCTTGCAGCGTGTCCTCCACGTCCTTTTCGCTCAGCTCGCGGACCGGCTTGTCGATCTGCAGCCCCTTCCACTCCGGCAGATCGAACTCGGGTCGGACCTCGATGTCGAACTCGAACGTGAACGGGCCTTCGTCGGGAGCTCGATCGCCTCGAAATCGAAATCCGGCTCGCTGATCGTCGATAGCTTCTCGTCGTCGTTCACCTGGGCCAGACTGTCCATGATCAACTCGCCCTTGACCCGCTCCGCGATGTCCTTGCGGAAACGGGCCTCGATCAGCTTCCGCGGGGCGTGTCCCTGGCGGAAACCGGGCACCTGCGCCTTCGGCATCAACTCGGTGAACTCCTTGTCGAAGTACCGGTCGACGTCCTCGCGCGGAACCGTCACCGTCACGTGGCGCTCGCAGGTGCCGCGCTCGTCCACCTTCACCTCGAGGTTCAGCCGCGGAGTCTCCTCCTCCGCCTCGGGCTCAGCCACGGCCGTCTCGGCGGCCTCGGCGGGATTCACGTCGCTTTCGGGAAGGTCTTGGTTCTCGTTGTCGGGCATGGTCTGGTCACAGCCTCTGAAGTAATTCGGATGCGCAAGGAGCGGGTGATGGGGTTCGAACCCACGACAACGACGTTGGCAACGTCGTGCTCTACCAACTGAGCTACACCCGCGTATCTAACACATTACTACGTAAGGATTTAAGCTAAAACTCTCCAAGTGGTCCAAAGCTACACCCGCTTGTCGTTCTATCTCATTGACACGCAAAGGATTACGTCGTGCGGTTTTTCTGCTGGCACCTTAATTTGGCACTAAATCAGGCAAGATTCCACGCATTTCGCTCAAATTCAAAGGGCAAACAAGATACCGAGCAACCAAGTGCCCAAAGCACTTTCTGCGATGGCGCAAGTTCTCACAAGTGACAAAGCGATGAATCCTACCAAAACCTGTGAGTCATGGGAAGGCTTACTTTGCGAAATTATGTCAAGAGAAGTTGACTGGCGAAGAGGGGATGGAGAACCATACTGGTGGTGGTTGCCCAGCCGTCGGGCCTGCTTCTGTCTGAGTCGGCGGTAATGGTGGAGCCAACTCAGTGGCCCAAAAACTTGACTTGAAGCCAAGCCATTGATTTGGTATAGTATACACTTGTTTATGTATAAATGGCGCGTTGCGCCATGGCAAATTCAGGGGGGCTAGCTGATGTTTGCGGGTGTCGAATCCAAGAACGACTTTATGCCGAGAGTCGCGCCGCTATTCCGACCCTCCAGGATCGTGCTGGCAAAGGGGAGCAATCGAACCGAGGGCCATCGGCGATTGGCCGAGCGGATTTGTGCGGTGTACCCGGACGCAGAGGTCGTTGAGGCGTTTGCCGTGCCGCACAATCGAGTCGATCTGGGCGAAAGCGATCCGTTGCGGCTTCACGAGCGAGGCAAGCAGACGTTGGTGCTTGGCGAGCATCGCAGTGCGGTGCGTTTCAGCGATGAAGGAGGCAACGCCTGCCCGAACTACTGGCATTTCTCGCCCTACGGCTTCTGTCCCTACGGTTGCCACTACTGTTACCTGGCCGGTACGCCGGGCGTCTGGTTCTCGCCGACCGTGAAGATATATCTCAATCTGGGTGAAATCCTCGACGAGGTGGACCGAACCGCAACGCGACTCGGACGGCCGACCGCCTTCTATCTCGGGAAACTCCAAGACGGCCTGGCTTTGGAGCCCTTGAGCGGCTACGCGCGAACGATGATTCCCTTCTTCGCCCGCCATCCCTTTGCGCACATGGTCGTCCTGACAAAGAGCGCCGACGTGGCGAATCTGTTGGACCTCGATCACGCGGGGCGGACGATCCTCTCCTGGACGCTGAACTCGCCGGAAATCACGCAGCTTTTCGAGAGGAACACGCCAAGTATTCTCTCTCGTCTCGACGCCATGCAGCGCTGCGCCCAGGCCGGTTATCCAGTGCGGGCAGTGGTCATGCCGATCATCCCGGTGGCCGATTGGCGGGAGACTTATGGACGATTCTTGCTGACCTTGCTCGATTCTGTTCCTTTGTCGCGGATCACGCTGGGTTCCATCTGTTCCTATCCGCAGGCCCAGCGACTCATGGAACTCAAGCTCGGCCGACAGAATGCGATCTCCACGCTGCTCGATCGTGGGCCAGCCAAGTCGGACGACGGACGGCTGCGTTTCGGTCGCTCCCGCCGCGAAGAGGTCTACCGCTATCTGATCGGCTGCATTCGGCAGAGGCGTCCCGATCTGGAGATCGGCCTGTGCCTGGAAGACGAGGCGATGTTCGCGGCGCTGGACCTGACAGCGAACATAGGGCGATGCAACTGCGTGCTTTGAGGAATCGGCAAGAGATGGCTGTCGATCAGGACAATCTTCGGGACATGCCCTGCCTGCTCGAACCTGGATGGGTTCCCGCTCCGTCTCAGGCAAGACGGTTCCGGGAATATCTTCATCGCTGGCGAGTGTCGTTGTTCCAGCACTGCATTCGAGAGGCTTGCGGCAATACGCAACCAGCGGACCTCGCCAGGCTGGTCGATCATCTCCTTGGTACAAGGCTTTTGCTCTGCTACGTCGAGCGATGGACCGGGGCCAGCACCCCTGATCTCCAAGGCTTATGTTCCGCCGGTTCTCAATCAACCTCCTCAGAATTCTGGGCAGGGATACAGGCGTTCTTTTCCTGCCCAATCCTTCGGTCGGTATTTGATCCCGCCTGGGTTCCGACAGATTCATCTGTCCCAGCCACCATCTTCGCGTCGGGCTGGGAAAAGCGGATTGCCGACGCACTCTGGCTGCTGTTCCGCGATCACCCCCTGCCGCTTTCGTTCTTTGGGGACTTCCATCAGCTTTGTGTTGCCAATCCTCTCGGTACGGATGTTTCTCGCCGCTACGAAAGAGGCATCCATTACACGCCGGCCCCGATTGTCGATTACCTCGTCAACGCCGTCTTGAGCCGAGCTATTCGGAGAGCGCTCGATAGGCGAAATCAAAAGGCTCCGTATTCTCGATCCTTCTTGCGGTTGCGGCGCGTTCCTGATTGCAGCATTACGATACGTCCTTTGGTGGCTGAACGATCACGCGGACAAGACGGACGCTTCCGTTGATTCGTGGTTCCAGGACCGCTTCGATGTGCTGAGCGGAATGCTCTTTGGCATCGACATTGACGAGCGGGCGGTAACTTGGACGATCAGGCTTCTTCTGCTGGCCATATGGGAAGCGTCGGTTGTCGATCTCCAGGACAGGTCGGCAGTGTGCGATGGCTCCGCCAGACCTGCGAAAGAACATCATTTGCCGGAGTTTCCTGGACGTGGAGGACGATTTGCCGCATGGCCGCGTCAACGCAATCATCGGCGGCCCGCCATTTGTCCGCCTGCGCGAGTTGTACAGAAGCCAGCCAGAACAGATGGCAGCATATCGACGGCGATTCCAGTCCGCGCGCCGGGGGCAGTTCGATCTCTACATGCTGTTCATTGAGAATGCTTTGAACGTCCTCGTCGATGGCGGATGCCTCGGTTTCAGCGTCTCGAATTCGTTCATTCGCACGCTGGGCGGCAACCGAATACGGCGAATCATCGCCCAGCGGAGTCGGATCGTCGAGATCGTGGAATTCGAGGACAAGGAGGTGTATCCCGAGGCGGTCACCCAGATCGCTCTGTTGTCGCTGGTCAAAAGGCCCGACCTCGACCGATCCCGCCATGTGTTGGTCAAAGGCGTCGGGGAAATACGCGCAAATCTGAGCAGGCTGTCTCACGCCAACGTGGACTCGGCTTCTGATCTCGTAATGCACGACATGCCGTGCCATGCCTTTGACTGGCCGGATTGGCATCTGTTGCCCCATGAGGATGCCGCTTGGCTCGCGCACATCCGGTTTGTCGGCCGCCCTCTTGAGCAGTTCCTCATCGGAATCAGTCAAGGGTTCAATAGTGGGGCCGACGACGTCTTTCTGATGCGGGAAGTGGGGCGGACTTTCAAGCGAGTGGTCTTTGGCCGATCACGAGTCGATGGCAAGACGTATCGGCTGGAAGCAGACTTAACTCGCACGATTGTTCGGGGACGGCACGTTCGCGGCTATCAGGTGCCTAACTCCCGCGATCTGTGTATCTGGCCGTATGACTCGGCAGGCCGCGTTCTGACGGAAGATGCTCTAAAGACGGACTTCCCAAACGTTTATCAATACTTGACGCAATGCAGATCGCGCCTCGCCAAACGATCGGCGTGGGGCGGCGTGCCTTGGTATGCCCCATCAGGCAATATCTCGGATTACTTCCAGCGGGGTCCCAGGCTGGTCAGTAGCAAAATATCCTCTCCCGTGGGCTTCGCGCTAATCGACGATCCAATGGCAACCTTCCACAACAGCATCGTGGTGATCGTACCGGATACGTTCAAGATTGACCCCCATTCGCTCTTGGGTATCCTCAACAGCAACGTTTTTTGGCGATTCATTCGCCTCACCACTCCATACATGGGGTGTGGCCGTCAGGTTCTACGATTGTCGGATGTTCGACGGTTTCCTATCCCCTCACCAGTAACGACAGAGCAACGGTGGCTATATAGACTGATTGGAAGCCTTGCCCGACAGGCTGCATGCGAAGGGGACGTACTGGCCGTGCAGGAGCAAATTGACACATTGGCGAATCGTCTGTTCGAGTCAAGAGCGTAAAGAGATAGGCTGTCCGATTGGCACTAAACTTGGCACTAAGTCAGGGGTATTTACGCAAAATACGGCGTATTTATGAGAATTCGGCCGTCAGAGGCCGTCGCCGTAAGTCCTTGCAGGACAACAGAATTTGGTGCCATTACTCACGATAAAATCTCCCCCAACTGATCTACACCCGCTTGCGGGGGAGACGGCTCGCCGTTTCGGCCCCGTGCCGAATCCCGAGATTATAGGCGGTTGGGTCCCACTTTCAAGTGCAATTGGGAGATTCGTCGGTAAAGTGAACGGTTTGCATAACCTGGACTACCCCGCTAGTGGTGGGATTCCGCCACGGAACGCTCATCCTTAGCCCGCTTGCGCTTCGGTTTAGTGTTGGGGTGGCAGTTGTACTGCCACCCCAACAAGCCTGCTCTACACCAGCCCGAATCGCAAGCGAGGTAAATTTTTTTCCCAACCTCGCTTGCGCTTCGGGCTAGTGTTCCCCTGGGCGGAAACGGCGGATCAGCACCCTACGATCCACTGCATGGACATTTTCCCTGTTTCCAATCAATCGCCAGGTCAACATCTTGGTTGCGGCGCGGGGTGTTCCAGACTACGATATGTGGAATGGAAGCGAAACTGATTGTCGTCGGCGGAAAGGCCAGCAAAGGGGCCGTTGCCCTGAAGCTGCCCTCGGTCATCGGCCGCGGCCGGGAGGCCGGGCTGACGATCGCCCATCCCATGATCAGCCGCCGGCATTGTGAGCTTTTCGAGTCCGACGGGCTGCTGATGGTCCGCGACCTGGGATCGCTTAACGGCACGCTGATCGACGGCCGGCGGGTCAAAGAGGCCCCGCTGCCGCCCGACGGGGAGTTCACCGTCGGCCCGTTGACGTTTCGGGCCCAGTACGAATACGCGGGCGATCGCGCCGCGCTGCCCGAGACGGTTTTAGCCGATCCGGTTCCGCCGAAGCCGGAGCAGCCGAAAGAGCCGTGGGCCGATTCGCCCGAGCCGGCGGCGGCCGGCGAGGAAGTGCCCTTCGATCCGATGACGGAATCGCTTCCTCCGGCCGACGAGCCGGCGGTGGAGGTCTCCTTCCTCGAAGAACTGCAACTCGACGAGCCGGCGACGGCTGCACCGGAGCAGGAGCAGCCTCAGGCCGGCGAGCAACCGCCCGAGATCGTCGAGGAACAGCCGGCGGCACAGTCCGCGGAGAACAAGGAGCCTCCGGCCGTGCCTGCGGTTTCCCCGCTGGCGACGAAGCCGGTCGCACCGAAAAAGCCGGAAAAGAAACCCAAGGGTTTTGCCGGGCTATTGCAGGGCGCAGTGAAAAAGAAGGAGGGCCAGCCGCCAAAGCCGTCGCCCAAAACCCCCGCCGACCCGCCGGCCGAGAAAAAACCGGCAACCAAACCCGCCGCGAAAGAGCCGGCCGAAGACGACGATTTCCCCTTAGCCCCCGCGGCGGACGGCAAATCCGCCCCGGCGCACAAACCGGCCGTCAATCCCGCCTCGGACGACTTTGACGTCGATGCCTTTCTCAACGGGTTGACGTAAGGTGCTGTAGGAAGTGACTCCGGTCGCCGATTTCCTGCAAATCAGCCACACGTCGGCGACAGGAGTCGCCTCCTACAAAAATGACTTGTCGTCTCAGCGGTTGGCGAACGCGCTCAGCACGTCGGCGATCTTCCGCATCACTTCCGCGTCGGGTAGCGGCAGCTTCAGGTAGGACTGGCCGGTGTTTTCGTCGCGGGCGACCAGTCCGGCCGGCAGGCCGGCGGGCGATTTGCCCGGAGCGGCCGTTTGGGGCGTCGCCAATGCCTTGCCGAGCTTTTCCAGAAACGAGACGCCCGCCGTCACGATGTCGTTCCAGCCGGGTTCGATTTCCGCGGGTTGCGACGGTGAAGCGGCGGCTGCCTCCTCGACTTGACTCTCCTCGCCGGCGGTCCCTGCTTCCGCCTGCCGGGGCATCGAGGCGGGAATCTCGCCGGTGGCCTTCTCGACCGACTCGACGAACTTCTTCAGCCGCGTGCCGCCCATGAATACCTCGTCCTGACCGTCGTCCAAGCACGCCGGCGAACATCGACTTCTTGAAGGCCAGCAGGCCGAGCATCCCCTCCTCGATCGTGCCTTGCGCGATGAAGTGGACCACCCGCACCGGGCGATGCTGGCCCAGGCGGTGGACCCGGCCGATCCGCTGTTCGAGCACGGCGGGGTTCCAGGGCTGGTCGAGATTCACCACGGCCGAGGCGTTTTGCAGGTTCAGGCCCACCCCGCCGGCGTCCGTGGAGAGGAACAGCCGGCAATCGCGGTCCTCCTTGAATTGATGGATCAACCCTTTCCGGGCCGGGCCGGGCACGCCGCCGTGGAAGAACACGTGCCCCCACTTCCGCCGCTCGATTCGCCGCACCACCAGCTCGTGCATCCGCACCCACTGGCTGAACACCACCACCTTCGACTCCGGGTCCTCGAACACCTCGCCCAGCAGGTCGATCAACTCGTCGGCCTTCACGCCGTAATCCGTCTGCTGGTCCAGCAGATACGTGCTGTTGCACGACATCCGCATGTTTTGCAGGGCGATCCGCATCCGCAACTGATCGGCCTCGGAGAGAAACCCGTAGCGGCGCCACTTCTGCACCACGCGGGCGACCGTCTCCCGGTTCTCCTCGTGGTGGGCCATCTGCTGCTCCGTCATCGGCACGAAGAACCGCTTCTCCATCCGCTCGGGCAATTCCTGGAGCACCTTGTCCTTGGTGCGGCGAATGAGGATCGCTTCCAGCGTTTTCGATATGTCCGAGAGGTTTCGGTATCCGACGACCCGGCCGGCTTCGTCGACGTGCTGGTGCTTGTCGAGGAAGCGGAACAGCGGCCCCAGCCGGAACCGGTCGACGAACTCGACGATCGAGTGCAACTCCTCCAGCCGGTTCTCCAGCGGCGTGCCGGTTAGCACCAACGCGAACTTCGAGTCCAGTTGCTTCACGCACTGCGCGGTGCGGGTCTTCCAGTTCTTGATCCGCTGGGCCTCGTCGAGGATCACCAGGTCCGGCCGCCAGCGGCGGATCGCCTCCGCGTCGCGGTGGATCACGTCGTAGTTGGTCAGCTTGTAGAACGAGTCGGCGGCGTACAACTCGGCTCGCCGGGCCGTCATCCCCTCGACCACCGTCGCCGAGCGGCCGGTGAACTTCTCGATCTCCTGCCGCCACTGGTGCTTCAGCGAGGTCGGGGCGACGACCAGCACCCGCTCCACGCCGGCCGTGCGGGCGAGAATCTCCACGGCGGCGATGGCCTGGATGGTTTTGCCCAGGCCCATGTCGTCGGCGATCAGGCAGCGGCCGGCCTTGGCGGCGATCAGCGCCCCTTCGCGCTGGTAGGGGAAGAGGTTCGTCTTCAGCAGCTTTTTCCAGGCCGGGCTGCGGATTCCCTGCGGAAACGCTGCCGCCACGCGCTCGGCCAGCAGCGCCTGGTCGCGGACGTTGGCGATGTAGCCCAAGGCGTCGTTGTAGCAGCGGAACTCGTGCCCGTTCGATTGGGCTTTCTGCATGAATTCATTAAACCGGGCGTAGCTCTCGGGCTTCAAGCGCCCCTGGGCGTCGAAATATCGGTCGGCCAGCCGCCGCAGCGCCGGGGGACATTCCGTGCCCGGGTGAAAGACCACTTCCCGCCGCGCGCCGTATTGCAGATAGACCTCGGAATAGGGCGGCTGATGCCCCAGGGCCAGGGCCTTTTTCGCCCCCGGACGGCGCTCCAGCCGGCCGAGCACGTGCTCAATGTGCTTGCAGGTGCCCAGCGTGTTGACGGCGAAGTCGGGGCAGGAGCAGTAGTTCTCGCCGAGGGCCCGGCCGCGGATAGCCACGCGATAGGTCCGCTTTGTCTCGGGATTGGCCACCTCGAACTCGGAGAAGACCGGCTCGGCGCCGAGGTTTTTCACGCGGAACTTTTGCGTCCGGCCGAAGTCCCGCCGCAGCGCCACCTGCCACTCTTCCAGCGACATCTCGGCCGGCTTCCGCAGTCGGGAAAGCCCCCGATTGCGCTTGACGGCTGATCGTTTGCCATTCGTTTTGCCCTTCATTTTCGCCGGCATGGCGTCCCTCCCTGAAAAAGAGGCCTGAGTGCCCTGGAAACCGGCAATCAGTGTAGCACCGGCGGGAAGAACCGCCAAGGCTCTCTGGCGGCGGCTAAGTCCACTATTCGAGGGCTGGGCGAACGGCTGGGCCTTCGGCCCGACCAACCGCACCGCCATCTACTTCAACGGAATTGCCGGCAGGCGTTTAAGGGTTTTATTGGCGGGATCGACCATGATGCCGACCGATTCGAGAGCGGTCACGCCTAGCAGGGGTTCCGAGCCGAGGTCGCCAAAAATGATCCGTCCGGCGGTCGTCTCGCCCATGAACTCGATCTGCGCCAAGCCGAAGGGATATTCTTTGACGGTGCCGTCGGCCAACTCGTAGGCCATTTTCCCCTTTTGCTGAATCCCCAGTTTTTCCAACTCGTCCCGCGGGGCCATGCAGTCGGTAGCCCCGGTGTCCACAAGGAAAAGCCCCTCGAAGGATTTTTGGGGATCGGCGACGTTCGACAATTTGGTTGTTACCTTTGTAAGACCCATGTCTACAACTCCGGAACGCAAGAACTTCGTATGTATTAGTTTTTTCATCTATGGAAAAATGCACCGGCACACAACCCCCAATATGACCGGCCCCGGCCATAAAGTCAACACTTTCGAGCATAAAGACTGGCACATTCGCGGGGGGGTAGGGTCTGTTTCGGCCAATGTAATAGTTCCGTATACAGCCGCGAATTGGGCATGACCTCGGTGGCGATTGCGGATAGAATACCCCCCTGGCCTTGCCTACCGGCTCCCTGCGACTTCTCTCGATTCGCGCGGCGCTCGCTTCCAGGGCCATGTCTGACGACCCGTCGAATTTACGTTGTAGGAGGCGACTCCCGTCGCCGATTTCCCGCGATTTCGGGCACACAATCGGCGACGGGAGTCGCCTCCTACAAAAGATCATCGGGCCGCCAACCGCCGCGAATCGCAACAAAATGGACACCTCATGGCCAACGCCGGGCAAAGCCCTCACTCATTCCATGTTCCCGTGATGGGCACCGGTTTCATGATCGACGCCCCCCTGCGGGTCGCAAAATATGGCATCTCCTCGGTCATTTCCCTGGTCGACGACGTCTTGATCGAGCAGATGCGCCGCTTCCACTGCGGGCGGGAGGGCGAGCCATACGAGGAAATTCCCGCCGGCGACGACGCCCGGGCGAAACGCATCACTGCCTACCTGAACCTGCTCGACCGGCTGATCGCCCGGCAGGTCGAGCGGTTGCAGGCCGCGCCGTTCGAGCCGGGGAGCGAGATCACGCGCTATTTCGAGCTCTTGCCCGACGGCGCCGCTCGCCCGCGAATACCGCGCGATGCTGGCCACCGCCGATCCCCGAGCGGCGCATCGAGTTGCAAAACGGGCTGCGCCGCCAGGCCGTGCCCGGCAGCATCGACGTGAACATCATGTCGAAGGGCGACCGCGACCTCTACCGCGACGGCGAGAAACTGCCGGCGAAGTACAGCGACGCCTCGGCGGCCCTGCGCGGCTTCGCCGAGAGCACGCTCCGCTCGTCGATCGTCTTCTCGGCCGGCATCAACCCGCGGCTCTACGGCTACGTGGCCGAGTTCGCCGACTTCTTCCCCGACGAACGCGGCGAGTTGAAAAAGAAGCTCGTGTTGAAGGTGAGCGACTATCACTCGGCCGCGGTGCAGGGCAAGTTCTTCGCCAAGCGCGGGCTGTGGGTCTCCGAGTATCGCGTCGAGTCGGGCCTGAACTGCGGCGGCCACGCCTTCGTCACCAAGGGCCTGCTGCTGGGGCCGATCCTGGATGAGTTCCGGCGGAAGAAGCAGGAACTGGTCGAGCAGCTTCACGCGGTGTACGCGAAAGCGCTTCAGCGCCGCGGGTGCGCAGGCGAACGACGTGCCCCGCGCGGTCCGCATCACGGTGCAAGGCGGCATCGGCACCGCCGCCGAGGACGCCCTGCTCCGCGAGCATTACGGCGCCGACGGCACCGGCTGGGCCACGCCCTTCCTGCTGGTGCCCGAGGTGACGAACGTCGACGAGGAACACCTGCGAAAGCTGGCCGCCGCGTCCGACGAGGACGTTTTCCTCAGCGACAGTTCCCCGTTCGGGATGCCGTTCTGGAACCTCCGCAACTCGGCCAGCGAGGACGCCCGGCGGCGGCGGATCGCGACGGGCCAGCCCGGCAGCCCGTGCATCAAGGGATTCGTGCAACTGTTCAACGTCGAGTTCACGCCGCTGCCGATCTGCACCGCCTCGCGCGAGTATCAGCGGCTGAAGCTCGAACAGATCGAGCGGGCCGAGCTCGGCGACCAACAGCGCGCGGCCGCGCGGCGGGCGGTGCTGGCCAAATCGTGCATCTGCCACGACCTGGCCGGCGTGGCGACGTTGAAGAACGGCATCGACCCTCGGGCGACCCCCGCCGTCTGTTGCGGGCCGAACATCGTCAACTTCACGAAGATCGCCACGCTGGAGGAGATGGTCGGCCACGTCTACGGCCGCGTCTCGCTGCTGACCAATCCGGCCCGGCCGCAGATGTTCATCAGCGAATTGGCCCTCTACATCGACTTCCTGCGCGACGAATTGGAGCGGCTGCGGCTGGGGTTGTCCGCGCACACGATCGAGTATTTCCGGGAGTTCCGCCAGAACCTCCGCGACGGCATCGACCATTATCGGCAACTGTCCGAGCAGTTCGAGGCCGAAGAGCGCACGCGGTTCCTCGTCGAACTGGAGCGGCTCGGCGGAATCGCTCGAGGCCATGCCGCTGGACGCGGATCTCACGCCCATCGTCGTCTGTCCGGCAGCGGCGGAAACCGACGTCGCCATATCCAGGGGCTGACGTCCCGCCGTTTGATTGTAGGAGGCGACTCCCGTCGCCGATTTTGCGGCGTATTCGGAACATCGGCGACGGGAGTCGCCTCCTGCAGTGCAAAACCGATCGGCCCCGCCAGGGAATCTGCACAAATTGCGGCGCACGCTCGAAGACATTATAATTCTCCTCGGCACGATTATGCGGAAATTGGCCGAGCCCCGCCATGAAGCTCTTGAAACGCACGCTTGCCAGTCTGCTGCGGATCGCGGCGGGAGTGCCGATCGTGGGCCTCTTGCTTGCCGGACTGCTGTTGCTGCTGCTCGGGGCGACCTGGAAGGGAAGGTGTGTCGGCTGTAGCTTTGTGGTCCTCGGGGCCGTGCTGTTTTGCTCGGTCGGATACTGGCGGAGGGCGTGGTTCCGACGCATCCGCCGCCGCTTCTACGCCACGCTGGTCCCGCTCGGCCTGCTGCTCTACGTGGTGCCGCTGCTGCTGGCCCCCAACGGCCGTCCGAGCGGCGGGCCGTTGCAAAACCGCTTCCTACACGGCCAGTGGCATTTCCACCGCTGGTCGCCCGCCAACGTCATCCCGGAAATCGACCAACTCACCGTCGGCATGAACCTGCTCTCGCTGGGCGTCGTGCCCCGCGCCGAGGCCGCGCGGATGCGGTCGCTGGTCAAGCCGATCTACGCTGAGATGGACCGCGCCCGGATTGCCGCGAGCTCGGCTCGGCGATGGGCGCTGTGTATCGAGATCTGGCCCATTTACCGCTCCGCTCGGGCCACTATTACCTCTATATGCCGGAGGTCGCCGCGGGCGAGCGGATTCCCTGTCTGATTTTTCTGCACGGCATGGGCGGCAATCTGAAAGCCTACGTCTGGCTGCTGTCGAGCTTGCCAAAACTGACGAAGTGCGCGATCATCGTCCCGACGTTCGGCAACGGCAACTGGGACCAGCCGGGCGGCGCGGAACTGGCCGTCGCCGTCGCCCGCGAGGCGCTCGACACTCTGCCGATCGACCCGCGGCGGATTTTCCTGATGGGATACTCGAACGGAGCGATGGGCGTCACCCGGGCGGTGATCCTCGATCCCGCGCTCTTCGCCGGTATCGTCTATCTCTCGCCGGTCACGGAGGACGAACTGTTTTCGACCCGCGAGTTTCTCGGTTGGGCCCGCGCAGCACCACGAGGTTCTTTTCCTTCAAGGCCGCGACGATCGGCGGATTCCGCCGGCTTTCGTCAACGGGACCGTATCGCGGCTCAAAAATCTCGGCTGCGACGTGCGGCTGAAGGTTTTCGACGACGATCACTATCTGATTTTCTCTCAGCCGCAAGCGGTGCTCGATGCGCTGGGCGAGTTGATGACACCTAACTTGCGAGCAAGGCGATCAACACGGCCATGAGTGAGCCGCCGGCGATGATGCCCGAGGCTACGGGAAAGAGATATTCCTTGGATTTCTCGGGCGATGTCGCCTCGAAGATATAGGCGACGATTGCGCCGACGAGGAACATCAAGCTATAGGTCCAATCAAAGGTCCACGCCAGGCCGATGCCCGCCGCCGAGGGAATCCACTTCTGGTATTTGGGGAAGAGCACGGCCAGCAAAGGCAAGATGATTCCGACCAGGGCCCCGCCCGCCATCGTCAAGCTTTTCACCAGCCCCAGCGACGAGATGCCCTTGCTCAGCACGATTGCCACGGCCGACCAGGTTTGCGCCGCGGGGGCGGGAAACTTGGTGCCGATCACGGAAGCGTCGGGGACCAACCGTTGGAAGCAGAAGACCGTCACGAGGGTGCCCATGAAGATGCCGGCGAACTGGGCGAGGAATTGTTTGCGCGGGTTGGCGCCGAGCAGATAGCCGCTCTTCAGGTCGGTCAGCAGATCGGCCGATGATCCGGCGGCCGAGGCGGTGATGTTGGCGCTCATCAGAGTAATGTTGGCGTTGCCCGGGTTGATCGCCCCGAAGAAAAATTGCGTGGTCTGTCCCATGGCGCCGACGGGGGTGGTGTCGGTCTCGCCGGTCACGCGGCAGGCCACCAAAGCCAGCAAGAAGGCGAAGGGGACGGCGATCGCCGTTTCCCATAACGGCATGTCGAAGGTGGCCTTCGCCAGCCACATCAGGGCGACCATCGAGATCAGTTGCCCAGCGATGAACCAGGAAGTGGGAGTCTCGATGGCGTCCATTTCGCTGATTCGCCGTTCTTTATTGCGGGAAAATAGGTTTCCCAGATTGGCTACCGCCCGAATCATGCTCCGCCATTGCATGGCGAAGGAGAACAGGCCGGACGTGACCATGCAGGCGGCGCCGCCCCACAGGCTCCATTTCACCAAGTCCGCGTATCCGGCCGCTTCCGGAGGCACAACTTTGTAGTGTTGGAGCAGCGGAATGTAAACCGCCCAGCAGAGCGTGCCGCCGAGCATGATGCTGATCGAGGTGCGCAGGCCGGTCATGGCCCCGGCGGCGATGAAGATCGGGTCCCAGCCGAACTGCACTGTGCGGTTGCCCCAGTCCGGGCCGGGGAACTTGGAATTGATTTTCTCCAGCAATGCTGTCAGTGAAGAGCGATTGGCCACGTTAATAACACCGAACCATTTGTCGTACAGGGCCAGTCCATCGGTCCAAAATTCGCTGGCGGCGGCAAAGATGCCAGAAACGGCAAGCGCTTTGGCCGAGCGCATGGCCTTGTCGCCGTGCGAGTGGAGTGCCTCGAGGGTCTCCGCGGCGGCGATGCCGCTGGGAAAGCGGAGTTGCTCGATGTTGATCATCTGCCGCTTCATGGGAATGGCCATCGTCACGCCCATCAGCGCCAGAAAGAACACCCAAGCCAGCAGAAGCGGCGTCGACAAGGGCGTGTGATTGAGGACCAGAAATGCGGCGAAGGCCGAGATCAGCGTGCCCCCGGTCGAGTAGCCCGCCGAACTGGCCGTCGATTGCATGCAGTTGTTTTCCAAGATGGTCATCTTGGTCTTCACCAAACCGATCTTGTAGAACGTCGTCCAGATCGAATAGGAGAGGATACAGGCGGTGATGGCCACGCCGAAGCCCCAGCCGGTCTTCAATCCAATGTACAGATTGGTCAGCGAGAGCACGCCGCCGAGAAGCGACCCCATGATTACCGCCCGCCAGGTCAATTGGGCCAGCGTGTCGCCGCGGCCTTTGTAGACCTGCTCGAACCACTGGCGCTCGATCTCCTCGGGCGTGCCCTGGAAGCCGGCCACGGGCAGCACGAAATCATCGTATAGCGAGGCGGCGGGGTCTGGGCCAAGGGGCGCGTCGATCGGTTCGTCTGGCATGGGGGCGGGATTGGTCGGGGCGTTCGAGATAGACAACTCAGGGTGGACCGCAAGAGAAACGCTGAAAACACGCGCTCGATTTTACCTGCCCCAGCCTGACCCAACAATCCCCGCTGTCTGCGGTAAGAACTCATGACATCAAACGTGGGTGCATTCCGTTGTTAGTTCCGCCTTTAGGCGGTTGCTTCGGTTTCAACGCGCTCTTTTCCGCCTGAAGGCGGGACGGCGAACGAGAGAAATCCGCAACATCCAGCACTGAAAAAGCACTATTTCCCCGCCGACAAATACCGCCTGGTGTACGGGCAAGCGGCGATGCAGATGCCGCAGATGGTGTACTTGCGCCCGCCGGACAGCCCCTCGGCCAACCCTTGAGCGGTTCGGCAGCAGGCGAAGGCGTCGCACAGCGCCTGCCGGGGAAGGCCCTGCCGCCAATTCCGGCCCAGCAGGGCGTGTGCGGGACAGGCCTCGACGCACGCCCGGCAGTCGCCGCAGCGCGATTCGGTCACCGGCTCGCCGACCGGCAGCGGGGCGTCGGTCAGAATGGTCGCCCAGCGGACGGCCGAACCGTAGGCCTCCGTCACCAGGAGCGCGGATTTGCCGATCCACCCGATCCCGGCCAAGGTGGCCACCGTCTTGTGCGGCAAGGGTGTGGCCAGGGTCTTCAGATCGAGCGCGGCGACGGTGGCGGGAATGGCCGTGGCGCGGTGGCCGTGTTGCCGCAAGAGCGCGACGCCCGCCGCGCTGAGCCGATCGAGCAGGGCGTTGACCCGATCGTACTCCCGCGCGTAGTCGTCGGTCGGCCCGGCGTCGATGCCCGCGACGATCTCCGGCCGCAGCGCCACGCCGATCGAGACGGCCCGCGGCATATCTTCTCGCGGTTCGGCGGGCACCGGCGCGAGATCGGCGCAGCCGGCCACGGCAGCGCCCCCCTCGATGAGCAATCGCTCCAACTCCGCCCGTAGCTCAAAATCGGTCATGGCCGGCCCCTGAAAGTTTGCGCATGACATATTGTACGCCGCACAAGACCTCCCGGTCCAGGGCGGGCCGGCACGGGACTATTTTGTCCCAATGCGAAGTGATCCGTAGTTGTGGAGTTCCAGGTCGATTGTGTCATGAATAATAGCCGGCGGCCAACAGCCGCCGGTGGCCGCGGTCCGCAAAACGATTGACGGCGAGAATCTCGGTCTATGTACCGCCCCCGCACCGCCGCCAGCGCCGCCTTGGTCTTCACGGCCGGCTCGATCCGTCGCCGTTTCGCTCCCATGTCTTTCTCCCAAAAACTGGGCCAATCCTACCAGGGATTCGACTCAATGTCGTGGTCCAGTTTCTTGGGTCCACTATACCGTTCACAGGTTGGGAAAACATAGTCATCCTGAGCGTAGCGAAGAATCTCTTGTGGAATCGCATCTTACCGCGGATTCTTCGCTACGCTCAGAATGACGGCCGCACTGTAAACGGCTGCCTCGCCGGACAGCATTCTCGGCAGGGGTTTGATTTTCCGGGAGCAATTTGCCACAATGGGGGATGCGTAAACGCTCGCACCGGCCGCCGGCGGCCGGGCTAAACGATCCGACGCCGCGTGGACGCGGCGGCTAAACGAGCTATAATTTTCGGTCATCCCTCGCTCCTAACCCCTACACCCACACCATGATCTGCGTCAGCATCGGCCGCGGCCGGCATCGTCACGTCATCGCCGAGTATCGACACCTGGTCGACCAGGGCGCCAAGCTGGTCGAGCTTCGGCTGGACTACATCAACGGCGACGTGAACCTCAAGCGCTTGGTGGCCGACCGGCCGTCGCCGGTGGTGATCTCCTGCCGCCGCGGGGTCGACGGCGGAAAGTTCATCGGCAGCGAGGAGCAGCGGATGCTGCTGCTGCGGGCGGCGATTGCCGAGGGGGTCGAATACGTCGATCTCGAGGCCGACGTGGCGCGCTTCGATCCCCCGCTTCGGACGCACCAAGCGGATCGTCAGTTTCCACGACTTCCGCAAGACGCCGGACGAACTGGATGAGATTCACGACCGCCTCTGCAAGCTCGACCCGGACATCGTGAAAATCTGCACGATGGCCAATCATCCGCACGACAACCTGCGGATGCTCGAGCTGACCCGCCGCAGCCAGACGCCGATGATCGGCCTGTGCATGGGCGACATCGGCACGCCGACGCGGATTCTGGCCGGCAAGTTCGGCGCGCCGTTCGGCTACGCCACGTTTCATCACGAGCGGGTGTTGGCCCCCGGCCAGCTCAGTTTCCAGCAGATGACCGAGATCTACCACTACGACCGGATCGACGCCGACACGGAGGTCTACGGCGTGATCGCCGACCCGGTGGGACACAGCCTCAGCCCGCTGGTCCACAACGAGGCCTTCCGCCATTTCGGCATGAACAAGGTCTACATCCCGATCCGCGTGCCGCGCGAGGACCTGTCACGGTTCATCGACGACGCCCCCAGCCTGGACATCCGCGGCCTGAGCGTCACCATTCCGCACAAGGAGGAAGTGGTCAAGACGCTCAACGAGGCCGACGCCGCGGTGGCGGGCATCGGCTCGGCGAACACCATCATCTTCGACGGAAAAACGCGGCGGGGCTACAACACCGATTATCGGGCGGCGATGGAGAGCCTGGAAGAGGCCCTCGGCGGGCGGGACGAGGCCCGCTTCAAGCTCCGCGGAAAAACCGCCCTGGTGCTCGGCGCCGGCGGCCTCGGCAAAGCCGTCGTCTACGGATTGATCCGCCGCGGGGTGAACGTAGTGGTGGCCGACGGCGAGGCCCGGCAGGCCCTGCTCTTGGCCCAACGGTTCGACTGCCGGTCGGTCGAATGGTCGGCCCGGCATTCCGTCTCGCCGGACATGCTGTTCAACTGCACGCCGGTGGGGATGCACCCGAACGTGGACGAAACGCCCTTCGAGAAGCACAATTTGCGGCCGTCGTCGCTGGTGTTCGACGCCGTCTACAACCCGGAGAACACGCTGCTGGTGAAAGAGGCCCGCAGCCGCAACTGCCTGACGATCACCGGCGTGGAGATGTTCGTCCGCCAGGCGTCCCGGCAGTTCAAGCTGTTCACCGGCCGGGAAGGACCGCCCGACCTGATGCGGGAGACCATCCGCCGGGCAATCGGCGCGGCGAAATTTTGAGCGGGGGGAGGAGGGATGAAGGATGAGGAATGAGGGATGAAGGATGAGGGAGGAGTTGGCAGACCGCTTGCGGTTTTGCAATGCGACGGCCTTATGGATTCCGCCATTCCTTCAGCCAGACCGGCGTCCTCGCGGAGTTCCTCGATCGTTTCCCGCAGGCCGACGAACTTCCGCCGAAACCGCCGCCAGGCGCAATATCCGCAGCCGAGCGCCAGGATCAGCAGCGCGGCGGCGAGAATCAGCAGCCAGCCGGCGCGGGCGATGCCCAGGCTTCCGCTGAGCGCTTCGGCCAGCGCGGCAACCGCCAGCGGCAGCGCCGTGAGCGCCGCGACCGCGCCGATCGACCAGAAAACGGCCAGCCGCGCGAGCGACCGCAGATCGACCTCGATCTCCAGCCGGGCCAACTCCCAGCGCGCGGCGAACGTCTCGCGCAGCTCTTCGCCCAGGGCGGCGAACTGCTCGGACACGTCGGCCAGCAGCGGTCGGTCAGGGGGGTCTTTCATAGGGATGGGGGGTTAATGCCGAGGACAATGAAGAGAGAAGGGAGAAGAGTGAAGAGCGAGTGATCGAATTTCTCTCTTCCCCCTTCTCCCTTCTCTCTTCTTCTTTTATTCTTCATCATGGCGTTCTTCGTCGTCCGGGGTCGAGTCTGCCCAAAATCGTTGCAGTTCGGCCGCCACTGCCTGCCGGATTCCGCCCAGCGCCTTTTGTGCCAGCGTGCGGCCCAACCAGCGCGAGACGGCAGCGGGACGAAAGGCGGCCGAGGCGGCCATGCCCGCCCCCAACGCCGCCGTCAAGGCCCAACCGGGATAGCGGACCACGTAGGTCCGCCAATCGACCAATCGCCGGGCGTCGTCTCCGACCCCGCGGAGGCGACGATCGATCCGCCGCCGCGAGCGGCCGATGCGCAGACGCAATTCCCGCTTGCGGCGTTCCGGATCGTGGGCGGCAGTTATGGAGGGCATGGGGACAGATCCCGTTGCTCAGCGCCGGAACAACCGGCCGAGGAAGAACCCCAGCAGGGCGGCCACGCCGAGGCCCGCGGCCGGATGGCGTTTGACCGAATCCAGCGTGCCGTCAATGATGTCGCCGACGCTGGTTTTTCGGACGTTCTTCAATTGCTCGGATGCCTGGCGGCGGACGTTCTGGTAGCAGGCTTTCGCCCGTTCCAGTTCGGCTTTCGCCCGCGACAGGGCGTCTTCGGCCGTGGATTCGGACGGAGCAGCGGTGGTGTTATCTTCGGTCATGGCAATCACCTCGTGGAATACATTTCCTACAGGATATTACGTTACCGTTCACGCGCGGTAAACCAAAGACGCGGATCGGCCCGTTGCCGCCGATACAATCGACACGATCGGAAGTGTACGTGTAGGGTGGGTCGAGCGCAGCGAGCCCCACCGGACACATTGAAACATGCTGGAGGCCGCTCGGTGGGGCTCGCTGCGCTCGACCCACCCTACAATTCAGCGGCGAATCTCGAACTCTTGGAACCGGCCGTCGCCGGGCCGCTCGGTCTCCTGGACGTCTCTGATGTAATGTCCCATTTCGCTCTTCACGTCTTCCAAGAACGCGGCGACGTCTTCCGCGGCCCCCTCGACGAGCAGATGCACCCGGCCGTCGGGCAAATTCCGCACAAAACCGCTCACGGGCCGCCCCGCCGCCAGCGACCGGACGGTGTAGCGGAAACCGACTCCTTGCACGCTGCCGGAGAAGAAGACCTCGCGCTGCCGCCGATGGGGTGCCGTCGCCACGTTCTACGCTCCCAGCCAACGTGTTCAAATCAACGAAGAAGAGAGAAGAGGGAAGGGAGAAGAGCGACAAAGGACTGTCCTGACGTTGATGGTCGACCTTCCTTCCTCTCTCTTCACTCTTCCCTCTTCTCCCCTCCTACTTTCCTGCACCGAAAACCCAGACGGTGTATATCAATGGTGTCCGCAGCCGGGGCATCCGCCGCCGCGGGGAACGCTGGGATTTTCGATCGAGAATCCGCTCCCCATCGGACCCGAACGGAAATCGATCGTCGTTCCGTCCAGGTGCAGGGCCTGCTTCTTCGCGGCGATCAGCGCCACGCCGTGCTGGTCGAAGCGGGCGTCGACCAGCGGATCGAAGTTAGTCTCGAAGCCCAGGGTATATTGCAAACCGGAGCAGCCCCCGCCGGCGATGCCCAGGCGGAGCATGGTCCCCGGTTCGACTTTTTCGGTCTCGATATGCCGTTTGATCTCGCCGGCGGCCGCTTCGGTGATGGTAATTGCCATTGGTGATTATCCTTTCTGATGGTTTGTCGATCTCTGAGTTCACGGAGAACTGATACTACAATAGTACACGGGCGACGGCCGAAGGCCAAGCCATCCATTGGAGCGGAGGAGGCCGACCATTTTAGCGGCCCAGCGGCGCGTCCGGCAGTTCGGTCTGATTTCCGAAGCGATCCGCCCTCACCCCCGGCCCCTCTCCCAAAGGGAGAGGGGAGTAATGATTGGACGACCGCTTTATTGAGCGGACCACCGCCATATTGGACGACTGCTCAATTCGACGACGGCTTATCGTTTTCCGAACAGCGCCGTCATGCAGATTTGCGACCAGGTCTCGAAACCGCTCAGGTCGGCGAGGATTTCCTCGACGGGGCGGAAGCCGCACTCGATGATTTCCGTCTCGCGGGGGCGGACGGCCGGCCGCTCCACGTCGAACAGATGGACCAGCCCGAGATGCACGCTGCCCACTTCGGTCTGATCGTCGTTGATCAGGCCGACGCATTGGGAGGTGTAGGGCGTGTCTATGACGACTTCCTCGTCGCGTTCGCGGCGCATGCCCTCCTCGAAGGAGCCGGCCGCGCCGTTTTGCGCGGCGTCGATCGAGGAGATGTGCCCGCCGATGCCGACGCTCCGCTTGTGGTGCAACCGGCCCTCGCCCATGCCCTTGCCGCGGGTGTACTGGAAGACCGTCTCGCGGCCGTCCACCGCCACGTGGCGGAAGATCATGTAGGGGATCAGTTGTTTATAGCCGGGGTCTTTTTCCACCTCGTCCCGCAACCGGTAGCTGATATGTTCCGGCCGCAGCAGTTCGCCGAGATACCGCTGGACGTCGCCGCTAAAGCCCTGGAAGTGGCCCAGGCAGTGAAAGACCTCGGTGGGAACGACCATCACGCGTTCGATTTCGTAGTCGGGCACAAGCGAGTCCTCACAAAAAGATTTGGGGGGGCAGAAAGTCCAATCGACGCCGAGTAGTATTCCATTTTTCGCGGACGCGGAGCGTCCGGGCAGTGCGTTCCCATGCGGAGCATGGGAACGAGCGGATGTAGGACAGGTTGACAACCTGTCCTACATACACCTATCCCACGTCGGCGAACAGGGCGTCGACGAAGGGGTCCGGCTCGAACAGGGCGATGTCCTCGGCCTTCTCGCCGACGCCGACGTACTTGACGGGCAGTCCGACCTGCTTGCGGATGGCCACGACGACGCCCCCCTTCGCCGTGCCGTCGAGCTTGGCCAGCACCAGGCCCGTGCAGCGGACCGCGTCGGTGAAATGCGTCGCCTGGCTGATGCCGTTCTGTCCGGTGGTGGCGTCGAGCACGAGAATCACCTCGTGCGGGGCGTCGGCGATCTGCTTGCCCAGCACGCGATGGATTTTCGTCAACTGCTGCATCAGGTTCTGCTGGGTTTGCAGGCGGCCGGCCGTATCGACGATGCACACGTCGGCGTCGGTTTCGATGGCTCGGGCGACGGCGCGATGGGCGACGGCGGCCGGGTCGCTGCCCGAGGGCCCGGTGACGATCTCCGCGCCCAGCCGGCCGGCCCAGATGGTCAGTTGTTCGACGGCCGCGGCGCGGAAGGTGTCGGCCGCGCCGAGGACCACCCGCTTGCCGTCCGATTGGAACATGCCGGCCAGCTTGGCGATGGTGGTGGTCTTGCCGCAGCCGTTCACCCCGGCCACCATGATGACGGTCGGGCCGGCGGGGGCGAAGCGGATCGGCTCGGCCGGCTGGGCCAGCAGCGCCTTGAGCTTCTTCTTGATCTCGCCGATGATTTCCGACATCTGCACGACGCGGGCGCGGAACGTCTCGCCGATGTCGTCGACGGTTTCCTGCGAGGCCTCGACGCCCATGTCGGTCTTGACCAGTGTCTCGAAAAGCTCTTCGAGGAAGGCGGGGTCGACCAGCCGGCCCTCGGCCTTGAACAGGTCGCGGATGTCGGTGTTCAGCAGTTGGGTGGTCTTTTTGAGACCCTGTTTGAATTTGTCGAACAGACCCATGATTTTATCTGAGGGGAGAGAGGGGAGAGGGGAGAGGGGAGAGGGGAGAGGGGAGAGAGATAGCGATGGACATCATCTGCCATTGCAGCAATGCGGTGGAATCGCCGAGGGAGGGGCATAAATTCAATTCTCGTCTATTCATTATCTTCATTCCCCTCTCCCCTCTCCCCTCTCCCCCCATTCTCGTTCATCACTTTGTCCAAAATACCATTTACGAACTGCGAGGACTGGGCGGCGCCGAAGCGTTTGGCCAACTCGACGGCCTCGTCGATCGCCACTTTGGGCGGCGCGTCGCCGTGCAGCAGTTCATAGACTCCCAGCCGCAGCACGTTGCGGTCCGTTGCCGCCATCCGGCCGACGCTCCAGTTGTCGGCCGACTGCTCGAGCAGGGCGTCCACCTCGCCGCGATGTTTCCGCACGCCGGCAACCAGGCCGCGGGCGAACTCGCCCAGCTCGCCTTTGCCGACTCGCTCCTCGATCAGCAGGTCGCCGAAGGCCGGGTTGCCGCCCGGATTCAGGTCGTCCTGATAGAGGACCTGAAAGGCGACTTCTCGTGCTCGGCTGCGGGCGGTCATGCCGGGGAATTGGTTATTGGGGATGTTGTTGCGAGGGAAAAAGTTTTGATCGTATTCTCCGATAGTCGCACGGATCAAGACAGGCATCGTATGCAGCGCGATCGATGCGAATCCAATCGGTTCTATCGGCTCCGCGTCGATAGCGGCGCGTGGGACTGTCCGGAAAGGCACTGGCGATTTTCACCCAACGATCTTGTTCACGAACCAAGGCGCGCACTTCGTCGGCTACTTCGGAGAGGTCCTCATCCTGGCTGAACATTATTGCGGCATCGCAGAGGTTTTGTCGCACCGAGCGCACAACATCCAATGCGATGCGGATGTCGATGCCTTTTTCTTGGCCCACCAGGAATGTGTGAACGCCTCCGTCCGGCAGACGCACGGTTTGGTTGCGGTAGCGCAAGGGACGCGAGTACACGCGCACCTTGTCGTCCCATCGTTGCGAGCTTGGCGGTCCAAAAGTGATTCCAAAAAGAATTGTCGGTCGCATCGGGAATGCCGGTATAAAAATGAGTATGCTCGAGTCGCCAACCTTGTTGTCGGCAAATTGCCTTGGTCAGGGCGCCCACGTCGTAGTTGGGATACTGGTAGCCAAACGCCTCCTTGGCGGAGTGAAAAAGATTTTGGCCGTCGATGAAGGCATCAGCCCGTTTGATGGGAGGTTCAATGGGCATGTGCCGCCTCACCCCAAAAAACAACCCCACCCGAGGCCTTGCGGCAGATCGAGTGGGGAGCAGATTTCAATTGATTATACAACATAGCATTTTATCGGAAGCAGGGATGCCGGTCAAGGAGTCATTTCGGTAATTTAGACATCAGATCGACCATTTCCAGCGCCGCCAACGCGCAATCGACCCCCTTGTTGCCCAGGTGGGCGTCGGCCGCGTCCTTGCCGGTGGTGGCCGCATCGCCGCCGGATCTGGCTACGGCCTGCTCCAGCGTGTTGCAGGTTAAGATGCCGAACAACACCGGCAGGCCGTAATGGACGCCGATCTCGCACAAGGCCGTGCTCACCGCGCGGTTGATGTGCTGGTCGTGCGAGGTCTCGCCGCGGACAACCGCCCCCAGGCAGATCACCGCCGCGTAGCGCCCGCCGGCCGCCAGGCGATTGGCCACGGTGGGAATCTCGAACGCGCCGGGCGTCCAGGCCACGTCGATCCGCTCGTCGGCCACGCCGTGCTCCACGAGCGTCCGCACCGCGCCGTCCAGCAGGCGCGTGGTGATCGACTCGTTGAATCGCGAGACCACGACGGCGAAGCGGCCCTCGGCGGCGGCGACGTTTCCTTTATTCACGTTCGGCATGACGACTTATCCTGCGGTTCTCACTGGCCGCTGAAGCGGCCAGCCCTCGATTCGATTCGCAATCAATAACTGGCCGCTGAAGCGGCCAGCCCTCTCCTCTCTCCCCTCTCCCCTCTCCTCCTACATTTTCATATTCATGCTCATCAAGAACTCGGCGTTGCTCTTGGTCTTTTGCAGGCGGCCGACCAGCAGTTCCATAGCGTCGGGCGGGTTCATGTCGTTAACTACCCGGCGGAGAATGCACACGCGGCGATGCTCCTCCGGGTCCATGAGCATCTCTTCCTTGCGGGTCCCGCTGCGGTTGATGTCGATCGAGGGCCAGAGCCGCCGATCGACCAGCTTGCGGTCCAGCACGATCTCCTGGTTGCCGGTCCCCTTGAACTCCTCGAAGATCACTTCGTCCATGCGGCTGCCGGTTTCGACCAGGGCGGTGCCGATGACGGTCAGTGAGCCGCCCTCCTCGACCTTTCGGGCGGAGCCGAAGAAGCGCTTGGGGCGGGTCAGGGCGTTGGCGTCCACGCCGCCCGAGAGCAGCTTGCCCGACGGGGGACATTCGGAGTTCCAGGCCCGCGCCAGCCGGGTGATCGAATCGAGGAAAATCAGCACGTCGTAGCCGTACTCGACCATCCGCTTGGCCTTCTCCAGCACCATTTCGGAGACCTGGATGTGCCGGGTGGCGGGCTCGTCGAAAGTCGAGCTCGACGACCTCGCAGTTCGGCCCCTTCACCTCGCGTTCCATGTCGGTGACTTCCTCCGGCCGCTCGTCGATCAGCAGCATGAAGACGTAGAGATCGGGGTAGTTTTTCAGGGCGGCCTTGGCCATCTTCTGCATGAGGATGGTCTTGCCGGCCCGCGGCGGACTGACGATCAAACCCCGCTGGCCGAAGCCGATCGGCACGATCAGATCGACCACCCGCATCTCGATCTCGCTGGGGATGGTCTCCATGCGGATGCGCAAGTCGGGGTGCAGGGGAGTCAGCTCGTCGAAGGGGATTTTCGACGACAGCAGGTTGGGGTCCTGGTAATTGATCGCCTCGACCCGCAGCAGGGCGAAGTAGCGCTCGTTTTCCTTGGGCGGGCGGATCTGGCCCGAGACCGTCGCCCCGGTCTTCAAGCCGAAACGGCGGATCTGGCTGGGCGAGACGTAGATGTCGTCGGGGCAGGACAGATAATGGTAGTCGGGGCTGCGGAGGAAGCCGAAACCGTCGGGCAGGACCTCCAGCGTCCCCTCGCCGAACAACAGGCCGTTCGACTTCACCCGCTCCTTGAGGATTTTGAAGATCAGATCCTGCTTTTTCGCCCCGGCGTAGTCGGTGAGGTTGTCGCGGCGGGCCTCCTCGATCAGTTCGGGCATCGACATCCGCTGCAATTCGGCGATGTAGGTGTCGCCGGACTGCTTGATCTGTTCGTAGTGTTCATCGGTGTCTTGGCGGTGGCGGCGTTTTTCGACGGCGATCTCCTCGGCCAGCGAAAGCGGCTCCTCTTGCTCCAGGGCGCGGAGCGCCTCGTCGAGCGATGCCGATGTGCGCTTCTCGACTTCCTCACGGCGGTCTTCGGCGGCGGGGGATAATTCTTCTTCACGGTCGCGGTTCATGTCTCTCTGCTCCTAAGGATCGTTGTGTCGGTGCGCGAACGGCGCCGACGGCGGGATAATGTCGAGTCTTTACGGGAATGTTACACTCAAGTGAAATACGTGAACAGCAGGATGGGTGGTTCAAATACGCTGGAGAAAAGTATCTATACCCCATATTTCGATTCCATTATCTGCCTTCTCGTCGAACAGCCGTGACTTCCGCCTGGATTTCTGCTTCGCCGATGTCATCCGCCGGTGAAGCGTGAGCCAACTCATCAATGAGTTGGCTCAGTTCCGCATCCATCTCGGTCTCGGCCAAGACTCGGGCGACTTGAACGCGGGCAGGCTTATCAAGCTCTCGGATGACCGCAAGGAATTGATCCAGGCTCAGTTCCATCGGCGGTACGGTTATAGTTCTCGATTGCGATGGCATGGGCAATCTCCTTCACATGGCAAACCTACCAAGTATATCGGGGGCGATAGACGCAGAATACTGATCGTTAATGAATCCAGAAAGGTGATGTAGGATTATGAATTCACGCCAAGTCTCCTTTTACATCGTCGCAGCGCTTCCAGCATGCGTGCGCTCAGGCGCAGCCCGTGTCGGGTTTGCTAAATGATTCCTTGGTGAACTGGAAGTCTATTCATTTAAGGCAATGTCGCAGTTGCTTGTGCCCAATCCCTTAACCTCTTGACAAGTATTTCCAGTGATTCTGCTCTCTCTTGACGGCCACATATAGTCAGCCTTCCTTGCCATATCCCTTCCTGTTTTTCACAAACCATATATCGTTTCCACGAATCATTCCCACTTCTGCTGTCCCCTGACACTATGCTTGCTGGCGTTGAGCGATCAGTAAAGTTGACGTCCTTGGTAAAAACCAAATTGCCCCGGTCATTTGGAACAAGAGCGCCGGAACTAATTAAAGCTAAGCGGAAATCCTTGTATGGTGAAGGAAAGCTATTCGCCAATTCAGAATCCCCAGCCGCAGTCGAACCTTTTAACACAATATAATAATAAGCATCCTTCCGTAAAAACGCTCTGACTGTCTTCGGTGCATAGTAGAATTCCTCGAATTTGCCGGTTTGTTCATAGATTATTCCAATCCCATCTGTGTCAGATACATGCGGCTCGGAGATCTGTAAATTATCCTCATTCTGTAAAACCGCGGAAGGCTCGTCGCACAAAATTGTTGTTGCAGACTGTCGCAAGTCGTCAATCGTCTGAGTCTCATCTGATTTAGAAATGGGAATCGCTGATAGACCTGCCGACAGTATGGGTATTGGTTTAATCGAGTGCTCTTCGGGCACGTCCTCCATGGCAATGAGCAGATATGCTTCCCTGAGATTGGCTTCCAAATCCTCGACGGTCTTGCCTTGGCTCACGATTTCGGGGTGATCGAGCAGTTTTCCCACCCAGAATTCATCGACCTTCCAATAGATCATGTTCATGATAGTCATTATGACCTGCTTCCTTGTCGACACATTGCCGAAAAGCCCGAATACAACCTCACACGGCGACCTCGACGTAAGCCGAGGCACTGCTCGGTTGCGGAATGGGATACCCTTCCTGTTTCAGGCCGTCCAGGTGGAAATCGATTGCCTCGTGCATGTTTTGTTCGACTTCGTCGATGGTTTTGCCGGTGGATATGCAACCCGGCAGATCGGGCGAGTAGGCCGAATAACCGGTGTTTGTCTTTTCAATTACAATCAGATATTTCATGGCTTCAATCCGGCTTGTTTAAGAACACTGATCAGAGTGCCCGGCGCCAATTCGTCGCTGGGTTTGCCGGGCACCGTAACCAGTCCTGGTTTTACGGGATGTTTATATTGTCGATGACTCCCCCGGGTTCGTATAAGTCGCCAGCCGTCACGCTCGATCAATCTGATAGCGTCGCGAACTTTCAAGGCTGTTTACCCCAAATGGGGTCTAAAAAAACGAGCGATTGGGATGGGGAATAACCGCAAAAGTTCGGCAAAGGCATGTATCAGCGGACGAGGGACGCCCAAAAACGCTCGACCTGAGCCTGCGTCCGTTCCGGAGAAGCGGAGTTGTCTATAATCACATCGGCGGTCTCTCGTTTGTGCTGCAACGAATCCTGCGCGTCCTCACGGGCCGCAAAATCCTCATTTTTCCACCCGCGCCTCCAAGGCTCTCGCCGACCGCACTTCCCGCGGCGCGTCGACAAACACGATTTTTTCGCACACGTCATCCCAGCCCGCCTCGAGCAGCAACGGGGCGTCGAGCACGGCGACCGTGGTTCCCGCCGCCGCCATGTCTTCCGCCTGCCGCCGGAGCAGGGCCGCGATTTCCGGATGGGTCAACTGTTCCAGGAATAAGCGTTCTTTCCGCCCCTCAGGCCCTTCGGCGAAGACGATTCGAGCCACATTCGAACGGTCGATTCGCCCGTCGGGGCCAAATACTCTCTCTCCCCACCTCCGCCGCGCGGCCGCCTCGACTTGCGGCAGCCGCAGGGCCTCGTGTCCCGCACGATCCGCGTCCAGCACCCCGGCGCCCAATTTTTCCAACAGCCGGGCGACCGTGCTCTTTCCGCCGGCCACTCCGCCGGTGATGCCGATGATTCTCATTCATCAGTGGCTAGTGGTTAGTGAAAGAAGCGGTAGGTTATGCTTTAGCATAACGAATACCCGATAAGTTATGCCATTAGTTATTGGGATTGAGAAAACGTCCTCAATCTTTGACGGTCTTGGGTCTTAGGTCTTGGGTCTTCGGGCCAAGACCTAAGACCCAAGACCTAAGACCTAAGACCACAATTGGTTGCGGCTACGCCGCGCTAGGCTGAAGCATAACCTACTGTCTCTAACCACTCTTCACTTCCTCCGTCTCGGCCCAATTGGGACCGGCTTTCAGGTCAACTTTCAAGGGAACGTTCAACGCACAAGCGCCGATCATCTCTTCTTGGACGAGTGCGGCCAGGTGGTGGAGTTGATCGGTGGGAACTTCTAAGATCAACTCATCGTGAATTTGCAGCAGCATCCTCGCCGAAAGGCGTTCCGTCCGCAACCGGCGGTGCAGGGCGATCATCGCCCGTTTAATTATATCCGCCGCCGAGCCCTGGATAACCGTATTCACCGCGGTCCGTTCGGCAAGGTTTCTCTGCCGTCCGGCGCCCTCGCGCACCCCGCTGATGGCACGTCGCCGACCCAAGATAGTTTTAACATACCCGTTTTTACGGCAATCCGCCAGTACCCGCCGCAGGAATTCTTCGATCCCCGGATACCCCTCGAAATAGTTGTCTATGAACTTCGCCGCCGCGTCCTGGTCGATGCCCAGCGCCCGGGACAGCCCGAATGGACTCTGCCCGTAGATCACGCCGAAGTTGACGGCCTTCGCCGCCCGCCGCATCTCCGGCGTCACTTCCTCCAGGGGGACTCCATTTACACTGCCGGCGACGCGGGCGTGAATGTCCTCATCTCGGGCGAAGGCCTCGGCCAGCCGGGCATCGCCGGAAAAATGGGCCAGCACCCGCAGCTCGATCTGCGAGTAGTCGGCCGCCAGCAGGACCCAGTCCTCACGGCCGGCGATGAACGCCGAGCGGATTTCGCGCCCCTCCTCGGTACGCACCGGGATGTTTTGCAGGTTCGGATCGCTCGAACTCAGCCGGCCGGTCGCCGTGACGGCCTGCTGGAAGGAGGCGTGGACCCGGCCCGTCTCAGGGCAGATCATCGCCGGCAGTGCGTCGACGTAGGTGTTCTTCAACTTGGCGTACTGCCGATATTGCAGAATCAAGGCCGGCAGCGGATGCAGCGGAGCCAGCTCTTCGAGCACTTCGGCGTCGGTGCTGGGGCCCGTCTTCGCGGTCTTCTTCATCACCGGCAGTTTCAGTTCGGTGAACAACAACTCCTGGAGTTGCTTGGGCGAGGCAATGTTCACCGCGCGGCCCGCCTGGCGGTGAATCTCCTTCTCCAACTCCTCCATCCGCCGGCCGTAGCGGAGGCTCAGCCCGCCGAGCCGGTCGGCATCCACCTTGATGCCCCAATACTCCATGTCGGCCAGCACGTCGATCAGCGGGAGTTCCAGCAACTGGAGCAAATCGTAAAGGCCGGCAGTCTCCTCTCCCTTTGGGAGAGGGTTAGGGTGAGGGCCGGCCGGTCGCCAATCCGCCCTCACCCCCGGCCCCTCTCCCAAAGGGAGAGGGGAGACGCCGCGGTCCGCCTCGGCCAGTTTTTCGGTCAGGATCGGCCGCAATCTGTACGGGACCCAAGCGTCTTCGCCGGCATAATCGGCCACCCGGCGGACGGGAACCTCGTCCATTCGTATCTGATTCTTGCCCGTGCCGATCAGTTCCGTAATTTTGATGGTCTCGTGGCCGAGATAGGATCGGGCCAGTTCGTCGAGGCTATGGTTGCGGCGCCCGGCTTCGAGCAGATAGCTGGCGACCATCGTATCCATCGCCACGCCGGCCAGTTGGACACCCGCCGCGCGAAGCACGATCATGTCGTACTTGAGGTTCTGCCCGATCTTTTCGACCGTCGGGTCTTCCAGGATCGGCTTCAAGGCGGCCAGTGTCGCCGTCTCGTCGAGATGTGTTTCGCCTCCCGGCGCGGATGGGCAAATACCAGGCCTCGTCGTCGTTCCAGGCCATCGAGATGCCCACGAGCTTCGCCCAGCGCGGGCGGACGCTAGTCGTTTCGGTGTCGATCGAGATGCACCGCTGCCGCCGCAGTTGCTCGAGGAATTTCTGGAACTCTTCGGGCGTATCGACGAGATTCGTTCGAGGGCTGGCCGCCTCAGCAGCCGGGTGAAAAGGGCTTGCCGCTTCGGCGCCGGATGAAGAGGGCTGGCCGCTTTAGCGGCCAGTGAATCCGGGGCTCGGGGCTCGGGGTTCGGAGATTCGCCGCTTGCGGTTTCGCGCTGGCCACTGGCCGCTGAAGCGGCCAGCCCGCGCCCCTCAACTGAAGCTCGTCGCTCGCCAACCAGCGCCTTTAGTTTCTGCCCGATGCTGCGGAAGCCGAAGTCGTGGAACAGGGCCAGTGCGGCGTCGAGATCGATGCGTCCCGCCCGCCCCGCAGGCCAGTCGAGCGACAGCGGAACGTCGTCGTGGAGGCGGACCAGGTCGCGGCTGAGCAGCGCCTGATCGCGGAATTTCAGCAGGTTTTCCTGCCGTTTTGCGCCCGGCACTTCGCCGGCGTGATCGAGTACGGACTCTAGCGTGCCGTATTGTTCGAGCAGTTGCCGGGCGAACTTCGGTCCGACGAGCGGCACGCCCGGCACGTTGTCCACCGAATCGCCGACCAGGGCCTGGAAATCGACCACCTGGCTCGGCGCGATTCCCCAGTCGACGAGCAGCTTCGCCTCGTCGTAGATTTCGTTCTTGCGGATGTTGTAGACCTTCACCCGCTCGGTGATAAGCTGGCGGCAGTCCTTGTCGCCGGTCACCAGGAAACATTGTCCGCCGAGCCGGTCGGTCCGGCGGGCGACGGTGGCCAGCACGTCGTCGGCCTCGTAGGATTCGCAGTCCAGCGCGGGAATGCCCAGGGCGGCGATCACTCGGCGGATGGGCGGAAACTGCGGGGCCAGGTCGTCGGGCATTTCGGCCCGCTGTATCTTGTATTGATCGTACATTTCGTGCCGGAAGGTCTTGCCCGGCAAATCGAACGCGCAAAACAGATAGTCCGGCCTCTTCTCTTCGAGCAGGTAGAGCAGGTCGCGGGTGAAGCCGAAGACGGCCCCCACCGGCTCGCCCCGCGGACTGGTCATCTCCGGCAGGGCGTGAAAGACCTGATGGATCAACGAATGGGCGTCGATCACCCAGACCGTTCGCCCAGCCAGCGTTTCGGGTGGCGAAGGTTGAGGGCCGACCGCTGCCGTAGTTGCGGCAGATCCCGTTGGTGTGGCAGTTGCACTGCCGCACCAACCCGGAGGGCCGGCCGCTTCAGCGGCCGGTTGTGCCGCCGCGGCCGCTTTATCCTGCTCCTCGCCTCCAAAGCCGGGGAACGCGGTTTGTCGAGTATGGTCCTTCATAATACTGTTCGCTGCCGTAGAAGAGGTTAAGACCCCGATTCTCAGTCATTTTCGCGCGGCACGCAAGGACTTACCCTGCAAGTGTGCGGCACGATTTCATGGCGTTGGCGTCATTCCGGGCGAAGCGAAGAATCTGGCTGGAATCACAGAGATTCTTCGCTCCGCTCAGAATGACCGCATTGCCGGGATTTCTTGCCACACACCCCTGCAACAAGGGGGCTTGCAAGCCCGGCAGCCGCCACATGGCCCCCCCCATTTTTCCTGTCCGCAATCTTCTTGTCAGTATTTATAGGACAATTCTGCTTTACTTGCGGCATGGCGTTTCGTTGACAGCAGATAATTGGCTAGTTAAACTTAGGGAAGGTATTGACTCTATTACGGAAAGAGCAAGGGGAACGTCCACTCATGGCCCGCGAAAATCAAGCTCTGCATATCGTTCTGATCGGCTTCGTCATGCTTACCATCATTCTCGGGGTGAGCACTTACGTCTGTTACCGCAACGCGGAGGAAGCCGCGCTGAAAGCCAAGACCAACGCCGACGAGGCCAGCCGGAAGACCGGGCAGATCCAATCGTTGGAGGATAACCTCAAGGAGTTGAAGAGGATGATCGGCTTGGCGCCGACCGATGACATCAAGGCCGTCACCGACAGGTTCAACGAGGACATGCAGAAGTACGGCCAGAGCTATCCCGAGCAGTCCCGCAAATACCGGGAGCTGTTGGCGAAGATGCTCAAGACGATCGAGGAGAAGAACGCCGACCTGGACGCCGCCAAGGCCGAGAACAAGCGGCTCGACGCGCAGTACGCCGTCCGCGAGGCAAGCAAGGATTCGCAAATCAAGCAGTTCCAGGACGCCAGCGTCAAGGCCAACGACGAGCGGGCCGCGGAAAGCGCGAAGTTCAAGACCGAGGTCACACGCAAGAATGAAGAAGTGCGCAAGTTGGCCGCGGACTTGAAGGCCACCCGCGTGGACGCCGACAAACAACTCGCTGACGCCGAATCCAGGATCAAAACCGAGAAAGAACTCTCCGCCAAACGCGGCGCCATCATCGACCAGCTTACGAGGACCATCGAGGAGTATACCAAGGGAACAATCGATGCTCCCGACGGCGAAGTCCTCTGGGCCAACCAGCGCGAAGGCACCGTCTGGATCAATCTGGGCCGGGCCGACAACCTCACCCGCCAGGTCACCTTCAGCGTCTATCCGGGGGAAAACTCCAACCTCACGGTCAAGGACAAGAAGGGGAGCATCGAGATCACGCATATCATCGGCGAACATCTGGCCGAGGCCCGCGTGCTGGACGACCAGATGAGCAATCCCATCATCCCCGGCGACCGGATTCACACGGTCCTATGGAGTGCGAATAAGAAGCGGCACTTCGCCATCGCCGGAAAGATCGACCTGAACGGCGACGGCACGAGCGACCTCGACACGCTGATCAATATCATCCAGATCAACGGCGGCGCGGTCGATTGCTACATTTCCGACAAAGGTTCGAACAAAAATGAAGTGGTCGGCGCAATCACCCCCAACACTAACGCGTTGATTCTGGGCGATGCCCCAACCGAGAAGGGCGACCCGGCCCAGTTGACGGCCTTCACCAAAATTCAAAACGAGGCCGATCTGCTGCGAACCCCCAAAATCCAGCTCGGCGACCTGCTCCAAGGCATGGGCTGGAAAGACCTCTCCCACGTGGTCCGTTACGGACGCGGGGCAAACCCCAACGACTTCCGCGCCCAACCGGACCAAGGGGTCCCGAAAAAGTCCTCCGGCAGCGTCAGCGATCTGTACAAGAAACGCGAGCCACCGAAAAGCGGCGGCTCAGGCAGCGGTATGTACTACCGGTTCTAACGACGCCCCGGTCCCGACAATCACTTGCAGCTTCGCATGTTTCTCTCAAGCATGGCGTGCCACTGCTGGCTTGTCCAGCAGTGGCGGCACAATTGGTTAGCGGATTCACTGCTGGGCAAGCCAGCAGTGGCACACAACGGCTCGGTAGTGGCAATCGGTGTTCGTGTCTATGCAATCGACGCCGATGTCGCATTGATAGACACGTGCTGTTTCTGGCCTTCTTGCTGAAACTGTCGCAACTGCTTGTGCCGCCGAAATCTATGGAAATCGGCGTTATTTCTTCTCCGCGGCGCTGGAGTTGCACATATCGCTCCGGGTATTTATAGTCTTTGGCAAGGAGGACTACCATAATGCCACCGTCCGCGACCGTCCCGACAACCTTGGACAGCGAATTTCTCGGCATCCGCTGCCGCCTGATCGAACTGGCTGCCGCGATGGACCGGATCGACCGCCGCGACGGACCGAGCGACGACCCACGATTGGCGCAAATCCGCCGCGGGCTGGAAATAGTCGCCTCCGACGGGCCCGGTCGGGCCGAGCGGGTGCAAGTCGCGTTTTCGTTGACGTGCGAAGAGTGAGAAACCAGTTCATTGCGAAACCGCCAGCGGCAGTCGACGTTTTGCCGCCAATGCGACCGCAGTTCGTCTCTGACCTGCGACCTCCGACCTCTGATCTCTGACCTCTGACCGCCGACCCCTGCCATGTACTTCATCGAACCGCACATTCATATCGCCTCCCGCACGACGGACGACATCCAGGCCATGGCACGGGCCGGGTGCGTGGCGGTCGGCGAGCCGGCCTTCTGGATGGGATACGACCGCACCAGCGTCGGCAGCTTCTACGACTATTTCCGCCAGCTCACCGAATGGGAGCCGCGGCGCACGGCGAACTACGGCATCCGCCACTTCACCTGGATCGGCGTGAACGCCAAGGAGGCCGAAAACGTCCCCTTCGCCCGTGAGGTGATGGCCAAAATGCCCGAGTTCCTCGATCTGCCCGACGTGCTGGGCGTCGGCGAGATCGGCCTGAACAAATGCACGCAAAACGAGATGGCCACGCTCGAAGCCCTGGTGCAATTGGCCCTCGACCGCGGCGAGATGATGCTCTTCCACACGCCGCATCTGGAGCACAAGCTGCTGGGCACGCGGATGATCCTCGACCTGCTGCGGTCCGACGCCCGCGTCGACCGCGACCGCGTCTGGATCGACCATTGCGAGGAGCACACCATCCGGCTGGTCCGCGACGAAGGCTACTGGGCCGGCCTGACCCTCTATCCGACGACCAAAGTCACGCCGGAGCGGGCCGTCGATATGATCGAAATCTACGGACCCGAGCGGCTGCTGGTCACCTCGTCGGCCGATTGGGGACCGTCCGATCCGCTGGCCCTGACGGCGCTGATGGCGGCCATGCGCCGCCGCGGGCACGAGGAATCGCTGATCCGGCGGATCGTGTTCGAGAATCCGCTGGCGTTCATGCGCCAGTGCCGCCGCTTCGATTTCACACCCGCGTAGGGTGGGTCAAGCGAAGCGCTGCCCCACCATGAATATTTCCGATGCTGGTGGGGCCGCGCTGCGCTTGACCCACCCTACCGTTTACGGAGCGGGCTTGATCGTCATTGTGATCGTGGCCCGATCGACCGGCTGGATCAACGCGATACCGATCCGCGTGGGCTTATGGCCGCCGGGGAGTTGCTCGTCGATCTTCTCGGCGGAGACGCGGAACTCCCGGCCGCTGACCGCGATTTCCACGACAACCTCGTCCGGCTTGTTGCCCACCAGCAGCCGATTCGGGGCAAGCTGCTTCCACTGGTCAAAGGTAATCAGAGCCGTGTCGAACGACTGCGGGCTATCGAACTCGACTTGGTCGATCACCTTGAGCATTCCTGCTCCTTCGCGGGAGAAGACGAAGGTGCGAACCAGACGCTTCAACTCTTTGACCTTGTAGGCCGCGGTCAGATCGAGGACGAGCGTATCCGTTTGATCGGTGAAGTCGGTTTTCAGCACTTTTGCGGCGGCCTGGCGTCCCGTGGACTGCAATTGGCCCGCCACCCGCGGCACGGAATGACCGAACGAGTTGATGACCTTGCTTTCGTAGCGGTGTTGGTTGAACGTGCGGGCGGTGTAGATTTCGCTGCCGGGGTCCAGCAGCGGCGTGGAACGACCCAAAGCGACGACGAACGAGCCGACGTCGTTGTGATTGTGATTTTCGGCGTTGTGCCCGCCCTTCAGCGCCGCACCCAGGGCATGTTTCGCCTTCGGCGCGGGCCGGCAAATCAGCACCCCGGCGTCGGGGAACCAATCGCGTAGCACGTGTTGCGGCCGTTCAATAATAACTCCCCTCTCCCTTTGGGAGAGGGGCTGGGGGTGAGGGCCGCTAAGCGGCTCATCGTTCCCCGGCGGTTCATTCTCGCGAACCGCGTCGTAAAAACCGTAGACTGCAAACGCGTATGGTTGGGTTACCAGTCCGCCGAGTTGTGCCCGGCTTCGCGTTTCGAGGTCGTTGAATCCCCATCCATATCGGCGGCTGAGCAGGGCGGTCAAAAACAGATCGGGCTTCCCGCCCGGATGGGCATCGGCGAAGGCAGGATAGACGCCCGGCAGGATCTTCATTCGCCGGCCGAAGAGCGCAATTTGACGGACGCCGGGCCTAGCCAGCAAGTCCACCTTGCCGCCGCTGGCCCGACGCAGCGTCTCGGCTCAGCATCACATAATGCCCGAAGCCGTAATTCCAATAGCCCAACCCCTCGCTGCAATAGCCGTCGGGGGTAAATCCTTTCAGGAAGTATCCGATGTATTTATCGGCCGAGGCGGCGAAAAATGCCCTCCGCTGTCGGGATTCGATCGTCGCCAACGCCGATCCGGTTACGCCCGCCAAGCATACGGCGTTCCAGTTGTTCGTGCATTTCAGCCAAAACATCTTCGGTTTGCCGGTTTTCACCAGACTGGAATACGGGGCGAAGGTCCGCCGCTCCAATTCGGCGTCGATCAGTTTTCGGACTCCCGGGCTGAGTTTGTCTCCCAGCCAGTAGCGCACCGTGGCCAGGTCCCACGACAGCATCGCCACGTTCAGGTCCACGTCCTGCACGCCGTCCCTGAAGGTCTTCAGGCTCCGATCGTGCGCCGGCAACGTCCACGCCTTCTCGCTGCGAATCGCCCGCACTATTTCTTCGAGCGCCGGCAGGAATCGGCCGCGATTCTCGAGGCACTCGGCCACGGCCAAGACGCCGATCCTCCCCTGCCGCTGATACATCACTCGCTGATAGCGCGAGCGATTTCCGGTGCGGGAAAAGTCGAGGTATAAATCGTCGGGCAAGTCGGGGATCGGCTCGGCCGCCAGGCGTTCCGCCCGCTTGACGACTCCCGTGAACGATTGAGTTTCGGCCAGCGCCTGCCACGCCGTGCGGTCTGCGACCGTCGGACCGAGGCCCCGGGGCGAATCGGGCAGCAACTTCGTCCAGCGCTCGATCCGCTCGGCGTCGTTCGGCTTCGTTTCGGCCGCCGCGGATACGCCGGCGAGCAATAACGACAATCCAAGACACGGCAGCGCAACGCGGTATGCCCGGTTCATGGGATACTCCTCGGTTGAAACAGGTGGGATGAATGGGAGGGGAGCGTGTGTAGGGTGGGACAAGCGAAGTGCGGTCCCACCAATAACGGCGAAAAACATGGTGGGACCGCACTTCGCTTGTCCCATCCTACGATCCTGTTTAGCGGCCGTCGGCACGACGGCCTGTGCCGCCAATGGGGCCGTGGTGCCGACGGCCGCTAAACGGCAATGTGCCCGAATGTGGAACTACCGTCAGCGGTCATTGTAACCCAAAATGCCGCAGCACGATACCGAACACGTCGGTGTCGGCCATTTCCGGCCCGGCCAGCAACGTCGGGTCGGACGCCAGCAGCACGGTCCGCTGCGCGGGATCGACGGCCGGGGCGCCGTGCGAGCCTTTCACCAACGTCGCGTCCAAGGGGATGCTCTTCGTCGCCGGGTCAAAGCATAGCTCGACCGGATCGTAGCCCGGCTTGCGGTGAATATCGACCGTCCGGGCGAACCGCGGCGCCCGATCGTCGGCAAGCCACCAGTAGTAGGCCTGCCAGCTTTCCGGCGTGGAGATCAAGATCACCTCGCCGCTGCGGGGATGTTCCATCGCATAGCGGCCGCGCTGCGTGCCGACCAGCGCCTCGGCAATGCCCGGCCGGTTGCGGAATAGTTCGGCCACGCGCTGGGCGGTTTGTGGATCGCCGTCGGCGACGTAGACGTGCGCGAACTGGTGATCGGCCACCGCGAAGGCCCGGCTCTTCTCGAAGTCGATGAGTTCGCCGCCGTCCTCTTCGCGGACGGCCAGCAGCCCGGCCTCGCGGAGCAGGCGGTTTGGATAGCAGACGTGCTCGACGGGCGTGATGGCGTACTCGCCGGCGATGATCCACAGCGGCGGCTCGTCGTAGGCGTCGGCCATGCCCTCGGCGAGTTGCCGGAGCAGCCCGTCAAACTCGGCCACGGCCCGCTCGGCGTCGGCTCCGTCCGGCCCGCTCCGCTGGGCGACGTAGTCGAGGTGCTGCAAGTAGATATAGAACAAGTCGGGCTGCCAACGCCGGGCGGCGAAGAGCGCCGAATCGACGATCCATTGGCTCGACGGCGCACCGGCCAGCGGCCCCCAGTAGTTCATCAACGGGAAATGGCCCAGCGCGTCGCGCAGCTCGCCGTACAATTCCGTCGGCCGCGTGTAACACCAGAGCGACTCGGAGCCGTCGGGATTGTGGATCGGGGCGGGCGTGCAGACGAAATCCGCCTCGCAGCCCTTGGCGTGCAGTGGGAACCAGACGGCCGAGCTCAGCCCCCGGCCGTGATGCGAGAGCAGGTCCCAAAGCTGCGGCTGCTCGATGCACTCGTTTGGCGCGGTCCACATCTCCACCTGCCGCTTGTCGCGGCAGTAGAAGCCGTTGCCCACCACGCCGTGCCGGTCCGGGCCCTGGCCGGTGGTCATATTGGCCTGCACCGGGCAGGTGACGCAAGGGAAACTCGGCGTCAGTTCGGCGATTCCGCCCCCCGCCATCAACTCTTGCAGCTTCGGCATCGAACAGACGTCTTTTTCCCGCAAGGCAGGGACGGAAAGCAGAATTATCGGTTTGGGCATGGCAATTCCAAATGTAATGTGGTTCACTCGTCATTCGGCACGACCGCCGTGCCCTTCGCCTCAGCGGTAAACGCCCAACTCGACGATATGCCCTGCGTTGTTGGCGCTGTTCGAGAGGATCGTCACCCGCACGTAGCGGGCCTTGCAGGGGGCGAAGCGATGCTCGTCGCCTTTCTCGGTCGAGAGGGCGTTGTCGGTCTTTTCGGCCACCTTACGCCACGAACGATTGTCCTCCGAAACTTCGATCCGGTAGTGGTAGTACCGCTTGTCGCCGAAGTACGTCTGCACCCAGACGCGGCTGATGGTCTCGGTCCGGCCGAGGTCGATGTCGAGCCACTGGGGCAGAAGGTCCCCCGCCCAATACGTCGCCGGGTTTTGGTCGGTGGCGTATTCGATTGGGTAGCCGATGCCGTGCGGGCCGGTGTTCCGCTGAGCCCAATCGGAGCAGGCGCCGGACTTGAAGGCCGCCAGATTGTCGGCCGCCTTGGGTCCGAGCCGCTCGCGCCGCGTCTTGAGGTACTCGGCCAGGGCCTTGCGGCCCGCCTTCACGTCGGCCTCGATCTGCGCCTTGCGGGCCAGCCACTCCCTTTGGCCCAGGACGGCCAGCGGGGCGTAGTCGGCCGGTCCCTTCACGCGCTCCGACGCGGGGAAATAGTAGTTCTGGAATACCGTCTTCTCCTCGGGCGTGAGGAAATACTTGCGGCCGCCGTGGACCTGCAAGCCGGGCCAGTAGGGAATCCGCGCATTGGACCGCAGCACCCAGTCGGCCATCGTCCGGTCCACGCGGCAGGCGTCGTAGCACAACTCGCCGATGGCGTTGCTGATGTTGTAGCCCGAGACGACGTAGCGGACGTAGAGTTGGTCCGCGGTCGGCCGGTAGATGCCCTCGCCGCGGAGCAGGTAGTCGGCCCAGGTGTCCACGAAGGGGCAATACAAGTCCCAGTAGGGCAGCGGCATCGTGGTGCAATGCACGTACAGCCGTCGGCCGCCCAGCAGCTTCCGCGTCTGGCGGATGCAGTCCCAGGCTTGCAGGATGTCGTTGAACTCCCCGTCCCAGTACAATCCGTCCACGTGGTACTGGTCCAACAGCCACTTGGCCTCGGCCAGATAGAGGGCCGTGGCGTCAGGGCGGAGCTTGCCGCCCGGCTCCACCGTGGGCTGATAGTAGTACGGCGAGGAATAGGGCAGCACCAGATAGCCCAGCTTGTGGGCGAGGTCCACCACCTGCTTGAACCGGGCCGGGTCTTTCGGCTTGATGTGCCGCACGCCGAAACCGTCCCAAAACTCCAGGTGCAGCACGAGCACCTTGGCGTATTTCCGCCACGCGGCCAACTCCTCGTCCGTCGGCAGCCCGCGCGGCGAGGTCCCGTCGCTGACCCACACGCCCGGCCGCAGTTGCGGGAACTGATGCACGATCCGCTCCTCGGCGTGTTGTTTCCAGTTGTACGGCCGCGGCGGGCAGACGCAAACCAGCAACGTCCCGCCCTCCGGCATCTCCTCCTCGAACGTGAAGCCCTTCTCCGACTGTTGCACGGCCGGGCGCTTCGCCACTTGCGGCAGCGGGTAGACGCCGAACCCGCCGACGTTGTCCAGGGCCAGCACCCCCGGCCGCTCAGAGCGCAGGAACTCGGCGCGAAGCTGCCCACGGCCGTTGCCGTGAGCGGGGCGTGACCGCGGTCCAGCCGGAGCACGGAATCGCAAGTCACCGTGGCGTCGAGTCCGCCCGGGCTGTGCAGCTTGACGGCGTCGTCATCTTTCTTGACCACCTTGAGCCCGGCGAGCAAGGCCGGGTCGAGCCGCAGGCGGCCCACGTCCCGCTGCTGTCCGATCCGCTGCCGCAGCAGCACCTCGCCGGCGGCCGGTCGGAACTCGAAGACGCCGCCGGTCGTAGTGACCGTAATCGCGTCCGCCGCAGTTGCGACCTTCTCCACCTTCATATCAAACGGCCACGGCAACGCCGCCACCGCGGCCGACGACGCCAGACAGCACATCACGACGCTGGTCAAAAGTGTACGCATTTGGGGTACCTCGAATTGTAGGCAGGAAACGGGGCGGGACGTGCGACGGAGGGGCTCCGACTTGGAACGGATTGTGAAATCGCCGGTTCAGCCCGCCGCGAATGCGCAGCGGGCCGGAGTTGAGTACATTATACCGGAATGATGCGAATAATAAAGATCCCTGGAGAATATCAGCAATATCTTGACGAACACTGGTGATAATGCGGAATGCCCCTTTCTTCCCCTTGAGTAGCCGCCACAAAATGACTCGACCAATTGGGTATTGTAGGAGGCGATTCCTGTCGCCGATAGAAGCGTGTTTCCCGTACAATCGGCGACAGGAGTCGCCTCCTACGGGACATACAGTCGAGCAACTTAATTTGTTGCGGCGCCCAAATACTTTTTCGGACGGACACCGGGCTAGAGAAAAGAAACGTAAGCGAACGTCTTTCCGACTTCCTGCCTATCGAGTAAGCGTTCACAGGGGACTGTCCCAATTTTCGCGGCGCCAGTTACGTTGCTTGAGGAAAACACTTAGCCGCCGCGAAAATGGGACTGTCCCCCTAGCGCCGCGGGAAGGGGACAGGTCCCTGTTTTCGGAGGACGTTTTACTCACAAAACATGTTTTCCCGCCGAAAAATGGACCAGTCCCCAACCGCCCCGTGAACGGTTACCCTATCGACTTGTGTGCAACAACGAGGGCAACGCCCTGGGGAGAGGGACCGTTCCAGAATGCCATAAGGTCCAACGGACCGTCATCCGGCAATCCGTTCAGTATTCTTGTGCAATGTTCTTCACTCCGCAACAAGTGGAATAGCCCTTGCGGATGGCTATAAGAAATCCCCGATCCGCCGATAGTTCTTGCTGTTCAGCAAGTTTTCGTTGTACGGCGATTTGCCGTTGCGGTATGCTGCCGCCGACGGCCTTGGGCGGATGAAAATGGGTGGGCGACGTTTCCTGGGGAATGTTCACCACGTGGCTGTTCACCCAGTTCGGCCCGTCGCTCGGTTCGCCCGGATACGGCGGATACCAGGTGAGCGGCAGCCGGCGGAAGGGATCGAAGTCGGGATTGCATCCACCCGCCGTGTCCAGCAGATAGCGCAGACGCCCTGGATGAAAGACCTGCGGGTAATGGACATCGGCACGCTCCTTTCCGTCCGTATTGTGGCAGATTTTGGGCGAAAAGGCCAGAGAGCCGGCGCACTGGTCAAAGAATTGGCCAATCCTTAAAATGCGGCTCGGTCGATACTATGGCCAGCCAATATAGAGGCAGGGTGATCCCTTTATTGATGTTCAGCAAACTAATGCAACGTCCGTTTAGCGGCCGTCGGCACGACGGCCCGTGTTCCGCCGCAGGCCGACGTACCGTCGGCCGCTAAACGGTTACATTTCATTCTGACTGTCAATAGGCATCAGTATCGCTGCAAAAGATACTCTCATTTAAGGAGCAAGGAAACCGCATGACGCTTTTCGGATGGGGGAGGCCGAAGTGTTCGGTCGACGTTCGGGAAAAAGCCTGGATCGAAACCCGCCTGCGCTGGCTGGGCGAGCAGTTCGGCGTGAAGCGGCTAAGCCAGTGCAGCGCGATTCTGCCGCCCGAAATGCGTTTTCGCGAAACCTTCGACGCCACGCCCAAGGCCGCCCAAAGCCTGTTCGAGCAGGTTTGCCGATTCATGGAGGTCAATCCATCGCAGGTGACACTGAAGCTCGAACCCCCGGAGGAAATGACGGGAATGGCGGGATATTACGAATCGGGCGTAGTGCATGTCACCGAAGCCAATCTGGGACATCCGGTGGCCTTGACTTCGACCATGGCCCACGAATTGGCCCATCATATACTCATCGGGCGGAATCTGCTCGACGGCGACCAGGATAAGGAATGGACGACGGACTTAACCCCGATCGTCTTCGGCTTGGGCATATTTTCGGCAAACGCCACCATTTTTGTGACTCATGAGAGCTCGGGACAATCGTATAGTTGGTCGATGGTCCGAAAGGGTTACCTTCCGTCGCGCATGTTCGGCTACGCCCTGGCGCTGCACTCCTGGCTCAGCATCCACCGGGCGCCGGACCTGAGTGAATATCTGCGGCAAGACGCGGCCGACGCCTATCGGAGCGGATTGCACTACCTGCGTTCGACCGAGGACTCGCTGTTGCGGCCCGAGAATCTATACCGTCACGATTCCAATCCTTCGCCGCACCAACTTATCGACAGCCTGGAACGCGGAACAGGGAGCGAAAAAATTGCGGCCTTTTGGGAACTGGCGGGGCGCGGTGAAGCGGCAGGCAATGCCGCGATGGACGTGGCCGAGTGGCTGACCGACCGCTCGCCCACAATCCGCGCCGAGGCCGCGCGCACGCTGGCCCGGCTGGGGCCGCAGGCCGCGGAAGCCGTTCCGCTATTGCTCCTTTCTCTGGCCAACGTCGAGGCCGAAGGTTCGCGCCTGTGCCGCTTATGCCCTGGGACAATTGCACGCGAAACCGGAATCGGCCGTTCCGACGCTGATCGACAGCCTGAAAGACCACGACATTACCGACACCGTGGCCTGGGCGTTGGCGCAGTTCGGCCCCAGAGCCGCTGTAGCTTTGCCCCAACTGCTCGACGTTCTCAAAGACGCGTTAGGCCGCTGCGACGATGCCGTGGATTATCTGATCTACGCGGTGCGGGCCATTTCTCCCGCGCCCGAGGATGAAATCCGGCGGGTCATCGCCTCGTGCGACGTTGAGTTGCAGCAGCAACTCAAGGAAGGATTCCTGCCAGAAGCCGATTCAGAGATTCCGTTGCCGCCCGGCGGTCGCCCGTGGATAACTTGGCCGGGAAGAATGGAATAATTCACCGGGTTGAACAGAACCGCTCCTGCTGGCCGCTGAAGCCCCTACTGGCCGCTGAAGCGGCCAGCCCTTAAAATATGGTCTACTCAACAGGGGCTGGCCGCTTCAGCGGCCAGTTGAACGGCCTCGTACATTAATCTGAAAGGTCCGCAATATGACCTCTTGGACCGATAAATCGCGGCATTCCAGCGGGCCATTCTACAAAGGCCGGCGCCGCTTTGAACATGGGTATCGGGACCATCAGGTGTACTTCCTCACCGCCAGATGCCGTGACCGCTTCCCCGCCTTCTCATCCGAAACGGCGAAAGCAATCTTTTGGGATCGGTTCGAGCATTACACACATGCAGCGCAGTTCATCCCGTGGGTTACTTCGATCGTCGACAACCACTACCACTCGCTCGGCTATTGCCAGTCCGGCGAGAAGCTGAAAACGATGATGCAGCGGGTTCACGGGTCGATAGCCAAGCTGGTAAACGATATTCTGCCCGAGCGATTGCTGCCGTTTTGGGGAGACGGGGGACATCAGCATTATTTCGACGGCTGCATCCGCGACGAAAAGCAATGCCGCCTGGCTTATCGCTACGTGTTGACGCAAAGCGTTCGGCACGGCTTGTGCCGAGATTGGCGCGAATATCGGCATACGCGGGTTGCGATTGATCTGGAACGGGGAGTCCGTCGCGCTTTGGAGTTGCGGGCTTTTTTGGAAGGAGTACCTTACAAACGCTATCAGAATCGTAGAGATTAACAACTGGCCGCTCAACTGGCCGCTGAAGCGGCCAGTAGAGCGGCTCGTACAAGGGCTGGCCGCTTCAGCGGCCAGTTGGGCTCCGCAAACACCGCTGCAACGCCATCAGCGCGAACGCCGTGCCGTACTGCTGATGATAATCGTAGAGCGGATAGTCCCACCACGAGCCGTCCTTCTCTTGCAGATGGAGCAGCACGTGGGCGAGCTGGGCCTGGAACGGCGCCCGCTGGTCGGGCGGAAGCTGGTCGATGCAGCGGGCCGCGTAGTAGTGGCCGAAGTAGAAGAAATAGCCCGACACGTTGAACCAGATGTCGTGCGGCACGGGCCGTTTCCGCGCGATGCTCAGCCAGCCGTTGCGGGCGAAGAGCCGATCGAGCCAGGTCTTCAGCACGTCGTCCGTGATAGTCTTGTCGCCCCACAGCCGCAGGGCCACGTTGCAGGCCTGCGAGCGGCCGAGGCTGCCGCCGGGCCGGTTGATCGTCCGCCGCGGCTGATTCTTCAGATACTCGCCGTAGAGATAGGAGTAGTCGGAAAGGCGCTGCCGCAGGAGCGAGGCGACGCCGCGCTCGACCAGCCGCGGCGGGATTTTCACGCCCGCCTCTTTGGCGTCGTGCAGCGCCACGAGTACGGCGGCCGTGACGAAGCTGAAGCTGGCGTCGGAGGGTTTTTTCGTGCCCGCCAGAAAATCGTAATATGACCAGCCGCCGCCGACCATCTCATAGCGATCGAGCAGGTCCAACTGCTGGCCGATCAGGGCCCGAATCCGGTCGCGGCGCTCGGCGTCTTTCGGCTTCTCGGCCAGCATCTTCGAGAGGGCCTGGATGCCGTAGGCGTGGGACCAGACGTTGTAGATGGCGTCGGGCGTGGCGCGGCGGACCTTCGAGAGATGCGCCAACAGCCAATCCTCGCCCCGCTCCCGCGCGTGGACCACCTGGGGATCCTGGCCGCCGGCTTCGATCAGCGCCGAGATGCACATCGCCGTCACCGCGGCCCGAAAGGCCTGGTGGGCGCCGGGCACCGGGGCGTAAATTTCCTCGGGCCGGGTGATGTTCGCCGAGCCCCAGGAGCCGTCCTTGTTCTGCCGCTTCAGCAGGAAGGCGACGCCACGGTCGATCGACCGTTTGATCTCCGCGTTCGTCGGCGGCACGATCGGTTTGGGTTTGGGACCGATCACGGCCAATTCAGGCGGACCGGGCGGCGGGGCTTCGGCGGCCAACGCCGGAAGACAAACGATCAACGCCGCCGCCAGTATGTATAATCGAGCTCGCATGTATTGATCCTTATCCAACGCTTGTTCCCATGCTCTGCATGGGAACACACTGTCCGCACGCTCCGCGTTCGTTATAGGGCAATGAACATACCGCCCGATCCGATCTCAGGGATGCGGAGCATCCCGCCAATGCGTTCCCATGCCGAGCATGGGAACGAGGCGTTGCTTCCTCAGTCCGCGTCCTTCTTCGGCTCCAGAACGACCTTCTCGCCCGCCTTCAAGCCTGCCAGTATCTCGACCTGCTTGTCGGTCTTGCGGCCGACGGTCACGTTGCGGCGGACCGGCTTGCCGTCCTTGCCGAGCACCTCGACGTACTGCTTCTCGTCGTCCAACTCATCGGTGACGATGACCTTCGGCGGCACGAGGATCGCCTCCGTTTTCCGATACGGAACCAGCTTGATCTTGCAGGTCATGCCGGGCATCAAGAGCTTCGACTTCCCTTTCAGATGGACGTTCAAGCGGCCGTCGAAGCGGCCCGGCCCGATGGGAATGTCGCTCACCGAATCGAGATCGACCGGCAGCCGCAACTCGGGATAGCCGGTCGGCACGGCGGTCCCCGGCAGGCCCGGCCGCAGATCTCCCAGGTCATCCTCGGAAACGGTCGCGCGGACGTCCATCGGCCGCGGCTCGACAATGGTCATCACCACCTGGTTCGGCGGGATGGTCCCCTGGGGACGAAGCATGGACTCCATCGCCGAGGAATCGGCGGGCCGTCCGCGGGTGATCTCGCCGTAATAGACGATCCCGTCGATCGGCGCCGGACGATCATCTTCTTGCGGTCGGCCAGCAGCTTCTCCAGCCGGTCGTCCGACTGTTTCCGGTCCTGGCGCATCTTGACCAGCTCCAAGCGCTGTTTATTCAACGTCAGGGGGAGTGCCGCTGTGTTCTTCTCCATTTCCAGCTTCGTCCGCTGGGTCGATTCGTTGACTTCCTGCTCCATCCGCGGCAGGGTGTACTTCAGGGCGAAGTCGTGATTGATCCGCGCGCGTTCGAGCGCGAACTTCGCCTGATCCAGCGTATCCCGCGCCCGTTTCAGCACGATCGCTTCGGTCTCCTCGGTGATGTCGTCGGCCTTGTACATCTTTTCCAACTGGTCGTACTCTTCCTGTTGATATTCCAGTTGCTCGCGGGCGACCTTCAGGCCGAAGTCCACCGCCTTGAGACTGAAAGGTTTGGCGACCTCGAAGAAAAACCGCTTGTCTTCCTCGGCGACCTTGGCGGCGCGGCGGCTCGATTCGAGATCCAGCGGCGTGGTCTTTTCCGACGAGTCCAGATTCTCCTCGGCAAGTTTGATCGCCAGACCGGAGAGTTTCAGGTCGTCGCGCAGATCGGCGATGGCCAGGTCGAGCTTCTCGGTCTCCAATTCGAGAATCACGTCCCCCTTGCGGACGTGCTGGCCATGTTCGGCGGCCTTCAGCACCGTCAGCTTCGGCCAGGCCTCGGGCGAAACACTGATTTCCGCAGTGTTCTCGGCCTCGAACACGCCGTCCAACTCGACCACGATGCGAAACGGTTTTTTCTTGACCGTCAGCGTCTCGATTTTCGGCGCGGGCTCGGCGGGCTTCTTTTCGGCTTTTTCAGCCTTCGCCGCTTTCTCGGCTTTCTCCGCTTTCTTCTGGGGTTTTGGCTTGGCCGTATCGGCGGCAACGGCCGAGACCGCGAACAACGTCAGCAATACGAGGCAAAGATGTCGGCGGAAAATCGAGCGGATCATGCGGTCTGTCTCCAGAAATGAGAGATGTGTGTCTATGTGAAGCGGGCGTAAAACCTGCGCAGCTTATTTATTCTGACACACGGGAGCCAGTGGAGCAAGCTACCTCTCTGGCGGCGGAAACCTTTTCGACCGCGTAGACTTCGGACTATTCCGGCAAAAGCCGCCCGCCGCCCCGGCCTTGCCCCGACAGAGGGGGAATGGGCTGTTGTAGGAGGCGACTCCCGTCGCCGATGGTGGAGCTGGGTGTGTTGTGGTGCGGCCGTCTCGGCTGCACAGAGCAGGCGGGACGCCTGCGCCACAATTCCGGCTATGGATCGGGTATGAACCGCAACCGATCCTTGCGGGCCAACTGCTTGCGGAAGAGAGCCAGAATCTTGTCCCGCTCGGCGGGCGTCCATTCCGACGGGCCGCGGTCACGATCGACGAGGCATGCCCCGCCGAAGCGGCGTCAAGGAATAGGCGCTGTCGAGAAGAGCGTTTCCTTCTCTAACCCGGATTATTCCTAGCGCGGCGTAGCCGCAACCAATTGTGACGACGTAAGTTCCGATTATCGCCAGAAAAACATTGAGGATGTTTCCTCAATCCTAAAGTCTAATGGTATAAACGTCATCCTGAGCGCAGCGAAGGATCTCCGATGCGCCGCAAACAGCCCAGATTCTTCGCTGCGCTCAGAATGACAATGTTCCTTCGTGTTTATGAATAATCCGGGCTAATATATTAACCTCACGAGAAAGCGAAATGCGAAGTATAAAGATTCGGAGAAATCTCGAACTGGGTTGGCTGTTACTTCGTATGGTGCATAGGATGACCCATTTCGTAAGGTGCGTGCAACGCACCCGAAGAGGCAATGTCCGACCTGTCGGACGCGTCGAATTGCCTTTCATGCACCCGACGTGCGATGCCCGAATTTTATGGCGTAAACGTGAAAATCGCCCGAAAAAATTGAACCGTCGGCTGCGGCCGTTGCGGACCGGCCGGGCCGGACAGCCGAACCCGGCTGCGTAAGTCGTTGTGCGGCAAATGTTTAAGTTCACGGACCGCGAAACGAAATATCTGCTATTTACCCAAAGGCCCCGAACGGGCAAAATATCGCCTCCCTGGGAACTCAGGGGAGCAATTCTGTTCGAATGGAAGGATCCAGTCGGAACGGAGTGAAACACGGTTCCCCGTGACCGTTTTCGCCCGCGGAAACCCGACGCAACAGCAAGGAGTGCTGACGTGAAGAGAACGCTCTATTGGGCCCTGCTGCCCGCCCTCTTATCGTTAAGCCTGTTCTGCCCCCAGGTTGTGGCCCAAGGGCAGCAAATGCCGCGGGCCCAGATGCAGCCGACGGCCGGTCCCAGGCTCGCCCTGATCGACATCAGCCGCATCTTCAAGAATCACGCCCGCTTCAAGGGAATGATGACGGACATGAAGTCCGACGTGGCAAACGCCGAAAAATGGGTGCAAACCGAGCGCGGCACCATCCAAAAGCTCGCCGAGTCTCTGCAACAACTCAACAAGGGCACGCCCGACTATAAGGCCCAGGAGGAAGACCTGGCCAAACGGCAAGCCGACCTGGAAGTAAAAATCCGCTTGCAGCGAAACGAATTCCTGCAACGCGAGGCCAAAATCTATTACGCCGTGTACCAGGAGATTTGGCAGGCCACCGACTATTTCGCCCGGCAGCACAGCATCGACATGGTGCTCCGTTTCAACGGCGACGAAATCGACCCCCAGCAGGCGGACAGCGTGTTGCAGGGCATCAACCGGCCGGTGGTTTGGTACGACCGCGGCCTGGACATCACCGACGCCATCCTGGCGGAGTTGAACCGGACGGCGATCAACCCCGGTCAGGCCGACCGCCGCGGAATGCCGCCGCAGAGGCCGACGGTTCCCTTCAACGGCAACCGATGACATTCCGGCCACGGACGGCCGGCGCAAGAATCGGCGGAAGCGTATACTCATCTCTAAAAAGTCAAGGACGACTGGCAGCCGAGGGATGGACACGAACCGAAAGCAGCGAACGATAGCCGCCCCCGCCACAATTGAAGGGGTCGGATACTGGAGCGGCCGCGACGTAAAGGTCGAGTTCCGGCCGGCGGCGCCGGGGTGGGCATCGTCTTCGTCAGAGGCGACCTGCCCGGCGCCCCGCGGATCCCCGCCCTGATCGAGCATCGGGTGGAAACGCCCCGCCGGACGACGCTCCGCCTCGGCAAGGCCGCGGTCGAGATGATCGAACACATCATGGCGGCGCTGGCCGGGCTGGCGATCGACAACTGCGAGCTATGGGTCGACCGGCCCGAGATGCCCGGCTGCGACGGCTCCAGTTTGCCGTTCGTCGAGGCGTTGCGGGCCGCCGGAATCGTCGAGCAAGACGCCCCCCGCGAGCAACTGGTCGTCGACCGCGTGATTCGCGTCGGCAACCAGGAGAGTTGGATCGAGGCCCGGCCTTGCCGCTCGGGCAAGCGCATCCTCCGCTATGAACTGGATTACGGCAGCGGCAGTCCGATCGGCCGGCAATCGCTGGAAATCTCCCTCTCGCCGCGCCACTTCCACCTCAACCTGGCGCCCAGCCGGACGTTCCTGCTGGAGGCCGAGGCGGAGGCGATCAAGGCCCGCGGCTTGGGTAGGCGGACCACCTTCCAGGACCTGCTGATTTTCGGGCCAAAGGGTCCCATCGACAATCAACTCCGTTTTCCCGACGAGTGCGTCCGCCACAAAATGATGGACATGGTCGGCGACCTGGCGCTGGCCGGCCGCGACCTGGTAGGCTACTTCGCGGCCTATCGCAGCGGTCATCGGTTGAACGGTGAATTGGTCCGGGCGATCGTCGCCGGAGTCAACAACCATAAACAACTGAAACATTGTGCGTAAACAATCAGGCGGCGGGGCGGCAGTTCCACTGCCACACCAACCTGCAACTCAACCCGGAGCTTGACCGGTGGCCGATGGAACGGCCGCCGTTTTTATCAAACGCAAGCCGCCACCCCGGCGGTAGCAAAACTTGAAGGAGTCGCGGAGATGGCCCACTACTTCGCCGCAAATTGCTCGATCGACCACCGCGCTGAAATCGACGACGACGTCCAAATCGGACCGTATTGCGTCATTGGGCCGAAAGTCCGCATCGGACGCGGCACCCGGCTGGAAAACAACGTCACCCTGATGGGCAGCGTGACCATCGGACGCGACAACCACATCTATCCCAACACGGTCATCGGCGGCGAGCCGCAGGACATCAGCTACACCGGCAGCGACACGCAAGTCCTCATCGGCGACCACAACATCATCCGCGAGTGCGTGACCATCAATCGGGCCTCGGAAAAAGAGGACGGCGTCACCCGCATCGGCGACCACAACTTCCTCATGGCGTGCAGCCACGTCGCCCACGATTGCCAGTTGGGCAACCACATTATCGCGGCCAACGGCACGCTGCTGGCCGGACACGTTCACGTCCACGACTTCGCCTCGTTCTCCGGCGCCGTGGCGGTGCATCACTTCGCCACCATCGGCAGCTACAGTTTCATCGCCGGCCTGAGCGCCGTCCGCCACGACGTGCCGCCGTACATGCTGGCCGAGGGCTATCCGGCCCGGCCCCGCTGCATCAACGCCGTGGGACTGAAACGCAACGATTTCTCGCCGCAGGTCATCCACGCCCTGGCCGAGGCCCATCGGCTGCTCTACCGCTCGAAGGTCGGGCTGGAAAACGCCTGGGAAATCCTCCGCGCCAACGGGCTCCTCGTGCCGCAGGTGAACCACCTGCTGGCCTTCGTCCAGGGACAGCACGAGGGCGTCCACGGCCGCGGCCGCGAACGGCGGAAAGCGGCGTAGCGATCAGTGGCTAGTGGTTAGTGGCTAGTGGCTAGTGGTTGGTGAAGATCGGCGGATTGATTCTCCATCCGCTTGCGGTTTCGCAGGGAACATCCGAATGAACAAACTTCGCATGGCCGTCGTCGGCGCCGGACGCTTGGGCGGATTCCACGCCCAAAAGCTCGCCGCCCGCGACGACGTCGAACTGCTGGCCATTGTCGATCCCGCCGCGGAAAATCGCCACCGCGTCGCCGCCGAGTGCGGCGCCGAGGGGATGGCCGACTTTACGGGTTTGCTCGACCGCATCGACGCGGCCGTAATCGCCGCCCCGACCAGCCTGCATTACTCGATCGCCCGGCGGTTTCTCGACGCGGGCGTCCATCTGCTCGTCGAAAAGCCGCTCTGCATCAGCCGGATCGAGGCCGACGAGTTGGTCTCCGCCGCCCGGCGGAACAAGGTCGTGCTTCAGGTGGGCCACGTCGAGCGGTTCAATCCCGCCTTCCAAGCCGCCGCCGCCGAAATCGCCGAGCCGAAATTCATCCAGGCCGTCCGCGCCAGCGGGTTCACTTTCCGCTCGACCGACGTGGGCGTGGTCCTCGACGTGATGATCCACGACATCGATCTGGTGCTGTCGATGGTCCGCAGTCCGCTGCGGAAGGTCGAGGCCCTGGGCTTCTCGGTCCTCGGCGGGCACGAGGACGTGGCCAACGCCCGGCTCGAGTTCGAGTGCGGCTGCGTGGCCGCGCTTTCCGCCTCGCGGGTGAGCGACGAACAGGCGCGGCGGATGCAGGTCTGGTCCGCCGCCGGTTTCACGTCGTTCGACTTCGCCGCCCGGGGCGTGAAGTTCATTCGCCCCAGCGAAACGCTCCGCCGCCGCCGGTTCGACGTCGATCGGCTCACGCCCGAGCAGATTGCCCACTATCGGGTCCATTTCGCCGAAGAGCATCTGCCCAGCGAAACCCGGACGTTCGACGCGGTCGACGCCCTGGTCTTGGAGCAGGACGATTTTGTGGACTCGATTCGCACGGGCCGGCGGCCGCTGGTCGACGGCGAGGCGGGCCGCGACGCCCTGGCCGTGGCCGGTCAGATTCTCGCCCGCATCGACGCCCACAGTTGGACCGGCGAACTCAACGGCCCGACGGGCCCCCTGGCCAAAACCCCCGGCCACATTCTTCCCGCGCATCACTTCGGCCCGGCAAAATCTCAGCCCATTCGCCACAAAGCCGGCTAGAATCGACGCGCGACCGGGTCTTTAGGTGAAACCGTTCCGTGAACGGTTACCGGATAACCCGGATTATTCATAAACGTCATCCTGAGCGCAGCGAAGGATCTCCGATGTGCCGCAAACAGCCCAGATTCTTCGCTGCGCTCAGAATGACGATGCTCCTTCGTGTTTATGCCATTAGTTTTTGGGATTGAGAAATCGTCCTCAATCTTTGACGGTCTTGGGTCTTAGGTCTTGGGTCTTAGGTCTTGGCACGAAGACCCAAGACCTAAGACCCAGGACCCAAGACCACAATTGGTTGCGGCTAAGCCGCGCTAGGAATAATCCGGGATAAGGTTGCTCGAACATTCAGTGCATCTTAACGACGGCAATCGTTGTCGTCGGCATCGGAGGGTGTTCTGCCCCATCTTGTAACCGGCATCCAACTGGAATAAAATCACGCTATGATCGTTATATCTACTGGCAGGATGAGGATAGTTGGCTCGGGTATCTGGAGGACTTTCCCGACTATATGACTCAGGCCGGGACTCGGGAGGAGTTGCAGGAAAATCTGCGGGAACTCTACGAAGGGCTCATTAGCGGAAAGATTCCCGGTGTCCGCCGCGCGGCCGAGCTACAGATCAAAGGAAACGAGTGGAACTCATTCACCAGCTCACGACAACATGCTCTTTGCAAACCTTGCATTACCGAGTTTCATCGGGCACTGGGTGATCTTCGTCATTCTTCTGCCGCTGGTCGCCGTTGTCGAGGCGATTGTTCTTGCCTTGGTGTTGAAAATCACGCCCCGCGATTCTCTTTATGTAGCCGTGCGGGCCAATTGGCAGTCCACAATTGCCGGGCTGCCTTTGGGATGGTGCATGGCCTTGGCGGGCTTGATCCCCGCCGGTATCTTGGCCTCTTTCTTGCCCGCAGCCTACCGCGATCCCAGCTTCCAGATCATCGCATTCACTGCATTCACCGGCGGACTGATCCCAACCAAGTTTTCCGGGATCGCCATGGCGGCGGGAAATCTGCTCATCCTGATTCCATATTACTTTGTCACTGTCCGAATCGAGCGGAAAGTTGTAGAAGCCCATCACCCGGAGATCGATCCTAAACTGGTCGGCTTTGCCGTCCGCTGGATGAATGGGCTAACCTACGCTATACTTGCCCTTCTCGTGGTATGGTGGTTAATGACGGCGATTCTGGCTTATCACAACCAGATCGAACAAGGCACCCGAGTCAATCGTCCCTCTGCCGCGTCCGGTTGTCTGATTGAGCGGCAGCACTCGTTTTTATATGACCAAAACGAGTGCCTTTTGACCTGAAAATCGTTATGAACGATCAGGATTCTTCTCGAAACTCGGCCGGCGCTGCCTCACAATCCGGCGGCGGCCCAAACATCCGTCCGCCGGACGACGATGAGGAATACGCGCTCAGCCAACCGGTGGAGCGGCCGCAGGCCCCGGTCGCGCCGTTGCCGCCGGCTCGGCCGACTCCGCCGCCGCGGCCGGTGAGTCGCGACTGGGCCGAGCCGCCGAAGCGGCCGGGCGCGGCCGAGGACCTCCCGCCGCCCCCGCGATGGCCGATGCTCAGCGGCATCTTCACCTTCCCCTTCTACTTGAACACGCTCGAGACGTTGACCTTCATCACCGTGGGGCTGATGGCCACCGGCTGGCTGTTGATGTTTTGGATCGCCTACGGGGCCGTGGGCGGGGGGACCACCGCCCGGCTCCTGGGACTGCCGCCCTGCGCGGCGGGCCTGCTGACGCTCGGCTACACGGCCTCCTGCTGCCTCTCGATCATCGAGAACACGTCTTACGGCTGGGACTCGATCGACATTCAGTCCGGGCTGGAATGGAAGGAGTGGGTGTGGTCGTTCGCCCATCTGGCCGCCCTGGGACTGCAAGCGTGCATGATCGGCGGGCTGGTGCAATGGCTCAGCGGGGCCGGCTCGTCGACGCCCTTCCTCTTGGTCACGTTCGTCGTGTTTCCGTTCGTGCTGCTCGGGGCGCTGGCCGCCGACGGGGCCTGGGCCCCGCTGGCCATCGTCTCGGTCTTGCGGAACCTGCCGCGGGTCTGGGGCGCCTGGGTGCTCTTCTACCTCGAGACCGCGCCCCTGGCCATGGTTTGGACCGCGCTGACGGTGGACGGGCTGCGCGGCCCGTCGCCCTGGCTGACGCCCTTGTACAGCGCGCCGCTGCTGGCCTTCACGATTCTCATCTACGCCCGACTCGTGGGAAGACTCGCCGGCTGCATGACGGCGGCAACGGCCACAAATAATGGAGCGAACGACGATTGAAGTGACAATAATCCATCATTGGTGGCGAATGACAATATATTCTGTTACCATTGAATAGAATCGTTTTCAGACGCCAAAAGCAAAAGGCCGCCGCCATGAACAAACTTGCTTCCCTCCTGGCCGTAGTTGTCGTTTTTCCCGTGTCGTTTACCCTCTCGGCGGAACCGGCCGCGAAGAAAAGCCTGCCATATACGATCTCAAAGGAAACGACATACCTCACCGGGCCGTTGCGAAAAGACGGCTCGGTGGATTACGTCGCCGCCTTGAACGAGCGCTACAGCCGGGGCGTAACGCCGGAGAACAACGCCGCCGTGCCGTTCTGGAAGGCCGTGGGGCCGAAAGAAATATGGCCGGAATATCGCGACAAATACTTCCGGATGCTTGGCATTCCGCCACTGCCGGAGAAGGGAGACTATTTCGTCGATTTAGAGGAGTATCTTACCCGTCATCAAAATGGCGCGAAACATTCCGTCGCAAAGGAGGAACAGGCAATACGGGACGAAGCCTGGGATTTGTTGAAGGTGGCCTCGAGGCGGCCGTGGTCGCCGCAAGAGTTTCCCGTGCTCGCCTCCTGGCTGAAAACCAATGAAAAACCACTGGCGTTGCTGATCGAGGCGTCGAAACGTCCGCGCCGCTATGACCCGCTGTGCTGTGGATCGAGGACACCGCTGCTCGCCGTGTTACTTCCTGCTGCAGAGCATTATCGCAAGATTTCCCAGGCGCTGTGCGTTCGGGCGATGTTACGGCTCCACGAGAACAAGGTGGAAGAGGCATGGCAGGACCTGTTGAGTTGTCACCGGCTTGCCCGGCTGGCCGGGCAAGGCCCGACGGTGGTCGATTCCCTCGTCGCGTTTTCTGCCGAGGAGAGGGCATGTGACGGCGATCAAGCCCTGCTGCAATACGCCCAACTCTCTGCGGCCAAATTGCACGAATGCGGGAAGACCTCGACCGGTTGCCGGCAATGCCCAGGCTGGCCGACAAGCTCAACCTTGCGGAGCGATTTACGTATCTCAGATAGCTGTCGCAATATTTTTCCCGGGAGGGGATTGCCGCAGTGGACCAAATTCTGAGCCTTGGTGGACATCAGCCATCGGGGAAGAGAAAGGCCTGAGCACTACTATCAAGTCGCTCGTCCGATACAGTTCCGGTGCGACGATTGATTGGGACCTCATCCTTCGCGAGGGCAATTCCTGGTTCGACCGGATAGCTGTTGCTTACGCCAAGCCCAGCCAAGCCGAGCAGAGGAAAGCACTGCTGAAGATCGTGGGCGATATTCGACAAGCTCAAGAACGCAGCGGCGGACTCAAAGTCTTTGGACGAGGCGATGCGCCGTGACCCGCGCAAAGCGTTTTCCGAGCGGATCAGCCAGGTCCTGCTGGCCATGTTTCCTCCTATGCAATCCGTGCTTATCGATGTCGAAGGTCGCTGGATCATGCGATTTGCAGTTGGATCAAGCTGGGCTTCGCCTTGGCAGCATATCACGCCGATCGCGGCGCGTATCCGGCGAAGCTCTCCGACCTTGTGCCGAAATACGTGGAGCAAGTGCCCAAAGATATTTTTAACGATTCGGACTTGCGTTATCGCCTCGAAGGCCAGGGCTATCTGCTCTATAGCGTCGGCGTCAACGGCAAGGATGACGGGGCGAAAAGCTACGATGATCGGAAGACGAACGAAGACTGGGACGATCTGGTGGTCCGGGTGCCTGCGCCGGAAAAGAAGTGAGTCTGCCGCCGACAGGCTGACATCCGACCGTCGTTTCGCACGACAATGCCTTTCCGCGACGCAACAAGGGTCGTTTACGACCCTTTCCGCCGCAGGCGGTATTAGGCCCGGCGTTTACGCCGGGTTCGCGGGAACGGTCAGCTTCATTCCGATACATGCATTCGTGCTGTCACGCCCATTCATGGGCGTCCTGCTCGACCGAAACTGGAGGCCCGTGAACGGGCCTGACATTCCGCAACAAACCGTCACCCTTTCTCCAACCCGGCGTGAACGCCGGGCCTAATACCGCCTGCGGCGGACAACGCCCGTGAACGGGCGTGCTTTCCGCTGCCGCATCGGTCACGATTTGTGCGCACATCGGGGGGATTGCCCGGGCGTGGCACCTTTCTGCCCCCCCGTGTATTCACCGGGGGCTACATGAGATCACGGAGGCTAAACGGTTCGATCTCCCGACGCCGCTTACACTTCCTCCGGCACCACGAACGGTGCGCGATACGGTCGCGTGAGCAATTCGTTCGCCTCGGGGTCGTCGATGAAGCGGTCGGCCGCGGCGTCGAACTTCAGCTTGCGGCCGAGACGATAGGTGGCGCCGTCGAGATGCACCTTGCCGGCGCCGGCCAGATTCTCCTTCATGCTCTCAAACGACTCTTGGGCGTCCGCGTCGGCGGCGAAGGGCTTCGCATGGCTGCGGAACGAGACTTCCTTGCCCAGCCGGTAGGAGAGATTGCCCAGGTGGCAAAGCTCGGTCGAGCGATGGCCGACGAGGATTTCGGCGTGGAGGTTTTCCCGCCTGCGGCTGCGGACGCAGTCGATGAAGTTGCCAAAGTGCAACAGTTGCGGATCGGGCTCTTTGCCGCTGGGGTCGACCAGCGCGCCGCTGAGCGTGACGTGCTTGCGGGCCTCGTCCACGTTGGCGCCTGGCAACGGCTCGCCGACGGTCTGGCCCTTGGCGTAAAACTTCCCCTCCTTGATCACGCCCTCGTCGGTGTAGAACTCGTTGGTGACTTTCGTCGTTTTTGCGTCGACCAGGCCGCGGTCCTCGAAGAACAGTTTCGGCCCGCCGAAGTCGATCACGGTGAACTGGGTGTTGGCCGTCTGGCCCTGGTCCTGGGTTTGATAGCCGAACCGTCCGCCGAGGCTGATGGCGCTGACGGGCACGGCCCCCTCGGGCATGGCCCAGCGGGCGATGTCCATCTGGTGGACCCCCTGGTTGCCGATCTCGCCGTTGCCGAAGTCCCAGAACCAGTGCCAATTGTAGTGGACCAGATTTTCGTGGTACGGCTGTTGCGGCGCGGGGCCGAGCCAGAGGTTGAAATCCAGTTCCTTCGGCGGCGTCTTGGGCCATTTGAATCCGATGCTGCGGCGCTCTTTGCTGGCATAGCCGTAGGAGATCAGCAGCTTGCCATACTTGCCGCTGTGGACGGCCTCAATCGTGGCGATCCAATCGGGGTCGGAGCGGCTCTGCGAGCCCTGCTGCACGATGCGGTCGTACTTTCGCGCCGCCTCGACCAACTTTCGCCCCTCGAAGATGTTGTGGCTGCACGGCTTCTCGACGTAGGCGTCCTTGCCGGCCTGACAGGCCCAGATGCCCAGCAGCGAGTGCCAATGGTTCGGCGCGGCGATGGAGACGGCGTCCAGCGATTTATCATCGAGGGCCTCGCGGAGGTCCTGCACGCACTTCGGCCGGTTGCCCGAGTGATCCTCGATCCAACGGCTCCGCGAGGCGAACAACCGGCTGTCGGGATCGGCCAGGTAGGCGATCTCGACGTTCTTCAGGGCGCAGTATGCGTGGATGTGCTCCTGTCCCCGGCTGTTGATGCCCGCCACGGCGATACGGACGCGGTCGTTGGCGCCGCGGACATTGTTCGACGCCCGGGCCGCGGGGACGGCCAGCGAGGCGGCCAGACCGGCGGCGGCGGAACGCTTGAGAAAATCGCGGCGATTGTGGCGGGGCATGTTTCACTCCTATCTGCGGAAGGAAGATTGCGGCACGGCCGGGCAGGCGCGGTGGCCCATGCACGAGGAATACAGCTACCGTTATTGTCCCCACTCGGTGGTGGCACGTCAAGCCGGCGGCGATTGGAGAGGGTGCAATCGAGGAACGATGCGAGTATTGCCTGCCTCCCCGGGGTGGATTATCTTGTTTTTGTCGCTTTTCACCCTCAGATTTTTCAGTCCGCCATATTTAGTATTGGCGGATCACAGATAACGGCTCATCGTGAAACTTGCCGGAGCCGCCAAACTTCCAATTAAGATCAATCTCATGGCTGACCAGCGGCGATTTCCCGACGCGCGGCGGACCGAGGAGTTCCTGGAGTTGTACTCCGCTCTTCAGCACTCGCTCTACGTCTACATCGTCACCCTGATCGGCAATCCGGTCGACGCGCACGACGTGCTCCAGGACACCAATCTGGTGCTCTGGCAGAAGTTCGATCAATTCGAGCGGGGCACGAACTTCGCGGCCTGGGCCCGGGAGATCGCCCGCTACCGGGTGTTGCGCTACCGGCAAATCCACGCCAACGACGCCCCGATCCTGGACCCCGGCGTGTTGGACGCGCTGGCCGGCCGGCTCGGGCAGGTCGAGAGCCGCCGGGACGAATCGTACGCCGAAAAGCTGCTCGGCTGCATCGACCAGCTCGGCGACGCCGACCGGGAGTTGATCCAACTCCGCTACCGCAACAGCGTCCGGGTGAAAGTGTTGGCGGAACGGCTGCACCGCTCGGAAAACGCCATTTCGCAATCCCTCGGCCGCATCCGCCGCCTGCTGCGAAAGTGCGTCGAGGAAAGCCCGAAACGAACCGAGGACGGGGACTTCGCCGAATGAACGCCGACCATTTCAACGACGACCGCGACCTGGACCGGCTGATCGACCGGATGTGCGATCAGATCGCCTCGGCCGATGAATTGGCGGCGCTCGGGCGTCGGCTGGCCGAGGACCCGGCGGCGCGGGATCACTACATCGCCTGCCTCGAATTGCACGCCCGGCTGGCCTGGCAAATGGCGCCCGGCAAGCCGTTTTCGCCGGAGGAACTGTTTCGCTACGCCGGCGAGGAATTGACGGAAGAGGGGCTGCCGGCAGCGAGGGACGCGGAGCGAGGGATGGCCGGTTCACCAGCCATTGACGCCGCTCCTACGAGTCCCGAAAACGTTGGTTCGGCAGTTGAACTGCCGAACCGAGTTGAGGCCGGCCTGCCGATTTCCGGCTTCCCGCTTTCGCCCCTCGCTCCCCCCTCTTCTCCCTTCTCTCCTCCCTTTGTCGGCGGCCCGGTCTTCTCGTACCTGGTCGCCACGGTGATCCTGGCCGTGATGCTCCTTTCCGCCTGGGCGTACAAAGTCACTCGTTATCAACAGATTGCCGGAGTGGATGTGCCTTCCGGCCCGTCCGGCGCAGGCGACGAGTTGGTGTTCGTCGGAAGAATCACCGGGGCGAAAAATTGCCGTTGGGCCGATCCCCACACTCAAGCCTATCTCGGCTCCGCGGTTCCGCTGGGCCGCAAATACGCCTTGGCCTCGGGCCTGATGGAAATCAGCTACTACACCGGGGCCAAGGTGATCCTCGAAGGGCCTTGCACGTATCAGGTCGAATCCCGCGCCGGCGGCTATCTCGCACTGGGAAAACTGACCGCGCGGATCGTGAGCACAGGGCTGGCCGCTTCAGCGGCCAGTGGAATGAGGTCGGAGGCCAGAGGTCGGAACCCAAGACCTAAGACCCAAGACCTAAGACCCCAATCTGAAATCTCCAAATCCCCTTCATCCTTCATCCCTCATCCCTCTCCCCTCTTCGCCGTCCGCACCCCCACGGCCGTTGTCACCGACCTCGGCACGGAGTTCGGCGTCGAAGTGAGCAAAGAGGGCAACACAACTTCGTTCGTCTTCCGCGGCTCGGTAAAAGTGCAAACCATCGGCAATAATCTCCCCTCTTCCGCTGGGAGAGGGGTCGGGGGTGAGGGCAGCCTTGTGTTGCGGGCCAACGAATCGGCGCGGGTGGAAAAAGACGCTAAAACCGGCGCGCCGCGGATTGTAGCCGGCGCCAAGGCCGGAGAAACGCCAAAGTTTGCCCGACGCATCTATGAGCCGCCGAAGCAACTCGATCTGCTGGACATAGTGGCCGGCGGCGACGGCACGGGCCACCGCCGCGAAAGCGGTATTGACCCGACTTCGGGCTGGCAGGATCCGTCCTTTGTCGCGGAAACCCGCCGCGGCGACGGCACATACCGGCCCGTCACTTGGAACAAACTGATCGACGGCGTGGTGGTGCCCGCCAGACACGCCGAGCGGATGCAGCTTGATTCGGCGGGACACGTTTTTGAATTGACGGCGAAGAACGCGGGCGTTGCTGGCATGACTCACGGCAGCATCTGGGCAAGGTCGGCGGAGATAGCGCAACCGAAGCTCTCCGGCGAAATATCCTATTGGGTATACAGCATGGGCGTGGGCGAGCAATTCATGCCCGACCGCCGCGGGCTGCTCTGCATTCATGCCAACGCGGCCATCACGTTCGACCTTGATGCCATGCGGAAGACCTTCAAGGAAGCGCGGCCGTCGCGATTGCGGTCGGTGGTTGGATTGGCCGACGCGCGGCCCTTGTATCCCTCGGCCCGCGCCGCCGCCGACGTTTGGGTCTTTGTCGATGGTCGGCTGAAGTTCCAGCACCCGGATCTACGTTGGCGTCACGGCGCGGTCGGCGTGGACGTCGAGATTGGACGGGCCGACCGCTTCCTGACGCTGGCGGTGACCGACCCCGGCGGCGGACACACCTACGTCTGGGTCGTCTTCGGCGATCCGGTATTGGAGATGACGCCCGCCTCAACCAAAGAACGAGAGGAGGTCCGGCCCAAATAGATGCATGCCAAGACCTATCGGAAAGGAGGATATTCTACCGAGTGCGTTTGTTGGGATATGAGATTCTGCTTTCAGGGTTTCCTCGGCGCCTCGACCGGTGGTTTGATGGGAGTGCGCTGTAGGAAAAAGAGTGTTATGTGAGGCGTTACTGTTGATTGGGCCTGCCGAAACCGTCCGAGATCGGCCGGCCTAAGCACACTGACTCGGACATATTTTTGGGAGAATGCCATGAGACGTTATGCAATCGCATGTGTGTTGATCGCCCTGTTCGTTGCCGCTACAACCAGCGCCCGAGCGGACACGATCTGGACGGCCTTCAACGACTTCGCCGTGCGCTGTCGCCCGGCAACGTAAACAACATCAGCTTGAGAAATCCGAGTTACAATTCAGGCGGCCCGGGTACCTATGATCGTCCCGCCGGCTCACTAGCTCCGAGCGGTCCCCTGATGAAGTACTCGGACGGCTCCGCAACGGGCGTTACCCTGGGCATTACGGGGGATATAAGTCACTGGGGACTTAATTACCCCACGGGCATCGCTCCGACTGGAGGAGACGCCCTGACGTATTTCGGCGGCACCACGGTCGACATGCAATACGCCACCACCGAGAACGCGCTCAATCAGACGGCTGCCATGACGCTGAGCGGACTTGATCCGCTGGGCCGCTATAGCCTGACGTTTTACAACAGTCGAGGCAACGTCAGCGGTACAAGCCGCTTGCAGAATTTTCAACTCACTGGCGCGGACAGCTTCATCAACAATAGTTCCGCCGGCTCGACGATTGACACTATAGCCATGACGAACGACCATACGATTTTTGATGCATGGAACAATTCGGTTGCGGGGAGAGTCGCTAGATATGAAAGCATAGCTCCTGGCGCCGATGGAACCATAGTAGTAAATGTATGGCCCACTTCCGAGGTAGCCAACCAGTATCTTTATCTCGTTGCGATGCGGCTCGATCTGGATTCACAGGTTCCCGAGCCGTCGACGTTTGTTTTACTCGGCATGGGCCTGATCGGCCTGCTCTGCTATGCCTGGCGGAAGCGGAAATAACTGGAGATTTATCGCGTGTGAATGAACCTTTCCTGGTGTCCTACGACCTTTGCGAGCGACAATTATGTTTACTATATGTCGTGGCAAAGCCGTTCCGCACATCGGCCGTAGGACACCAGGGAACCTTTTTGGGGAGTTTTTTGTCATGTCGAAAGTGCATTACGGCATCGCGGCGCTGCTGTTGGTCCTGCCGGGCGCGATTGCCCAAGCCGAAGTCGTCGGCTACTGGCAGTTTAACGAAGCGACCTCGGGGCTAATCCCCGCGAGCGGCGGTTGGTCACCGATTCCAGCGGAAACTGGCACGTTGGAAATGGGGCGGGGACGGTGAGACCCGCCTGGACCTCGGGGCTCACCGGCGTTCCCGACGGCGCCGGCGTCTTCAGCAACGTCAACCGCGTCTTAATCGCCAATAATCCGGCGTTCGATTTGATGCTCGGCGACCTTCAGAGCTACCGGTTCGAAATGGATATCCGCCCCACGGTTTGGTACGACCACAAAGGGGTTATATCGTACCTTCATCTGGACGGCGGCGGGTTCGGAACCGAGGGATATCTGCTCACGCTCGAGGGCACGTCGACTGGGTTAGATTCACTCGGCGCTCCCGCCAACAAGATCCAGTTGTCTCTCTGGACCGACAACGGCGGGACGGGCAACTTGTGGCAAGCCAGTAGCGACCCCGCGATCAAGCCACTCCCCCACTACGATGATGGTCTCTGGCACCACATCGCGGTGGAAATCCACCCCAATGCGAATCCCGCCCAAACTTACGTGAAGTTCGAGATCGACGGCGACGCCGCCGGAACGGTCTACAACACCGGCGGGTGGATACAGAGCAACATCACGGTCCCGGTCGCGGCCAGCGTGGATAATTTTACGCTTGCCGATCCCCAGTTTCTCGCCATCAACGGATTCTCGGGCAAAATGGACAACGTGAAGTTCAGCAACATCACCATCCCTGAGCCCGGCACGGTAATGCTGTTGTTCACCGGCCTCGTCGGCCTGCTCTGCTACGCTTGGCGCAAGCGGAAATAACAACGAGTGAAATGATTGAATGCTGAATGTCGGATGGTGGATGCGTCGAATCAGGCGCATCCACCATTGGAATTTCTTTGCGGCGACACTGGCCTCTCGCCCGTGGGCGACACCTTTGGAACAGAGAGCGGAAAATGTCACAGAATCATGTTTTGCATCGTTTGTCTTGCATCGCCGTCCGATTAGCCGCGGCCGCCTTGCTGTTGGCGACGGCCGGGCCGGCCCTCGCCGCCGCCCAAACGCCGTTGTTTACCTTCGTGCAGTTGAATGACTTACACATCGACGCCACCGTGCCCAGCAGCTATAAATTGGCCAACGCCAAGGCACAGTACGTGGTCGATTCGATCAACGCGGAGACCTATTTCCCCTTGCCCAACTTCGTGCTGGGCGTGGGCGATATCATAAACGGCGACTCATTGGGCGCTTTGCAACCGGATTTCAACACGGCGCTGCCCATTCTCAATCAATTGAACGTTCCGTTCTATCCGGTGATGGGCAACCACGAGGACGTTCAACAGGAGGGCAACCCGCAATATACGGCGGCGTACCGCGCGGCCTTCGGCGACGACCGCGTCAACTACACCTTCACCGTCGGCGGAGTCCAATTCGTAATGCTGGACGACAGCGGCGCGCCGACGTCGAACTCGACGGCCGTGGGCGTTGCCCGCCGAAATTGGCTGCAAGGCGTGCTCGAAGCGACGCCCGGCGTGCCGAAAATCATCGCCACGCACATTCCGATGGTGCCCCTGCGTCAGCCGTCGGTGTTGGCGCAGAGTTTCGGATTTGCAAGTTACACTGCCGGCGACTCGGCCATGCTCGCCTTGGTCGAACAACATTCCGACGACGTCGTGGCGGTGCTTTCCGGCCATCTGCACCTGACCGGCGCCGTCGAGCAAAACGGCATTTATCATATAGTTACGTCCGGTTTGGGCAGCTACCCCGACGATTACGCCTACTATCAGGTCTTCTCGGATCACATCCACGTCGAGATGTTCGGTCTGCCCGCCGAACTAACGACGCCTGAAACCGACATTCACGGCCCGCCGCGCTGGGCTACCGCGTACACCGACTCGACCCACCTGACGCACGAAGCATACGTGCGCGGCAATCCCTCGGAACGGTCGTTCGACATAGCATTTTCAGTTCCCGAACCTGCCACTGTGACGTTGTTGCTCGTCGGCGCCTTGGCCCTGTTCTGCTATGCGTGGTGGAGTCGCAAGTAATCTGTGATTTAATAATTATGATTTCTGATCTGGTCAAAATCTGGAAAGGCTAACGCGGTGACTTATGGAGGAAAACATCGCTATGGACACGCATGAAACCGGCAGGTCCCGAATCCTTAATCCCAAATCGGGTTTTACCTTGGTGGAGCTGCTGGTGGTCATCACCATCATCGGCATCTTGATCGCCCTGTTGCTGCCGGCCGTGCAGGCGGCCCGCGAGGCGGCACGGCGGCTGCAATGCGCCAATAATCTGAAGCAAATTGCCCTGGCGCTGCACAATTATCACGATGTGATGCTGGTTTTTCCGCCGGGGGCAATTTCCGCCGGCGAGACGGGCAATCCGCGACGCTATGAACTCCGCAACGAGGCCTACGTCGAGGCGCCCGGGCGGCACGGCACCAGTTGGATGCTCTTAATGCTGCCCTACTTCGAGCAAACCGGCATCTACGACAGATGGGACTTCAAGAAGAACGTATTCGGCAACCGGCTGTTGGCCGAGACCGACATCCCCGGTTTTTATTGCCCCAGCAGGCGCAACGAAATCCGCACCGAAGACCAGATGTTGATGTTTCCGGGCTGGACCCGCGGGGGAACCGATTACGGCGGATGTCTCGGCCGTGGCAACGGTTTCCACAACGGCGGCTCCACCGCCATTACCCCGGACGGCCAATGCGCACACCAGGTCGTTCGCAAGTCGCAATTCGACCACCCCGTGTCGCCGGACTGGGGTTACGTCGGCATCTTTTATCCCAACAGCAAAGTGGCCATCCGCGACATTGCCGACGGCACGAGCCTGACCATAATGATCGGTGAGATGCAGCGGTTGATACCGCCCAGTTCAGCGGCGACGGATTGCATCCAACACAGCCATGACGGCTGGGCCGTCGGCGGCGATTCCACCCTGTTCACCGTGAACATCACCGACGTTGGGGCCGACTTCCAAAACCCCGGCGGAATGAACAACTGGTTCTTTGAATCGCCCGGCAGCGAGCACCCCGGCGGGGCCCAGTTTGGCTTGGCCGACGGCTCCGTGCATTTCTTCAGCGAAAACGTCGATTCCATCGTGTTCGGCTGGCTGGGCGCCCGGGCCGACGGAAATATCGTGAATATACCGTAAGTGTTCGTCTGGAAAACAGTGAAAGTCATGTATATAATTCGCGTCGGAGCGGTTCTGTTGTCCTTGGGACTGCTGATGGGGCTATTGATCTGCAATGAGGGCTGCAGCCATAGCGACCGGCCGGCGCTGGGATTGGTGCGGGGAAGAGTCACTTTCGACGGCAGTCCGCTGGCCGGCGCCTTCGTCGTCTTTACGCCACAGGCAGGCGGCCGCCAGTCCTCGGGCCGCACCAACCAGGACGGCGTCTATGAATTAACCTATCTCCGCGACATCAAGGGAGCGAAAGCGGGTACGCACAAGGTTATCATCGCCACGGCAACCGAGCAATCGGCGGAGCGCCTGCCGGCGCGCTACAATTCCGATACCACTTTGCAGGCGGAAGTGAAGCCGGGCAACAACGAGTTGAACTTCGATCTGACCTCGCATTGACGGCCGTTACTCGCGATTGTTTATCCCCTTGAGCGGACAACGTCAAGATGATCTCACCAAACGGTCTTAGCCGTCGCCGATTTTTGCATGTGGCCGGACTTGCTGCGCTCCCCTTATTGCGTGGGCGGCGGGCCAGGCGTTCAGCCGCTTGCGGCACGTCTGGAGAACGCCCGCGGCTGCGGTTCGTGCAGTGGAACGACGTCCATTTGCAAAGCTCATCTCCCACGGCCTACCGGCTGGCCAATGAAAAGCTGCGGTGGCTCGTGGATTCACTCAATGCGGAGACGATGTTTCCGCTGCCGGATTTCGTCCTCGGCGTCGGCGATATGATCCACGGCGGCTCGTTGGCCCGCCTGACGCCCGACTTCAGCCTGCTGAAAAAAGCTCTCGCGAGTTTGAAGTGCCCTTTCTATCCGGTCATGGGCAATCACGAGAATGTTCAGCAGGAGGGCGACGAGCAATACGAGGCGGCGTATCGCGCGACGTTCGGTGAAAACCGGCTGAATTATGCCTTTCTATGCGGCGGCATCCAATTCATCGCGCTCAACGATAGCGGGGCGCCGCGGACGAATCGGACGCCCGTCGGCCGGCGCCGCCACGACTGGCTTCGCCGGCAACTCGAGGCCTCTCCGAACGTGCCCAAGATAATCTGTTGTCATATTCCCCTGACGCCGGTCCGCGAGGAAGCCCTGCTGCGGAAGAGTTTTGGTTTCGCCAGTTACGCCGCGCGCGACGAGGACTTGTTGAAACTCGTCGATACTCACGCGGATCGCATCCTCGCGGTGCTGTCTGGTCATCTCCATCTGACCGGCGTCGTGCGACGCAAAGGGGTCTACCACATTGTCCCTTCGGGCACGGCCAGCTATCCCTGTGATTTTGCGCTCTACGAGGTATTCGCCGACCGTATCCGGGTCCGCATGCACAGTTTGCCCAAAAAACTGTTGACGCCGGATACCGACATCCACGGCCGGCCGCGTCACGCCATTGACTACACCGACGTGGCGCATCCTGGGCACGAGGCGTACATTCGGGGAAACGCCTCCGAACGTGCGTTCGATATCCCGCTTGCTAAGCAAAGCTGCCCAACCGAGTCACAATGTCGCCGAACAAGCCGGCTCGTCGGTTGAAGATCGTGGCAACAAGCGCGCCACCACGGCGCCAAATACATCGTGCAACTACGGGCAAATTTAACTACTGCCGTGGTCCGGTCATTCGCCGCGGATCGAGGGCCGCGGCCAGTTGAGCCTCGGGCAGAAGATTCTTCTCGCGGCAAAGTTGACGGATCGTCCTGCCCGTGGCGAAGGCCTCTTTGGCCAGTTCCGCCGCCCGCTCGTAGCCGATCAACGGGGTCAGCGCGGTCGCCATCGAGAGACTGTTTTCGACGGCCGCCTCGCAGGCCGCCGCGTTAGCCTCCATGCCGCTGAGGCAGAGATCGGTGAACGCCGCCGTTGCGCCGGCCAGCAGACGGACGCTCTCCAGCACGGCTTCGGCCATCACGGGCATCATCACGTTCAGTTGGAACTGCCCCCCGGCGGCCCCGCAAAAGGCCACCGTCTGGTCGTTGCCGATGACCCGGGCGGCGGCCTGCATCAGGCTCTCGCACATCACCGGATTGACCTTGCCCGGCATGATCGAACTGCCCGGCTGGCGCGAGGGGAGCTTGATTTCCGCGAAGCCGCAGCGCGGGCCGGAGGACAGCCAGCGGAGATTGTTGGCCACGGCGAAGAGCGAAACGGCGATCGCGCGCAACTGGCCGTGGCACTCGACCAGCCCGTCGCGCTGCGAGTTGGCCTCGAAGTGATCGACCGCCTCGACGAAGGGAATGTCGGTTTCCTTGGCCAGCAGGGCGGCGACGCGGCGGCCGAACTCGGGATGGGTGTTGATGCCCGTGCCCACGGCCGTTCCGCCGATGGGCAATTCGAGCAGGGCCTCGACGGCCCCCGCGGCCCGGCCCGCCGAGCGCTCCAACTGCCGCGCCATCCCACCGATTTCCTGGCCGAGCATGACCGGCGTGGCGTCGGCCAGATGTGTCCGCCCGATTTTGAGGATGTCCCGCCACTCGGCCGCTTTGCGGGCGAGCGTCTCGCCGCAACGTTGCAGGGCGGGAATCAACCGCTCGCGGATCGCCCGGGCGGCGGCCACGTGGATCGCCGTGGGAAAGACGTCGTTGCTGCTCTGGCCCAGGTTGACGTGGTCGTTCGGATGAATTGTTCGTAGTTCCGCTTCATTGCCGGCGCCCTCCACCCCCGCGGACGCAGCCGCGGGGCGTTTCTCGGATTCCGGACCTCTGACCTCTGACCTCTGACCTCTGACTTCCGACCTCTGACCCGCGAGCCCCGAACCCCGAACGCCGAGCCCCGCCAATTCATTGGCCCGGCGGGCGATGACCTCGTTGGCGTTCATGTTGCTCGACGTGCCCGACCCGGTCTGAAAAACGTCCACGGGGAAGTGGTCGTCGAGTATTCCCTCGGCCACTTCGCGGCAAGCGGCCAGCAAGGCGTCGATCTGGAGATTGTTCATGTGGCACGGTCGCCCTCGGCCGTGTGAAGCGTCGAACACAGCCGAGGGCGGCTGTGCTACAGGGTCATCATCGGCCCCCGCGGCTGCCGGCTCGGCCTCGAAAAGCCCCAGGTCGCGGTTGACGCAGGCCGCGGCCCATTTCACCAGCCCCAAGGCGTGGATCAATTCCTCCGACAGCGTTTGGCCGGAGACGGGGAAGTTGTCCACGGCCCGCTGCGTTTGCGGGCCGAAATACGCATCGGCCGGCAGATTCACCTCTCCCATCGAATCGCGCTCAGTGCGGTGTTGGGCCATGACGGTTCCTTTCGACGGCGGCGATAACCGAAAACGACGAACGTCGGTGGAAAGATATCCGGTGCCATTATATCGAGAATCGAAACGCCCCGCGACTACCGGAGCATCGTAGGACAGGTCGGCAACCTGTCCTGCATCGCCCGCCCTGTCCCGCGTTGGTAGGACAGGTTGGCAACCTGTCCTGCGCCGCCCGCCGCTCATCCCCCCGCCACTCTTCTGGGGATGGTGAACGAATAGAGGCACACCACCGCGCCGCAGGAGAGCAGACTCCATGGCGCCCAGGGGGGCGGGACGATCTTCTTTTGCGGGCCTAGTTTCGGCTCCGTGTCGAACGGCGAAACCGGCGCCGGCGGATCGTCATGCGTCTTGAGAGTAACTTTTTCGATGCCCAGACATTCCACGCCCAGGATCATCAGAAAGAATCCAACGGCCAGGAATAACGCGCGCCACATGGTTTCGGCCTCCGAAATGTTGGAGGGCAGGTTGGCAACCCGTCCCACGTCGGTTTGGGACAGGTTGACAACCCGTCCTACAAACAGGAAATCGACGTTCGCTCCGCGCCGGCTTCAGCGCGCGCCGCGTTTGGCGGGGACAACCGCGGTTTCCCGCGCCTGTCTTAGCGGTCGTGCGGAATGAGCCAGCGGCACGATTTTCCCCCCGGCATTCGATTGATGACGCCCATGACTGTCGTGCCGGGGTTGCGGAATAGAGGAGATTTCCCGGAAACGAGCGTAATGTGTCCCGCGTAAACGGCGGTAAATTAAACGGCCGCGTCGAGCCGATCGAAGATAGGGGGCATATTGCCCGAAAGGCTGTTGTTCGATAAGACGACCTCCCATATAATGACAATGGATGTACTTTCGGCGGATAACGGAGCGGGGCGGCTCGGACATGACACGTGTTTGGAGCGGCGTTGATTGACGACCAAGCCTAAAATCCTCCTGGTGTGCAACTCCCGCGAAGACGCGGCGCAGTTGCTCTCGCGCACCGCCGAAAGCGGCGAGGCCGTAGTGGCGACCAATCCCCTGCGGGCCCTGGCCCAGCTCTCCCGCGAGCAGTTCGCCGGCGTCTACGTCTCCTCGGAGTATTTGCAGGAGACCCTGCAACTCGGCAGGCTGCTGCAGAACGAGCAGATCCTCGAGGGCATGCCCGACGGCGTCGCCTTGCTGGACAGCGACAACACGATCGTCTGGTGCAACCCTCGGCTATGCGAGTGGTCGAACTGCGAAAAGATCGTGGGGAGCAACTTCTACAGCGTCTTGGGCAGCCCCGAAATTCTCGGCCCCGATTTCTGCCCCTTCCACACGGCCCTGGCCACCGGCCAGGCCACCAGTTCCACGCTCCGCAGCGGAGAGAACCGCTACTACCACGTCCATGCCGCCCCGGTCCGCGAGGCCGGCGAATCGCCCAAGCACCTGATCGTCTCCGTCCGCGACGTCACCGGCGAGGTCCATCAACAGCAGAAGATGGCCGCGATCCATCAGGCGGGCATGGAACTGGCCGATCTGGCCCCGACCGAGATCGCCCACATGGCGGTCCAGGACCGCATCGAACTGTTGAAGTCGAACATCCTCCACTTCACCCGCGACCTGCTGCACTTCGACGTGGTCGAGATCCGCCTGCTGGACCAGAAGACGGGCAAGTTGGAATCGCTGCTGACCACCGGCATGAACGCCGAGGGCGCCGCCCGCGACCTGTTCGCCGAGCCGCAGAACAACGGCGTGACCGGTTTCGTGGCGGCCACCGGCAAGAGCTATCTCTGCGAGGACACGACCGAAGACCCGCTCTATCTGCCCGGCGCCGTGGGGGCGAAAAGCTCGCTGACCGTCCCCTTGATCCTGCACGACGAAGTGATCGGCACCTTCAACGTGGAGAGCCCCGAGCCGCGGGCCTTCACCGAAAGCGACCTGCAATTTCTGGAAATCTTCTGCCGCGACGTGGCCTCCGCGCTGAATACGCTCGAATTGCTGGTGGCCGAAAAGGCCACGGCCGCCGCCGAGAGCGTCGAGGCGATCCACAGCGCCGTGGCCCTGCCGGTCGACGTGATCCTGAACGACGCGGTCTGCGTGATGGAGCGGTACATCGGCCACGAGCCGGGCGTCGTCGAGCGGTTGCAGCGGATCCTGCGCAACGCGCGGGACATCAAGCAGGTGATCCAGAAGGTGGGCCAAAAAATGGCCCCCGCCCAGGCCCTGCCCGCGACGATGCAGGTCGAGGAGCGGCCGGCGCTGCGCGGGCGGCGGATCCTGGTGGCCGACGCCGATCAGAACGTCCGCGTCGCCGCCCACAACCTGCTGGAACGCTACGGCTGCGTGGTGGAGACCGCCCACGACGGGGCCGAGGCCCTCTACATGGTCCGCGCCCCGGCGGAGAGCGAATACGACGTGCTGATCTCCGACGTCCGTTTGCCGGACATGACCGGCTTCGAGTTCTACCTGAAGCTCCAGGAAGTGATGGAGTCGCCGCCGCTGATCCTGATGACCGGATTCGGCTGGGACCCCGGCCACTCGATCGTCAAGGCCCGCCAGGCCGGCCTGCAAGCGGTCCTCTACAAACCGTTCCGCCTCGATCAATTGCTCGCAGGCCGTCGAGCAGATCATCAACGCGCCGCGGGCGGTGCCGCAGTCGTAACGCGGACTTGACGGCCGGAACGAAGCGTCCCTTCATTTATTTACGGACCGTGGTTGCCGTTTCATCACTGTGTGTGCAACAGCCTCACCGGTCCCAGCAGGCCCGACTCCAACGGCGGCTCGTTCTTCCGCCAGAGGTTCCAGGTGGTGAAGGCCCGGCGCCCGGTCGGACTCGGCTGACCGTCGAGCAGCCATTGCGGCCACCGGACCAATCGGCCGGTCGATTTTCTTTCGCTGTCGGGCGGCAACTGCTCGTCGCCGATCAGCCGGTTCGGCCAGAGGTTGACGACCTTGATTTCCAGCGTGTTTTCGCCGGGCTTCAGCGCGTCGGTAACTTCCACGCGGAAGGGCGGCTTCCAGAGGATGCCCAGGTCTTTGCCGTTCAGCTTGACCTCGGCGATCACCGCCACGCGGCCTAGGTCGAGCCAGGCCCGCCGGCCGGCGCCGACCGCATCTGCCGGCGCGGAAAACGTTTTCTTGTAAGTCGCCGTTCCCGAAAAATACGTTACTCCCGGCAATGTCTGATCGCTCCAGGAAATCAGCTTATCGAGGACGACTTTGCGCAGCGCGCCGGATCTGGCGGGAAAACGCAGCGTCCAGGGCCCGGCTATCTCGATGCTCATGGTCGGTCCGACCTGCTCCTGCAGTAACGCCGGTCTCGGCGCATCGTTCGGCCGAAAGACGACGAACACCGAGCCGCAGGGATCGAATTGAATGGGAATGAGCGTCCAGACATTGCTCCGCCTAAAGGAGGCCACCTGTTCGATCCGGCCGCTGTCCGGCCGCCAGAACTCGAGCCGCTTGCCGATGACGCGGAACTTGCATGACGCCTCGACCGGCTTGTCGGCGGAACTGGCGACGAAATATACTTCGTTGCCGTTCACCGTGCGATGAATGTAATGGATTTCCGCATGGCTATCCAATATCTTGTAACTGAAGTCGGGCTGCGTGCCTTTCTCGTCCAACACGTCCTCGGGCGACTTGCCCCAGATCATTTTTCCCCGGCCGAAACTGTGCTCACCGACCGGCTGGCTATCGTCGCCCCAGAGTTCGGCGGCCATCCGCCGCACTTCTTCGTCGCAACGCGGGTAATCGACGAGGCTGGGCGAGCAGACCGGCCGCGGTCCCACCACGGTCGCGCCCGCCGCAACCAACTCCTTGATCTTCGCGAGCAACTCCGGCGTCATCGTCTTCGCCGGCGGCAGCGCCAGAATCCGATAGCTCATGCCGTCGGGCAGGACCAGCCGGCCGTCGCGGACCGCCATTCGCGTGAGCACCACCTCCGGCGAGCAAGCATCGAAGCTATAAGGCCCGCGTTCAAAGTAGGTCATGCCGTTGGGAATGCCCTCGGTTTGCATGTAGCAAATGTCGGCCACGAACAATCCCTGCCGGAGCATGTAATTGCAGCGGGCGAGATACTCGTGCCAGGGCCGCGAATACTCCCACCACGTTTGCGTCCGCTCGTAATCGGTGCCCCACTTGCCCATCGTCATTCCCGGCGCGCGGTCCAGCCACGGCTGGAGGGCGAAGCGGTGAACGACGAAACGGTTGATCCCTTCGCAAAAGGCGCGGTCGCCCAACGCTTTCAGCGTGAAGGGATGGTTCGTCCAGCGGGCCTGCTCGGGAAAGGCGGTGAACGCCTCGGCCCCGCAGATCGGCTTGCCGTAGGTATGGGCCGCCGAGGCCATCGCCCGGCACATGTCTAACTTGGAATAGAGGATTTGCTTGTTTTTTCTCCAGAACTCGCCCATCGGCACGTCCGCCCGGCCGGCGTATGCCAGATCGTCGAACGGCCCATCGCCGTAGGCCTCGATCGACAATTTCATCCCGTGTTTGGCGGCCAATTCGCGTATATGCCCGGCGTAGTTATCTAGCAGCATTTCGCCGATCGTCTTCCGCACGTCCCACAGAAACCGCTCCGACACCTCCAGGCTGCCGACCACGCGGCCGGTCATGGCGGGCAGCAGCGGCGAGCATGTCGTAGCCCCGCCGCCGCCGGAACTCCTCGCGGAAGAGCGGCGTCCAGTTCTGCGTGTGCACCTCCCAACTGTCGATGTGCGTGGTGGTCAGCGTCTTGCCGGCCAACGGACCGGCGTCGGCGATCAGCTTGCCCATCAGGCCCGCGAAATGCACGTCCAGGGCCTCCCGGCTGAGCTTGTCGCATTCCAGTCCGCGGCCTTCCAGCGGAGCGGGGTGGTTGTCCTTGCCGGTCGGCGTGTATCCCAATCGCAGCAGCGTCCACCGTCCGGCGGGCACGTCCCAGGCGAGCCGGCCATCCTTGCCCAGCCGCGCGGAAAGATCGACGACCCGCTCCCGCGGCACCACCGCGTCCGCGGGCAAGGCGGCATATTGCCCCGGGGCGATCAAATTGTTGTCCGGCGGCGCAACGCGGCGGGAGGCCATGTTTTTCGCGTCGATGCGGGCGATGCGCACGCGAGTCTTCGGATCGGCATCGGCCGAGGGCGTGGGAAAGGCCAGCACCGCCACGTCGCGGTAGAAATTGGCCACCGTCTCCGGCTGCGGCAGCGGACCCTCGAACCGTCGCGGCCCCTCGACCACCGTCTCGGTCCAGACCAGCTTTTGCATGGCGTGCTCGGGCTTGATCCACGGCCCGCCGCTGCCGCACCAGCCGGCGTCGTTGTTCATGTTGACTTTCAGGCCGAGCCGGCCGGCCTCGGCGACCACGTGCCGGAACAGTTCACGCCATTGGGGACTGCCGAACCGCACGGGGCCTTTGGGGATGCCCTGATCGACCTCCATAATCAGCACGCCGCCGATGCCCACCCGTTTCATGGCTTCGAGATCGGCCGTGATCCCTTCGCGAGTGATATTGCCGTCCAGCCAGAACCAATAGACCCAAGGCCGGGCGGAGTCGGGCGGATGGCGAAAGTGCGCCGCGAGCTTATCGGCCATCTTCCCCTCTCCCTTTGGGAGAGGGGCCGGGGGTGAGAGCGGATCGCCTCCGACACCGGATTTTTTCCGGGACGGCCGCTTATCGTTTTTTTTTACTTTCGCCTTCTCCTTCGTTGCCTCCTTTTTCGCCTTCTTTTTCTCTTCGCCGGAGGCATAGAAGGCCAATCGCGCCGCCTTCGGCGCCAGCGGTTCGATCGTGACGGTGTTCTCGCCCGGCTTGACGTGCCGGGTGATGTCCAGCCGCAGCGGGCGTCCGATCAGTCCGCCGGCCTTCACACCGTTCACGGTGACGGCGGCCGCCTCGCCGGGCAAATCCTGCATCTCCAAATAGACGCGGCAGCGGGTCAAATCGACGTCCGCCGGAATCTCCGCCCGGCCCCGGAACGGATCGGCCGCCTTCACCGGACTGAGCGTCAGCGGCTTCCGCTTCATGTCCGGCGTGGGCGTTTGTGGTGCGGCCGTCCCGGCTGCGCGGGCAGGCGAGACGCCTGCACCACAATCCCGCGTGAGCATAATCGGCGGGCGGCTCGGCTTCATCCCCGGCTCGATCCGCATCGGCCGCTCGATCCCCTTCGGCTGGAAGACCAGCAGCACGGTCTCCAGCGGCTCGAGGGCCAGCTCGAAAATGATCCGCTTCTCGTCGTGCCGCTGGAAGGGAACGGCGGTGATTTCGTTCCGCATCGGGTCCCACAATTCCGGCACGCCCTCGGCCGTGGCCAGCATGAGAAACTCCCGCGGCGGGCCTTCGTGGTGCTGGTTGGTAATCATGAACACGTCCCGCCCGGCCTTGACGCGATGCAGGATGTGCAGCCAGCCTTCCTGATAGTCGTTGATGACCCGCAACTTCGCCCGCATGGCCTTGCACATCCACCCCAGCGCGCCGAAGAAGTCCATTTGCTTGGCTTTCACTTCGGGGAAGAAGATCGCACAGCCGCCGTCGGGCTGCGTCTCGATAACGTCCAGCCAGGGCTTTACGTGTGGATATTCCGGGCTCGCGGCTGGCGGCTCGCCCCAGATGGCGTTGCACAACTCGACAATATCCTTACTGCTCTTGCCGAGCGTCGCCGATTTCGACGGCCGGAATCCGTAGCCGATCACCGTCCCGCCCCGATCGCAAAACTCCTTCACCTTCGCCAGCGTCGCGTAGGGGATCGCCTCGACGGGCGGCACGACCAGGATCCGGTAGCGCTCTCCGTGGAGCTTGACCTCATTTCCGTCCAGCGCGACATCCCGCTCGAAAACGTCCATCGGCAGCAAATCGCAGTCGATCCGGGCGTCTTGCAGGGCGGTGGTCATTTCCTCCGGGCCGAGCATTTTGCCGACTTGCCCGAGATTGCCCGAGAACAGTATCGCCGCCGGGCATTCATGCCGCCCGCCGCTGAGCATCAGGCTCAGCCGGCTGGTGTAGTCGGCATATACCCGATACAGCGGCCAGCGGGGCTCGAATCCGCCGTTGTAGAAATACGGCGGGCAATCGTCGTCGTACGGCGACCGCGGATTGAACGAGTGCGGGATCATGAAGTTCACGCCCGACACCTGCATGTGATCGGTCCACCACTTCATCTCGCGGTACGTCAGGTCCTGGCCCCGGGCGCCGAAAATCTCGACCATCGCCAGGTCGTCCGGCTTGCCGAAGACGTGCGAGATCGAGCTGGCCAGCTTGGGCGTCTGCCAGATGGGCGGATTGGAGGCCGCTTCCCGCTTGCCCATGATGAACTGCTTATATACCGCGTCGATGGCGCCCATGTCGCTGTAGCGCTGCAAACGCATCATGTCGCCGGCGCAGTAGTTCGGATCGCGGTACAGGTTGCCGTGCTCCATGAAATGGCCGATCGACCGCACGCCGTGCTCGTGGCACCAGTGGGCAATGCCGCCGTACAGCGTCCGCCCCCAGGCGTCGGCGAAGCGCTTCGAGATATTGATACTTCGCGGCGATCTGCTCCTCGCCGGCCAGCTCGAACTTGTAGGCCACGTAGGCCTTCTTCCAATCGACGCCGCGCCGGGCCAGGGCCGCGTTCAGCTCGGTCCCCCAGTCGCCCCGCGTCTCCGGCTCGTCGTAGAAAAAGCCCACGATCGTCTTGCCGAAGTCGTCCTTGAAGTGGTCGTAGTGCGGCTGATAGACGGTCTTGATGTACCAGTCCACGCAATCTTTGCTGGCCCCGTCTACGCTCAGTTGTTTGTTCTGGCCGAGCGGCGGCGCTTGCACGTGGGTGAACTTCATGATCCGCCACTTGCCCTCGGGCACGGCCCAATCGAGCGCTGCCGTCCTTGATCGAACCGGCCAGATCGACCAGCGTGTTGCCGTCGATACGGCCATCGGCCGTCACCCGGCCGGCAATCGCGGCGACGTAACTCTCGTAGGACAGGTTGCCAACCTGTCCTACGCCGTAGCCATCGGCCTTGAATTGCCGGGGGCCTTCGACGTCCGTGGCCACGGCGACCAGCCGCTTCGCGGCCCAGCGCGGCGGGACCTTTCCGCCCATGCCCTGGCTGGGCCACCACCGCTCGTCGAAAATCCACATTTTCAGGTTGTGCTTCTTCGCCGCCGCGAGGCAGATGCCCAGGTCGCGATACCAGCCCGGGCCGAGCCAATCCTTGTGCGGGCGGCTCTCGGCCGTGAAGCAGCCGTTGCCCCCCTCGGCCACCTTGGCGACGTACGCCTCCAGCCGCGCGCGGCTCTCGTCGCCGTGCAGCCAGAACAGCGGCCCCGTCAGCCGCCGGGCCTCGATCGGCAACTGCCGAAACTGCCGTTCGAGCGCGGCCATCTCGTCCTCGCCGGCCACCGCCGCGGACGCCGTCATGGTTAAACACAATCCGCCGATCAATATGGTGAAAATCTTTTTCATGTAAGAATTCCTCGGAGGTTTTTTGTAGGGTGGGTCAAGCGAAGCGCAGCCCCACCATCGTTTTTCTTGTCAGCGGTATTTCGCTCTTGATATGTCTTGTTCCCATGCTCCGCGTGTCTTCGGAGCTTTTCTCTAGCCCAGGCGTTTACGCCTCGTTGTTACACACAAATCAGGTCTCCCTTTGAGCGTCAGGGCCGAACATTAGCCAACAGGTAGCGAAGTCATGCATCCGTTGCAGGCCAATCCAAAGGGTTTGCGGACCGGGCGGATCGGCTCGTTTTCGATTCACGTAGCCACCAAGCTGTGCCACCAGCCGAATGAACATGCCCAAGGGGGGCGGGTGGGCCGGCGGATTCTCGCGGCGCATCACCTTCCACACCGATTTCCATTCGGCCGGCTCGAAGACCGCCTCGCAACTGATGTCCGGGCAACTCCGTCCCAAGCGGCACACGTACAACGTCCGCCAGGCAACAATCACATAAATCGCCAGACACGTCAACAAGCGGTCCATGTATTCAAACAACCGCTCTTCAACACGGCAGCCCGACTTCAACACGCGAAAGAAAACCTCGATCATCCAACGAACACAATAATATTGGATTACTCGTTGCACCTGCTCGATGTCGTCAATCGGCAAGCTCGTCAGCAGCAGCCATTCCACCGGCTCGTCGTTCGGCGGCGGGTTCACCTCGCTGACCGACGACCACGTTCATGGCGATCGCCGGGAGACGATGGCCTGGACGAAACGGCGGACGGAGCGTGAGACGCATCGCCCGCACCGCAACCACGGCTTTGCGCGATTTGCGGGGTTGGCGTCGGCCCCGCGTTTCGCAAGCCACCTTCGCTTTTCGCCCCCGCACCTGGATCGTCCGCTTAAACAGCGCCGGCCGAGACAGGACCGCGTCGCGGACGTAATGTTCCGCGTGTTTTTGGCCGTTTTCCAGGAGCAAAGCGCGATTCTGGCAGGCGCGGATGATCCAGTCGATGGTCCCGGGCTCCCGCATTCCTTCGACCATTACTTCATAGATGTCGGCTTCGCTATCGGCCAGGCAAATCAACCGAGTGGCGGGGTTTCGCAGAGCTTCTTCCTGGGCCTGCCGAAGCATGGTAACCCAACGATAGCTCTCTTTGTCTTCGATCGGCGTATCGCGGCCCGCTTGGCCCGCCAGTCCGCGGCGCACTAACGGGCTCCTCCCTCCGGACCCACGCCTCGCCAGCGACCGTGCCGAGCGGCGTTCCATCCTCTGTGAACGCACACAGCACGTGGAGCAGGGCCCCGCGGCGAGGACCACCGTCCAGGGGACCGGCCCCCGCGACCTGCTGGTCCGGCCGGGTGACGTCAATTTCCGTCGTGTCCTGCGCGAGCAAGGCCATGGGTTGTGCGGCGATTCGTCGCCGCGTGGCGTCAATGTGCGGTTGCAGGACAGTCTTGAAGTTGGTGTTCTCGTTCTCGCAAAACCGATAGGCGGCGACCATTTCGGCCCGACCGCCGCATGCCGCGGGAATGCTCGCCGTTGGCCGCTCCGCCAACTGCGAAACCACCTCCGCAAACGTCGATTCAGGCGTTTGTCGCAAAATTGGCCGTTTTCATTTCATCCGCTACCCAGGGAGTGAGCATGTGCGATCTTCCTTGACTAGTTTTCTCCCCCCTGCGTCCATTCACTTGCTTACCATAATGCCGTATTAATCCCAATTCGCCAATATCAATCAAGAGATGTGTGTAACAACGAGGCGTTTACGCCTGGGCTAGAGAAAAGCCACGGAATCCAGTTCATATATTCTGGTTGCCGCCATGCCGCGCAATGCTTATGGCAGCGGTCTCTGATTAACCGTCCATTATCTCCCCTCGCCCGCGCCGGGGCAAGGACTTAAGACCCAAGTCCCAAGACCCAAGACCTAAGCCCATATCACCCCTCGCCCGCGCCGGGACAAGTCATTGACGAAACCGCGTTTTCCCGCGAAAATGGGGCCCATGAACACACCACGCCGCGACCCGCGCGAAACCATGACCTCCCGCCAGCGGCTGCTGACGGCCCTGGACCACCGCACGCCCGACCGCGTGCCGATCGACCTGGGCGGGAACCAGACCGGCATCCACAAGTTCGCCTACCAGGCCCTGTTGAAGCACCTGGGCATCGACGACCGAGCTCGAGATCATGGACGCCGTGCAGCAGTTGGCCCGGCCCTGCGAGGCGGTGCTCGAGCGGCTTCCGCGTCGATACCCGCTACATCGCCGCCGGGGCCGCCGACGGCTTCGACGGCGCGCATCGTGCAGAACCGCCGCGACGGGCGGCTGTGGCACGACCTGCGTCGACGAGTTCGGCGTCGTCTGGTCGATGCCCGACGACCGCCCGTTCTACATGGACATCACCCACCACCCGCTGGCCGAGGCCACGCTCGCCGACGTGGCCGCGTATCCCGTTCCCCAAGGGCGACGACCCGGGCCGCTTCGCCGGGCTCCGCGACCGGGCCCGGGCGATCCGCGACGAGACGCCCTACGCCGTGGTCAGCGGCATCTCCGGCGTGGTCTACGAGACCTGCTGGTACATGCGCGGGCTGGAGCGGTGGTTCATGGACATGCTCGCCGAGCCCGAGTTCTGCGAGGCCCTGCTGGACCGCGACGCTGCGGTTCTGGCTCGATTGGTTCCGCGCTGTTCCTCGACGAGGTGGGCGATCTGGTCGACGTGATCATGATCGGCGACGACCTGGCCGGGCAGACCGGGCCGCTCTTCCGGCCCGACTTCTACCGCCGCGTGGTCAAGCCGCGGCAGAAGCAGCTGGTCCAGTACATCCGCTCGCGGACCGAGGCGAAGATCTGGTATCACACCTGCGGCTCGTGCGTCGAGTACATCCCCGACCTGCTGGACAACGGCGTCGACGTGCTCAATCCGGTGCAGATCAGCGCCAAGGACATGGACCCGGCGGCGCTGAAGGCCCGGTTCGGCGAGCGGATGTCGTTCTGGGGCGGGGCGATCGACGCCCAGCACGTGCTGCCCACGGCCACGCCCGCAGAGGTCCGCGAGCACGTCCGCCGCAACCTGGCCGCCTGGAAGCCCGGCGGCGGCTACGTCTTCAACAACGTCCACAACATCCAGGCCGGCGTCCCGCCGGAAAACATCGTCGCGTTGTACGACGCGGCGTATGAGTTTGGGTTTTATGAGTGAGGATAAATGCGAGTAAAGACTACCTTACGTTTGCAGAAAAGCCCCGAAGGGGCAGCCGTTCGCCCAGCCCAGGGCAACGCCCTGGGGAGCGAAAAAAACGAGAAAACCACACCGGCCCAACGGGCCGACAATTCGCCTTCGGGGAACGGTTGGCCCGTTGGGCCGAGGAAAATATGACGCAACCGCCCGTTCCCCAGGGCGTTGCCCTGGGCTGGGAGAACCGGAGGGCCTTTGGCCCAAGATGGGAAACTATCAGGACGAGTAAAGGGATCGGGCGTCTTTAATTAGCGCCTCGTATCTCGACACTTTGGGCCAAGATGCGCTATAATTGGAGTGCTGGCTTTGTCCGGGGTTGAAAATACCCGCGAAGGAGCAAAACATGCCGGCGATCGGCGACATCGGTCCGTATAAACTCTATTTCTATTCGGCGGAAGGGAGCGAGCCTCCGCACGTTCACGTGCGTCGCGGTCGAGCCACGGCAAAGTATTGGTTGACGCCCGTTCGGCTGGCCACTTCCCGGCATATACCGGATCACGAATTGCGTTCACTTCGGAAAATCGTCGAGGATAACGAAGAAAGAATTATGGAGGCGTGGAATGAGCATTTTGGAAACTGAACGGGACATTTTCGCCGAGTCGATCCGCTTCTCCGAAGACGCGCTGACGGTTGTGCTGGACGATGGCCGCACCCTGTCAATTCCCTTGGAATGGTATCCGCGATTGCTCCACGGGTCGAAAGCCGAACGCGAGAACTACGAACTGATCGGCGACGGAGAAGGGATACATTGGCCCGATCTCGACGAGGACCTCAGCGTCGCGGGCCTCCTGGCCGGACGCCGCTCCGCCGAATCCGCCGCTTCGCTGGCCAAGTGGATCGAGAAACGCTGATATGGGCTTAAAAACGAACGGCGAAGCGAATGGGCTTTCCATTCACGCGCGTTCTCGACGGCCGCCGGTGCATTTCTTTATCCGATGCTGAGAAAAGACTCCGACCCTTTTTTCGACATATCCACGAAAGGCCTATCTGGCAGTATAGTACTTCCTGAACGGCGGTTTCGTGAATTCGCCTTTCGCAATTACCCCGTTTCATGGCATGTTCCGGACGCACGATTGCTCTTACCCCACCACTAAGAATGAGATTCGTTGTGGCCTACGCGTTGGTGAGCGTTGCAAGACATTTAAAACTATCGCATCGTGGATATAATCACTTGGTGGGACGTGCGGCGAGAACATACCGTCCAGCAATTGTCAGATTCTATACGGATTTTGCTGGAAAGAACAAACGTCGTCTCAATAAAATGTGAAGACATTATTTGACTCCTAAGTGTGACTTTATCAAAAAAATGAGCTTCAACTATGTTTAGTATGGGACGCTTTCACTATTCTTTGAAACCAGTGTATCAGCTGGCAAGTTCGCACTAAAGGAAATGCTGGCTTTCAAAATGGAGACTCACATCGCCGAATATGAAGGCGTCCTCGGATACAATGAATCGTGCAAGTTGTATTTCTGCGGACCATCTTTGGACTTCAAGGCATGTGGAACAGGAAAAAATGATTAGATCCCTAAAAGTAAAGAGGACTAAAGGGAGTCGAGGAGTCTTTATTTGGGGGTAGTTTCTTTCCGGAGGATTTACGACATGGAGTGTGAATCGGTTGAACTGGCCGAACGGGCGGCGGCGGCGAGGCGATACGGCGAATGGGCGAAGAGGATTTGCGGTTCCTCAATCGGCTGATTGTCGAGCGGCTGAAACTGATCCATCAGGCCCGCAGCACGGCCATGCTGGCCCAGTTCAGTGTGGGCGACCGGGTGAGTTTTCAGAGCTCCACCGGCGAGCAAAAGACGCGGTGTCATCGCGCGGCTGAACCGGAAAACGGCCGGCATCGTCACCGACGACGGACAACAATGGAACGTCCATCCGGCCTATCTGAGTCCCGCCGGGCCCGACGTGATCCGGCTGCCGGAGCAGCGGCGGGGGTGAGGGGGGAGGAATGATGAAATAGGGGGAATGATGGAGTGATGGAATGAGGGGAGTGGTGGAATGTCGGTGCGTTGAATAGAATTGTTAATTGAAGCGACTTGCGCCGCGTGGACGCGGCGGCTAAACGGTCGATCAAGAACGACTTCGGTATTGTCGGAAGCGATCCGCCCTCACTTCCGACCCCTCTCCCAAAGGGAGAGGGGAGTAATTGTTGTACACGGCGGCTAAACGAAATCTCGAACCCCGAATCCCCGAATCCCCCGAACCTCCCATGTTCCCCACTACCCGACTGAGACGGCTTCGTTACCATCCGGCGGTCCGCGAGCTGATGCGCGAGACGCGGCTTTCGCCGGGCAATTTTATCCTGCCGCTGTTCGTCCGGCCGGGCGAAGGCCTGCGCGAGCCGATCTCGGCGATGCCCGGCCACGCCCAGATGTCGCCCGACGTGCTGGCCGAGGAGGTCCGCGCGGCGGCGCAGCTCGGCATCGGCGGCGTGATCCTCTTCGGCATCCCCGCCGAGAAGGACGCCCGGGGCAGCGACGCGATGAGCGACGAGGGGATCATCGCCCGGGCCGTCCGCGCGGCGAAGCAGGCCGCCCCCGACTTGCTGGTCGTCACCGACGTGTGCTGTTGCGAGTACACCGATCACGGACATTGCGGGATCATCGGCGAATCGAGCGGCCGGATGGACGTGGAGAACGATCCCACGCTGGAGCTTCTGGCCCGGCAGGCGTTGGTCCACGCCCGGGCCGGCGCCGACGTGGTCGCCCCCAGCGGGATGATCGACGGCATGGTGGGGGCCATCCGCGAGGCGCTCGACGGGGCCGGTTTCGCGCACCTGCCGATCATGAGCTACGCGGCGAAGTACGCCAGCGCGTTCTACGGACCGTTCCGCGAGGCGGCCGAGTCGGCCCCGCAGTTCGGCGACCGCCGCGGCTATCAGATGGACCCCTCCGCGTCAGCAGGCCAGGCGATGCGGGAGATCGAACAGGACCTGGCCGAAGGGGCGGACATCGTGATGGTCAAGCCGGCCTTGCCCTATCTGGACATCATCCGCCTTGCCGGCGAGCGCTTCCCCGACGTGCCCCTGGCGGCCTACAACGTCTCGGGCGAGTTCAGCATGGTCAAAGCGGCGGCCGAACGCGGCTGGATCGACGAGAAACGCGTCGCGCTGGAATCGCTGACGGCCATCCGCCGTGCAGGGGCGAGCATCATCCTCACCTATTGGGCCTTGGATGCGGCGCGATGGTTGAAAGAAAGCTAAAGCGAGTAGGGTGGGACAAGCGCAGCGATGTCCCAGCAGCAGCGAGAAAATGCTTAGGATCGGCAAATTAATAGCTGTCGCATTTCAGAAGGGGACAGTCCCATTTTCGTCGAACGAAAATTGGTACAGTCCCCCACTCATTGATTCGCCGGCCCTTAGGGGAACAATCGCAACAATGCCCCGCCGTCATCGAGATAAATCGTGGTGGGACATCGCTGCGCTTGTCCCACCCTACGCTAAACGGAAAGGAGCCTACTTCTTTCCGCCCTTCTTGGGCGCTTCTTTCTTGGCGTCCTTCTTGGCATCCTTTTTGGCGGCCTCGGCCGGCGCGGCGGCAGTCGCGCCCTCGGCGCCTTCCTCTTCTTCCTTCTTCTTCTTTTTCTTCTTCATGGCCAGCTTATAGACCCGCACCTTGGCCAGACCGAAAGGGCTGTCCCCTTCCTGCCAGCGGTCGGCGGTTTTTAGCCGCTGAATTCGTTCGGCACGATTCAATACGCTCCGCGAACGAGTCAGGCCCGCGCGGACCTTCAAGCTTTTGTCCATCGTCATGGTTATTACACTCCTCGCAATCTTGCACCGCCACGGAGCGGATATATCGGGCTGCCATTATCCGGGAAACACATCAGTATAAGGATGATCGAGCGGGTCCGCAAGGGTTATATGCCATTAGTCCGAGGATTGAGAAAACGTCCTCAATCTTTGACGGTCTTGGGTCTTAGGTCTTGGGTCTTCGTGCTAAGACCCAAGACCCAAGCCCCCACCACCCTGTGGTGTGGATTGACACTCCTCAACCGTGCTTCTCCATCTCCGCCATCAGCATTTTGATGTCTTCCCATACCGGGCCCTTGGCCGCGGGATTGCGCAGCAGATAGGCCGGGTGATAGGTGCAAACGACGCGGATGCCGTTAAAGTCGTGTATCCGGCCGCGGAGATGGCCGATCGGCTCGGTCGTATCGAGCAGGTTCTGGGCGGCTATCGTGCCGAGACAACAGATGAACTTCGGCTGGATGATCGCCAGTTGCCGGTCGAGATACTCGCGGCAGTTTGCGGCCTCGACCGGCAGCGGATTGCGGTTGCCCGGCGGTCGGCAGCGGAGGATATTCAGGATGTAGACGTCCTCGCGGCGGATCTTCATCCCCTTGACGATGATGTCGGTCAGGAGTTGCCCGGCCCGGCCGACGAAGGGCTGGCCGATGCGGTCTTCGTCGGCGCCGGGGGCCTCGCCGCAGAAGACCAAGCTGGCATAAGGATTGCCCACGCCGAAAACGGTTTGTGTCCGGGTGCGGGCCAATTCGGCGCAGCGGGTGCAGCGGGCCACGTCCCGGGCAACCTCGGCCAGGGCGGCCTCGCGGGGATCGGACGGCGCCGCGGCGGCGGGCGCTGCCGCGGACGTCACAGCCGAGGGCGGCTGTGCTACTGAGGGCGGCACCGCCGAGGGCGGCTGTGCTACAGGGGGGGTAACGGGGCGGCGCCGCACCTTCGGCATGTGCGTCACCCCCGCCCTTTGGAGCGATTCCAGCCGCTGAAGCGTCGCTTTAGTGCTGTTCCGGGCCATAAATATACGTTTAACCGGATGTGAAGTGTCGCTCGTTTAGCGGCCGCCCAAAAACAACTTCGGTGTTTTCAGATGCGATCCGCCCTCACCCCCGACCCCTCTCCCAAAGGGAGAGGGGAGTTATTATCGGGCGGCCGCTAAACGGGCAATTGATACAATTTTCATCCCACCGCTGCATGACTAGAAAACAAACGCCAACGTTATTATCATAGAAACTTATGGGTGTTCCGCAAGTTGTCATCGTCGGCCGGCCCAACGTGGGCAAATCGAGCATTTTCAATTGGCTCGCCGGGAAGCGGCTTGCCATCGTCGACCGAACCGCGGGCGTGACCCGCGACCGGCTCACCCACCTGCTGGAGATTCACGGCCAATTCGCCGAGCTGGTCGATACCGGCGGGATGGGCATCGAGGACGCCGACGACTTGACCGATCAGATCGAGGAGCAAATCCAGGCGGCCGTCGACTCGGCCCGCGTAGTGCTGTTTGTGGTCGATTGCCGCGACGGGCCGACCCCCTTGGATCAAGAGGTCGCCAAGCGGTTGCGCTACGTGACCGTTCCGGTGCTGCTGGTGGTGAACAAGACCGACGCGCCGTCGTTGGATTCGCAGGCCGACGAGTTTTACCGCTTCGGCCGGAAGATGGTGCGGGTGAGCGTGCTGGAGAACCGGGGGAAGGCGGAGTTGATGGACGCCATTGCCCAGCGGATGCCCGAGCCTTCGCCCGACGATCCCACGCCGACCGAGCCGGTGATGAAAGTGGCCCTGGTAGGTCGCCGCAACGTGGGCAAGAGCACGCTGGTGAACACGCTGGCCCAGGCCGAGCGGATGATCGTCAGCGAGGTGCCGGGCACTACCCGCGACAGCGTCGACGTGCGCTTCGAGATGGACGGGCAATCGCTCGTGGCCATCGACACGCCGGGCTTCCGCCGCTCGAAGAGCGTCAGCACCGACGTGGACTTTTACAGCACGCACCGCGCCCAGCGGAGCATCCGCCGGGCCGACGTGGTGCTGATGTTCTTCGACGCCACCCAGCGGATCAGCAAGGTGGACAAGCAGCTCTGCGATTACATCTCCCAGCAGTACAAGCCGTGCATGTTCGTGGTCAACAAGTGGGATCTGCTGGCGGCCACGATGCCCACCGAAAAATGGGTGATCTATCTGCACGACACCTTCCGCACCATGCTCTACGCGCCGATCGCCTTCATCACCGCCAAGACCGGCAAGAACGTCAAGGCGATGCTCAACCACTCGCGGATGCTCTTCAAGCAGTCGCTCGAATCGGGTGACCACCGGCCGCTTGAACCGCGAGGTGCGGGCGGCGTTGGACAAGAATCCCCTGCCGCTGTTCCGCAACCGCCGCCCGAAAATCTACTACGCCACCCAGGTCGCGGTCCAGCCGCCGACGGTGGTGCTGTTTTGCAGCGAGCCGAAGGCCGTCTCGCCCCAGTACCAGCGTTACTTGCTGCGGGTCTTCCGCGACAAGCTGGAGTTCGGCGAGGTGCCCATCAAGCTCTATCTCCGCCGACGGGCGCAGGACGACCAGCGGGACGAAATTGAAAGCAAGCTGAAAAGCTGAAGGCGGCCGGATTCACGTAGTACAGCCGCCCTCGGCTGTGCGGAATCGCCCATGACAGCCGTGGGCGGCTGTTCCACAAATCAATGGTCGTATCTCCCTGCTCCTGGACAAGTTTCCACAAACCACTACAATGGCGGTTTTACCGTTCTGAGACAGCGGCGGCCCAACGGCCGTTGCTGAAACCATTGTTGGAGAAGTTCCATGATCGTCGGCGTGCCAAAAGAGACCAAGTTGGACGAATATCGCGTCGGTTTGCTCCCCGTGGGAGCCGAGGAATTGACCCGCGCCGGTCACACCGTGCTGGTCGAGGCCGGGGCCGGACTCGGCTCGGGCCTCTCCGACCAGGACTACGTCGACAACGGCGCCGAATTGGTCGACAGTCCCAGCGAGCTGTACGGCCGCTCGGAAATGATTATCAAAGTCAAGGAGCCGCAATCGGGCGAGTTCCCCCTGCTCAGAAAAGGGCAGATCGTCTTCACCTATTTCCATTTCGCCGCCGACCGCCGCTTGACCGAAGAAGTGATGAAAAGCGGCTGCATCGCCGTGGCCTATGAAACCCTCAGCGACGGGCGCGGACGGCTGCCGCTGTTGACGCCGATGAGCGAAGTCGCCGGCCGCATGAGCGTCCAAGAAGGGGCGAAGTATCTCGAACGTCCGCAACAGGGACGCGGCATCCTGCTGGGCGGAGTCCCCGGCGTCGAGCCGGCCCACGTCGTCATCCTCGGCGGAGGCGTGGTCGGATCTAACGCCGCGCTGATTGCCGCCGGCTGCCGCGCCAGCGTCTCGATCCTGGACATCAACATGGACCGCCTCCGCTATCTCGACGAGGTCATGCCGGCCAACGTCACCGTGCTGTTCAGCGACCGGCACACCATCCGCGAGCAGCTTCGCAAGGCCGACCTGGTGATCGGCGCCGTGCTGGTCCCCGCCGCCAAAGCCCCCCGCCTCGTCGAACGCGAGGACCTGAAAGAGATGAAGCCGGGCAGCGTGATTATCGACGTGGCCGTCGATCAGGGCGGCTGCATCGAGACGACCCGGCCCACCACGCACAGCAATCCGACGTTCGTGGTCCACGAGGTCTTGCACTACTGCGTGGCCAACATGCCGGGCGCGGTGGGCCGGACCAGCACCTTCGCGCTGTGCAACGTGACCTTGCCCTGGGCGTTGCAGATCGCCAATCGCGGCCTGTTGCCCGCCGCCGAGGCGCTGCGGCCCGTGGCCACGGCCATCAACATCTACGACGGCGAGGTCACCAATCGGCCGGTGGCCGAGACCTTCGGCATGAAGTACAACCCGCGGTTCGAGAAGTAGTATTCAGTTGTCAGTTGTCAGTAATCAGTTTTTAGTTGTCAGTAATCAGTTGTCAGTTCTTGTCGGAGATAATCATCGACTTGTAACTGATAACTGAAAACTGATAACTTACCCCCGGAGAGTTCCATGTCCAAAACCGACGCCCCACTGGTGGGCATCGTAATGGGGAGCGACAGCGATTGGCCGAAGATCCGGGCGGCGGCCGCCGCGCTGGACGAGTTCGGCGTGGCCTACGAGGCCCGCGTGATGAGCGCCCATCGCACACCGGAGGTCGTCCGGGAATATGCCGCCACGGCCGCCGGGCGGGGGTTGAAGGTGATCATCGCCGCCGCCGGCGGGGCCGCCCACCTGGCCGGCGCGGTCGCCGCGCAGACCACCTTGCCGGTGATCGGCCTGCCCGTCCCCACCGGACTGGCCGGCGGGCTGGATTCGTTGCTTTCGACAGTGCAGATGCCCGGCGACGTGCCGGTGGCCACGGTCGCCGCGGGCGGCGGCGGCCCGCGCAACGCCGGCCTGCTGGCCGTTCAAATCCTCGCGCTGGCCGATCCGGCCCTGCAAGAAAAACTCGCCGCCTTCAAACGCAAGTTGGCGGACAAAGTATCCGCCAAAGACGCGGGACTGCAAGAACAACTGGCCGGAGGCTAACAACTTGCGAAGTGCGGATCGCGTCTTCGCATAGGACTGCGCCGTCTTACCGTTGTGGTCCTTGGCCGACAGTTCTCTCCCCAGGGCAATGCCCTCGGGAGGCTGAATCAGCGCCGATCAGTGGTGATTAGCGTTCCGCTGTTCCTCTTCGTTCCCCTTTGGAGCGGCGGCGCTTTTCTTGTCCTCCGGCGGCTCGACGACGATGGGCGTATCGTCTTCGTTGCCCCATTCGTGCCAACTGGCGCAATAGTTGGCCGTTCGGGTGGCGCCCATCAGGTCCAGGGCGAAGACCATCACCGCGGCGCGGCCGCCGGATTGACAGTAGGTCGCCGTCGGACGATCCAGCACGATGCCGGCCTGGCGGAAGAGGGCGGCGAGTTGGTCGGGCGGTTTGAAACGGTGGGTCTTCTGGTCGATCAGGTCGAGCCATTCGAGGTGCTTGGCCGTGGGGACGTGGCCCGCGCGCTTGTTCTTGTGCTTGTCGACGCCGGTGAACTCGGCGTCGGAGCGGGCGTCGACGATTTGCAGGCTGTGGTCCTGCAGCGAGTCGAGCAACTGCGCCTTGGCGGCCAGCCGTTCCGGATGCGGCACGGCGTCGAAGGACTTTGGCACAGGCGACTGTGCGGCGTTGTGCTCGACGGGCAGCCCGGCCGATTGCCAGCCCTGCCAACCGCCGTCGAGGAGCCGGGCGTCCGCGACGCCCCAGTAGCGGAGAATCCACCAGATGCGGGCGGCGTTTCGGAACAGGGCGTCGTCGTAAACGATCACTTTCGAGCCGGGTTCGATGCCGAGTTTCCCGATCCGCTCGCTCCACGCCTTGGCATCCGCGCCGTCGCCGAAGGTTTTGGCCCATTGCTTCTCGTCGACGCGGACGGCGCCGGGGATGCGGCCTTCGTCGAAGCTCTTTTGAGAGCGGACGTCGAGGATGGCGAATTCGCCGGCCGGCGCCTGGGCCAGGACGGCGGGCTCGATGAGCAGTTCCGCGCGGGGATATGTCTTCGGGGCGGTCGTGCCGGCAGCTTTGTCGGCGGCTGGTTTAGTGCAGGAAGTCATGGCGGCGGCCGCAAGCAGCGCGGCGCAGGCAACGGGCAAGTGGCGCATGCGGATCGAATCGTGGAAGATGGAATTCATGGTATGTGTATTCATTGTATGTGTGTCGGGATCAGTGTTTCCCGTAATCCATGACCGTGCCCTTGCGTTGCGAGATGATATAGGCTTCCAGGGCCCGCATCGTGGGGCCGTCGGGGTCGAGTTGCTCGCCACGGACGGGGTTTTGGATGCACCAGTTGATCATGTCGCGGAGCAGGGCCACGCGGCCTAACTGGGTCTGGAACTTGGGATAGGTTTCGGGATGGGTGTTGGAGGCGTTCGGGTGGCACATGTCGCAGGAGACGGCCACGGTGCTGCCGAGGGCCTTCGAGTCGTGGAAGATGCGCGAGCCTTCGGCGACGAACTTCTCCGTCTCCCGATTCCAGGCGAGCAGGTCCTGCGGCGAAAATTTGCCGTAGGTGTTGCCCTGGGCCTGGCCGCCCTGGAGCAGGCCGGTGTTGTCGGCGGGCGGCTTGATGTCGTGCTTTTCCTGTTGCTCGGCGACCCATTTGGTGTTCGGGTGGCTGCGACGCCACTGGTCCAGCAGGGTGTCGGCCAGGATCTTGCCGGTCATGTCCTTGGAGACCTCGACGGGATCGCCGCCGTCGCAGGCGCCGATCTTGACGGAGTCCTTGGCCGGTGATGGGGCGGCGGCCGCCGGGTCGGCAGTCGAAGACGAACCCGGGCCGTCGACGTTAATCGTGATGTCCCCCTTGGGCGACGGGACTTGCTGAGAGCACCCGACCAGGACTGCCAACAGCAGAACACGGACGGCGGCGCCGGGGAAGCGGCAGCGGGCGGAAGAGTATTGCATGGTTCGGCTCCTTGTATGTGTTCGATACAATCGGTTGCGCAAAACGATCGTAGGGTGGGACAAGCGAAGCGCGGTCCCACCATGTTTTTCACCGTAATTGGTGGGACCGCGCTTCCGCTTGTCCCACCCTACGATCCGCAACAAAAACTCAATAGGCCGGCTGATTGGGTTTCGGGGGCGCGTCCTGTTTGCCCCAACTGGTCATGTAAGTGCGGCTGACGGTGATCGGATCGCGGTTCCAGAGGCTGTAGACCTTGTCGATCAGGCCGTCCGGATGGACCATCACTTGGCCGTCGCCGCAGCCGTCGTTCGAGTCGAACGGGTCGGCCCGGCTCATCTCGATTGTCAGTTCGGGCATGCCCTCGGGGGCGTAGGGCCAGGGCCAGGCGGTCGAGAGCATCCCGTGGAAATAAATGTTGCCGATGCGGTTGGTCAACAACTGGTGCGTGTGGCCGTGAATCACCACCACGTTGCGGAACCGCTTGAGGATCGCCTGGACCTCGTCGGCGTCGTCGGTCCAGAAGTTCCAGTTCTTGTACAGCTTATACAACGGCGAATGGGAGAAGACGATGACCCGGGCGTCGTCGGGGTGCTTGGCCAGGTCCTGTTTGAGCCACTCGCGCTGCTCGGCCCCGACCTGGAACCGGCTCTGATAGGCGTTGTCCAGGCCGGCGACGGTGGTCATCCGCTCCATCGGCGACATGCCGCGCTTGGTCCAGAAATCGTCCTCGACCACGCTGTTCAGGACCACGAAGTGGACGCCCTTGTGGTCGAAGGAGTAGGTCGGCTTGCCGAACATCTCCTGCCACTGCTTGCCCAGGTCGAGATACCAGTCGTGTTCGCCGACCATGATCTTCAGCGGGGCCTTGAGGTTTTTCAAGATCTGGGCGCCCAGTTCCAACTGTTTGGGCTCGCCGAGCTGCGCCAGATCGCCGCCGTAGAAGACGAAGTCGGGCTGCGGGTCGAGGTGGTTCACGTCGTCCACCGCGCGGAGCAATCCGCGCACGAACCGATCGTTGACCTGGCTCGTGTAGAGGTGGGAGTCGGAGATGTAGGCGAAGCGGAAGTCCGGCTTGGAGCCGGCCGTTTCCGCGCCTTGCACCACGCTGACCGGGGTGAAGCTCTGGGGCGGGACCAGTCCGGCCGTGGCGCCCAAGGCCGCCGCCGAGACCTTCAGGAAGGAGCGGCGGTCGAGATTTCGCAGGCCCTCGAAGAACCGCGAACGCTCTTCGCGATGCTTGGTTTCCACGCTTTTGAATGGGGCCATCGGGGATCACTCCTTGTTGCTGGGGGTGTTCGCGGGACCTTCCACCCGGCGTTGGAAGGGCAATACGCGGCGCATCGCCATCTCCTCGTCGCGGAAGGGGCGCTGTTTTTTGGCCAGTTCCTTCTGCCGGGCGAACTGCCGCTGGTTCTGCTCGGCGAAGCGGTCGTCCGTCAGCGTGAACAGGAAGGCCACCATCTGGTCGATCTCTTTTTCGCTCAGGGCCAGCGGCTCGATGCCGCCGTCGAGGAAGGGGTTCTCCTCGCCGCCCTTGTTGTAGTGATCCATCACGTCCCAGAGCGTGTTCATCGAGCCGTCGTGCATGTAGGGGGGCGTGATGCCGACGTTCAGAATCTGCGGCGTGCGGAAGGCGCCGATTTGCGAGCGGTTGTGCGTAACCATGAACCGGCCCAACTCGCTGAGGTCGGTGCCCACGGCCAACTCGTCGAGCTTCTGTTCCGAGGAGTCTTCCTGCAGGGCCTTGAGGGCCTCGACGGCCAGGGCCTCGAAATTCTGATGCCGGGCCGAAACGCCCACGTTGTGGAAGCGGTTGTCGGTACCCAGCGGGTTGGAGGGATTCATCTGATGGCAGGCCGTGCAGCGGCCCTTGCCGTTGAAGAGCACCCAGCCGGCCTTGGCCTCGGCGGAAATGGCCTTGGCGTCGCCGGCCAGGAACCGGCGGAAGGGCGAATCGATGAAGACCAGCGTCCGCTCGAAGGCGGCGATCGCCCGTTGGATGTCGTCGTAGTTGATCGGGCGGCCGTAGGCCTTCTGAAAGTCCTCCTTGTATTCGGGGATATTGGCGACGGCCTTCAACGCCGTCTCTTTGTCGGGCATTCCCATCTCGACCGGGTTGAGGATCGGCATTCCGGCCTGAGCCTCGACGGTCGGTGCCCGGCCGTCCCAGAAGAGCAATTGCAGCACGTTCACGTTGAGCGTCGTCGGCGCGTTCCGCTTGCCGTGCTGGTTCTTGATTCCCTCGGAGACGGGCTCCTGGTCGGTGAAGCCGCGGAAGACGTCGTGGCAGGTGGCGCAGGAGACGGTCCCGTCGCGCGAGAGCCGGGTGTCGAAGTAGAGCTTTCGCCCCAGGTTGATCCGCTCCGGCGTGGGTTTGTTGTCGTCGGGAATGAACGCTTCCCAGATCACAGGGTCGAATCCCGCCGGCGGTTTGGTCAGATCGGGGTTCGGTTGGAGCTTCGACAACTCCTTCATCTGGTAGTCCATGCTCACCGCGCCGTGATCGCCCATGGGGAGCTTGGACGGCGGATCGGCCAGCACCACCAGCGAACACAGCAGGCCGCCGGCCAGGATCCATCCCAGCAGAGAGGGCAGTGCCGGAGTCCCAAATCGAAGCAGCGTGCGTAGTTTCATAGCCACGGCCCTCCCTTTGCTTGAATGAATAGAGTAGATGCGCCGGCAGTCGCAATCGAAGCGTTTTGAGGTTGTTCTGGCGTCGAGCAGCCTCAGAGCAATGAACAGTATCAGCGGATACAGTATGCCGTTGCTACGCGCCAACCCCGGCATGCCCCCGAAGCCAAACCTCAATGACATCCTTATAAGTGATCCGCTGTCGATTGTCCATCGGTAAATTCCCTAGCGAGAAGGTAGGATGGGGTGGGTGGGAAAACCTCTTCGCAACCAAGAAAGTCCCCCCCGCCTAGCCATCTTCACATCGCCATAATTTATTGCCCTGTTCGGTGAACGGTTTCTAATTGACAGACGTTATAACTGCTGTAAAGTGTAGGATTGCAGCGCGGATCGGTTGTATTTCGTCTCTCATTGCCCGTTGTATTGGCAGTCTCATATTGGGAGTAATTGTCGATGGCTCTACGATTATTGTCGTCCGCTGTGGCTAATCGGATTTTCAGCAACTCGGTCAGCCGCGCGAACCGCTTGCGCCGGGGAGGTCTCGACCATTTTGCCCGCCGGCTGCATCTCGAGCCGCTGGAGTGCCGTCGGATGCTCAACGGCGTACCCCCGGTGGTAACGGCCATCGACCGGCTGGACGCCGACCCCACCAAGGCCGTCAGCGTGCAGTACGACGTAGTTTTCAGTGAAGCCGTCACCGGCGTGGACGCCGACGATTTCGCGCTGTCCTTGAGCGGTTCCGCCAGCGGCACTGTCGATACAACAATCGGCGGCGGCGGGAGCGATTACACGGTGACGGTCACCGGCATTTCCGGCAACGGGACGATTCGCCTGGACCTGTTGGACAACGGCACCATCGCTTCCGTAAGCGATTCGACTCCGCTGGACGGCAACTTCACCTCCGGACAATCCTATACTATCGACAATGCCGCTCCGGACTCGGCTATTACATTCCCAGTTGATGCCACGGCATACAACGCCACCGGCTGGACTGACGCGATCACCGGTACGGCAGCCGACGTGGGCGGCTCGGGCGTGGCCTCGGTCGAAGTCAGCATACAGCAAGGCTCCGGCAACTACTGGGGCGGCTCGGCCTTCGACAGCGCCGCGGAAGTGTATTTGCCTGCCACGGGAACGGACACTTGGACGCTGGCCTTCGCCGACGCGAACTTCCCGGCGGACGGCGCGTACACGGTCCACTCCCTGGCTACGGATGAGGTGGGGAACGTGCAGACCACTTCCACCACCGCCACTTTCACCTACGACACCACGGCCCCAACATCAACTATTACATTCCCCGGTGACGGCGCGGCGTACAATGCGACCGGCTGGACCGACGCGATAACCGGCACGGCAGCCGACGTGGGCGGCTCGGGCGTGGCCTCGGTCGAAGTCAGCATACAGCAAGGCTCGGGCAACTACTGGGGCGGCTCGGCCTTCGACAGCGCCACGGAAGTGTATTTGCCTGCCACGGGAACGGACACTTGGACGCTGGCCTTCGCCGACGCGAACTTCCCGGCGGACGGCGCGTACACGGTCCACTCCCTGGCTACGGATGAGGTGGGGAACGTGCAGACCACTTCCACCACCGCCACTTTCACCTACGACACCACGGCTCCGACATCGGCGATCACATTCCCGGTCAATGCCGCGGCGTACAACGCGACCGGCTGGACTGACGCGATCACCGGTACGGCAGCCGACGTGGGCGGCTCGGGCGTGGCCTCGGTCGAAGTCAGCATACAGCAAGGCTCGGGCAACTACTGGAGCGGCACAGCATTCAACAGCGCCACCGAAGTCTATTTGCCGGCTACGGGCACCGACACTTGGACGCTGGCCTTCGCCGACGCGAACTTCCCGGCCGACGGCGCGTACACGGTCCACGCCCGGGCCACGGACGAGGTGGGGAACGTCGGCAGCGCTGCGACCGCCACCTTCACCTACGACACCACTGCCCCGACCTCGGCGATTACGTTCCCGGTCAACGCCGCAGCGTACAACACGGCCGGCTGGACCGGCGCCATCTCCGGCACCGCCGACGCCGGCTCCGGCGCGAGCATAGTCTCGGTCGGGGTGAGTATTCAGCAGGGCACGGGCAACTATTGGGACGGCGCCGGTTTCAACAGCGCCACCGAGGTCTTCGTGACGGCCACGGGCACCGCTTCCTGGACGCTGGCCTTCGCCGCCGCCAACTTCCCCGCCGACGGCGCCTACACCGTCCACGCGCGGGCCACGGACAATGCGGGGAACACCGGGAGCGACTCGACCGCCGGCTTCATCTACGACACCGCCGCGCCAACTTCGACGATCACGTTCCCGGTCAACGGGGCATATTACACCGCGGCGGGTTGGATCGACACGATAATCGGAACGGCAGCCGACGTGGACGGCTCGGGCGTGGAGTCGGTCGCGGTCAGCATCCGGCAAGGGTCGGGCAACTATTGGAGCGGCGCCGCCTTCGACAGCGCAACGGAAGTCTTTTTGCCGGCCACGGGCAAGGCCAGTTGGTCCCAGGCCTTTGCCAAGGCCAACTTCCCCGCCGACGGCGCGTACACGGTCCACGCCCGGGCCACGGACAAGGCGGGCAACGTCGGGACCGTTTCGACCGCCGCCTTCACCTACGATGCCAACGCCCCCACCTCGACGATCACGTTCCCGGTCGACAATGCCTATTACAAACAATCCGCCTGGACCGACGCGATTACCGGCACAGCCGACGACGGCACCGGCTCGGGCGTCGCCCAGGTCGACGTGAGCATTCGGCAAGGGACTGGCAACTACTGGAACGGAACCGCTTTCAACAGCGCCACGGAGGTCTTTTTCACGGCCACGGGCACCGACACTTGGACCTGGGCCTTCGCCGCCGCCGACTTCCCCGCCGACGGCGCGTACACGGTTCACGCCCGCGCCACGGACGTAGCCGGAAACGTCGAGACGGGCCCCACGGCGACCTTCACCTACGACACCACCGCGCCGACGGTCCTCTCGATCAACCGGCACAACGCCAACCCCACGAAGGCCACCAGCCTGCAATTCGACGTGGTGTTCAGCGAGGCCGTCACCGGCGTGAATCTGGGTGATTTCGCCTTGGCATTGACGGGCTCGGCCGCCGGCACGATCTCCTCGGTCGTCGGCGTTTCCGCCAGCAGCTATACCGTGACCGTGTCCGGCGTTTCGGGCAGCCTCGGCACGCTTGGCGTGAATTTGGAAAACGACGGCAGCATCGCCGATCTGGCGGGGAACGTGCTCGTCGGCGACTTCACCGGCCAGGTTTACGATCTGGGCATCTCCATTTCCAAGGTCGCCGTCGCCGAGCGCGTCTCGCGGGACGGCACGCTGTCGTCCCTGGAATACGGCGTAATTACCTGGGCTGCGGCGACGGTCAATCCCGTCAAGCAGGTTTCGCTGATGATGGACGGCCAGACGGTCACCACTATTTTTGGGCCCTACGGCCCCTATGGAACCGACTACTATTATTCCCACCCCTTCGATCCGCTCAAGGCCGGCACCCATTCCTACACCATTATCGTGACGGACAGCACGGACCTCATCGACACCTACAGCGGAACCTTCCAGGTCTACCCGGCGATTTCGATGGTCGTGGTCGCCGAGAGCAGCAACCCGGACGGCACGTTGCGGTCCTTGGAGAACGGGGTGATCACCTGGGCCGTGACCTCGTCCAATCTGATCTCCGTCAAGACGGTGAAGATCGACGGCCAATCGGTTGGGGGAAGTTTCGGACCCTACGGACCATACCAAAACTACAGCTATTTCTATGCCACTCCTTTTACTCCGCTCAAGGCCGGCACCCACAATTTCAGCATTGTGGCCACCGACAACCAGGGCTTTTCCGCTTCCTACGACGGCTCGTTCGTCGTCTATCCGGCGATTTCAAAGGTGGTGATCGCCGAGCAGACGTACCAGAACGGCACGCTGCAGGCCGGCGAAAACGGACTGATTTCCTGGGCGGCGAGCTCGTCAAACGGAGTCAAATCCCAAAACGTGACCCTGGACGGACACGCGATCACCACGATCTATGGACCGTACGGCCCGTACAGCGGAGATTACTACTCTTCCGCCCGGCTCGGCGCTTTGGCGGCCGGCAATCACACCGTGACCATCAAAGTCACCGACACCAAGGGCTATTTCGCCACTTATCAGAACACGTTTAACGTCGCGGCGGCGCTGATGGTCGATGCCACGGCGGCGCCGGGCGGTCCGGTCGAATCGCTGACCTACGCGGAGCTGGCCCCGATCATCGTCGAGGCGCAACAGCGGCTTGAGGACGCCCTGGGCCCTCAAGTCGCCTCGACGCTCGACAGCCTCTCCTTCCAGGTGGCCGACCTGCCCAACGGCATGTTGGGCGAGGCGGCCGGCAAGACGATCCGCATCGACGACGACGCGGCGGGCTACGGCTGGTTCGTGGACCCCACGCCTGCCGACAATCTGGAGTTCGTCGATTCGCTCGGCGCAGTCGTTGACCGCCCGCGCGGGAAGCCAGGCCCAGAATCGGTCGGACCTCCTGACCGCCGTAATGCACGAGATGGGCCACGTGCTCGGCTATGGACACGACGATCAGCCGGGCGACTTGATGAACGCCACCCTGCCGCTCGGCGTCCGCCGCTCGCTGGCCGTGGATTACGCCCTGGCCAACTTGTATGAGGCGTAGCGGCGGGTTGCCGGTGTGCGTTGCGATGCGCCGCTTGGAACATTCAGTGAGAATAAGACCATTCAGATTATGAACTCAGAGTTGTAATATTGGGACACATTAAAGTGGATATTGGTTTGCAACCACAGGTCGCGTGTTTTGTTTCAACGGATCTGCGCAAAACCGGGGCAATCTTCAAAAATAATTTGCGACGCGACTTTGGCGGACTTCCTTGCTTTTGCGCGACATCATTTTGCGACCCCCCGCGCGTCGCGCTGCCGAAGTGGGCAGCCGGACGTCAAGAGCAAGAGTTGATGCTCCCTTGGGACCGGAACTCTCGGCGACTTACTCCCAATTGGAGCCGTTATAGGTCCGCAGGACGTTGTTTACCTTGATCGAATCGCCGACTGCCGGCGACAGGTTCTTGACGCTGGACACGGACGCCGTTCCGTTCAGGCGGGTATGCGACAGCCCACCTACCTTAAGGTTAATGTCCCTGGTTTGAAGGATCGATTCTAGATTGATGTTGATGTTCACCGTGCCTCCGACCTGGATGTCGTTGTAAGGAGGCCGTTTGTCGAAGGGCCTGAAGAAGGCTGCGGTCACCAGCAAAGAGCAATCCAAATCGTTCCCTTGGAACGATGCCAGGCAGGAAGTCGAATTGATCTTGTCGATAACCGCCTGCGCCTGCGAATTGCAGCTAAACAACATGGCGGGAGTGAAACAGTGGATATTCTCCAAGAGCACGTTCGTGATGCTTGCCCGATGTGTATTGTCGTTTTGGTTGTAGACGAACGTCAGCCCGGCGCCGTCTTTCCATGCGCCCCGCGAACGGACGGGCGGCTCATGCGAGCGGTATTCCGTCGTGCCGCGGGGCGCGATCACACGGTAGACGTTCGCGCCATGAACGACCGTGTCTCCGTTTTGCAGAGCGACGCCGTCGTGCCAGTCCACCCACGCGCCGGTGAGGAGCCGGTAGAAGTCTCCAATCGTGGCCTGTTTCTTCACGTCGTAGATGTTCTCCACGATCCCGTCCTTGATGTCGCCCTGCTCGGGCTGGGCGCTGGGATAGTCTTCCGCGTTCAAGGCGATGGCGTCGTCAAAGGTCTCGCAGATGCCGTTGCGGATGACGAACTTCTCCCCCCGTCCGATATGCACGCCGTCTTTGCGGCCTCTGACTTCAAAGGTGTCTATGGCGAGGTTGCTGAATCGGCAGACGTGTACGGCAAACTGCGCCTCTCCGCAATCGAGGCAGGTGAAACGTGAAAGGGTGAAGTTGCGGATGTAGAACATCGAGACCTGGCCCCTCAGCCCAAACAGGTCTTGGCCGGCCGCGGGGATGGACTCGACCTGGTTGACGCTCAGGTTGAGTCCGTCCAGGGTGATGTTCTCGTTCCAGGTCTTGGTCAGGGCCCCGCGGTTGATAAACACGAAGTCATAGTCCCCCGTCTTCTTGAGCACGACGCCCCGGCCGAAGATGATGGTTGTGTCGTCGTCGAGATAGATTCTGCCGTCGAGCAGGTACTGGCCGGGTTTGGAGACGGTGAGCGTTTTCTTGCCGCCCTTGACCGCCCTCTGCAACGCGGCCACATTGTGAGAGGCGGCGGCAGCCGGCAGGAATCCATAATCGGCCGCGTCTTCAAAGCGGTGCCCCGCCGTGCGTCCGGATCGTTCTGTGCCGGCGGAAGTCTGTTCTGCGGGAGGCGCGCGGAAGCCGCTGAAAGCGACGACGGCGAGACATAGCGCGATCGCGGCAATTGACGTTCGCATTAGGCAGCCCTTTCCGGGAAAACTGATGGCGGCGATAAGCGGCCGGCGGCTTCCCGGCTCTTGGCGACCGCGCCGCTCACAGATCGAAGTTGATTGTGTTCTTACCCGCCTTGACCTCCGCCGTCAATGGGGCCACGGCGGCCGGCTCAGCCACGCGTTGCCGTACACCCCCTACACGCCCCGCAGCAAGTACATCGCCTGAAATAAAAGGCGGTCGATTGCCGGCGTTTAGAACGCCTTGGCGTCGAGCACGTATCCGTCCTTGCGGTTTCCCAGGCGGCGATGCGTTTCCGGGTCGATCGTATAGCTCATCATATGCACCGAGCCGTCGCAAAAGGCCATGGAGAAGCCGTTGGCGTGCGCCTGCCGAAGCGGCAATAGTAGTCGCCGCCGAAATGCCGGGCGTATCCGGCCAGGGGCGGCAAGTGGATCGGTGGTGGACGACGTGCCGTCATTCCGTTCAAGGCGGTCCAGCGCGAAACGTCCTGCGTTGTCGCCCATCATTGCCTCTTCGTTGTCGCCGGCGTCCGTCGCCGGTTGCATAGCAGTCGGGATTGAGGTACTTCTCGCCCGCCAGATACGTGCTACTCGCGCCGTCTTGCATATCCGCCAGTCTGATCATGCTGCCGCGTATACACGATGCCCGTGGCCAGCGGCGGCCACGCCTGCTGAACGGTGGCTCGTGCCGTGGGCCGTCATCTGGCCCGGCGGGTTTTCGACCTCGGCGACGTCTGGCCGGTCCGGCTGCTGATGTTGGCGGAGGCGCTGGTGCCAGGAGACCGCTGGAGGCACGCCGGCACCGGTGACAATAGTCGCCGCCGTTGCCGGCGTAATCGGTGCGGCCCGCCAGCGGTCGGCAGGCCGGCGTTGACGATCGTCGACCCTCCGGCCCACAGCCGATCGATCCAGGGGTAGACGATTGCCGGCCGCCGCGTGGGACAATAGAGCGCGCCAAGCGGGGTGGACATGCCGCTGGAGGTTGGGCGATGCATCTTCGGCGAGCCGACGATTCCAGGCCCCGCAGTCCGGCCCCCAAGTCGTGCAGCTGCTGCTGCTCGATGTAGGGCAGGATGTTGTAGATCCAGCCGCCCGGCTGCCGCCAGTCGGTTGCCGCGGTCGGCGTCGCCGGTCCAAGCGATAGCCCCAGCCGCCGGTGGGAAAGTGCCCGGTGGCGTTTTCGTGGTTCAGGCAGCCCAGGGCGAGTTGCTTGAGGTTGTTCTTGCACTGCGTTTGCCGGGCCGCCTCCCGCGCCGCCTGCACCGCCGGCAACAACAGCGCGATCAAGATGCCGATGATCGTGATGACCACCAGCAGCTCCACCAGCGTAAAACCGCGTGGAGATTTTGACTTTAGGATGGTGGATAGTGGATTCGTGTTCATATACTTCTTCCTGGGCCGAAGGCCCTTTGTTCATCCAGCCCGGGGCAATGCCCTGAGGAGCGTGACTCAGGCAATCTGTGGCCCAACGGGCCAACTGTTCTACCGCCGCCTGCGGCGAACCGTTGGTCCGTTGGACCGGTGCGTTCCGACATACGTCCGTCGCGTCCACGTTCGCCCGACCCAGGGCGTTGCTCTGGGCTGGGCGAACCGCCGCCCCCTTGGGGCCACTAACTACTTCCGCTTCCGCCAGGCGTAACAGAGCAGACCGATCAGCCCCGCGGCCAACAGCGCGAGCGTCGATGGTTCGGGCACCGCCGTATAGGTGATAACCAATTCCGGGTGGAATTCCGCGGTGGCGTACTCACTGCTGGCGAATGTCCAGTACACAGAGCTGCTGTAATGGGCATAAGTGAACATGAGGCCGGCGTTTGCGGGACCCTCCGTGAGCCACTCGTCCACCAAGCCCGTCAGAGTGGTGATGGTCCTAGTGCCCCAGCTGAGATCAGAGTTCGGATCGATCGGAAGGTCTACCCAAGTGTTTGCCGTGCCGGCCACCTCGGTATTGGAGGTGTGAAAGATCTGGTCCTGCTGACCGGCCCCGCCAAAATAGTTTGCCCGAGCCGACGGTATTGTACTGTTGTTTGTTCCAACACATTGTTCCGGACTGGGACGCCGTTCCGTCGCCGGTTCCTTCGACCCAGTACTTGTCGCCGTCGACCAGAGGGCTAGTGGCGATTTTCAAAGTAGCTGACGTGCTGGACACCGCGGTGGTATAAAGCCTTAACGTCATCGAATCGATCGACGTATATTTACCTTGCAGGGCGGACAGATCAAAGCGGATCTCCGAGCCATACCACTTGCCGCTCGCAACCACGCCGGCCATGAGCGTCGTTGTGCCCCCGTAGTTGTTATCCGGGGTGTACTGATACCACGTCGCATCCTGAGTACCGGCATAGTTGGGGATATTGATCTGGCCGTCCGATGACGTGACGTTCGCTCCATCTTGGAACGAGATCGTAGCAGCCTGAGCGGCCACGGGCAGACAGGAAAGGATCAAAGCCACAACGGCCACGACGGTAATCAATTGAAACTTACGCATGACTCATGTCTCCAATAGAAAAAGGTTCTAACGCGAAGGAAAACGCCTCTTGTGTTCCGGCGGAACACCCGCCGAAACGTCTCGACCTGTCCCTGAAGTTCACTTATTCATAGCTTGGCCCTCCTCTGGTTTGTCGGCCGGGCTCACGAATTTGGGTTTAGTCTGTGCCGTTCCCTCCAATTCCACCCGCAGAAACATTACGCTGGCCACAGTGGCGGGCGTCTTCGGCCCGAGTTCTCCGTTGTACACGTCGAACTCCAGCGTGTTGTCCCCTCCACGAATCCCTCCCTGACCGAAAAGGGCTGGAAGAGCGTAAACGGCGGCTGGCTATCGTTGTCGGGCACGCTGATTTCTCTGCCGTTAAGCCGGATGGCCTGCACCTGATTATCGGCAATGAACCGGACCCGTAGAACGGCCGATCCCGGCGTTACGCCGACGAGTTTGAACGTGGTGCGGAAGGTGTACGTGACGTTGTCGGGCAGGGCCGAAGCGTCGCCGGCCAACGAAATCCACTGTGAGCGGGCCGGCTCGTTGGCCAGCCAGAGTTCCTTGCCGACCCGGGACACCATGGCCGGCCGGGGCTTGAAATGCGGATCGTCGCTGCGGGCCACAAGCTGCCAGTGCGGGTCCGGCTCGCCCTCCTTCAGCCCCTTGCCCGTGTTGAACAGCTCAATCGGAACCCATTTTGGCATGTGACAAACGAACCTCTCCGGCCGCGTCTCGCCGCGGGCGATCTTCACCGCCTTGAGCGTTCGGTCTGCGCGCACGCTCCACCCGGAGCGACTCGCTCTCCCCCAGTGTGACCGCCGAAAAATCCCGCCCGCCGCCGGCTGCCCGCACTTCGACTTTGCCCCGGAAGACGTGCGCCGTGGTGGTCCCCTCATCGCTGACCTCGACGCCGAACTCGGTGCCCAGGTCGGTGACGATGGCCGTGGGAGTGCGGACGGAGAATTTGGAGATTTGGAGATTTGGAGATTTGGAGATTTCAGATTGGGGTCTTAGGTCTTGGGTCTTAGGTCTTGGCGTTCTGACTCTCTGACCTCTGACCTCTTCTCCACTCGCGCCGTCAGTTTTCCCAGCGCCGAGATAGCCGCCCGCGCGCGGACTCGACCTTGTACGTGCAAGGGCCTTCAAGGATTACCTTCGCGCCGCTGTCGTAGGTGATTTCCATCAGGCCCGACCTACAGGGCGTATTTGCGTCCCAGGGGGACAGACGACGCCGCTGAAGACCGCGGTTGCGGGCTCGGCCCAGCGGCAGTCCTTCATGCCGCTGACGCGGCCGACGAAGACCAACTCCGGCTGCTTTTGGAGTGTGCCTTCGTGGGTTGAGTTCGGGGATTTTTACCACGATCGGGTAGTCGTGAGAGGTTTTTATGGCCCAGGCCCCCAACAACATTACGCCCAACACAACCGTCGCGACCATGTAGGAGAACACCGGCCCGCCGACGAAAGCAGGGGAGAGGGAGGAGGGGAGAGGGGAGAGGGAAGGGATGAATAGCGGGGCTCGGGGTTCGGGACTCGGGAGCGGGATTCCAATTCAAGACGGTGCGGCAGTTCAACTGCCGCACCAACATCGGACTGAACTCCGAATCCCGAACCCCGAATCCCCAACCCCAATTCCCCAACCCCGAACCCCGAATCCCCAACCCCGCGCCCCGAATCCCCAACCCCGAATCCCACACTCCCGCGTTCCCAGTCGCCGGCGTTGAGCCATCGCAGGCCGCCGCAGAGGGTGCTGTAACGGATGTAGTAGCGGCGGACATCAGCGTCGCCGGTCACCAGCGATTCGATCCGCTCCAATCCTTTATCGTCGATGGCCCCGTCGCGCATCCGCCACAGCAACTGTTCGAGTTCGGCGATCTTGGGGTTCTGCACGTCCATCGTCATCCTCTATCCGCGCATCGTCCGCTCGATGCAATCCAACAATTCCCGGTGAACGCGGGTGAGCATGCGGTAGACGGTGCTCAAGGGCCGGCCCACCGCCGCCGCCACTTCGCGGGTGTCGGCGCCGGGCGTGTAACGCCGGTCGATCAACTCGCGGTCCTCGTCCCGCAGCTTCCGATAGCAGTCGGCCAGGGCCGACATCTCGCCGTCCAAGTCGTCGGACATCTCCGCCATGTCGGCTTCCACCGCGTCGAGAAAGCGTCGCTGAAAGGCCGCGGCCGGCGGCGCTTCGCGTCGAAGTAGCTCAGCGCCCGGAATCGGGCGATCTGGCATATCCAGGCCAAGAAGTCGCTGCCCGGCCGGTACTCGCCGAACTTCTCCCAGGCCAACGCACTGGCCTCCTGAAACACGTCGTCCGCGCCCGAGTCGTGCCCCATCAGCGTGAAGATGTAGGCGTACAACCGCTGTGCGCAGCGAGTGAACTCGCGGACGAACTCGTCGGTGCGGTTGCTTTCCGGCATAGTTTCACCTTGTAGGACAGGTTGGCAACCTGTCCCGTTGCCTTTTTTTTTGGACAGGCTAGCAACCTGCCCTACGGCGTCTTCGGAACAGGTTGGCAACCTGTCCTACAGTGTAATCAGTCGAGGGCCGAAATTTTCTCACGATTTTCCATTAGGGGGGCGTGGCGTCGTTGACAGCCGCCGCGGCCGCCTCTACAGTGTTGGGTGTTGGATTTGATGGTGTTTTTTTAGGCATTCGGGAGATACTCGTGGCCGAAAAGCCGTGGGGGGGCGTGTTTCAGCAGCCGACCGACCGCCGCGTCGAGGAGTTCACCGAAAGCGTGAGCTTCGACCGCCGCCTCTATGCGCAGGACATCGACGGCTCGCTCGCCCACGCCCAAATGCTGGCCAAGGTCGGACTGATCGAGCCGGACGAATGTCGCCAAATTGAGCAGGCGCTCGGCGAAATCCGCCGCGAAATTGAGCAGGGCCGCTTCTCCTTCCGCGCGGAACTGGAAGACATCCACATGCACGTCGAGCGGGCGCTGATCGACCGGCTCGGCGACGTGGGCCGCAAACTGCACACCGCCCGCAGCCGAAATGATCAGGTCGCCACCGATCTGCGGCTCTGGGTCCGCGAGGCAATCGACCGGCTCGACAATAATATCGTCGACCTGCAGCGGGCGTTCGTCGGCCGTTGCGGCAAGGACGCCGGAGTGATTCTGCCCGGCTACACTCATCTCCGCCGCGCCCAACCGGTGTTGGCCGCCCACTACTGGCTGGCCTATTGCGAGAAGCTCGAGCGCGATCGGTCGCGGCTGGCCGACTGCCGGCGGCGGACAAACGTGCTTCCGCTGGGCGCGGCGGCCTTGGCCGGCACGAGTTTGCCGATCGACCGGAACGACGTTGCCGCCCGGCTTGGATTCGACGAGGTTTCGGCCAACAGCCTCGACGCAGTGAGCGACCGCGACTTCGCCCTGGAGTTCGCCTTCGCGGCGGCGCTGATCGCCGAGCACCTCGGCGGCTGGGCCGAGGAGTGGATTCTCTGGTCCACCGAGGAGTTCGGATTCCTGAAATTGCCCGAGGCGTTTTGCACCGGCTCCTCGATCATGCCGCAGAAGATCAACCCCGACGTGCTGGAGTTGATTCGGGGCAAGACCGCCCGGGCGATCGGCAATCTGCAAACGCTGCTGGTGCTGGTCAAGGGGCTGCCGCTGGCCTACAACCGCGACCTGCAAGAGGACAAGCCGCCGCTGATGGATTCGTTTGACGCGGTCCGGGCGTCGCTCGAAGTGGCCGCCCCACTGGTCGCGGCCGCGGAGTTGGATCGTCCGGCCATCGCCGCGCGGCTCGACTGCGGGCACCTTGATGCCGCGAACTTAATGGAATACTTGATCCGCCGCGGCCTGCCCCAACGGACCGCGCACGGATTGGTGGGACGCCTGGTCCGCAAGGCGATGGACCGCGACGCGCGGCTGGCCGACCTCGCGCTGCACGAGTTCCGCGCGGTCCATGCCGAGATCGACGAGGGTGTTTACGAAGTGCTCGGTCCCGAAAAGGCCGTCGCCGCCATGACCAGCTACGGCTCGACCGGCCCCGAACAAGTCGAGGAACAAGTTCGACGTTGGAGGAAGTTGCTGTCGATGGATGAATAAACATAATCCGTTTAGCGGCCGTCCAAGAACAACTCCCCTCTCCCTTTGGGAGAGGGGCCGGGGGTGAGGGCGGAACGTCAGCAAAAACACCGAAGTTGTTTCTGGACGGCCGCTAAACGGGAGTTTGACGGCATTTGCAACTGCTGACATTTCAAGATACTGACCATCAACGAAATGAAACCTGCCATGAAAGAACCATTACGAGCGGCGATGCGGATCGTTGTATTGACGTTGGCCTGCGCCGCGGCCCTGCCGGTTGCGGCCCAGCAGCCGGCGGCCAAGCCGGCCGAGGAGCCGACCGATTCGGCCGTGGCCGCCGTTCTGGCGACCAAGCCGACCACGCCCGCCGAGTGCATCCGCGCGGCGAAGATTCTCTCCGATCTGAAGCGGCCGGACCTGGCCAAACCGCTGCTGAAGAAGGCGCTGGACGCCAATCTGGATCAAGCCCAACTCGTCGAACTGGGGCAGGGGGGCGGCGTAGCGATTTTGACCGAGATGGCCGACCGCAAGGCGTTGCAGCCGGAGGCCCGAAAACTGGCCGATGCCGTCTCCGCGGCGATCCGCGCCGAGGCCCAGAACGCCGAGCGAATCGAAGAACTGATCCGCCAACTCCAGGACCCGTCGGCGGAGAAGCGGTTGCAGGCGGTCGTCGGCTTGCAGGAGGCCCGGGACGCGGCGCTTCGGCCGCTCGTCGCCGTGTTGGCCGATCCGACACGCGCGGCCGAGTGGCCCAACGTGCGGGCGGCGCTGGTCGAAATGGGACGCGCGGCCGTCGGGCCGTTGACCGCGCTCGTCGGCCACGCCGATCCAAAACTCACCGTGCAGGCCATCGAAACGCTCGCCGCGACGAACGACCGCAACGCCGCGATGCATCTGCTCGCTCCGTGCCTCTCGGAAGAGAGTCCCCCGGAGGTTAAGGCCGCGGCTGCCAAGGCGCTCGAGCGGCTGGTCGGCGGCGTGCCTTCACGAGACGAGGCGATCAAATTGCTCACCGAATCGGCCCGCGCGTCATTTCGATCGTCATCAGCCGGTCGAGGGTGCGGTGGAGGGAAAAGTGCGGGTCTGGCAATGGAACGAATCGAAACGGCAGCTTACGGTGCACAGCGTTTCGTCGGCCGAGGCCGCCCGGGCTCTGGCCGCCCGCTGTGCGCGGGACGCCTATTCGTTGGCCCCGCACCAGCGCCCGCTCCGCCTGCTGCACTTGACCACGATGCTCGCCGCCGCGGCCCATAAAAACGGCTTGGACCGGCCGCTGGACGATAAAAACATGGCCGTCGTCGAGGCCGAGCGATTCGGCGTCGAACCGCTCGAAGAGGTGTTGAAATACGGGATGGAACACGGGCATCCGGCGGCCGCCGCGGCCGCGGCGCGAATCCTGGGGCGAATCGGCACGGCCGATGAACTGCTCGGGGCCGCCGTGCCGGCAGCCGCTAAACAGAAGGAGTCGGCCGCCAATCAGGCGGCGCCGTCGCCCTTGGCGGCCGCGCTGCAAAGTCCTTACCGGCGGCTGCGGCTGGCGGCTGCGGCGGCGATCGTCCGCTTGCAGCCCATCCGCCAATTCGCCGGATCGAGCCGCGTGCCCGACGTGCTGGCCTTTCTGGCCTCCGCCCGGGGCGCGCGTCGCGCGCTGGCGGCGAGCGGCAGTTTGGAAGAGGCCCGCGATCTGGCCGGCCTGCTCTCCTCGGCGGGATTCCAGGCCAATGCCGCTACGACCGGGCGGGATTTGCTGCTCCGCGCGGCCCAATCGCCCGACTGCGAATTCGCCCTGATCGACGTGACGATCGACCATCCGACGGCCGACATGCTCGTGCAACAATTGCGGCACGACCCGCGGACGGCTATGTTGCGGATCGGCATTATCGCCTCCGCCGGCCGCTACGAGCAGGCCGAGCGAATCGCCGGCGGCGATCCGCTGGCCAAGGCGTTTCCCCGGTCCCACGACGAGAAGTCCCTGAAGTGGCAACTTGACCAGTTGGCGGCCCTGGACGCGGATAATTTCGTCGGCTTCGAGGCCCGGCAGCAAGAGACGCTCGAAGCCCTATTTCTGCTCGGCTCGCTCGCCCGAACGTCGAGCGACCTCTACGACCTGCAGCGGACGCAAGACGCGGTGATCGCTGCGCTGGCCAATCCGGACCGGGCGATTGCCGTCCAGGCGACGGCCGTGTTGGCCGAATTGAACGCCCCCGATGCGCAACGGGCGCTGGTCGAGACGGCCGACCATTTCGACCGCCCGCTGGCGCTCCGGCAGGCCGCGGGCAAGGCCTTCCGTAAAAACGTGGAGAAGTTCGGCATGAGGTTGACCGCCAAGCAAGTCCAACACCAGTACGACGTTTTCAACCAGAGCATGGAAGAAAAGGCACCCACGCGGCAAGTGCTGAGTTTCATCCTCGACAGCATCGAGGCGTCGTCCCGCGCACCGCAGAAAAAGGATAAATTACCGGAAAAATAACCGCATTGCGAAACCGCAAGCGGATAGATGATTTTTGCGAAGCCGCAAGCGGTAAATCCCGAGCCCCGAGCCCCGAACCCCGAATCCCCCGACCTCCTCTTATGTCCCGTATTCCGTCGATTATTGACGCCACACAGACCGGACCGCCGATCCCGGAAATGATCGGCGCGGGGCCGGCGATGGAGAACGTCTATCGGCTCACCCGCCTCGTGGCCCGATCGAACGCCTCGGTGCTGCTGCTCGGCGAGACGGGGACCGGCAAGGAACTGATCGCCAAGGCCATCCACCGGCTCAGCCTGCGGGGGAGCGGCCCGTTTGTTCGCGTCAATTGCGGCGCCCTGGCCGAGAGCCTGCTGGAAAGCGAGCTGTTCGGGCACGTTCGCGGGGCCTTCACCGGCGCGGTCGACAACCGCACCGGACGCTTCGAGGCCGCGCACACCGGAACCATCTTCCTCGACGAGATCAACACCACCAGCCCCAAGCTGCAAATCAAGCTGCTCCGCGTGCTGCAAGAGCACGAGTTCGAGCGGGTCGGCGACACGCAGACCGTCAGCGTCGATACCCGCGTCGTCGCCGCCAGCAACCGCGACCTGCTCGAAGAGACCGAGGCGGGCCGCTTCCGCGAGGACCTCTACTATCGGCTGAACGTGGTGACGATCCGCCTGCCGCCGTTGGTCGAGCGCCGCGAGGACATCCCCCCGCTGGTCGAGCACTTCCTGAAAATCTACGCGGCCGAGAACCGCCGCGACGTGCCCCAGGTCGAGCCGGCGGCGATGCGGGCCTTGCACGACTACGCCTGGCCGGGCAATGTCCGCGAGCTGCAAAACTACATCGAGCGGGCCGTGGTCCTCGCCCCCGGCGACGAATTGACCCTCGACTTGCTGCCCGAGGCGGTCGCCGGCGGCAAGCCCCGCCGCGTCGGCCGGGCTTCGGACCCCGAGACGCTGGCGGCCGAGCTGGTTCGCCTGGGCATCGAGTCCGCCCCTGAAAACGCCGATAATTTGCACGCGCTGGTTGTCGATCGTGTCGAGCGCGAGCTGATAGCCCAGGTGATTGCCTCCTGTGACGGCGTCCGCATCAAAGCCGCCGACCGACTGGGAATCAACCGCAATACGTTGCATAAGAAAATCAAGGATTACGGACTATAATTCCGCAGTATTCACGACTCCGTCATCGACGGTACAATGTGCGTGAAGGGAGACTGTCATGTACCTTAGCCGGTTTGGTGTGAAGAACTACAAGTGTCTGGGCGATATCGACATCCCGCTCACGCCGATTCACGTGCTGATCGGGCAGAACGACTGCGGGAAAACGAGTTTGCTGGAGGCGATGGCGGCATTTTTCAACTCAGCAGATATGAGACCCAGCGAGGTATTTCCAGAGCCTTGGACAGGACTGGAACTTGTGCGATATGCGAGTACGGAACCTAAACTCCAAATGTGGGGTGAATGGAGTCGCTGCGCTTCTGATGGCCACGTCATTTCTAATGACAGTTTCCGGTATGGTTTTTCGCTGGAATTTCAATTGAAGGGACATGATTGTGGTGTGACAGATCAATGGATTGAGAATGGTGGTAAGAAAAGGCCAATGTGGTCGAACTCAAACCGATACCATGAAACAAGCATTCAGCACTGGAGAAGCCGCAACGCAGTACCGGTTCCATCGTTGCTCAAAGACATCAAGTCCGTATCAGAGATTCTGAAACCAGCACAGAAGTATGCTCTTGATGCAAAACTGATGGCCGTTCCGGCAGTCGCTGACAAGTCAAGAAAGTTTCGCTTGGATCCAGATGGTTTCGGGCTGGCGACTCTCTTGAACGACATGGTCAGTTATGATCCTGAATTGTTTATAAAATTAAGGTCCGAGTTCTGCAAATTCTTCCCTCAATTCAAAAGTGTTCATACCGAGACTGTCCAAGCCTGGAAGCGGACTTATGTGCCTAGCGGTATCCACGGTTCTGCCAGCACAGATGGGACTGGGATATTTTTCGATACTGTCGGCGGACAGACGGTTCGCGCCCAACAAGCATCAGATGGTGCGATCTTGTTCCTTGCGTTTCTCGCATTGGCGTATTTGCCTGAGCCTCCAGGGATTTTATTGATCGAAGAACCGGAAAACGGAGTCTATCCGACACGGCTTGAGCAGATCATCAATCTACTAAAAGGAATGGTAAATCGCACCGATGGAGTTCGTTTTCCGCAGATAATAATGACGACCCATTCGCCTTACGTGTTGAGTTTCTTCGAGCCGGAGGAAGTCACATTTTTGAGTCGGCCCACCGAGCCGGCGGACGCTCCGGTCCGCGCCCGGTCATTGCGGGATGCGCCGAATATCCGCCAACGAATGGGCAACGAGTTCTACCTCGGCGAACTGTGGTACAACTTGAGCGAGGAGGACTTGTTCGGTGACGCCTGATGATAGCATCGTGATTGAGGTCTTCGGCGAAGGCCGCACGGATGTCGGCGATAGCGCTACACCCGAGCCTCCGCGAAAAGGAGTGCTGCCGATCCTGCTCCACACACTTTGTGGCAGTCCCGACAAGATGTTAGTCAAACGCTATGGGCGTCTGTTCCTCGGGCAAAGCGGTTCAATGATGCAAAAGGTCCGTTTTGCCCGACGCCAGGCGTATTACAACCGATCTCACGGTGCGGTGTTCGTCGTGGACTCGGAAGGAGATTTGAAGAAAAGGAAACAGGAAGTCTACAAAGGGCGCGAACTCGGACCGGCCGATTTGCCTATGGCCGTAGGTGTCGCTCATCCGTGCATTGAAAGTTGGCTCTTGGCGGATGCGGAGGCAATTCGATGCGGATTGGGCCTTTCCCACATCCCAAATATTACAGATAAACCGGAAGAGTTGTCAGCGCCATGCCGGGATCGAAATCACAACCCCAAGACTGTTCTAGCGGAATGTTCGAGCCATCGGCAAAATGAATTATCCGTGGAAAACAAGGATATAATTGCCAAAGCGATGTCGAACATGGCGTTGTTGAAAGAACGTTGTCCCCAGGGTTTCGCCCCGTTCGCCGAAGAAGTGGAAAAACATATTCACCCTTTGTTCTGAGTAGATCATGCTCTCCGGTGTAACCACCCTCTGTTTTGCCGCCAGCTACGCCGTGGCGTTGGCGCTGGAATTGTCGCGGCTGCTGTTTCGCAGCCGGGTTCGCGGGCTGGTGATGATCGGCTTCGCCGGGGCGGGGCTGGTCGCGCAGACCGCCTTCCTGTACTACCGCGCGGTCCGCGAGCCCGGCACGCCGCTGTCGAGCGAGCGGGACTGGTTTCTGATGGCCGCCTGGGCGCTGGTCGCCATCTATCTCTATCTTGCCGTGTCGCGGCCGAAAACCCCCTTTGGCCTGTTCCTGCTGCCGCTGGCCTTGGCGCTGATCGGAGCGGGCACATTTCTGGCCGGTGCGCGGCCGGTCGACCACGAATCGGCCTCGCGCGTCTGGGGAACGATTCACGCCGCGGGGATCGCGCTGGCCGCCGTCGCCGTGCTGATCGGGTTCGTCGCCGGGTTGATGTATCTCGGCAAGGCCTGGCGGCTGAAACGCAAACGCCTGCCCGCCGGCGGACTGAGCCTGCCCAGCCTGGAATGGCTCCAGTGGGCCAACAGCCGGGCCATCATCGTCGCCGTGGCCATGCTTGGCGTGGGGATCATCTCGGGCGTCGTGCTCAATCAGATCAACATCAGCAACCCCAGCGCGCGGCTCGCCTTGACCGATCCGGTGGTCATCAGCACCTGGCTGATGTTCTTCTGGCTGCTGGGCACGGTGGTCCTCGTCGCCTGGCATCGCCGGGAGCGGCAGGGCCGCAAAGTGGCCTATCTCACCCTCGCCTCGTTCGTCTTCCTGGCAATTGTCCTGGCCATCGGATTGCTGATGCAAACGAAGCACTGGGGGCGTGGAAATAGTGATGAATTCAGAATGATGAATGATGAATCACGATCGCAAACATTGCTCCTTCATCCTTCATCCTTCATACTTCATCCTTCATCCGGAGGCCCGCCATGCTAGTGCAGGTCGTCGGATGCAGCCATCACGGCACGTCGATCGGCGTGAGGGAGCGGCTGGCCTTCTCGCCCGAGCAGACCCGCGAGGCGTTGGACCACTGGCGGCGGGTGTTTCACGGCGTCGAGGCCGTGCTGCTTTCGACCTGCAACCGGGTGGAAATCTACGCCGCCACGGAGAGCAGCAGCGAGCCCACGCTGGACCAGATCGCCACCTTCATGGCCCGCTTCCACGGCATCGAGCCGGCCGAGGTCATCGATCACCTCTACCGGCACATCGACGAAGAGGCGGTCCAGCACCTGTTCTTGGTGGCCTCGGGCCTGGACAGCATGGTGTTGGGCGAATCGCAAATCCTGGCCCAGGTGAAGGGCGCCTATCAGAACCGCCACCGAGCAGGACAACACCGGCCCGCTGTTGCACTCGGCGTTTCAGTCGGCCCTGCGGACGGCGAAGCGCGTGGCCGAGGAGACGACCATCGGACGCCGCCACGTGAGCGTCCCCAGCGTGGCCGTGGCCGACTTCGCCAGCGCCGTCTTCGAGCGTTTCGATGACAAGCAGGCGCTGGTCATCGGCGCCGGAGAGATGGCCCAGGAGACGCTCGTCTACCTCCGCGACGAGGGCGTCCGGCAGGTGACGATCGTCAACCGCAGCCTCTCCCGCGCGGCCGAACTGGCCGAACGCTGGGGCGGGCAGGCGCGGACTTGGGACGATCTGCCGCAAGCCCTGGCCGAAGCCGATCTGGTCCTCAGCGCCACCGGATCCGACGAGCCGGTGGTGACCGACGCCCAATTCGCCGCGATCGTAACCCGCCGCCCGCTGGTGATCCTCGACCTGGCGGTGCCCCGCGACTTCGATCCGGCCATCGGCCGCCGGGCCGACGTCTTTCTCTATTCGGTCGATGATCTGCAAGCGGTTTGCGATGAGAACCGGCGGCGGCGCGATAAGGAACTGCCGGCCGCCGCGCACATCATCGAGCAGGAGACCGCCCGCTTCATGGGCGGAATGTATCACCGCGCGATCGGCCCGGTGATCGAGCAATTGCGGCACGGCTGGCAGAAGCCCAAGGAGGACGAACTCCAACGCCTGCTGGACAAGTTGCCGGAACTGGACGATCGGGCCCGCGAGGAAGTGCGGCGTTCGTTCGACCGGCTGGTGAATAAGTTGCTGCATCCGCCGCTGGCGTCGCTCCGCGACGAATCGCGCACAGGCGTCCCCCGGGGACTGCTCGACGCACTGGCGCGGCTGTTTCAGTTGAAGGATTGACGCATAAAGATGTAGGTTATGCTTTAGCATAACAAATCGGAATCCGGACCTGATTCGGGAGAACATGCCGTGAAGCGCGTGTTGATAATCGTCGTACTGTTGGGAGCTTGCGTGATACTGCTTCCGTTTGTCGTGCCGGTCTTTGCACCCTGGTCGGCGATCAACTGTAGCCACCAGGATATCAACATCAAGACCGGGCAGGCCCGTTTCTCACGGTATATCTGGTATATATGTGTTCACGAAGAAGTTGTGGACACTCCATTATCGATAGCCTTGCAGGGCAAAGAGGTTAATGTCGCCGATATTGAGCCGTGGCATCGCGCCAACACGTTTTTCCCGGGCGTTCATCATTCGCCGCACTATTGTTTTCATGCTGCATTAAATCAGGCAAAGTATGCAGGGGACATTTTCGAGTTGACCAATGCCACACCGGATCGCAAGCGAGAGATTGCGGAAACTATCCTCAAACTGTGGCAGCAGAACGGCAGTTATTTTGAGGCCGGCAAATATCTTAGCGGCTTGGAGAAAGGTCTGTGGGAGAAAGAAACCCACAAAACGCCGCGTGGACGCGGCGGCTAAACATCTATTCCTCTCCCCTCTCCTCTCTCCCCTCTCCCCTCAACCGCGCCCGGATCACCTTCAGCCGCGCGGCCAATTCGCGCTCAAAGCCGCGATCGACCGGATGATAATACTCCCGCTCGACGCCGAGATAATCCTGCTCGGCGATGGCGTCGGGCGCGTTGTGCGCGTATTTGTAGCCCACGCCGTGGCCGAGCTGCTTCGCGGCGTGATAGCTCTTGTCGCGGAGATGCCGCGGCACGGGCAGCAGCCGGGCCTCGCTCACATCCGCCCGCGCCGCGTAGATGCCGGTGGTCGCCGAGTTCGACTTCGGCGCGCAGGCCAGATAGGTCACCGCCTGGGCGAGCGTCAACTGGCACTCGGGCAGGCCGACGAACTCGCAGCCGTGCATGGCCGCCACGGCCAGCGGCAGCGCCGCCGGATCGGCGTTGCCCACGTCCTCGCTGGCCAAAATGACCAGCCGCCGGCAGAGGAACCGCACGTCCTCGCCCCCTTCGAGCATCCGGGCGAGCCAGTAGAGCGCCGCGTCGGGATCGCTGCCGCGGATGCTCTTGATAAGCGCGCTAATCGAATCGTAATGGGCGTCGCCCTGCCGGTCGTATTGGATCGCCTTCCGTTGGACCGACTCGGCGGCCAGTTGGCGGGTGAACTCGATCGGCCGCTCCTGGCTCGACAGCACGCCGATCTCCAGCGCCGAGAGCGCCCGGCGGGCGTCGCCGTCGCTCGTCTCGGCCAGGAAATCGAGTGCGTCGTCGTACATGCGGATGTGGTAATTGCCCAGGCCGCGCTCTTTGTCGGCCATCGCCCGGCGGATGAGCGTCTTCATGTCCTCGGACGAGAGCGGCTCGAACTGGAAGATGCGGCTGCGGCTCACGAGCGCGCTGACGACCGTGAAGAAGGGGTTTTCGGTCGTGGCGCCGACCAGGATCACCACGCCCTCCTCGACGTCGGGCAACAGCACCTCCTGCTGCGGCTTGTTGAAGCGGTGAATCTCGTCGACGAACAGCAACGTCCGCTGCCCGGCGGACGCCAGCCGGTCGTCGGCCTCGGCGATGACTTCGCGCAGTTCCTTCACTCCGCTGGCGACCGCGCTGATTTGGCGGAACTGGCTTTTCGTCAGCGCCGGCCAGCAGCCGGGCGAGCGTGGTCTTGCCCGTGCCCGGCGGGCCGTAAAATATCACCGAGCCGAGCCGGTCGGCGGCCAGCAGCCGGCGTGAGCAGCTTCCCCTCGCCGAGGAAGTGCCGCTGGCCGACGAACTCTTCGAGCGTGGCGGGCCGCATCCGCGCCGCCAAGGGCTGGGCGTCCTGGCGGTTCTTCGATTCGCTGGCGTCGAACAGAGACATTTCTTTTCTCGAACTTCCGGGCCGCCGTGCCGGCGACCGCTAAACATTATACACTGGCGCGAAATAGATGTTTAGCGGCACTCAACACGACTGCCACAGATGTTTAGCGGCCGCCGGCACGGCGGCCTAGGCATCGGGCGGCAAGGGCGTTACAAAATCCCAATGCTGGGGCTTTAATCGCGCCGCTTCCGGGTTTGCTTCGATGTATTCCTCCGCGGCACGGAGCGACGGTTCGTTGTCGATGAATACTTTCCAGCATCGTTTTGTCCAAGGCGTTCGATCCAGCACAAGATCATGCGTGGCCGCGCCTTTGAGTTGATTGACCAGGTATTCTATCGTGTATTTCGAGCACCATACGAGAAAATGAACATGATCGTTCATTATCGCACAAGCGGGCACGTCAAGGCGCAACCGCGCAACAACTCTGGCAAATGCTTCTGCCGCCACAAGACGGGTTTGGTTGGTGAGGTAATATGGCCTACGTGACAGACGCGGCATGGCCTCGACACGAAATCTTTGCATAGAGCGCTGGTTTGGTTGAGGCGATTGCCTACCATATTGAATATCACCCAACGCCTTAAGTTCTTCCTTGTAGATTGTTTTGGAGTATGAGCCCCGAGGATCATTCGGTAGCCATGTGCCATAGGTTGTGAAGATGGCATGATAGGCGATGATCATTGCACTGCTCCCGCTTCAGGTCGCCGTGCCGGCGACCGCTAAACGATTGCGACAATATCGGACTACCGAGTCGGCGACCGATAGATGCATCTCGGTCACACCGGCACACAGCGGATACACCGATAGTTTAGCGGCCGTCGGCACGACGGCCAAGCAGTGCCAATAAACATTCCACAAACGAGCTTAATCCACTTCGGGTCGCCGTACCGGCGACCGCTAAACGAATTGTGACGATCTCTGGTCGCCGTACCGGCGACCGCTAAACGTGCGGCCGCTACTCATGCACCACCAGCAACCACCCGCGGCCGGGCGGGACGGGGATTTCGTCGCCGGGGGCAAACTCGGCGGCGGGTTGGAAATCGTCGATCGCCCAGGCCGAGATTTTCGCCTTGGCCGCGTCCAGACCGAGCGCCTTCCAGTCGAGCGCCAGCTTGCACTTGACCGGCTCTTTGGCCCAACTGGCCAGCGCGATGAGCGTGCCGTGCGGCTTGACGTAGGCCGTGGCCAAAACGTCCTTCCGCCCAGTGCGGATACCGGGCAGGCCGGGTCCCAGTAGCCGATCATCCGCGCGTCCTGGATGCCGAACCGGTCCCATGCCTTCCATATCGGCTGCGGGTTGCCCTGTCCGTAGATGCGGCCGGTCATGCCGTAGACCATTCCCCGCCACGGATTGCCGCCCCCTTCGAGCATCTCGCCGAACAGTCCGTAGGGAATGCCGGAGATTTCCACCAGCCAGAAGTCGGGCGTTTCATCGTAGTCGAACAGCTCGCCGAACCAGAGGCTGTCGATCATCGGCATGTGCTCGATGTAGAAGGTGGCCGGCGACTTGTGGAAATCCTGGGTTTGTAGATTGTTCGAGTGCAGGTCGATCAGGCATCCCGGCCGGTTGCGGTCGAGCGTTTTCCGCACCCGCTTCATGGTCTCGTGGTCGTAGGCCAGGTCGTCGAGATAGAGTCCATCGATGCCCACGTTCCGTAGCAGCCAAGCCAGACCTTCGAGATAGTAGTTGTTCCAGCGCGAGTTGCCCTGTGTGACCACGGCGGCGTCGCAGCGGCCGTTGCCGAAGGGGTGGTGCCAGGCCGGGGCATACTTGGTGATGACGTGCTCGGCCAGCCAGGAGTTGCCCGTCGGCGGCAGGGCCAGCGACGGATCCTTGCCGGCCAGCGCCAGATCGTTGCGGGGGACCATCGGCCGGGCCGGCGGCGCGTCGGCGGGCACGGCGACCTTGTGGAATCCCCCGCCAGGATAGAGAATCTCGTCGCCAAGGCTCCGCAGCGCCCAGAACTCGGTGGTTGCACTGGTCAGCTCGCGGAGCGTGTAATAGATTTTCAGCTTGATGTTCCGGTCGTGGGCGCGCTTCACCAGAGCAGTGAGCTTGTCGACCGTGAGGAACGGATAGTTGATGTACGGATTCTCGGGGTGGCCGTGGTGGATGTTCATAATCGTGGCCCCGGCCTGGGCGGCGGCGTCCACGTTGTCGTTGCGGTGGTAGTAGCGCCACTGCCAATGCCGCTTGTCGAGCGCCTTCGTGGGCGTAATCATCAGATGGAACCACAGCGGCAACCGCCCGCCGGCGGCGAGGGACCGCGGCCCGCGGGTTTCGCGGATTACGACCCGGTCGCCCTCTTCCGTGACGGAGCAACCGCCGTCTTGGGGCGGCTGGTGGTGGTAGCCCCAGCCCTTGAGAAACAGGCCGGCGTTTACGTCGCCGATCCAGACATTGTTGGTCGAAAGAGCCGGGTTCCACTTCCACTGTTTCGGCCGCGGCCCGCCTTTGTGCCCCAAGCCCATCATGTACTTCGCCACTTCGCGCCGCAGGGGGATTTCCAGGCGGACGTCGTTCAGTTTGATCGGCCGCTCGGCGCAGAGCGTCAGATCGAAGCTGGTCCAGCCGTCGCATTCGATCTTCATCGAGCAGACCAACAAGAGACCGTCGGCCTTGCTCGTTGTTTGCCAGGTCACCGCGCCGTTGGCCTTGGAGATGATGTGCGGCTCGCCGGGGGTCCAGGCGATCGGGCCGGCGTCGGTCTCGAAGACCAGTTTCATCGCGCCGGCCAGGATTTCCCGCGCGGGCGCGTCGATCGTATCGACGGAATAGCCGAACGTGCTCTCGACGCCGTCGAGCAGACCGTCCTTGGAAACCCGCAGGCGCCGGCCGAGGATGCTTACCGTCCGGCCATCGACGGCCACGGGCGAATATGGACCGAATACCTCGTCGTCGATGCCGATCCGCGAGTTCAGCCAGCGGAGGCGGGAATGACGCCACGGCTCGCTGTCACCGTGATCGTCCAATACCTTATCGGCAACGGTCAACGATACTTTTACGGCCGAATCGGGGACGCCGTCGGCCGAGATGGTCACGTCGCCCTGATAGACGCCCGGCGCCGCGTCCTTGGGCACTTGCACGCCGATCCAAAGCGGCTGGATGTGCCCCTTCGGCACATTGACGATCCGCGTCATCGGATTGCCGCGGCAATCAATTCCGCCGGTGTTAATGCACTCGGCGGCCGAAACGGGAATCGTGTGTGCTTCGTCCGGTTGCGCCGTTTGTGGTGCGGCCGTCTCGGCTGCACGGGCAGGCGGGACGCCTGCACCACAAATCAACGGTGTGAAGCGGACGCGAACATTGTTCAAATTTCGCTCCATCGCGTACACGCCGATCTGGAAGGCATAGTATTCGTTGCGGCAGGCCTCGCCCGCGAAGGAATCGCGCGGCCCCGACTCGATCCACCGCAACGGCAGCTCGTCGTTCATGCGGATGGGAAAGCGGCGATCCTCGGGATACAGCAGATACGCCGCGCCGGGATGGGCGGCCCGCAGCTTGTTCATCTCCGCGGCCGTGGCCGGGATCTCCATCGGATCGAAACGGTGCCGCTCGTTGATCGCCTGGAACTCGACGACCTTCGCCGTGGGGATGCCGGCTGTATCGCCCTTTCGGATGCGGTCGGCCAGCGGCCGGCATCGCTTTGCCCAACCGGCTTCGGCGGTGTCGGTCGGCGGGGTGTAGACGGTCGTCGGCCACCAGATACAGCCGTAGGTTTTGAAGGGCATGTAGTAGACGTAGTAATCGCCCGGCGCGGAGTGGGGTTGAAAGAGCAGGTCGCCCGACTCGCGGCCCACGTTTACCCGCAGGACGTTTTCCACACGCTTGTTCGTGGCCGCGTCGATGACGATGATTTCCTTGCCTTGCGGGTCGGCGTCGCGCCGCCGCCAAGGGATGCGGACCCACACAGCGTCGGCTTTTTCGGCCACGCGGACCACGGCGCGATGATTGCCGAGTGTTTGCGGCCAATCGCCGACGCCGTAGGGCGGCTGTTGGGCAGAGGCGACGCCCGCTGCCAACAAACACGACACAAGAACAGTATGAGCCAGCAAGGATGCCATTCGCATGACGGAATCTCCGGGTGGTGGGCGTGGTGAGGCGGGATTTTTGGCGGGAGCGCCGGCAAGCCGGACAACTACCGACAGTTTAGCGGCCGCAGGTGTTGTTGTCCAGCCGGGCAACCATCGACGATTGACGATTGATTGTTTAGCAGCCGCCGGCACGGCGGCTGAGCGTCGGAACCAGGGCCGCCGTGCCGGCGGCCGCTAAACGATAGTTGCATTACTAATTCGAGTTCAGAACTCCGGCGTCAGCGGACCGCCGGGGGGGAGCATCTCCCGCAAGGGACACTCGGCGCATTTTGGCTGCGACTTGCGGCAGAAGTCCTTGCCCACCCGGACCAGCAGGGCGTGAAACTCGTTGTACAACCGCACGTCTTGCGGCAGCGCTCCCTGGGCATAGTCCTGAATCTGGTGATAGTCGGCGTCGAAGCCGATCCATCCGTGCCGGGCGAAGACCCGCGAGGTGTAGGCGTCGACGACGAACGTGGGCAAGCCGCCCGCGTAGAGCAGAATCGAATCGGCCGTTTCCGGCCCGATGCCGTGGACGCCCAGCAGCCGGCCGCGGAGCGCGGACAACTCGACGCGGAACATCGCCTCCAGCGAGCCGTCGAACTCCTTGATTATGAATTCGAGCAGGCTCCGCAGCCGCCGGGCCTTGACCCGAAAGTAGCCGGCCGGTTGGATCAACTCTTCCAGTTCCTCGACCGGCACGTCGTAGAGCGCGCGGGGCTCGAGCAGGTCGGCCTCGCGGAGGTTGTGGATCGCCCGCTCGACGTTCCGCCAACTGGTGTTTTGGGTGAGCACGGCGCCGACGATGACCTCGAAGGGGGTTTCGCCCGGCCACCAATGTTGCGTTCCAAAGGCGTCGAACAGGAGACGGTAGGCTTCGTCGAGCATAGGCAGTGGCGTGTAATTGTAGGGTGGGACAAGCGCGGCGAAGTCCCACCAATAGAGGATTTCCAGATTTTTGGTGGGACCGCGTATGCTTGTCCCACCCTACGGTCTATTTAGCCCCCGGTGAATACACCGGGGGCAAGGCCAGATGTTTGTTGCCGCTCCGCCCCCCGTGTATTCACGGGGGGCTAAATACTCTTATTCCCGCGCACCACACATTGTTCCCATTATGCCGCCGCGGGGGCCCCGGCTCAAGCCCCGTGCCCCTCCGGGCCGAAGATGTAGAAGATGGGCACTTCCACCGCACACGTTCCGCTGGGGCAAAAGGCCGAGCGGTATTGGGTCGAATCCCGCCGCCCGCTGGCCGCTCTAGTGTTTATTGCGCCGCTGCTGGTGATTTACGAGGCGGGCGTGCTCCTGCTGGGGGTCCAAAACGGGGCCGACCTCTTCATGCGGCGGGTGCTGGACGTCTTTGGCTTCGGGCAACACTTCGTGCTGCCGTTGCTGACCGTCTCCATCCTGCTCGGCTGGCAGTACCTGTCGCGGCAGCCATGGCGGGTGTCGGTCGGCGTGGTCTCGACAATGGCCGTCGAAAGCCTGTTGCTGGGACTCTGTCTCCGTCTGGTCCCGTTCCTGCAAAACTGCGTGCTGGCGGCGCTCGACGCCCCTGCGTCCGGCGGATTCTACGCGAAACTGCAAAATGCCGTCAGTTTCATCGGCGCCGGCATCTACGAGGAATTGCTCTTCCGGCTGATCCTGCTCTCGATTCTCGCCTGGGGGCTGCGCAAGACGGGCATGAAACCCCGCATCGCCACCATCGCGGCGGTGTTGCTGAGCAGCCTGATTTTCGCCGAAGCCCATCACATCGGTCCCGGCGGATTGCCGTTTAACGGGTACGACTTTCTCTTTCGCACCCTGGCCGGCGTGTTCTTTGCCGTAGTGTTCATCTATCGCGGCTTCGGCATCGCTGCCGGCTGCCACGCCGCTTACGACATCCTGACGGGGGTGTTTTGAATATCGCTGCCCGTCGCCGAACATCCTCGCGGACTGTGCCGCGACCTCATCGTGTGGTAGAATTGAGTTAGTCTCCGAGAGGCATTTTACCCGGAAGGCGATGGACCGGTCGCAATGAGTCAGTCCGAAAGCGATTTGCTGCGAGAATGGGTTTCCTGCTGGAAAGCGGCGGGACCGCGCTTGCTGGAATTGCGGCGCGAGGAGCTTTCCCGCATAGACACGCAACGGTCGTTGATGAACCTGGCCGACGCGTTCGAGTCGTGCCGGCTCCACAGCAAGCCCCGGCCGACTTCCGGCTTCGTGGAACAACAGCGCTGGTTCCGGAGGCTTGCCAAGTGATCGCCCTGTTTCAGGTGGCGGAAGAGATTCAAGCGGTTTGCCGCGGGCAGGGCTGGCAATTTTGCTTTGTCGGCGGCCTGGCCCTGCAACGATGGGGCGAACCGCGCGTAACCGAGGACGTCGACCTTACGCTGCTGACCGGATTCGGCGGCGAAGAACGCTACGTGGATGAGCTTCTGCGAATATTCGCCCTGCGCATGGATGACGCCAAAGAGTTCGCCTTGACCAAGCGCGTGCTACTGCTGCAATCGCCCGGCGGGATCGGCATCGACATTGCCCTCGGCGGCCTCCCCTACGAGGAACTGATGGTGGCCCGCGCCACGCCGTTCGAGTTCGTTCCGGGCGTTTCGCTGCTCACGTGTTCCGCGGAGGATTTGGTGGTGATGAAGGCTTTCGCCGACCGGCCGCGCGATTGGATCGACATCGAAAGCATCGTTTTACGACAGAAGGCTCTGAATTGGGATCTCATCGAGACCGACTTATCTCCATTAGCCGAAGCCAAGCAGGAGCCGCAGATTATTGACCGCATTCGGCAATTGAGGCGGGACCTCATTTCCAAGACGCCTTGAGCGGCGCGAAGCGAATCGCCTTCTCCACCGGCTCGCCGGAGAAATCGAGGGCCGCGCGGACAATCAACGCCTGACTGGAGCGGCGGCCGTCTTTGGCCAGCCACAGCCCCTGCGGCTCGACGACCTCCCAACCCGGCGGCGCGAGCAGAAACACGTTTCCCCGCTCGCCGGCCGGACGCCGGGCGCGGAACCGCAACGTTCCGGTCGCCGGGTCCCAGCGGCAATCCTCGATCTCAGCCTGACCTTGCCGGACGTGCATGTCCGTCGAGACCAGCCAGGGGTGCGGCCGCTTCCGCGACAAGCGAACCAGCGTAACCGATTGCGGCCCGGCCGTCAGATGCAGCGCGCCCCGGCAGACGCCGTCGCACCGCTCGTTCCAAAAATCCCAGACCGCGTAGTCGGTTTTCGGGTCGAGGCCCAGCCGTCTCAGGTCCACCGTTTCCTCGCGCGGAGACGAATCGTAGTTGAACAACGCCACCAGGTCCCAACTGTCCCACGCCGTCTTGACCGGCAAGTGGAACAGCTTCGGATAGTCCGGCTCGGGACACTCGAACAGATCGAGCGATCGGGCGGCCTCGGGCAATCGCGGCAGACACTTGCGGACCATCGCCAACCGCTCGTCGGCCATCCGGTCGATGTCGTCGCCGAGCATCATCGGCCCGCCGTTGATGCCGAAGATTGTGGCGCTCGTTTGTGCCTCAGTCAAGGGACAGGGCTTGTCCACCGTCAGCACGTTGCCCGGGTCGGCCACAAACAACTTGCGATGCAAAAAGAAGCTCATCGCCATGGCGTTGGTAGCCGTGCGATGGGAAGTCCAATAGGTGGGCCTGTTAATGACGAACGTTCCGGGATAGAAGAAACCTTCCCGCGTCAGCGGCCGGCCCTCGCCGTAGTCGCTGCCCACGCGGGAGCCGTCAACCAGGCCCACGCTCTGGATGGTCGGCCCGGTGCCCATCAGCAGATAGGTGTCGTCGCCGACCGCCTCGCGGACGATTTTCATGCCGCGGCGGTACCGGTCGGGACCAGGGATCACACTCCGATCGTGATAGTCGTCGTAGCGGTGCGTGCCCGGCGTCGAGCCGGAGATGCTGTTGATGAAGTCGATCATGTAATAGCGGACGCCCCATTGCCGATATTTCTCAAAGACCTTGCGGAGGAATTGTACCGTCAGCGGATGAGTGGGATCGAGGACGTACATCCGCGGCCGTTTGTCGGGCGGGAGCAGATGGCCCGGTCCCATCCCCCAGCGCTCGTAGCCGAGCAGCGGGCGGCCGTCGCGCCGCAGCATGGCCGGCCGCAGCCGCGCGAACTGCTCCGCTGGGGCAAAGTCCGAAATCCAGAACGGCGCGATCCACAACCCCAGCGTAAATCCCTGCCCGCGGAGATCGGCGACCAGCTTCTCCGGCCCCGAGGGAAAGCTCTTCGTGTTCCAATCGAGCCAGTTGCCGGGCAGGTGGTCGGCCAGGTTGCCGATGCTCACCCAGATATATTTCACGCCCAGGCCGGGCAGCTTTTTCTCGATCGCGGCCGCGTTTCGACGCACCACGTCCTCGTACCGCTCGACGTGAAACGGATCGACCCAGGACCAGCCTACCCAGCCGGCGGGCGTGTCCGGCCAAATCCGCGGCCGGTAGTGCGCGGCCGCGCGATTCGCCCAGTTCTCCAGCGAGCGAATCGGATCGGTGGAGAGTTCCAGCGTCAGCGTTTCGGAGTCCACCTCGGCGCCGGGCTTGAACTCGTAGCCCTCGAAATCGCAGTAGGAATCGACCGCCAGCTTCGACGCCTCGGGGGAGCGAACGGCGTGTGTGCCACTGCTGGCTTGTCCAGCAGTGTGGCGGGAGGAAGCACTGCTGGACAAGCCAGCAGTGGCACCCTTCATCGACGGGCTGCTCGCCGCCTTGTTGTTCCACGCCGCGCGATGTTCGGTGTTCACCCGGTCGAAGGTGAGGAAGCCGAATTGCAGGGCGGTTTGCGAGTGCGGATTGTAGATTTGCAGGAAGGTCTTGGCCGTCTGCGCGGGGACGAGCGACGCCAGCCGCAGCACGTGGCTGGGGCCGGGCCAGCCGGAATAGAGCAGGGCCACGGCCGAGTCCGCCTGCCGGCCCAACACCACGTCCCCGTGCTCTGCCGACGCCTCGCACAGATGGCACTTCCCCAGCTTGATCCCCTCGCTCCCCAAGTTTTTGACGGTCGAGGAAATCTTCGCCACCGGTGCGTCGGGCAACATGCTCCAGCGGACCGTCCATTGCAGCTTCGGCCGCTCGAATCGAATATGCAATGTGACCGGGTCGGCGGCCGTCGCCCGGCCGTCCGCCGGTCCCTGCCAGGTCAGCCTCGACCGCGTCGCTGGGGCGGAGCAGTTTGCCGTCGGCTTCCAGTCCGATCGCCGCGTCGCGCACTCCGGCGCCGTCCCGCCCTTGGTCGGTGAAACTAAACGTCTGCGCGTTGCGGTCCACGACCAGCGTCGGGGCAAACGGCCGAACGTCCGGTCGCGGCGCTGTCCGGTCCGCGGACAGTGAACTGGAAAATGCACCGGCTGCGATCAAGACGGCCGAAATCAGAGTAAGACGGCTGGGCATGGAAGCGCTCCTTGGTGGAAAGACGGAGTCGGGCGGGCGGACGCAGATATTTTAACAGCTACTCGATGCCGAAGAAATAGCAGGCGGCTAACAGCCGCCGGCTATTGCAGTGTTGATCGACAATCTACCGGCTCTTCGCGGCGCTTGTCAACCGAAAGTCGTGTGCGCCGCCCATCGAGAAGTTCGTCGCCTCAATGGGCCGCTATCCGACAAGGTGAACACTACATGAAAGACAAGATTGATATTTATTGATCGTAGTCCAGGAGTCTCCAGGGGTTGACAATTGCCGGACTCTTCTATAGTGTTTTATATAGGGTTCATTCGGAACCCGCGTTCACCTTTTCCTGAAAGGCACGAATTATGTCTCATTTCAAGTTGATCGGCGCCGGTTTGGTTGCGGCAGTGGTGGTTGTCGTCAATTCGAGTTGTTCCAATCACCCGCCTGCAATCCATGCTCCCTCGATTGATGCTGAGGCAGCGGGGGAGCGGGCAATCGAGATGTACGACACGAACAAGGACGGCAAATTGAGCGACGAGGAATTGGACAAGTGCCCGGGCCTGAAGGCGGCGGCGGGCAAGGTCGGCGGCACCCAGGGAGTGACGGCCGAGGGAATCACCGCCCGAATCGAGGAGTGGCAGAGGACCAAAATCGGCCGAGTTCCCGCCGGTTGCCGGGTGTTGCACAACGGCGTTCCGCTGAAGGACGCGGAAGTGAGGCTGGTGCCGGAGGAGTTTCTGGGCGAGGGCATGAAGGTTGCCGTGGCTACCGGAAAAACCGATGAGGGTGGCTCGGCAATGGTTAGTGTGCCCACCAGCGGCGCGCGGACCGATCCGGAAGGTCTGCCGCCCGGTTTCTATCGCGTGGAAATCACCAAGGCCGGCCTGGATATCCCCGCGAAGTACAACACGGAAACCGTTCTGGGAACGGAAATTTCACAAGAGACGATTCTGCAGCCTATCCAGTTCGATCTAAAATTCTGAAGGTCACAACCGTCGCGGGCGACGAGCCTCAAGGAGTATTGCGGCGCAGCCCTTTCGGCGTCCGCAACGGACGAAACGGTGGCATGACAAGCCATATTTGGACGGCGGATTAGAACGCCATCTGCTTTTTGTCCAGGACGTGGCCGTCGTTTCTTCTGCCCAGGTAGTCGTGAATGTACTTGTCGATCGAATAAGAGACGGCTTGGACCGACCCGTCGCATAAGGCCATGCTAAAGGAGCCCGGATGGGCGCTGCCGAAGCAAAAGGCATTCGCATAGCCCTCTTGATCTTGGTGAGGGGGGGCAAAATGGGTCTTTAGCCACGAGGTGAAACGGCAGACGTCGTAGTCGTTGCCGTGATCCCAGCTTTGGTCCGAGCCGAAATCGGTGATATCGCCCCGTGTTCGCGGCGTGTAGGCCTCGGGCCGCATATACTTCTCGCCGCACAGGTAAGTGTAGGCGGCGCCGTCGGTGATGTCGCGAATGCTGAAGTTTCCGTGAAACGGCATGACACCCGCCGACTTGGATACGGTGTTGCAGTCGCCCCAGTCAAGGTCTGGTCGGGGAACGCCGTACCAGGGAATGGCCCACTTACCCGTATCCGTCCAGGCAATCCTGGATCCGTTCTCCAACTGGTCGGTGTGATAGCCGACTCCGTTCAATGGCTGGCTGTCGTCCCAAACATGCACGTCCGTCGAGCTGCCGCCATTGGCGGCATAGTCGGTCTGCCCGGTGATGGTCGGCTGCGGGACGCCGGCGGTCGTAAGGTTGTAATAGTGACAATTGCCGGCATAGTACACATCTACTTGCCGGCGCGAGGGACAATAATAGTGCTTTACGGCCGTGGTCATGCAGATCTTGATGCCGTTCGCCTTGGAAACGTCCTTGTCTCCGGAATGTGGATTGCCGTTCATCCCCAAGTCGTGAATGGCCTGCTCTTCGATATAAGGGAGGATGTTGTAGAGCCAACCGCCGGGCTGATCCCTCACGAAGCCGCGGTCGGGATCGCCGGCCCAATAATCACCCCAACCGCCCGAGGGCAAAACGCCCTGGAGTTGCTCGTGGGTGAGACAAGCCAGTGCGATCTGCTTGAGGTTGTTGGTGCATTGCAACTTCCGCGCCGCCTCGCGGGCCGCCTGCACCGCCGGGAGCAATAGGGCGATCAAGATGCCGATGATCGTAATCACGACCAACAGTTCCACGAGAGTAAATGCCGATTTCCGTTGACGGACTCTGGATGATGGATACGATTTCATGACGTAATCCTTTGAAAAACTGTTCGCCGGACGGCCCACGGCGTAGCGACGGCCGCGCCGGAATCGACGCCTCCGTCGGCCGCCGTCCATCCGTCATTCCTGTAATTAACTCCGCTTTCTCCATAGATACCACGACAAAGCGGCCAGCCCGCCGGCCAGCAGCGCCAAAGTGCCCGGCTCGGGGACCGTAAGGTCGCTGAAGCGGACGTTGTCGATGTAGCCCCGCCACTCCGCGCCGAGCCCATGCACGGGATGCGGCCCGCCGATCGATACTTCCCGCTGGTGGTCCGTGTAATTTTCGTTGATCCAGCCGGCCGGGGCAAATACCTGTTTGTCCAGCACCTCGTTGATGTAGAAATTCACCAGTGGCACTAAACCCTGCGCGGCCTCCGGCGATGGCGTGATCGTCACCGCGACGTGATACCAGGTGTTGGTCGCCAGGCTCTGGGCGCCGACGGCCGTGAGCTGGGTCAGCGCCGGCCGCCCGCGCCGCGGCGCTCGGCAGCAGCGTCAACTGCAAGCGGCGGAACCTATCCTGCAAACCGAATACATAACCGCAAGGCGCATCCGCGTCGGGTTCCCCGTCGTTGTACCGCGAAAAAATCACGCTGGCGCTGCTGCCCATTGTGTAGACGTCGGCCTCGATCCGGTAGCTCCGCACGTCGGCCAGCCGGAGGTCGAAGGCCGAACCGTCGGGGACGATGATGCGGTCGTTGTCGTAGCCCAGTTCGACGGCCGAGCCGCCGTCGAAATACTGTTGGCCGGCGGCGCCGGCGACGTAGGAGGGCAGGGCGTCGCCCACGGCGTTGGCGTGATGCCCCTGGCCGCCGGCGTCGATGAACTCGCCGGCCGCGCCGGTAGTCTGCGTACCCGGCGGCTGTTCGTTGAAGCGCCACCAGCCGAGGCTGTCGGCCCGCGCAGAGGCAGGGTCCGAAAGCGAGCAAAAACACCGACGTGAATCGCAAGTTACGCATGTCAAAGGCTTCTTGCGCGATGGCCGCGACCGACTCTTCGGCGCGGTCTCAAGGCTGTATTGATGTCAAAGCTCCACCGTCGCGGCACGACCGAAAATCGTGCCGCGACAGTGGAAACGAATCAAATCACAAATCTACTTCCGCTTACGCCAGGCGTAAGCCAGCAGTCCAATCAGGCCCATGCCGAGCAGAGCCAGCGTGGACGGCTCGGGAACAACGGCATTGACGTTGGGATGCAGGTTGTCCAACAACGAATCGTTGGTGGTGTCGTTGTCGATTCGCGTTATCATTCCGTTCCACGTACTGGGTGAAGGGCCGTGGTTGAGTTTCACGTTCTTGTTCTGCATGGTGGTAACCGGGGTCCAGCCGATGCCGCCGGAACCCAGGTCGCCTCTGGTCAGATCGGCGATATACAAATCGGCCGAGCCGTCGCCGCTGTTGGCAGTGAAGTCAACGACCATTCTCAGCCGTAGCCAGTCGCCGGCATTGGCGCCATTGCCGAGTACAGTACTGACCAACTCGGTAGTGGTGATGTTGCTGCCAAAGCCGGACTCCCTCATGTAGAACGAGTAGGTGGTACCGGACCTGCGCAGGCCAAAAAACGGCCCGACTTCGGCGGTGCCGCTGTCAAGAGCGCCGTTGGAATTAGCGTCGTAGCCTAAGGCAAACGTGGGGGCGCCTACGCCAGTGGGGCTATAAAGCACGTCGAACTCCGTTGTTGCGTCGGTCTCCGTCCCAGTGTAGGGGGTGTAACTCCAGTTGGAATCGTTAATGCGCGAGTTAATGCCGCTGCTGTTATGCAAATCGAGGGGGCCCACCGGGCTGCCGGAAACCATTGTGGTGTTACTGCCGGAGCCAACCTGCACAAGTTGCGTAGAGGTCGGCACCGTTGCCCAAGGCGCCCAGCCGTCCTGGCCGACCAGACCACCGGCGCTAATCCGCCCAGGATAATCGAAGGTATAAATCTGGCCTGCCTGGACCGCCGCCGCAAAGCATAACAGCCCGAGAATGGCCACAATGCCGACAATCGACGAAGAGAATAAGGTTCGCGATTTCATGGTACATTTCCTTTTGTCTAAAATTTGGTGATTGAGCGTTAGCATGGACGTTTTTTTTAACCGTGCGCGATTTGCCGGGTATTAACCCATCCGGCAAACTTTTCACGTATCGGTCACCCCTTGGCATGACCTCCGCGTTGTGGGCCCTATCTGTTCCGATGCTCATTGTTTCATAGGCAGTCGCTCCTTCAGGTTTGATTTCGGTGAGCAAGAAACGCACTGATCTACTATTCTGTCGATGTATATTGATATGTATGTGCGCGATTCACGCACTCTACTTTGCCTCCGATTCGGTTGACTTCATTTGCAGCACCGGGTCGCCAAAGACGACCCAGTCGTAGGCGTGACCGCTGAAAGCGTCGGTTACCGCCAGCGTCAGGAAACGGTCTTGAGGGCCGAGTCCCACGTTTATCTCGACCGTGCCGTTCTTCACTGTGAGGTGGGGGAGCTTGTACTTCAGTCGGCCGTCGGTCAAGATCCAGATTTCCGCCATGCCGGCGACGCCGGGAAGGAGCCGGGCCGCATCGGCCATGCCGACTACGGCATGGAACCGTATCAGCCTCGCCCCGCGGTATCTCTGGCGGATGGCCTGCAGGTCGAAGGTGATGCCGGCGTTGGCGTGCACAGCCAACAAGCCGTGGCCTTCCGGCATGAACTGCTTTCCGGGCCCCATGCTGTAGACCCAATGCGAAACATCATGAGCCCACTCGGGCCGTTCTACTCCCGCTGCCCGAGACCAGATGCTGCCGAAGGTCAACCCCGCCGTGCGTGGAAACCCATCATACGCTTGGCCGCCCGAATCGAGTTTCACCGGCCCCGCGCTCCCGTTCGGGACAAACACACCGTCAACAAGACCATTCCACTCGACCAGATGAAATTGGCCGTCGCCGCGCCGGGTGCGTGCGACAAACAGCGTATCTTGCATTCCGCTGGACGGATCTATGCCGCACTCGCGGCGGTGGCCCAGGCCGTTGCCGCCGGCGACGATGTCCAGCAGATCGAGGTACTTGGGTGGTTCGTAGACGCGGCGGGCGAACTTCGGCGCGGCGCCGACTGCCCGTCCGGTCACAATCCGAGAGCCGCCCGATTTGTGGTCCTTTTCCACCCGCGCCGATTCGTTGGCCCGCAACACTACGCTGCCCTCACCCCCGGCCCCTCTCCCGGAAAGAGAGGGGAGCCCATTGTCGCCTACGGTTTGCACCTTGACCGAGCCGCGGAAAACGCATGAAGTGGTATTGCCCTCTTCGCCCACTTCGACGCCGAACTCGGTGCCCAGGTCGGTGACGATGGCCGTGGGAGTTTTTACAACGAAGGATGAAGGATGAGGGATGAAGGATGAAGGGGTAGCTTCGGAACCTGATCCCTGACCCCTGGCCCCTGACCCCTTCTTCTCCACCCGCGCCGTCAATTTTCCTAGCGCCAAATATCCGCCGGCGTCGGATTCGACTTTATACGTGCAAGGACCTTCGAGAATCACCTTGGCGCCGCAAATGTAGGTGAGTTCCATCAATCCGGCGGAGAGGGCGTATTTTCGCCCCAGTGGAACCGAGGCACCGACGTAAGTTTGCGTACTGGGATCGGACCAGAGGCAACCCTTCATCCCGGTGACGCGACCGACGAAAACCAACTCAGGCTCGAACTGCACCGAGCGATGCGATGATGAATTATCGACAATCTGCTGATAATGGGTGACCGTATACGCCCACGCCCCCAGCAACATCAGCCCCAGAAACACGGTGGCGACCATGTAGGAGAACACCGGGCCGCCGACGAAAGAAGGGAGAGGGGAGAGAGGAGAGGAGAGAGGGGACGAAAGATCGAGGACGATCGGTTGCGCCGCAGGGGGGACGGGCTGACGCATCGACTTGATGACGTTCTCCCGAGCACGCTCCAGCCGCACCGTGCGCAACAACTCGGCGTGCAGACGGAAGTAGTCGAGATACAGGTCGCGGAGCCGTTCGTCGCCGCGCAAAGCGGCTTCCAACCGTTCGACCTGATCGGCGTCGAGCGCGTCGCCACAGGCGGCGTCGAACAGCGACCAGATTTCGGCGTTGGGAGTGAACTCTTCGCTCATGCGTTGTTTCCCCGCGAAACGGCCCGTTTAACGCAATCGAAAAGCCGCCGCCGGATGCGGCACAGCGAGTTGTAGGTGCTTTGCGCCGGACGCCCCAATTTCTCGGCGATCTGCTTGATGGTCTGCTCGCCGGCGTAGCAGAGATTGATCAGCCGCCGATCCAGATCGTTCAGTTGGCCCATGCAATCGCTCAGTGCATCGGCGAAGGAATTCGACTCACCGGCGGGCTTGGCCGCTTGGCGGTCGGCGAGCGTCGAGGCCAACTCGGCCGTGAGGAACGTCTTGCGGCGCTGTTGCGCCCGCTGAAAGTTCAAGACGACGTGCCGGGCGAAGCTGAAGGCCCAGTGGGCGAAGTTCGTTCCCCGCTCGAACTCGGCGAACTTCTCCCACAGCAACATCGCGGTCTGCTGATACAGGTCCTCTGCGTCCTGGGCGCTCCACACCAAGGCAAGGATATAGGCGAAGAGTTGCCTTTCGCACTGCGTCAGCAGCGTGGTGAATTCTTCGGTTCGTGCATCGTGGGAGTCGATCATGCCGGCGGTTCCCAGCGGGGCTGCCCCATAAGCAAGTACTGTAACTTCAACGAAAAGTCGCTTTGGAAAAAGTATCCGGCGGACCTATCCCCGCCGCCTACCAAATAATGTTATGCCGAGGGCAAACCTACCTCGAAATCCGCGGAAATCCGCACGGCCTGCGTCGTAAGTCAATGTGCTGCCCAGACTTGTGCTAAAGATGAACAATGGGTAAACACGTTATACCCTTCCACGTCGGTTGCTGCCTAAATTGAAGACGCGACTTGCACAAAAAATATGCAATTGCCGATCTGCTGCCCATCGAGAGAAGTGGCGTCAATAATCGCAAAGCAAACGAAATAAACAACTTACGAGAATAACGACCTTCTTGCCATTCCCCCCGGCATCCGCTTTGCATTGATCGGGGAAAAAGCTAAATTTTGCCTGGGCGCGGTCTGCAGAAAGGTCCCCTCTCCGTTTGGGAGAGGGTTAGGGTGAGGGTTGGATCGGAGCAGAAACTCTGACGAGGAGTTCCACATTTGGTGAGCCGGATTTTGAACCGGATGACGCCGCTCGCCGCCCTCACCACCGGCCCCTCTCCCAAAGGAAGAGGGGAGATCGATTTGCACCCATCATTTCAACAAGCCGCGCGAATATCATTCACCGAAATTTCCGCAAACTTAATTTCCACAAACTTCGGAAAAGGATTCCTCTATGACCCCTAAAGAAGTGCTGGCGCTGTGCCGCGAGAAGAACGTCAAAGCCGTCGATCTGCGATTCATGGATTTTCCGGGACTGTGGCAACACTTCACCATTCCCGTCGATAAGCTGGACGAAAACGTTTTCGAGGACGGGCTGGGGTTCGACGGTTCGAGCATCCGCGGCTGGCAGGCCATCAACGAGAGCGACATGCTCGTCGTCCCGCAGCCCGAGACGGCCGTGCTCGATCCCTTCTGCGAACTGCCGACGCTGTCGATGGTCTGCAACATCCAGGACCCGATCACCCGCGAGGATTACACCCGCGACCCGCGGAACGTCGCCCGCAAGGCGGTCAATTATCTGAAGAGCACCGGCATCGGCGACACGTGCTTTATCGGGCCCGAGGCCGAGTTCTTCATTTTCGACGACGTCCGCTACGATCAGACGGCCAACGCCGGCTATTACTTTCTCGACAGCATTGAGGGCCAGTGGAACCGCGGCCGCGAGGAGAAGCCGAACCTGGGCTACAAACTCCGCTACAAGGAGGGCTACTTCCCCGTCCCGCCGGCCGATCAGATGATGGACATCCGCAACGAAATGATGCAGACCATGATCGAGTGCGGCATGAACGTCGAGGCCCAGCACCACGAGGTGGCCACCGCCGGGCAGTCGGAGATCGACCTGAAGTACGACGACCTGGTCTCCATGGCCGACAAAATGATGATGTTCAAGTACATCATCAAAAACGTGGCGCGGCGGCACGGCAAGACGGTGACCTTCATGCCTAAGCCGCTCTACGGCGACAACGGCTCGGGCATGCATACGCACATCTCGCTTTGGAAGGCGGGCGAGCCGTTGTTCGCCGGCGGCGGCTACGCCGGACTGAGCGACCAGGGCATTCACGCCATCGGCGGCATCCTCAAGCACGCCCCGGCCCTGTGCGGCATCTGCAATCCCACGACCAACAGCTACAAGCGGCTGGTGCCGGGCTTCGAGGCCCCGGTCAACCTGGCCTACTCGCAGCGGAACCGCTCGGCGGCCGTCCGCATCCCCATGTACAGCCCCAATCCCAAGGCCAAGCGGCTCGAGTTCCGTTGCCCCGATCCGACTTGCAATCCGTACCTCTCCTTCGCCGCGATCCTGATGGCGGCCATCGATGGCATTCAGAACAAGATCGATCCGGGCGAGCCGATGGACAAGGACATCTACGACCTCGATCCGGAGGAGCTGAAGAACGTGCCCCAGGCGCCCGGCTCGCTGGACGAGGCCCTGAAGTCATTGCGGGCGGACCACGAGTTCCTCCTCCGCGGCGACGTCTTCACGCCCGACGTGATCGACACCTGGATCTGGTACAAGACGGTCCACGAGGTGCAGGCCATGCAGTTGCGCCCGCATCCGTATGAGTTCTGCTTGTACTTCGATATTTAGGACGGGGCTGCAGCGAGGGACAAGCGCATCACCGTCTTCTCGGCGATAAAATGCGTCAAAAGAATAATGGTATTCCGGCGTCCCTTTCAAGAGATTATTGAAAGCTGCATTTCCAGGTCTCCGACTGGAGTGTAAGACCACGTCCTGCCGGACTTCCAGGCATTGAGCAAACCGCGATTGGACAAGTCTGATAAATCCCTTCTCGCGGTCTCGTAAACGACGTTGTGGCTGAGCCGATGCGGTTCAATCGTGTATATTTGGTTCGGATGTCGCAGGGCATGACTAATTAAGGCCCGCTGACGATGGTTGAGAACGACGACTCCGCGCAATTCACCATCGAGTTTGCGTAACTGCTCCGCCTTGCGTTTGATGTAGTCGTAGAGTTTACGGAGGGCCTTTTGCATCACGTCCAGATGATAGAGAATGAAATAAGTCAAGTCATTCTCGTCGGTTTCCGTATAGAGAAAGGCAAGCTGGTATTGCCCCAGGGCTTTGAGAATTATCTGGGAAATCGAAATATATTCGCACAGCCAGTAGTTGTGCCGAAGCATCGACCAGTAAAAAAGTGCCCGCGCGGTTCGTCCATTGCCGTCCACGAAGGGATGGTCGTAAGCCAGCCAGAAATGCAGAATGATCGATCGCAGGACGGGATGCATGAACTCGGAAGGGGCTTTTTCGTTTGCGAAGTCGCACATGGCCTTCATCCTGTCGCCGAGTTGCGGCGCCGGCGGCGGATCGTGGTATATCTCGCCGTTCATGTCGTTGACAACGACCTTTTCGTCGTCGCGACGGAATCGCCCGGCGGCGGAAGGGTCATCCAAAGTGTCTTCGGTAATGAGGCGATGAATCTCGAAAACCAGGTCTTGTGTGAGAGGTTTGTCTTTCAACTCTCCGAGCCTGCGCATCGTCAGAAAGTTGTTCAATATCATCCTTTCGCTTCGATCGCTCGGCTTTCGACCGGAACGGATCATCTCTTTCGCCACCGGCCGGGTCGTTACGGCGCCTTCGATTTGGCTTGAAGTGATCGATTCCTCGATCAATGAACTAACGCAATACCTATCCTTTGTGTCTGGATTGGTGATTTGATCCGGCATTTGAATCGTTCCGCCGGCGCCTAGATCAATTTCATGCAATCGTTGCGGTATAGGTTCCGTGAGAATGTACCAAAATCGCCGGCCGGACGTTCCCTTGAGGGATACTTTCTTGCGACTGGCGCGACGGAGTTTCAGTCCCAACCACCATTCCTCAAGTGAGAGATCACCCGGCGGGGGGTGAAAACGGAGTTTATCCCAATGCAGGTACTCCCCCTTAACGGTTGGGTAGCTTACAGATTGCAGAATGGTCAACAGACGATTAACCGCGGTCGCCTTCTCAAGCAAATTATCCGGGGCTGGCGGAGCGAGCGGCTTTCTCATGGCCATAACTCTTTTTATGCGAACACTATGTGATCTACCAGTTAAATACTATTTGACACATAAATAGTATATCGCAAGAGAACGTGCTGTCAATATACTAATTCTATGATTATTAGTACAAAAATGGTATTTCCATGCCATTGAGCAATGGTCGTTCAGTTGGTCTACGAAAACCGCCCCTCCACTTCGATCCATTGATGTGGGCCGATGGGGACGTCGATGCGGTCGCCGGAGACGGATAACTCCGTCGCCGATTCATCGCCGACGGGCACAATCCGCGCGGATGACACTGGGCGAAGACAACGCAGAGCGAGAAGAACGCCGCGGCCGTCGGTCTCCAACAACCGGACGCGGAAACCGGGGTTGTAGCACAGCCGCCCTCGGCTGTGACCGACAATTCGCACAGCCGAGGGCGGCTGTGCTACAATTTCCTCCGGTTGTGCTACTAAAGGTTCCCAATGCGTCGCCACCACGTTGCGGCAATCGAGATGAAACAGCCAGCCGGCCGTCGTGGGCGGCGGCGGTTGAAAAGACAATTCCCGCGGCGGCGAAATGAATCCCCACGCCGCCGCAGTCGGATGCGGCACGTCGATGCCGATCCCCAGCCGGAACGAGCGGGCCGTCTCGCCGTGGACGATCAGCAGCGTGTCGAGCTTCCGCAGCCCGATGCGGCGATGGAAGGGCAGCCCGCCGCAAAGCAGCGTCGTCCGCAACGGGTCGCGGCGGATGTCGACGTATTGCGGCGACTCGATCCGCGTCAATTCCGTCGGCACATTCGCCATGTTCGCGCTGCGATAGAGGACCATCGTCTCGTCCTTCCAGGCGAAGCGCACGGCGTAGTACGAATCCCAGGGGCTGTGGCCGGGGAGCCGATCAACGTCCAGTTCGATGAGCAGTTCGATCACTCGGTTGCCGCGCCACGCGCGGGTGGTTTGCCTGAAACCGGCCACCCGCCGGCCGTCCCTGTCCATCAGGCGGCCGCGGCAGACGATCTCGCCCAGCACGGGTCCGGTGGAGGTGACCGAAATCCGGTCGGCCGCCATGATCGAGTAGTTCGCCTCGGCTTCCGGGTCGCCGCCGCGGGGTAATCGCAGGGCGATCTGCTGTGCCAGCCGGGGATCGCGGCTGCGATAGTCCGAAATCGAGCGGATCGCCCCCGTATGCTGATCGAAGCGAATCTCGAAAAACTCGTTCCGCAGCACGTTCGGTTCGGCCAGGGGCGGCTCTTTCTTCCGGGGCAGGAGCCGGGGTAGTTTCTTTTTCGCGGCCGTCGGCGGCGATTCGTCCCCGCCGCCGAACCACGCAAATCCCATCGCCGGCACTTCGATGTTCCGTGTATGTTGCGAAAAGCTGCACGGATTGACCATCAACGTGCCGCGGCGGGTCGAATCGGCCTTGCCGACGATCGAGCGGGCGAACCCGGTCAACGATTCACCGAGCAGCCGATCGAGCCGTGCGTCCAACACCGCGGCGTCGTTCTCGTCGCCGTCGCGGGCGTCCTCGATGTCAAAGGCGAGTGGATCAATCAAACTGGAATGCTGGGAGCCACTGCCGGCTTGTCCAGCAGTGCTCTCCTCACTGCTGGGTAAGCCAGCAGTGGCACCCGCAACAATGTCCTCCTCACTGCTGGGCAAGCCAGCAGTGGCACCCGCCAATGCACTTTCCTCCCTCTGCTCTGTTCCCTCTTCTCTCTTCCCTCCCGCCGCCACGCAACTTTCCAATGTATATAATGTCTGCCGGGCGGCGCGCTTCGCCCGGCGGGAAAAATAGCGGACCCAGCGGGAGATCGGATCGCGGCGGTCGGCGGCAGCGTCTTGCACGAGATACGGCGAACGATAATCGTCCGGATTGTTCCGCGCCTGCTGGCCGGCGAAACTGGTCATCTCGAAGTAGTTCGAGAAGGTCGAGAACCGGCCCAGCACCGAGCTGTAGGCGGCGATGCGTTGCAGGTCGCCGTACCAGCGGTTTGCTCCGCCCGGCCAATGGGCGAAGACCACGGTGGGCGTCTGCTCGATGTTCATGGCGTCGCCGAGTTTTTCGGCCAGTTGCAGAAAGGAGCCTGCACGGCCCGCGTCGACCGGCACGCGGCCGAGCGATTCGATGGAAGTCGAGTCGAGGCCCTCCCACTGGAGCCGGGCCTGATTGCCGACGGGAAAGCGGCCGTCGTCGAGCGTGCAGTGGAAGGCGGCGGTGAATCCCCGGTCATGCAGTATCTGCGGCAACGCGGGGGCCAGTCCGAAACGGCGGCGGCCGAACACCAGCGGCCGGCGCTGCAACAGTTTTTCGTAGATCGCCAGTCCCCGGGCAAGATTCAGCCCGACGGCCTCGGGTTCGAGCAGCGGGAGCGGGACTTCGTGATACTCGCCGCCGATCAGTTCGGCCGCGCCGATGTCCAACGCCTTGTGCAGCGCTTCGAGCGTTTTCGGCTCGTCGCGGGCCATCCGCTCGATCACTTCGCCGGCGACCAGCAAATTCGTAGGACAGGTTGTCAACCTGTCCCCTTGCGCGCTATCGGTGGCCGCGTTGTTGGGGTGGCAGTTCAACTGCCACCCCAACGGAGTAGCACAGCTAGTCAACCTGTCCAACAACGACTGCCCGATCGTGGTCGGCGCGAGCAGCGTCATGTCGAGCAGCCGGATTTCGAGGGGATGGAAATACTCGCGGGCCTCGTGCAGACGATCGAAGGCCGATTGAAGCTGGTTTCGCGCTTCCGCCGAATCGCCATCGACGGCCGCCGCGGCCGCCGCCAGGGCCGCGATCCGCAACGACGTCTCGTCGACGTTGCTCATGTATCGGGACTTGCGATTGATCAGCTCGACCTGGAGATGGCAATAACCCAGCGCGAGGAAGTCGGCCGCCAGTTCGGCGTCGACGGCTGGGGCGTCGGGGCCAAGATGCTCCAGAGCGGCGGCGAGCATCTGCTCGCGGTGCTTCATCCCCAGCAGGAGGCAGGCCCCGGCCGCCTCCGCCTCGGCGAGCCACTGTTCGGACAAGGAAGGCTTGCAGCAATCGGGCACAATCACCAGACAGCCGGTCGGGTCCGGCGGCGGAGTCGATGGAGGGAGCCAGCAGGGGATTTCATCCTGGCCGGCGAGCAAGGCCGGGTGCCACAACGTCGTCCAGGCCGAAAGCAACTGCTCGGCGTCCTCATCCGATCGGGTGAGGTCGAAATCCTCGAGATTCTCGCAGGGAAACAGGGCGATCAGACGGTTGAACTTCATGGGGGGTCGGTAAGCCGTTTAGTCCCGGCGTCCACGCCGGGAAGGGACAACGCATGGTCGAACTTATGGAAACTCAACGCCGCGTGGACGCGGCGGCTAAACCGATGTTGGGATGGCAGTTGTACTGCCGCCCCGGGGTGGCAGTACAACTGCCGCCCCAACATTTGACTTTTTCAACGGGCTGCTAAACGGAAAACAACGCCACGAGGATTGCCTGCTAGGTGATTGCACCACCCGCACGGAGGGTGAAAATCGGCCGCTAAACCCTCTCCGCCAACCACTTACGACCTAACCCTAGCAACCATAACTTGCGGCGGGTGATATGGCAATCGGTTGACATTTGCCGGTCGTCCACGATACATTAAGAGTATAGAGGGGTAGGCAGCCTAATTTGATCCCATCTTGACAGGTCAGCCTCGGGCCTGGGGTTGTCAGGAACAGAGACATTGTCGGAACATCCCGCCTAATTGGGCCGGCATCAGAAGAGGGTTTGCAATATGGCAAGCGGCGCTGTTTGGGGTATAGATATTGGTCAATGCGCTGAAGGCGCTTCGCTGCCGCGCCCACGAAGATCCCCAGAAGCTCGTCACCGAGGCTTTCGACTACATCGAGTATCCGAAGATTCTCAGCCAGCCCGGTTCCGATCCCGCCGAGTTGATCCTGGAGGCGTTGAAGCAGTTCCTCTCGCGCAACACGGTGCTGGGCGATCGAGTGGCCGTGTCGGTGTCCGGTTCGAGCGGACTGGCCCGCTTCATCAAGCTGCCGCCGGTCGAGGCGAAGAAGATTCCCGACATCGTCCGCTACGAAGCGAAGCAACAGATCCCCTTCGACCTCAACGACGTGGTCTGGGACTATCAGCGGATGGGCGGCGGCAGCGTCGAGGAAGGATTCGCCCTGGAGACGGAAGTCGGCTTGTTCGCCATGAAGCGCGACGCCGTCTTTCGCGCCCTGGAACCGTTCCTGAAGCTCGACATCGAAGTGCACGTCGTCCAGCTTACGCCGCTGGTGCTGTACAACTATCTGTTGTTCGACCAGATTGGCGAGTTGCCCCCGGCCGACGAATACGATCCCGACAATCCGCCCGAGTCGATCGTGATCGTCTCGATGGGCACCGACGCCACCGACCTGGTAATCACCAACGGCTATCGGGTCTGGCAGCGGAGCATCCCCATCGGCGGGAGCCACTTCACCAAGGCGCTGACCCGCGAATTGAAGTTGACCTTCGCCAAGGCCGAGCATCTCAAGCGGAACGCCACCGCGGCGGCCGATCCCAAGGCGGTGTTCCAGGCCATGCGCCCGGTGTTCAGCGATCTGTTGACCGAGTTGCAGCGTTCGATCGGCTACTTCTCGAACCTCGACCGGTCGGCGAAGATCGGGCGGATCGTGGCCCTGGGCAACGCCATGAAGCTCCCCGGGCTACGACGTTACCTTTCGCAAAGCCTGGGCTACGAAATCGAAAAGCCCGACTCCTACAACAAACTGGTCGGCTCGCAGGTCCTCACCGCCCCGGCCTTCCAGGAGAACCTGCTCAGCTTCGGCGTCTGTTACGGTTTGGCGCTGCAAGGGCTGGGCAAGAGCGGGGTGCATACCAACCTGCTCCCCGGGGAAATCATCAGCGACCGCTTGATCCGCCGCAAAAAGCCCTGGGCGGTGGCGGCCGCGGCCCTGTTGATGCTGGCTTGCACCATCAGTTACGCCGCTTATTCGCTGGCCCTGAACACCGTCAATGCCGAGACCTGGAAATCGGCCACCAGCCAGGCCCAACGACTCTCTGCCACTTCGAGCCAGTTGAAAAGCGATTACGATCAGGCCAAGACCGATTTTCAGGGCACCGACCAGATCGGGCAACACCTGGTGCGAAACGTCGAGGGACGGGTCCGCTGGCTGGAGTTGCTGCGGGCGATCAATCAATGCCTCCCCTCCGAACCGGCGCCAAAGGGAGACGAGAAGCCGATCCCCATTCCCCAACGCAACGAGCTCCACGTCACCAATCTCGACAGCCAGTATCTGGACGACGTTTCCACCTGGTACGCCGAAGCGAAGAAGTGGGAGCCGACGGCAACGAACGAGAAGGCCCCAGCCGCGGCGGCCCCCAACGCCAGCCCGGCCGGCGGGGCTCCCGCCGGCGAACCTCCGGCCGAAGAAGGACCCAAAGGCCCCGGCTGGATCGTGCGTCTCAGCGGCTATCATTACCATAACGAGGACCGCGGCAATATGGGCGCCCAGTTCGTCCGCAACACTCTGATCGACAACATCCTCCACGGCAAGCTGGAACTCCCCGCCAACACCCGCGGGAAATTGGAAACCATCTCCTTGAAGGAGCTTGGCATCACAAATCCAGTGCTGGTGAACCAGACGCCGCAGGTTTATCCCGTACAGGTGGTCGATCCAAACGCCGATACGGGCGCGGCGGCGCCCGGCATGGGAGCCATGGGACCCATGGGCCGCATGATGGATCCGGGCATGGGCCCGATGCCCACGCCGACGGCCGGCGCCCAGACCGGGACGAACACCGGAAACACCATTACGCTCCAGCGATTCGATTTCGACGTGCAGTTCTGCTGGCAACCGAAAACGCCCAGCGAACGCCGCGAGGCGAAGGAAAAGGCGAAACAACCGGTAAATCCACCGAGTCAACAACCAGGACCGTAAGTCGGCTAGGTCTTAGGTCTTGGGTCTTGGGTCTTTGTGTCAAGACCCAAGACCCAAGACCCAAGACCACAATTCGTTGAAATAATTCGTCGACCGCGAGCATCCGACATGGACAAACTCAAACCGATTATCGACGCCGTCAAGAAGTACCATTTCTGGGTCATCTGCGGCGCTGCGCTGTTGACGGTTTTGGTCTGCTGGTGGCTGGCCACCAACGGAGTAGCGGGACAATATAAGGCCGACGAGTCGAAGATCAACAACGCCTTCAACAGCGTCTCCGGCATCCAGTCGGACCATCCCAATCAGGCCAAGATCGACGAGATCAAGAAGCAGCAGGGGGCCTTGAAGCAGAGCGTCTACGAGGCCTGGAAATACCTCTATCTCCAGCAGAAGGAAAAGAACCCCTTCCCCACCGACGTGCTCGGCGAGGACTTTCAACGGCAGTTCGAGAATCTCCGCCCCCAGGAAGACCTCGCCCGCAGATACCGCGAGCGCTATCAGAACTATATCAAGGATTACTTCCCCAAGCTGCTGGAAAGGATTGACGTCCGCCATCCGGTCGAGCCGAAGCCGGGCGAAGCGGCGGGGCCGGCGGTCGGCGGACCGCGTTCCGACGGCCTGATGGGACCACCGGGGACCGGAGTGCCCATGCCGGGCGCCGCCAACGCGGAACAGGAATGGACCGGCGTGATCGACTGGAACCCGACCGACTACGCCCGCCTGGTGTCGCGGTTCGAGTGGCAGCAAACCCCATCGACGATGGCCGTCGTGCTGGCCCAGGAAGACCTTTGGGTCTATGAAGCCCTGCTGCGAGTCATCAAAAACACCAACGAAGGGGCCACCAACCAGAGCAACGCCTTGGTCAAGCGGATCGAGGCCTTGGAGATCGGTCCGGACGCCGTGGCCGCGTGGAAGAGCGCCGAGAACGCCCTCGGGTTGCAGGGACAAGGGCAGGGACAACAGGGGACCGGCACGAATCCTGCAATGGAAGGAGGACTTCCAACCCCCGGGGGCAGGCTGGGAGGCGATATGGGACCGGGAATCGGCCGCAACGCCGCCGGCGGTCCCACCGAAGAGCAACTCCTGCAACAGTTGTTCCAGTACCGCTACATCGACGACAAGGGGACGCCTCTCCCCTCCCAGCCGCAATATCCCTACGTCGCTCAACCCTACGCCGAGTTCAAGATGATGCCGGTCCGCATGATGTTGGTGGTGGATCAGCGGCAAATCCCCAAGCTGCTGGTTCAGTGCGCAACTCGAGCATGCCCATCGAAGTCCGCCGCGTGCGGATTCTGCAAGATCAAGGCCCGGCAAATACGACGGGCACGGGCGCGCACCGCGCGCGGAATGGGCCCTATGCCGGGCCTTGGAATGGATATGCCGCCCGGAATGATGCCGCGCGGCGGAGCGATGGCGCCCACCGGCGCTGGTCCGGGGAATCCGCCGCAAGAGGCCGGGCGATTCGACATCCCCGTCGAAATCTTCGCCACCATCTACATATATAATCCGCCCGATCGGGAGAAATTGGGAACCGGAACGGCTGCGGCGGCGCCGCCGGCCGGGGGCGCCGTTCCCGCGGCGCCGGCCGGACAGCCGCCGGCCGCGCCCGCCGCGCAGCCGGGGAGTAATATGCCATGAAAGTCAAAGTCAAACTGGACGCCAAAACTCTCCAGGAGTTGCTCCTCCAGAACGTGGAGAAGATCGGCCTGGCAGTCGTGGCCCTGATCTTCCTGCTGATGGTCTACTCCGCCTTCAACAAGGTGGAGCGCTACAAGAAAACGCCCGAACAGTTGATCCAGATCGTCAATCAGGGAAAGAAGACGATCGACGATTCGCAGTTGGCGCTGGATGTTACCGTACCCGATTATCTGGCCCAGGCGAAAGGGATCCGGGATCCCATAAAGGAGACGAATTACGCCACCCAGACTCCCTGGACCAATCCGCTCTTTGCGCCCCCTTCGCTGCGCCCGGAGCCGCCGTTGTGGGCGGCGAAAGACGTCCGCGGAAAGCCGGGAGTGGGTGGAATCATGGAGGTGGCGGCTGCGGATCACGCCAACACTCAGCCGGCCGATCCAGCTATGCCCGCGCCGCCCATGGGCGGAACCGCCACCGCGACTCCGCGGAGAACGCTGGATTGCGGTCACCGCCCTGGTTCCGGTAGTCGCGCAGACGAAAGCCTTCTACGATACCTATCGCACCTGCAAGTATCCCAACCCGCAGGGCGATGTTCCCGTCTATATGGGTTTCCAAGTGCAGCGGGTCGAGGTCGACTCGCCCGCGGACGTGGCGGACATCGACTGGGGCAAAAGTCAAAGGGTTTGGCCTCCCGATCCCAAGGATAAGACATCGCCCAAGTGGTCCCAGTCCAGTGCAGACGTCGTCGAAATGAAATATCTGCATCCGAAAATGGTTGTGCCCTTGCCGCCGGTGGTCGGAAAGCAATGGGACGACAGCGTGGCCCACCCGCCTGAGATTCCGATTCTCACCACCGGCACGCCGGGGATGGCTATGGGGGGAATGTATCCCGGGGCCGGTCCTCGGGGCATGCCCGACGACTTGATGGGTCCACCGCCAATGATGCCCGGCCAAGTCCCTGGGATGGGAATGCCCGGCATGCCCGGCGCGACGGGCCAAGATGTCGATCCGTTCCATCCGAACGCCAGGCCGTCCCCCGAGAATCCCCAAAATCCGGTGCAGCCGAACGAGTTGGCCAATCAGCCGGCGGAGTACTACTTGCTTCGCTTCATGGACTACAAGGTGAAACCGGGGAAACACTACGTGTATCGCGTGCAGTTGGCGCTGAGTAACCCCAACTACCAGATGCCGGCGAACCAATTGGCGGATCCCAAGCTGGCAAAGCAGCAGTTCTTGTTCACGAAATGGTCCGATCCCTCGGCGGTGATTGCCGTCCCCCGCGACACCCGCGTGCTGGCGGTTTCCGTCGCGCCGGGCCATGGAAGCCGCGATGCGACGGGCAAAGTGATGTTGACCAAATGGGTGAATACCCACGGCTTCTTGGCCCACGAAGAGATTTCGTCGGTCGAACGCGGACAGATGCTCAATTATTCCGATCGCAAGTTCCGCCACAGCCAAGGAGGCAACCCGATGGCCGCGGGAATGGGCGCACCGCCGATGGGGCCGGCTGGGGTCGTGGATCCCATGATCGCCCCCGGCACAATACCGACCCAACCCGGCAAAGCCAAGCCACCGCGCGCGGGAGCGGCAAAGCCCCGTGCCGGCAAAGCCAAGCCGCGTCCGGGAGAGATGTTTCCTCCCGGATTTGACGACATGGGCATGATGCCTGTCGCTCCCACCCCGACCGGCGACCAGTGGCTCGTAAATTACTATACCAATGCCATTGCGCTGGACTTCCGCGGCGGCGAAAAACTTGCCGGCCGGGGGAGCAGCGATCTGAAGTCGGTCGGTGAGATCCTGCTCCTCGACGCGGACGGGAATCTCGTCGTCCGCAATGAGTTGGACGACAAGGCCGAGCGCGATGAAAATTCTGGCCGCGGAGGCGGGACCGACGCCCGTGGGCGGGCCCGGAGTGGTTCCCGGCATGCCCCAACATGGCGGCCCATTGGATAAACTCTTCTCGCCGGCCCCGGGTGGGAGACGAACGGAGCGCTATTAGTTGTCGTCCAAAAACAACTTCGGTACATGTAGGACAGCCGCCCCCGGCTGTCTAGAGCGATTCGCACAGCCGAGGGCGGCTGTGCTACAAGTTGTTTTTGGACGACCGCTTAGTGTCAGGGTATCAATGTAGTAATAGCCGGCGGCCAGCAGCCGCCGGAATGTGCTCAAAGAGTGGGTTTCTCCACCGGCGGCGGCCCGCCGGCTATTTTTCTCGAGATTGTTCCATCGACGTTCAATCGGCATCCCTCCCCGGCAGTTCATCACATTCCAATTCTGTGGCATGATCTACCCTTCTGGCGGGTAGATTTCGGTTGCTCGGGTATTTCTGGGTGAATAGGCAACCAGCTTTTTCTCTTCCGAAAGCAAAGACTGCCTTTAAGTCGAGAAATTCTCTGCTAACTGCCCTTGACCCACTTCGTCGGCAGAGGTATTTAACCCGCTCTCATCCACCGGAATTTCAGGATTCGATTTCCAAACGGACCACTATTCGATGTCTGGCAGACAGTATTACGCCGGCGCGAACGAATGAGTCTCATAAGGAGAGCTCTGTTGAAAACGACACCAAAAGCACTTCTCGGCTGTACCGCATTCGCCTGGGTTTTTTGGGCCGCAACGGCGACGGCGGGCGTTCCAAATGGTTCGCTCGAGACCCGGCTGACGGCGGCGATCCTGGGACAAGCCGCCCCTGCCGAAAATAATGATTCCAAGGACAAATACCGGCAAGCCGCCGACCTCCTGGTCCGCGCCCGGCAGGCGATGGACGAGAACGACCTCGCGGCGGCCGACGCCCTGATCTCCAAGGCCGAGGCGTTGAACGTTCAATACGGCCGATTCCACTTCGGCGACACGCCCCAAAAGGCCCGCCGCGACCTGGAGCGGAAACGCAGCGAGGCCTCCGCATCACCGGCCAAGCCGAGCTCGCTCTTCGCACCGTTCGGCCTGGGAAAGAGCAAGCAGACGCCGAGCAGCGACCCCTTCGCCGGCCACAAACTCGATTCATCAGCGCCGGCCGCCGCGTCGGGAGCAGTCACTCCGTTGCCGACGGTCGATGCCCGCTCGCCGTCGGGCAGTGGCACGCCGGCGCCGGACCGGCCTTACCCCGTCACCCAGCCGGGAGAGAACGAGGCCCGCGCCCCCGGCGATCACGCGGCCCAGCTCAACCCGTTGTGCGAGGCGCGTTTGGCCCTGGCCGTCGGCGACGTCCGCCGCGCCCTGGATTTCGTCCAGAAAGCCCGGGCCATGAAGGTCGACTATCGGCCCTTGGACGACACTCCCGACAAGGTGGAAGCGGCCGTGCAAAAATATCGTGAACTATCCGGCCTGGACCGCAGCACCGAGGCGTACGCCCGGGCTTACGCCCGAAACTTGATGGATCAAGCCGACGCTTTGGCGCGTTGGGGCCAGTTCGACGAAGCGGAACGGCTCGCCGAGCGCGCGGCCGGCATGAGAATCACCTACGGACCGTTCGAGCAGAAGCCGCAAGACCTGCTCAAGCGGATCGCGGCTGCGCGTCAGCCGGCCGCCGGCCGGCCGATGGCGGCTTCCGAGCCGGGGTTTGCCACCGCGTCGGCCCCGCCCGCCACTATGGCCACCCGTCAGCAAGCCGTTGCCCTGGTCCGACAGGCCCGCGAGGCAATCGCCGCCGGAGACCTGAACCGGGCGGAATCACTGGCCCGTCAAGCCGATGCCCTGAGATTGCCGGACGGCGCCTTCGCGCCGGGCGAAGACCGGCCGGGACTGGTGCTGCTGGACCTCAAACAACTGCGGCAGCGCGACTCGCGCGTCGTGCCGGCCGCCGGCGCCGATGGTTCCGGCAGGGCCACGCAGGCCTTGTACGATCAAAACAACGATCCGACCCGGAACGTGCCGGCGTCCGACGATCAACCGATGTATCCTTCCGAACGCCGCATGGCTCAGGCGCCGGGACAATATGAACCGGTTCCGGCGGGTCCGCCCACTCCGCCTACGCCCGGCGCCGCTGCCCGGTCGCAAACGCCGGGAATGGCGTTGTTCCAACAAGGCGAAGAAGCCCTGAAGAAACACGATGCCGCTCGGGCATACCAGTTCTTCCAGCAGGCCGCCAAGTATCCGAACGACCTCGATCCGATGACCGCGCAGCGGTTGCAGGACCACCTGCAACTCCTCTCGGGTCCTGCGCCGGGAACGCGCCAGCCCGCGACCGTAGTGAACGAGGCGGCGATGCGGCAGCAGTTGCTCTACCGGCAGGTGGCCGCCGATCTGGCCCACCGCGAATCGACCGCCCGCGCCATGCTCGGCACCGATCCCAACGGCGCGCTGCAGATGTTGCAAGAAGCGCGGAAGAAAGTGGAAGCCTCCGCCTTGGACGCCGCGGCCCAGGCTCAGTTGCTCCGCCGCGCCGACCGGGCCATCGCCGAAACCCGGCAGATGATCGACAAGAACCGGCCGCAAATCGAACTCGCCGAACAAAACAAACGCATCCGCCAGGACGTCGAGCGCGGCCGGCGGGTGAAGCTCGAGGTCCAGGAAAAGCTCGCCATGTTGATCGACAAGTTCAACCGGCTCATGGACGAGCAGCGCTACCCGGAGGCCCAAGAGGTGGCTAAACAAGCCGCCGAACTGGATCCGAACAATCCGGTCGTGATGCAGGTCCTCTGGCAGGCCAAGTTCGTCAACCGGCTGATGCTGGCGAAGGAAATCCAAAGCGATAAGGAACAAGGCTTTGTCGATACCATGGGCAGTGTGGACCGGTCTTCGATTCCTTTCGACGACAGCCGCCCCTTCCGATTCCCCAACATTAAGGAATGGAAGGACATCACCGGACGGGCAAAGAAATACGCCGGCGACCGCGGCCGGCAGCGGACGGAGCAGGAAATCGATTATCGAGAAGAAGCTCCGCACGCCGGTTTCGCTGCAATTCACCAACGCCCCCTTGAGCAAGGTGCTCGACTACCTGGCCAAGCTGGCCGAGGTCAACCTGTACCTCGATCCCCAGGGGCTGGCCGAGGAGGGCGTGACCACGCGACACCCCGGTCACCATCGACCTCCGCAACGAGATCTTGCTCAAGAGCGCCTTGAACCTGATCCTCGCAACCGCTGCACCTGAGCTACGTGGTCAAGGACGAAGTGCTGAAGATCACCAGCGAGCAGATGCGCGACGGCGAGGTCTACACGGTCACCTACAACGTGGCCGACCTGGTGATTCCGATTCCGAACTTCGTGCCCACCGCGATGGGGCTGGGCGGCGCCTACAACGACGCCATGGACAGCGTGGGATTCGGCGGATCGGTCCCCTTCGGAACGGCCGCCTCCTCGCCGCTGGCCGTGGTGGCCAGCCACGACGGCCGACAGAACGGGGCCGAGATCAACCCCAACCTGCTGGCCCAGATCGGCTCCGCTGCCCGGCGCCGAGACTCCGGCGCAGCAAGGCACGCCGCCGCTCGGGCCGGGACCGGGCGGGCTGGGCGGCGGGGCGCAGGCCGACTTCGACAGCCTCATCGACCTGATCACCTCCACGATCAAACCCACCACCTGGGACGAGGTGGGCGGGCCGGGCTCCATCGCCCCCTTCGAGACCAACCTCAGCCTCGTCGTCAGCCAGACGCAGGAAGTCCACGAAGAGATCGTCGACCTGCTGGAGCAGTTGCGGCGGCTGCAGGACCTGCAAGTCACCATCGAAGTCCGCTTCATCACGCTCAACGACAACTTCTTCGAGCGGATCGGCGTGGACTTCGACTTCGACATCAACGACAACATCGACGGCAAGGGCCTGGCCTTCGGCGCCCGAAATTCGGCCGGCTACGTCAGCAATCCCAACCAGTTCACGGTCGGGCAGGGCGTGCCCCGAAACGTCACCGACCAGGACAGCAACCGCACGTCACCGTGGGCATGAGCCAGCCCGGCATGTTCACCGCCGACCTGGACATCCCCTTCACGCAAGGCAGCTTACGACCTTGGCCGTGCCGCAGTTCGGCGGCTTCGACGCCACCGCCGGGGCCCAGTTGGGCTTCGCCATCCTCAGCGACATCGAGGCCTACTTCTTCATCAACGCCGCCCAGGGCGACCGCCGCAGCAACGTCCTGCAGGCGCCCAAGGTCACGCTGTTCAACGGCCAGCAGGCGATGGTCGCCGACACCTCGCAAAGCCCCTTCGTCATCAGCGTGATCCCCGTCGTGGGCGACTTCGCCGCCGCCCAACAGCCGGTCATCGTGGTCCTCACCGAAGGCACCTTCATGACCGTCCAGGCGGTGGTCTCCAACGACCGGCGGTTCGTCCGCTTGACCGTCGTCCCCTTCTTCAGCACGCATCGGCGACGTGAACACCTTCCAGTTCACCGGCACCACCTCCACCACGACCGACACCACGCGGTCGGGACTCCAGGCGGCGGCCACCGATCCCTCGAAGCTGTGGAACACGAAGCGGCGACAACACCACTACGACCAACACCGGCACCACCGTCCAGTTGCCGACCTTCTCCTATCGTCACCGTGACCACCACGGTCAGCGTGCCCGACGGCGGCACCGTGCTGCTGGGCGGCATCAAGCGGCTGAGCGAGGGCCGCAACGAGTTCGGCGTGCCGCATGCTCGAACAAGCTCCCCTACATCAACCGGCTCTTCAAGAACGTGGGCATCGGCCGCGAAACCCAAAGCCTGATGATGATGGTCACGCCGCGAATCATCATCCAGGAAGAGGAAGAGGAGAAGCTCGGCATCCAGAGCCCTCCGTAAGATAATTTGTAGGACAGGTTGATAACCTGTCCTCGCCGCGGGACAGGTTCCAACCTGTCCCACAGGGCGAACGAACAACTGGATCAGGGCAAACGCCCTCCCTGTGCCGCCGCTGGCTTTCCCCCCCAAGCCGGCGGCGGCCGTTTTTCTTGTGTGGTCGTAGGCAATGGCTAATGGTCAGCATTCTTGTTCCCATGCTCCGCATGGGAACACACTGCCCGGACGCTCCGCGTCCGCGGCTTGTCGAGTGATCCGTAGGTTGCGTGAAACGCACCGCGTGATTGCCTCCGCTGCGTTTCACGCACCCAACAATTCCATCACCAATCAGAGCCCTCGATCTTCTCGCCCCCGTTGATGGTCGTCAGGGCATGATAAATCTTCGGGTCCATCGCCGCACTCAAGAATTGCACCATTCCATCGGCGAAAAGCACGTACAAGCCTCCGCTGTGGTCACTCCGCAGGCCGATCTGGTTCGGATCGTTTAGTTTGGAACTCATCTCCTCCGTATTCAAGTCGCGCGGCTCGGTCCAGAAAATGCCCGAGTGTGACATTTCGCCCACGGCAATCGTATGATCGAGCCCGTCGGTAATGTCTTCTTTCGTTCGGGGCGTCGATCCTTCCGCGAAGGCGTTCGGTCCGACCAGCATCACGTAGCTGGTGTCGCGGTGCTTCTTAACGACACTATTTTCGGCTGGACAATAATATATCTGATACAGCGGCGAATTCTCGGCAAAGGCAAGGTTCTCAGGGCTATTCCACGGTTGGCTGAAGTCATATACAAGTTTGCCGTTTGCGTCTTCCATGAAGGGCAGAATCAACGCCCGCCAACTGTGCATCCGCCGGCCATGCTCATCGACGGTATACGCGGGCGGGTAGCAGCCGAACTTGTTCTGATAGTTGTACAGTGCCAGTCCGATCTGCTTGAGGTTGTTGGAACATTGCATTCTATATACGGCTGGCCGACAAGAGGAAACCGCCGGCAGCAGCAAAGCGATCGCAAATAATACGACAAACAACCCGACTACAGCCCAAACGCAACCGCCGCAACCGAGAAAATTTCCGCTCCCCGGAATGGACTTAGGGTTTTCCGTGGCGTGGTTTTCGTCGGGCATGATTCGCTCCATTTATGTGACGAGTATCCACGATCGATTATAATTTCAACCCATATCGGGGGGAAGCCGGGGAAGGAAGACGGCCGGCGAAAGTTCGAGCCCGGTTTCTTCCACAACTCCGAATTGCACCGCTTTCCGCCGACGCCGAGCGTCGGGGCAGTGCGTTCCCATGCGGAGCATGGGAACGAGGGGGGATTTCCCGGCGTGGACGCCGGGGCTAAACGAGCCGCGAGCACGAAAAACCCGCCCTTTCCGAGGCCCTCTTCGCTCTTCTCTCCTCCCCCTTCTTTCGCTATAATCACCCGCGCGACCACTTTTTCCACGAGGAGACCAGGCCACGAACGACATGCGGGTAGGAATCGGCTACGACCTGCACCGGCTGCGGCCGGGCGGACCGCTGCGGATCGGCGGGATCGACGTCCCGCACGACCACCAGTCGGTCGGCCACAGCGACGGCGACGCCCTGCTGCACGCCGTGGTCGATGCCCTGCTCGGCGCCGCCGCGCTGGGCGACATCGGACAGATGTTCCCCGACACCGATCCGGAAAACCGCGGCCGCGACTCGGCCGAGATGCTCGCCGCCGCCCTCGAGGCCGTGTCCGCCCTGGGCTGGGAAATCGTCAACATCGACTGCATCATCTTCGCCCAGCGCCCGAAACTCCTGACCCATCGGCTCGGCATCCGCCAGCGCCTGGCCGACGTCCTCGGCATCGACCTGGAGCGGGTCGGCCTGCAAGCCAAGACCGGCGAGGGCATCGGCCCGATCGGCCGCGAAAAGGCCATCGCCGCCCAGTGCGTGGCGCTGCTGGAGAATAGGGAGGAATGAAAATCGAAGGTCTTGGGTCTTAGGTCTTGGGTCTTGGGGCTTGGGGCTTGGGGGGCGGAATAATTGAAATGGCGAAAACAAATTTTGAAAATCTACGCGTATATTTATCAGCGGAGCAATTGGCCGATCAGATTTGGGAACTCGTGCAAACGTGGAATACACTGGCACGCGATACCGTAGGAAAGCAACTGGTGCGGGCTGCGGACAGTATCGGCGCGAATATCGCCGAAGGAAGCGGCCGTGGGAGCAATCAAGATTATCGCCGCTTTCTGCGAATCGCTCGTGGTTCATTGTGCGAAACCCAACATTGGTTGCGCCGGGCCTTTCGGCGGAAACTCCTTGCCCCCGAACAGATCGAATCCCTCAAAACACTGGTGGACAACCTCGGCCCTGCATTGAACGCTTACCTCCGTTCCCTCAGTCAAAATTGTCCCGGGCCTCAGAACCTAAGGCCCAAGACCTAAGACCCAAGACCCAAGACCTACCCCATGCTCCGCGTCTACAACACACTTTCGCGCACGAAGGAACCTTTCCAGCCGGTCCGGCCGGGAAAAGTCGGCATCTATCTCTGCGGACCGACGGTCTACAAGCCCAGCCACATCGGACACATGGTCGGGCCCGTGATCTTCGACGCCGTCAAGCGATACCTGGCCTACTCGGGCTACGACGTCACGCTGGTCGTGAACATCACCGACGTCGACGACAAGCTGATCGCCGAGTCGCAGCGGCCGCGGCGTGCCGATGGCCAAACTGGCCGCCGAGATGACCGCCGACTACATGCACAACCTCGACGCGCTGGGCGTCGACTCGATCGACCTGTTCCCCCGCTGCACGGAGACGATGGACGAAATCGTCGACTTCACCAAGACGTTGATTAAGAAGGGCTTCGCCTACGAGGCCGAGGGCGACGTCTATTTCGAGGTCGGCAAGTGCCCCGACTACGGCAAGCTGAGCCATCGCGGCGTGGAGGCCCTGCAGGGCGACGGCGGCGGCATGGCCCAGCGGAAGCGCTCCGGCGCCGACTTCGCCCTCTGGAAGTCGGCCAAGCCGGGCGAGCCCTCCTGGCCCAGCCCCTGGGGCCCGGGCCGGCCCGGCTGGCACATCGAGTGCTCCGCCATGAGCCGCAAGCTGCTCGGCGAGACGTTCGACATCCACGGCGGCGGGCTGGACCTGATGTTCCCCCACCACGAAAACGAGATCGCCCAGAGCGAGTGCTGCCACGGCCGGACGATGGCCAAATACTGGATGCACAACGGCCTGATGCAGGCCAGCAGCGAGGTCGGCAAGCTGGGCGGCCGCAACACCCGCGCCGCGGCCGAGGGCGACCTGGCCTCGCAAGAGGCCGGCAAAATCAGCAAGTCGAAGGGCTCCGAGCCGTTCCGCGAAATGCTCAGTCAGTTCTCCGGCGAGACGATCCGCTTCTTCGTCCTCTCGACCCACTACCGGCGGCCGATCGACTTCAGCGAGCAGCGCCTCCGCGAGGTCGAAACCGGCATGGACACGTTCCACCGGTTCTTCAAGCGGTTCGAGCGCGTGACGGGCGAGGACTATTTCACGCTCGCCGCCCCGGCGACCCGGAAGGCCGGCGACGATCGTTTAGCGGTCGCCGGCACGGCGACCAAGAGCGGCGCCGCCGGGGCCGACGTGCCTTCGGCCGCTAAACAAGCGAAAACCGCCGTTGTTGATCCGTTGCTGAAAACCGTCGCCGAACACCGCAACCGCTTCCTCGAAGCGATGGACGACGACTTCAACACCGGCGGCGGCATCGCCGCGCTGTTCGATCTGGTCCGGGCGCTGAACAAATTCGTCGACGACGAAAAACTCGAAGATCCGAAAAAGCGAACGCCCGAGAAACTCGACGTGCTGAAGCGCGGGACCGTTGTCTTACGCGAACTCTGCTCGACGTTAGGCTTGTTCCGCCAACCGCCGCAGGAAAAAGCCGCCTCGGGCGACGACGGCCTGACCGGCAAGCTGATGGACCTGCTGATCGAGCTCCGGGCCGAATCGCGCAAGAAAAAAGACTTCGCCACGGCCGACCAGATCCGCAACCGTCTCACCGAGATCGGCGTCGTCCTCGAAGACCGCCCGGGCGGAACGGAATGGAGCAGAAAATAGTGGCTAGTGACTGGTGGTTAGTGGCTAGTGGATCACGTAATCCTCGCAACTAACCACTAGCCACTAACCACTAACCACTCATTATGTCCCTTCGCATCCTCGGCATCGATCCCGGACTGAACATCACCGGCTACGGCGTGCTGGAAGCGGCCGACGGACGGCTGCGGCTGTGCGAGGCGGGCGTGGTGCGGGGCCGGTCGCGGGGATCGCTGACCAAGCGGCTGGTCGAAATCCACGACGGCGTGGCCGATGTGATCGCCGCAATGAAGCCCGACGCAATGGCCATCGAAGAACTCTATTCGCACTACGCCCGGCCGCGGACGGCGATCCTGATGGGCCACGCCCGGGGCGTGATCTGTCTGGCGGCGGCGCAGGCGGGCGTGCCGGTGGCCCACTACTCGGCCACGCAGATCAAGCGGATCCTGACCGGCAGCGGCCGGGCGTCGAAGTCGCAGGTGCAGCGTGCGATCCAGCGCGAGTTGGCCCTCTCCGCCGCCCCCGAGCCGCCCGACGTGGCCGACGCCCTGGCCATCGCGCTGTGCCATTATTATCTGAAGGACAAGCCCACGGCCGCGGACCGGAACCAGCCCGTTTAGCCCCGGCGTCCACGCCGGGAGAATTGCTCGACGGACTTTTCCCGCTTCTTCCCGGCGTGGACGCCGGGGCTAAACGGGCCGAATTATGCACGTCTATCTATTCCGTCGGCGGTTCGATGCCGAAGTCGCGGATGGTCAGCAGGCTGGAGAACTTGTAGCCGTGTTTGGCGAAGGCCTCGGCGCCGCCTTCCATGCGGTCGATGATGGCCCAGACGCCGGCGATTTTCAGCCCGAACGCCTCGGCCCGTTCGATGGCCTCGAGCGACGAGCCGCCGGTGGTGACGACGTCCTCGACGATGGCCACGCTGTCGCCCGGCTTGACCGGCCCCTCGATGTACTGATTGGTGCCGTGCCCCTTGGACTGCTTGCGGACCATGAAGCCGACGAGCGGCGTGTTGCGGACCGCCGACATGGTGACCACGGCGGCGGTGATCGGGTCGGCCCCGATCGACATTCCGCCGACGGCCTTGGGCATCTCGCCCGGCGGTGAGCATATCGAGCAGCCCCTCGGCCACCAGCCGGGCCCCGGCCGGATCGAGCGTCACCTGCTTGCCGTCGAGATAATAGGTGGCCTTCTTGCCCGAGGCCAGCGTGAACTCGCCGAACCGCAGGGCCTTTTCGCGGACCAGATCGACCAGCGTTTGTTTGTCGTACATGGCGGACCTCCCTTGGGAAAAGTGTGCCGTGGAGCATCCACCGTAACAAATCGGCGGCGACGCGGAAAGGGGGCCGTTTTACGATCTACCGCAACACTTTCACCCGCGACCCGACCGAGAGGATGCCGTAGAGGTCCTGGATGTCCCGCCCGCCGACGCAGATGCTGCCGCGGTTGTCGTCGCGGCCGATGTCGCGGGGGTCGGCCGAGCCGTGGATGCCCAGCCGGTCGGTCAGGCCGATCCAGGCCTCGCCCAGCGGGTTTTGCGGATCGTCGTGGGCGAAGGAAACGCCGTCGGCGCCGTAATAGGCGGGATCGAGAATCTTATCCCGCACGGTGTACACCCCTTCGACGATCGGCTGGTCCTTGCCGACGCCGATGGGGAACCGGCCCGCGTAGCGGTCCTGAAGCAGCAGCGTCAGTTCCTTCTTTTTCAGGTCCACCACCGCGTCGAACGGACCGCGGAGGACCTTCAATTCCATTCCCTCGGGCAGCGGTTGATCTTTCGTCGCCTCGTCGTTGTTCGCGGCGTCCGGGCGGCATCAGCCCGTTGATCCGCGCCAGCAATTGCCAGGGGACGTTGTACCTTTTGGCGATCTGCTCGATCGTCTCGCCCGCCTGGGCGTGATATGGCCGGCTCGAGATAGTTCTTCCGCGAATAGATCACCGTGCCGGCCAGTTGGTCCAGCAGGCCCACGATCTGCCGGGCCTGGGCCTCGGGCAAATCGGGATTCGTGTACATGATGCTCAGCGACTGATGGACCTCAGCCAGCTTCCCCTCGGCCAGCTTCCTGTGGACTTCGTCCATGTACTCGGCGAACTTGGTTTGCACCAGGCTGTCGTCCTCCGACTCCGCGGCGGGGGCGAGGCCGGCCATTCCCGCGCCCGGCGGCGGGGCCAGATTCTGCACTCCACCCGCCGCCGACGGACTGGCCATCGGTTTGCCGGCGAGCGAGTCGGGCGCTGCCGGCGCCGATGTCGCCGCCGACGGATATGGCGTCACGGGCGTCAGGTTCGGCGCTCCGCTGGGCGGATTGTAACTTGGGGGTTGAGTCATCGAATCGGCCGGCGACTGCGGGCCCATGCCTGACCCGATGGCCAGCGATCCGCCCGGCTGCGAGGGCACCGAGCCGGCCGGCAGCGAACCGCCCGGAGCGACCGGAGTTGCGCCGGGCTTATCTGGATTCTGAGCGGCCGATTGCCAGGGATCGGCTGCGCCAGGCGAATAGGCCGGATCGACGTTGTTCCGCGCCAGCGAGACGTAGAGCCCGTAGCCCACGGCCCCCAGCACGGCCATTATCAACAGGTTTTTCAGCGAGTTCATGATCGTCCTCCATGACGAATCATTCGAGTCCATTCCGCGCCACCAGAGATAAGTGGGCTAATCATACGAAAAAACGGGAAACGATGCTACGTCAGTCGTGGAGAAGTGGCGAGTGGCTAGTGCTGTTTGTTGGTGAAGATGGAAAAGAGGGGAGGGGTGCGGTGTTGTTTTGGCCGCGTTCCAAGAGTGCCTTGCGTCCTGTAAGACAAATAAGGGCCGTTGCGGCGTCGTTCGGCAGTTGGTCAGCAGGTCTTCAAATTTCCATTTTGAGGCTTCTTTCGCCCCTCGCGCGTCAAAGGCAGCCACATCGCTATGCAACAGAATTTCACTTTGCGAGTTCAACATCCGACGCTGTTACAATGACGCATCTCATTACGCGGCAAGCACTTGTGGATTGCAAACGGCCGTATTTTTGGCCCCTCCTTTGACGGCATGGTGTTGCATCGGCAAGCGACTCATGCCTGTTTGCCCGCGGGCATTGGGGATCAGGTCTTTGGTCTTGGGTCTTGGGTCTTGGTCCCTGCATCGACATTTTCGGCCAAGACCCAAGCCCCAAGCCCCAAGACGTAAGACCATCGGCCGCCTCTCATCCTACCGGCCGTGTTGGGTCTTTTCAATCTCAAGAAATGTGCCAAGCAACAACTCCGCCGCCGGACGGGCTTCTGGGCTCTTTCAACACAAGGATCAGGTTTCGGTAACAGTCCAATCTGCTAAAATCAATGCCAACCTGACAAGTCCCGTAGCGAACTCCCCCACAACCGGGTACACTTCGATTGTCCAATCTTACCGCGTTGAAGGGACGATATGGCAAAGCGCAAAACCAACCCGGCTACATTGGCGGCGTCGCAAAGCCACCGAGACGACGACGCTTCCAAACAAATACTCGAAGAATACTTATCCGATCTTAAGGCCGTCCGCGCCACCGGCGCCGCGGTGCCCGAGACGTCTTATTACCCTGCCCTCTCCAACCTCTTCAACGCGGTGGGCAGCTCATTGAAGCCCAAGGTCCGCTGCGTCATCAATATCAAGAACCAGGGAGTTGGCATTCCGGATGGCGGGCTGTTCACTGCCGACCAATTCCAACGCCGTGGCGACGAAAAACCGAAGCCGGGCCAACTCCCCGCCCGCGGCGCGATTGAAGCGAAAGGGACCGAGCCGGAAGTCGAGACCATTGCCGCGAGTCAACAGGTTAAAGACTACCTGGGTCGATACGGCATTGTTTTAGTCACCAATTTGCGGGATTTTCTGATTGTCGAACGCGGACCAAACGGCGCGCGGTCCCGCGCGAATCGTTTGCCCTGGGCGACGACGAGCGCGATTTCTGGCAACGCGCCGCCGCCCATCCTCGCGCTACTGCTCAGGACAAGGGCCGGCAATTCATCGAATTCATCCGTCGCGCGTGTTTGCACGCCGCGCCGCTGTCGAATCCCAAGGACTTGGCTTGGTTCTTGGCCTCCTACGCCCGCGACGCACTGGTCCACGTGGAGCAGCGCAAGGAACTGCCCGCCCTGCAAACGGTCCGCGCCGCCTTGGAGGAGGCGTTGGGAATGAAGTTCATCGACGAGAAAGGGGAGCATTTCTTCCGTTCGACCTTGGTGCAAACCCTGTTCTACGGCCTTTTTTCCGCCTGGGTCCGCTGGCACAAGGACTCGCCCGGCGTGGACGCCACGTTCAATTGGCGTTCGGCCGAGTGGTCGTTGCACGTCCCTTTCATCCGCACCTTGTACCATCAGTTGTCCGATCCGCATCAGCTTGGGCGGCTGGAACTCGTCGAATTGCTGGACCGGGCCGCCGGGGCGCTGAACCGCGTGGTCCGCGGCGAATTCTTCGAGCATTTCGAGGACGAGCACGCGGTGCAGTACTTCTACGAGCCGTTCCTCGAAGCCTACGACCCCGAGCTGCGCAAGCAGTTGGGCGTCTGGTACACGCCGCCGGAGATCGTCAAGTACCAGGTTGCCCGGGTCGATCGCGTATTACGCGAGGAACTTGACCTGCCCGACGGCTTGGCCGATCCGAACGTCGTGGTGCTCGATCCGTGTTGCGGCACGGGCGCGTATCTGGTCGAAGTCCTCCACAGCATCGCGGCGACGCTGCGCGAGCGCGGCGGGGACGATCTGGTAGCCTCCGACTTGAAGCGGGCGGCGATGGAGCGGATTTTCGGTTTTGAAATCCTGCCTGCGCCTTTCGTCGTCTCGCACCTGCAACTGGCCTCGCTGCTGCAAAACCAAGGCACGCCCTTGAAGCAGAATCTAGGCGAGCGGGTAGGCGTTTATCTCACAAATGCCCTCACCGGCTGGAAACCGCCCAAGGGACCGAAACAACAGGTCATGCAATGGGCCGAACTCCAAGCCGAACGCGATGCTGCTGAAGAGGTCAAACGCGATAAAAAAATCCTCGTTGTACTCGGCAATCCACCGTACAACGCCTTCGCGGGCGTCAGCCCCGACGAGGAGCAAGGGCTGGTTGAACCGTACAAAGCCAACTTGAACAAACCAGTCAAGGACGGCGGTTGGGGCATCAAAAAATTCAACCTCGACGATCTGTACGTCCGCTTTTTCCGACTGGCCGAGCGACGCATCGCCGAAATGAGCGGAAAGGGTGTCGTGTCGTTTATCTCCAACTTCTCTTACTTGAGCGATCCGTCCTTCGTGGTAATGCGCCAGCGTTTTCTTGCGGAATTCGACAAGCTGTGGTTTGATTGCATGAACGGCGACAGCCGGGAAACAGGCAAGTTGACGCCCGAGGGCAAGCCCGATCCATCCGTCTTCTCCACCGAATACAACCGCGAGGGCATCCGCGTCGGCACGGCCGTTTGCGTCATCGTCCGCAAGCCCGAACGTCAAAAGAAGCCGACCATCCGCTTTCGCGATTTATGGGCGCAAGCAAACGCGCTGACCTGCTCAACAGTCTTGCGGCAAGGAGGTTTGACAAAGCCTATGCGGCGGCGAGGCCTCACTCGGATAATCGGTTTTCCTTCAAGCCGGAAAATGTCGCCGTTCACTACGGTGACTGGCCCAAGCTTCCCGACCTTTGCGCCGTGGCCCCATTCAACGGGCCCGTGGAAAGGCGCGGCAACTCGCTGATTTCCATTGACAGAGAACTGCTCGAAGAGAGAATCAAAGCGTATTTCGATACGAAGGTTCCGGATTCGGAGGTTGCTCGTTATCACGCCTCGTTAATGATGACGGGAAATCGAATCGTCGGTCCAGAAGCGCGTATTAAACTACTGAAAGAACACGCCTACAGTTCGACGCACATTGTTAAGTATCCCTTCAAGGTATTCGACGTGCGGTGGGGATACCTTGCCAACATAAGACCGCTTTTTAGCGAGCCAAGTCCACATCTGTTGAAGCAGCGATTTACCGGGAATGCGTTTTTCATCACGCGCGACACTGCCGATAAGTCGCCGGAAGGCCCACCGTTCTATTACTCTCGGCTGGTATGCGATTACGACACGATTTCCGGCCATGCCCGCCACTTTCCCATCCTTCTGAAGAATGGCTCGCGGCTTGAAAGGAAGGCGGAACGGACGCTCTTCGCCGCGTTGGGAGACTCGCCGGAGAAGGATGAAACCGTCGCCAATATGTCGCGACAAGCCCGTGACTATCTGCAATCACTTAAGTGCAAAAATCTAGATCACACGAATACGGCGGGACTAATCTGGATGCACGCACTGGCCATCGGTTACAGTCCAGCATATCTGAACGAAAACGCCGATGGCATCCGGCGCGATTGGCCACGGATTCCCTTGCCGGATTCGCGGAAGGCGTTGGAGACCTCCGCCGCTTTGGGCGAACGGATCGCCGCCCTCCTTGATACCGAAACCGGAGTGCCCGGTGTGACTACCGGCAAAATCGACCCCGCCTTGAATATCATCGGCCGCACAACAAAAGTCGGCGACGGGACAATCGATCCCTCGGGCGACGACCTGGCCGTGGATGCCGGTTGGGGACACTTCGGAAAAGACAACGCCGTTATGCCCGGCAAGGGAAAAATCGCACCCCGCGACTTCGACCCGAAAGAAATGGACACCATCCCGCCGGGGGCCCGCGAACTGCTCGGACCGAATACGACGGACGTTTACATGAACCGCTCAGTCTATTGGCGCAACGTGCCGGCGGGCGTGTGGAATTACCACATCGGCGGCTATCAGGTTCTCAAAAAATGGTTGAGCTACCGGGAGAAAAACATCCTTGGCCGGGCGCTGAAGCCGGAGGAGGCCCGCGAAGTCACCGCCATCGCCCGACGCCTTGCGGCCCTAATCCTCCTGCAACCGAAGCTGGACGAGAACTACCGCGCGATCAAGGCGGCCGCTTTCGATTGGAGCAGCTTGCGTTGAGCGTCAAATCAGCGCACAGACGCTCACCCCAGCCGGGCGAAATCGGGGAACATAATCCCGGTTATGACAATATCGATAAGTGCTTGGCACACAGAGTGTGCGGCAAATATGACTGGCGCGAACAATAAAGAGGCTGTATAACTTGGGTTGGCGTCTTGGTTTTAGCATAATGCCACACAGGAGGAAATTGCGATGGCACTACCCAAGTTGGACCGGAAGGCCTACGAAGAGCAGATGCGAGCGGAGTTCGAGCGTGCGTTGCGGGAGGTAGCCGAGGCGGTGGACAGTGCGCCGCAGGGTCGAGTGATTCGCGATAGCGAAGAGAAAGCGAGGGATGCCTTGGATCGCTTTCGCCAGGTCGCCTACGAAAAGGCGATCCAGATGAAAGTCAACGCGGCGGAAGCCGCTTTTCCCCCCTCCGAACAGCGCCGCGACGGGAAAGAAGAAACGGCATAAAGGAAAGCAGTCCACCAGCATCCTGACCATCAATGGGCGGATTGATGTTTGGCGGATTCGTTGGCACTGTCGACAGGAAGGAAGCGAAACGCCGGCAGACCGCTGGTTGGACGAAGCCGAAGCGACGATCAGCGAAGGGGTGCGGGAGATGGCGTGTCGGTTGAATCAAGATTCAGCTAGTTTTGCCAAGACCGCGGCCAATCTGCGCGTGCGGCGCATTGGTCCATCAGCAAGGAAGCGTTGCGGCAGTTGATCGAAGGGGAGGGCAAGGCGGTGTTGCGGGTCTTGCAGCGCGGGGAGTTGCAGCCGCCGTGGACGGCTGCGGACTGCCGCACGACCGAGGGCGTTTCCCGGCTGTATCTGGGGTGTGACGGCGTCCAAGTGCCGCTGGTCACCGCGGAAGAGAAGCAGAAGCGGCGGACGAAGATTCGCGAAAAACGGCGCCGGCGCGGCCGTCGCTGTCGGCCCTTGCCTCGCGCGAAAACGGGGGCCGATCAGGCCTACAAGGAATTCAAGGTGGCCAACTTCTATGACGAAACGATGAAGCACCGCTATGTGGGGGCGACCAGCGGCAACCACGAAGCGGCGGGGCGTTTGATGCAGCGGATGGCGTGCCAACTAGAGTTGCCCAAGGCAGAGGAGAAGGTGGCCAACGTGGACGGGGCCCCCTGGATTCGCAACCAGATCGAGTTTCACGGTTTGGTGGACGCCATCGGCTTGGACTTTTATCACCTGCGGGAGAACCTACAGAAGAGCCGCCGGATTGTGTTTGGCGAAGAGTCCGCGCAGGGCAAGACGTGGCTGGAGGAAGTGATGCACACGTTTCGGCACGTGGGCTACGATTCCGCTTGGGACCAACTGGTGGCTTGGCGTTCTCCCTTGCGATCGCCGACCAAACGAAAGGAAGCCAACCGCCTGATGCACTACGTGGCGGAGCGTAAACCAATGATCCGTTACCCCGAGTTCCGCCGTCGCGGCTGGCAGATTGGCAGCGGGCCCACGGAAAGCGAGTGCAAGACCACCACGCACCGGGTCAAGGGCCGCGGTCGCCGCTGGGATGGCTCCAACGCCGAAGCGATGATGGCCCTTGCGTGCCTGGACGACAGCCGCATGTGGCAAACTTACTGGAAAACCCTAAATCCTACAAAGATTTAGCGATTGCCAGAAAATATGGCCGCACACCACACAGACCGCCGGTGGCGTGGCGAGGGTGCCTGCGAGTAATCCCGTGAAATCGAGCACTACAGTCTGCCCGCCATTCTGGGAGGGGGTTGGGAGTTAAGGAGCCATGAACGATTGCAAAGAAAATCTCACGCGGAGGCGCGGAGGGGATTGTTCTCTTCTCCGCGTCTCCGCGCCTCCGCGAGAGTCTTTTCTCCTCCAGAGCGGAGAGCGACGTTTTTCAGACCGCACGAGCCGCGGGAAGGTCAGTTGTGGGGCGTCGCGTGCTGCGTGCGATAGCGGTCCAGATGGGCGGACAACATGCGGATGAAATCGGCGCGTAAAAAGGGCTTGGCGAAGAAATCGTCGCAGCCGGCCGACAGGCAGCGGTCGCGGTCGGTCGAGTGCAGCGGGCGGTCACGGCAATGATCGGATTGGCAAAGCCCGCCGCCCGCAGCCAGCGCGTGGCGTCGAATCCGTCGATGACGGGCATCTGCACGTCCATGAGGATCAGTTCGAACGGCCGGCCCTCATTGCGGCGGAGCAAGCCTTTTCGATCGCTTCCCGACCATTTTCCGCGATAGTCACGTCGGCCCCGTCTTTGCGCAGCATCAACGACAGCAACGGTTGGTGGTCGCAATCATCCTCGACGATGAGAATGCGGCACGCCAATCGGGAGGTAGGAGCGGACCTGGGAGTTATCTGCAATTCCATGCACATCACCCAGCCGGCAACCGTACATAAGCCCGGAAACCACCGTCATTCTGAGCGTAGCGAAGAATCTTTTTTGGAATCGAGACTCAGCCAAGATTCTTCGCTACGCTCAGAATGACCGGCGGCCTATATGACCAGCGGGCTGTGAACCGTTACCCCAGCAAAGAGAACTAGAAACGCCACGGCCCTGCCCCCGGGCCGGATCAAGCTGCGGAGCAAGAAGAAGAAAACAGAGTGGCATCTTAACCACGCGGCCGGACTTACCGCTATCCCACTAGGGGGTTATTTTGTCGGCGGGACGTGGTTTCCCGTAGTGGGGCTCAGCCGCCAGCGTCAGGCGAATCAGCTCGGCCAGCGATTCGGCCTTCATCTTTTTCATCAGTTTGGCCCGGCGGACCTCGATCGTCCGCACGCTCAGGTTCAGTTCGGCGGCGATGGTTTTGTTGGATTTCCCGTCGATCAGCAGCCGGAGCACGTCGTGTTCGCCGGCGGTGAGGTGTTGCAGTCGATGGCAGACCTTGGACCGCATTGCCAGGCGCTGGCGATGTTGGCTGTCCCACTTGATTGCTTCCTGGATGGCCTCCCAAAGCTGCTGGTCGCGGCAGGGCTTTTCCAGGAAGTTCAGCGCGCCGGCCTTCATCGCCCGGACCACCATCGGCACGTCTCCGTAGGCCGACATGACGATGGCCGGCACAGGGATATCGTCGCGGTTGAACTGTTCGAGCAGCCCCAGTCCGCCGATGCCCGGCATCCGCACGTCGACCAGCAGGCAGCCCGGTTTCAAGGGGTCGAAGGCATCGAGAAAATCCTGCGCCGACTCGTACGCCTCGGCCTGCAAGCGCATCGAACGGACCAGCACGGTCAACGCCTGACGGACGGCGGGATCGTCGTCAACGATGAAGATCGTAGGTTCAGTCTGCACGGCAATGCTCCCCCGTATCGATGGGCAAAGTGAAGCGGAATATCGTGCCCCGGCCCGGGGCCGAAGTGACCCCGAGCTTCCCCTCGTGACGCTCGATGATCGATTGGCTGATGGACAACCCCATTCCCATTCCGTCGGGTTTGGTGGTGAAGAAACGGTCGAAGACGCGATCGACCATATCGGGCGGAATGCCCGCGCCGTTGTCTTCGACCTCGACCGCGATGTTCCCCCGGCCGTCCTCGGCGGTGCGAATTATAAGCCGCGGGGACTCGTGGTTCGATTCGCGCAGCGTCTCGAAGGCGTTGCGCATCAAGTTCACCAACACTTGTTCGAGCTGGATGCGGTCGCCGACGGTCGGCGGCAAAGGTTCGGCGAACTGGAACGTGACTTCGGTCTGCGCCGTCCGGGCGTCGATGCTCATCAACTCAGACACGTCGCGGATCATGTCGTTTAGATCGACGGCGGTCTGAAAGGGCTTGGCCTTGGCGACGAATTGCCGCAGGCGGCGGATGATCCCCGCGGCCCGGTCGGCCTGTTCGCCGACCTGGTTCAAGGAGGCCGACAAGTCGTCGATGCGGTCCTGCCCGTCGCCTTGCAGCAACCGCTTGCAGGCCTGGGAATAACCGCAAATCGCGGTCAAGGGCTGGTTCAATTCGTGGGCCAACTCGGCCACCATCTCGCCCACCGTGCTCAACCGCGAAACGTGGGCCAACTCGGCCTGGTGCCGTTGCACCTGCTCCTCCGCGCGGCGGCGCTCCTCCATTTCCACGCGCAGCAGCCGGTTGGCCTCGGCCAATTCCGCCGTCCGCTGGCGCACCCGCTGCTCCAACTCCTCATGCGCCTGGCGCAGCCCTTCCTCGGCCTCGGCCAGGCGCTCGGTCTGGCGGACGCGCTGCAAGGCCCGCTCGACGACGGCGGGCAGCATCTTCATGAAGCTCACGCCCTTGACCAGGTAGTCGTAGGCGCCGCGCTTCATCATTTCCACCGCCACGCTCTCGCTGCCGTGCCCCGTGGCCACGACGAACGGAATCTGCTTGCCCTGCGACTCGATTTGTTCGAGGAGCTGCTTCGCCGTGCATGTCGGGCAGACTATAGTCCAGCAGCATCAGCCGCGGCGCGCACTCGTCGAGGCGCGCCAGGGCCGACGCTCCGTCCGCGGCGCCGATCGTGCGATGGCCGATCGCAGCCAAACGGCGCTCGATCAGTTGCTGCAACGCCACGTCGTCTTCGACGACGAGAATCAACTCCGAGACCTGCCCGGTGGTCGCGCCGCGCCGGCCGTCGTGCTCTTCCCTACGGGGGACGACATGGTGGTGTCTTCTCTGCTCTCGTTGAGAATGTCGCTTTCCGCATCCAATTGCGGCTTATTCTACATTCGACGGGTGCTCCATTGCAACTCCATGCGGCCCGAGGGGTGCGGCGTGTTCTCTTGGCGTTGGCGCCAGTCTGAGTGCGGCGAAGAATCTCCGTAGTTCCGGGGAGATTCTTCGCTATGCTCAGAATGACCGATTTGCCGGGATTTCTTGCCACGCCCGGCCCGAGTACGGTGCTTCCCTTGAAATCCACTTGTCCGGGCGGCTCCACCCTTGACGGAAAGGCGGGGTATTGATACCCTGGTGGTATCATGCCACGCCGGTTGCGTGTTCGCAGGCGTAGGAGACGCGAGTCCTGTTCCCAACGGCGAGGCGTGATCGGCAATGGAGACCGTTCTGCCTCGATCGATCTCAGCCGACTCTTCCGACTGCCCCTTCTCCCACACGTTTTTGCGACTCTGAACACCATGTCTTTCAAGATGAAGTGTCCCGGTTGTGAAAAGGCTCTGGACATTCCAGACTCGTTGCGGGGCAAGCGTGGAAAATGTCCCGCTTGTGCGGGCGTGTTGCAGATTCCCGGAACGGCGGGCGGCAGCCGGCCGGTCACCCCCCCCGGCGCAACACACCTCGGCCAAAGAGCAGTGCCCCGGGTGCGGGAAGGCCTTTCAAATTCCCGACTCGGCGGCCGGCAAGCTGGTCAAATGCCCGGCCTGCGCGAACGTCTGGCGAGCCCCGGAGTCGGTTATTACCGCCGAGGTGGTTCCCCAGCCGTCGAAATTGGACCAGACTTGGTTCGACGAGGCGATGAGCGAGGAATACCCGCTCGCCGCCCCGCAGCCGGCGCCGGCGGCAGCGCCCGCGCCGCCGGATCCGCGGAGCTTGATTTCATCCACGCCGCGTCGTGCCGACCGCGATTTTTTCGCCCCGGAAAAGAAAGGACTCTCCATGGGCGTCTTCGGCGGCTTGCTCATGATGATTATCGCCGCCGTGTGGTTCTTCGCCGGCCTTTACGTGGGCTACATCTTCTTCTATCCGCCGATCCTCTTTGTGATCGGTCTCTTTGGATTTCTGAAAGGCGTCCTGACCGGGAACCTTGTGGGAGAGGATTGATTGTCATCCGCCCGAGCGGAGGACGACGGTCCACGACGATGGAGTCGGGAAAAACTCTCGTCGGCTAATTCTACTGCGCAGGATCGGGAGTCGCGGGAATGGGGACTGGCTCCGTCGCAGTGACCGTTACGCCTTGCCGATACGTTTTTCGGCTTTCGGCGCCTGTCCCCTTTCCCGCGACGGTCGGCGCCGCTCCCCGCGGAAAAAGGGGACAGGCACCGTGGCATCGTCGTTTTTCCAAGCGACAAACCAACTTTCGCCATGGAGCCAGTCCCCCTTTTCCGCCGATCCTGCGCAGTAGAACTAATCCCCGCTGAATACGCCTGGCAGGAATCGAACCTGCGACCTACGGTTTAGGAAACCGTTGCTCTATCCCCTGAGCTACAGGCGCTAACAATTTCTTCCGCAAAGGTTTATGGCTATTTTTCTCTTTGTCTATTCTTCCCATTTACGGTTGTTTTACGGTAGTGCATACCGGTAGGGCAACGTTTATTCTAGTTCAGCACCCCTCGGGGGTTAGCCGACGGGTACCTGGACGCCACTAACCTTTGACGCAGGAGTGACGCCATGAGTATCAAGTCTACCCGATCCCTTGCTTCCGGTAAAAGGGTGAAGCCCAAGAAGCCGCGCCCCGACTTTCCCCTATACGCCCATGCCGTGGGCAAATGGGCAAAAACGATTCGGGGGAAAGGGTATTACTTCGGCACCTGGGACGACCCCGAAGGCGCCCTGCGGGAGTACCTCGACCAAAAAGATGACCTCTACGCCGGACGAACGCCCGGCACAAAGGGCGGGATAACCGTCAGGGACGCATGTAACGAATACATGAAGTCCAAGAAGACCGCGATGGACCTGGGCAAGATGTCTCCCCGTAGCTTTGTTGATTGTGACCACGTTTGTCGCCGCTTGATCGACCAGCTAGGTGGCAATCGGAGTATTGGGGCGATGCCGCGCGGGCCGGCTTCTTTTGGCGGCTGCTTGGGCCACTCAGCCGCTCTGGCCTGCGGCGAGAATACACAAGGAGTTTGGATCCAGTAGCGGAGGATGGCGCCGGATTTGGAAGCACTCGGGAATGATCCTATTGTCTCTCCCGCTCAGAGACATACTATTACATCCACCAGGAAGGTTATGGCGCAGTTGATCGCCGCTTTCCAACGAATTGGTCGGGTGACTAGATGAGGAGCAAGCCGGCCCTGCCCGGGGGGCTCGTTTGCGACTAAGCCGACGTGATTGAACACGTTCACGTGTGCTACCACGTCGGCTTTTTTGGTTCTTGTGTAATCCGCTGTTCAGCAGGCGCGTCTGCTTATCGTTCCAGCGGCGGAGGAGCAGTTGCGCTGTGCCAGCGGTTGAGAAGATCCATACTCCCTTCGTCGACGCGTTCCCGACAGGAGAATCCGGCCATGAATCATCAGTGCAACGCCCAACTATCCGGCAAGCCACGCAATCGATTCGGTTTGAGTGGAATGGGTGGCCACCTCAAGTGTCCCTCTCGATCCGGCCGGGGACGAGTCCTCCATTTGGAATCTCTTGAGGAGCGCCGTCTGCTGTCCGTTGTATCGTGGATCAATTCCGCCGGCGGGGCGTGGGAGGTGGGAAGCAATTGGAGCAATGGCGCCGGCCCTGGTGCGAGCGACGATGTGTCGATCACGGGTGTGACTGGCACCATCACGCACTCGACCGGCACCGACACCGTCCACAGCATCGAGGCCAGTGCTCCCATCACGCTCTCGGGAGGGAAGCTCAGCGTTGTCGGTTCTTTCAGCGATAGCAGTGCAGTTACCCTTGCGGGTGGCACTTTGGCGAATGCCAACATTGCGGAAGGGACTACGCTCGTCGCGGCTTCCTCCACTAGTTCTCTTGATGACGTCACACTTTCGGGACTCCTGAATATGCAGAGTTCCGCCTTTGCTGTGGGAGTCGTGCGAGTGACCGACACTGCCCACACGGGCGCCGGCCTGACGCTCCAGAGCGGCAGCGTTCTGATGGACGCCTACACCGGCCTGACCTTCGCCGGCACGCAAACGCTGGCCGGCAGCGGCACGGTGACCGCCTATTACAGCAGCGTCATTGGCCTGTCGGACACCAATCAAACGCTGACTATCGCCGCGGGCATCACGCTCAAGAGCAGCGGCGCGAGCCTGGACGTGGGCAGCAATACGCTACTCAACCAGGGAACGCTCAGCGGCGACGGCAGCGTCGGAGCCGGTAGCGGCTTCACGATCAACGGCACCAACTGGGTCAACGACGGTACCATCCAGGCAATCAACGACGGCACCGTCACCCTGGCCGGCTCGTGGACCAACAGCGGCACGATTAGCCTCAACAGCGGCACGGTGAACTTGCGTGGCACCTTGACCCGGGCCGCACTGGGAACCGTGAGCCGCGATGTCGCCAATCCGGGAACGCTTAACTTGGTCGGCACGCTGAACCTGGCATCCCAGACGCTGGAGGCTGCGATCGGCGCCTTGACGCTGGCGGGCGGCACCATTAACGGCGGCATCGTCAGCGACACCGTTCTTGTGACGTCCAGCGGCACTAACACGCTCAACGACGTCACGCTTTCGGGACTCCTGCACCTGCTGAGTTCCGCCTTTACCTTGGGGACGGTGCAAGTGTCCGACACCGCCCACACGGGCGCCGGCCTGACGCTCCAGAACGGCAGCATCCTGATGGACGCCTACACCGGCCTGACGTTCGCCGGCACGCAAACGCTGGCCGGCAGCGGCACGGTGACCGCCTACTACAGCACCGTCATTGGCCTGTCGGGCACCGATCAGACGCTGACCATCGCTCCGGGCATCACGATCGCGAGCAATGGCAGCCTGGACGTGAGCAACAGCACTCTGATCAACCAGGGGACGCTCAGCAGCGTCGGCAGCGTCGGCGTTTTCACGGTCAACGGTACCAACTGGGTCAACGACGGCACCATCCAGGCAATCAACAGCGGCACCGTCACCCTGGCCGGCTCGTGGACCAACAGCGGCACGATGAAGGCCGATGGCGGCACCATGAACGCGAACGGTAGCGGGTCCAATTCGGGCACGATGCGCCAGCGCCGGCACCCTGACCGTAGCTGCCGACAACTTCACCAATACCGGTACCCTGGGGGCGAGTGGTAGCGGCAACCTGACCCTGGCGAAATCGGTCGCCATCGACCAATCCGGCATCCTGTATGGGCAGCCGGAAACGACGATCACCATTCAAGGCAACCTGGTCGGCTCCACACTAAACGCAAACCAGTACGCCGCCCAAGGGCAAGTCACTCTGGCTGGTACAGGCACCATCGCGGCTCCGCAGTTGTTCGAGGCCATGAGCAATGATGTCGGCAACGTCGCCGCCGGCTTCCAGAACAATTTCGCCTACGGCGCAGTTTTGCTGGCCAATAATACTTACGTCAAGCTGGTGGACAATTCCCACAACTCGGCCGGCACTGGCCCAGAAGCAGTCTATGTGGGTTCCTTGATCGTGCCGACGGGAACCACGCTTGACCTGAACGGCCTGCACTTCTACGCGCGCGCCGCCCAGATCAACGGCACGATCGTGAACGGATCCGTGAACATCGTTCCGGGCGGCGGTCTGACGCAGTTTGCCGCGCTCACTCCCGGCGCCATCGCTACGGCGGGCGCGATGGACGACTGGACCTTTTTCGGCCGCGCCGGCCGCGCCGTCCAGGTGTTCGTCGGCACCGGCAGCGGCAGCCTGTTCGGCCCCTTGTCACCGTCCTTGAATTTCGCCGAGGTCCAGTTGGTGGGCCCTAGTGGGTCGGTCGTGGCGACCGCGACGAATGCAGCCGGCGGTGCCGATGCGATTCTGCGAGCTGTGACCCTGCCCGCCGACGGCACCTACCACATTCGCATCCAGGCCGATCCTGGACACAGCACAAACACGGGCAGTTACCTGCTCACCCTCTGGGACGCACCCCTCCAAACCGCTGCACTCAACCTCAACGAGAAGACCTTTGGTCAACTGGTCTCCCCGTATGCGGTGGATCAATGGACGTTCGCGGCCGCAGCCAACGAGCAAGTTCGCTTCAACCTCATCGCCACGGCGATGGCAGGCTTCCAGTTCGACCTGACCGGGCCCAACGGCTACACCGCATTCAGCGGGGCGACCTCCAGCTCGAATCTGATCGACCTTCCCACCTCCGGGACGTACACGCTCACTGTGCATGCCACGCACCCAACCGTGGGTGCGTACGCCTTCGACATCCTGCACACGAGCCTTACTCCGCTTGTCGATGGAGTGCCGTACAACGGCGTGTTCGCCGGCAGCGGCCAGGCGCAGCTCTTCACGATTGCCACGCCCCAGGACCGTGAGTTGCTGATCGCCCTTGAGGACAACAACCTCGGCGACCATGTCGAAATGTACGCACGGTTCGGCGTCCCGCCAACTCGGGCCGATTACCAGTACCGGTCCATGGTCCCGCATTCCCTGTCTCAGGCGATCACGGTATCCAAGGCCGCGCCCGGGACGTGGTACATCCTGGTTTACGCCGAGGGCGTGGCGGCCCTGCCCGACAACTATACGCTCACCGCCTCCGTTGCGTCGCTTGCCCTTACGGGAGTGATTCCCGATCACTCCGGCACCGCCGCCGACTCCATCCTGACTCTGACCGGCGCCGGTTTCGATGCCACTACCATCGTCAGCCTGGTGGCTGGCGGCGGGACAGTATACACGGCCAACCAGACGCAATTGGACCTGCCCACACAGCTCAGCGCCACTTTTACGGCTGGTTCTGTTCCTGCCGGCATCTACTCTGTCGTGGTGACGCAGTCGGACGGTATCTCGACCACGCTGCCGAGCGCGTTCACAATGGTCCAGGGGGGCAAGGCAAATTTCAAATCCAATCTGGTCGTGCCGAGCACACTGGGAAATCACGTTGCGTCCACGCTCTACCTGCAATACAGCAACACGGGCGACCTGCCGATGCCAGCGCCGATCATCGAAGTCACAGTCTTCCAGGACTACTATGGAACAACGGTCCAGAAGGCCCTCTTGACCCTGGATTCCGCGCTGGCCGGCCAAGGGTTCGATACTAACACCGTTATTGCCGGCTTCAGCAACACCGTCCAGATCCTGGGTAGTGGGGCGACACCGGGAGTGCTTGAGCCGGGTGAGTCGATTACCGTGCCCATCTATTGGGGCGGCTGGGTATTGCCCAGGGACTTCAGCAACCCCGATTTCGATCCCGAGGTGGCAGTCGAGTACACCACGGACACCACGCCCATCCCCTGGTCCACTCTGCAGGCTCAATTCCAGCCGCCACAAATCAACGACGCCGCCTGGAACGCCATGTTTTCCAACCTGCAAGCGCAGGTCGGCAACACGTGGGGCGACTTCGTGCAGCGTCTGGACAATGACGCCACGTACCTGAGCCATCTGGGCGAGAAGGTCAACGACATCAGCCAACTGTGGGCGTTCGAGATTCAGCAAGCCAATGGTTTCAGCCCGATCAGTGTCCTGTCCTCGGCCACGGACGCTACCATGCCATCGCAGGGACCGTCACTGGCCGTTGTGCGAGCGTTTCCAAACTCGGTCAACGCCCGCTACCAGTTCAGCCCGTTTGGCTATGGCTGGGAGTGCGCCTGCGTCAACCAGTGGCAGCGCTTTCTCACGGTGGCCTCGGACGGGTCGGTCATCATTACTGACGCGAACGGCGGCCAGCGCCTCTTCCAGCCCAACAACCGCGGCGGCTATTTCGACGACCCAGGCGACTATGCCACGCTCACGAATCTCGGCGGGGGCAGCTATCTCCTGCAAGAACCCGAGGGCAGTCAGACGGTCTTCGGCCCCAGCGGCGCCATTGCCTACACCGCGGATACCGACGGCAACAAGATCACCGCCGGCTACACTAACAACATGTTGACCAGCCTGACCGCCTCTTCCGGCCAAAGTTTCACCTTTACGTATAACGCCGGCGGACTTGTCTCCGCGGCCACCGATTCGACCGGGCGAATCACATCCTATGCGTACGACGCCTCGAACCAGCACCTCCTCTCGGTGACCGACTTCGCCGGACGAACGACCCACTACACCTACGATACTAGCGGTGTGCCCGCGACCCAGAACGCGCTATTGTCGATCCAGAATCCGGACGGCACCGTCGAACATTTCATTTACGATACCGCAGGCCGCCTGTCGCAACGCTACGTGGACAATGGAACAAGCGGCAGCCCTGCGATAGCGCAGGTCAGCTACGCGTACGGACCGGCGGGTGAGGTTGCCGCGACGGATGCCGGTCAGGGCACCACCAGGTACTTCGCGGATGCACGCGGATTGTTTGTCAAGCTGGAAGATGCCCTGGGAAACGCCACTCATGTTACCTACAACGAAAACTATAACCGGACGCAGGTGATCGACCCGGCCGGGCACATCACCAACCTCGTTTACGACGCAAACGGCAACCTGATCAAGGCCACTGGCCCGAATGGTAACGTCGTCTCCGCCACGTATTCGGGTCCCTTCAATCGATTGGCGTCGTCCGCCGATCCTAACGGCAATACGACGAAATACGGTTACAACAGCCAGGGCAATCTGCTGTCGATCACCTACCCCAATGGGACCGCGCACCAATTCAGTTACGATCCGCTGGGCAACCTGACGGAGTCGATCGATGCCCGCGGCCAGGCTATTCAAAACAGCTACAACAGCATGGGACAGCTCACGCGGGCAACCTTTGCCGACGGCACTTTCCAGGCTTATGCCTACGACACCCACGGCAACCTGACCTCCGCAACGGACGGCACGAATGCCACTACATTTCAGTACGACTCCATCACGGGAGATCTCCTTCAGGTCAACTATGCCGACGGCCGGACTTTGACGTTTGCCTACGACGCCGCCGGTCGGCGCACGCAAAGTGTCGACCAAAGCGGTTTCACGGTCAACTACCGGTACAACCTGGGATTGCTGGCCGGACTGACCGATGGCAGCGGCAATCCGATTGTCACCTACACGTATGACGCGGTCGGCCGACTCAGCCGCAAGGACCTGGGCAACTTCACCTACACTACCTACGCCTACGACTTGGCTGGCAACATGCTGCACCTGGCGAATTACGCTCCCGGCGGCTCCGCCAACTCGCGTTTCGATTACACCTATGATAGCCTGGGGAATATCGCCACAATGACCACGCTCGATGGTGAGTGGACGTATCAGTATGACCCGGACGGACAGTTGACCCACGCTGTCTTCTCATCCAGCAATTCCGTCCTGGTGCCGAATCAGAACCTGCAATACGTCTATGACTTGGCCGGCAACCGAGCCGAGACCATCATCAACGGCGTGACAACGCTTTACGTCACCAACAACGTGAACCAGGTTACCCAGATCGGCTCGGCCAATCTGACCTATGACGCTAACGGCAATCTGATGGTGCAAACGGACAGTACGGGAACCACCAGCTACACGTACGACGAACTGAACCGCTTGATAGGGGTTTCGTCGCCGACGGATATTTCCACCTACCGGTACGATCTTCTGGGCAACCTTGCTTCCATGACCCAGAATGGCCAGACGACGCACTTCGCTTTCGATCCGATCGGGTTGGGGAATATCGTCGGTGAGTATGACGGCTCGGGCAACCTCATCGCCAACTATACCTATGGGCTAGGATTGACCAGCCGTGTCGCTGCCGGCAATCAGGCTGCCTACTACGATTTTGACGCCATCGGTTCCACGGTGGGCATGTCTGGGGCGGCCGGCAGCTATCAGAATCTCTATCGCTATCTGCCGTTCGGCGCTTCCCTCACCTCGTCCGGCACGATCTCCAACCCGTTCCAATTCATTGGTCAGTTCGGCGTCATGGCTCAGCCAAACGGGTTGAACTTGATGAGGGCGCGGTTTTACTCGAGTACTCAGGGCCGTTTTCTGAACCCAGATCCGCTTGGCTTGGCGGGCGGGCAAATGAATCTGTACGTGTACGCGGCTGGCAACCCCGTGAATCTGAATGACCCGACTGGCCTTGGATCTGATCCTTGGGGTGATTTTGCCAAATGCAAGGAGGACCAGGAGCGTAAGCTAGACCTTATCACGGCCTACGACGGCAAACCCCTCCCCCCACCGTGCAACCCGCCGCCAATCGCGCCACAGGCCTGCATACCCAATGACGAGGCCGATGAGCGATTAAGAACTCAGGGGCCTGGTTTGCTTTTTGGCCGGCCGCGTTGTGATCCACCGCCACCGCCCCCTTCGCCGCCCGGCCCCACACCGCCCGCCCCACCAAAGTCACCTCCGCCTCCCAAACCGCATTCTTCGGACCCGAACGCCAAAACTGGGCCGGCGGGGTATGGGCCACAGGGGTTCATCGTAGCGGGGTCCGCGCTCCCTTACAGCATCATGTTTGAAAACGACCCCACGGCCACGGCCCCTGCTCAGCTCGTGGTTGTGACCGACCAACTCGATACCAACATCGACTGGAGCACTGTGCAGTTCACCGAGGTCGGCTTTGGCGACAACATCATCGCCATCCCCGTTGGCAGCCAACACTTTCAGACTAAGTTGACCATGACCTACGGCGGCCTGACGTTCGACGTCTTGATCGAGTTGGGACTGAACACAAGCACCGGCCTTCTCACCGCCACCATCCAATCGATCGATCCGAATACCAACCTGCCGCCTTATGTACTGATCGGCTTCTTGCCGCCCGAGGACGGCACGGGCGCGGCCTCGGTTATTTCAGCTACACGGCGCTGCCGAAGGCGGACTTGCCCACCGGTACTCAGATCCACAATGTCGCCACGGTCATCTTTGACGACAACCCGCCGATCACCACCGACCAAGTTGCCGAACATGACCCCAGCCAGGGCGTGGACCCGGCCAAGGAGTGCCTCAATACGATCGACGCCGGCCCGCCGATAAGCAGCGTCGCAGCCCTGCCCGCGACGGAAACCTCGACGAGTTTCACCGTCACTTGGGCCGGCGCCGACGACGTGGGCGGTTCGGGGATCGCCGCCTTCGACGTTTTCGTTTCCGACAATGGCGGCCCCTTCCTGCCGTTTGTAACCGGCACAAGGGACACCTCGGCCTCTTTTTCGGGTGAATTCGGCCACACCTACGGCTTCTATAGTATCGCCGTAGACAATGTGGGCCAACAGGAATCCCAAACGCCGGCAGCCGACACCGTAACGCTACTCGAGCAGTTGCCGTCGGCGTCGTTGAGCACGCCCTCCAGTCCGGCCAGCGGGGACGTGTCTATCGACTACATCCTGACAGACGCCGAGTCGGACACGTGCAGCATCCTGGCGGAGTTCAGTTCGGATGGGGGCGCGACCTGGTCGACAGCCACCGAAGTCTCCGGTCAGGGAGACGGTACGACCGACCTCGCATCCAGTCCCAGCGGAGTATCGCACACATTTGCTTGGGCCAGTGGCAACGACATCGTCAACACAAACATCTCCAATGTGAAGTTTCGGATTACGCCTAGTGATGCCAATGGGACCGGCACGGCGGGAACGACCGACGCGTTCACAATCAACAATTCGGCCACTAACCCCGGTCCCATAATCTCCTCCATAGTGGTTGTGGCGGCAAAAGGCCTGATGACCTGGAACGCACAGGACTCCGACGGTGTGGCGAGCACCGCGCTGACGGTGGATGGGGTGGTCGTGTCGAAGATCTTCGGCCCCTACGCCGCCACGTTAGGTGTGAACTACGCCGGGGTATTTGGAAGCCTTCCCGCCGGCAGCCACGACTACGTCATTACCGCCACCGACACGCTCGGCAACGCATCGCAACAGACCGGCTCATTCGACGTGGTCGCGGCCGGGCCGATAATCTCCTCCATAGTGGTTGTGGCGGCAAAAGGCCTGATGACTTGGAACGCACAGGACTCCGACGGTGTGGCGAGCACCGCGCTGACGGTGGATGGGGTGGTCGTGTCGAAGATCTTCGGCCCCTACGCCGCCACGTTAGGTGTGAACTACGCCGGGGTATTTGGAAGCCTTCCCGCCGGCAGCCACGACTACGTCATTACCGCCACCGACACGCTCGGCAATGCATCGCAGCAGAACCGGCTCATTCGACGTGGTCGCGGCCGGGCCCATAATCTCTTCCGTGGTTGTGGTGGCGGCAAAAGGCCTGATGACCTGGAACGCACAGGACGCCGACGGTGTGGCGAGCACCGCGCTGACGGTGGATGGGGTGGCCGTGTCGAAGATCTTTGGCCCCTATGCCGCCCCGTCCGGCGTGAACTACGCCGGGATATTTGGCAGGCTCGCCGCCGGCAGCCACGACTACGTGATTACCGCCACCGACACGCTCGGCAATGCATCGCAGCAGAACCGGCTCATTCGACGTGGTCGCGGCCGGGCCCATAATCTCTTCCGTGGTTGTGGTGGCGGCAAAAGGCCTGATGACCTGGAACGCACAGGACGCCGACGGTGTGGCGAGCACTGCGCTGACGGTGGATGGGGTGGTCGTGTCGAAGATCTTCGGCCCCTATGCCGCCCCGTCCGGCGTGAACTACGCCGGGGTATTTGGAAGCCTTCCCGCCGGCAGCCACGACTACGTGATTACCGCCACCGACACGCTCGGCAATGCATCGCAGCAGACCGGCTCATTTAGCATTTCAGCGCTAACCGTCGAGGCCTCAACGCCGCCTACAGGATGGCCCCAATCCCTGACCGATCAACAGCTTGCCCCCATTGTCGCCGAAGCCGAGCGACTGTGGGCTACGGCAGGTGGCAGTAAGGTGCTGGAAACAATGTCGGGCCTTGCGGTTCAAATCGCCGATCTGCCTGGTAAATTGTTGGGAGAGCAGGTTGGCAAGAACATACTGATCGACCGTGATGCGGCCGGTTACGGCTGGTTTGTCGATCCCACGCCAGCCGACGATTCGGAATTCCCCGACTTAGTTGGCGCTCATGCTATGGCTGCCAACAACAATAGTCCTGCCGCAAATCGGGCCGATCTACTCACGGCCGTGATGCACGAACTGGGACACGTTCTGGGCTATAACCATGAAATCGGGGAAGAATTGATGAGTGCCTTTCTTCCGCTAGGCGCCCGTCGCTCGCCTGTCACCGATCGGGCGTTGGCTTCGTAGCCTGTTAAATTGTGAAGTATTATAAACCACGCTATAAATTGCTAACCGTCTTGATTATTATCCGCCGAATGAAAATCTGGATTCGCGGCACGGCCACGGAGTACCCGCACGTATTCCGAGACGCTTCATAAACCCACCCCTTTTTCGGAACGGCTTTTCCGGTTCCATCAAACGGTGCCGGGGAGGATTTTGGGACGGCAGGACATCTCCAGAGGGGAAAGGGCCGTCGTACGGCCGATCAAAGGAAAGTATCTTGACACCCATCGCAGGCCCGCTAGAGTGAGGGTGATGTTAGGCTCCGAGCGTTCTGAAAAAAAGCAATCCAACGGAAAACGGTAACCAAAGCCAACAAAACGGTTCCTGACACCTTTTCACTCCTGACACCTTTTCACTCTGACACTTTTTCACTCACCAAACACTGATTGTTATCGTTATGCGGGCAGTCCAACACAACACGGAGGTACAATGACACAAACGATTGATGACGCTGCACTGCGGCAAGCATGTTACGACATTGCTCGGACGACCTCGTGGGAACATTGCAATCCGCAATCCACGAGTCTCGATGCAATCACTGCCAAGGCCAACCGATACAGGACACTTGCCCTCGAACATGTCGAATACCTCGATTCAAACGGTATCGACCCAAATGTTCTCGTAGGTGCCGTTCGGTATTTGGGTATTCACGCCATTCCACCGATGGCTGACGACGAGAGATGGTTCACGGACATGCTGGAAGTCATCGTGCAACTATTCTCGCCAAATGTAGTCCTGAGAGATGGTGACGATCTGGTTTCATTTCTTCGGTCCCTTCGCGATGCAATCGACCGAAACATTGCTAACGCCCAATCGCACCAATGATCGGCGGACGCCTGCCACTACTGCGGCATAACCAATGAAATGCGCGGGAGTTGCGGGTCGGGCATTTCCTTATGGTCGGGTCTTTCGCCGCAACCCCGTGATTTTGGCCGTTATGCGGACGGAATTGAAAATCAACATCCGAAGAAATTGAAATCAAAAATTGCAGAGATTAACCGGGAAGTAGATATATATGAGAAAAATAGTCGTAATATCAATGATTACACTGGATGGAATAATGCAAGCACCCGGTGGATCCAAGGAAGACGCCTCAGAAGGTTTCAAATATGGCGGCTGGACTGCGCCTTATGCAGACGATGCTTCTGGCAAGGTCTGGAAAAAACAGATGAAAGCGGCTGATCTTCTACTTGGCAGGAAAACCTTTGATATTTTTGAGGGCTATTGGCCAGAACATGCAGCCGGCTGGCCAGGCATCAATGATGTCACCAAATACGTCTTGTCTAACACAAGAGCAACCTCGGATTGGGAAAATACTATTTTCCTAAAAAGTTTGGCTGATATCAAAAACCTCAAAAAGGGGGCAGGTTCTGGCATCAAAGTTTGGGGAAGTAGCAAGCTTATCCAGTTACTACTGAAACATGATTTAGTGGATGAACTCTGGCTCAACACTTACCCACTGACTCTTGGCACCGGGAAAAAGTTGTTTCAGGATGGCACAATACCAGCAGCCTTTACATTGGTGGAAAGTACTGTTACACCAAGCGGTTTGATTATGGCTAATTACAAGCGGGCTGGAAAAGTCAAGACAGGCACTGTTGGAGCTTAAGGAGAAATAAAATGGGAAAACATAATTGTTTCATCAGGAAGGATGGTTGAGTAGAGTAACTTGCGTGCTACCGCCGTATAGCAAACGCATGAACACGGATTTTTCGGATACGCCTCAAAACTGGTTATGCGGTCGTTGGGCATCGTCTCGCAATCTCATCCGTATTTCGAGACGTTCCATCAATGGACCCCTTTTTCGGAACGACTTTTGCGGTTCCGTCAAACGGTGCTGGGGAGGATTTCGGGACGGCAGGACATCGCCAGAGGGGGAAGGCCAGAAAGGCGGCCCGGCAAACCAAGAGTTGATGACATGCTGATCGGTACGGTCGGAGCGCCAGATTCACTGCTGCCAATGGGCTGCCAGCATCCCGATGCCAAAGGAGCATTTCTCCGCTGGTATCTTCGGCACGGACAGTCGATCCAAGATGTACTCGCTGCCGAGAAGTTGCCAAGCGGGGGGCAACCGAGACGAAATAGCCACGTTTCGTCGGTGCCCTTCCTTTTGCTCAGCTAGTGTGATAGAATGGCGATAGAGTGGTGAGAAGCGATGTGAGCCCTGGCTCTTTTCGGAGCCCTCTCATTCAGGTCACCCTGCGATTCGCTTGCCGACGACCTTCTCTGAAGGGTGTCACTCTCTGGTTGCGGCTGATTTTCTCGCTATCCTGTTTTCCCGCGGTCTTCCTTGACGGGAAAGGGCCCTGAGTGAAGTGGCCGTGGCCGGTGCGCATTTTTCACATTTTCTTAAGGAGTGGCAGTATGTCACAAGGGACGATCAAGAAGGTAATCGCGGACAAGGGGTTTGGATTCATTGAAGGAGAGCGAGGCGACTTGTTCTTTCACCACAGTGCCGTGGAAGGCACGAGCATCGAATCGCTGCAGATCGGGCAGCGGGTCAGTTACGAAGAAGGACGCGGCCCCAAGGGACCTCGCGCCGAGAACGTCAAGCTGGCGTGACACCGCCGCTCACCGCAGGAGTGTACCACGGCCAGGCTCTACATGGGCAACTCGCCGCATAGTGCCACCGCCAGTGACCTCCGCCGTGCGTTCGTCGTTTACGGCAAGGCGTTGAATATAGACATCGTCGGGGATGACGAGACGGGTGATCCGCGCGGCTTTTTCCCTGGTGGGAATGGCCGACGACATGGAGGCGGCCACCGCCATCCGACAGCTAAACCACTGCCGATTCCGCGGCCAGTCGATCGCGGTCCACAACGCGTCATCCAACACCGGCTGACCGAGGCAGGAGCGGGACTGGTCGACGGCTTCCGCATGGCCGTAGCCGTCATGAGTTTGCCATGATGAGAGAGGGAATAATGACACCGCACGAACAATTGGAACGTCTCAATGCGGAAATCGATCGGCTGCAGAGCGAACACCCGAACATGCAGGGGGTTCTGCGGTTGCCGAACACGTATTTGAGCGGATGCTCGAAGTGGAAGTGGGAGCAGCACGGCTGGACCGTCACCGACCAGCAGGTCTGCGGCATCATGAATGGCAACGAGCGGGAACGTCGAATGGCGCTGCTGTCGATACTCAAGGAGCGTAGGATTGAAAGAATCGAATTCGTCGCCGACGCGGACAATCTGCAGGTCCTACCCGATCTACCCCTCTCCGATGTCGCCTAATCCGACAACCTAGGCGGACGTGTTCAGCGGCTGTCCAAGAATAAGTTGGGACTTCTGGGGTGCGACCGTCCCGGCTGCACCGTGCGGGCGCCAGCGTCTGCACTACCACTTATTCTCGGACAGCCGCTTGGCTCGAAAAAACTGCCTGCGGCGATCAGGACGGCATCCAGTTTGCCTGCCGCCGGCGCACGATGTTCCAGGCCAGACCGAACTTCTCCATGACCCAGATGATCATATAGGTCATGTCGACTTCCCACCAGCGGTGGCCATGCCGGGCGCAGTTGGAGAAGGCGTGGTGGTTGTTGTGCCAGCCTTCGCCGTAGGCCAGCAGTCCGACCCACCACAGGTTACGACTGTCGTCGGGCGTGTCGTAATTCCGGTAACCCCACATGTGCGACGCCGAATTGACTGCCCAGGTGATGTGCATAACCCACACCAGCCGAAGGAACATGCCGTAGACGAGAAGAGATATTCCGGTGAAAAGTCCCCAGCCAAGCCAACCGGCGGTAAGCAGAGCGGCGCCCAAGATCAGGTGCCAAACCAGATAGGTCTTGTCGAGCAGCCGCATGAATGGGTCCTTCAACAGGTCTTTGCTATAGCGGCTAATCATCTTGGTCCATTGTGGTTCACGCGGCCGAGGAAAGAGCCAGAGCACGTGGCTCCACCACGCGCCTTCACGGGGCGAATGCGGGTCGCCGGGCATGTCAGTGTACTGATGATGCTTGCGATGCACGCCTATCCAGGTGATGGGTGGACCTTGCCCTGCCACAGCGCCGAGAAACGCCAGAATGCCCCGCACGACCGGATACGTCTGGAAGCTGTCGTGAGCCAGCAGCCGATGGTAGCCCAAGCACACCCCCAACCCGCCGGTCATCCACGACAGAACAAGGAATAGCAATAGGCCCTGCCAAGTGAATACGAATGGCGCCGCCAAGGCGCCGATGTGGACCACTCCGATCCAAACGATGGTCGTCCAGTCAAGGCCATGCGACCATCGCTCTGTTGGAAACGAAGCCAATGCAACGGGCGTTAGAAGGGGGCAGGGTTCGGCTGTTGCAGACACCACGGCCACATCGCTCGCCGCATCCAATGGGTCGTCCAAATCTATATCGCGCTGGGCAATATCGTCTGTTGAAGTCTTCATCGCACACATGCTTTCAAAAGTGAACTGAGGGCCTTGGCCCCGTAAGATGCCACCATGGCCCGCCACGCCGCCGACCCCCAATGGAATCTCGATTGGTTACAATCAATTCTTATCGTGCCACGTTGGGGTGGCGTGCCGCGATAGAGTGATAGATGCCCACCTAAGAGTATCGATCGGTCCTTAAGGGGTGGCCCGGGAGAGTCAGAATCGCCCGATTCCGCGGGAAAATGGCCTCCACCCGAGCGCCAACAGGCGAGTAATACTTTGGTAAAACATTGTCAACGATTGGTGAAACGTGGTCCATGAGTATTCCGCGTTGACTGTCACCGCCGAGTATCCGTTGCGTTGTGTCAGTTCGCGGGAGCACCGAAACGGAATGGGATGGCGTAGGTTGTCGGAAAAAAATGCCCCGCAAAAGGGAAAGCACGTTCCCGACAACTTCTTCCGTATTCCTTGCCCGGGGAACTATCCCGGCAGCGTACAATTGGATGTGGCTCAAATTAGATTGCAGCGTTGAAGGGCGAAGCCGAGGAGGAAGGAATGAAATCCGAAAGCGAGGCCGGCGGATTCGTTTGCGTGTGCAGACTTAGCGATCTTCCCGATCCGGGCTCGATGGTCGTCCAGGCCGGCGATCGAAGGGTGGCTCTCTTTCGGGTGTCCGGACGGTTTTGGGCAACCGATGACCGCTGCACGCACGACGGCGGGCAGTTAGTCGACGGGCGATTGGATGGCTACACGATTGTCTGCCCGCGGCACGGTGCACGGTTTGACATTCGTACGGGCGAAGTTCTCTCTCCGCCGGCGTCTGTAGACCTCGCTGTACATGAGGTGAAAGTCGAGGGAGACGACGTGCTGGTTCGGACAAGTGAAGACGTTTGACAACGACCAACACTCACAGGACCCAAAATGAGTATCGCCGATGCCAGCCCGACATACTTCGTGAAACTGAAAAGTCGCCAAGAGGTGGCCGAGCAAACCCTGGCCTGTTGCTTTGAAAAGCCGGCTACCTTCCGATTTACGCCCGGCCAGTTCATCGAGCTGACTTTGCTGAATCCACCCGAGAGCGACGCCGAAGGCAATTCGCGCGCCTTCTCAATTGCCAGCGCACCCTATGAAGACTTCCTTATGGTGGCTACCCGCTTGCGGGACACGGCTTTCAAGCGGGTGCTGAGCAATCTTCCCCTGGGCGCGGACGTAAGGGTGGAGGGGCCGTTTGGCGACTTGAGACTTCATCATGACGAGTCCCGGGCTGCCGTGGTCCTGACCGGGGGGATCGGGATCACGCCGTTTCGCAGTATTCTTCTCGCTGCCGCGAAGGAGAAGCGGCCGATCCGCATATTCGTCTTCTACGGGAACCGCCGGCCGGAAGATGCCGCGTTTCTCGACGAACTTCAGGACCTGGAGAAGCAGAACCCCAATTACCGATTGATTGCCTGCATGAACGAGATGGAGCATTCGCAGCGCCGCCTGGCACGGTGAGACGGGCGTGATCGACGTCCCCATGCTGACCAAGCACCTGAAGGAAGTCGTTTCGCCCATCTACTACATCACCGGACCGCCGACCATGGTCCAAGCCATCCATGCGATGCTCAAAGATACGGGAGTCGATGACGACGACATTCGTATCGAGGAGTTTGCCGGTTATTGAGAGAACACGTGGAGTGAAAACGGACCATGACGTCTAATGAAACCGCCGGGCTTGTTGTCCGTGGCTGCTGCCATTTGTACTACGCGCTGGATATCGGCTTTTCGGTCGATCTCAGTCGCTGCGCGGGTCTGCTCCAGGAGGCGCACGAGGGGGGCGGCTTTCAGCACCACGCGCGGACGCCGGCCTACGTGAATCTTCGGCCCGCCGCGGCTGGCAAACCGTCCCCTGTGTCCAATACGGCAAGCCCGTGGTCAAGCAATACAAGAGCTTTTTTGGCCACCTACCGCCCGGCCTATGGTACGATTCGCGTGGTGATCGTTCAGGAAGCCGCCGGCCCACAACTCTTCTTTTGCACCGACCCGAACACGAGCGTTGTGAAAATTCTCGAAGCTTTCGCCGATCGGACCGCCATCGAACAAGGCTTCCACGACCTGAAGGTGATCTGGGGCATCGGCAACCCGCACGCCAACCGACTGACCATCCACATTCTGGCCGCCGTAGCTGAAGCCGAGGCCGTGGCGATTTCAGAACGCACGAAGGCGGCGCTGGCTGCAGCCAAGGCCCGTGGGGTAAAATTGGGTTCTGCGCGACCGGGACATTGGGATGGCCAAGAAGACCGAAGGCTTATGGGAACCAAGCTTGCCGCCAAGGCCGCAGCGGAGGCCAACAAGCGAGCGGCCCGGGAGGCGTATATTGATTTGCTGCCCACAATCAGCACGATGAGGGCCAGGGGGGGAAACTCTTCGACAGATAGCCGATTGGCTGAATAAGATGGGCCACTCTACGCGGCGGGATCAAGATTGGAATCCCACACAGGTGGCTCGTGTGCTGGCTTACGGAAAGAACCTTGTATATCAAACCGAGCTTGGCAGCCGATGTGCATAAGAGGTTGGTCATCGGCGAGACCATTGCCCTTCAGCAACTTGCGACTTGGCTGTGCGAGGCGTAGAATGCCGGCTCCAGGGAGAGGGATGATGACTAGCGATCCAATGACAGTCCCGATGATTTTCCTCCGAATCGGGTGGCTGACCCGTTATCAGGGCCGAACCGCAACTGACCAGATCACAGGAGGTGGGGCATTTGTCAAGGAACACGGGTATGGCCACGAGATTTTCAATTTCCAGCCATTCGATGGAAAGGTCTTCGGCTACGTTCAGCCGTGCAAGATGTTTGTCCGCTGTGACAACGGCAACGACAGACGGCTACCAAGAGAACAACCACGAAGAAGGCCCGCAAGCCGACCGCCCCCAAGGCCATCAAGTGCATCGAGATATCCATCGCCTGCGATCACAGGCCATGTGTGCCTGCGCTCTCCAACTCTTCCCACCGGCGATACGCCTCGGCAACCTCGACCTGGAGGGACTGAAGACGGGCCTTGATGCCGACGATCTCAGCCGGGGCCTTGCGATAGAACGCCGGATCGGCCATCTGTTCATGGAGTGCGTCCAGTGCAGCTTCTAATGCCTCGATTCGTTTCGGCAAGGAATCCAACTCCTGCTGCTCTTTGTACGTCAAGCGTCGGGTACGCTGTGGCGACGACTTTCTCGGCTCGGATCGGCGGGGGGAGGTTTGGTGGCTGACAGCGGCTCTGCTGGTCGTTGCCTTAGCCAGTCGTCGTAGCCGCCGGCATATTCCTTGACCCGGCCCTCGCCTTCCAATACCAGCGTACTGGTCACCACGTTGTTGAGAAATTCGCGGTCGTGACTGACCAACAGCAGCGTGCCGGCATACTCGCTCAAGAGGTCTTCCAGCAGTTCGAGCGTCTCAAGGTCCAGGTCATTGGTGGGCTCGTCCATGACCAGCACATTGGACGGTTTGGTGAATAGCCGGGCCAGCAGCAATCGATTCCGTTCGCCCCCCGAGAGCCGCGCGACAGGACCACTTGCCTGCTCGGGAGTGAAGAGAAAATCCTGCGAGGTAGCCGATGATATGGCGCGTGCGGCCGTTGATCGTTACCGTGTCCGAGCCGTCGCGGATGTTTTCGCGCACCGATTTCGTCTCGTCCAATTGGGCATGGAGTTGGTCGAAATAAGCGACTTCCAGATTTGTTCCGTGGCGAACGATACCCTTCTGAGGGTGCAGATTACCTAGCAGCAGGCGCAAGAGTGTTGTCTTGCCCGATCCATTGGGGCCGATTAACCCTACCCGGTCGCCCCGCATGATCATCGTCGAGAAGTCGCGGACGACGACACGGTCGCCATAATGGAAATGGAGCTTCTCGGCCTTGATAGCCATGCGGCCGGAGCGTTCTGCCTCCTGAATCTCCATTTTTACGTCACCTGGCCGCTCGCGGCGATCGCGGCGGACTTCACGCAGGGCCTCCAGGGCGCGGACTCGGCCTTCGTTGCGAGTGCGCCGGGCCTTGATTCCCGTGCGGATCCAGACCTCTTCTTGGGCCAGCTTCTTGTCGAACTCGACGTTCTGTCGCGTCTCGGCCTCCAAGGCCGCCTCTTTTCGATTCAGGAAGGTCGCATAGTCGCACGACCAGCTTGTAAGCCGGCCGCGGTCGAGTTCCAGGATGCGGGTGGCCACTTTGCGCAGCAAGGCTCGATCGTGAGTAACGAACAACAGCGTACCGCCATAGCGCAGCAGAAAATCCTCCAGCCAGCGAATGGAGTCGATGTCGAGGTGATTGGTCGGCTCGTCCAATAGCAGGAGGTCCGGGCTGCTGACTACAGCCTTGGCCAGGAGCACGCGGCGTTTCATCCCGGCGGAAAGAGTCGCCACGTCCGCCTCCGGCTGGAGGTTCATACGCGATACGACGGCTTCTACCTGCTGGTGCATGAGCCAGCCGCCATCGGCTTCGAGTGCGTGTTGGATACGCCCCAACTCCGCCTGAAGGTCGTCGTTTCCCTCGCTGGCAAGGCGGCTCGCCAGGTGATGATACTCGGCCAGCAATTCCATCTTGGGGCCGAAGCCCCGGGCGACCTCATCAAAGACCGAGCCGTGTAGGTCGCTCGGCACTTGCTGGGGAAGCATCGCGGTACTCAGCCCCTGTTGTCGGATGACCTCGCCTCGATCGGGCTCCAAGGCTCCCTGGAGGAGGCGGAGGAGAGTCGTCTTGCCCGTTCCATTGCGGCCCAAGAGGCACACTCGCTCTCCCGGCTCAATCGTCAGATTGGCTTGTTCCAAGACTGGAGGGCCGCGGAAGCTCAGGTTGACGTCGGACAAAGCGATTCGTGGCATTCCTGGATAATAGAGACTGGTGAACAGTTCGGCAAGTTGAGGGAGAGATAAGCAAAACCAAATTGCAGCATTATCAGAACGCTGACCCAATGGCGGACGCTGGACTAAGGTTGCCGTCAATAAATCGCCAGCCTTGCGGACCGTGGTAAGCTGGATACCTGGGCAAAATTCACCCAAGGCCATTCGGAGGACCAGGCGATGGTGAGGTAACCGTCAACAAATCAACAGCCCTCGGTGTCGCGAGCCTGCGAATGCCCGCATAGTTGACCGGCAACCATTCACTCTTTTCGTTTCGTCGTCAGGAATGGCCCGAGCACCAGAGCATCGAGGTCCGTCCTGAGAAATGTGGCAAGTGCATGCTCGGGAGAGCACACGATAGGTTCGTCGGCGTCGTTGAAAGACGTGTTCAGCAGGATGGGAAAACCGACTCGACGACCAAAGGCGTGGAGCAAACCGTGGAATAGCGGATCGTCTTCTTGGGCCACCGTTTGGACCCGGCATGTACCGTGGTGAACAATAGCAGGAATGCGGGATTGGAAGCTCTCAATTACCGGGAGCACGAATTGCATGTACGGTGAAGCCCCGGCGATCCTAAAATACTTGTTCGCGGATTCCAGCGGCACTGCACCGGCGAATGGACGGAACGGTTCACGATGTTTGATACTTGCGTTTACCGTGTTTTTCATCTCGGCCTTCGAGGGGTTGGCAAGGATGCTGCGGTGGCCAAGCGCGCGGGGGCCATACTCCATCCGCCCTTGAAACCAACCGACAACTTTGTCTCTCGCCAGAAGATCCGCCGTCTCCTCCGCAAGGTGCTCGCATCTCCTGTAACAGATTGAGTCACTTGCCGTTCCAAGAGTCCGCTCCATACCCGCCTCGCTGTAACCTGGCCCACTGAATGTGGTGAAGCCAATGTCCTCACGTGGGGCACCGGAACGCCGATGGTAGACCAATAGCGCCGCTCCTAAGGTTCCACCATGATCTCCTGGTACAGGAGGGATATGCACGTCCTCGAAAAGACCGCTCTGTCGGATCTTGCCATTGGCAACACTGTTCAGGAAAACGCCGCCAGCCAAGCAAAGGTGTCGAGCACTAGACCGTTGCCTCAGATAGCGAAGGAGATGAAACAAGACATTCTCGGTCGTCTGCTGGAGAGAGGCCGCAATATCGAAGTGAACCTGATCCAACGGCTCACGAGAATCACGCTTCGGGATATCCAAAATCCTGGAGAGCATCCGGTCGCAGTAACCGGGCTTGAAGACCATCGCGGTTCGATGCGTGCGGTATCGGCCATCCGGTCGTAACGTGACCAACTTCCGAAACTGTGGGGCGAATCGCTCCGGGTCGCCGTAGGCGGCCATCCCCATAACCTTGTATTCGTCCCAGGCCGCCCGCATCCCGAGAAAGTCCGTCACCACCCCGTAGAGAATGCCAATCGAATCCGGTGAGTAGATTGACCCGAAGGGGCGATACTCGGCCCCCTGCCACTCCCCAAGCGAGCCGCTTTCATCCTCGCCTTGCCCGTCAACCGTTAGCACTGCCGCATGATCGAAGGGAGACGTGAAATAGGCACAGGCCGAGTGCCCCATGTGGTGAGAAACGCCTTCGCACGGCGGAAGTTGGTGACCGAATGTTTTCCCGAACTGGCGGGCAATTCGTTGCGGCCACATCACATCACAGATTACCCGCGTCCCCGCCAAGGCCAATTCCGGCCAATACGGTAGCGGCACGCGCAAGCCGTGATGGGTGAACATGTGTGCGACTCGGCCAGGTGAGGCACACCAGGTATAGGCTATGCGGTCAATGTCGTTCAATTCGAGTCCCGCAAACTGAAGCGCCGCTCGAAGCGTCTGAACAGGAAATCGGGACGTGTGCTTCTCGCGTGATAGCCGCTCCTCCTCGCCCGCGAAGATGGCCTTCCCATCCACCACCAAGGCAATGGAGCTATCGTGCCCGACGAAGCGGAGCCCGAACTTCTCTCGATAGTATTGCCCATTGGCGATGCCGGAGAATCCTAGGATATTCATATCGGCCTCGGATCAGACTCATTCCGTTGCATTTCACCAGCTGCGATGAACCGAGACCGCAGTTCCGGCGTTGGCACAACGCAAGTTTCCCGCTTGCCGAACCAGCGATACCGATTCCGCACCACAAGATTATAAATCGACCCACGAACCTGCCGGGGAACAACGCGAAGGACGCGGAACATTCTCCAAGGTAGACGGAGATGTTTTGCCGCTTCGATGGCGGCGTCGGAACCAACAAAAGCTGCGCCACCCTTTATGAAGACAAAAGTTGCGACATGCTGCGGGTCAATTCCGAACTCGCGGAGCAACCCCTGCCCGGCAGACGATTGCAGGGCGGCGAACCGAATCAAGTGGTCACGCTCATGGAGAAGGATGAACCGAACTCCGCGAGCGCACAGATTGCACGCTCCATCAAACATGACGATAAGTCTGGCGTCCATCGCGATTTGCCCGATGTTGCCACAGGGCACACTGATTTCGGCTGCTAGGCGCTCCCAGTTGCGAAATACAAACCGATGAACCTTCTTCAAACCCGCCCACAGGGCTATCCTTTTTAGCCACCGAAACCCGCCGATCGCTTGGATACTCGTCGTCCTGGTAACCCGTGTGCCGCCTTCAGGTGTTAAAGCCAGTCCGAAGTCATCGACGATACTGCGGACCCATGCTCGAAACCACATGTCGGACCGATCCATGCTGAACGCCAAGTGGTGTGGCTCTTCCCAGATCAGGATAGTCTGCTCAACTACGCCACGATCCGAAACACATTGTCGGCGGCTTCCAACGCCGCCCTGATCGCTGACGAGCCGACACTGCTGCGGTTGCGGCAACCCCAGCCTGAACAAACAGGAGGAGTTGGCTTCCATGCGCGAGTTGCACAACAGTGGCCAGAACCACCTCCGGCGGCTGGCGAAAGTGCCAGGTAGTTCTGATAAGCATTACAATCTTTCTCTCGTAACGTGTTGCGATCGGCGTTGTAGCCGCTCACAGTTCAACACCATACCTGCCCTCCTTCATCGCCTAGCAGTATCTTCCGAACTGAAAAGGTTATGCAGTGCTGAAGTCAAATCCGGGAAGAGGAAATCAAATCCTTCTTCCCGCAAACGTCGCGAGACACAGTAACGCCCGTAAATCGCGAGTTCCGGGTCCGTCCGCATGAGCAATGACGCGCCAATCCGCACCATCCAACTCGCGGCGGGCAATCCCAAGGGCACCCGGAGAGCTCGCCGCAGCTCGCGCATGAAATCAGTGTTGGAAACTGGGTTGGGCGCGGTGGCCAAGTACGCTCCCTTCATGCGGACATCCGATATTGCCCTGCCCATGAGGCGGTTCATGTCCTCCTCGTGTATCCAACTGATTCCCTGTCGCCCCTGGCCCACTTTCCCGCCCAGGCCCCAACGAACCAGCTTGGCAAGTCGCGGCAATGCGCCACCACCACGTCCGAGCACGAAACTGGTCCGCAAGATTACTTGCCGCATTTCAGTGAGCACTGCCCGAGCATACGCCTCTTCCCAGGCTTGGCCCACAAACGGTGCCAAGCCATAGCCGAAGGCAGCATCCTCGTCGCAAACCCTATCCGGCGGGTCTCCATAGCGGTGGGCGGTCGCCATCTGCACCCAGACTGGCGGCGGCGATTGAACTCTTCCGCACGGCCTGACCAAGCACGTCGGTTGCCTCGACACGCGAGCCAGTATTTCGTCGCAATGAGCGGGGGTCTTTACGCAATCCACGGTCCGGCCAGCCAAGTTCACTAATGCCGCCGCACCGTCAAGAAAACCCACCCACTCCCCCAGATTGCGCGCATTCCAGACAACGTGTCGCCAATGGCTGTCCTTCTAAGGGCGGATGTCGTGAAAGCAGGGTTACTTCACACTTTAGACCTAGTGAGATAGCGGGCGAGATTCAAACCGAGAAACCCCGTACCGCCAGCGATCACGATTCGGCCCGTGATTTCGGTGCTGTCTGCCATGTCGACTTTGCACGACATTGTGCCATTTGACCTAGCGTTAATCCCCAATAGTATGCTCCCTCAATTGTATCATTGAGGCAACATGTGGGAAACAAGCCTACTGGGCAACGACGATCCGGCGCGAAGCCCGCTTACGACGACGGGCCTGGGCTTCACGGGATTCTTCTTCCCGCTGCTCCAGCCGGTGCTCGGGATGAGCGGCAACCCAACGGTCTGGCAGCAGAGCTTCCAGGGCGGCAGTATCATTGGGCGCAATGGCCGGAAGGCGTCGCAGCACGTCGGTCAGGTAACCCTCCCACGGGACTTTGGTTGGTTTTCGTCCGCCAACCCTCCTCCCCACAAAACCCGACACGGCCCCACTGTTGGCCCAACGTCGCGTTGTGGCCGGGGCTGGGGAGAAGAACGCCAGCCCCTTGCCCCCCGCCAAACAGGGCGCAAACGTGGGCCTTGCTGGCCGCCTTCCGCCACGAGGAGGGCAATCCCTATGATTTTTTGCTGGGAAGGAGCGGAAACGGCTGATAAAAACGGCCGCACGGCAGTAAATCCCAGCCTGGCAGGCTTTCTCGTTCGCGGCGGCATTACGCGGGCGATCTCTTCCCGCACCGCGGCAATCTTCAGAACGGACTGGCCGTGCCTGGACCGGACAAAGCACGCGGGTGTTTTGCGCACGAGGGAAGGAGCAGTCGTTTTTCTTAGCGGTTGTGCGTCGCGGACGCGCCCCACTCGACTACTTGACTCCGCCTATTCGCCGCTGTGCGGCCAAATCAGCTTGCGCGTCCCCGGCTGGAAATGCGGGGCCGGGCCGCGGTACTCGACCTGGGTATCGCGCCGTTCCAACCCGGCTAACTTTTCCAATAGCTCACGGGCCAAGCCCTCCGCCACCTCCTCTTGGACGTCGGAGAGCCGTTTGCCACCGGACAGGACCGCGTCGCAGCGGATGAGGTGAACGCCGAAGGGAGAGAGCACGGGCCGGCTCACCTCGCCCAACTCCAGGGCGAAGGCCGCCCGCGAAAAGGACTCGCTCATGGCGCCGTGGCGAGCGATCTCGCCCAGACGGCCACCCTGCTTGCGGCTTGGCGCGGCCGAGTATTTCTTGGCGGCTTCGGCAAAGGAGATTTCGCCGGAGAGAATCCGGCCGCGGATGCCTTCGGCCTGCTCGATCAGCGCTTCGGACGACTGAACCCCGCCGCCGGCCGACGGCCGGAGCAAGATCTGGCTCACGGAAACCCGGCTGCCGTCCAACTCCCGGCAATGGGCCTGAAAGTACGCCTCCCGTCGCGCCGGCGTGTCGTAGCGGGTCAGGCATTTCTCCCAGTCCACGTTCCAGGCAAGCTGTCGCCGCAGATCGGCTTCGCTGACCGACCGGGCCTTGAGAAAATCTTCGAGCGAACGGTTCTGCTGTTTGAGCTTCGCCTTCAATCCGGCCAACTGGGAGTCGATTTCCGCCGCCGTAGGGGCCAAGCCGGTCCGCCGCGCGTAGGCCAGCACCAACCGGCGGTCGATCAACTCCTCGAGCGCCTGTGCCCGGAGGATCGTTTGCGCCTCGGCGTTGAGCGGCCTAAAGCCGGCCGACTTGGCCAACAGGCGGTCCACTTCGGCCGCCCGAACCGGGTCGCCGCCGACCAGGGCGACGATGGCATTGTCCTGCTCCGACGGGGTATCGGCCGGCGACGAGCATCTTGTGCCGAGAAAAGAGGCGAGCAGCCAAAGCGAACCTATAGATGTCCTCCTCATCATCAATCCCACCACCAGTCATCCCCGGCATGGTTCTTTGCCGCTGCCGAACGCTGTTTTCTCAGGTAGCCGGCGCGGTCGATTTCGATGGCCTCGCGCCGCACCAGCGCGGCGGGATGCACCCGCACGCCGCCGCTGACGCCCGCCACGATGTGAATGTGGTTGACGATGCGGTAGTTGATCACCGTATCGACCTCCCTGGGCGTTTCGCCCAACTGGACAGGATAACGCCGGCGGGTCTGGCGAAGCAGGTCATGTGCCAGCCGGCCTTTTCGGCCAGGCCCTCTTCCCGCACCAGGGCGCAGACCAGAGCCAGGTCGCAGAGGTTCCGCAACTCGGCGTAGATGGGATATTTCCGGCAGAGGGCCTCGAAATGCTCGGTGAAGCCGCTGGCGAACTTGCGGTTCAGCTCTTCGGACTGGCCGGTGTGGATCCGCCGGCCCTCGGCGGAAAGCCGCTCGTTTTCGCTCTCCACTTTCACGCCCTGGCCGCGAAGGGCGAAAGCCCGGCGGTCGGCCGAGGCGACGACGGAGTCGTAATTGAGCGTGAACCACCAGCGGAGCACGCCCATCGGCGGGGCCGGCTTGCCTGAGCGGAATGGTGATCGAGGCCAGATAGCTTTGCATGCCCGGCACGCCCTCCTCCAGGCCCATGCCGACGAGTTTCATGCGGTAGTCGGCCTCGACCATGACCCGCGCCGCCCGCGTGCGGGCATCGAGCCCGTAGACTTCGATGTCTTGCTTGCCCAGCCGGGAGCGGAGCTGCTCGAGCCACGCGCTTCCGCTCGTCGGGTCGGATGGGCCGCTTGTTCGAGTCATTCACGAAGGCCTTCACTGCGGCGAGCGCTTCCGGCCGAGGATTGATCATGCAGCCGAAGGCGGCGTCGGGGCCGCCCGTCATTGGCGCAAAACGACCACCAGGTCGTCCAGCCGCACAACCGGCAGTCCGGTGTCGGCGCCGACGATGATGTTCTCGGGGCCGGGCCGCCAATCGCCGGCCGGTCCGGCCAGCACGAGGTCGCCCGATTCCGGATAGACGAACACGTATTGGATGCGTTGCAGGCCGGCCAGGACTTGCATGGCCTCGCCGGGGTGCCGCCCGGCGGCGAGCAGCAACTGGACCTGTTTTTCCAGCCGCGTGAGCGAGACCTTGCGGAGGGGCGAAGCGTGGCGGGCGTCGCCTCCGCCGGGACGTGGTCCGCCGGCGGCGCAGCCGCTCCAGGTCTCCGGCCGGCTCCTCTTTCAAGAGCGGTTTCAACACGCCCCGGGCATCGATGAAAACGCCGGTGGGAAAGGGGGAAATCGAGCCGGGACCGCCGACGACGTCCCAAGTCGAGGGCCGGACGGTGGAAGTAATCAGGTCGATGAGCGAGTCGAAGTCGGCCTGGGCGGCGCCGCCCTTTCCGCCCCGTGGCGCGGGGCGGCGCCGGAGAGCGCCTGCGCGCGGAGGCGGTCGTCGCCGATCTCGGCGGCGGACCTCAATGAGGCGTCGCGCATGCCCGCTTGGGCCTGGGCGTGGGCGATTTCCGCCAGCCAGGCGTCGCGCTGCCCAGGGCTTTCTGCCCGTCGGGCCAGAGCGATGGCCGGGGCAAATTCGCCCGCCGTAATTTGTGCCCGGAGCAAAGCGTGTTGGGGCGGGCCGTCAGCCGCGGCCACCGGCAACACCCAACAGCCGGCACCCAGCAGCGCGAGGGCAACCATGATCAAGTGATTTCCGCGTCCGCGATGGCTTGACATGATTGGCGTTCCTCCCTGTTCCAGAAAATCCCCGCGTTGCACCTCTTTGCCCTTTTTACCTTCCATTGTACCAGAACGGGAAAGATTATGGCGAGAGCGCGAAGCGACGTTGTCGTTTTTTTGGACGGCCGTTAGTTAGTGGCCCGCTCTCCTCCGGCGAGACGGCCGGCGGATACTACTTCGCCAGTCTGCCGGATTTTCTGCTGGGGCGTGTGACGCCGATCAAGGACGATTCTGCCGGCGTGATTAGCTATCGGGACAGCGAAATCGAGCACGAGTCCTTTCTGATTACAGGGTAATTGTCGCTGTTTCCCGCCCTCGTCATCCATGAGGCCCAGATGTGGGGCCTCGTGTCACGGTTGGGCATTCGGACGGGCCTTCGGTATGGAATCGAATTTACCACACTGACGAAGGATCAGATCGCGGATATGGGAAACCGTATGGAGGGGAGGGTAACGCCCAAAAAAACAAAAACCACACAAAAGTACCGGATCGTCCGGGTAACTGCCCCCGAGATTATTGCCATAACGCGACAGCAGATGGAGGAGTTCCCGGCGGGGCCGATATTCCGAAACCGTAATGGGGGGCCTTGGACGCCGAGCAACCTGACAACAGCTTTCGTTCGCTTGCGGCGTCGCGTTGAGAAAAGAGAAAGCCTAAAGTTTGACGCCGACGCCTGCATGTATTCTTGCCGGCACACCTACGCAAAACGAACATTGCAAGGCTACTGGACGGGCAGGGCGGCCACCATCGAGACCTTGGCCAAGTTGCTCGGCAATACGCCGCAAGTTTGCTGGAAGCATTACGTTCAGTGGTGCGAAAGTTACTCCGAACCACTGTGGGAGGCGTCCTAGAGAGCAAGGAGTTCCGAAGTGAAACCGCTATTGGACGTCGACCGCATCATTGCACCAGGTCGCCTATCCTTTTTTCGTTTTGGTTTAGCAAGCCGACACAGTTTTGGCCGGCGGCCGATCATGCCAGGTAGCAATCCATATCGGTGACAAGATGATTCGCAGCACCGCAAAGCCGGGAACGCAATCATTTCACCCGTACTCCGGCCGCAAGTCAGACGCCGATTTGCCGTGACGACGGTGATGGGCTACGTTCCAGCGAGTCGCATCTTTTCCGGCTTTCGAGACGGGAGACTTGCCCCCTCTTGCCGGTAGTCCGTATCCTTGCCAAAATGGACCTTTTCGCCACACGCTTTCAGCTTGAATCATAATGTTGCTGACAATTACATCCACGCACCGGCCGGCGACCGACCTGGGCTATCTGCTGCACAAGAACCCGGCGCGGTGCCAGAGTTTTCCGCTCAGTTTCGGCAGCGCCCACGTGTTCTATACCGAGGCGACGGAGGACCGCTGCACCGCCGCCCTGCTCCTGGACGTGGACCCGGTGGCGATGGTGCGGGGAAAGAGCGGCTTGACGCACACGGTCTTGGCCCAGTACGTCAACGACCGGCCTTACGTGGCGTCGTCGTTTATGAGCGTGGCGATTGCACAGGTGCTCGGCCCGGCGCTGAATGGGCGCTCGAAGGAGCGGCCGGAGTTGGCCGGGACGCCGATTCCACTGGTCGCCGCGATCGAAGTGCTTCCCTGCCGGGGCGGAGAGGACTTCTTGCACGAGGTCTTCGATCCGCTGGGATATGAGATCGAGGCCGTCCGCTATCCGCTCGACGAGACGTTTCCCGACTGGGGGCCAAGTCCCTACTACTCGGTAACACTGTCGAAAACCACGACGCTCAGCGAATTGCTCACGCATTTGTACGTTTTGATGCCAGTTTTCGACAATTTCAAGCATTATTACGTGGGTTTCGAGGAGTTGGAGAAGCTGTTGAAACAGGGCGAGGGCTGGCTGGCGTCGCACCCGAAGCGAGAGGCGATTGTCCGCCGCTACTTGAAGCATCGGCCCAGCCTTGCCCGGCAGGCGATCGAGCGGCTTGTCGAGCAGGAGGATCAACCGGCGGAGGATTTTCTTGCCGAGGCCCGCGCGGTGAGCCGCGAAGAATCGCTGGAAAAGCCAATCAGCCTCAACGAAGAACGGCTCAGTTCGGTTGCAGCCGTGTTGAAGGCGACCGGCGCCAAACGGGTGCTCGACCTCGGCTGCGGCGAGGGCCGGCTGCTGCGGGAATTGCTCAAGGAGAAGCAGTTCGAGGAGATCGTGGGCATGGACGTGTCGATCCGCCCGTTGGAAATCGCCGCGTCCCGATTGCGAATGGACGACCTGCCGCCGCGCCAACGCGAGCGCATCCGGTTGATGCACGGTTCGCTGATGTATCGTGACAAGCGTCTCGCCGGCTTCGATGCGGCGGCCGTCGTCGAAGTAATCGAGCATCTCGATCCGCCGCGTCTGGCCGCCTTCGAGCGGGTCGTGTTCGAGTTTGCCCGTCCAACGACGATCGTGCTCACCACGCCCAACCGCGAGTACAATGCAAGCTGGCCCAACCTTGCCGCCGGTGCGTTTCGGCACGAAGACCACCGTTTCGAGTGGACTCGGGAGGAGTTCCGGGCTTGGGCGACGGGCGTGGCCGAGCCGATTCGGTTATTCCGTCGAGTTTCGGCCAGTTGGGCCGGAACACGCCGAGTGGGGACCGCCGACGCAGATGGGAGTGTTCAAACTTGGAGCAAACGTCACACTCGACACTTGAGCGACAATTATGCAGTGGAGCCAATTGCGCAAACGTGTTGAGGATATGTTCGCCGACAGCGTGAAAGGACGTGTACGGCTCCATGAGACGGGCTATCACGGAATGCACGATGAAGAAGGCCGAAATTGGATTACCGTTGATGGCCAAGAAATCGTCAACATGCCGCACTGGTATGAATGGATGTTGCGAAACTATGTCGATCAACCGGATTTGCCGAAACCATTTGCCGACTATGTGTCTCTGTGCGCCAAGGGTAGTCTTCGCCATGCGATGATACGTTATCTCACGATGTCGATAGATGACATCCTACAATCAAAGGACGTTCTCATTCGGACAATCGGGATGCTTGACCGGCGGCTTGGCAAACGACGGCTTCGCACCTTGAAACTGGATGGGGCACATCCCTTGATTCAGCTATTTCACCAGTTGCGATGCGAGGCAGAAGGCTTGGCTGCCGGCAATTTTCGGGAGATGGCCGAAAACCTCAAGTTGAGGCACCTCGTTCATCCAAATGTCCCCACCAAAGCGGAGAAGAAGGAAAAGAGCCGACAGGCTGCCTCACGATTGCCAGACGCCAAAAAGACACGAAAGAATCGTTCGCTCCTATCGCTGATCCATCGCGGTGAACTGACGAAGGACGAATTGGATACGACCATAGCCTCTGAAATCCATGCGGGCTTTGAGCGTGCCGTCGATCGAGATGCTCTTTTGGCGATGCTACGTTATGTCGATGCAAAATCAAAACTGCTGAAGTCCGCAGCCCACGTTCGAGGAGTCATCGAACTCAGCAAGGACGCCGCCGAGTGGATCAATCCGCTCGAACAATGGACGCCGAAGTCGCACAACCCCGAGCGGCAGTTTTCTTCGCTATCGCGTCACTTGTGGGCGATTTACGATGTGCCTCTTTTCATGGACAAGGCTTGGCTGCAAGGAAATGCCATCCAACAATCGTGGTTCAAGCATATTGGGGCCGGCAAAAACATCCAAACGGCCGAAGGATTGCCAATTCCGTTTACGAAGAAGATGGCCCACCATTTTTCGGAGTCGCCCGCAACCTATTCCATCGAGGCGGCGTTTCGATGGGGGCAGGTCATCGCCCTCGGCGGTGATCGTCGCTTGGCCGATGCGTTACGCGAGACACGACTCGTTCAGGACTTTCGGGACAACGAGTTTTGGCTGAGCGTCATTCGGTTCTTCGTGCGGAATCCCATGCTTGATCTCGTCCACGTCCAGCCGATTGTCGATTATATCTGGAATCAACGGTATGAACCCCGCGTCGCTTTCATCGAGCGCGGCGTGGCACAAGAACTTGGGCCGGAACAGCCCAACTTTTCCATGCACGGGCGAACCGTCGCTTCACTCTTGCGTGCCGTCAACCAATGGCATCGACAACTAGGGCGTGAAACCGCCGGCGGACGCCTACAATGGCGAAAATCACCGTTCCACGACTACAAGTTCATTGAAGGGACAAAGGAGTCGCAAAACATGAGGGTGTGGCGGATTCGAGAGCTTCTCAGTAGTCAGGAACTGATCGCGGAAGGTCGTCGAATGCGCCATTGTGTCGCGAGTTATGCCAATTCCTGTTATAAGAACGTGTGTTCAATTTGGTCGATGGAGGTTGAAACGGGAGAAGGGGTTGAGCCGCTTGTGACTGTTGAGGTCAACAACCAACGGAGGGAAATCCGTCAAGTTCGCGGGAAGAGTAATCGGCTTGCAACGGAAAAAGAGAAAGACGTACTCAGCCGCTGGGCATCACAGGAAGGATTGAAGGCGGCTTTTCACTCGTGATGGATAATGGACAGCAGAATCAATCTTCATAGATCGGGATGTGCATAACAATGGATTCCTACACGAACCGTGAACTCGAATCGTTGCCCGACGATGCGTGGCCGACTCGTGGGCCATTGTGCGAGAAGTGCCATACGCACATTCCAGCTTTTGCCGATTTGACCCCGTCACAAGAGACATCATTGCGGCAACTCGCCAAACAACGCCCTCTTTTGCTGCCAAGGAGCTAATTCGTATCACGGGATGTAACATTTCATGGGCAAAAATATGGGTGGCACATCCCGATGGCCCAGAGAAAACTTGCCCTTGCCCATATTGCGGGTGTTCTTTGCGGACAACCAAGGCCAAACAGTGCCTCTCATGTGGCATGGAATGGCACGACCCAGACAATGTGATCCGGCGCGGTAATCCGCCAAACAGTGTTGCTTCGACGTAACCAGGAGTAGTCTGTCGTGACCAAAAGAGTCCACTTCCATCCGAACCTGATCTATTCGCCGGGCACGCAGGTGGTCGCGCTCAGGGACGTTGTGGACCAGGGGCACGTTTTGCATCCGCGCGGGGCGGTCGGCATTGTCGTGCGATCACAGGCGGACGACGAGCCGGGCTACCGGGTCCGCTTTCCCGACGACGTTGAAGCAACGCTGGCCCGGCGCGATGTCATGGCGCTGGCCCGACTACAAGGAAGGCGCGATCGGCCACGAGGAAATCGCCGCCAAGCAGTGCAATCTGTACGAGCGGGTCATCTACCGATGCGTGATCGGTTCGCGGGCATACGGACTCGACGATTCCGATTCGGACACGGATCGAAGGGGCATCTATCTGCCGCCATGCCGATCTGCACTGGTCGCTCTACGGCGTGCCCGAACAACTCGAAAACGACGCTACCCAAGAGGTCTATTGGGAAATCCAGAAGTTCTTGGTGTTGGCGCTCAAGGCGAATCCCAACGTGCTGGAATGTCTGTTCTCGCCGCTGGTCGAGACCACCACGCCGCTGGCCGACGAACTGCTCGCCATGCGGGCCTCGTTTCTCTCACGCATGGTGTATCAGACATATAACGGCTACGTCATGTCGCAATTCAAGCGGATGCAGGCGCACCTTCGCAATCAGGGCGACATCAAATGGAAGCACGTCATGCACCTGATCCGCCTGCTGCTTTCCGGCGTCACGGTTTTGCGTGAAGGATTCGTGCCCGTCCGGGTCGAGGAGCATCGAGAGGCATTGCTGGCAATCAAGCGGGGCGAGACGCCGTGGGAGGACGTGAACCGCTGGCGGCTCGCCCTGCACGAGGAGTTCAACAAGGCGTTTGAGACGACATCGCTGCCGGAGCGGCCGGATTACGAGCGGGCGAATCGGTTTCTGGTGAAGGCCCGGCGGCAGGCCGTGGAGGGCTTTGGACCATGACGCACGACAGCACAAACGCAGCAATGGCCGTTTCCCGCGATCCTCGGCTAGTCAAGCAGGTCGAAGAACATCCATACCCGTTGGTGTTCGCCACGATCAGCGGGGCGCATCTCTATGGGTTTCCCTCGCCCGACTCCGACTACGATCTGCGGGGCGTCCACGTGTTGCCGCTGCGGGAAGTCGTTGGACTGAAACCGGGCCGCGAAACGATCACCGAAATCGGGCATCCGCGACGGCGTGGAGATCGACCTCGTGACGCACGATGTGAAGAAGTTCTTCGGACTGATGCTTGCGGAAGAACGGCTACGTGATGGAGCAGGTGTTTTCGCCGCTGGTGGTCCACACGACGCCGTATCACGAGGAACTGAAGGCGATTGCCGAAGCATGCCTGACCCGGCATCACGCCCATCATTACCTCGGGTTCGCGGCCACGCAATGGAAGCTCTTTCAGAAGGAAGACCCGCCGCATGTCAAGCCGCTGCTTTACGTTTACCGCGTGCTGCTGACCGGCATTCATCTGATGCGAACCGGCGAGGTCGAGGCGAACTTGGTTCGTCTGAACGAAGAGGCCGAGACTTCCCTACATTGCCGAGTTCATCGAGCGCAAGAAAGCCGGGCCGGAGAAGGGTCGATTGGCACAGGCCGATCTCTCATTCCACGAACAGGAATACGAACGGCTCTGCCGCGAACTCGAAGCGGCGTCCGAGGCGAGTCATTTGCCCGAAACGCCCACCAGCACGGCGGCATTGAACGATTTGCTCGTGAGGATAAGACTGGAAAACGTGCGGTAATGCAGACATCGGATTCACAACATCGGTAGTATTTCAATGCACATTAGTATTCCTCGCCTTTCCCTCGTCGTCCTCATCGGCCCCAGCGGCTCGGGCAAGAGCACGTTTGCCCGCAAGACACTTTCTGCCGACCGAGATACTATCGTCCGACGCCTGCCGGGGAATGCTCAGCAACGACGAGAACGACCAAACCGTGACCAACGAGGCGTTCGAGTTGCTGCATTTCATCGCCCGGAAACGGTTGGCGTTGGGGCATCTGACAGTTGCGGACGCCACGAACGTGCAGCCGGAGGCTCGTAAGCCGCTGGTGCAGCTTGCTCGGGAACTGCATTGCCTGCCGGTGGCGCATCGTCTTCAACCTGCCCGAGAAGGTTTGCGAGCAGCGGAACCGGGGGCGGGAAGACCGCAGTTTCGGGCCGCATGTGATCCGGCAGCAGCGGTCGCAGTTGCGGCGGTCCATCCGAGGAATGAAACGCGAAGGCTTCTCGCACGTTTTCATCTTCGACTCGCCCGAGGAAGTCGAGGCGGTCACGATTGAGCGTGTTCCGCTCTGGAACGACAAACGCGACGACCACGGGCCGTTCGACATCATCGGCGACGTGCATGGCTGTTGCGATGAACTGGAAGCGCTGTTCCAGAAACCTCGGCTATCGTGCCGGTCTAGCGGGATGGCGACGATCCGGTCTGGGGCAACCGGTTTATACGGCATCCAGAAGGCCGGAAAGCCGTGTTCCTCGGCGACTTGGTCGGATCGAGGGCCGCGGATTCTCGACACGCTCGGTTGTGCGCAACATGGTCGACCGATGGTAGTGCCCTGTGCGTGCCCGGCAACCATGATGTGAAGTTCATGCGGGCATTGCGGGGCAAAAACGTCCAGGTGAAGCACGGGCTGGCCGAATCGCTCGCCGAGATCGAGGCCCTGCCCGAGGACGTTCGCCGCAAGCTCGCCGGAGAAGCGGCCGATTTCCTTGACGAACTGGTCAGCCATTATGTACTGGACGACGGGAAGCTGGTGGTCGCCCATGCCGGCATGAAAGAGGAGATGCAGGGGCGCGGCTCGGGCAAGGTGCGGGAGTTCGCCCTTTACGGCGAAACGACGGGCGAGACCGACGAGTTCGGCCTGCCCGTCCGCTGCAATTGGGCTGCCGAGTATCGCGGCCGGGCGACAGTGGTCTACGGCCACACGCCGGTTCCCGAGCCGGAATGGCTCAACCGCACAACGAACATCGACACCGGCTGCGTGTTCGGCGGTAAGCTGACCGCACTGCGCTGGCCGGAGCGGGAGTTCGTGTCGGTGCCCGCCGCTCGGACATACTGCGAGCCGGTTCGGCCGTTCCTGCCCGAGGAGCCGGAGGCGTCGGCGTTGACGAGCCAGCAGATTCACGACGATCTGCTGGACGCCGAGGACGTGCTCGGCAAGCGGATCATCACGACCCGGCTGCGCTCCAGCGTGACGATCCGCGAGGAAAACGCCGTGGCGGCCTTGGAGATAATGAGCCGCTTCGCCGCCAATCCAAAATGGCTCATCTATCTGCCGCCCACGATGTCGCCGTGCGAAACGAGCGACCAGGACGGCTTTCTCGAATACCCGACCGAGGCGTTTTCGTACTATCGTTCGCGCGGTGTGTCGCAGGTCGTGTGCGAAGAGAAGCACATGGGGTCGCGGGCCGTCATCATCGTCTGCCGGAGTGCGGAGGCGGCTCAGCAGCGATTCGGGATAGTCGGCGGGGAGACGGGCATCGTCTCTACTCGCACCGGCCGGCGCTTTTTCTCCGACGGCGAGTTGGAGGAACGGTTGCTCGCCCGGATTCGAGCCGCGATGGACGCCGGCGATTTCTGGACGCAGTTCAACACCGATTGGGCCTGCCTCGATTGCGAATTGATGCCGTGGTCGGTCAAGGCCCAGGAGTTGCTTCGCTCGCAGTATGCCGCCGTGGGGGCTTCGGGCCGAGCCTCGCTGCCCAAGGCCGTCTCTGTGCTCCGGCAAGCGGCCGAGCGGACTGGCCGGTCAAGAGCCATCTTCGCCAACTGCAAATGCCTCGTCCTACGCATCGGACATAGATGGCCTGCTGGATCAATACGAAAGCCGCGGCGAGGCGATCGGCCAATTCGTCCGCGCGTATCGCCAGTATTGCTGGCCGGTCAAGTCTTTGGACGATCTGAAAGTGGCCCCGTTCCACCTGATGGCCACCGAGGGAACGGTCCATACCGACCAGAATCACGTCTGGCACATGGAAACGCTCGCCGGCATCTGCCGTCACGATCCGGCGCTGTTGATGGCAACTCCTTTCAAGATCGTCGATCTGGCCGATCCCGAGAGCCAGCGGCAGGGCGTCGAGTGGTGGCTGGAACTGACCGGCCGCGGCGGCGAGGGCATGGTGGTCAAGCCCTATCAGTTCATCGCCTCCGGCTCGAAAGGTCTCGTCCAGCCGGCCGTGAAGTGCCGCGGGCGCGAATATCTGCGGATCATCTACGGCCCTGAATACACTTTCCCCGAAAACCTTTCCCGGCTGCGGAAGCGGGGCTTGGCCACAAAGCGGTCCCTGGCCCTCCGAGAATTCGCCCTCGGCATCGAAAGCCTCGAACGCTTCGTGCGGCGAGAGCCGCTCCGCCGCGTTCACGAATGCGTTTTCGGCGTACTGGCCTTGGAGAGCGAGCCGGTTGATCCGAGGCTCTAAAACGGCTACCTTATGTCGATATGGAAATGCTGGACCTGAAACCCATCGTTCACTCAGTTCTCGAACAGTACGTTCTCCCGTTCAGTGGAACGCATGGCGTTTCCCACTGGGCAAGGGTGCTGGAAAATGGGCATCGGCTCGCTGAACTAACCGGCGCAAACGTTGAGGTTGTGCGACTGTTCGCCGTTTTGCATGATGCTCGACGAGTGAACGAGGGCATTGATGACGAGCATGGCAGGCGAGCAGCCAAACTGGCCGTGGAGCTTCGCGGCAAGTGGTTCTCCATGTCGAACGCGGATTTAGACTTGCTTTACGAGGCATGTGCCAGCCATACCGATGGCGGAATCGCACAGGACGTAACAGTGCAGACCTGTTGGGATTCAGATCGGTTGGACTTGGGGCGGGTCGGCATCTGCCCCGATACACAACGGCTTTGTACGGAAGCAGCCAAACGGCCGGAAATCCTCAAATGGGCGGATGGTCGTGCTTGTTTCCAGGTCGTGCCCGAATTGGTCAAGCAAGATTGGGGAATCGACATTCCAGACAAAATCCACAGATAAACTTTGGTCGGAGGAGGGTTTGGCAATGGCAAGAAAGACCGGCTATGTTTGGGGTTATGCTCCCGATCGGCAACATAAGCCCACGATTCCAGATTCGCTCAAACAAGAATTGCGTACCAAGGGCAACGATCTGGTGGAAAGGGTGTTGATGCCTCGGTACATCACCGCGCCGCCGGCGGATACCGATTTCAACTATCCCATCGAAATCTGGACGAAGTGGCACGGGAGCTTCTTCTACTTCGGTTCCACCTGGGCAAGCCCTGGTCCGAACAGAACCGCGCCAACTTTCGAGGTCCGCTTCGCTCGGCTGGAGTATGCCGGCGAGCGGAAATTCAATCTTGCGTATTTCCGGCATACGGAGAAATGGCATACCATTTTTGCCGACCTGACGGTTGATGAATGTCTGAAACTCATCGGCGACGGAGGCCCGTTCACCCTGGTGTGAGGCGGCGATTATGTCAGTCATTCGTTGCACGTCAAGGTTACTTGCCGGCATTGATGATCCGTCAATGGACGACGTTGCACCGTCGGCGGTCGGGGACTGGTACGGAAACATCTTCACCGTAAAACGCCGCAAGTGCATTCTCTTCATCAACGAGCGGACTCTGTTTGTGTGTCTTGGCATCGCCGTAAAGAAGGCGGACTATGCCGTAATGTCCCCTTTTTCCTCGACCTGCTCGGACGAACGCTACGTCAGGAAGGATTCGGCGAGCATGAAGCCGCTTGGGTTCTCAGCCAGCACCAAACTATGACATTGGGCCGAACTCTCGATCGTGGCGTATCGGCTGCCGGCGTCGTACTGGCTGGTTAAAGCAATCACCGGATTACCTGTTGTCTCATAATCAGTTCGTGTCCCCCGAGGACTGAAACCGCGTTTCGGCGCGATCGGCAAACATGGTTCAATCGCCGTGGTCGAACGCTTCATCCTCACGCTGAAAACCCTACTCGGCTGTTTGTTGTTGATTCCCTATCGCCGAGAAAGGTTCCAACAGGAGCTTTCGGCGATAGTCGAGTGGTACAACCAACACCGACCGCACGAATGGCTTGGCGGCAAGACACCCAATGAAGTTTACTTCGGCAGTCATCCCGCCCACCGCAAGCCACGCTACGAAACGCGCCCACGGTGGCCGCGGGGCTCGCCTTGTGCCAAACCCTGGGCACTTGTTCGCGGCAGACCTGGTGCCAAGCTGACGTTGGAGGTCAGCTTCCACAAGGGCCGCCGGCATTTGCCAATCATCAAGCTCAAGCGGGCGGCCTGAGCAGCGCAACGGTCATTCCATCAACGGTCGCGCTGCCGGTGCGCGCAGGCGCCAGCCGGTCAACTCGCTTTTAGTGCAAATTTTCAAAGAACGAATCGGCTGTCAGCCGCACTACGCAAAACACACTCGGAAATCGTCTCGTTCAACGCCGTTTGTCTCACTATTCCTCGGGGTTTGTTTCCCCGTCACGTCGGTTGTCAAGTTTCCCTGGATCGGCACACCTGACGACAATCATCACCGATACGCGAGCGGTGCAGACCGAAATGCGAACGACCGCCACGGGCAAGAAAAAGAAGCGTTGAGTCACCGGCTGGCGTGGCGTTGCAGCGACGGTGGTTTTCGGAACGCTGTTCCAAAGGCCATAGTTCAATCGCCAACCGACAGGAGGTCTGCCGCGGCGGCGACACCGCTACGCCAAGTCTCTCATCCACACCGCGATTCATGGTGGGCCGCACTCACAAGAACAACTCCTTCAGTTTCGCTTTGTCGTCTTGCAGCTCTTCTGGCGTACCGTCGAAGGCCAGCTTTCCCAGCTTCAATGAGTACACTCGCTTGCAGACCCTGAGAACTTCACGAACCTTCTGTTCCACGATAAGAACGCCTATCCCGGTATCCTGGTTTATACCGCCGTGGGTGAATATGGCACAAATTGGGGTGGACGAAAAGGGCAATATTAGAGAACATACGCAGATTGATCGGGAAGGGTTGTCTCTTTTCTCTACGATCTTATCGAAAACGCTGTGCACCAGATTAGGGGAGAGGCCAAGGGAAGGCTCGTCCAACATGAGCAATTTGGGCTTTGCGACCAGGGCGCGGGCGAAAGCGAGCATCTGCTGTTCTCCCCCGGACAGATTACCGCCAAGATAGTGTGGATGCCGATCAGAATCAGGATATGCCATTAGTTTTTGGGATTGAGAAATCGTCCTCAATCTTTGACGGTCTTGGGTCTTGGGTCTTAGGTCTTGGCACGAAGACCCAAGACCTAAGACCCAAGACCAGACACAATTGGTTGCGGCTAAGCCGCGCTAGGTAGAAGGTATTCCATAGTGATCGTTGCTCACACAGTCGCTTCCCTGACCTTCTTTCCCATCACGCCTTCTGGTCGGAAAACCAGAAACGCCAGCAAAACAACAAATGCTATTGCATCTTGCCACTGCGAACCAACCACCCACGCTCCAAAGTTTTGCGCCAAGGCGAGCACAAGAGCCCCAACGGTGATAATGGGTATTACCAGTGCCGCGCGCCGGAGGAGCGAATCCACCATAACTGGATCAGGCTTGCTCGTGCAGGAAAGACAGCGGTGATCTTCGAGTTTGACCCGCGGCAACTCCACGAGCAAGGAGGCTACGAGAACGACCCGATGCCAAGCTGCCATATTCCAGAAATCTCGATGACCGTGTCTGGGGTTGCAGCGATTGTCGATCCGGATCTGGTTGAGTTGCCTGAAGAGGCAAAAGAATCGCGGTGGGTTGTTTCCTCCAGGAAGGTTCTGGGACGGTATGTCGAGCACGGGGGCCTCATGCCGGAGATCGATTTCGACGATCTCGATCAGCTTGGGATCGAGGCTCAGGCAGAATTCGAGTTGTTTCGCGAATTCCTGGATGAGACCGATTCGGAATAGCCCATGCCTGATGATTGCCACGTTGGCGTCTCGCTTGCAACGCCCGGATTCAACTCGTTCGCTGCGTCAGAGGCGCTGATTCAGCCGATCTGGACAACAAAGTCATCTCGGCCGTTTTGCTCGACTTTGGCATCGAGTTCGAGGAATCGGTGGAGAATCTCGATGTGCGTCGTGGCATGGAGCGACAGTGCCATCGTCCGAAAGGCGCCACCGCCAGTGCCTAGATGGGCACCGATCCCCAAAGGAAGCAGCAGTTGATCGGCGAGGTACTTGCCAGCCGGTACTCCGGCAGCCAGATAAGCGCGAGCTTCGTCGAGCACACGCATGGCTACAGCTTCGGCCCGCACGCCGATCTGACCAAAGCCGGTGAATACTTCGGTAATGCGCTCGGACTCCAACTCGATGAGAACGATGTTGCCCGGCCCGCGCGATTCGCGCACTTCTTCGACCGAAAAACATCCTTCATCCCAGCCAGTCTTCTGAGCAATGGCGCGATATTCCCGCTCGGCAATCTGGCGGGGCAGATTGGCCACTACCGCCCGGACACGGCGGGCCCGGATTTCACCCCGCTCCGTGAGTTCCAGCCGCCCAAGTTGCTGGGTTGGCCGAATGCGGACAGTGAACTGCCCGCCGCCGGCCGGATAGAACCCCGGTCGGATCAGTTGGGTCTCAACCGTTGGCCCCATTCGGTTCACCAAGGGAAGATAGCTCTTCATCAGGAAATCCAACGGCGGCGCGAACGGATTGTGAGTGCCGCCTTCAAGGATCAGATTCGACTCGCTCTCGGCCAGGAGCAGTGCCGGCAACACCGTTTGTAGTACTAGGGTCGTGCTGCCCGCCGTGCCCACACTGAACGTGTAGTTGCCGGAGGAGACCTTGCCCGGCCGAAACTCCAACCGCGACGATCCGATCACGGCCCCTTCGACCTCGGCATGGCTGACCTCCGTGGCAGCATTCACGGCCGTGAGGTGCTGTCGCATGAGTCCCGGCTTCTTACGTCCGGCACGGATGTTCTCGATGACAAACGGCCGGCCGGTGACCAGGGACATCGCTAGCGAGGAACGGAGGACCTGCCCGCCGCCTTCACCGTGGGAGCCGTCGATTGTGAGGATAGATTCTTTCATGTTGAAAACGATATGTGGACAAATAGGTCAATCGTCGGCCTTGCTTGCGTCTTTGACGACGAACTTTGCCCGAAGCCTTGCCACCTCGCTTGCCAATCCGGCGCCTGTGACTGACCGAACGACTTCGTCGAAATCCTTGTAGGCCACCGGGGCCTCGTCCTTGGGATACTGCCGGCAATTTGTCAAAATATCGTTCGCGTCGAACTGGTTGTCGATCGCCTTCTGATCGAGTTCGCGAATTGCCGCTTTGCGACCCATTTGGCGGCCGGCGCCGTGGTTGACGCTATAGCAGCTTTTCACCGCACCTTCGTCGGCCACCATGACGACCGATCCTGCCTGGGGATTGCCAGGCAAGAGGATTGGATGGCCGGTTTCGGCAAACGGCGTGTTCTTCAGGGCGTGATGGCCGGCGGGAAACGCCCGGGTTGCGCCCTTGCGATGGACCCACGCCAGCCGATTGTCCACCACCTCTTTCCGCGCGATATTGTGGCTGATGAAGTAGACCAACTGCCCCGTGACGCCGGGGATGACCTCCTGAAAGGCTTCCAGCACCAGGGCGTTGATCAGCAAATGGTTGACCGTGGCGAAGTTGCCGCCCAAGGCCATGTCGTCCAAGTAATCGTCCGCCTCGGGCGTACCCAGCGGCGCGTAGACCAACTCCCGATCTCCGCCGGGTAGCGGGATGCTCCAAGTCTCGAACTTCTGTTGCAGCGTGCGGAATTGGCCGGAGGCCAGATTGTAGCCGAGTCCCCGCGAGCCGCAGTGCGAGAGGAACGCCACGTCGCCATCGATCAGACCGAAAACGCTGGCGACTTCGCGTGCCCGCTGGTTGTCGGCCACTTGAACCACCTCGCACTCGCCAAAATGGTTCCCGCCGCCGTAGGAGCCGAGTTGCGTGATCTTCTCGGCAAACTTCGGGAAGGCGCCGACGGCCAACAGGTGATCGATACGATCAGCCAGGGCGTCTTGCGTTTCGTCGTGTCCGGTGTGGAAGGCATCTTCGCACCGCGCGGCCCAGTCGGTCGGAATACCCAGCGCGTTGCACACAGCAGGCGAGGCACCTTCAATCACAACCTGATGGCCAAGAGTGGCATCAACCCGGCGGGACTTCGGCACGTTTCGTTGTCCCATGCCCGGCCCCGTGGGAGTGCGATCGCAGATGGCGTTGATCAAAGCCCGGCGGATCGGTCGCTCAGCGATGGCGTCGGCCGGCACGTTCAATTGCAGCAGGCTCATCGAGCACTTGATGTCCACCCCGACCGGACCGGGATAGATGTGCGACGGCGAGACCATCACGCAGCCGATCGGCGCCCCATAGCCCACGTGGGCGTCAGGATTCAGTACCACGTCGGTCACCCCCGGCGCGAGCCGCGAATGGACGGCCTGCCGAAGTGTTTGCTCGTCAAACGTCGCGTGAATCGCTTTAGTGCCGATGACGGTGATCGGCCTGCCGTTGCCTACGGGCAGCATGGCCGTGGCTTCGCCAGTGGGGATCAGTGTGAGATTGTTTTCAGTAGTCATGCTGAGTCTTTGGCTTTCTTTTATGACCATTGTATCAATTCGCACCGACTTTTGTAGCAGGCATTCGGAGCATAGTTGCTAGGTTTTGGCCCGCAACCGGAAGACCGGGACAACGCCCGGTCTTCCGGGCCGACAGCGATCAGAGCAGGTTGACAACTCGCTCGGCGAGGCCCTTTTCGCCCAACAGTACGTTCAACTTGCTGTTGGCTGCGACCTTCTCCAAAACCTCCAATTCACGGAGCCGCATCAATGTCGGATTGCCTTCCAGCAGCTTTGCCGTGTTGACCTGGCTGCGCATGGCCGCCGTTTCCTCACGGCGGGCGATCAAGTTGGCCTCGGCCACCTTCTTCGCCTCCGTAACCTTGTTCATCAAATCCTTCATGTCGCCGGGCAAGATCACGTCGCGGATGCCAAGTGAAACGACTTCTAAGCCCAACGACGTTACTCGCTGGCGAACCGTAACTTCCAACTCCTTGGCCACAACATCCTTGTCGGCCAAGAACTGGTCGAGTTCGCGTGAGCCGATCACCGCCCGCAAGGCCAACTGGGCCTCGCGATACAACGCCTGGCGAATGTCGTCGGTCGTGCTAAGGGCCTTGTGGGCATCCGTCACCCGGAATGTGACAACCGCATTGAGCCGCAATGTGACCTTGTCGGCGGTCATGATCTCTTGACCACCAATGTCCAACATCGTTTCGCGCAGGTCCACCGGCACCAGCGCGACCTTGGCCACGTTCTTCCAGAAGGCGTACTTTCCGGGCGGCAGGGTTTCCACGTAGTTGCCGTCCTGGAACAACACACCGACTTGTCCGTGCTCGACGGCGATGGTGTCCAACACGCGGTCGGCCATCGCCGAACGGACGATGACCTGATAATCCTTGTGTTGGAAGCGGATGTTTTGGGCATCGGCCTCGACGATTTGGACAACCACGTCACGGAACGCAGTCCAGTAGGCATACAGGCCCGGCGGCAGAATGTGACTGAATCGCCCGTCGATCCACACCAGTGCCCGCTGATTGTCTTTCAGATCGAGCACGACGGCGCGGTCCTTCAAAACGCCGGTCTTAACCATCACGTCGAGCTTTTCATGGCTCAACCACGGACTGCGCTGCGAGACAACCTCCACTTGAACCTTGCGCAACGGATCGAAGAACCAGTGGTGCCCAGTGTCGAGCAGGCCGCGGAACTCGCCGTCACGGAAGTGGAGTCCCACTTCGTATTTACGGATTCTTTTGGTCAACATTCTGCACCTTCCTTTCTGCGGTCGTTATTGCGTCATTCCAATTGTGTACTGGATTGTTGTTTGGCAACGCCGTTGGGCGGCGGAACCAACGGTGATCACACGGACGAGTGCGGAGTGCCGTTTGAGTTTCTGCAGGACCTTCGGCCGACACGGCGGTTTTGTGACGCTTGTCGCCAACGGGGCAAACCCCATCGCAACTCGCAGGACATCCATCGCCGGTAGGCCGAGGATTGACAAAATCGGTATCCACGCACTGCATGGCGCTCGGAAATGCTGCCATCGACGCCGCATGTCGAACGCCGACATGCCAGCAGTCCGATGGCCGATCACACGTTGGCCCGCCTCCCTCGGGCTTTCTTGGTAGCGGGCTGTTTTACGGCCCGCGACGTTGGTACGGGAGTCGAACCCGTCACAGCCAGATTCTTGGTCTGGTGCTCTACCCACTGAGCTAACCACAGGTTGACACGGCTTTCGGTCAGAACCCATGCACGGAACGCGCACCGCCGACCGCCTCATAGGAGGACGGGGCGAGTCGCGCCGTTGGTCCTGCCGCATCTTGCTTCCAAAATGTCCTTGCCAGGAGTCGAACCTGGTCCTCAACCTTCGTAGAGTTGCGTGCATGGTGTCCGCCACACTCCAAGGACTGCTTTCTCGGAAAATCGGTTACGGGGGGTGTTTTTTTGCGTCGCATCTTTGTTTCTTGGCATGATCCTATAGCAGCCCTCGTGCCAGACTCACGAAACACCCAACAAAGCACGCTGCAAAGCGTTGTGCCGTAATCTGTTATGGCATATTTCGGCATTGATATCTGGCACGCCCATGCAGATCAGATATACTTAATAGGCGATAATACGAGATAGGTATTTATACCAATGGATAATCAGAACGCAAAACACGTCGTGGTCGGATTGCTTGGCACTCGATTGGACGCCGGCACAACGGCAGACCGCTGGGTCTCGTGGCGGCCGAGCGTCTCGATCTGCCAGCATGAGAACCTGCTGGTTCACCGTTTTGAGTTGCTCTACGGGCCGAAGGAAGAAAAACTGGCCCAGTTGGTTGCCGCCGACATTACCTCGGTTTCGCCCGAGACCGAGGTCCGCACCCACTTGGTTCAGATGAAAGACCCGTGGGACTTTGAGGAGGTGTATGCGGCATTGCATGATTTCGCCCGGGCCTATCCGTTCAACACCGAGACCGAAGACTATCTGGTTCACATCACCACGGGCACGCACGTCGCTCAAATCTGCCTGTTCCTACTGACCGAATCGCGTCACTTGCCAGGCAAGCTGCTCCAGTGCTCGCCCCCGGCCCGGCGACATCAGCAAGACCCGATCGGTTCCTATCGGATCATCGACCTGGACCTGTCGAAGTATGATCGCCTAGCGACCCGATTCACTCTGGACCAGAAACAGGCCACGTCGTTCCTCAAGTCCGGCATCGACACCCGCAATACCGATTTCAACCGCCTGATCGACCGAATCGAGCGCGTGGTGATCGCCAGCAGCTCGCCGTTGCTATTGACCGGCCCTACGGGCGCCGGCAAGTCGCAACTGGCACGCCGCATCTACGAACTCAAGCGGCAACGGCAGCAAGTCGCCGGCCAGTTCGTCGAGGTCAACTGCGCCACCGTCCGCGGCGATCAGGCGATGTCGGCTTTGTTCGGCCACATGAAGGGTGCATTTACCGGCGCCACGACCGATCGGCCCGGTCTGTTGCGGGCTGCCGACGGCGGCATGTTGTTTCTCGATGAAATTGGCGAACTTGGTGCCGACGAGCAGGCCATGCTTTTACGGGCGGTCGAAGAAAGGCGATTTCTGCCCGTCGGCTCGGACCGAGAAGTGCAAAGCGATTTTCAACTCATAGCCGGGACCAATCGCGATCTGACCGCGGAAGTGGCCCACGGACAATTCCGCGAGGACCTGCTTTCCCGCATCAACCTGTGGACCTTTCGGCTTCCCGGTCTTTCCTCGCGTCACGAAGACATCGAGCCGAATCTGGATTACGAGTTGGAACAATACACGGCCCAAACCGGGACCAAGGTGACGTTTAACAAAGAGGCTCGCCGCCGGTTCCTTGATTTTGCCGTTTCCGATGCAGCAACGTGGCGGGCAAACTTCCGTGACCTGAACGGGGCCGTCATGCGAATGGCAACCCTTGCTCCCGGCAATCGCATCAACGTCGAGACGGTCGAAGAGGAAATCTGGCGGCTGGAAGTCGCCTGGAAAAGCTCGACGCCAGACAAAGACGAAAGCCTGCTAGTCGAGATACTCGGTCCCGACAGAATGGCTGAGTTGGATCGGTTCGATGGCGTTCAGCTTGCCGAAGCGATTCGCGTCTGCCGTCAATCGAAAACGCTTTCCGAGGCCGGGCGTCGTCTGTACGACGTCTCTCGCACACGCAAGAAGTCGCCAAACGACGCCGACCGGCTGCGCAAATATCTCAGCCGTTTCGGACTGAGTTGGGACGATCTACACGATGTGAAATGAACTGATTGGGCAGTCTCCGATAACCAGAGAGCAAGATATCATGCCCTGTGTGCGGATACCTTTTCCTGACCGAGTCCCCTTGGAGACCACTTGACAAGCAGTTTATCTTAGTGTATGCTGCACACTAACAATGCGGAGGTGAACATGAGTACGTTGGGCACGCTGTATAAGTCTTCCTTGGGGCTGCTGACAGACCTCTACCAACTCACAATGGCCTATGGCTATTGGAAGACAGGAAACCACGACCACCAATCCGTGTTCCATTTGTTCTTCCGAAAACACCCGTTCGGCGGTGGTTTCACCGTGGCGGCAGGCCTTGGCCGACAGCATCGCCAGCATCGGTTGGGACCTCAATGATCAGGCCCGACGCTATGTTGCCTGGTGGCGCGACGGCAAATACTCCGTCAATGGCCACTGTTTCGACATTGGTATTACCACCCGGTGGGCTCTGAGCCGGTTCGCAGAGACCGGTGACGCCAGAAAATCAGGAGATAAATCAGAGCACGCTAGTGGCAATGGATCAATCATGCGTTTAGCCCCCGTGCCGATCCGTTATGCCCACCACTTTCCGAATGATCTGGAAAAACTGGTGCGCTACTTCACCGAGTCCAGTCTTACAACCCACGCAAGCCGACAGTGTCTGTCCGCTTGTGCCTATTTTGGCTTGGTGCTATGCGGGCTGGCGGGCACGATCATTGCCAGTCCGTTCCTTCACGCCACACCGGTGACAGCGGGCTGTTTCGTCTTGGGGTCTGTATTGCCGGATCTCGACTCGCTCAGCAGACTTTTCGGCAAGGTGTCGTTTCTACGATGGCATCAGACGTACACGCATTCATTGCCTGTGATAATTGGGCTGGCCATCCTGCTCTGGCCGCTGCTAGCATGGTTCGGCATCGACGAGATGTGGGCACCTGTTGCCTTGGGAGCGGGAATGCTTCTGCATACGCTGATGGATGCAACCAACACCTATGGTGTGGCATTGTTGGCGCCACTGAGCCGGAAACGATGGTGCACCGAATGGGTGTTCTTTATTGACGGCATCATGATTACTGTCAGCAGCGGCTTCTTGATTGCCATCCTCGCTCAGTCACATGGTGGGCAAATGGTGCGGCCGTCCTTGGCTGCGGCGTATGGGACTTTTGTGGCTGTCTATTGGATACTGCGTTGGCTGGTGCATCGTCGTGCTGCTTGCTTAGCTCCCGCCGGGATGCTGAGCATGATCCCGAGTGCGGTTGCGCCGCGGCGTTTTCTCGCCTGTCGGGAGCAGGCAGAGGTTGTTCAGATTTTCGAGTTGAGTGCAATTCGCGGCGAAACTACGATACCCACAAGTTGGCAGACATTTGATTCCAAATACGTGAACTGGCTCAATCAAGTGATCGAATACCGCTTAATGTGCGAGCTGTCGCCTGGCTACCGTGCAGTTGAGGTTGCCAATGATGGAGACACGACTGAGATAATCTGCCGAGATCTGCGGATCAGGAACTTCGGTGGGAGTTTTGGTGGCCTGGAATTGACCTTCGCTGGGGATGGGAATGTCGTAGGGAAAAGGTTTCATGTATAATTCCTCATGCTCATGGTGGAACTGGAGGCCGGCGGCCGGATTTCGGTTCTCGCTTACCGATGGAGTTGCGATTGCACTCTGTGCGGCTGTGACATGTGGCACATGGTCGCTGCTCGGTGAGATGGCGGCCATCTTCCCGGTTGTTCTTGGCCACTTCTTCCTGTTCTGTAATGTCTTCCGCATTCCCCGGAAGCCCGAGCTATTGTGGAGCGCTGTCTTTGTTGTTAATGTCGGAACATGGTCGGCCCTTGACCTGTTCACATGGTCCGGAGTTCTCGTGGTGCAAACCCCGGTGACGGTGTTGTTCATCGCCCTGGCTGTGTTCGGAAAGGATTACCATGGTGTTGGGTACTCCTTGGTGCCGTGGGAACGAAGATGCGCGGACGCCAGTGACGTTCAACACGAAGACCGATGAGACGAGAGGAGTCTTATGAGACAACTACGAACCTTGTATCGTCCTGTTGGACTCGATGAACTTGCACTGATCCAGGCGACAGGACTGCAACGCTTTCCCCCGCGACTGCCAGGACAACCAATCTTCTACCCCGTGCTCACGCGCGAATACGCCCAACAGATTGCCAGTCAGTGGAATACCAAGGATTCCGCTGGGCGACCTACGCAGGTTGGCTTCGTTGTCGAGTGCGATCTGCCAGCCGACTATTTGAATCGCTTCGAGGAGCACCAAGTTGGTTCCGCTTTGCATCGAGAGCTATGGGTGCCGTCAGAGCAACTGGATTACTTCAATGACAACATTCAGGGGAGGATTCGGGTTGTCGACGTCTATTATGGTGATGACTATCAAGGCCCGCATTACGACTCGATTGTCATTGGTACCGCACCCGACACAAACGATCGCAAGGAACCACCTCGGATTCTCGCAGAAGGGCGTTTCATCCGCCTGCTCAGCCGTTGCGGTTGGGAGTGGGCTGAGCGAACGAATACTTCTGCTGCTGTGGTGGTCGTAGCGATTACAGAGAAGCAGGAATTGGTGCTTATCGAGCAGTATCGCATTCCACTGGAAAGTCGAGTGATTGAGCTGCCAGCGGGACTGGTCGGTGATCTGGCAGAGAGCAAGGAAGAAGACCTGATGGAGGCGGCACGCCGCGAGTTGTTCGAGGAGACCGGCTATGAGGCAGCACACTTCGACTACTTGCTTGAGGGCCCGAGTTCGTCCGGCCTGACCAACGAAGTCTACACGTTGTTGCTGGCCAGGGATGCGCGAAAAGTTGGCCCAGGCGGCGGTGACAAGAACGAAGACATCCGAGTCCATGTTGTGTCGCTCAACGAGGTACACGGGTGGCTGCAATCGAAGCGTCAAGAGGGCATGATGATTAGCCCGAAGATCTACGCGGCGTTGTACTTCGCCCAGAGGTTGCCCTAAGACCATGTCGAGTACTTTGGGAGAACATGCCGCATCCGACCGCCTTGCCGGCATCCTGTTGGGCACGGCCGTGGGTGATGCTGTGGGCTTGCCTGCCGAAGGAATATCCCCCGCTCGCCGGCGTCGAATGATGCCGGGGTCATGGCAACACCGCTTCTTGTTCGGGCGTGGTATGGTCAGTGATGACACCGAACACGCCCTGTTCGTCGCCCAGTCACTTTTGAGGCATCCTACCAACGCCGATGCCTTCCAGCGCCGTTTAGCGTGGCATCTGCGGTGGTGGTTCGTCGGACTGCCGGCCGGAATCGGTTTGGCAACAGCAAGAGCGTGCCTAAAGTTGTGGTTTGGCTTTCCGCCTGCCCGTAGCGGGGTCTTCTCTGCTGGCAATGGGCCGGCGATCCGTCAGGCAGTGGCCCAAAACCCTCACGATGCATGGCTCCACCGTGAACTGGCATTGTTTTTGATAGGACAACGTCGGCTGGCAGAAGCTTGGCTAACCCGGATTATTCGTAAACGCTGTCTGTTCGTGCTGGCTGGCGGTGGGAAGAGGCAAGAGAAGACGATGGGGTTGTGGAAAGACACAAGGCCCCCTTCCCCCCGTGGCCAAAAGCTGGTGGGCGCGGCAGAGGAAGTTGTCGGCAGGGGCTAACTGCTGTTGGGAGCCGCTCCGGCAAGGACGAGAATCCGCTGGCTGACCTGTTGAAAGTGGTGCAGGTAAGGCCAGTTCGATGAGAGTTCCACTACCACGCGGCGAGTGGTTTCACGCACGTACGCGCTGACTTTAATCAAGCGCGTCCGCCAGGTACAGGGTTGCCCTTTGCCCAGCGGATCGCGCTCGCGGCGGTGATTGTGCCAGCGGCGGCGATCATGGTCGGCGAGGGCTTCCAGGGGGACTTCCGCAGAAGCCGGCGGCGGAGGCGGATCGGCGAGAGGGTGGGCTGGCTGGCCAGATCGTCGTCGGTCGTGGAGCGATCGCAGAGGAGCTTGAAGATCGGATCGCTGCGCAGCACGTCGTGGTCGTTCTGGTCGGGATAGTCGGCGAGTATGCCATAGACCCGCGTGCGGGTCATCTCCAGCAGAGGATGATCGACGTATCCGGGATGCCGTCGGTCGCTGAGCGCATTGGCGAACTGCCGCGTCAGCCCCAGCCGCTCGTCGAGTTGCCGAAAGGGCAACAAGCCCGCGTCGCTGGAAACCTGTGCCGCTGCGGGCTCTACCACAATCGCCTTCGATGTGAGAAAATCGAAGGAAACCTGAAAAGCAGACTGCTTTACCACAATGCGCCTCCGTGGGTTGTCCAAAATGTTTATCACTTAACACTTTAGACGCTCGCGGAGGCGCTTTTGTTTGCAGATTTACGAATAATCCGGGTTAGAGGCATTATTCTACAACCTTATAGTCCGCCAAAGTGCGATTCCTGACAATAAGATGGGAGATTTTCCCAAAATTACCTCTGCGGCGGGGTATTTACCAGACCTGGCTGTCAATAATCACAATCCTGACTTGCGAGGGCTGAAGACCCCAAAAGCCAGCACACGAAAAAGAGATTGTCGAAACGAGTTGAATTCCAACAGGCATATTCCGCGTATCGTCAGCTTACCGGTGATTCTCCGCAAACAACGCATTAAGGATGCCGCTTCTTCCAAACCCAATTAACGAGTATGATGTGCTGGTTTGTCCGCCCCCGCAGACATGCTGGACCGAATTTGAATCGCCGCCGTCCATGTTCAACATCCGCCAGATATACGACGACGTCCTGCCGTTGAACAAGGACGCCATCCGGCAGGTCCAGCAGATGTTGCACGAGCACTTCGCCGCCGTCCGGCCCGAGGAAATCGAGCTGCTGGCGGAGAAGCTCAAAAACCCCTTCAAGCAGCGGTTCCGCACGGTGTTGTACGTGACCGAAGACCGCCGCCGCGTGTCGGGCTTCGCCCTGCTGATGCACGAGCCGGAAATGAAGTTCAGCTTCCTCGATTTTCTGGCCTCCCACAAGCGGCTGATCGGACGCGGGATCGGGGCGGCGATCTACCAACGGGCCCGCCGCGACGCCTTGCGGCTGGGCGCCGAGGCGATCTTCTTCGAGTGCCTGCCGGACGATCCCGAACAATGTCCCGACGCGGCCGTGCTGGCCCAGAACGTCGCCCGGCTCCGCTTCTACGAACGCTTCGGGGTCCGGCCGATCGTCGACACGGAATACGAGACTCCTCTCCGGCCGGGCGAAATCGGCATGCCACACCTGATGTTCGATGGGCTGGACCGGGGCAAGCCGCTGCGCCGCGATTTCGCCCGCCGCGCGGCCAGGGCCATCCTGGAACGAAAATATCCGCATCTCTGCCCGCCGGAATACGTGCGGAAAGTGGTCGATTCGTTCCGCGACGATCCGGTGCATATCCGCCCGCCGCGCTACCGCGAGCGGGAGATGCCCCCGGCGCAGCCGGCGGGCATCCAGGAACCGATCGCCCTGGTCGTCAACGAAAAGCACGACATCCATCACGTCCGCGAGCGGGGCTACGTCGAGGCGCCCGTGCGGATCAAGTCCATCCTCTCGAAGATCGAGCCGACCGGGATGTTCACCCGGCTGGAGACCCGCTTCCATTTGGAGCGTCATCTGCGGGCGGTGCATGACTCGAACTTTCTCGATTATCTCCGCCGCGCGTGCGCGGCCGTGCCCGAGGGGAAGTCGGTCTATCCCTACGTGTTTCCCATCCGCAACAGCGCCCGGCCGCCCAAGGAACTGTCCGTGCTGGCGGGCTACTATTGCATCGACACCTTTACGCCGTTGAACCCCAACGCCTTCCTGGCGGCGCGGCAGGCCGTCAACTGCACGCTCACCGCCGCCGATCAAATTCTCAGCGGGCGGCGGCTGGCCTACGCGCTCGTCCGGCCGCCGGGCCATCATGCCGAACGCCGCAGCTTCGGCGGCTTCTGCTACTTCAACAACGCCGCCGTGGCCGCTCACTATCTCAGCCGACTGGGCAAAACCGCCGTCATCGACGTCGATTACCACCACGGAAACGGGACCCAGGACATCTTCTACGCCCGCGACGACGTGCTGACCGTCTCCTTGCACGGGCATCCGAGTTTCGCCTATCCCTACTTCTCCGGCTTCCGCGACGAACACGGCGAGTTGGCGGGCAAGGGCTACAACCTGAACGTGCCCCTGCCCGAGCGGCTCGACGGACCGCAATATCGCACGGCCCTGGCCAAGGCCCTGAAACGCGTGGCCAAGTTCAATCCGCATTTTCTTATCGTGTCCCTCGGGCTCGATACGGCCAAGGGCGATCCGACCGGCACCTGGAACCTCACCTCGAAGGACTTCCGCGAGAACGGGCGGATGCTCGGCGGCCTCGGCCTGCCGATCCTGGTCGTTCAAGAGGGCGGCTATCGCACCAGCACCCTGGGCGTCAACGCCCGCGCATTTTTCGAGGGTTTGGCCGCGACAGCGTATCGGAATTGGTGAGAGAGCCTACTCGTTCCGCCTTGCGCAAAAGCAGACGTAGGTTATGCTTTAGCCTAGCGCGGCTTAGCCGCAACCAATTGTGGTCTTGGGTCTTGGGTCTTAGGTCTTGGGTCTTCGTGCCAAGACCTAAGACCCAAGACCTAAGACCCAAGACCGTCAAAGATTGAGGACGATTTCTCAATCCCAAAAACTAATGGCATAACACCCGCCGGCCTGCGTAATACCATTAGACTTTAGGATTGAGGAAACATCCTCAATGTTTTTCTGGCGATAATCGGAACTTACGTCGTCACAATTGGTTGCGGCTACGCCGCGCTAGGCTAAAGCATAACCTACGTTGGCAACCACGCCGTCTACTCGTTCTGCCTTGCGTAAAAGCAGTCCGGGCAGCAGTTGGGCATTCCCGTGCGGATGTTCTCGATCACGTGGTGCATCCGTTTGCGGTTGCCCGCGAAAACGGCCACCGACGAATCGTTCTGGGCCATCAGCGTGTCGGCGAAGCGAATGGCGTCCTCCAGTGCGAAGTCGTTCATGGCGTCGTAGACGCAGCCATGCTCCTCGCACTTCTCGATCAGCCCGACTTTCAAGGCGATTTCCAGCGCCACTACTCGTTTGCCATCCTGCTCCGTCCCGATTTCTTGCGTCATGTCCATGATCTTCATCCTCCCGCGTAAGATAAGAGTGATTCTGAAGTCTGGAAAAGATTGTCAGACAGGATGTCGGTGTTCTCCGTAGTCTTGGTTTGCTCCTTGCGTTGCGTCGCAGCGACACCCCCGGTCCGGCGACTTTTGCTACCCACCATGATACCACGTCGAGCGGCGAAACGCAACTCAATTCGGTTTGCGCCAAATCGCGAGCGGCGAGGAATCATCGAGAAAACGAGCAAAAGTCTGCCGAGTAAACGCTCATCGGCTGCGCCCGTCGGGGGGAGAGCCGCGCTGTTTCCGGCACATATCGGGGGGGAGTACGATTGACCGCGGGCGTTTTCGCCCGACGCTGGGGTGTGCTACAATGTCGCACATGCCAATCGCTCCAATTTCAACTTGCCAAACGGTTTGGATCAACGCCCGGCTGGCCACGTTCGACCCGGCCGTGGCCGCGCCGTACGGGGCGCTCGAGAATCACGCCATTGGCGTCCGAGACGGCAAGATCGCGGCCATCGCGCCGATGGACGGCCTGCCCGCAAATCCGGCCCCCGCCGAAGTGATCGACGCCCGCGGCGCCTGGATCACGCCGGGCCTGATTGATTGCCACACCCATCTGGTCTACGGCGGCAACCGCTCGCGCGAGATCGAGCAGCGCCGCTCGGGCGTGTCCTACGAGGAGCTTGCCCGGCGGGGCGGCGGAATTCTTTCGACCGTCCGCGCCACCCGCGCGATGGACGAGTCGCAACTGTTGGACGCCTCGCTGCCGCGGCTCCGCGCTGGCCGACGAGGGCGCGACGACCGTCGAGATCAAGTCGGGCTACGGCCTGACGACCGCCGACGAACTGAAGATGCTCCGCGTCGCGCGGCGGCTGGCCGAGCGCGTGCCGGTACACGTCTCGACGACGCTGCTGGCCGCACACGCCTTGCCGCCGGAGTTCGCCGGACGTTCGGACGAATACATCGCGCTGGTCTGCGACGAAATCATACCGGCCGCGGCCGCGGAAGGGCTGGCCGACGCGGTGGACGTGTTTTGCGAGCGGATCGCCTTCTCGCCGGCGCAGTGCGAGCGGGTGTTCGAGGCCGCCCGGCGCTGCGGCCTGCCGGTGAAGGGGCACTTCGAGCAGCTATCGAACCTGGGCGGGGCCCGGCTGGCCGCCCGCTTCGGCGCCCTCTCGGCCGATCACCTCGAACATCTCGGCACGGACGACCTTCCGGCGCTGGCCGCATCGGGCACGACGGCCGTGCTTTTGCCCGGGGCGTATTATTTCCTCCGCGAGACGCGGAAGCCGCCGGTGGCCGAATTGCGCGCGGCGGGCGTGCCGATGGCCGTGGCCACCGACCTGAACCCCGGCACCGCCCCGCTCTGTTCGCTGCGGCTGGCACTGAACATGGCGAGCACGTTGTTCGGCCTAACGCCGGAGGAAGCGCTCGCCGGCGCGACCCGCTCGGCGGCCCGGGCGCTGGGACTTGCCGATCGGCTCGGATCGCTGACCGTCGGCCGGCAGGCCGATTTCCTGGTTTGGGACGTAGATCACCCCTCCGAACTGGTCTGCGAGTTCGGCGTTCCCCGGCTGCGGCAGCGGGTGTTTCGCGGGACTCCATGAAACCGCAACCATCGATTTACACGGCAAGACCATGACGGATAAATCAGACCAGCCTCGAAACCGATACGACGTCTCCGGCAATGTCGAAGCTCAGTATGTCGATGCCGCGGGGACTGTGCTGCAAAACAAACTGGGGATCACGGACCTCGTCTCGCTTCAGACGGAGGAAGAGAAATCGCTCGCTCGTGCTTATCGCGATTTGCTTCGTGAAACGGAAATCGACACGCCCATCACCTGCGACCTCATCCGGCATATTCACGCCCGCATTTTCAGTGGTTTGTACGAATGGGCCGGACGTTGGCGAACCGTTTGGATCAGCAAGCCCGGCATCACCTGGCCGGCCCCGGACTTTCTGGACGCGAACATGCGGAAGTACGAACAAGAAGTGCTCCGAAAATATCCCGCCGATAGACTTGTCGGCACAGACGACTTCTGTACGGCTGTGGGAGAAATCGAAGGTGAGTTTCTCGGTAATCCATCCCTTCCGAGAAGGAAACGCCCGCACCATCAAGCTGGTCGCCGATTTGCTGGCTGTGCAAACCGGCCGCCCTCTATTGAGTTACGACCTGAGCGAGGAGGGACGGCGTCTATACATCGAAGCGGCAAAAGAGGCTTTCCAGCGAGAATATGCCCCGATGACCATTCTCATCCGCCGGTGCACTTGAAGATGCTCGCCATCAGCAGCAAGTTCTCGACGCAAAGCATCAAGAACCTCTGCCGTAAGGGGGGGCAAGCCTTCAATGACGCTGTTGCGATTGGTCACATCCAGAATCCGTTCGATACGCTCCGCCTCATTCCGAAGCCACGGATTCGACTCAATCAACGTCGGCCCTTTTCCAAAATCCTTCATGCTTTTATTATATCATTTTCCAAGGTCTCGTGCCAATATAGTGCCACGCGAATCAAATCCTCCTGAAAATTGAGAGTGAGATTCTTAATGTCCACATCCAACCGCAACGACCCCGCCCGTAAAATTCGCGCCCCGCGGGGCACGGAACTGTCCGCGAAGAGCTGGCTCACCGAAGCCCCGCTGCGGATGATAATGAACAATCTCGACCCGGAAGTCGCCGAGCGGCCCGCCGAACTGGTCGTCTACGGCGGCATGGGTCGGGCCGCCCGCGATTGGCAGTGCTTCGACAAAATCGTCGAAACCCTTCGCCGCCTGGAGGACGACGAAACGCTGCTCGTGCAGTCGGGCAAGCCGGTGGGCGTGTTCAAAACCCACCCGGACGCACCCCGGGTGCTCATCGCCAACTCGAACCTCGTCCCGCACTGGGCCAACTGGGAGCACTTCCACGAGCTCGACCGCCGCGGACTGATGATGTACGGCCAGATGACCGCCGGCTCCTGGATCTACATCGGCACCCAGGGCATCATCCAGGGCACCTACGAGACCTTCGTCGAGGCGGGCAAGAAACACTTCGGCGGCGAGCTGGCCGGACGCTGGATCCTCACCGGCGGACTGGGCGGCATGGGCGGTGCGCAGCCCCTGGCCGCCACCATGGCCGGCGCCGCGATGCTCGCCGTCGAATGCGACCCGAGCAGAATCCAACGCCGCTTGGAAACCGGATACCTCGACCGCCGCGCCGACTCGCTCGACGAGGCGCTCGAATTGATCCAAAACGCCTGCCGGCAGCGCAAAGCGATCTCCGTCGGCCTGCTGGGCAACTGCGCCGAGGTGCTGCCCGAGATCGTTCGCCGCGGCATCGTGCCCGACCTGTTGACCGATCAGACCAGCGCCCACGATCCGCTGAACGGATACCTGCCGGCCGGCTGGACCTTGGAGCAAGCCGCCGCGACGCGAAAGTCCGATCCGCAGGCGGTCATCATCGCGGCGCAGGCCTCGATCGCCGTCCACGTCCGGGCGATGCTCGATCTGCAAACACGCGGCGCGATCACCTTCGACTACGGCAACAACATCCGGCAGGTGGCCAAGGACGAGGGCGTCGCCAACGCCTTCGACTTCCCCGGTTTCGTGCCGGCCTACATCCGCCCGTTGTTCTGCCGCGGCGTGGGCCCGTTCCGCTGGGTGGCGCTCTCCGGCGAGCCGGAGGACATCTACCGCACCGACGCCAAGGTCAAGGAGCTGCTGCCGGACGATCCGCACCTGCACCGCTGGCTGGACATGGCCCGCGAGCGAATTCATTTCCAGGGGCTGCCGTCGCGGATTTGCTGGATCGGGCTGAAGGACCGCGCCCGGCTCGGGCTGGCGTTCAACGAAATGGTGGCCGGCGGCGAGTTGCAGGCGCCGATCGTGATCGGCCGCGACCACCTCGATTCCGGCTCGGTGGCCAGTCCCAACCGCGAGACGGAAGGGATGCGCGACGGCTCGGACGCCGTTTCCGACTGGCCGCTGCTGAACGCCCTGTTGAACACGGCGGGCGGGGCCACCTGGGTCAGCTTCCATCACGGCGGCGGGGTGGGCATCGGCTTCAGTCAACACGCCGGGCTGGTGATCGTGGCCGATGGCACCGCGGCCGCCGCCCGCCGGCTGGCCCGCGTCCTCTGGAACGACCCCGGCAGCGGCGTAATGCGCCACGCCGACGCCGGCTACGAGGAGGCCGTCGAGTGCGCCAAGGAGAACGGGCTGGATTTGCCGATGGTGGAGTGATGGAAACGGTGGCCGCTATGATCGAGGGTTGCGATAAGGAGTATACGCGATGAAGAAATCCGGTTCTTCGAGAAAGATGAAGTCGACGACGATCGAAACCGCCATCAAATTGACGCCCGAACAGCAGTTGGCTTTCCGGAAGGAATTGAACAAATCACCGAAGCTCACTCCCGCGCAAAGACGTTTGGGGACAATCATGCGGGGAGAATCATGATTTCGTAACGCTATAGCCGTTTGCAACCCCAAAGGGGCGGCTGTTCTCCCAGCCCAGGGCGCCGCCCTGGGTATGCGGGAGGGCGAGAAGATCGTATCGGCCCAACGGGCCAACACATCGCCCTCGGGAACGGTTGGCCCGTTGGGCCGGCGCGAAATTGACGCGACTACACCCTTTCCCAGGGCGCTGCCCTGGGCTGGGTGAACCGGAGGGCCTTCGGCCCAAAATCGCTCGCAAACGAGACTGACAAATCCAATCGAACATGAGATAATCGAAACGTGTACGTCTCCCCGCTCACCCGACGTGAACGTCGGGCCTAATACCGCCTGCGGCGGACAAGGGCCATGAATGGCCCTCTTTGAATACTCGCTGCCGTGCCGGTGATTTCTGAAGGAAAATGAAACCTGGAATGAAACTGACTTTATTGCCCGGAACGCTGACCCTCGCCGATCTCCGCCGTGTGTGGCGGGAAGCGGCCGATGTTGAACTCGATCCGAACTGTTTCACCGCCATCGATGCGGCCGCGGCCACCGTCGCGCGGGTCATCGCCGAAGGGCGAACCGTCTACGGCGTGAACACCGGCTTCGGACTGCTGGCGCAACAGCACATTTCGTCCGAGGAATTGGAACTCTTGCAGCGGAGTCTGGTGCTCTCGCACGCCGCCGGCGTTGGTCCGACGATGAGCGAGGCCCAAACCCGGCTGCTGATGACGCTCAAAATCAACAGCCTGGCCCTGGGCCGCTCGGGCGTTCGCCGGACGGTGATCGACGCACTGGTAAAACTGCTGCGGGCCGAGGTCTATCCCTGCATCCCGCAAAAAGGCTCGTGCGGGGCGTCCGGCGACCTGGCCCCGCTGGCGCACATGTCCTTGGTGTTGCTGGGCGAGGGCGCGGCCCTGCACCAAGGCCGACGCGTCCCAGGTGTTGAAGCCCTGAAAATCGCCGGGCTCGCGCCGATCACGCTGGCCCCGAAGGAAGGTCTCGCCCTGTTGAACGGCACGCAGGCCTCGACCGCAATGGCCTTGGAGGGCTTATTCCGGGCGGAGGACCTCTTCGCCGCGGCCGTGGTGGCCGGGGCCGCGTCGGTCGAGGCGGCCCGCGGCAGCCGCGTCCCTTTCGACGCCCGGATTCACGCCGCCCGCGGTCAGACGGGTCAGATCGACGCGGCCGCGGCTTATCGCTATATGCTCGGCGAGCAGAGCGAGATCGGACAGTCGCATCTGCACTGCGAGAAGGTGCAGGACCCGTATTCGCTCCGCTGCCAGCCGCAGGTGATGGGGGCCTGCCTGGCGCAAATCCGCCAGGCCGCCGCAACGTTGTTGGTCGAGGCCAACGCGGTTTCCGACAACCCGCTGGTTTTTGCCGAGGACAACGAAATCCTCTCGGGCGGAAACTTTCACGCCGAGCCGGTGGCCTTCGCCGCCGACAACCTGGCGCTGGCCATCGCCGAGATCGGGGCCTTGTCCGAGCGGCGGATCGCCCTGCTGATCGACGCGACGCTCTCGAAGCTGCCGCCGTTTCTGGTCGAGAACGGCGGTTTGAACTCGGGGTTCATGATCGCCCAGGTGACGGCCGCGGCGTTGGCCAGCGAGAACAAGACGCTGGCCCATCCGGCGTCGGTCGATAGCATGCCGACCTCGGCGAACCAGGAGGACCATGTTTCGATGGCCGCGTTCGCCGCCCGGCGGCTGGGCGACATGGCCGCGAACACGGCGGGCATCCTGGCCGTCGAGATGTTGGCGGCCGCGCAGGGCTTGGATTTCCGGGCCCCGCTGAAAACGTCGCCCCGGCTGGAGGAGGCCAAGTCGCTGTTGCGCGGCAAGGTCCCGTTTTACGACCGCGACCGCTGGTTCTCGCCCGACATCGAAGCGGCGCAGAGCTTGATCGAGAGTTCGGCGTACATCGCGTTTCTGCCGCCGGGCACGTTGCCGTCGTGCGGATAGTGCGGATCATTCAGACGGCATTCGTTTAGCCCCGGCGTCCACGCCGGGCGCAGGAACGCATCGGTATTTTGACGTTTTCCTCCCGGCGTGGACGCCGGGGCTAAACAAACCGGCTCCTCCCAAGAGCGTACTCCACCTCGGGGATCGATTCTGGTAAGATGGTGTTTGGATAGCAAGTTCGTATACTGCGGACAGGAATCGCGTAGGGTGGGTCAAGCGCAGCGCGAGCCCCACCAAATCGGCGAAAACAGACGGTGGGGCAGCGCTGCGACTGACCCACCCTACGTCCGGCGGAGAGATTCATCGTGTTGATCGGTCCGGTATTTACGCGCGAACTGGCGATAGTCCCGCGGCGGACGAAGCTGTACGTCGCCCGGGCGGCCTACCCGCTGGGGCTGTTGGTGCTGATGAGCACGGCCTGGCTGGTATTGACGGGGACGCAGATGGTCCGGGACGTGGGCGATCTGGCCCGGTTCGGCACGATCCTGTTTCAGATTCTGGCCCCCTTGCAGTTGGCCTTGGCGATCTTCTTTTCGGCCTTGTTGGCGGCCAGCGAGGTGGCCCACGAGAAGGACCGCCGCACCCTGATCTTGCTGTTACTGACCAACCTGTCCAACAGCGAATTGGTGCTGGGCAAGCTGCTGGCGAGCCTGCTGAATGTTTTGGTGATGTTAGCCGCCGCCCTGCCGGTGTTCCTGCTGGCCGCGCTGTTGGGCGGCGTGTCCTACGGTCAGATCGCCCGGGCGATGGCCGTCACCCTGGCCGCGGTCCTGGTCTGCGGCAGCCTCGGCTCGCTGCTGGCCTTGTGGCGCGAGAAGACCTTTCAGGCGCTGGCCCTGACCGTGCTGGTCTTGGTGGCTTGGCTGGCCGCCGGCGAAATCGTCGCCGCCGGCGTGTTGGGAGATCAATTCGGCGGCCTGCCTTGCCGCGCGCTGGCCGCCGGAATCAGCCCGTGGCAGGCGATCCTCGAGGCCGCGCGGCCTTACGTCTACGACCAGCCGGCGCTGGGGCCGCTGGGCACGCCCGTCAATCTGTTCCTCGTCGTCGCCGTGGGAGCTTCGTTGTTGCTCGACGGCTTGGCCGTGGCAATGGTGCGGGTGTGGAACCCGTCGCGGGAGATTGTGCGGGGGGAAGAGCGAGGGGAGAAGAGGGGAGAGGGAAGAGGGATGAGGGATGAGGGGCTGGAGGCAGGGCAGGAATCGAATCTCCCCTCTCCACTCTCCCCTCTCCCCTCTCCCCTCAAAGCGTCCCGGCATGTCTGGGACAATCCAGTGATCTGGCGGGAGATGCGGACCTGGGCCTACGGGCGCAAGATGCTTGTGATACGGCTGGCCTATCTCGTGCTCTTCGCCCTGGCGGCGGGCAGCTTCTACTTGATGGTCTCCGGCGGGCTGTCGGCCGACCAAGGCCCGCTGGTGCTGGCCGCTCTGGTGCTGTTGAGCCTGGTGCTGGTCAACGCCCAGGCCGTGACCTCGCTGACCAGCGAGCGCGACGCCCGGGCGCTGGACCTGCTGCTGGTGACCGACTTGACACCCAAGGAGATCGTCTTCGGCAAGCTGGGCGGGGCGTTCTACAACACCAAGGAAATGGTGCTGCTGCCGATGCTGCTCTGCGTGGGGCTGTGGCTGGCCGGTATGCTGAGCCTCGAATATCTGCTCTACGTCCTCGTCGGACTGGCGGTGATGTATCTCTTCGTGGCCACGCTGGGCCTGCACGCCGGCATGACCTACGCCAACTCGGGCGTGGCCGTGGCCACCAGCCTGGGAACCGTCTTCTTCCTGCTGATCGGCGTGGCGGTGTGCATGAGAATTATGATGGCCTTCAGCGGTTCGTTCAGGCGCAGTTGCTGCCGTTCGTGGCCTTCATGGTGTTTGGCGGGGCGGGGCTGTACGCCGTGCTGGGCGCCCGCAATCCGTCGACGGCCATCGGCGTGGCCTCGTTTTTTTGCCCCATCGCCACGTTCTACGCCATCACCAGCTACCTGATGGCGCCCCCTTCGCCGCTGGCGGCGTTGCTGGCGGTGGTCGCCGCCTACGGTTTCACCACCGCGGCGATGCTGGTGCCGGCCATCTGCGAGTTCGACGTGGCCACCGGGCGGACGACCATCGACGAGTGACCTGTCGGTGGCCGAGATTTGTAGGGTGGGACAAGCGCAGCGCGGTCCCACCAAATTACGGCCAACAGCTTGGTGGGACTGCGCTGCGCTTGTCCCACCCTACAATCCGCAACAGACGCCGGTTTACCGATGGTAGCCCAGCGACTTGACCACCCCCAAGATCTCCTCGAAGGTGACAAAGCGGCGGCGGTGAAGAAGCTTGTACTGGTCGACGGCCTGGGCCAACTCGGCGGCCTCCGGCGAGAGATCGTCGTGCGAGTTGCCGAACTGTCTCCGCTCGACGCCCGGCATCGGCTCGATGCCCGCTGGTCCGCGGCGATCGAAAAACGGTCCGGCGCTCCCCGTCATCGGAGACTCCATGGTTTGCGACATTCCTTTACTCCTCGTAAAGCGCTACCTATTCGTGATCGTTGGAACCTTCCACTTAATCTTACCCCAGGAATCGAGGCCGGGCGGTTTTTCCGCCGCAATACTCCGCCGCAATGGGCAAACGAGGAGGGGAAACGATTGTAACGATTCCGCGGGCAAACGTACCGTTTCGCCCACCCGCGACCACAGTCGCGGGGCGTTTCTTCTCATGCAGTCAATGCGGAACAACGCCGGAAACGCCCTCCGCGTGGAGTACGCAGATCACCGGGCGGCGGCCGAAATCGAGGAACTCCTGCCGCGTGGGATGTCGGCCGGCCAGTTCCCGCTCCACTTGCCGCAATTCCTTTGTGCCGGAAAACTCGACGAACCACACGTCCCCGTCGGCGAGCGCCCGGCGATACTCAACCGACGAGCGGGCCTCGTCCGGCAACGCCACGTGAACATCGTGTCCGCCGAGGGCCAGATAGCGGATCGGCTGGCAAATCCACCATTGGGAGGCGACGATCCACAGTTCGCGCGGATTGTTCTGCTCGGTCCCCCGCCGGGCGGCGTCGGCGAGGATGTATCGCAATGCCGCCTGCTTCGGTTCGACCTCCGCGGCGCGGAACGTCAGATGCGCCTGGCCGCCGGTTTGCTCGATGAAGCGGAAGTAATGGACGTAGAAGTCGGCCAGCAGGGGCCAACCGGCTAGGGCCGCGAACGCCAGCGCGAGTCGCCATTTCGGCGCGGCGGCCTTCCAAGCCAATGCCCCACCCCGGGCCACCAGCAGCACGGTCGGCCCAATCAGACAGACGGCAAACCGCTCCTGGCCGGGGAGCAGCGCGTCGGGACCGGCGAGAACCACGAACGCCGCCAGCGTCATCGCCCAGGCGGCCAGGAGAACTGCGTCGCACCTGCGAAACCGCAAGCGGTAAGTCGCGTCTTTTCGCTCTTCGCTCTTCGCTCTTCTCTCTTCACTCTTCTCCCCTCTCTCTTCTCCCCCTCCCTGTTCGCGAAATCGCGAGAAGCTCATCCGGATGATCCACGCCGAGCCGAGCACGCAGGCCCAGAACAGGGCCACGTCGATTCCTCGGCCTTCGATCCAGGACCGCGAGCCGGCAATGTCGCGATAAACCGTTCCGCCGGTGAACAGTTGCGGATAAAGATAGCTCGCCCGGGCTGCATCGCGGAGGTTGCCAGAGTACCGCGCGACCTGTTCCCAGACGGCCCCTTTGGCGCCGCCGGCGACCAACACCCAGGCCAGCACCGCCGATCCGGCCACGGCCAGCAGCAGCGCCGACAGACCGTCGTACCGACGGCCGCTAAACAGTTGCGTGGCGAATTCGCCGCCGCGGGCGCTCGGTTTCCGCGCCAAGAGCCGGGCCGCGCACGCGGCGGCAATCGCCGCGCCGACAAAAACATTGGTCGGATGCACCCACAGGGCGACCGCCTGGGCGAGAATCGCCGCCGCTATCCAGCGGCCGAAGCGCTCGGGAAACCGGACCGCCGCCAGCGAGAAATAGACCACCGGCAACGTGGCAGCCAACGACTGGCAGGCGTCCCAGGCGAAACGGCTGTAGGCGATGTCGATCGGCAGCACGGCCAGCACGACCGTCGAGATCGCCGCCGTCCGCCGGTCGAATACCCAGCGGCACATCAGCCAGTTGATCGCCAAGGCGGCGATTCCGCTGGCCAAGGCCGCCGCCCGCAACAACCACAGCGAAGGTGGCAACCACAAATGCAGCAGCGCCAACGGGCCGACGAACAACGGGTTCAACGGATTGCCGGTGGGCGTATTCCAATCGCCGGCCCCGCCGCGGAACATCTCCCAGGCCCGAACGCCGTACCACCCCTCGTCGCCGTTGAAGCCGGGAATCGTGCCCAGGGCGTAGAAACGGAGGAACACCGCCGCGGTTAGCAGGGCCAAGGCGTTGATGGAAAGGACGGAAGAGGGAAGAGAGAAGAGGGAAGAGCGACTACCGGGTGACAGCTCACCGCTCGGCGACCGCCCCTCTTGCTTCAAATCATCTTTTACGCCGCTTTGCACCAACTCGCTCCTCTCTCTTCCTTGCTTTGCCCCTGCTGCGGAGAGTAGGGTGGGGCAAGCGAAGCGCGGTCCCACCACCATTTTCCCCGTTATTGGTGGGACCGCGCTTCGCTTGCCCCACCCTACGCACCAACTCGCTCCTCTCTCTTCCCTCTTCTCTCTTCGCTCTTCTTACTTCACCGCTGCCGCCGACGGCCGCCGGGCGACTTCGATCCGCTGCAACAGCTCGGCGCCGGGCTTATAGTCCGGCTGCAATTTCAGGGCTTGCCGCGCCGCGGCGCCGGCCTCCTCGGGCCGGCCGGCCGCCAGTTGGGCCTCGCCCAGCCGGCAATACATTTCCGCGGTCGGTTTCCCGCGGGTCACGGCCGCCGCCAGACTCTCCACGGCGTCGTCGTAGCGCCCCACGGCGAGATACGCCGAGCCCATCAGATACAGCACCTGCCCCGGCTCTTCGCCGGGCGAGTAGGTTTCGGCCAATCCCTGCAAGGTTTGCAGCGCGCGGCGAGGCTCGTTCAAGCGACGATACAACTCGGCGACCGCCAGCAGAATCTCCCTGTCCTCGGGGGCCTGGCCCAGGGCGCGGAGGTAATCGGCAAGGGCTTCGCGGGGCTGACCGAGCGACCGCAGGACTCCGCCCCGCACGGCCCAGGCCCCCGGCAATTTCGGATCGAGATCGATTGCCCGGTCGGCGCTCTCGCGGGCCAGCGCCGCGCGGCCGTCGGCCGAGTACATCTCCGCCAAACGGACGGAAAACGACGCGTCTTCATCGGCCAGCCGCACGGCCTCTTCCATTTGGGCAATCGCTTCCGCTCGCGCGCCGCGCTGCCAGAGCGAATCGGCATAATGGCGCCGGGCCTCGGCGTCGACCGGACAAGCGGTCACGGCCTGGGCCAACATCGTTTCGGCAGTCTGCTGCCGGCCACGCTCCAACGCCGCCACGCCTTGCCGCGAAAGACGCCGGCAATCGGCCAGGGATTGCGGCACCGGCCCCTCGCGGCCGGGCAATCGGCAGCCGGCCGAGACCAATGCCAGCAGAAAGACAAGGGTTATCTCACACTGGGTATGACGCATATTTTCGTCGTCGGGCCGGTTGCTGCAAACGACTCCGTTTTTCGCCGCGGACCTGAAAAACAACCCGAAAGCCTAGCAAAATGGGCCAATTGGAACCATCCCGATTTTTCGGCCCGTGGCCGGTTTCGGGCCAACGGGGCCTTTGATAACATGGTTTGAGGAAGCCCCGCTTGAATGTCGGGGCCGAACAACGCGAAAGCCCCACCATGCCGGCACGTTTCAATAGCCTCGGTATTTCATTCCAATACCCGGAAAACTGGACGCTCGACGACTCCGACGCCATTCTGGGCCGCCACTCGGTGACGGTGATTAGTCCCGGCGGGGCTTTCTGGTCGGTGGCCATCCACTCCGGCTCGGCCGACCCGGGCAAATTGGCCGCCACGGCCGTCGAGGCCATGCGACAGGAGTACGAAGGGCTGGAGGCCGAAGAGGCCCGCGAAACGGTGGCCGGGCACGAATTGCTGGGTTACAACTTGGCCTTCTACTGCCTGGACCTGACCAATACGGCCCAGATTCGCAGCCTACGAATCGCCCAGTCTACCTATACGATCTTTTGTCAAGCCGAAGACCGTGAGTTCGATAAACTCGCGGCCGTCTTTCTGGCCATGACAACAAGTTTGGTAAGCGAGGTGGCGGCAGAAGCAGGGGGCTGGTCCGATTTTGACGACGGGTAAGCCCAGCCCTCGTTTAACGAGGCGGTCGAAAAAGTCGCCTACTTCCCTGTAGTGCGTAGACCACCTACACTTTAGTAGTAGACTCGCTATAATTGACGCACATTACGATTTTGCCTGCAAAACAGGCCCCTATCTAAAACCGAGGTGGTCAAATGGCAAAAACCCCCCCCGTTCCGTGTTTGACGCACATTGGCGAGACGGCCGGCTTGATCTGGCGGGTCCTCTCGGAAAAAGGTCCTACGACGATGGCCAAGCTGACAAAAGCCGTGGGCGAGCCCCGCGACACGGTAATTATGGCCCTGGGTTGGCTCGCCCGGGAGAATAAGATCGACATCGAGCAAGACGGGCGCAGCCACAAGGTCATGCTCCGCTAGAGAGCCTTGCCCGCTCCTGGAAGGAATCTGTCCGTTTAGCCCCGGCGTGGACGCCGGGAACAGATAGCCGATTTCGCGATGCGCTGTTTTCCCGGGCGTGGACGCCGGGACTAAACGAAATTTGCCGCCTTATCTTCTTACTGCTTGGGTTCGGCCGGGGGCTCGTTTTTCGGCTGTTTGGCCCTTCGCTTGGCCTTGGCTTTGACCTTGGCCTCGTCGATTTGTGTTTTCTGCTCGGGGGTTAGGACGGCATCGATTTTCTTGTTCCGCTCATTGATCAACGCCTTCAACTGCGCCCACAACTCGTCGATCTTGGGTTGATACTCGTCCTGGATTTGGAAAATCTTCTCGCGTTGCTCCTCGTCTTTAACCACGTCGCCGAAATATTGCGGCAAGCGATGGCGGGCTTTGGGGGCTTTCGCTTTTTCCTTCTTCTTCGCCGTCGTCTTAGGGGGCGCCGGGTCGTCCGCGCTTACCACCGGTTGCGCCATGGTTGCCACGGCAAAGGCGATGCAACTCAACAAGGTCCAGGACGCCAGCCGCCGCACGAGTGTTTTCGCCATCGTGAAGTCTCCTGTTGAAAAATGGGAAGGGGGGCAAGGTTGCCGGTCGATATGAGCGGAATTGTACAAACATCCTGGGGCCAAAGCTATACCCTCTGTGGCGGGGACTCGGTTGCGGCGGATTTGTTGTCGTAGTTTTTTAGCCCACGGTGAATGCACCGGGGACATTGTCTGGTGGTTCCATGCTCTGCCCCCCCGTGTATTAACGGGGGGCTAAGTAATGCGATGGCACCCTAACGAATAATCCAAGATAGCGGCCGCCGGGGTCAACATTTCGCGGCCGAAGAGGGGGTCTTGCCCCGCGTAACCCCTGGGCGTAGGCTAAACTTGTGCAATAGGACCCACGGACGGCCGCGCGGGTTAAACCGATCATATATATCAGCTTTCCTCGTTCACAAAAGGACCGCGATAATCATGATACGCACGCTACTTTTCGCCGTTGTCGTCTCGTTTCCGGTCTGCGCGACGTCGTATTTGGCCGCGGAGCCGATTGCCCCCGGCAGCATCAAGACCGCCCCCGAAACCCCGGCGCAAATGCAGGAGTTGACCGACGCGGTGGGGCAGTTTAACAAGCGCGATTACGCCGGCGCGCTGGAGATGTTGCAGAAGGCCGCAAAGAAAGATCCCAACCTGCCGCCGCCGAACGTCATCATGGCCCAATTTTTCGCCCAGTCGAACAATCTGGCGGGCGTGCAGAACTCGCTGGAGCGGGCGGTGATCGATGCGCCCGACGATCCGCAGGCGTATCTGATCCTGGGCGACCTCGCCCTGCGCGAGCGGCGGCTGGCCGAGTCCCGGCTGCTGTACGAGAAGGCCCAGAGCCTGCTGGCGCAATGGAAGGGGAGCGCCAAGCGGAAGGACGCGATGATGCCGCAGCTTTACGGCGGCTTGGCCTCGACCTCCGAGGCCCGCGGCAACTGGACCGAGGCCCAAAAACATCTCGAGGCCTGGCTGAAACTGGACGCGAAGAGCGTCCCGGCCTTGCAGCAACTGGCTCGATGCCTGTTCGAGCAGAAGGACGTGAAGGGGGCCTTGGAGAAGCTCCGGGCGGCGGCCAAGATCAGCACCGACATGTTGCCGCCCGAGGCCGTAATCGCCCGGTGGTACGCCCAGTCGGGCGAACAGAAAACTGCCGGCGAATGGTTCGTCAAGGCCTTGACTTCCGCGCCCAGAAATGCCGAAGCCCGATTGGTCGCCGCCCAATGGGCATGGGAAAACGGTCAACTCGAAGAGGCCGCGAAACAAGCGGACGCCGCGCTGCAGCTCGATCCGAATTACTACCAGGCCAAGATTCTCCGCGGGGTGATTGCTCTGTTCCGTAAGGACTACACGAAGGCCGAAAAGTATTTCGAGAATGCCCACCTGCAATCGCCCAACGATTTCGCCGCCAGCAACAACCTGGCCTTGGCGCTGTCCGGTCAAAAGGGCGCGGAACAACGGAAACGCGCCCTGGAATACGCCGAAAACAACGTCAAGCAATATCCGCGAATGGCCGACGCCTATTCGACCTACGGCTGGGTCCTCTACAAGCTCGGCCGCTTGCAGGACGCCGAGGCCGCCCTGCGGAGGGCGGTCTCCGGCGGATCCTTAAGCGCCGAGACGGCTTATTATCTGGCTTGCGTACTGGCCGATCGCGGTCAGCACGATGCGGACGCCATCCGTTTGCTCCAAGGCGCGCTGAGCACCACCGCCCCCTTCGCCCAGCGCGAGGACGCCAAGGCGCTGTTGGATCAACTGCGCAAGACTCAGCCGCAACAGGGCCAGCCGCTTCCAAGCCTGCCGCCGCCGGCTCAACCGCAACCGCAACCGCAAACCACGCCGCAGCCGCAACCGCCGAAATAGCGCCCGCGGCAATCGATCTTGGAAGAAAGAACCGTTTAGCCCCGGCGTCCACGCCGGGCAGAAAGGGCCCTTTTCCCGTTCGGTCGCGCATCGGGCGTCGACGCCGGGGCTAGACGGTCTTACTTGCAAAACAGTGAACGGTCGTTCTTGTATTTCGCTTCGTGCCGGCGACAAGTTCTTATCGAGTTACGGCCGATTTGCCGCCCTCGCCGGCCGTAAATTTTGCCTCTCCGGCATACTTTACCGCAGAATAATAATTGCTTCCGACAATCTCTACTCGCACGGTGGTTATAACCGACACTAAGGTTAGGACCGGACCGCAACCCGAGCGGCAGTGGTCGCGGCGCCGTCAATGAACCCCATCCATCACCCCCCGCTATAAGGGCCGCTTGCCCAGCAATCACAGCAGCAGTATGATGAAGAGTCTATCAAGCACGATGACGGCGCGTCAGCCCAAGCTGCGGCCGTGGCCCACGGATGTACCCTGTCCGAGTTTACTGGTTGAAGAAGCCCAGGCGGCGTTCAAGGTGAAACCCCGAAAGCACGCGATGCTCGTTTCGCAGGGACTTCATCGCCCACTCTCCCCCGTCGAGAAACTGCCCATGTACGTCCTCGAAACCCGCGGCTTGAGAAGAGATTACGGCGCCGAGGGCGAAGTCTGCGTCCATGCCTTGCGGGGCATCAACCTTCAGGTCCGCAAAGGCGAACTGCTGGCGATCATGGGACCGTCGGGCTCGGGCAAGAGCACCCTGCTGCACATCCTCGGCGGCGTGGAAACGCCCTCCAGCGGACAAGTCTTGCTCGAGGGCGTGGACCTGGCCACGATGACCGACGACCAGCGGACCATCCTCCGCCGCGAGCGGATGGGCTTCATCTTCCAGTCGTTCAATCTGTTGCCGGCCTTCACCGCGGAAGAGAACGTGGCGCTGCCGCTGGAACTGGGCGGCATGGCCGGCGTGGAAGCCCGCCGCCGGGCCGACGATACGCTCCGGCTGGTGGGGATGTTGCACCGCCGCAACCACGTGCCCAGCGCGATGTCGGGCGGCGAGCAGCAGCGGGTGGCCATCGCCCGGGCCCTGGTCATGCGGCCCGCCTTGCTGCTGGCCGACGAACCGACCGGAAACCTCGACAGCGCCAACGGCCGGCAAGTCACGTCCCTGCTGCGAAGACTGGTCACGCAAGACGAACAGACGATTGTGATGGTCACGCACGACGCCAGCGTCGCGGCGCAGGCGGATCGCTTGATACGCCTCCGCGACGGGCTGGAGGAAAGCAACGGGCATCCCGAGGCGGCCCTCTCGACCCCGCAGTTGCAGCCCGTTCGCAGTTGTTTGTTCAAGAAAACCGTCTAGTCCCCTCAGCATCGGGCAAACCGGCATGTTTCTCTGGAAATTCACTCTCCGCGAGATCAGGAACCGCCCCGGCCGGGCAACGCTCACCCTGCTGAGCATCGTCATCGGCGTGGCCGCCATGGTAGCCGTCGACATCGGCACGACCACCACTCACCTGGCCTATCAGAACATGTACGAAGGCATGGCCGGCCGCGCCGCCTTCGAGGTCGTCGCCGAGGACGGCAGCTTCTTTCCCGAGGACATCGTCCAGCGCATCGGGCAAGTGCCGGGCGTGAAAACGGCCGTCCCCAGCGTGCAAAAAGTCTCCATCCTCTGGTTCAAAGAGGCCAAAGTCAGCCTGCTGGTGATGGGCATCGACCCGAAGCAAGACGAAGCGGTCCGCGACTATAAATTGTACGAAGGGGAGTATTTCGGCAAGGACAGCAAGCCCTACGACGCCCTCTTGGAGACCGGCTTCGCTCACGGCTTGGGCGTCAAAGTCGGCGACGAAGTCAAGTTGGGCACCACCCGCGGCGGGCTCAGCGGCAGCGTCAAGGATTTCCGCATCATCGGCCTGCTCTCGCCCCAGGGCGCCGCCAACTTCAACCAGGGCGGAGTGATCTTCCTCCCCCTGCCCGCCGCCGAATACTTCTTTGCCAAAGAGGGCGCCGGCTACATCAATCAAGTCAGCGTCGTGCTGGCCGGCTCGGCCGACGAAAAGGCCGTGCAACCGAAGATCGCCGGCATCCTGCCCGCCGGGCTGACGGTCCGCTCGCCGATGGCCCGCGCCCACTTCGGCCAAGGAAACCATGCAATCCGCCGAAAGCGGCCTGAACATGGCCTACTTGCTGATGATCGTTCTCGGGCTGTTCACGATCTTCAACACCTACCTGATGAACGTCGGCGAGCGCCGCCGGCAATTGGCCGTGCTGCGGGCGGTCGGCGCCACCCGCCGGCAAATCATGCGGATGTTGCTGCTCGAAGGGCTGGCGATGGGCTTCGTGGGCACCGTCCTCGGCTGCGCTGCTGGGACTGGCCGGGGCCTATTTCCTCACCGACGCCATGAGCCGCGTGTACTCGACGCCCATGCCCCCGCTGCAAATCGGCCCCAGGACGTTCATCCTGGCCGCGCTGCTCGGGCCGGGCATCTCCGCTGCTGGCGATGTTCATCCCCACCTGGATCGCCAGCCGAATCTCGCCGTTGGAGAGCATGCGCTTCGTTCCCTTAAAGACCCGCGGCCGCCTCCCGCTGCTCTACGTACTGTTCAGCCTGGCGTTCTTCCTGGTGACCGGTTCCGCGCTGGCCGCCTGCATCGTCGGTTATTTGCCGATCTCTTTCACTACCTACGTCGGAGTGATCTTCACCACTGCCTTCGTGCTGCTGGTGCCGATCGTGCTGACCGCTCTGAGCCGGCTGGCGGCCTGGTTGCTGCACCCGTTTTTCCACACGGAAGGAAAGATCGCCCAGCGGCAAATCCTTCGCCGCACGGTCCGCACCACGCTGACCATCGGACTGCTCTACTTCGCCGTCAGCACGGCCACCAACCTGGGAACCACCATCCTCAACAACGTGAGCGACATCCGCACCTGGCAGGCCAAGACGTTTCGAGGCGATTTCATCATCCGCCGCATGAACCCGGACTTGAAATCGGGCCAATCGCCCCCCATGCCCGAATCGCTCGGCGCTGAAATCCGCGCCGTCGCAGGGGTCGCCAACGTCGACGCCATCAGCACTATCAACACCTCGGTGAAAACCGCCGATCCCAAGGCGGGGAAGATGTACGTGACGATGTTCGTCCGCGATTTCGACCGCGGCAACGAATTGCCGCTGGCCCTGAAAGACGGCAATCCCGAGGAAGTCCGCAAAGGCCTGGACAAAGGAGAAGTCGTCATCGGCACCGTGCTGGCCAACCGCACCCACACCCGCGTCGGAGACCAGATCACCATCGAGACCGGCAAGGGCCCCAAGACGCTCACCGTGGCCGGCACCGCCACCGCCTACCTGGCCGGCGGAAAGATGATCTACATGCAGGGCAAGGCCGCCCGGCACATGATGGACATCGGCGACGTGGACACTTTCATCGTCAACGCCAAACCGGGCCAAATCGACAGCGTCCGCAAACTCCTCAAGCCGATCTGCGAAAAGTCGGGCTTGATGCTCCACTCCTTCGCCGATCTCCGCCGGCGGCTGAACAACATGATGAACGGCGTCATCGCCAGCCTGTGGGGACTGCTCGCCCTGGGATTCGTCGTCGGCTCGTTCGGCATCGCCAACACGTTGACGATGAACGTGCTGGAGCAGACCCGCGAGCTGGCCCTGCTCCGCGTGGTGGCCATGACCCGCCGCCAGGTCCGCAAGACGATCCTCGCCCAGGCGGTCATTATCGGCCTGATCGGGCTGGGCCTTGGCGTGGCCGGCGGAACCGTCGGCTCCTTCGTCACCAACCTCTGCATGGTGCCGGTGCTGGGGTACTCGGTCGACTTCGTCATCCATCCCGCGCTGCTGGTGATCTGCTTCGCCACGGGCATGGCGGTCATCATCGCCGCCGCCTGGCTCCCCGCCGAGCGCGCCGCCCGGCTGAATCTGCTGATCGCGCTGCAGTACGAGTAACGGGGTGTCCGGTTTTGTGCCGCCGCCCGCCCATTTAGCCCGCCGTGATCCGCCCATTTAGCCCGCCGTGAATGCACGGCGGGTAGCGCGCGGCGACGTTCCGTGCATCGTGCCCCCGGTGTATTCACCGGGGGCTAAATGATGCCGGTGCTAGCCCGGATTATTCATAAACACGAAGGAACATTGTCATTCTGAGCGCAGCGAAGAATCTGGGCTGTTTGCGGACGCATCGGCAGATCCTTCGCTGCGCTCAGGATGACGTTTATGAATAATCCGGGCTAGATTATGCCCAGCAGCCCCCCATTGGTACAGCGTAACCCCATAATTCCCTTCGTTCCCACTTCCGCTGCCCGGAGATTTTAGTAGAATGAGGAGTCTATCAATTTGCCGAACCGAAATTAGTGGGAATCGATCATGCCCAAAATGAAGACCCATAAGGGGACAAAGAAGCGTTTCCGCCTGACCGCCACCGGAAAGGCCAAACACCGCGCCGCCGGGACGAGCCACCTGGCCGCTCGCATGAGCCACAAGCGCAAGCGAAATCTCCGCGGCACGCGCAGTCGTCAACGACGTCGAGTCGGCCCGGATTCGCAACGCTTTGGGGAAACACAGCTACTGAAATGGCTTGTGGCACAGCCGCCCCCGGCTGTGCAAAATGGTAATTTAGTTCATTCATCACAGCCGATGGCGGCTGTGCTACAACACCAGCGGGACGGGCTGACAAACGCTGCCCTCGTATCGGACAGGGCCTGGCTCCCGCGCAAAACCGCGAGGTTTCAGCCATGCGCACCACCAAGGGCGCGGCCCGCAATCGGGCCAAAAACCGTCTGTTCAAGAAAGTCAAAGGCTACGTCGGCGGCCGCCGCCGCCTGCTCAGGACCGCCAAAGAGACCCTGGTCCGCGCCGGCAAATACGCCTTCCGCGACCGCCGCCGCCGGAAACGCGACTTCCGCCGCCTGTGGATCATCCGGCTGAACGCCGCCGCCCGCGAACGCGGACTCCGCTACAGCGAACTTATCGCTGGCCTGAAGAAGGCCAACATCGAGTTGGACCGCAAGACGCTGTCCGAAATGGCGATCGCCGATCCCCAGGGCTTCGACACGGTCGTGGAATTGGTGAAGACAGAGCCCGGATGACGGCGAATGATCGAATGCTGAATGATGAACGATAAGCCGACGAGCAGCAAGCGTCCATTCGATCGATTCCGCAGTGAGTGTTCGTCAAACTCATGGCTCATCACTGGCCTATCTCGCTTATCTGACCGAACTTGACGATTGCTCGCCGCGGCGACGGAGGCTTTCGGCGCGGCCGGCGACGCGGCCGCGTTGGAGGCCGCCCGCGTCGAGTTCATCGGCGCCAAGAGCGGCCGGTTGAAGGCCGTGCAGAAGGGGCTGGGCAAGGTGGACAAGGCCGATCGCCCCGCCGCCGGAAAACGCTTCAACGAGGTCAAGCAGGCGATCGAAGCGGCCCATCAGGCGGCTGCCGAGCGGCTGGCCTCGGCGTCGCGTCCGACGGCCGCGGTCCGCGCGGTCGATCCCACTGTCCCCGGCGTCCGCCCCCGGCTGGGCCGGCTGCACCCGATCACGCAGACCATCGAGGAGCTGAAGGAGATCATGGGCCGGCTGGGGTTCAGCGTTGCCGACGGGCCGGAAGTCGAGGACCAGTGGCACAACTTCGAGGCGTTGAACATCCCGCCCGATCACCCGGCGCGGAATCCGCTGGAAAACTTCTATTTGGAAGCAGGTGTTCGCGGTCAATGTGAAGCCGCAAGCGGCGAGTCCCGAACCCCGAACCCCGATCCCCGATCCCCGATCCCCGTCCCCCAGCCCCCTTTCCTCTTGCGGAGCCAAACCAGCACGGTGCAGATTCGGGCGATGGAGCGGATGCGGCCGCCGGTGCGGATCATCTCCTGCGGCCGGGTCTATCGCCCCGACACGGCCGACGCCACCCACTTCCCCATGTTCCATCAGATGGAGGGCCTGCTGGTCGATCACGGCGTGACGATGGCCGATCTGAAGAGCACGTTGCGGCTGTTCGCCCGCAGCGCCTTCGCCGACGACGTGCATATCCGCTTCCGGCCGTCGTTCTTCCCCTTCACCGAGCCGAGCGTCGAGGTGGACATGAGTTGGGCCGAGGGCTGGATCGAGATGGGCGGGGCCGGCATGGTCGATCCGAACGTGTTGCAGGCCGTGGGTTACGACCCGGAGGAATTCTCCGGCTTCGCCTTCGGCCTGGGCATCGAGCGCATCTGCGCCCGGCGGCACGGCATCGCCGACATTCGCGAGTTGTTCAAGAATGACGTGAGGTTTTTGCACCAGTTTTGAGCGGGATTAGGGATTGGGGATTAGAGGAGCCGGCAATGGATGGAATGAATTTCCGTGACTTGAAGGTGTGGCAACTGGGAATGCAGTTGGCTGAAGAAGTCTATCGCTTGTCACAACAGTTTCCGAAGCATGAAACGTACGGACTCGGGAAAATGCTTGCCGCCCGATTCCCCATTCCCCAGCCCCGAGTCCCGAACCCCCAGCCCCAATAATTCCCATGCTCGCCTCCTGGAACTGGCTGAAACAATACGTGCCGCTGGAAATGTCGCTCGAGGAGCTCGAGCGGCGGCTGACGTTCTCCGGTCTGAACCACGAGCGGACCGACGAGGTCGGCGGCGACATGGCCATCGACCTGGAGGTGACGAGCAATCGGCCCGACTGTTTGGGGCACATCGGCATCGCGCGGGAAATCGCCGTGCTGTGGAACCTGAGCCTGAAGCGCCCGCGGCCCGGCCGGCGGAGGGAAGTACGCCGGTCGACGAATTGGTTTCGGTGCGGATCGAGTGCCCGGACCTCTGCCCGCGATACACGGCCAGGGTCGTCCGCGGGGTGAAGATCGGGCCCAGTCCGAAATGGATGGCCCGGCGTCTGGAGACGGTCGGCATCACGCCGATCAACAACGTGGTGGACATCAGCAACTACGTGTTGATGGAGTGCGGCCAGCCGCTGCACACGTTCGATTTCGGCAAGCTGGAAAAAGGGGGACTGGCTCCGTTTGTGCGCAGCACCCGAAGGGCCGCTCCGCGGCAAACGGTGCCTGTCCCCCTTTCCCCGCGGAGATCGTCGTCCGCCGGCCCAAGCCGGGCGAGACCATCGAGGCCATCGACCACAAGACCTATCAGCTTGGGCCCGAGATGTGCATGATCTGCGACGCCGTCGCGCCGGTGGCCATCGGCGGGGTGATGGGCGGGGCCCAGACCGAGATTTCCCCGAATACCCGCGACGTGCTCGTCGAAGCGGCCGAGTTCGACCCGGTCTCGATCCGCAACACCGCCCGGCTGCTGAACCTGCACAGCGATTCGTCGTATCGTTTCGAGCGGCGCGTGGACCCCGAGGGGCTCGACTGGGCCAGCCGCCGCTGCTGCGAGTTGATCCTGGATTTAGCCGGAGGCGAATTGGCGGCGGGCGTGGTGGACGTCGGCCGCCGGCCCCCGCGGCGCGAACCGATCACGCTCCGCTTCGCGCAGTTGAAGCGAATTCTCGGTATCGATGTTCCGGCCGAGCGGGTGCGGGAGATTTTGGCGGCGCTGGGGCTGACCTCACTGGCCGCTGAAGCGGCCAGCCCTCAGTCGATTACGATGAATCCCCCGAGTTGGCGGCGCGATCTGACCCGCGAGATCGACTTGATCGAGGAAGTGGGCCGCATCCACGGCTACGATCGAGATTCCCGAAGACGTGGGCGTGCCGATGGTCCCTTCGGCGCGGCGGCGCGAGGACCGGGTGCTGGAGCGAGTCCGCCACGTGCTGACGGCTTGCGGCTTCGACGAGGCGGTCACACTCAGTGCGGTTGATCGACAGGCCGCCGAGTCGCTAAGCCCCTGGACCGACGCCGAGCCGCTCGCGACGGCGATGCCCGTGGTCCGCGGGGCCGACCGGCTCCGCCGCAGCTTGTTGCCCAGTCTACTGGCCGCGCGGAGGGCCAACGAGGCGCTCGCCAACCCGATTATCGAGTTGTTCGAGATCGCCAAGGTTTATCTGCCCCAAGAGGCCGCGCTGCCGCGGGAGCCGCTGATGCTGAGCATCGTCGGCGGGCGGGAATACGCGGAGTTGAAGGGCGTCGTCGAGGCGATCGTCGCCGAACTGAAGATCGCCGAACCGGTCGAGGCCGAGGACGCGGGCATCGCCCAGTTCGATCCGGGCGTATCGTGCCGGCTGCTCTTCCGGGGCGAAACGCTGGGCTACGTGGGCTGTCTGACGGAAGACGCCTGGAAGCGGTTCGACCTGCGGGAACCGGCCGTGGCGGCCGAAATCCGCCTGGCCCCGCTGATCGAGGCCGCCGATCTGGTGCCGCGCTGCGCCGTGCAGTCGCCCTATCCGGCCGTGACCCGCGACTTGAACCTGGTCGTCGCCGAGGCGGTCCGTTGGGCCGACGTGGCGGAAACCACGCGCCGCGAGGCCGGCGACTCCCTCGAAGCCATCCAATATCTCGACACCTACCGCGACGCGGAACGGCTGGGCGCCGAACGGAAGAGCCTCTTGTTCTCGATCGTGCTCCGTTCGGCCGAGTCCACGTTCACCAATCAGCAGGCCGATGAAATCCGCGACCGGATCGTCGCCGCCTGCCGCACCGAGCACGGGGCGGAATTAAGGACGTAGGAAAGGATGAGGGATGAAGGATGAAAGTGGGAGAATTTGGAATATATTCTAACTCAACGATTTCTCATCCTTCATCCTTCATCCCTCATCCTTCATCCTTCATCCCTCATCCTTCATCCCTCCTTCTTCATCCTTTTCTCCAGGTACTCGACGGCTCGGCGGCGCTGGAGGTCAACGAAGGGCTTCGCGTTTTTCTCCTTTTCTTCGCCGGGGCGTTGGTAGACGTCGCGCTTGATGCGCCAGAGCTGCCACTGGTTGTACTGCTCGTCGGTCAGCTTGACCTCGAAGCCCTTGTTGGGCGTAACGCCCCCGGCCGTGCCCACTTTGTCGCCGTAGGGGCGCTGAATATTTTTGCCGCTGGGCCGCCAATAGCTGGCCGTGGTGAGCTTCATCGCCCCGCATCCCGGCGGAAAGTCGATCATTTCCTGGACGGTCCCCTTGCCGTAGGTCCGCTGGCCGACGATCACCGCCCGCTGGTGGTCCTGCAAGCAGGCGGAGACGATCTCCGCGGCGCTGGCGGTCTCCTGGTTGACGACCACCGCCAGGGGGAAATTGGTGAAGGGCGCTTTGCCGTCGGCGCTGAAGGACTCGCTGATTTTTCCCCCGCGGCGCCGCGTAGTGACGATCAGGCCGGAGGGGATCAGTTGATCGCAGACGTCGACCGCGGCCAGCAGCCATCCGCCGGGATCGTTGCGCAGGTCGAGCACCAGGCCCCGCATGCCTTGTTTTTTCAGTTCCGTCAACACGTCGAACAATTCGTCGGCCGTGGTTTCGGTAAAGCTGCTGATGCGGACGTATCCGATCCCCTCGCGGCCCTCGATCGAGTAGTTCCACGAGCCGTCATCGTTGCGGGTATCGCCCAAGACGGTGTCTTCGTGGATGATCTCGCGGACGATGGTCAGCGCCACCGGGGCCTTTTCGTCCACGTGGAGGATGGACAGCTCGACCGCTTTGCCGGATGGTCCGCGAAGCATGCCCATGGCCTCGGGCAGCGTCATCCCCTCGGTGCTCCGGCCGTCGATCTTCAATATCCGGTCGCCGGCCAGCACCCCGGCCCGGTAAGCCGGCGAACCGGCCAGCGGGCTGCGGACCGTCAGTTCCTTGGTCTGCGGATCGAGGGCGATCTCCATTCCCACGCCGGCGAACTCCCCCTCGATCTCTTCCTTGAAGGCGCTCAATTCGTTCGGCGGAATGTACATGGAGTGCTCGTCCAGTTGTCCGAGCATCCCCTGCATGGCCCCCTCGAACAACTGCTTGTCGTCGATCGGCTCCAGCGAGCGCTGCTCGATGGTGTCGATTGCACTGGCCATTACCCTAAGGTAAGGGTTTTTCTGCACCCGCAGATAGCAGGTCCCGGCCAGCAGGACGACGACGATCAGGATCAGCAGATTTCGGCGCGGCATGGGTAGGTTCTTGGGTGTTGGAGACTCGCGGAGCGAAACCGCTTGTTCCCTCGCTCCGCGTGGGAACACATTGCCCGGACGCTCTGCGTCCGCTGGGGCTGAAAAATGCTCAAAATCTACGCGTTACCGAACGGACGCGGAGCGTCCGAACAGTGCGTTCCCGTGCGGAGCATGGGAACGAGAGGGCGAGGGATACCGGCGAACACGATGTTCATCATAAGCCTCTTGGTCCCGTCCCTCAATATGAGTGAGTTGGAGTCGGTTATTGCCACTGGGAAAATTTGAAAAATTATGTTTAGCCCCGGCGTCCGCGCCGGGAAGGCAACGCCGGGGGTAATAGATCATCTGTTCCCGGCGTGGACGCCGGGGCTAAACGCGGGCATCCACCCGACATCCCGCAAAACAGCGGTCGAAAGCGGGCCGGCCCACCTCGTAGACTTTCCCGGAAAACGCTATAATGGCGGATTCCAAAACCAGGGCGGAGCCGACATGGTTGATGGCGTCATTGACATCCCTCTATTGGGGAACCCGCTGCATTCCACCGCCGAGCAGAACGGCGCGGTCGCCCTGGGCAATTTCTTGGCCGGGCCCGAAAACCGCCTGGTCGAGGTCGCTCTCCGCTCGATCGTGGAAGAAAAGGCCAACGGTTACAATCCGCTGGTCCTTTACGGCCCCAGCGGGACCGGAAAATCCCATCTGGCCGAAGGCATCGCGGCTTCTTGGCGGGTTCAGCACCGGCGGAGCCGCGTGGTTCACACCTCCGCGGTCGATTTCGCCCGCGAGTTGGCCGACGCGATCGAGACCCAGGCGGTGGATGAGTTTCGCGCGAAGCATCGCGGGGCGAATTTGCTGATCGTTGAGGACTTGGGCCGATTGGTCGCGCGGCGTTCCGAAAAACTGAATACCCAAGAGGAGCTGGTTCACACGTTGGATGCGTTGCTGGCTGAAGGCCGCTGGGCGGTGGTTACGGCCCCGGCCCCGCCGAGCGAGATTGCCGGCCTCTTGCCGGCGTTGCAGAGCCGGTTGAGCGGCGGATTGTGCGTTCCCCTGTCGCCGCCCGGCCCCGAGGCCCGCCTGGCGCTGCTCCAGCGCTCAGCGCGATCGAGAAACCTGGACCTGCCGGCGCCGGTGGCGGCGGCGCTGGCCGAGGGTTTGAGCGGAACGGCGCCGGAGCTGGCGGGGGCGTTGTGGGAGTTGGCCGCGCCCGGCCGGCTTGATCTGGCCGCCGCCCGCGAATATGTTGGTCGGCGAAGCCGCGGCCGTCAGCCCAGCCTGCATGAAATTGCTCTGGCCACGGCGCGGCATTTTTCGATCCGCTTGTCCGAGATGCGTGGTCCGTCGCGGCGGCGGGCGCTGGTTGCCGCTCGCGGAGTTGCCGAATACCTTGCCCGAAAACTGGGTAACGAACGCCTCGAAGAGATCGGGCGCTATTTCGGCGGCCGCGATCACGCCACCGTCTTGCACGGCATCCACAAGACGGAAGAATCCATCCGCAGCGATGCGTTGATCCGGGAGGCAATCGAACTGCTTACTATAAAATTGTGGAAAAAATGACCGTCGTCCGTCGGCTGCCGTCGATAACCGCACCAATTGCCGTGCGATTACCAACATCCGATCGCCGACTCAATTTGACCGTTCAACTATCTAACTCCAAGCGACAGGAAAACAAACGACTTTCGACGGTTTTTACACCGGCGACAAGGGTATATCGTATGCCGTAACCACCTACGCAATAATAGGTTATTTTTCCAGCACGCCGATCATCGACATTTGGTAGCGGCGGATAACTACTGCTGCTTTTCTAAAACAAAAAATAATAAGAAAGGTATGACCCAACCATGAAAGCGACTTGTGAACGCGATAAGCTGCTGCATGCTTTTCAAGTAGTCGCCAGCGTGGCCCCGGCGCGGAGTCCCAAACCGATCCTGCAAAACATCAAGCTCGATGTTGCGGATGGCAAAGCCATCCTGATGGGGACCGACCTGGAAGTCGGCATCCGCGTCGAGGCCCCCGGTTTCGCCGTGGAATCGCCGGGCAGCGTGGTTCTGCCCCGCGACCGCTTCGGAAAAATCCTCTCGGAAAACTCCGACGAGAAGCTGGACCTGGAAAGCGACGGCGGCAAGGTAATGGTCCGCGGGAGCCGCAGCGAGTTTCAGCTTCCCTGCGAGAACCCCGACGAATTTCCCAGCGTGGTCGCCTTCGAGGAGGAAAAATATCACGAACTGCCGGCCCGGTTCTTCCGCGAGGTCATCCGGCGAACGGTGTACGCCACGGACAACGAGAGCAGCCGTTACGCCCTCGGCGGGGTGCTGCTGGAATTGACTGCCGAGGGACTCACGGCCGTGGCCACCGACGGCCGCCGGCTCACCCGCCAGGAAGGCCCCGCCAAGTCCGTCGGCAATCACGCCACCGGCGAGAACACGACGATCATTCCCACCCGCGCGATGCAACTGATCGAGCGGGCGATGGCCGACAACGAGGACAACATCCGCATCGCCGTCCGCGAAAACGACGTCCTCCTGCAGGGCGGCCGGGCAACGATCTACTCCCGGCTGGTCGAAGGGCGCTATCCCAAGTGGCGCGACGTATTCCCCCGCCGCGAGGGCATGAAAAAAATCGAACTGACCGTGGGACCGTTCTACGCCGCCGTCCGTCAGGCGGCCATCGTCACCAGCGACGAGCGCCGGGGCGTGGATTTCACCTTTGGGAACGGAAAAATCGTGCTGGCCGGCCACGGGGCGGAATACGGCGAGTCGCACGTCGAGTTGCCCATCGCCTACGACGGCGCGGAGGTCGGCATTACGCTCGACCCGCGGTTTCTCGGCGAGTTCCTTAAGGTCCTGGACCCCGAGCAGAGTTTCTCGATGGAGTTGCGCGACGCGGAGAGCGCCGCGATTTGTGCGACCGACGACGGCTATGCCTACGTGATCATGCCCTTGGCGCGGGAGCAATAATTGGGTTTTTCAGTTGAATGCGGGGTTCGTGGGACAGCCGCCCTCGGCTGTCTTGGATAGTTCTGCACAGCCGAGGGCGGCTGTGCCACAAATTCAGGGATGATTAACCATGAAACGCGGACCGCGGGCGATCGGCGACGTGCTGACCGAGGTGATGGCCCGGCGGGGCTACGCCCGGGTGCAGTGCGCCGCGGCCTACGACGAGGCCTGGCGCGAGGCGGCCGGTCCGCTGGCGGCGAAGTACAGCCGCCCCGGCTCGCTCCGCCGCGGCACGCTGGAAGTCATCGTGGCCAACTCGACTCTCGTGCAGGAATTGGGATTTCAGAAACACGCCTTGCTGGAATCGCTGGCCGGGCTGTTGCCCGACGAGGGAATCGAGAACATCCGCTTCCGCGTGGGAAGCGTCGAATAAATAAAAGGCTTACTTATGAACTGCTTCAACCATCAAGACAAGCCTGCCGTAGGAGCGTGTAAGTCGTGTCTCAAAGGTCTTTGCAAAGATTGCCTCACGGAACTCCCCAACGGACTGGCGTGCAAGGGTTCGTGTGAAGACCGCGTAAACATGCTCAACCGAATGACCGATTCTAATGCGCAAGTCCTGACGGCGGTAAGGTACCAACAGCGTACCTTTGGAGTGTTATCGCTGTTTCTCGGATTCGGTTGTGCTGTCTTTGCCGTTTGGACCTATTTCCAATTGGAAGGCTCTTTCCTTCCCTATTTCATCGGCCTAGTTGCCCTCTTTGTGTGGCTCAGGGGAATTTTAATACTAAGTCGAAAAGAACAATTTCCAGAACCGGAAAAAACAGATACGTAGTATCTGTTACGGAAAGCGTGTGTAAGGTGGGACAAGCGAAGCGCGGTCCCACCCTACGATCTGCAACAGCAACTACGTAGTCATCAACAAAACAAAAATCATATTTATGTCTAACGACCCGCAGCAACCGACGCCGTCCCCGGATTTGGACACTTACCGCCTCGAACGCGCCGAGGGCGAGGCCGAGTATCAGCGCCAAGGACCTCCAGCACCTCAGCGACTTGCAGCACGTCCGCGAACGGCCGAGCATGTACATCGCCGACACCACGCCCCGCGGCCTGCACCACCTGGTCTACGAAGTCGTGGACAACTCGATCGACGAGGCGATGGCGGGCTACGCCAGCGAAATCACCGTGGTCGTCAACAGCGACGGCTCGGTAATGGTGGAGGACAACGGCCGCGGCATCCCCGTCGAGGAGCACCCCGACCTGGGCTTCTCCACGCTGCAGGGCGTGATGACCGTGCTGAAGTTCGGCGGCAAGTTCCGCAAGGGGGCCTATCAAACTTCCGGCGGTCTGCACGGCGTCGGCGTGACGGTGGTCAATTTCCTCTCCGAATGGTGCGAGGTCGAGGTCCGCCGCGAGGGGCACGTCTATCAGCAGGAATACGAGCGCGGCGTGCCCGTCGCCGAGGTCCGCCGCATCGGCCGCAGCGACCGGGTGGGCACCAAGACCACATTCAAGCCCGACCCGCAGATTTTTCCCAACACCAACTTCCAGTACAGCATCCTCTACCGCCGGCTCCAGGAACTGGCCTTCCTCAACCAGGGCGTGAAAATCTCCTTCCGCGACGAGCGGACCGGCGACGGCGAGGTCTTCCATTACGAGCGGGGCATCCTGGAGTTTGTCGATTATCTGAACCGGGCCAGTGAGCCCGCCCACCCGGACATCATCCACATCGTCGGCGATTATGAAGGCGTCGGCCTGGACATTGCCCTGCAATACTCGAACGAGTTCACCGAAAACGTCCATTCCTACGTGAACAACATCTGCACCACCGAAGGCGGCACGCACCTGTCGGGCTTCCGCGCCGCCATCACCCGGACCATCAACGCCTACGGCAAGAAATCGGGGCTGTACAAAGACCTCGTCCCCAGCGGCGACGACTGCCGTGAAGGGCTGACGGCCGTCATCTCGCTCCGCGTCCCCGAGCCGCAATTCGAGGGCCAGACCAAGACCAAGCTGGGCAACGGCGAGATCGAGGGGATCGTCAACTCGGCCGTGGGCGATTTCCTGGCCTCGTATCTCGAGGAGAACCCGAAGACGGCGAAGATCGTCGTGCAGAAGGGGCTGCTGGCGGCTGAGGCCCGCGAATCGGCCCGCAAGGCCCGGCAACTGGTCCGCGAACGGAAGACCGCATTGGGCGGCGGCGGCCTGCCCGGCAAACTCCGCGACTGCACCAGCCGCGAGGTGGACCACTGCGAGTTGTACCTGGTCGAGGGCGATTCGGCCGGCGGCAGCGCCGAAGGGGGCCGCATCCGTCAATACCAGGCCATCCTCCCGCTGCGGGGCAAGATCATCAACGCCTACAAATCGCGCGACGACAAAGTCCTTGCCAACGAAGAGGTCCGCAGCATGATCTCCGCCATCGGAGCGGGCATCGGCGAGGAAATGGACCTCGCCAAACGACGCTACAGCAAAGTCATCATCATGACCGACGCCGACGTCGACGGCTCGCACATCCGCACCCTCCTGCTGACCTTCTTCTATCGCCAGATGTACCCGCTGATTAAGGCCGGCTACGTCTACGTCGCCCAGCCGCCGCTGTTCCGCGTACGGCACAAAAAAGAGACCTACTACGTCCAGACCGAAGAGGAAATGAAGACCCAACTGCTCGAAGCCGGGCTGAACGACGCGGTCTTCGATCCTGGCGACGGGCGGACCATCAAGGGCAAGGAGATGGAGCGGCTCTGCCGTGCCCTGGCCGCACTCGAGGATTCGCTGCTGGCCTTGGAGCGGCGGGGGATCAGCCTCCGCGCCCACGCCGCCCGCTTCAACCCCGCCAGCGGCCGGCTCCCCGTGTTTCACGTCTTCCTCGGCCAGCAGGAGCAATGGTTCACCACGCGGGAACAGCTCGACGAGTTCGTCGCCGCCCAGGAGATCGAGGTCGGCAAGGAACTCGACCTGGCCGACGAGCCCGCCGGCGAAGAGGCGGCGGAACACCACAGCCGGCTGCACATCGTCGAACTGCACGAAGTCCGCTCGATCAACAACCAACTCGCCGAACTGCGGGAGATGGGCTTCGAGTTGGACAGTCTCATTCCCCAGGAGCGGACCGGCGTCGAAGAGCCTCGCTACCTGCTCCGCCGCGGCGAGACGAGCACCGGCCTGGAAGACCTCCGCGGCCTGCTGACGGCCATCCGAGCGGCGGGCGAGAAGGGCCTGCAAGTCACCCGCTTCAAGGGCCTGGGCGAAATGAACGCCGAGGAATTGCGCCAGACCACGCTCGACCCGGCCAACCGCACGCTCCTGCAGATCAGGATGGAGGACGTGGGCGCGGCCGACGACCTGTTCCGCGTTCTGATGGGCGACAAAGTCGAACCCCGCCGCGAGTTCATCGAGAAACACGCGATGGAAGCGCGGAATTTGGACGTGTAATCAAATGATTTCACTTATTGAAACCTTGAACTTCCGCTGTCTACGTTTCATTAGCCAGCCATTGGGACAATTCAGCGTCCTGGTAGGTCCGAATGCTAGTGGAAAAACGACATTTTTAGATGTCGTGGCATTTCTCAGCGATCTAGTTTCCGAAGGGCTTGACTATGCTCTTGGAGAACGTACCAAAGATTTCCGCGATCTTGTATGGGGTCGAAATGACGGCAGTTTTGAATTGGCAATCGAAGCGAGAATTCCAGAAGATCGCCGTCGATTACTCGCCGTCACGGACTACGATACCGTTCGTTATGAGGTCGCTGTTGGGGTAAGTTGGCTGACAAACGAAATTGAGATTCTTAATGAAAGGGGTTGGTTGAAAATAGCCGAAAAAGCAGAGGGCCGGCAGAAACTAATGTTCCCCTCGCCGAACGAACCGCCAGCAACAATTGTGTCGCAACGGCAGAAAAAGGGACGAAGTCTATTTACAAAAGTGGCAGGGGGAAACGACAACTATTATGCGGATGCACACCCCAAAGAAGGTCGCTGGGCGCCGTCGTTTAAGTTGGGACCGAGAAAATCAACTCTCGGCAATCTTCCAGAGGATGAGGAAAATTTTCCCGTCAGCAGTTGGTTCAAGCAATTTCTCAGCAAGGGTGCCGAGAGGATCGTGTTGAATAGTCTCTTGATTCGCAAGGCTAGCCCGCCTGGGCAAGTGCGCGGCTTCAAACCAGACGGCTCCAATCTCCCCTGGGTAGTTGCTCAGCTCGAAGAGAAAAATCCCTCTCGGTTGCGAGAATGGATCGCCCATGTGCGAACCGCCCTGCCTGACATAGAAGACATTCGCACGGTAGTGCGGCCGGATGACAGGCACCGATATCTCGGTTCTCGTGTATCATGGCGGATTAGAAGTGCCGTCTTGGATGGCTTCGGATGGGACATTGCGATTGTTGGCTCTGACTTTACCCGCGTACTTAGAGGATTTCCGCGGCATCTACCTGATAGAAGAGCCGGAAAATGGCATTCACCCCCGAGCCGTGGAGACAATGTATCAGTCCTTGTCATCGGTGTACGAGGCTCAGATTCTTATCGCGACCCACTCCCCGGTGATTTTAAGTGTCGTCAGTCCCGAAGAGGTTCTCTGCTTCGCAAAGACGGACCAAGGCGCAACGGATATAGTCACGGGCAACGAGCATCCGAAGTTGCGAGACTGGCGCGGCGAGGAAAATCTTGGTGTTCTTTTCGCCGGAGGTGTGTTGGGATGACAGGCGCCGTTCCGGAGAAGGATTTAATGGTTCTTGTTGCCGACAGCCAGATGGAATTCGCGGTCAAAGGATTGCTCACGCGCAGTGACGCAATAGGCATACGGTCTCTTTCGGTAGACATTCATGTCCATCCAGCCAAGGATCCCGGTTGTCTGTTGAGAGGCCACGAATTTCTGCGCCCCTTTCATCGTCAATACTGTCATGCACTAATAATGCTCGATCACGAGGGTTGCGGTCAGGAACAGCGCCACCGCATCGATTTAGAAAAAGAACTCGAACAGCGGTTAAGTTCATCAGGATGGGGAGAGCGCGCCGCCGCCGTTATTCTCGATCCGGAGCTCGAGGTTTGGGTGTGGAGTGATTCGCCGGAAGTAGATGCCGTGCTCGGCTGGACCAATAGAACACCATGCTTGGCAAGTTGGTTGCGAGAAAAGGGGTTTCTTGAAAGCGACGCAAAGAAACCCAGCCAGCCCAAAGAGGCGTTGGAATGCGCTTTGCGAATTGCGCGAAAAGGAAGGTCTTCCGCAATTTTCCTACAACTGGCGCAGCGAGTCAGCGTAAATCGTTGCACGGATCCCGCGTTTCTCAAGCTCAAGACAACATTAAAGCAATGGTTTGGCCGGAAATAACTGTTATGAGCGGTTTGTCTGCTGTTAACGCGGGCATCTATTCTCAGCCGCTCATCCTCGCACTGCCGGGCCGATGTAGATGATCGAATCGTTCTGCAGGCGGAAGAACGAGCCGGGGGTTTGTTCCAACAACTGGCCGAGCAGGCCGATCGAGCGGGGGATGATGAAAAAGGCCTTGCCCGTCTCGGGGGCCAGCCGCAGATCGCAAAGCAACGCCCCGATCACCCCGTCGACGTTGAAGCAGAGGGCCGAGGATTTCTTCTTGCGCAGGACGGTTTCGATCTCGCGGGCCAGCGTGCAATAGTCGCCGGCCAAGCCCAGTTCGTCGATGATGGTCAGCAGGGTGGTCGCCCGCGGGTCGCGGCCGTAGAGTCCGTAATAGCGGTGTCCGAAGCCGGGGATTCGTCCCTTCGAGTCGCCGAATGCGCCGGCGATTTTGTTGACGATGTAGACCGCCAGTTCCTTGAGGTCGGCGACGCGGACGCCGTCGGCCTCGAAGACGCCGCCTTGGGCCTCGGCGTCGCGCATTCTGGCGAGGAAATCCATGAGGATTCGGGCGGTTCCCTCGCCGGCGCCGGCGTGGGCCTCGCCCATCGCGGTGATGCCCGCGGCCAGGGCGGTCTTCAGCGAATTGCCGCCGGAATAAGAAGTCAAGGCCGCCAGCGAGGAAGGCGTGGCCGGCGTGTGATCGACGCAGGAGACGAACACCGCGCGGAGCAGATCGGCCTCGGCCTCGGTCGGTTTTCGATCGGCCAGGGCGGCGAAGATCGTGGCCTCGATACTCTGCTCGTTGCTCCATTGCGTTTTGTTGCCGAGTATGGCGGCCACCAGATCGACGACCTGGGGGAACAGGGCCAGGGCCTCGGTTTCCAAGGGAGTGTATCGTTCGTGCAGGCTGGCGGGGACCGGCTTCTGGCTGGCGGCGGCGGCGGCCAGCAGGCCCGCGCTGACGGCGGCGTTCATCGGCGACCCGCCCTGGAAGGAGTCCACGGCGGCCTGTCGTGCGGACCCGTCGGTGGGATTGGTGGTCGCGCAGAGGACGAGGTCCTCGGCCAACTGCTTGGCCTTCTCGGCCCCGTCGTCTTCTTTTGTCAGGGCCTCGAAGATCATCTGCGGCACCGTGGCGGTCCGCATCAAGCCGGGCAGCGGGCGGCCGCGGAAGTACGGCGTCCCCCCGAGAATCTGCGTCAGTTGCGTGCGGATTCGCACCGCGCGGACCTGGCTCTTGAGTCCCTCCAGTTTCTGCTTCGAGATGCTGACCAACTCGAAATCATGGGAGATGGCCGACTCCAAGTCCTGGCCGCCGCGGGGCAGAGCCTTCTCGACGTAAGCGACCAGGTCGCGGGACGTTTTCGCCACGCCGACCCCGGCCTGCTCGAAGGCCTCGACCTTGCTCTCGTAGGTCCCGAAACGCCCTTCGCCGATGATCGCGCCGGCGTGACCCATCCGCGAGCCGCGGGGGAAGATGTTCTGGGCGCCGATGCCGGTGATCCGGGCGATGACGGGCTTCGGATAGTTCGACTCGCGGATGTATCGGGCGGCCTCTTCCTCGTAATTGCCGCCCACTTCGCCGTTGAGGATCACCAACTTCGTCCCCGCGTCGTCGCGGACCAGTTCCAGAAGGTCCTTGAAGTTGGTGCCGGAGATGCGGTCGCCGCCGATGCCCACGACGATGCTCGTGCCGTGTCCCAGGGCGTTGAAGATTTCGGTGGCGATCGACAGGCACATGCCGCCGCTTTTCGAGAAGATGGCGATGTTGCCGGGATAGAACACGCCCGGATCGTTGCCGCCGATGGCGCCGATCTTCACCCGGGCGATGGGATTGATCATGCCGACCGAGGCCGGGCCGACCACGCGGACGCCGCGGGCCTTGGCCGCCTGAACGATGGTGGCCGAGTCCAGCCGCGGCAGGCCCTCGGTGAGGATGTTCACCAGACGGATTTTGCCCGACTCGATGGCCGCGATTGCCGCCTCTTTCGTCCCCTCGCGGGGGACCGAGACCAGGCTGGTGTTGATGCTCGGATGCGTCCGCAGCGCCTCCTCGACGGTGTCGTAAACGGGGACACCGTAGACTTCCTGTCCGCCCTTTCCGGGCGTGACCCCGGCCACGACGTGCGTGCCGTAGTCGAGCATCTCCATCGACACCCGCCTACCCTGCTTGCCGGTAATGCCTTGAATTAAGACTTGCGTCTGTTGGTCGATCAGGCTGCTCATGAATTATCCCTGGGTTTGCGCCGGTTGGCTTTGCTCTCGATGTTTTTTGGCTTGATTTAAGACCATTCGGGCGGAATCGGCCACTGAGGTGGCCATGCCGCGGAGGAAGAGGCGGTAGCCTTCCTCGTTCTGAATTTTGTTCAGTTGGGCGAAGGCCTCCTCGTCGCGGGGGCCGGCGCGGCGGATCAGAATCGGAATCGTCTTGTCGAAGTCGGGCGTCTCGCGAATGCCGCCCATGATGCCGCCGATCAGCGTTTCGTAGATGTCGGTGAAGTTGGCCCGGCCGCCCACGACCCAGATGGCGTGGATCGGACCGGGGTGCATCAGGGCGATCTTGGTCAATCCATTCACCTTCTCGGGCGTGGGGTTGCCGCTGTACTCGGTGAACACGGCCGGCTTGCCGCCGAGGATGCAGAGGTCGTCCAACGCCTCGACGCTGGTGCCGCCGCCCGAGGCCAGCACGACGATGTCGCCGTCCAGTTCGTAGAACATCCGGCCGGCGGCGCCGCGGGTGTCGCTGCGGTCGTTGTCCAGGGCGAGCTGCTCGAGCCGGGTCGGCGTGCGGCCCGAGCCGAGCCGCTCGGGCAGGTTCAATGTCGTCTGGCGGAACAGGGCATCCTCGTCGACCTCGATTTTCGAGTCCGCGGCGATCCACTCGCCCGATCGAGTCCGCACCAATGGATTGATCTTGGCCAGGGTGGCGTCGCGCTCGACGAACAACTGGTAGAGATGGAGCATGATGTCGGTCGGCGGGGGGCCATCGGCGTCGAGCCCCGCCCGATGGGCCAGATCGGCCGCTTGCTGCGGCTGCAATCCGTGGAGGATGTCGATCGACTCGGTCCACACCCCTTCCTGCGAATCATGGGCGGCCTTCTCCACGTCCATGCCCCCCTGGTTCGAGAGGATCATCGTCGGCGTAGCGCCGACGTAGGTCACGGCAAGGTATACCTCCTGGGCGATGTCGAGCTTCCTCTCGACCAAGACCTTCTGGATGCTCTCGTTGAACAGTTGCCGGCCCAGCAGGTCGCCGAGGGTGTCGGCCAGTTGCTCCTCGGTGTCGCAGGCGACGACCGCGTTCGCCTTGCCGCGTTTTCCCCAGAGCACCTGCGCTTTGGCCATCACGCTGCCGTACTTGCCGATCAGTCCGACGGCTTCCGGCGGCGAGGCCACCACCTTTCCGGGCGGGATTGGGATGCCGGCGCGCTCGAATAGGTTTTTTCCCTCGAATTCATAGAGTTTCATGGATTATCTCGCTCGGGTTCGACTGGTGGCGATCGGCGGCCGGTGGGAAAACCCGCGGGCTGTAGGAGGCGACTCCCGTCGCCGATTTCCGCTTTTTTTAGACGGCATCGGCGACAGGTGTCGCCTCCTACAAAGGGGTTTCTAAAGGTGCCTCCTGCGGCCCTCTTCTGTGGCCGCTGAGCCGATCGGGTGAGCCTATAAGTATTAGTGATATTAGCCGACACATTCCCTGTCAAGGGGAAAAAAGTTCCTCGTGTTCCGGGCGAAAAGCCGTTTTTCCGGCGTTTTTCTCCCCTCGTGGGCATAGTTGCCGAACGCCTTTAGGGCCGGCGAATCAATAAGTGGGGGACTGTCCCAATTTTCGTTCGACGAAAATGGGACTGTCCCCTTCTGAAATGCAAAACGGCTATGTGGCCGTTCACAGGGGAGCGTCCCAATTTTCGCGGCGTGAGGGACGTAGCCCCGCGAATGAGCTTTGCCGCGTAAGCGCCAGCGCTGTCCATACTGGTGTAGCGTCTCGTAAATGGGGTATCTTATTTTGCGGAGAATAGTGGAGTTGGGTGCCACTGCTGGCCTGTCCAGCAGTGCGGAAGTGCAAAAGCGGTCAACACTGCTGGACAAGCCAGCAGTGGCACCCTCCGCCGCATAAGTAACCATCTGCGTGAGACACTACACTACATCTTCTGCTGCTCGTCCTTGCGTTTTCCCAACGCCATCGTCATTGTCCTCCTACAATCCTCAATGGCGATACTATATCCTTGCGCAAACATTTTTTTCAATTCTTGTTCGCGGACTTTTTCAATGGGCTGCTATACCCTACACGGCGAGTAGTGACACATTTTCAAAGGTTTGAAATCTGTGGGTGATGAGGTTGTCGATTTCGTCCTTGTACGTGGTCGTGAGCTGGTTGAGGCAGCGGTCAATGGCAGCGTGGAAGTCGGCGTAGTTTGTATGGTGGCGGCAATGCAGCGATTTCTTCTTGACAAACTTCCACAACCGCTCGATCAGGTTTAGGTTTGGTGAATACGACGGCAGAAACAAGAGTTCAATCCCCAACTCGCAGGCCAGACTCTGTACCAGTTTACAGCGTTGGTAGGCGGCATTGTCGAGCACCAGCGTGATCGGAGTCGTCAATCCTGCCGCGGCGATCTTCCGCAACAGTTCACACACCGTTTCCGCCGTTATGTACGTGTGGTTGGTCACGCGGGTCAGTTCATGGGTGACGGCATCCAATGCGCCCAACACGTTGTACCGCTGTCGTCCAGACGCTCCGCGCACGAACAGGCGAGTTGCACACCACAGCCACCCCAGAAACGACCCTAACACGAAGTGAGCGGCGTCCACGAAGAACACCGTCCGTTGTCCCGCACGGGCCGCGGCGAGTCTCGGCTCAATTTCTTCCTTTTAAAAAAGCCGCCTGTGTGCGGGCGTGCTCCTCGACCGATTGTTTGGGCGGTACGGGCACGGCAGCCACCTTGCGCAGCGCAACCCCAACCTATCGCGCAGAAACAGCCGGACTTGTGTGGGCCTACGAACCACGCCTGTCAGTTGCTCAATGCGGGTGCAAGCCTCGGCGATGGTGCGCGGCGGTCTTTCGCGGAACTCGATTTCCAACGACCCTTTATGCAGAACCAGATGGTTGGCCTTTCCCTTATAGTCAAAATGCCGCACGGCTTCCAATCGTCCCGCCTCGAAAAGGTCCAGCACCCGCTGAACGGTGCGCCGCCCCACTCCAGCCAACTGTGCGATACGCTCGTGCCGCTCTCCCTGAGACTTCAACCACAGTATTTCCATTCGCCGCTGAACACGTGGGTCAGGATGGTGATATCGTTCCCCGGCGATGGCCTGCTTCTCTTTCTTCGTGAACTCAAATCGGCGCATCCATGCACCTCGCTTTCCCAAAGACAACCCTTCCCGATCAATCTGCGTATGTTCTCTAATATTGCCCTTTTCGTCCACCCCAATTTGTGCCATATTCACCCACGCGCGGTATAATAACTACTATTGGTGGAGACTAGCGTGAATTAGTGTTCCTTTCCAGTTGGTCAACAGACCTCGAAATTTCCGTTTTATGCCTCCCTTGCCCCCCCCGCGAGTTAAAACCGGCACGTCGCTATGCAACAGAATTTCACTTTGCATGTTCTGAATTCGTCGGTCGCACAAACTCGCAACTCGTTACACGGCAGACACTTGCGGATCGACAACCGGCCGCCATCGCACCCCTCGCTTGGCGGCAGGGTGTTGCATCGGGAAAGACCGCCAAGTCGGTTTGCCCACCGACCGCTGGCTGACTGCACAGGACGATTCATATTCGCCCGCGTTCCGGCTTGTCAAAGAGCTTTCTATATGTACGCGAGTACACTATACCCGCCGGCGTAGTCCGTTTCAACCCGAGAAATTGCGCCAGGGCCGGAGTCCGGCGAAGTCCTGGCCGATCACAAGATCCTCAGGTGGTCTTCTCACCATTACACGTGGCAGTATAGTGCGTACTGCGAGGCGGGCCATGGCCGCCTGGGAACCCGAACTGGACCAAGGTCTTCCCCGCAAGTAATCGTCACTAAACGGTTCCTGAAACCTTTTTCACTTTGAAACCTTTTTCACTTTTTCACCCAGATTTTAGGGGGTCAGATGTCTGTCGGCTGCAAAGTTGTTGATCGAGTTGCAATCGTAATCTTGTTTGGTGCTCTGTCCGTGCGTGGCAGTGCGCTGCGCGGGCCGACAGCCCGCCAGGATTAACACCGGAGATCAGGTTGCTCATTGAGCAGACCTCATCCCACGACCCGAAGAAGCGGATCGAGGCTTGCAACAAACTTGGAGAGATGGGCAAGCGTGCCGCTCCCGCAGTACCTGTCTTGATCGGTCTCTGGGATGACAATACTACCGTTCGGCCCGACTACCAGTGGGACGTTGCTTATTACGCGGGTTTGGCATTAGAAGGAATCGGCGAGCCTGCCGTGCAGCCGACTATCGACGCTTTGCGAGGAGCGCCGCGCAGAAGAGAGAGGTAATTGCGATCATTTTGGGCCGTTTTAACGATCCAAGGGCCGTTCGGGCGCTTTTGGCTTTATTTAACGACGAAAACGCGAACGTCCGTGAAATGGCGGCTGAAAGCGTGGGAGACTGCCTTGGCGAGAACCCCGCGTTGGCGAAGATGTCCGGTTTGGTCGACTTCCTCCTCAGCGCGCTCAAACGGCGTGATGGCGAGGTTCGCCGCTACGTGGTGTGCGCGCTAGGACACTGCAACGATCCACGGGCGTTCGGGCCGGTGTTGGAGATGCTCAAGGATTCCGACGCCGGGGTTCGCTCGGAGGCCATAACCGCAATTGGGGCGATCGGCGGTCGGAGGGCCGAGCCGATACTGTTGGAACTCATGCGAAATCACAAGGCCGAGGCAACGGAGCGGGCCGATGCAGCGCGTGCTCTAGGGTCCATTGGCGACCCGGCGATGGTGGAAGTGCTGATCGCAACACTAGCGGATGCCAGCGAGCCGCCGATACTGCGACGTGATGCGGCGTGGACCCTTGGGACGATCCGTGACGAACGGGCAGTGCCGCTATTGTTGAAAGTAGTTAAGAACAATTCAGAGCCGGAAATGGTGCGCGCGAGCGCTCTTCAGGCGTTTGCGACGATTCAAGGCCGCAGGGCCATTCCGGTGTTACGGGAAATCATTTCAGCGAAGGGCTACAACGCGCGGCCTGCTAATGTGTCGGAGGCAATTGCAGCGTGGCGGTTGAATCGGTTGGCAGCACTTCTGATCGTCGAGGTTACGGACGGAGCGATTGACGACGTGGGAATCGTCACGATTGTGGCCCGCGAAGGCTCGGAACCAATGGAGGAAGCGAGCGAGGTCCATTTGCCTAAGATTGCCAAAAACGGCCAAACCTGGGCCGTACGTGCTGCCGCCCGGAAGGCACTTGGGACGGATGTGATTATCGGCATCAAGGAACGATGGTTCTTCCTTGGCGCATCCATTCTCTATTGCATTGCTGCAATTGCCGTCTGGGACCTCCACTACCGCAAACACTTGCGAGATTGCCAGTTCACACTCGGGTCCATCTTTGTGCTCACGGCCCTGATTGCTCTCGGCCTTCCCCTTGCCATCGCCGCGTGGAACGCTTGGTAATAAGCGGAAGTCGGGGCCACCAAAGGTGGGCCACCAAAGGGGTCGGAAGTCGTTCTATTCACAAGGAAATGGTTTCTGGTATGCTGTTGTCATACCACGGCGGATTCGTGCAACCGCGAGCGGGTTGGTGAACTATATCCTCAATCGGAGCGTGGGACGGATGCGATTGTTCCGCAAGGCGGCGGACTTTCAAGCTGTGGTCCAAGGAGCCGGCCCCATGACGGCCTTGAAAACGACTTCCGACCCCTTTGCTGGTTTGGCCCCGAGGACGTGCTGGAAGCGGGTGTGCTCGGCCGTGGGAAAGACCCACCAGGCGGTTTGCAACTGGTGAATCTGCCGCAGCCGCTGGAGCCAGGGATGGTCGATAATCTCCCGCTCGGCGGCCTCGCCCTCCGGCAGCCCGGCCGGCGAGGTGAAGGGGATGTAGCCGTGCAACGGGTCGTGGCTCAGGCTTTCGTTGTGGAAGTCGCGCATCTGGCCCTCGGGGAAGAGACGCCGCCGCAGTATAATAGATGGCATCCTACTCCCAAGGGACCGATGTTATCAAGCCCCGGGGAAGAAGCAATTTCAACACCGACAGTGGAGAGCAGGTTAGCATAATCATCCACCGCAAGTTGACGGGGCGGTTTGCGGTCAACATAATGGAGGCATCTTGGAAATCGTCGGCGTGCGAATCGGATCAATCTCGGATTACTCAATCGGATTCCGATCAAAATGAACATATTTTGCGAACATTGCGGCCAACGATACGCCGTGCCGGAGAAATTGGGCGGCAAGCAGGTGAAGTGCAAGAAATGCGCCGCTCTAATCACCATTCCCCGGGTCGTATCCGAGCCCGATCCGGCTCCGAGCGATGACCCGCTGAGGGGTTTTTTCGAGCAGGAATTGCCGTCGGAAGACGCGGCGCAAGCGGTTCATCAAGCTACGATACGAACGAAGACGCGCAGCCCCCGCGCCGCAAATATCTTTTCATTCAACACGGTGTTCTCCCTTCTCCGCGGCTTGATGTCGGCGTTTCTTCACAAGCCGCTGCTGACTTATTGGGCAATGGTCCCGGCCGCATTCTTGGTGGCGGTGTTCTGGGGTTGGCCGGGCTGTGGTGGCTGGGCATGCTTTGGGGTTCCCTCTGTGGACTCCTCGGCACCCTGATGTTCGTCATGTCCATCGTTTGGTGGTTTACCGGTCCCAGACCTGACATAAATTGGGGAAAAAGCATCGTTTTGGGCACTGCGGCTCTCTTTATCGAATTCGGCCTGCCCTTCATTTTGAAGGATATGTCCCAACGGACAGTCGAGTTCGTGCAGGGTGTTCTCTTTTGCGTATTAGGGGTTTTTTCGTTAATCGAATATTATACATACTCCCGCCATATCCGGCGGAGAATCTGGAAATGCACGTTCATGTTGATGGCGGCGATGACCATGTGGATCCTGGCCGGCTTGATCGTGGCCGGGATGTCTTTCGTCGGCGTACGAGAAATGCTGATGGCCCGTCGGGACGTATGCGCCGGCAACGGCTGCCCGACAGCCGCAGCCGGTCGAGCGACGCAATCCCCGGCCGGCCGTCTCGCACGATGCCGCGCCTCTTCCCCCGTTTCTCATGCAAATGTGCCGCGAAGATCATCCGACGCCGGCAAGCGGCCACGGCAACAACCTCGTATCGAGAATGAAAATACTCCCCCCCGGCAGCCAACCCAAAGCAAGGCCAACCCGTCGCCGCAAAACGCCGACCGCCCCGCGCCCGAACAGCAACAACAGCCTCCGCAGAAGCGTGGGGTGAACGAGGCCCGACTGCGTCGTTTCATGCCGACGCCCGCCGAAGAGGTTCCCGATGTGTGGACGGTGCAGCCCGATCCATTGGTCGAGAAGATTCGCGTTCCGCCGGATCTGCTCATTCATTTTCCGGGATACACCGGGCCTTCTCCAACAACATTGTATCCGGCCTTGCCGAGCCGATTCGTGGCCATCGGCAGCCTGCGGGATTACGACAACGGCCTGACCGTATGGGATTGCGAAAGCATAAGGCAGGTCGGCCGGATCAGCGGGAGGCAAATTTCGCCGTCGTCGTATTTCGCGCTCAGCCCGGACGGACGATATTTTGCCGGCAAGGATAACCGCGCGGGTCGCCCAATCACGATCAGCTCCTTTTTGACCGGCGGGACGGTGGTGAATATTCCCGTGCCGGCGGGTTCGCTGAGGCCGTTTGTGATGCAGTTTGCCGGCCCGAAGTGTTTGGTGACCATCTTTATCCCGGACAATTCCGACGAGAATCATGGCTTGGTTCAGGCCTGGAGCCTTCCCGAGGGCAAGCTGCTGGCCGGATACCAGGTTGCCGTCGACAGATACTCGTCCTGTCCGCCAGTCCTCAGCGCAACTGGGAAATACTTGGCTTTTGCCGAGAAACACCTGGCGATTTACGAAGCCACTTCGGGCAAACTGCTAGGCGCCCGGCCGTTTCCTTACCACCAGGGAGACCAATTCTGGATTTGCCGCGGCGCCGCCTTTTCCCCGGACGGCACGGAATTGGCCGCCTTTTTTTCCGTGTCGGGCCCCCGACAATCGCTGCACACCGTCGTCTGGAATCTCTCCGACGGAAGAGTAATCGTCCACAGAATATCATCCGGCGACTGGTTGTCTGGATATTACCATAATTTCTCCAGGAACGCCCCGCGGGTGCAATGGATGGAAGGGCTAAGCGGTTGGTTGCTCGCCGGTACTATTGCTGTTGACCGAAAAACGGGCAAACCGAGTTGGCGATTCTCTTCGGAAAGAGACTGCCCCAACAGCCTTGTCGACGGCCGGCATTTGCTTGCCGTCGCCAGCACCGGATTGTCCTGGGGCCTGATAGCTTGCGAAGTCTCGCCCGCAAAACGGCCGGATTTCCGAAACCATCCGGCCGTCAATTTCAGACCGGGCTTCCTGGATGGCTACAAATATAAATGGTATCTGCGAGTCGAGGTTGTCGAATACCGAGGGGAAGGTGACATTGTTTCCGCCGCCCGCCGAGCCCTCGACGGCGTGCCCAGAATCGATGTGGATAAGATGGAACTCGACAACATAAACAACGTGTTGTACGTGGGGTTTAACAACGATAAGTGGTGCGACAGAATGCAAGCGAAAAAGGCGCTCGAAAAGGGCGGATTCAAAATCGGCCGAACGGATTACCAGCTTCAGTAGTTTCATATTTCGGCGGGGCGAAGCGTCGTCATTCTGAGCGCAGCAAAGAATCTCCTTGGCCACCGAGATCCTTCGCTTCGCTCAGGATGACCCTTTGCGACAATATTTGCCAAATTTTGGAACTACTGAGCTTTCCCAGTCACGAAAGCCTAGATGAGAAAATCCGTCCTCCGCGCAATGCGTAGTGCCAGCAGTAATCTCCAAAGATATTTTTTGGCAGCCCCCTATGGGAAAATACCGGATCGTGGGGCGATTCGAGTGATTCGGCGTCATTTCGGCATGGTCAAGTTCCGAACGCCTCGAAAAGACCACTTGACACGCCCGTGGGGGGTGCTATGATAGGGTATTCGTGACGTGCGAGAGCGACGCGGGCGACAATCCCCGTCGTGCGTTCATTTGCTTCTTCTGTAGCGGCCACTTTGCCCGGCCCATTGGCCCGGCGGAGTTTCATGCCTACGGCTGCCATTGATCTCTCTTGCACCCTCGGCCGCAGGCCGTGCCTATTGTGCCGAAGTCTCGATTGCGAGGGCCCCAATGTTTTTGGGGTCGGGTGCCGAACCCTGTATGCCCGGATTGGCTGCCGCGGCCGATGCTCGTTTTGATAAGCCGTTAGTGAAGGAAGAGTTGATGAAGTTTGAAGACCTCGGCCTCGCCGAGCCGCTGCTCCGCGCCGTTGCCGCGCAGGGCTACCACACCGCCACCAAAATTCAAGCCGCCGCCATTCCCCCGGTCCTCGAAGGCCGCGACGTGCTGGGCTGCGCGCAAACCGGAACCGGCAAGACGGCCGCGTTCGCTCTGCCCACCTTGCAGCGGCTGGCCCGGGCCGAGTGCCGCGTCAACGGGCGGGGGCGAAAAATCCGCACCCTGGTCCTCGCCCCCACCCGCGAACTGGCCCTGCAAATCTGCGAGAGTTTCCAAGTCTACGGCCGCCACACCTCCGTGCGGCAAGTTGCCGTCTACGGCGGCGTGGGCCAGTCGCCCCAAGTCAAGGCCTTGAACCACGGCGTGGACGTGTTGATCGCCACCCCGGGCCGCTTGTTGGACCTGATGCAGCAAGGCTACATCGATCTCGCGCACGTCGAAACGCTGATCCTCGACGAGGCCGACCGGATGCTGGACATGGGCTTTATTCACGACCTGCGGCGGATCGTGGAGAAGGTTCCCCGCCGCCGGCAAACGCTGCTCTTTTCCGCCACGCTGCCGCCGGCCATCCGCGCGCTGGCCGACCAATGGCTGACCGATCCCGTGGACGTGTGCGTCACGCCCGCCAAAGTCACCATCGAAGCCATCCGGCAATCGGTGTACTTTATCGACCAGCGGCAGAAGCTGCAACTGCTGACCCACTGGCTGCGGAAGACGCCCTGGACGCGGACGCTGGTCTTTACGCGGACCAAGCACGGCGCGGACAAGATCGTCAAGTCGCTGGTCAAATCGGGCATCGCCGCCGACGCCTTCCACAGCAACAAGAGCCAATCGGCCCGGCAGCGGGTGCTGCTCCGCTTCAAGGCCCCGCAACCGCTGGTCCTGGTGGCCACCGACATCGCCGCCCGCGGACTGCAAATAGACGATGTTTCGCACGTGGTGAATTTCGATCTGCCGGCCGAGGCCGACAACTACATCCATCGCATCGGCCGCACGGGCCGGGCGGGCGCGGACGGCGTGGCCGTCTCCTTCTGCGATCACGGCGAGCGGTCGGCCTTGCAGGCCATCCAACGCCTCACCCGGCAAACCCTGGCCGTCGAGGAGCGACCGGCGGGCATGACCGCCGCCGAGCCCGCGAAGGAGGTGCGTTCGGGTCAGAAAAAGAGGCCGTTCACGCCCGCCGCTGCAGCGCGGCCGTCGAGCTCCAAGCGTTTCCTCGGCCGGCATCGCCGGCCCAAGGTTCGCAGCAGACAAGCGGTGTGAAAACGTGGCATACTAATTTAACATCCACATTTTGCCCCCGCGCCCGGTTCTGGAAAGCCGACAAGGAACGCCGCCCCAAAAAAGTCGGCTGAATATCGCGGAAATGTCGCTCTTCCCGGACCGCCCTTGACTCTCCCCGGCGGTTTGCATATTATTTCGTTATATGGCGAAATAATGTCGATGGCGGAGTGCGACCGATGCGCGAACTGATGGCGGTTATCAAGGCCCTGGCGGACGAAAACCGGGTGCGGATCCTGATGGCCCTGCGGCCCGAGGAACTCTGCGTCTGCCAGATCGTCGAGTTGCTCGGGCTGGCCCCGTCGACCGTCTCGAAGCACATGGCGATCCTCAACCAGGCCCGGCTGGTCGACGGCCGCAAGGAGGGGCGGTGGATGTTCTACCGCCTGGCCGGCGACGACGCGCCCGCCGAGGCCCGGCGAGATCGACCGCGCTGGTGGCCCGGCTGCTGGCCGACGACCCCCAAAGCCGCGAAGGACGCCAAGCGGCTGAGGCAAATCCTCAAAATGGACCGCGACGAATTGTGCAGGAAGCAGAACCGATGCTGAAAGTCTTGTTCCTCTGCACCGGAAACTCCTGCCGCAGCCAGATGGCCGAGGGCTGGGCGCGCCACCTGAAGGGCGACCGGATCGAGGCCTACTCGGCGGGGATCGAGGCCCACGGGCTGAACCCGGACGCCGTGCGGGTGATGGCCGAGGCGGGCGTGGACATCTCCGGCCAGCGCTCGAAGCGCTGGAGCGAGCTCGGCGACGTCGACGTTCGATTACGTCGTGACCGTCTGCGACCACGCCCACGAGTCGTGCCCGGTGTTTCCGGGCAAGGCCAAGGTCGATCCACGTCGGGTTCGACGATCCGCCGCGCCTGGCGGCCGACGCCAAGACCGAGGACGGAGCGGCTGGCCCCCTATCGCCGCGTGCGGGACGAAATCCGGGCGTTTGTCGAAACGCTGCCCGACGTCGCTCCAACAACATCAACAACCCAGCGAGTCTCCCATGAACAAAGCGGCCGCGCCAGCCGGCAGACTGTCCTTCCTCGATCGCTACCTCACGCTCTGGATTTTCCTGGCGATGGCCGTCGGCGTCGGGCTGGGATACTTCGTGCCGGGCGTCGAGGCGTTCATCAACCGCTTCCAGGTCGGCACGACCAACATCCCCATCGCCATCGGGCTGATCCTGATGATGTACCCGCCGCTGGCCAAGGTGAAGTACGAGGAACTGGGCGACGTCTTCCGCGACTGGAAGGTGCTCGGCGCTGTCGCTGGTGCAGAACTGGGTCATCGGGCCGATCCTGATGTTCGTGCTCGCCGTCCTGTTCCTGCGCGGCTATCCCGAGTACATGGTCGGCCTGATCATGATCGGGCTGGCCCGCTGCATCGCCATGGTGATCGTCTGGAACGATCTGGCCAAGGGCGACACGGAATACTGCGCCGGGCTGGTGGCCTTCAACAGCATCTTCCAGGTGCTCTTCTACAGCGTCTACGCCTGGATTTTCATCACGGTGCTGCCGCCGCTGTTCGGCCTCAGCGGCAGCGTCGTCGCAGGTCAGCATGGGCCAGATCGCCGAGAGCGTCTTCATCTACCTGGGCATTCCCTTCCTGGCCGGAATGCTCACGCGGCTGGTGCTGGTGAAGGCCAAGGGCAAGACCTGGTACGAGAAGGTCTTCATCCCCAAGATCAGCCCGATCACGCTGGTCGCCCTGCTGTTCACGATCGTCGTCATGTTCAGCCTGAAGGGCGAGTATGATCGTCACGCATTCCCCTGGACGTGCTGCGGATCGCCGTGCCGCTGCTGATCTACTTCGTGGTGATGTTCCTGGTGAGCTTCTGGATGGGCCAGCAAGGTCGGGGCCGACTACGCCAAGACGGCCACGCTCTCCTTCACGGCCGCCAGCAACAACTTCGAGCTGGCCATCGCCGTGGCCGTGGCCGTGTTCGGCATCGACTCGCGGCGCGGCCTTCGCGGCGGTCATCGGCCCGCTGGTCGAGGTGCCGGTGCTGATCGGCCTGGTCAACGTCTCCCTCTACTTCCGCCGGCGGTATTTCGCGGAGGAGTGAGCGGACTTTGTGCCGGTTCACCTGTCGTTTGCCGTGAGGGTCGAGGTTAGCGGGCTGCGATACCGCAAGCGGCTGATGGAACGAATCATGAATCCACCTCTCTCGTCCTCTCCATCTCACGCTTCCCTCTCCTCTCCCTCTTCCTCTCTCTCTCTCTTCTTCTCATCCCGCTCACCCCACGTCGCCCAGGTCGAGCGCCTTGCCGTAGCGGACGAGCATCATCCGCCGCAGCTTCGCGTATTCCTCGCGAGCCAGTTCGGGATCGGTCGCGGTCAAGGCCATCGCGTCGCGGCGGGCCTCTTCCAAAACCTCGCGGTCGCGGAGCAGGTCGGCGATCAGCAGCGGCGGCAGGCCGTGTTGCTGCGTGCCGAAAATGTCGCCCGGCCCGCGGAGCTTGAAATCGGTCTCGGCCAGCTCGAAGCCGTCGGTCGAGGCGACGAAGGCCCGCAGCCGCTCGCGCGACTGCTCGGTCTGCGGGTCGCCGAAGACGCAGCAGAAGCCGGGAAAGCGGCCGCGGCTGATCCGCCCGCGAAGCTGGTGCAGTTGCGCCAGCCCGAAGTGCTGGCCGTCCTCGATGGTCATCAGCGTGGCGTTGGGCACGTCCACGCCCACCTCGACCACCGACGTGCAGACCAGGGCCTGAATCTCGCCGCTGCGGAAGCGGTCCATCGCGGCGTCCTTCTCGTCCGAGGACATCCGCCCGTGGATCAGGCCGATGCGAAAGGCCTCCAACTCGCCGTTGGCCAGCGATTCGTAGGTCTGGTCGAGGCTGGCGGCGGCAACTGTCTCGGACTCCTCGACCAGCGGCGTGACGACGTAGCCCTGCCGCCCTTCGCGGAGCTTGCGGCGGAAGAAGTCCCACCACTTGGCCCGCTGGCTCTCGTTGGCCAGATAGGTGTTGACCTTCTGCCGGCCGGGCGGGCTGTCGGCGAGGGTCGATACGTCGAGGTCGCCGAAGAGGGTCATGGTCACGGTCCGGGGGATGGGCGTGGCGGTCATCACGAGGTAGTGCGGATCGAGCAAAACGGGGACTGGCTCCGCGCCGCCACTGCTGTTTGATCTTTGTAGAGTGGATGACGGCGAGGTGCCTGTCCCCGTTTTGCCGGCCTGTTTCAGCACCGCCCGCTGCCGGACGCCGAACTTGTGCTGCTCGTCGATCACCACCAGCCCGAGCTTGGCGAAGGAGACGTCCTCCTGGACGATCGCCTGGGTGCCGACGACGAGGTCGATCTCGCCGGCGGCGATCAGTTCGAGCAGCGCGGCGCGGCGGGCGGGCGTCAAGCCGCCGATCAGTTGCGCGCGGCGGACCCGGCTATCGGCCAACATGCGGTCGAGCGTCAAGGCGTGCTGCCGGGCGAGGACCTCGGTGGGGGCCATCAGCGCCGCCTGGCAGCCGTGGGCGACCGCCAGCAGCATGGCGTAGACGGCCACCACGGTCTTGCCGCTCCCCACGTCGCCTTGCAGCAGGCGGTTCATGGGCATCGGCCCGGCCATGTCGGCGGCGATTTCGGCGATGGCCCGCTCCTGGCCGGCGGTCAGCTCGAACGGAAACAGCCGGCGGATGCGGGCGTCGATCTTGGCCGTCGCCTCCAGGGCCGGCGCCCGCCGCTGGTCGTGCTGCTGACGCCGTTTGACGGCCAGCGCCAGTTGCAGCACGAACAGCTCCTGATAGACCAGCCGCCGCCGGGCGCGGTCGAGGCTCTCCTGGTCGTCGGGGAAATGGACTTGCGGCAACGCCTTCTGCAGCGGCCAGAGGTCGTGCGCTTGCAGATACTCCTCGGGAAAGACCTCGTCCAGCACCGGCACGTACTCCTCGATCGCGCCGCGGACGATCTTCCGCATCTGCCACTGCGCCAGCCCTTCGGTCAGCGGATAGACGGGGAGCAGCTTCGATGTCCCCTCGCCCTTTGGGAGAGGGTTAGGGTGAGGGCCGCCGGTGGAGCGACCGGGGGCTCGGGGATTCGGGGATTCGGGGTTCGAGACTGGCCGCCCAACATCAGCCCTCACCCCCGGCCCCTCTCCCAAAGGGAGAGGGGAGGAAAGCACTGTCCCCTCGCCCTTTGGGAGAGGGGAGCAGGTTTCTTCTTCCGCGTCGAGCACGTCGACCTTAGGATGCGTCATTTGCCAGACGAGGCCCTCCTGTTTCGGCTTGCCGGAAAACATCACCCGCTGGCCGATCTGAAAGCGTTCGCGCATGAAGGGCTGGTTGAACCATAAGGCCCGCAGTTGTCCGGCGGGGCAGCGGAGCGATACACCGAGGACGCATCCGCCTGAGGCGGTGCCGCGGAAGTCGACGTCGTCGATCACGCCGCGGACGCTTTGCAGTTTGCCCTCTTCGAGCTGATCGACGCCGCGTTCGTCGCTGAAGTCCTGGTAGCCGCGGGGGAAGAAGAAGAGCACGTCGCGGACGGCGCGGAGCTCGAGCCGTTCGAGCAGTTCGGCCCGTGCCGGCCCGACCCCCTTGAGGAATTGGACGGGCGTGGCCAGCAATTCGGCGGCGGAGCGTGGGGCGGTCATGCCGGTATTTTAGTTTGCGTTGCGGGAGGTCCGCGTAGGGTGGGTCAAGCGCAGCGCGGCCCCACCAAGTGCGGGAAAGACGGTGGTGGGGCTGCGCTGCGCTTGACCCACCCTACTTCTGACAACAGCAACATTCTATCGGGCGGGGCGGCATCGGCAAAGCCTTCGCCCGCCGCACGATTGACGTGCGGCGGGGGTTTTGCTAGGCTGCGGGTGCGTGAAACGGGGAAAAACAGGGATATTTTTTACAGCGAGGATTTATGGTTCGCCAGCCGGCGCCCGAGCGCATTCAGTCGCCAGTAGTCGTGGAAGAAGTCGAACTCAGCGGCCACATCATCGACAGCCTGATCTTGCCCAAGGTCCTCGACGTTATTCTGAACGGCGGCGGCGACTTTCAGATCAAGCGGGTGAAGATTGGCCAGGCCAGCCAGGACCCCAGCTACGCCCTGATCGCGGTCCGGGCGTCGGACCGAAAGACGCTGGACCACATCCTGTCGCAGATCGCCGATCACGGCGCCCGGCCCACCACGGCCCAGGATTGCACGCTTACCGCGGCCGACGTGGTGGGGGCTTTTCCCGAGGACTTTTACAGCACCACCAATCAACGGACCGAAGTCCGCTTGAACGGGAAGTGGACCCCGGTAGCCGATCAGGAAATGGACTGCGGCATTTTGGCCGATCCGGCCGCCGGCACGGCCCGCTGCCTGCCGATGAACGTAGTTCGGAAGGGCGAACAGATCGTCGTCGGCCACGCCGGCGTCCGCGTCTTTCCGCAGGAGCGCTCCCGCGAGTCGCACGGCTTCGCCTTCATGGAGAGCAACGTCTCGACCGAGAAGCCCAAGGGGATCGCCATCCACGACATCGCCGCAACATTGCTGGAAACCCGCGCCGCCGGCGGCAAGACGTTGCTGGTCGGCGGGCCGGCCATCGTGCATACCGGCAGCGGCAAGTGGGTCCGGGAACTGATCCGCCGCGGCTACATCAACCTGCTCTTCGCCGGCAACGCCCTGGCCACTCACGACATCGAACAGGCCCTCTACGGCACCAGCCTGGGCGTCTATCTGGAAGAAGGCCGGCAGGCCGAGGCGGGACACGAGCACCACCTGCGGGCGATCAACCGCATCCGCCGCGCCGGCGGCATCCGGCAAGCCGTGGAGAGCGGCCTGTTGACCTCCGGCATCATGTACGAATGCGTGCGGAACAACGTCGATTTCCTGCTGGCCGGGAGCATCCGCGACGACGGTCCCTTGCCCGACGTGATTACCGACTCCCAGGTCGCCCAGCAGATGATGCGGGAGAAGATCCGCGGCATTTCCTTCTGCCTGATGATCGCCACCACGCTGCACTCGGTGGCGGTGGGCAATCTGCTGCCCGCCTCGGTGAAGGTCGTCTGCGTGGACATCAACCCCTCGGCGGTCATCAAGCTATCGGACCGCGGCTCGTTTCAGACCACCGGGCTGGTGACCGACGTGGAGCCGTTCCTGCGGGTGTTGGCGGAAGAGTTGACGGCGATGGAAGCGTAGCCGGGATTATTCATGTGCAAACACTAGCCCGAAAGCGCAAGCGAGGGTGGCACAACGACTTGCCCTCGCTTGCGCTTCGGGCTAGTGTTGGCACTCTCGCCAATCCGTCCCGGCGCACTGAATAATCTGGATTAGCCCGGATTATTCATAAACGTCATCCTGAGCGCAGCGAAGGATCTCCGATGCGCCGCAAACAGCCCAGATTCTTCGCTGCGCTCAGAATGACAATGTTCCTTCGTGTTTATGAATAATCCGGGTTAGTGTGATTGTCCGTTGCCGGCGCCGTTCCCGTTTTCGACCGGGGTGAGCAAGGGGAGTTCGACGTGGATATGCGTTCCACGTTCCGGGGAGGATTCGATTTCAGCCGAGCCGCCCAGCAGCCTGGCCCGTTCGCGGATTCCCCACAGGCCGAAGTGGCCGCCGCCCACCTGATCCGGGTCGAAGCCGATGCCCCAGTCCTGCACGTCGATCCGCAGGCGGTCTCCGGCGAGCCCCAATTCGACGCGGACTTTTTCACTTTGGCTGTGGCGGCAGGCATTGGTCAGCGATTCCTGCACGATGCGGAAGACGGCGCTTTCCAGCAGCGGGGCAAAGCGTCGCGGCGCCAGATGGTTGACGAACTCGATATCCGGCCCGTCGTGTTTTCGACAGCCGGAGATAAAATCCTCCACTGCCGCCACGATCCCGGACTGGTCGAGAACCGGCGGCCGCAATCCGCCGATCAGCCGGCGGGCCTCGGCCATCGCCTCTTGGAGGAGTTGCAGGGCTTTGTCCAAGACTTTTCGCGCGGCGGACGGATTCTTGTCCAGCAAATGCTCGACGGACTGGAACTGCATCTGCGCCGGTCAATTGCTGCGCCAGGCCGTCGTGGATTTCATAGGCCACCAGCTTGCGGTCCTGTTCCATCAGGTCGAGCATCTCCCGCAATAGCCGTTGCTCGTCGTGGAGCTTCTTCTCTGCCAGTTTGCGTTCGGTGATGTCGCGGGCCAAACCGAGAATGAGGCGCTTGTTGCCCACGTTGATCGGAGCCAGGCGGACTTCCACGGGAAAAGTGCTGCCGTCCTTGCGGCGATGAACGCTGCTGATGGTGACCGGATATTCAGCTTCGGGGAGAGTGTGGTAGTCAACGAGCTTGTCGGAGATGAAGTTCACGTCAAGATCAGAGACATTCATCTGCAACAATTCGTCGCGGGAATATCCCAGGGACTCGCCGGCCGCCTTGTTCATGTCGAGAATCCGCCCGTCTATCTCGTGCAGGAAGAAGGCGTCGCCGGCGTTCTCCACCAGGCGGCGGAAACGCTGCTCGCTGGCCCGCAGTTCCTGGGTCCGCTGTGCCGCCAGGCGACGGACGCGGGCAGTCCGCCCGGTGAGCAAAAACAGCAACCCCACCAGCAACACGGTAATCACCAGTCCCGCCAGCAGCGCCAGCGCAGGTCCCCATGTCTGGTACTGCGATAAATATGCTTTCATGGGGATGCACTCGATCTGCCCTTGGCGGTCGACTGCCTTCAGTATGCCGATAAAGGGCTTCAGGGTCGCGGACGGCTTCGCCGGTTCGGCGGTCGGATTGGTGAGATTATCGCGGAAGTGCAGCGGAGAAAGCCGGGTACAGATCGGCCGCGAGCCCGTGTCCGGAGGCTCGCGAATGATCACGTCGATCCCCACCGGTGGAAGCTCCTTAAGCGTCTCTTCCACAATCGCATTAATGTCGAAGACCCCAAATACAAAACCGGCGATTGCGGGACGCTTGTCCGAAGGTCGGGCAGTTGTGCCCGACTTAGGGATCGGCGCCACGACGTAGAACCACTTGCCGCCGGTCGCGTCCTTGCCCATCGGCGTACAGACGGCTGCGGCCTGACGCCCGGTGGCCATCGCCCTTTCGATGGCATCGCGGCACGCCGGGTCCGAACGGAGATCGAAACCCATCAGCAACATGTATTTTTCATAAGGTTCGATATACACGACCGGACAGTATTCGGCGCGTTTGCCCGCGGGAACGTATTTTCCCTGGTCGTCCTGCTCAGTGATGCGGTAATTTGGAAAACCGGCCTCGCGGACGGCTTTCTCCTGGGTCCCGCGTTCATCCGCCGGCACCAATGGCGCCCACCCGAGTGCCCGGACACCTTGGAATCTCTGCAGGAGCGGCTCGGTGAAGGTATGGAATTCACTCCGCTCCACCGATTCGGAGCCGGCATAGAACGCCTCGACGATGTTGATGACGCTCAATCGGTCGTTGGCCGCTTGCTGAATTGCCGCGATGCGCCGCTCGGCGTCGTGCCGAAAATGTATTGCAATAAACTCGTGTTCCTGTGTTCGCAGCAGCTGAGACAAGAATAGGGTAATCGCTATCCCCGCCAGCCCGACAAGGAGACAGAACCAGATCCGCCGCCGCTCCGAACGAGCTAGTTCTCCTTCGGCCGACGGGGCGCCATTTTGCGTTTGGTGACTAATCGGAAGAGTCAAAACAATGTCCTTACGCGGGGGGTGCAGCACTCAGCATATATACTATAATATCTCATGCATAGAGCAAGTCAATGCTACCAAGAAGGGTGGTTTGTGGCTCGCAATCAGAACGATCGCGCCAATCGACCTCAAAACCCAATTATGTATGTCGGGTTAGTGTCATATCCAGCTCGACCGGGTGCAATGGCCCTGGGCCATATTATACCGTAATATCCACAATCGGTATGTACATTAGCACGGCAAGCGTTCGCCGGGGACTCTCCCGATATTTACAGCGTCAAAGATGGCGCCTTGGAAAAACACTCAACTACCGCGAAAATGGGACCATACCTTTTGCGCTGCGAACCCCCTAAACGGTTTCCCTAATGAGCGTCTATTGGCAACTGCTTCGGCCGGGTCTCCTGCTCGCGGTGCTGTTCTCTATGGCCACCGCCGCCCTGACCGCCGCCGAACAGCCGCCGTGGACTTTGCTGACGTACGCCATGCTGGGCACCGCACTGTTGATCGTCGGCGCCTCGGCCATGAATCAGCTCATCGAACTCCGGCGGGACGCACTGATGGCCCGGACCGCCTCGCGCCCGTTGCCCTCACACCGCATGTCCGCCCGGCAGGCGGGCGTGTTCGCCGCCGTCACGTCCCTGGCGGGCATGGTTTGTCTGGCCGCCTTGACCCCGCTGCCGGCCGCGCTTCTGGCCGGGCTGAGTTGGGTCATCTACGTGCTCGTCTACACCCCGCTGAAACTCTCCAGCCCCTGGCACACGCCGGTCGGCGCCGTGGCGGGCGCGCTGCCCGTGCTGATCGGCGCCGCGACGGCCGGCGCCATTTTGACTCCGGTCTCGCTGGGTCTGTTCGGCATCGTCTTTTTCTGGCAGCTTCCCCACACGGCGGCGATCGGCTGGATCTATCGCGACGAGTACGCCCTGGGCCGAGTGCAGGTGGCCGCCGTGGCGGACCCGTCGGGCCGGCTGACCGGCTGGTCGGCCCTGATCGGCGCCGCGGGGCTCCTCTTGGCCAGCCTGCTTCCGGCGACGCTGGCCACGATCGGCTGGCCGTACCTGGCGATCGCCCTCTCGCTGGGATTGGTTCATCTGGCACTTGCCGCCCGGTTTCTCGCCGTCCCGGCCGACGCTAACGCCCGCCGGTTGTGGCGAATGTCGCTGATCCATCTGCCGGCGCTTCTGGCAGCGCTGCTGCTGACCGTAGGCCGTCCGGCGGTCATGTTGCTCAACAATTGACACCCCGTCTCGAACCGGTTGGAATGTAAATTCTCGGTCGGCTGGATTAGAATCATCCCCCAAACGATGAGAATTCTATAAGTGGATTACGACGACATTTCCATTTCGCGCCGAACCGAGACGGGACGTTGTCCGAGAATTTCTCCGCGACTTTCACCATTTAGCCCCCGGTGAATACACCGGGGGCATGGGTTGGCGTTTTCTCCCGCTCTGCTCCCCGTGTATTCACGGGGGGCTAAATGGTGTCCGCGCGTCCTCGTGGTGAGTGGGTGAATCCGTCGGCCTCAATTCGGCCCAAAATTCTTGCTTTATTGAAGGTTGACATTCGCGGTCGATCAGTTAAACTGGGTGGAGTATGACGCCCAGGGGGTGTTGCCGGGGGATCGTCTCTTGTTCTTCAAGGAGCAACCATGCGACGGAATCTTGTCGGTTTGTTGGCGTTGTTGTTTGCGGCCTGGGTGTCGCCCATTGCCCAAGGGGCCGGCGATTTCACCATCCTGCATACATTTTCATTGTCGAACGGAGGATATCCGAATGGAGAGCTTATTCTGATCGGCTCGACGATTTATGGCACTACAACTTTTGATAGTGGTCTTGGATGTGTCTTCAAGATCGATTCCGATGGAAGCGACTACATACCAATACATTCCTTTTTTAATACGTTTGATGTTGGATGCAGTCCCATCAACGGTTTGATTTCCGACGGGGAATGGTTTTATGGCACGACCAAGGATGGTTTTGATCGTGATCATTACGGAGGATCCGTCTATCGGATTAACACCGTGGGTCACCTAGACGTTTTGCACGCCTTTGGTCCTAACCCATCCTCGGCATTAGCGGGTGATCGTAGGAGCCGGCTTACTCTTATTGGATCGACCTTGTATGGCACGACGGTGTATGGTGGAGATTACGGCGCGGGAAGTATTTATGCTCTTGATGTTAGCGGGAACGGATATACCGAGTTGCATTCCTTCGATAGCGGCGAAGCGTCTGACATTGCCGCGGGACCTCTGACCACCAACGGCTCAATACTGTTTGGCACCACGGAACTGAGTGGGGACTATGGCAAAGGTGCAATTTATGCAATCAACCCCAACGGCACTGGATTCAACGTCCTCCATTCATTCGACGGCGACGACGGCAACAGCCCGGCGAGCTTTTGCGGCGGACTGCTGCTGGTCGGTTCCACGCTATATGGAACCACCGAGTGGGGCGGAGAATTTGATGCTGGCACGATTTTTAAAATAGACGTTGATGGAACTGGATTCGCCGTCCTCCATTCCTTTGACGGAGAGGACGGTGAGCGCCCAGACGCGGGCCTTACGTTCAGCGGATCAACACTCTATGGGAAGACTCTGAAAGGCGGAGAGAATGATCGCGGGGTAATCTTTCAGATCGACACCGACGGCACGGGATATAGCGTTTTGCACTCATTTAATTCAACCGAAGCGGATGAGTACCTGATGGGCGGACTCACGACCGACGGCTCCAAGCTCTATGGCGTATCAAGGTACGGCGGCGACCTCAACTGCGGAGTCCTCTACTCACTCACGATTCCCGAGCCTTCCACTTTCGCTCTCTTGGGTGCGGGGCTTTTCGGGTTGCTCGTTGCCGGCGGTTGGCGGCGATGGCGGAAGGGCTGAGCGGGTGGTTTTACTACAATACACCGGGGGTATGGTCCGGTGTTTTCTCACCGCTCTGCCCCCCGTGTATTCACGGGGGGCTAAATGAGGCCAGCGTGTATAGAATTGCCGCCTATTCCGCTTCTCGCCGGACGATGGCCACCAGGCTGACCCCCGCACGATATGCCGGTAGGTTATGCTTTAGCATAACATCGGTTCCTTCAATGCTGGATCCATCGGGAGGCGTTATGCTAAAGCATAACCTACGGGGGTCCTGAATCCGCCGACGAAGGGCCGCGCTCAGCCGCTTCGACTCGCCGGCGAAGAGGGCGGTCAGGAGCGAGTTTACCGGGCGGTTGGGGAGCCAGAAATCGGTGCCTGCCCGACCGGCGGAGCGGCCGCGACGGCGACTCCACGCCCGCGATAGCCGCACGAGGGGCAACAGCCGGGAGTTAAAATAGGAAAGCAGCAAGGTCGTTGCCGGCAGGTCCTTCCAAACGTCTGCTAGTTGGTCTGGGTCGTAGCGGCGATAGTGGCCGAACGATTCGTCGTGCTCGCTCCAGAGCGACATGTCGGCTGGGACGGTGACGAGGAAGCAGCAGCCCGGAGCGGCCGCCGCGAAAAGCTCGGCGAACATCGCCCGGTCGTCGGCGACGTGTTCCAGCACGTCGGTCAGCATGACCAGCCGGGCCTCGCCGGCCAATCCGCCCAGGTCTTGCGGGGCGCGGCCGGCGATGAATTGCACCTGCGGAAACCTCTGCCGGGCCAATTCGATCGCCTCGGCCGAGGTGTCGATGCCCACGCAGCGATAGCGGCCGGCCAGCGCGGCGATGTTTCCGCCGGTCCCGCAGCCCACGTCCACCACGGTCGCCGCCGGGTCGGGCGGCAGGAGCTCTTCGATCAGCCGGCAGAGAATCCGCCGCCGGGCGACGAACCACCAGTGTCGGTCCTCGACTTCGGCGTGGAGTTGGAATTGCTCGTGTTGCATGGGACGGCGGCGATGGGAGTCGCCTCCTACAATACCGCAATCGGTTAGGGCGCCTTGTTACGGCGGTTTTCCGTACTCAACAATAGCTTTCTTGGCGTTTCCGTTCGAGGAGTCGGGGGGATGTCTTTCCCGAAACGCCCTTTGAGCTATAATTTCTGCGGATGGTCGAAAGCGGTCCGTCCGGGGTATGGAGGTCCACAGTCCGCCCACACTCGAATACAAAGGGCATTCCGATGAACTCAGCCGAAAACCAGTTTCCGTCGCCGATGAGCACTTTTGCCGCGCAGGCCGCCGCCGACGAGCGTACCGACTTTATCACGAAAACCTATCTGCACCTGGCCGGGGCCATCGGCCTGTTCGTCGTCCTGGAGGCCGTGCTGCTGAATCTGCCCATCGCCGAAACTCTGACGCGCACCATGATCGGCCACGGCAACATCGGCTGGCTGGTCGTGCTCGGGCTGTTCATGGCCGTCAGTTACATCGCCAATAGTTGGGCCCTTTCGGCCGTCAGCATGACCAAGCAGTACATGGGCCTGGGGCTGTACGTCGTCGCCGAGGCGGTGATCTTCGTCCCCTTGCTGTTCATGGCCCAAACCGTCGATCCGAACATCATCACGTCGGCCGCCGTCGCCACGCTCGCATTGTTCGGTGTTCTGACCGCGGTCGTGTTTGTCACGCGGAAGGATTTTTCCTTCTTGCGGACAGTGTTGATCTTCGGCGGCTTTGCGGCGATGGGCTTGATCGTCGTCGCCCTGCTGTTCAATTTCACCCTGGGTCCGATCTTCACTTACGCGATGATCGCCCTGGCCTGCGGCTATATTCTCTACGACACGTCGAACGTGATGCACCATTATCGGATCGGCCAGCACGTGGCGGCGGCGTTGGCGCTGTTCTCGGCGGTCGCCTTGCTGTTCTGGTACATCGTGCAGTTGTTCCTCTCGCGGCGGAGTTGAGCGGGCAGGTCTTGGGTCTTAGGGCTTAGGTCTTGGATCTTGGGTCTTGGCCCCAGCATCGACACTCGCGGCTAAGACCCAAGACCTAAGACCGTCACACTTCGGCCCCTTCCGGCACGGCCACGAAACGGTAGCCGGCGTCGCGGATGGTGAGGAAGTGGCGGGGTTGGGCGGGGTCCGGCTCGAACGTCTTCCGCAGCCGGCGGATGAATTGGTCGGGGGCGCGGGTGTTGATCGTGCCGGGCATGCCCCACACGTTTTCCAGCAACTCGCCGCGGGGAATCACCCGGCCCTCGTTGTCCACGAAGTAACGCAGCAGCGTCAATTCGAGTTGCGTCAGGCGGACCGGCTCGCCGCGGACGGTCACCTCGAAAGTCTCGAAGTTCACTTGGGCGTCGGCGAACTCGAACAACGGATGACCGGCTGCCTGCTTCCGCCGCTGCTGCCGCTCCTGCCGGCCGTGGAAGCAGAGCAGGTTCTTGATCCGGCTGAGAAACTCCTCCAGGTCGAAGGGCTTGGTCAGATATTGATTGGCCCCCGCGTCGAAGCCGCGGGTGCGGTCCTCGGTGAGGGTCCGGGCGGTGAGAATCAGCACGGGCGTGTCCATGTCGAACGCCCGCAGCGCCTCGCAAACCGCATAGCCGCTCATCCCCGGCAGCATCAGATCGAGGATCACCAGATCGACCGCGTCGGGGTTTTCGCGGAGGAAGCCGAGCGCCGCCGGACCGTCGCCGACGGTGGTCACGCGGTAGCCCTCGGCCAGCAGGTTGTACTTGATGCCCGCCGCCAAGTGCTCTTCGTCCTCGACGACCAGGATGTGCTCGTTTTGGGGCATGATTGCAAATTATTGTAGCCTGGCCGCCCTCGGCCGTGTAATCCAGATTGTGGCAGTATAATCCAGTCGTCACACAGCCGAGGGCGGCTGTGCTACAGTCCTTCCCGGCAGATGCACCTCGAAGACGGTTCCCGGCCCGGCGTCGGGGTCGTGGACGCGGATCGAGCCGCGGAGGTTGCGGACCAGCGTTCGAGCGATGTACAATCCCAGCCCGGTGCCGGGCTTTTTCCGCTCCAGTTCCAGCCCCAGCCGGACGAAGCGGCCGAAAATCTTCCGCCGCAGGTGCAGCGGAATTCCATGTCCATTGTCGGCGATCCGCACGACCACCCGGCCGCCGTCCGTCGGCCGGAGGCTGACTTCGACCCGCGGCGGTGTGCCCGCGTACTTCACCGCGTTGTCGATCAGGTTGCGGAAGACGACGTCCAGGTCCATGCGCCGCGCGATGACGATGCTCGGCGTCAGTTCGAGCCGGACCGTGTCGGCCGGGACGCGGTAGTTCATGGCGACCGCCGCCGTGCAATCGCGTAGCAGCCCGGCCAGTTCGACCTCCTCGACGTCCTCGTCCGAGCGTTCGGCGTCGAGCCGTCCGGCCTCGAGCATCTGGTTGATGAGGCGATCGAGCCGTTCGAGGTCCTCGAGCATCGAGCGATGGAAGTCGGCCTGCACCTGCTGATCGACCTGGAGCCGGCTGAGCGTTTGCAGGTAGAGTTTCATCGAGGCGATCGGCGATTTCAACTCGTGGGTCACGCTGTCGATGAAGTTCGACTGCCGCCGCGTGAGGTTGATGGCCTTGATCGACAGGATCAGGTAGAGGACCACGCCGACCAGCAGCAGGAGGATGAAGGTCGAGCCGATGGTCAGCAAGGCCCAGTAGACGCCGGAGTGGCGGGCGCTCTCTTGCGCCCGAAGACCGCCAGCAGCACCCAGCCGACCGTCAACACGATCAGCAGAACGATCATGCCGATGGCCAACAGAATCGGCGTGCTTAGTGAACGTCGTGATGGCATGAATACGCCGCCTCATTCACGTTGGGCCTCTTCGTGTATCTCTTGCGATGAGGATTGGAACGGCGAGACGTTGAACTGCTAAACATATAAGCGTCGTGTAGCGCGCCGGTTCTACTCGACTTTCGCCGGGCCAGGCCCATTCAGATAGTCATCCAGCCGGACTTCGTCGTTGATGGCGCAGCGGTCGGGATCCCAGATCACTTTCGTGCCGGTGCGGTCCAACTCGTATTTCTCGCGCTCTTCCGGCGGCGCGTTGTAGAGGGTGGGTATCCACCACAGCGGCACCGACAGCACCCGGCCGTCGGTCAAATCGAGGTGCATCTGCTTTTCGTCGAAACGCACGCCGCGGATGCGGGCGTCCTCGGGAAAAGTGTACGCGGAGATCGGATACCGCACGCTGTAGAACGTTACGTCGGCGGACCCTTCAATTCGCTCGGTCTCTGTAGGCATGCCATTGCTCCCGCAAATAGGCGCGATGTTCTTCGATGATCTGCAACGCCCGGTTCAATTCCTGCTGCCGCAAAGTGCGACCGGCGCGGGCGACTTCTATCTCCGGATCGAGCCAGACCTTGGCGTCGTTGAAATCGTCCTGCGAACCTTTGCCCACGTGTACGCTTGCCCGATTTTCGTGAAGGGCGTCGTGGCTGTGAAACCAGAAAATCAGATCGCGCGACGCTAATACCCTTGGACTCATCCCGGGTCTCCATAATGGGCATTATAAGCGGGCAGAGCAGTCCGTTCAAGCAGATTGTAGTTTGTTTCTGTTGCGGAAAATCCGTGTAGGGTGGGTCAAGCGAAGCGCAGCCCCACCAACTGCGGGAAAAACGATGGTGGGGCTGCGCTTCGCTTGACCCACCCTACCTTCCGCAACAGATACTAATTTACTGCACCGTTTTGGGACCGATTTCACCAGAGGCGGCCATTTGAACCGAAGTCTCGCCCCCTCAAACCGGGTGCGGATGTGATTTTTCCGGGGCCTCCCTCAAACTATTACCGAGCTATTACACAACGAATACACTGTGGCCATTGGGAACAGGACGAAAAACCTTATACTTTAGCAGGGAAAGAGAAGAAGCAGACAATTTTATTGGAGCCCGACACAAGTGAAATCGCATTTTCTGCCCATTGAACCCGCCCACCATTGTTCGCCCATCGCGCACCCAGCCGGATCGAACGCCCGAGTGTTGCTGGCCAGCGTTTTCGGTCCTTACGGCGAGGACGACGAGTACGGCAGCCGTCGGATGAATCCGATGGAGCTTTACCATAATCAAGTCACGCGGACCCAGGGGGCGTTCTCGCTGCGGATGTTTCATCGCAGTTGGGGACTGATGCTGATCCAGGCGAACATCGCCGCTCCCTGCGTGGTGCTCGATTTCCCCACGCTCGACCGCTTCGTCGAGGAACTGAAAACTCACCAGTACGACGTGATCGGCATCACCTCGATCATTCCCAACCAATTCAAAGTCAAGAAAATGTGCGAGCTGATCCGGCAGTATCAGCCGGACGCCGAGATCGTCGTCGGCGGGCACATCGCCAACATCCCCGACTTGGACGAGCGGATCGACGCCGACCACATCGTCCGCGGCGAGGGCGTCCGCTGGTTCCGCCAATTCCTCGGCGAGGACGAGAACCAACCGCTGCGGCATCCGATGATCGCCTCGGGCATCGGCACGCGGACCGTGGGTATGGCCACTCCCGATCGCCCCGGAGACGTGGCCGCCACGATCATCCCTTCCGTCGGCTGCCCGCTGGGCTGCAACTTCTGCTCCACCTCGGCCATGTTCGGCGGCAAGGGCAAATGGGTCGATTTCTTCCGCACCGGCGACGAACTGTTCGAGGTCATGTGCCAGGTCGAACGCGAGATGGGCGTCTGCTCGTTCTTCATGATGGACGAAAACTTCCTCTTCCACCGCCGCCGCGCCCTGCGGCTGCTGGAATTGATGGAACGGCACGGCAAGTCCTGGTCGCTCGACGTGTTCAGCTCGGCCAACGTGCTCCGCTCCTACTCGATCGAGCAACTCGTCCGCCTGGGCATCTCCTGGGTTTGGATGGGCATCGAAGGCCGCGACAGCCAATACTCGAAACTGGCCGGCACGGACACCTTCAAACTGGTCCGCCTGCTGCAATCGCACGGCATTCGTGTCCTCGGCTCGACGATCATCGGCCTGGAAAACCACACGCCGGAGAACATCGACGAGGCCATCGAGCACGCCGTCCGGCACGACACCGACTTCCACCAGTTCATGCTCTATACGCCGGTGCCGGGCACGCCCCTGCACGCCCAGCTTTCGGCCGCCGGTGTGATGAAGGACGAAAGCGAGTACAACCCCAGCGACATCCACGGCCAGGCGATCCTCAACTATCGCCACCCGGCCTTAAACGACGAGCAGACCGCCGAGATCATGATCCGGGCGTTCGACCGCGATTTCCAGGCCAACGGGCCGAGCACCGTGCGGATCGTCCGCACCACGCTGGCCGGCTGGCGGCGCTACAAGAACCATCCGGACGCCTGCGTCCGCCGCCGCTACACTTGGGAAGCCCGCGATCTGGCCACCACTTACTCCGTGCTGGTCGCCGCGGCGAAGCTCTACTATCGCCGCGATCCGAAGATGCACGCGAAGCTCTCGGCCCTGCTGCGGGAACTGCACGCCGAGTTCGGCTGGAAGTCGCGGTTCTGGTCCGCGGTCGGCGGACGCTGGCTGCTGGGCCGCATCCGCAAGGAAGAGAAGCGGCTGGCCGCCGGATTCAAGCACGAGCCGCCCACCTTCTGCGAGCGAAACGCATCGGTCGCCGATCGGCCCGAGCTGCCGCTTTGCCGCAGCGCCGAGCCGGTCGCTCAACCCGCGTCATCCGCTTCCTCCGCGCTGCCGATCATCGCTTCCGAATCGCCGGCGCGTGAGCACGAGTTGGCGGGGGTGTAGCGGGAAGCCGAAACAAATAGCCGGCGGCTGGGCTGCGCACAAGGGGCCGGTTTTCTTGCTGTAGGCGAATGTATTTTATTCCATACGCGGCAGGATTGTATGTGGGCCGAAGGCCCTTCGTTCTCCCAGCCCAGGGCATCGCCCTGGGGAGCGAGAGGACGCAAGTTATTGCCCGACGGCCCAAGGGGCCAACCTTTCCCGTCTGCCTCCTCACCGAACGATTGGCCCGTTGGGCCGAACGCGCTTCGTCAAGTCCGCCCTTTCTCCAGGGCGTTGCCCTGGGCTGGGAGAACCGAAGCCCCGTTGGGGCAATTCAGCCTCGACCGCAAGGAACAAAAACCGGATATATCAATCACGTTATCCATTCCACCTTTTGCGCAGCCCAGCCGCCGGCTATTGCACCGTTTCCCATCTGGCATTCACTGCCTCACCCGTTCGTAACGCATGGTAGGCTCTTTGTCGAAGAGTTTGTCACCTTCGGGCGAGGCTAGCAGCGCGGCCAGTTTCTCTGTGGTGTCGGTGAATCTCAACGCGCTCTTGTCGTCTTTATCGATAGTGCCCTTGATCTTTCCCGACTGGATGACGCGGCGTTGCGCGTCGGCGTCCATGATCCAAATAAGGAGCGAGTCCCCCTTGACTTCATACTTCACCAAGCAATAGCCTTTCACGAGTTCCGGTTTCCAGCCGTCTTTGTCAAACTTGGGCAAGTCCTTGTCCTCATTCTTGGGAGCGACACAGTTCGAGGAAATGTTTTTCGCCGATTGTTGTGGAGAACAACAGCATTTCCTCGGGCGGGTTGATCGTGCCGTCCTTGTTATGAACGACACCGACCGCCCGCATTATGCCGGGCGGCAACTTCCCACCGGCGCGGCCCACGTGATAATATTCCACGCCATTAGAATCATCAGTGCGCCGCCAAATACCGGCCAACTGCTTGTCCGGTTTGGCCTTCAGCGGATCGGACAGCGGGTTTTCCGAATCCCCGCACGAGGACAGCAGCAGGCACGCGCCAGCCATGCCCAGCACACATATAATGCGTTGCAGTTTCATCTCGTCACCTCCGGGGTCAAGATGTTGATTGCTTCCAAACGGGGGGCAATGCCTCCTCAAAACGACGGCAACCCGCGCAAGCATATCAAGGCGCCTTGAAATGTCAATCAGAGCTGATAACCGAGACTTCGGTTTTGCGAATCGTAGGGTGGGACAAGCGAAGCGCTGTCCCACCATGTTTTTCGCCGTTACTGGTGGGACAGCGCTTCGCTTGTCCCAGCCTCGATCGCTTTCCGCAAGAGATACGAATTCGGACGGCATTTTCCCGCCGGGCTTGCATTGGCGGCCTGCCGCGGCGAAAATTAGATGACATCTAACCCCGAATTGCGAGGACCCATCTCATGTGCGATTGCTGTGGCTGCCACGAATTGCCCCACTCCGAGCCGGACCCCCAGGAGCTCAAGGCCGCGCTGAAGGCCTTCAAAAAACGCTTGAAACTCACCTGCCTGGACGATCAATCGCGGATCGGCGTGGGGCCGATGAGCAGCGGCCGGCCGTCGGGCATCGTGGCCATCACCCCGCCCGACCAGTATCCGCCGACCGTCTGGGAAGAGCTTGCCCGGCAGGGAAAGCTCAAACGGGCGGGCCAGGGGATGTACGAACTGCCGTCGTAATCCGTTGGGTGCGTGAAACGCACCGGTCCGATCGGCATCGACTCAATTCTGAGACTGTAGGAATCGACTCCTGTCGCCGACAGAGGCGTGTTTCCAAGCACAATCGGCGACAGGAGTCGCCTCCTACAGTAAGCGGTGCGTTTCACACACCCTACGGAAGGCTCACTCGAATCGTCCGACCATTCCCGACGCCCAGCAGAACCAGGCCACCGGGGCCGAGAGCAGCAGCGAATCGAGGATGTCCAGCACGCCGCCGAAGCCGGGCATCCAGGTGCTCGAGTCCTTGCGGCCGGCGTCGCGTTTCAAGAGCGACTCGACCAGATCGCCCATCATGCCGGCCGCGCCGACCAGCAGGCCGAAGACGATCCAGCCCCACCACGGTCCCGGTGTATAGTCCGATGAAGGGCTGCAATATGGAACCAGGAACTGGAACGCGAGCCACGACCCGAGGCAGGCTGAGGCCAGCCCGCCGATGGCCCCTTCAATCGTCTTGCCGGGGCTGAGATGCGGGGCCAGTTTATGCCGGCCGAACGAGCGGCCGATGAAGTACGCTCCGCTGTCGCCCATTTTGACGACGATGATCCACGCGGCCACGGCGCCGATGCCGTGAAGCATTCGCAGCGACACGGCGGAATAGAGCATCATGCCGACGTAGAGAACCGCCAAAATGCCGCCCGCCGCGTTTGGCCGTGTCGCCTGCCGGCCCGCTGCGACGACACATCTCTGAAACGAAAACCACAAATAGGAGGATGCCAACTGCGAGTCCCGGGCTAGACGAGACAAGTAAAAATATATTGCCGAGACGACTTTGGTAATTGAGTTGTGCTAGAAGGAAATCAGGGGACAACCGCCAAGCGGCAACTACCAACAATAAATTCACCAGATAAACCACCAGCGCCAACGGTCGCATCCCCAACCCGGCCAGCATATCGAGCAGTTCCTTGGTTGCCATAATGCGCAGACCAATGCGACCACCGGCATCAGATACAATCCCGGCACGGGCGCGTAAACGTCGAGCCAGCACAGCCCGACGAGAGCCGCGATAATCAGCGTTCCCAGCAAAAATCGCCAGCGGAGCATGGTGCGAGGTAATCTGGTGTATTATGCGTCGGAAATACAATGACATCCGTTTAGCCGCCGGTACGGCGGCGCGAAGCGAACACCGGGGCCACCGTGCCGGCGACCGCTAAACCGTCAGGGAATTACTTTCCCTCGACCGGCTGCTGGCGAGCGACCAGACCAGTTCCGCCACGTCTTCGGCGGCACGGGGCCGGGCCAGTTTCCGCATCGCCGCCGACATCCGCCCGCGGAGATCGTCGTTGGCCAGCAGAAAGCACAGCTTCTCGGCCAATTCGTCGTCCAGCCGGCCGGCCAGCTTTCGCTGGTCGATTGTAACGCAACCGCCGCCGGAGGCATAGTGCCGGGCGTTGACGGCCTGATGGTCGTCCGCGGCCTGGGGATAGGGGACCAGCACCGCCGGCACGCCCGCGGCGGCCAGTTCGGCCAAGGTCGAGCCGCCCGCCCGCGTGATCGCCAGATCGGTCGCGGCGAGCGTCGTGGGCATATCCTCCAAAAACGGCTCGACCACGGCGTCCAGGGCGAACTTGCGGTACAGCGTCCGCGTGGCGTCGAGGTCCGCCTCGCCCGATTGATGCACGATCCGCCAGCCGCGCAATTGCCGGCTGATCTTGTAGAGGGCCGGCGGCGCGAATTCGTTCAGGGCGTGCGCCCCGCCGCTGCCGCCGAGGACGAGAACCTGCCGCGGCGTTTTCGCCCATATAAGCGGCGACCTCCGTCGCCGACCGCGCTACCGCTTCTCAATAATCGACGAGCGGGACGTCGACCACCGGTCGCGGCTTTGTGAAAACCCCCGCCGGATCGGATTACCGGTCGTGCGAACCGGGCAACGGCAGCGCAGTTGACGCCGCGTCTCGTCGAACGACGTGCAGATCAGTGCGGCGCCGCGGGCCAGCCAGCGGGTGGCCTTGCCGGCTATCGCGTTCTGCTCCAGCAGCACCAGCGGCACATCGCGCCGGACGGCCGCCCGGGCCATCGGCACGCTGGCATAGCCGCCCAGGCCGACCACCAGGTCAACCTGTTCCTCCTGCAGAAAGCGACTCGCGGCCGCGAAGCTGGCGAATTGCTCCAAGACGAACGACACGGCTTCGCCCACGCCGCGCGGCAACGGACTGGCGGGCAGAATCAGACACTCGAAGCCCGCCGCGGCGACAGACTGCCGTTCCAGCGGTTTGCCCACGCCGCAAAAGGTGATGCGAACGCGGGGAATCGCCTCGGCCAGCCGTTCGGCCACGGCCAATCCGGGAAACAGATGTCCGGCAGTCCCCCCGCCGGAAAAGACGATATGCAGAACGGTGTGATTCATCGTGGTGAATACTCGTGTGTAATTCGACTCCTTGTTCCCACGCTCCGCGTGGGAACACCCTGCCCGGACGCTCTGCGTCCGCGCGGCTGGAGGATGTTCAACGTGTTACGGCACGGACGCGGAGCGTCCGAACAATCCGTTCCCATGCAGAGCATGGGAACGAGCGGTGTGTTATACACTCAATGCAGTGCATTCATCCGCGCAATTCTCGGCTCCCCACGGGATACGCATCCGTCGGGCGAAATGTTCGGCGTGTCTTTCACGGTCGTCTCCGCCGCGTTTGGAGACATATCGTTCGCGCCCAGTTTCAACGAGGCCGTGCCCAGCAACGCGCAGAGCGCGGCGGCGATCCAAAACCGGACCACGATTTTGTTCTCGGCCCAGCCGAGGAGTTGGAAGTGATGGTGCAGCGGCGCAGCGGAAGAGCCGTCGCCGTCGCCACTTGTAGTAGCCGACCTGAAGAATCACGCTCAGCGCCTCGACGACGAACACGCCGGCTACGACCGCCAGCAACAGTTCCTGCCGGGCGACGACCGCCAGCACGCCCAGCAGCCCGCCCAAGGGCAACGCGCCGGTGTTGCCCAGGAAAACCTGCGCCGGGTGGCAATTGAACCAGAGGAACCCCAAGACGCCGCCGATCATGGCGCCGGCCAGCACGGTCATTTCGCCGGCCTGCGGGATGTGCGGCACGCCGAGATACGCGGCCCACTCGGCATGTCCGGCGGCGTAGACCAGGCCGGTCATGGCGACGGCCGCGGCCAGCAGGCATCCACCGGCCAGCCCGTCCAGGCCATCGGCGAGATTGACCGCGTTGCTGGAACCGACGATGGTCAACACCGCCAGCGGAATGAACCACGCCCCCAGCGAAAGCGGAGCGCCGGCCAGCGGCACGTGCAACAACAAGCCGTCGGGCACGGCCGACTGAAGCCCGTACAGCCAGACGGCCGAGACACCGGCCACGGCCAATTGAGCGGCCAGCTTCCAGCGGGCGGAGATGCCCTTCCGCTCGCTGCGGATTTTCACCACGTCGTCGACAATTCCGATCAGCGTCAAGCCGGCGACGGTGAACAGCGTGGGCAGGAAATAGATATTGTCCAAATCGCCGAACGTCAGCCCGGCAATCACCAGCGCGGCGACGACGAACAGCCCGCCCATCGTCGGCGTGGATTGTTTGTCGCGGTGCAGGCGAACGATCTCCGCCGAGTCGCACTTGATCGGCTCGCGGAAATGCCTCTTGAGCCAGGCGATCCAGAGCGGACCGAGCAGCACGGCGGCCAGAAAGCTCGCGCCGGCGGCGAGCGCGGCCCGGGGCGTGATCTTGTCCCACGCGGTCAGGGCCTCGCCGGATAAGTTGGCGAGGTGATGAATGAGCCAGAGAAGCATTTTAGCGTATATCCCTGAGCGGCCGGGACGGCGTTTTCCGCCGCCCCGGCGCTCGAGTCATGGGCTCCACTGCGAAGCACCCGCCGACACGGCTGACCCAGTAGCCGACAGTCGGCGGGCAGTTGCTCCTACCCAAGGAGGGAGGGTAGCGCCGGATTCCCGCAAACCCCGCGCGGACAGTGAAGCCCTTTCATTGGTTCAGGTATTGCAAATTGAAAATTCATGATCGCAAATTGAAAATTTCCCGATCACTTGGTCAGCAAATGTTTCAATTTGCAATTTACAATCATCATTTTGCAATCGTCCTCAGTGGCCAGTTTCCTGGTTCCCATGCTCCGCATGGGAACCCACTTCCCCGACGCTCTGCGCCGGTGATTATTTCTAGGCAATTTTCCTCAAATGACCGCAATTCAACCTCTCGACGATCCGCTCCATCTGCATCATCCGCGATCCCTTGACCAACACGACGTCGCCGGGCTGGACGACTTGGCTCAGGTGCGGCATGGCGTCGGCAACGCTGGGACAGGGAATCGCCCGCAGCCGGGACATGCCCGCCGCCCGCGCCCGGCGACTACCGCTCCGGCAAACTCGCCGCAGGCGATCAAGGCCGATGCCCGGCCGATCTCGACTGTCTGGCGGCCCATTTTGCGGTGCAGCGGGACCGCTCGTTTTCCCAGCTCGCCCATGTCGCCGCAGATGACGATCTTCTTGCCGGCGGCGTCCATTTCGCCGAGCAGTTCCAAGGCGGCCCGCATCGCCGTCGGGTTCGAGTTGTAGGCGTCGTTGATGACCGTGGCCCCGCCGATCCGCTGGACCTGGCAGCGCATCGGCATCGGCGCGAAATCGTACAGAGCCCGGGCCATCTCGTCCGCGTCGAAGCCCAGCAGTTGCCCGACGGCCACCGCCGCGAGTGCGGAGGTGAGGTGGTGCCGGCCCCAAACGGGAATCGAAAACTGGCTACCGCCGGTGCAGAACGAGAGCCGGCCGCCGGCCGTTTTCACGTCGGTCGCGCGGACGTGGCAGTCCTCGGCCGTGCCGACCCAGAGGATATTTGCTTTGCAACGGAAGGCGACTTTTCGCAGCCAGGGGTCGTCGCCGAGCACCGCGCGGCCGTCGGCCGGCAGCGCGGCAAGCAACTCCGCCTTGGCATCGGCGATTTTTCGGATGCAGCCGAACTCGCCGAGATGGGCGTCGCCGACGCAGGTGATGACGCCGACGGCCGGCCGGGCAAGCTCGGCCAGCGCGGCAATCTCGCCGGGATGGTTGGCCCCCAACTCCAGCACCGCGTAGTCGTGTATCGGCTCGATGGCCGTCATGCTCAACGGAACGCCGAGGTGGTTGTTGAAGTTTCGCGGGCTGGCCGAGCCGCAGAGCCGCCGGCGGAGCACGCAGTGAATCATCTCCCGGGCCGTCGTCTTTCCGGCGCTGCCGCTGACGGCGATTACCGTCGCGGCCGTGTGGTTTCGCCTATAACGTGCCCAGTCGCTCAAAGCTCGCTCAGTGTCATCGACGCGAATCGCCCAACGTCCCTCGGGTACATCCGCAGTCCCCTCTCCCTTTGGGAGAGGGTTAGGGTGAGGGCTGGCAGGACTGGTCCCCTCTCCCAAAAGGAGAGGGGAGGAATTTATGATGACCGCGCCTCGCGCGCCGCGGGCGAAAGCCTCTCCGGTGAACTGTCCGCCGTCGTATTTCGGACCGCAAAGAGCCCAGAACACGTCCCCCGGCTCGATCCGCCGGCTATCGCTGACGACCGGTCCGAGCGGCGCGCAGGCCGCCTCTTCCGGCAAAAGCCGGCCGCCGATCGCAGTGCATAGTTCGCCGACAGTGGACATGGGGAGCAGGGGGTTCGGGACTGGGGATTCGGGTAATCGTTTAGCCGCCGTCTGCACGGCGGCGTTGTGTGTTAATCGTTTAGCCGCCGCGTCTACGCGGCGAGGTCATTGGTGTTTTGACATTTTCATACAACCACTCACGCACGACCTCACAGTCGTCCATATCCAACCGCTTGTCGCCGATGATCTGATACGTCTCGTGTCCCTTACCGGCGATGAGCACGCAATCGCCCGGCCGGGCAGCGGCCAACGCCTGATGGATTGCCGCTTCGCGGTCGGGGATGACATCGACGGCCGTCGGAACGACGAACCCGCCGAGCACTTCGCGGAATATCGCCTGCGGGTCTTCGCGGCGGGGATTGTCGTTGGTCAGTATCGACAGATCGGCCGCCTGCTCGACGGCGCGGCCCATCAGTGGACGCTTCTCGCGGTCCCGCTCGCCGCCCGCCCCGAACACGCAAATCAGCCGCCCCGCCGTCACTTCCCGCAGAGTCTTCAGCACCACGGTCAAGGCGTCGGGCGTGTGGGCGTAATCGACGAACACGCCGAACGGCTGGCCGCACTCGATCCGCTCCAGCCGGCCCGGCACCTGCCCGGCGAACTCCAGGCCGCGGACGACCGTGGTCAATTCGATGCCGTGGGCCAGCCCCACCGCCGCCGCCGTCAGGCAGTTATATATATGGTGCACGCCGATCATCTTCGTCCGCACGGGCACGGTCTCGCTGCCGGCCGTGAGCAGGAACGTCTGTTCGCTGATGAATTGCTCGATCGGCGTGGCGGTGATTTCGGCCGCCTCGCGGATGCCGACGGTCAACACCGGCCCGTCCAGCCGACGCAGATAGCCGGCCGAGCCGGGATCGTCGGCGTTGAGCACGGCGAAACCGTCTTCGGCCAGATGGTCGAAGAGCCGGGCTTTCGCCCGCCGGTATTTGCCGAGCGTGCCGTGGTAGTCGAGGTGGTCGCGGGTGACGTTGGTCACGCAAGCGGCGTCGAACTGAACGCCCTCGACCCGCGATTGGTCCAGGGCGTGGCTCGAGACCTCCATCACCGCGTGGGAGCAGCCGTTGCGGACCATCCGGGCCAAGAGCGACGCCAACTTTTCGGGCGGAGGGGTGGTGTGCGTCGCCGGCTCGACGACGCGTCCGTCGAGATAGCCCAAGGTGCCCAGCACGCCGATGCCGTGGCCTGCCGCTTTGAATATGCCTGCGATCAGGCAGGCGGTGGTCGTCTTGCCGTTGGTGCCGGTCACGCCGATCAGTTTCAGTTGCCGGCTGGGGTTTCCGGCCAGTTCCTGGCAGAGCCGGGCGTAGCTCGCCCGGGCGTTGGGAACGACGCAGACGGGCACGGAAAAGGGGATAAGTCCAATTTGTGCTGAGCACCCGGAGGGCGGGCACCGACCGAAGGTTGGTCGCGGAAAATTGGACTTATCCCCTTTTCCGTCGGTAATCACGGCCGCGCAGCCCCGTTGGACCGCCTCGGCGATGAAGTCGTTACCGTCGTGCCGGACGCCGGCGACGGCCACGAACAGATCGCCGGGCCGCACCTTGCGCGAGTCGCAAGCGCAGCCGACAAACGGGACGTCGGCGGCGCCGAGCAACTCGGCCTCCGGCAACAATCCCAGCAGGCTGACGGGATGCCCCAGTTCGGGACAGACTTGCATGGCCGCGGGCCTCCGTGCCCCGGTTGTATTTCCGAAAGATTGGTGGCCGGATTGTCCGAAATTCGGCCGTCATGTCAAGGGAGAAATCGGCAGGGGATTTTGCCCAATCGGCACGACGCCGAGGACGTGTTCCAGCAGACGAGCCTGATCCTCTGGCAGAAAGGGGACCAGTTCGATCCACTATTTCGCCCGACTGGCTACCGCCCATCTTCCGGCATTCAACCGGGCAAACCTATTTTCGGCCGGGGAGAGGAATTCCGCAGCCGCCTTTAGCCCGTGCGTTTTTCGTGCGAAAAGCACGGCGGTCAAGAAAATGCCTAGAAATAGGCACTTTCCGAGGGTATAATGACCGACAACAAAGCACCACCCATTGGTGTATAAGATTCCATAAAGGATCGAAAAACCGGGCAAATCGTCCGCGCAAGTTGTATGCAGGCAACGAGTTAATGTATTTTCGGCCCCCCTGGAATTTAGGGGTGAAAATGCGCGGTAAATGCACTATTTAAGTTACGTCGATTAGCCGAATGGCGTTGTCTGCCGAAAGTACCTTACCATGAGGGCTTTACGGCACTGCCAACAGCCAGAACCATCGGCGCAAGTCTAGTTTACATGATGACAAACTCTCTCTCTCACCGATGAAGTTGTCATGATGACAACTTCGTTCCAAAGGTGGGGTTCGTTCTACAGAGTGCCGAATTTCCCGCGTTTCCGCGGTGTTTTGCCCTTCGGCCCGGCCCGATTCGATCGAAAGTGAAACCAGGCCCAAAATCCCCAAAAACACCCCGCCGCGGCCCTGCGGCGTTGCGAAACCTCGAAAAATCAGGGTGATATATTGAACGCCCTGCCGTCCCGCCGGTGAAAAAACCGCTGAAAATCGGCGACGTGAGCCGCCGTCCTCCGACAGTGCTGTTCCAAAAACACCCCCAAACTCCCCGCAAATCTGCAACCGGAGAATAATGGAACAGAGGGGGCATTTTTGTCGGCTCTTTTCGGTTCAGTACACGATGCAGTTTGCGCATTTTACCACAAAGCAGAATGTCCCCTTTTGAGCCCGGTTCGGTGGTCTCGGCCAAAGCGTCAGGAAACCGTTGCCGCTAGGTATTGCTTACGAACGACCACAGCCATTTGACCAGCTTGGGTATAACAGCAAACCCGCTAATAGCCGCAATGGTTGCCACAATCCATCGGTATTCCTTGAGCAATAGGTTAATCCGGCCGAGACGGTGTGAATACCGCCAACCCAGATTAAAACCTCTGCGCGTGAGGCTGAGTCTCACATTGGGGCTAGGGTGCAGTGTTGTACAGACAATCAAACCTCGCTCACTTAATACCTTGTTAGCCTTCTGGCTTCGGACAACAGCGTCTGTGGCTTGTTCAATATCATGTTTTAGGACTTCGGAGTTCGTCTGACAATGCAAGAAGCTCGAAAAGTCATCCGTACCATACTCCCTTTCTATACCATCAGCATGGATCGAGCGGTAGTATCCGATAAGGAGAAGGCGCTCGTCTCTGGGTATCCACATGGTGGCACCTCCATTCTAAAAACTGTTGGACATGGGAATGCCATGTTCTTTTCATGCTCGTCCGCCGTGTTGATAGTGATTATTCAAGCCGTTTATGGCACTCGGATATCTCTTCATCGCACCATTGTGGGCATTCACCAAGTTTCTTTGCCTCTTCAAAACATGCTATTGCTTGTTCATACTTGCCCATCCTTTTATTGGCGATTCCCATGTTGTAACGACACATGCCGGCATAATGTGACTTTAGTTGGATCGCCGTTTCATATGCCTCAATAGCTTTCGCATTTTCACGAAGCGTTAGGCATTCTTGCCCGATATTCCAATATGTTTCTGGATCGTTCGGACCGAGTTCAGCAGCCGTCTCAAAGTCCGCTAACGCCTCCAGATGATGAGCTAAAGCGGAATGATTACCGCCCCTCAGTTTATATGCCGTAGCACATCGCGGAACCATTTTAACCAGCAAATCTGCCACCTTAAACGATTCGGCATATCTTGCTTCATTTGATAGACACTCGGCCAGGTGCTTGTATGCGGGAGAAAACTGGGGATTGAGTTCTATCGAATGCCAAAAGGACTTCTTGGCTAACTGACAATCTATGTTGTTCCTGTAACGCTCATATATCTCTCCGGCTGTAATCCTCATCATTCCATCCGCGTTCTTGTTCTGATTTTTCCATCGGTCTATTTGTTCTCTCCCTCGGTATCTGGCTGCACGACCAATCGTGTAGAAAACCAGGTATTTATGCTTGCCATATTCTGATGGAATGACATTTGCCAAATCGTGTAACGCCTCATCATATCTTCCGTTGTCAATTTGTTTGTCGGCAACCATCAATCGTGAATCGAGATTTACACCATTATTCCACGACTCCACATACGCATTTAATACTACAGCGCTAACTTGAGTCCCATTTACATACACGGGTTTCGGTCAGTTTGATGCCCATGTTCCGCAGAATTCGACGTTTTCGCTTGATATGGCAACGACGCGCCAGGGCGTTGCGATCTTGTATGCCTGCGAGCAACGCCGCCGTACGATGCAACAGACGCGACGAGACACGGCCGTCGAGCCACCACGAGCGAATTAACCCCGACACCGCCGTATGCACTTGGCAAACGGTCCACTCGGGATTTTTTTTCCCGCAAGCGTTGTTTCGTCTCGGCCAGAAACAAGTAGCTGATCGAACTGAGAATCAAATGCCGCTTGAGGCCCGGATACCGCCGTCCTTCGTAATGAGCCAAGCCGACTTCGCCCTTGTCGTCCTCGAAGCAGCGTTCGACGCGCCAACGCGAGAAGGCCGCCAGAAGGATCGGCCCTGCCGATGTTTCCGGCGACGCATTGCTCACGAAGAACTTTATCTCGGCTGGATCAAGTACACTGCGGGCAACCATCAAATGCCACGGGCCGGTGGGCAGGCCATCCGGTCCTTGAAGGAAGAACGGCACGCGTTTGACCTCCCAAAGGATCGGCCCCTTGTGGCCGTCCTTGACGCGATACCGCACCCACTCTTGGTCCTGCAGTTCCGGCGCGTACTTGAGCATGTTCTCGACCCTGATTGCCGGACGACTGCCGGAGACGATTCGCGGCGTCTTGCGGCCGCGGCCGCGGCCGCGGCGAAAGGGCCGACTCGTCACGCGCGGCGGAACGATCCAGCCCATCAGGATGCGCGGCACTTCGGCCACGAACCGCTGCTCCCGGCCGTCCAATGCCCGCAAAAACGCGGGTTTTCCGCCATACCACTCGTCGAACGTCAGCCAGGCAAACCGCACGCCGTTGGCCCGCGCGCGGTCGTACAACTCCAAGGCGATTTCCGTTTTGGGACGATAGGTCATCCCTTCGGGGATCTGCGCCTCGCGGCAACGCGCGGGATCGCCAGCCCAACTTTCCGGCAGGAACAACTCGCCATCGAGCAAACAGTGAAAATCGTCCGCGGCATAGGCCAAATGCACCGTGACGATCCCGTTTTCCTGCTTGCCGATCGTACCCAAGTATTGCCGTTGCACGCCGGGCGTCTTATTCCCTTGTTTGACGAAGCTGGTTTCGTCGATGACGCCCACGGAATGCGGATGGGAATGATCCTCGGCGACGATTTGCTGCAAGCGGTTGCGGGCCAGGTCTTCCAGCCAACGATGTTGGCTGAGGAACTCCTGAAGGGTTCGCACGGGCACGCCGGACGCCAGGGCAATCGGTTCGACGCTCTTTCGCGGCAAGTCGGAAAGCTGCCCATTAACGTAGACGGTCAGATGTGCCCGTGTGTCCTTGCGGGCAAAGCAGTCGTCGAAGCGTTTCAGAAAACGGGCAAGCATCGGTTGCAACCCACGAATCAGTTTAGCGTCCATGTCTGGCCCTCCGTGACTCAGCAGGACACAAGTTTCGCCATTTTATCCAAACAAATCAATATCAACTTAGCGCTGTAGTATTAATTCTTCTCCTCTAATACCAGTGCCCCGCCAAAGCGGCCTTAAGTTGTATTGCTTTTTCAGGAAGGCGCGAATCTGAGACGCCGGAACGGCAAAGTTAAGGTTTTGTCCGTTACACTGCTGGGCAGTAACTACGCCGACAACCTCACCGGATGAGTTTAGAAGCGGGCCTCCACTTGATCCTGGGCTAACGGGCGCTGTAGTTTGAAGCCACCAGATCCCATCGGCAATCTCCCGCTTACCGCTGACAATGCCCCCGCTCAAGGATGCTTCCAGCCCCTTTGGACTTCCGATAGCATAAACCTTTTGGCCGACCGGTAATTCCGGTCCGTTCGCAATGGAGAGAGTCGAAAGTGGTGTTCCATCGCGTGATTTGTCGTCTGCCAGCCCACCAAAGAATACAACCACCAACGCTAGGTCTATATCTTCTTGCTCTGCAACAATATCACCGATGATCCCCGATCGGCCGTCTCTCAGCCTCACCGTTGCATCTGCTGCCGACCGGATCACATGATAATTCGTTAGCAGGTAGGCAAAGAGAACTTCGCCATTTGTTGAAGGCTTTGTCAATTCGTGATAATCGCAGCGTGTTCCCACTAACTCCCTAGGCAGAAAGAATCCTGAACCCTGACCAGCATCAAAGCCAAGATCGTCCTCTGTCAAGATGGTGGCAACGGCGTCGCGGGAATTGGCGTAGAGGGTAACAGGATCAAGCGCCTCCATTTGCGGCACCACCACGCCAGCAACAGCAGGAGACGCCTTCGCATACAGTGTGTCGGCTGGCAGTTTGTGGGGCCGTTCAGTTGAAACAATCGCAGTCACTTCACCTTGTCTCGAAGACGTATGTGTTGCAGGAGAACCCTTCCCTAAAGAATAGCGCACCGCGCCCGCCATAGCAGTCAGGCAAACAGCAATCAGGGAGCAGCATACAACGATACGTGAAAGGCTGAATTGCATAATTGACCTCCACAAGTCTTGCACACCCATTGTTCATTTGGAACACAAGACCTTTGGCTTTGTTCCGCAGCCTCTACTACAAGCATACTACATGCTGCGTGGGGGACTTCTGTTCAGGGGGGCGTTGTTGTCGGGGTCCGCCGGGCCGATATGGCCGGAAAAGGGGGCCGGAAAAGGGGACATCTCTCGTTTCAGACGTTGAAACGGGCGCGCTGCTTGTTTTCTTTGCTCATTCCACCAATATTGGATGTGTCCCCGTTTCGACTCCCGTCCAGAGTGATAAGCTATGCTTAATGGGAGGAACCTATGAAGATCGACTTGGGCTCTTTGCTCGGCATTCTCGTACTAGGACTCTGCGGATATTTGGGGCTATATCTTGAGTCGAGCCGAAACAAGTATAAATGGGCCAAGGTTGTTGGCGTGCTTGCAGCATTCTTCCTGCTGTGCGGACTGGCCGATTGGCTGCTTTCCTAATGCCTAGGCTTTCGGGCGAATAAAGGGGACGGCGAATAAAGGGGACGGAATAAAGGGGACGGAAGTCATTATTCTTGCTCGGTCATCGAGGTCATGCGCCCGGCGGTCTTAGTCGCGATTAAAGACTCCCGCGCCATTCATTTCAGCCCCTTTATCCCAGCCCGCTCCGCCAGCTTCCCGTCGACCGACGCGCTCGTCTCTTGCAGGACTTTGCGGGCCTCGGCAAGCAACTTGGCGAACTGCCGTTGCATGTCGGCGACGTATTGCCGATCGGTGATCTGCGGAAGGTTGGTCAGCACGTTCCAGATGCCGCCGCGGACGCCGGCGAAGGCGATCTCGCAACCCACCGCCGCGTCGGTCATCGAGGCCGCCAGGCCGTGCTCGGCCATCGAGCGGGCAAGACCCATCGCCTCGAAACTTAACTTGGCGGTTTGATAGGGAACGTCCACCGCGAACCGCAGGCCCGCCTGCATCTTTTCGGCGCGAAGTTGCTGCTGCTCGGGCGTCTCGGACGGCAGCCGCAGGGCTTGCAGGTAGGCGTTGAAGGCGTCGGTGTCGTCGTCCACGGCGGCGCAGCAAGCGGTCCTTGATCGCCTGCGCCTTTTCGGCCGTTTCCCGCAGTAGTTTCGCCTTCTCGGCGTCGTTCGTTTTGTGATTGGTGATGCCGCCGACCATCGACGCCAGCGCCGCGCCCAGCGCGCCGGCCAGGGCGGCGATCGAACCGCCGCCGGGTGCGGGCGTGTCCCGCGACACCTCGTCCACAAATCGGCAACCTTCATGCCGACCAGCGCAGCAGGCTTGCGCGCGGGCAGGCCGAGCACCTTCTTCTCGATGTCGAACGGCTGCACGTCGCCGAGGCCCATCGAGAAGACGGCCGTTTCCAGGATGTCGCCCACGGGGATGCCGCACGAGGCGCCTTGGCGGCGGAGATAGAACTTGCCCGCCTCGAGCAGGGCGCGATAGGGGATCACGCCCACCATTTCGCTGCCGGTCACCACCAGACCGCGTGCGGCGGCCAGTCGCCGGGCCTCTTCCAGCACCTCGTGCGGCGGGGTGACGTGCCAATTGGTCAGGTTGATCGAGATCTGCGCCCGCCGGTACTGCATCCACGTACCAGCCGATGGCCTTGCAGAAGGGGAACTTTCCGGCGCGGTGGACCTTTCTGGCCGACCACCTGGGCGGGGTCGGAATCTCGCCGGCCTCGGCCGCCAACTCGCGCAAGGCGTAGCCGTGGGCCTCGCGGCAATGGCCCTCGGTCTCGGCGAAGCGCTTGCCGTCGAAGTCGCAGTTGCCGCAGGGGAAACGCCCTTCCGGCAGAAGCGCATTTCCCCCGGTGATAATAGGGCGAATCGGTCTTGGCGCGGGCCACGCGGCCCTTTCAGCGCAGTTCGAGGGCGATGTCCGTGGCGTGCGGATTTGTCGGGGCTGTTCAGCGTGATGTTGTAGGCGATGAGGAATTCGCGCGCGCCGACGGCCGTGGCGCCGATCCTGGGATTGAACCGCGCCGGCCCGCAGTCCGGCTTCCACCGGGGATCCGCCAGTTTCTTCTCCAGCCCTTCGTACTCGCCTTTGCGGACCTTGGCCAGATTTGTCCGCTCGGGCGTCGGGCCGCCGCCTCGTAGAAGTAGACGGGAATCGCCAGTTCCTCGCCGACCCGCCGGCCGACCCGCCGGGCGATCTCGGCGCAGTCCTCCATCGTCACGCCCTCGACCGGTATGAAGGGGCAAACGTCGCTCGCGCCCATGCCGGGGATGCGCGCCGTGGTGCCGGCTCATGTCGAGCACTTGCGCCGCCTTGGCGATGGCCTGGAAGGCCGCTTCGGCGACGCCTCGGGCTCGCCGACGAAGGTGACCACCGTGCGGTTGGTGTCCGCGCCGGGGTCCACGTCCAGCAGTTCGACGCCCTGGACGGCCTCGATGGCAGCGGTGATTTGCTTGATTTTGGCCGGGTCTTTCCCTTCCGAGAAATTGGGCACGCACTCGACGATTTTCCGCGACATCGCACAGTCCTTGGTTATTTTTTCCAGAGCGATAACGTCCAAATTAGCCGGTTAAGCCATTAGGCTTGGAATCACTTACCGAATTATAGCAAAAGTGAATTCGCGCTTGTAGGAGGCGATCGCAATCGCTGTTTACCGGAGTTTTCGCACTCGTTCGGCGACGGGAATCGGCCTCCAACGGTGATTAGCCCAAAACGGTCTTTATATTCCCTCCCGAAATCGCGGACGCCTAATAATGACCTAGAATGAAAAACGACTTATTGGGGGCGCATTATGATTCGACACAAGCACAACTCTTCCATTGCCGGGGACTGAACCTTGCCAAGTTGCCTGCCAACAATTGCACAACCGCAAACGGGCGTTTCGGCCGAGGGGTTGACCCAGGAAGAAGCACGGAGCGTCTCACCCAATACGGCTACAACGAACTGGCGGAGGAAAAGGTCAACCCGCTCTGAAGTTCCTCTCGTATTTCTGGGGGCCGATCCCCTGGATGATCGAGGCCGCGGCCGATTCTCTCGGCCGTGGTCGACACTGGGCCGACTTCGGCATCATCTTCGTGCTGCTGTTGGGCAACGCCGTCGTCGGCTTCTGGGAGGAATACCAGGCCGGCAACGCCATCGCCGCCCTGAAGAAGAAGCTGGCCCTGCGGGCGCAGGTCAAGCGGGGCGGGCCGTGGATCACCGTCGCCGCCCGCGAACTGGTGCCCGGCGACCTGATCCGGCTGCGCATCGGCGACATCGTGCCGGCCGACGCCAAGCTGCTGGAGGGCGACCCGATCGAGGTCGACCAGTCGGCCCTGACCGGCGAGTCGCTGCCGGTCGACCCGCAAGACGGACGAGGTGGTCTACTCCGGCTCGATCGTCCGGCAGGGCGAGATCGACGCGTTGGTCTACGCCACCGGCGGCAAGACCTTCTTCGGCAAGACGGCCCATCTGGTCGAGACGGCCCACACGGTCAGCCACTTCCAGAAGGCGGTGCTGAAGATCGGCGACTTTCTGATCGTGTTGGCCGTGGCGCTGGTGGCGCTGATCCTGGTCGTCGCCCTGTTCCGCGGCGATCCGATGCTGCATCGGACGGCAGGAGCCGTGCTGCAGTTCGCCCTGGTGCTGACCGTGGCGGCCATCCCCGTGGCCATGCCGACGGTGCTCTCGGTCACGATGGCCGTCGGGGCGCGGATGCTCTCCGCGCTCGCAGGCGATCGTCAGCCGGCTGGCGTCCATCGAGGAGCTGGCCGGCATGGACGTCCTCTGCTCGGACAAGACCGGCACGCTGACGCAGAACAAGCTCACCCTCGGCGAGCCGTTCACCGTCGGCGGCGTCGACGGCCGACGAGGCGATCCTCTGCGGCGGCGCTGGCCTCGCGGGCGGAAGACCAGGACCCGATCGACCTGGCCGTGATCGGCGGGCTGAAGGACACAGACAGCGTACGCAGTCGCTTACGAGGTGACGCACTTCCAGCCGTTCGATCCCGTGCACAAGCGGACCGAAGCCACGGTCAAATCGCCCGACGGCCGCGTGCTTCAAGGTCACCAAGGGCGCGCCGCAGGTGATCCTGGCGCTGGCGGCCAACGCCGACGCAGGTCCGCGCCGAGGTGGAAGAGGCGGTCGCCGGCTTCGCCGCCGCGGGTTCCGCTCGCTGGGCGTGGCCCGGGCCGACGGCGACGGGCCCGTGGCAGTTCCTGGGCGTGCTGCCGCTGTTCGATCCGCCGCGGGAGGACTCGAAAGCCACGATCGCGACCGCCCAGCAGATGGGCAGCCGCGTCAAAATGGTCACCGGCGACCAGTTGGCCATCGCCAAGGAGATCGCCGGCCAGTTGGGCCTCGGGCACGAACATCCTCGACGCCAGCGTGCTTCGGCGACACCAGCCACCACGAGGGCGGCCAGCTTGGCCGACGCCATCGAGCAGGCCGACGGCTTCGCCCAGGTCTATCCCGAGCACAAGTACCACATCGTCGACGTGCTGCAGCAGCGGGGCCACATCGTCGGCATGACCGGCGACGGCGTGAACGACGCCCCGGCCCTGAAGAAGGCCGACGTGGGCATCGCCGTCTCCGGGCGCCACCGACGCCGCCCGCGCCGCCGCCGACATCGTGCTGCTCGAGCCCCGGGCCTGTCGGTGATCATCGACGCCATCAAGGAGAGCCGCAAGATCTTCCAGCGGATGAACAGCTACGCCATCTACCGCATCGCCGAGACGATCCGCGTGCTGCTGTTCATGACGCTGTCGATCCTGGTGTTCAACTTCTACCCGGTCACGGCGGTGATGATCGTGCTGCTGGCGCTGCTGAACGACGGCCCGATCCTGGCCATCGCCTACGACCGCACGCGCTACTCCGAACGATCCCGAGAAATGGAACATGCCGCTGGTGCTGGGGATTTCCACCGTGCTGGGGCTGGCCGGGCGTGGTCGCCTCGTTCGGCCTGTTCTACCTCGCCGAGCGGCACTTCCACCTGACCGCGACGTGATCCAGACGTTCATGTTCCTGAAGCTGGCCGTGGCCGGCCACCTGACGATCTTCGTCACCCGCACGCGCGGACCGTTCTGGTCGATCGCCCCGGCGCCGATCCTGTTCTGGGCGGCGGTCGGCACCAAGCTGCTGGCCACGCTGGCGGCCGTCTACGGCTTGGCATTGATGGTCCCCATCGGCTGGAAATGGGCCGGGCTGATCTGGGGCTACTGCCTGGCCTGGTTCTTCGTCAACGACTGCGGTCAAGCTGGTGGCCTATCGCATCCTCGACCCGCAGCGGCCCGCGGTCTTGGATCGGTCGCGAAGGCCGCAATCCGCCTAGTGTCGCGCCCGGTGCAAAACTTGGCACAAACACGATTGGAGAAGAACATGATCGAAGTGCTTCCGCAAAGCAACGGCAACCTGCTGGCCATCAAAGCCACCGAAAAGCTGACCAACCAGGACTACAAGGAAGTGATGATCCCCCGCCTGGAAGCGATTATCCGCCAGTACGGCCGGGCGCGGTTCGTGATGGACCTGAGCAACAACTTCCACGGTTGGGAAATGTCAGCCATGTGGGACGACGTCCGTTTCGGCGTGGCCCATCGCAACAGCTTTGAGAAAATGGCCGTCGTCGGCGGTACGAAGTGCATGGAGTGGGGAACCAAGCTCGCCAAGCTGATGATGAACGGCGAAATCAAGTGCTTCCCCGTCAACCACTACAACGAAGCCATCGAGTGGCTGAACGACTACTCAAACGCAACGCCCTCGGCCGAAAACGAGCGTGAGCTTGTCGAGAGCGGCACGTGCAACTGAGGGAACGGCCAATTCCGGAACCGGCTCGTCGAGCGCCGCCACTACGGGCTTTAACGCCGCGTATACCCTCCGTCTGCTTAGATTGTGGCATACGTGGTGGGCCCCGTCGCGAAGCGTGAGCGAGCCGGGCCGGTCGGCCAACGCCGCCAGCAGCGGTCGCACTCCATCCCAACCCAACGCGATCAGTCCCTCGGCCGCCAGCCAGCGGACGTCCTCGTCTTCGTCTTCTTCCAAGACCCTGACCAGATCGGCCGCCGTGCGGGGATCGCCGATGCCGCTCAGGGCCTTGGCCGCTTCCCACCGCAGGAGGACCTTGCGGTGGCACAGCAGTTCCACCAGAAAACCGACCGCCGGTCCGCCCAGGGCGACCAGGCGTTCACGGGCGCACCGCCGCACCATGCCATTCTTGTCGGACAACATCGCAATCAAGGCGGGTATGTCGGTTTCCTGCCGGAGGCTTTTCTCGCCGCTCTCGTTCGCCATCGCTGCACCACTCCTTCCGATCGGGGTCTGAGAACTCCAGGCTGATTCTACGCTTATCTCCCCTTTCCGGCAATCCGCACCGCACTCGGATTGAGCGGAAACCCGGCGGGATGCATTCCACACTTTGTACAGTATGGATTGTCGCTATAGCCCGAAGGGCTTGTGATATGACAGCCCAGGGTTGCCGCGCAGCGGCTACCCTGGGAAGATGGGGCGTACGCCACACATCAGCCCTGAAAGGGTTGCGTTGTGCGGCGTGAAGCCTCCGAAACCCCGTTGGGGTATTGTCTTTCCATTGCCCTTCTCACCCAGGGTAGCCGCTGCGCGGCAACCCTGGGCTTTCTTATGAAAAGCCCTTCGGGCTAACAAACAATGTGTGGAATGCACCCACGCGGCGACGCGGCGGTTTGTGTGCGGCAAATATGACTGGCGCGAACAATAGGGAGGTTGTATAACTTGGGTTGGCGTCTTGATTTTAGCATAATGCCACACAGGAGGAAATTGCGATGGCACTACCCAAGTTAGATCGGAAGGCCTACGAGGAGCAGATGCGAGCGGAGTTCGAGCGTGCGTTGCGGGAGGTGGCCGACGCGGTGGACAGCGCGCCGCAGGGTCGGGTGATTCGCGATAGCGAGGAGAAAGCGAGGGATGCCTTGGATCGCTTTCGCCAGGTCGCCTACGAAAAGGCGATCCAGATGAAGGTCAACGCGGCGGAAGCCGCTTTTCCCCCCTCCGAACAGCGCCGCGACGGGAAAGAAGAAACGGCATAAAGGAAAGCAGCCCACCAGCGTCCTGACCATCAATGGGCGGATCGACGTATGGCGGATTCGTTGGCACTGTCGGCAGGAAGGAAGCGAAACGCCGGCAGACCGCTGGTTGGACGAAGCCGAAGCGACGATCAGCGAAGGGGTGCGGGAGATGGCGTGTCGGTTGAACCAGGATTCCGCCAGTTTTGCGAAGACCGCGGCGAATCTGGCGCGTGCGGCGCATTGGTCCATCAGCAAGGAAGCGTTGCGGCAGTTGATCGAAGGGGAGGGCAAGGTGGTGTTGCGTGCCTTGCAGCGTGGGGAATTGCAGCCGCCGTGGACGGCCGAAGAATGCCGCACGGCCGAGGGCGTTTCCCGGCTGTATCTGGGATGTGACGGCGTCCAAGTGCCGCTGGTCACCGAGGAAGAAAAGCAGAAGCGGCGGACGAAGATTCGCGAAAAACGGCGCCGGCGCGGCCGTCGCTGTCGGCCCTTGCCCCGCGCGAAAACGGGGGCCGATCAGGCCTACAAGGAATTCAAAGTGGCCAACTTCTATGACGAAACGATGAAGCATCGCTATGTGGGGGCGACCAGCGGCGACCACGAAGCGGCGGGGCGTTTGATGCAGCGGATGGCGTGCCAACTGGAGTTGCCCAAGGCCGAGGAGAAGGTGGCCAACGTGGACGGGGCCCCCTGGATTCGCAACCAGATCGAGTTTCACGGTTTGGTGGACGCCATCGGCTTGGACTTCTATCACCTGCGGGAGAACCTGCAAAAGAGCCGCCGGATTGTGTTTGGCGAAGAGTCCGCGCAGGGCAAGACATGGCTGGAGGGAGTGATGCACACGTTTCGGCACGTGGGCTACGATTCCGCTTGGGACCAACTGGTGGCTTGGCGTTCTCCCTTGCGATCGCCGACCAAACGGAAGGAAGCCAACCGCCTGATGCATTATGTGGCGGAGCGTAAGCCGATGATCCGCTACCCCGAGTTCCGCCGTCGCGGCTGGCAGATTGGCAGCGGGCCTACGGAAAGCGAGTGCAAGACCACCACGCATCGGGTCAAAGGCCGCGGCCGCCGCTGGGATGGCGACAACGCCGAAGCGATGATGGCCCTCGCGTGCCTGGACGACAGCCGCATGTGGCAAACTTACTGGACAACCCTAAATCCCGCAAAGATTTAGCGATTGCCAGAAAATATGGCCGCACACGGCGGTTTGGGACCATTGCGGATTACCCCGCGAGGTGTTAAAATGGCGTCATATTCCGGACTCTCTCCCGCCTCCGCAATCTCTCCTGCTTCCCTCCAACAATTCGGGAGTCGAACATGAACGCGGCCTCGACTCATTCCTCTGCGCCTTCACAAGGAGCCTGACATGCGTAAAGTTATTTCCGCCTTGAGCGTGTGTTTGTTGTTGACGATCGCGGCCTTTGCCGCCGACAAGCCCGCCGCGAAGACGGCCCCCGATGACGCCGGCTGGACGCGACTCTTCACCGGCGACCTTTCCGACGCCACCTTTCCCCAGGGCGTCTGGTCGGTAAAAGACGGCGTGCTCACGGCCACCGAGGACAAAAACATTTGGACGAAAAAACCGTACGAAAACTTCGTCCTCGACCTGGAGTTCAAAACCGACCCGGGCACCAACAGCGGCGTCTTCGTCTATGCCACGAAGACCACCGATTGGGCGCATTCCGTCGAGATTCAGATCGCCGACGATTACGCCGATAAATGGGCAAAGTCCCCCAAAACCTGGCAGTGCGGGGCCATCTTCGGTCGGCTGGCCGCTCGGAAGTCGATGGTCAAAAAACCCGGCCAGTGGAACCACATGACCATCACCTGCAAAGGACCGCTGATCGACGTCGTCCTCAACGGCGAGTTGGTTACCCAGATGGACATGCGGAAGTGGACCTCGGGCGAGAAGAACCCCGACGGCAGCCCGATTCCCAGGTGGCTCGGCATACCGCTGGCCGAAATGCCCACGAAGGGGCTCGTCGGCCTGCAAGGCAAACACGCCGGCGCGCTGATCTATTTCCGCAACGTCAAGATCAAGAAGTTGGATTGAATGAGATTTCATGATTCTGGGAACCATCGGTTGTTTAGCCCCGGCGTCCACGCCGGGAAGAGCGGCTATTTCCCGTCCGGTTGCTCACCCGGCGTGGACGCCGGGGCTAAACGGATTTGCTCCCACGATCTCGCCTGCGATTACATTCCCGCCTGACTCCTGGTTTGTCGATTCCCTCCTGAAAGGAGCGTCGAAGTGGCTATTCGTTTGCACCGTCGCGGATTTCTGGGAACTACCGCGGCCTTAGGCGCCGCGGCCGGGGCCCGGTTTTTCGGCGCCACCGCCGGGCTTGGTTCTCCGTTTCCCAACTCAAAACTGAACATCGCCTGCATCGGCGTGGGCGGGCGGGGCGCAGCGCACTACCCCTCCGCGCTGGCCGAAAACCTGGTGGCCGTTTGCGACGTTTCTCAAGACGCCGTCAACACCTGCCTGCACCAGGTGAATCGAGATTACCGCAAACAGGGCCTGGGCAAGCCGCTGCCCAAGGCGTTTGCCGACTATCGGGAGATGTTCGCCACGATGGCCGGGCAGATCGACGCCGTGGTCGTGGCCACGCCCGACCATCACCACGCCCCGGCTGCGATGGCGGCGATCAAACTGGGCAAACACGTCTATTGCGAGAAGCCGCTGACCTACTGCATTGATGAGGCCCGGCGAATCACCCTGGCCGCCCGGAAATATAAGGTCGCCACGCAACTGGGCACTCAGGGCCGGGCGCTGGAGAATTGGCGGCTGCTCTGCGAGTGGCTCTGGGCCGGCGCCATCGGCACGCCCCGCGAGGCCCACGTCTGGACAAATCGGCCGGGCAGTTGGTGGATGCAAGGCGGCAAGCGCCCGCCGGGCGCCGATCCCGTCCCGCGCACGCTGAACTGGGACTTGTGGCTTGGCCCGGCGCCGAAACGACCGTACCTCGGTCTGTATAAGGATGGCCCCTTCAAGGGCCGGCCGATCTATGAGCCTACCGCTTGGCGCGGCTGGTGGGATTTCGGCACCGGCGCGCTGGGCGACATGGGCTGCCACGCCATGGACGGTTTGTTCTCCGCCCTGAAAATCGGGCACGCCGAAGCCGTCGAACTGGTCAAGGACTCGGGCGACGGCAACGCGGAGATGTTCCCCAACGGGACGGTCATCCGCTGGGACATTCCGGCCCGGGCAGATATGCCGCCGTGCAAGATCTTCTGGTACGACGGCCACAATCGGCCCAGCCCGCGCGATATTGGACTGCCGCCGGGCGAGCCCCTGCCCGACAATGCCGCGGTCATCGTCGGCGATAAAGGGGTCTTGACCGACGAACCGGTTCTGTTTCCCGAGCGGCGGCGGAAGGAGTTCCGGCCGCCCGCGCCGAGCATCCCCCGCTGCGCGAGCGATCATTTCGGCGAGTGGGTGACGGCCTGCAAGGGCGGCCGGCCCGCCTTCGCCAACTTCGACCACGGCGGCCCGCTGACCGAACTAGTCCTGTTGGGCAATCTGGCGATCCGGGCGGGCAAGGGCCGGAAAGTCCTCTGGGACGGCCCCAATATGAAATGCGCCAACCGGCCCGAACTCGACCAGTTCGTCACCCGCAAATATCGACAGGGCTGGTCCGTGTGATAAGGAATCCAATCAGAACTGAATGGTGATCTCATTGCAAAACCGCAAGCGGCTTGCGGAACGCAACCGGTGTTTGACGCCTAGGAAATAGGCGAGATTGGTGCGGTTGTGAACGAGGAGCCATGCCGCTACTCCTTATGTGTCTGATCGCTCCCGCTGATTTCCAGCCAACGCTTGTAAAGTTTTTCGACCGTCGCCTTGTCCTTCTCGCCGTCCCAGAGAGCGACGCCGTAACAGAGGTTCAACGGCTTGCCGGCCTTCACCTCGACCGGCTCCTTCCACTCGTTCAGCGTCGCCGACAGGTAGGCGAACGGCTTGGTCATGGTGAACATTTTGGCCGGATAGCGCAAATTGTTCGGATGATCGAACAGCGCGACCGTCACCTGATGGCCGTCGGCCTTGGCGGTGTAGGCGCACCACTTGGCGGGCGTGAGCCGCTCGTCGCCGCGAACGACTTCGCCCTGCCGGTGGTCGGAGTTGAAGAACCGTCCCCCACTGTCCATTGACTTGAGGAACCGCAATCCGAGGCCATTGTAGTGGGCGCCGGTGAGGACGGCGGAATCCTTGCCCGGCGGCGCCTCCAACCGGCAGCGCCACTCGATCAGCGTGGCACCGAGGTCGGGCGCTTGAAACGCGGTGATTTCACGGCGTTCGACCAACACCGTCCGGTCCGGCGCGGGCGCGACCCAATCCACCGTCTCGACGAATCCCGCCCGTTCGACGTTGTCGCGGGGCGCGTTCTTGACGTAGCCAGAGCGGAAACGTTCCCGGCCGTTTTCCGGCTTGGATTCTTCCCAGAAATTCACGCCGTCGACGCTCAGGGCGAACATCAGAGCGTGATGGTGCTTGTGATCGGACGGGGAATCGCGCAGCACCTGTACCCCGGCCGGCGAGTAGAGTTTCTCCATGTAGGGCTTGTACTCCGTGCCGCGGCCATTATGGCGGTACGACAGGATGAGCCGATGAACGTCGCGGATATTCATGCCCGTCTTTGACTCCTCGACGCGGAGACTGCCCTCTGGGTTGGCCTCCGGAGCACAGCGGCCCGATGGGGTCAGGGCGGCGGCAATTGCGGTAATCGCCGTCAGCGCGAGGGCGATCATTGTCGGGCGTGCAAAACGGTTCGGTGGGTTGTACATTCGAGTCTCCCTAACGCGGTATAACGTGGCGTAATCTCGAACAAGCGGCCATCGCATCCTAACTACACCTTCCATTCGCCGCGCATCGGCCGGGACATCATGGCCCGGGCCTTTTCGCTGCCGGAGGTCATTTTCTGCTCGATGGGGTCCCAGGCGATCTTCTCGCCGGTGCGGATGGCGATGTCGCACAAATGGCTGATGACATCGCTGCGGACCGCGTCCTGGACGGAAGTAACCGTCGCTTTTGGCTCCTTCTTGGCGACGGCCGCGATGAAATTGCCCATGTGTCCGTTGGAAACCGACATCAGGCGGTTTTGGGAGGGGTCCAGTTTGGTTTTCAACAGTTTGGGATCGCTGGCGATGTTGCGGACCAAGGCCCGCGACACCTCGATCCACCCCTTTTCGCCGATGAACCTGGTTCGATCTTGCCCGGGGCGAAAGACGAGATCGACGTCGCCCAGCTTTCCTTTTACGTTCCAATCGTAGACCGTATCGTAAAGGCCCTTGGTGGGGACGACGCCGGTGCCTTCGATGGTGATCGGCCCGCTTAGATCGGCGTCGCAGCCCCAAACCATGATGTCCAGCGGATGCGCGCCCCAGCCGGCCAGGTAGCCGATCGACTGATCGTAAATCCAGTAGGTTCCCGGCGGTTTGCAGCGGTCGACGGTGTAGGGCTTCTTCGGCGCCGGACCCAGCCACATCTCGTAGTCGAATCCTTCCGGGACGGGCGCTTTGGCGGTCGATCCGCCCGCGCCGCCGTTGGGGGCATCGACCTCGATCGAGAGTATTTTGCCGATCGCGCCGCGGCGGACAAGTTCGCAACCCCTGAAACAGCGGGGCATGCTCCTCTGCTGCGTGCCATATTGGAAGACTACGCCCTTCTCGTGCACCAGCTTCCGGCAGGCCAAATCCTGATCGATGGTCAACCCCAGGGGCTTCTCCATGTAGACGTGCTTTCCCGCCCGCACGGCCAGATCGCAGATGGGAACGTGCCAGTGGTCGGGCGTGGCGATGACCACGGCGTCGATGTCGCCGCGGGCCAGAATATCGCGGAAATCCCGATACGCCTTCCCCTTGCAATGCGTGGCGGCCGACTCGCGGCGGTCCCGGTAGCAGTCGGCCACGGCGACGCTCTGTGCCCGGGCCACGGCCTTAGTTTCGTGGAAAAGCCCCCGTCCGCGGTTTCCCACACCAATGTGCCCCACGGTAATCCGCTCGCCGGCCGGAGGCACGTCGGCATTGCCCAGGGCGCCGGATAGGATTACATAGGGAGCGGCCGCCAAGGCCGAGCCGGTTTTCAGGAATCCCCGCCGCGTGGTTTGAATTTTTTTCATTTTCCCGGTCCCCATTATAGCAGCGATTTGAGGTGCTTGATACTTCGGGCGGCCTGCTCGACCGTGCCGCATTCGACGCTGAAAACGATGTCGCGGGGGGCCTCTTTGCAGACTTCGATAACTTGTGCCCAATCGATCACGCCGTCGCCGCAGGCGCAGCCGACCGGGGTTCCCGCCACCTTGCCGCGTTCGGCTTCGGAGTGCGCGAGCGAGATGTCCTTGGCGTGCAAATGAACCAGGCGGTCCTTGACGTGCCGGAGCCAGGCGATCGGGTCTTGGCCGGCAAGGTAGCTGTTGCCGGTATCGAAGTTGATTCCGATGGCGGGAGAATCGACCAGGGCGCAGATGCGGTCCAGGCCGGCCGGCGTTTTGGTGTACTGCTGGTGCGGCTCGATGCCGATCAAGATGCCGCGCGGCTCGGCTACGGCGGCCGCCTCGTGGAGCGTGTAGCGGATCAGCACGTGGTCTTCCTCGGCGGTGGTCCACGGCTGCTTGGGGCCTTCGTCGGTGTTCACCACCGGCGCGCCGCACTCGGCGGCGAAACGGACGGCCTGTTTGAGATACTCCGTTCCGACCTCGGGCTTGCAGAGCACGCTGTGGCCGGAAAGGCCGGAGAGTTTTAGGCCCGCTTTTTCGCACGCCCGGCGGATGCGATAGGGATCGTCGAGCATCGAAACGCTATGGAAGTATCCGGCCTCGGAGAGCAATTCGCGGCCCCAGTGGACCATCGGTTCGACGAATTCGTAGCCCAGTTCGGCTGCTTTATCGACGCCCCACTCGAAGGGTTTGTCGTCGTGGCGGACGAACTCCATATTCACGCCCAGAGAGATTTTGGCCATTCTTTTGGCTCCTGTTTTTGGATCGGCACGTCGGCGGCGTGGAGATGTCGAGCCTCAGCGCCGGCCGGGATGACCGCCGATGCGGCCCCTCCGCTCAGTCGTCGTCCAAAAACAACTTCGGTATATGTAGGACAGCCGCCCCCGGCTGTCCAGGGCGATTCTCACAGCCGAGGGCGGCTGTGCTACAAGTTGTTTTTGGACGATCGCTCAGTTTGAGAAAATCGCGGCGAGTAGTATCGCTCATAGCGATATGTTATAACCGAAAAGAGGAACATTAACAGCGGCCTGTAGGCGACCGCTTTTATCCACTACTGTCTTGGTTCAGCGTGAAATGGAAACGTCAGAGGTCGGGTTAGGATCGTTCGGGCGTTGAAATTGTTTGGTAGTGTTTGGATTTTCCGCTTTGGTGTTGAAAGTGAAGGGGGTAAGAGACGGGCGGCGGGGTCGCCGCCCGCCTTCACTCACAACCCCTGGGTCGGCGCTCGGGTTGCGTCCCCGCAGAGCCCTATCCTCCGCCCAGGTCGTTCGTCATCGTAGCGTCTTTCTTTCGATCAGGCAACCGTTCGCAAGCGGGCCGCCTCGCGTTGCTCCTTTCTGCGCTCTCGCGCCTCGGCCAACTTGCGGTCGCGGGCGGCGAAGATTTCCGCTTCGCGTCCGGCCAGTTTGTCCGCCGGAGCGATGTAGCCGATGGCGCTGTGCAAACGCACTTCGTTGTAATGTTTCACATACTTGGACACAATCCGCACCGCGTCTTCCAACGAGATCGGCGTGCCGGGTCGGATGCACTCACCCTTGATGCTGCCGTGAAATCGCTCCAGCTTGCCGTTGCTCTGCGGATAGTATGGGCTGGTGCGCACGTGCGTCATTCCGCAGAGGCGGATGAACTCCTTGAAGTCCTTGGCCAGGAACTGCGCGCCGTTGTCGCTGATGATGCGAGGCGTCTCGTTGGGAAACTTTTCTTTTGCCCGTTGCAGGATCGTCAACTCGTCTTGCTCGGTCATCGACGGGCGGATTTCCCGATGCACGACGTAGCGGCTGTAGCCGTCGAGGATTGTGGTGAGGTAGTAAAACGTGCCGTGTATGTTGATGTAGCTGATGTCGATATGCCAGTGTTCGTGCGGTTTTTGCGGCTGATGGAAGCCCGTGCCTTTCTTCGACGGCTTGTTGGTCGATCGTCCGATGCGGCCCGCCGCCTTCAACACGCGATACACGCTGCTGGGGCTGACGGCCACTACGTCGCGATCGAGCATCATAAACGCCAATCGCCGATAGCCCTCCAACGGATACTCGAAGGAGAAGCGGATGATGGCCTGCTTTTCCCAGTCTTCGAGCCACCAGTCGCGCGGCACCCAGCCGTTGTGCTCGTTCCGCTTGCCGTAGCGTTGTTTCCAGTCGTGGAATTTGCTTTGGCCGATGCCCAGCCAAGCCACGAACCGCCGGGCCGGAACCTCGGTCCGCTCGTGCCAACGGCGCACGTAATCGACCACTTCATCGCGGGTGTCGTGGGGAACCCAGCGTCCGTTCAGAGTTCCCCAATGGATTTTTTTGCGCGGACGTTCTCCTCCATCAATTCGGAGATGACCTCGTTCTTCTGAACGAGCTTGGCCTCCAGCCGGGCGATCTTCTCCTCCTGCGCCGACACCTTGCTGGCGGCCCGTTTGGCCACCGGCTGGAAGATGGCCTCCAGATTGTCGACCAGGATTTTCTGCCAAGTGTAGATTTGATTGGGCTTGATGCCGTACTCGTCGCACAGGTCCGAGATGGGAACCTTATCGACCAGATACCTCTTAAGAATGGCTGCCTTCTGGTCGGTGCCAAAGCGTCGTCGTGGGGCGTTCATGGAATCCTCCTCGTTTAGGGTGTAATTCTAACCCAAACGACAGAGAATTTCCATTTCCAACTGGTTCAAAACACTACTCGAAGCAACTGCACAACGCCACTCCGATGCGGCATTTGAACCGATGCCGGCTGGCGGCGGCCGCCAGGCTGTTGAAAGAGGAACCTGCGCGGAGCGTCACCGACATTGCCCTGTCGTGCGGATTCTCCTCCAGTCAGTATTTGTCCACCCTCTTTGGGGGCATGTTCGGCTGCTCGCCGCGAACATTCCGTGCCCACGAGGCCCGGGAATAGCGGGGGAATCGGGGGGGCTGGCACGGCAGGGCATCGAGCAGTATCATAAATTGATTGTAAACAAACATCATCAGCCTCTGCTTGCGAGGGAGTAATTCATGTCCGATTACAAGGAACTGTACGATGCCATTCTGACGGGCAACGCCAAAAAGGCCGGAGAAGTCACCAAGGCGGCGCTGGATGCCAAAGCCGATCCCACCGAATTGGTCAAAAAATACATGGTCCCGGCCATGGACGAAGTCGGCAAGCGGTTCGAGTGCAACGAGTATTTCGTGCCCGAGTTGCTGATCGCCGCCAGGGCGATGAAGACCTCGCTGGAAATGATTACTCCGTTGCTGGCCGCGGTGGGCGCGGAACCGGTCGGCCGCGTGGTGATCGGCACCGTCCAGGGCGACCTGCACGACATCGGCAAGAACTTGGTGGCCTCGATGCTCGAAGGGGGCGGCTTCCAGGTGATCGACCTGGGCGTCGACGTCCCGCCGGAAAAGTTCGTCGAGGCCGCCAAGGAAAAGGACGGCACCATCCTGGCCCTCAGCGCGCTGCTGACCACCACCATGACGATGATGAAGAACGTCATCGACGCCCTGGACAAGGCCGGCCTTCGAAAGACGACGAAAGTTATGATCGGCGGGGCCCCGATCACCCAGCAATATGCCGACGAGATCGGCGCCGACGGCTACAGCGACAACGCCAGCGCGGCGGTCGCCTTGGCCCGCAAGCTGGCGTAAGGCCACGCCGCCGTTATGCCGCACGTATGGCGGCCGCCGGCACGGCGGCCCCCGCCGGAATACGGGCCGCCGTACCGGCGGCCGCTAAGCGTGCGGCGGTGTTTTTTCCCCATATATGGACCCTTCCCACGTGACATCTCCGAACGATAACGCGGCCTTCCGCGAGATGCTGGCTTCCGACCGCTTCTACTATGGCGCCGAGGTGGTTTCGAGCCGCGGCCCGCAACCGCTTGATTCGCCGGGCAACCTTGCCTCCTTCGCCAGGGACCTGCTGGCCGATCCGCGGATCGGCTGGATCTCGATCACCGACAATCCGGGCGGCGGTCCGATGCTCCCGCCCGACTGGTTCGCCGGACAGGTCGCCGAACACCGCCACCGCGTCGTGGTCCACCTGACCTGCAAGGACCTGAACCGCAGCGGGCTGGAAGCGGCCGCCTGGCGATACGCCTCCGAAGGCATCGACAACATCCTCGCGCTCACGGGCGATTATCCCACCGGCGGCTACGGCGGTCTGGCGGCGCCGGTCTTCGACCTCGATTCGGTGGCCCTGATCGCGCTGCTCCACGCGATGAACGAGGGGCTGACCGTGCCCGGCCGCGGCGGCAAGACCGAAACCCTCGGCAAGACCGATTTCTTCATCGGCTGCGCCGTCTCGCCTTTCAAACGGCACGAGCGCGAGCTGCTGCCGCAGTATTTCAAGCTGGTCCGCAAGATCGCCGCCGGCGCCCAATGGGTGATTCCGCAGCTCGGCTACGACATGCGGAAGTTCCACGAGATCAAGCTCCTCCTGGAAGCCCGCGGCATCAACGTGCCCATCATCGGCAACGTCTATCTGCTGACCAAGGGCGTGGCCAAGATGTTCAACAGCGGCAAGCTGGCCGGCTGCGTAGTCAGCGACGAACTGCTGCGGAAGGCCGAGAAGTACGCCGCCGGAGAGGACAAGGGCAAGCAGTTTTTCCGGGAACTGGCCGCCAAGCAGTTGGCCGTGTTCAAGGGCCTCGGTTTCGCGGCCGGCTACATCGGCGGCGTCCACAAGGCTGAAGGCTTCGGGCCGATCATCGACCTGGCCGAAAGCTACGCCCCGGACGACTGGCGGGACTTCCTCAAGGAAATCCAATACTCCCAGTTCGAGGAGTTCTTCCTTTTTGAGCATGACAAGTTCACCGGCATGAGCGAACCCGGGCGGATCAACCGCGAGTACCTGAACTCGCTGAAACATCCGCAGAAAACGAAGCACGTAACGCTGAACTACAAGTTGTCGCGATGGGTGCATCGCATGGCGTTCACGCGCGATCAGGCGTTGTACCCGCTGCTGAAGCGGATTTTCGCCCGCTGGGAGCGCAAGCCGGGATTGCTCAGCCGGATGGCCTATCGCCTCGAGAAGACCTCGAAGCTGACGATGTACGGCTGCCAGGATTGCGGCGATTGCAGCCTCCCCGACTGCGCCTACCTGTGTCCCAAAAAATGGTGTTCGAAGTGCCAGCGGAACGGCCCTTGCGGCGGCTCGATCGACGGGCAATGCGAATTGCAGAATAAGGAATGCTTCTGGGCCCGGGCCTACGAGCGGCTGAAGTTCTACGGCGAGTCGGAGACGATGCTCGAGCGCCCGCCGATCTTCTACGACGCCAAGCTGAAGGAAACGTCCTCCTGGGCGAATACGTATTTGGATCGGGATCACAGCGCGCCGGCACCAGAAGAGCAAATCGAAGGCAAGCGGTGATACGTTTCACAAGCCAGCCCTTGACATAAGTACCATTAGTGGTACACTTGCGATAGATGGAAGACAACCACAGTCGTCCCCTTCTCCAAGTGGTATTCTATCGGTCGGCGGCCGGCAACCAGCCTGTGCGCGAGTGGCTCAAAAGCATGTCGCGAGGAGACCGCCGAACAATCGGCGAAGACATCAAGACTGCGCAGTATGGCCGGCCGCTTGGCATGCCGCTGATTAGAAAGCTCGATACCGAATTGTGGGAAGTGCGGTCGCGAGTGAACCAGGGGATCGCCAGGACGCTGTTCACCGTGGCCGAGGGCACGATGGTTCTCTTGCACGGCTTTGTGACGAAGACGCAGAAAACTCCGAAACACGAGTTGAGTACGGCCCAACGCCGCTTGGCCGAATTGCAAGGGGAATAGAGATTATGAACAGGAAACACATCGGTGAAGACTTTGACGACTTTTTGCGTGCAGAAGGATTACTAGAGATCGCTGAAGGAACCGCCACTAAACGGGTAATCGCTTTCAGAATTGTGCAGGCCATGAAACGGCGCAAGTTGACCAAGTCCGAAATGGCCAACCGGATGCGAACCAGCCGTGCCGCATTAGAACGGTTGTTGGATCCCGAAAATCCGTCTGTAACCCTGGCAACCTTGGAGCGCGCGGCGACGGTGCTGGGGAAAAAATTAAAAGTCGAGTTTGTCTAATCCTTCCGAATACGCGTTTGTCTTTACCCACTCTCCACCGACCACCAACCACCAACTACACATGCCCATTGCGCAGCTAACCATTATCGGCGAAACGATCAACGATTCGGTCCCCTCGACGCACAAGCTGTTCGACGCCGGCGACATCGACGGCATTTTGGGCGTTGCCAAGATGCAGGACGAGATGGGGGCGAAGTACATCGACGTGAACGTGGGTCCCCGCTCGGCGGAGTTCATGGCCGACCTGGTCCGCAAGATTCAAGCGGTGACGGCCCGGCCGCTGTCGATCGACACGCCCGATGCCGAGTTGGCCCGGGCCGGCCTGGAGGCCTACGATCCCCAGCGGGCCGGCGGAGCGAAGCCGATCGTCAATTCCATTCAGCGCGCTGCGGGCCGAAATGTTCGACCTCTACAAAATCAGGCCCTTCAAGCCGATCCTGCTGGTCTCGGAGAACGTGGTCGATGGTCATTCGGCCTCCTGCCACACCGCGCAGGAGACCTACGACGCCGCGCGGCAGTTGGTGGGCACGTTTCTGGAGCGCTGTCCCGGCGCGACCCTGGACGACTGCATCATCGACCCGGGCATCGCCCCGCTCGGCAGCGACTCGGAAGGGAACATCCATCGGCTGGTCGCGGCGATGGAGCTGATCCACGCCGACGGGTATTTTGCCGGCCATCACGCCTCGGTCGGCCTGAGCAACTTCACGGTAATGCTCCCCTCGAAGCGCCCCGACGGTTCGCCGGTCAAAGGTCCGCTGGAAAGCGCGTTCCTGACGAAGGTCATGCCGCTCGGGCTGGACATGGTCATCGGCTCGGTGAAGCGGAAGTACGATCTGCTGCCGCCCGACCATCCCGCCATGCTGTGTCTCGAAGAATGTCTGAAGCTGAGCGGCTTCGACGTGCTGATGCGGGTGCGCGAGTTCTATACGAGTTGAGCGGATTGACGGCCAACCGCCGGCGGGGTAGAATTCAATCGTACATCGCAAATTGGAGGTGTCGAGCCATGCAAACCGAGGCCATTTATCGTGACGGAGTGTTTCAGCCGCTTACGCCGTTGACGCTCCCAGACAATCAACGGGTCTCTCTGAATATTGAACCCGTGGAAGAGCAAGATGTAAAAGCCTGGTTGGATGATACCGACCGATTACGGGAAGAAATCAAGGCGAAATATGGATTACTTCCCGATAGTGCATTGAGCATCGCCGAGGACCGCATGAGATGAGTAATCTCGTCGTCGACAGTTGCGTGGTGGCGAAGTGGGCCTTGCCCGAACATGATTCCAGTCAGGCACGTCGATTGATTACCGATGTTCGGATGAAAGGCGGCTTGCTGTTTGTTTTGGAAATCGCTCTCCCTGAAGCGGCAAACGCAATTTGGAAACAGCATCATCAACAACGAATTCCATCCGACGAGGTTAATGTTCTGTTCGCTCGACTTCTTACCACGCCTGTGCAGACACGCCCTTCATATCCTCTTCTCGCTCGAGCGCTCGATATCGCCGTCAAGTACGACCGTTCCGTGTATGATGCGCTCTTCGTAGCCTTGGCCGATGACATGCAATTGACCGGCGTCACGGCCGATGAGCCGCTTTGGCGGGCGGTCCACGAGGATTTTCCTAACATCGTCTTGCTGCGGGATTGGGCGCCGACGACGTAACTGGCGCCGCGAGAGACGAAACGCAACATTGACCCAGAGAGATATTTTATGCCTCGCTCACGATTCGCCCGTTCGAGTCTGCTACTTGGGCTCACGCTATTCTTCTCGATTCCGCGGCTCTGCCATGCCGCCGAGCCGGCCAAGCCCTTGGCGAAGCCCACGCCCCAGCAGTACGCCTGGCAGGAGCAGGAGCGGATCATGTTCGTCACCTACGGCCCGGCCGCCTGGCAGGGACGCGAATACAACGACCATTCCACGCCGCTCGACGAGATCAATCCGCGGAAGCTCGACGCCGGGCAATGGTGCCGCGCCGCCAAGCTGTGGGGGGCCCAGGAAATCCTCTTCGTCGCCAAGCACACCGGCGGCTTCTGCTGGTGGCAGACCGAAACCAGCCGCTACGGCATCAAGGAAACGCCCTGGAAGAACGGCCGCGGCGACGTGCTCGCCGAGGTCGCCCGGGCCTGCCGAAAAAACGGCCTCAACCTGGGCATCTACGTCTACTCCGGCGACGACCAGTGGGGCGCGCCGATGGGCAGCGGCGGACGCACCAAGGATCCCGCCAAACAGGCCGCCTACAACCAGGTCTACCGCCAACAGATGACCGAAGTCCTCAGCCGCTACGGCCGGGTGGGCGAGGTCTGGTTCGACGGCGGCTGCGTGATCGACGTGAGCGACATCCTCAAGAAATACGCTCCCGACGCGATGGTCTTCGGCGGTCCGCAGTCCACGATCCGCTGGCCGGGCACGGAGAGCGGCATCCTCCACTACCCCGCCTGGAGCACCTTCAACGACAAGACCGGCCAAGGCGATCCCGACGGCGGCCGCTGGTTCCCGCTCGAAGCCGACACACCGCTCTACGACCACAACTGGTTCTGGTCGAAGGCCAATGAAAAGAAACGCAAAAGCCTCGACCAACTGATGAACATCTACTATAAGTCCGTGGGCTATGGCGGCGTGCTGCTGCTGAACTCCACGCCGAACACCGACGGCCTGATTCCCGAAGACGACCTGCGGGCCTACGCCGCCTTCGGCCGGGAAATCGACCGCCGCTTCGCCCGCCCGCTGGCCGAAACGAAGGGCCGCGGCACGACCGTCGAGCTCGATCTCGGCCGGCCCGTCGCCGTCAACCATGTCGTCATCATGGAGGACTATCGCCAGGGCGAGCGAATCCGCGAGTACATCCTGGAAGGTCTGGCCGACGGGCAATGGAAACCGCTGGCCCAAGGCAGCGCCGTCGGACGCATGAAGATCGACGTGTTTCCCTCGACTACGGTTTCCAAGGTGCGGCTGCGCGTGACCCGCGCGGCCGCGGAGCCGCTGATCCGCCGGCTGGCCGTGTATTACGTGGAAAGCCCCGCGCCCCGGGGACCGGCGGCCGATCAGCAGAAAACAGACTGGCGGCGTTGCGGTGCGTGGGACGCAAAGACCCTCGCCGCCGGCCTGCGCGCTCGACATCGACCTGACGCCGTTCATTCCCGCGCCGGGACAGTACGAAGTGAAGTTCCAGAAAACCGGCGGTAAGAATGGCGTCAAGATCGAGAAGATCGAACTGCTGTTCGAGGGCGAAGCCGCCAACCCGGCTTTGCTGCAAAAGCTGGCCGAAGCGAATTGTTACGTCGTCGTCCGGGCCGCGCAAGTCACCAAGGAGACCTCCTCCACAATTCACGCTGCGCCTTTCCGGCGATGGGGGCAACGATAGTCAGGGCGTCGTCCTGATTCGGCCGCGACCGACGCAGTGAGCCGACTGTCCTTGTGTTGCGACAAGCAGAGCGAGGATTTGTGGTGCGGCCGTCTCGGCTGCACAGAGCAGGCGGGACGCCTGCACCACAATTTGTTTTCGGATAACTGCCAGGAAGGACGCCATGCACCCCACCATCGCCAAACTTCTCTCGGCCGGACCCGCGACCACCGACGGGGCCTGGGGGACGCAACTCCAGCGGCTCGGACTGCCGGTCGGCGCCTGCCCCGACGCCTGGAACCTGGCCCAGCCGGAGCGGATCGAGCAGGTTGCCCGATCGTACGTCGAGGCCGGCAGCCGCGTGATCCTGACCAACACCTTCGGGGCCAACCGCTTCGTGCTGGCCCGCTACGGGATTGCCGAACAGGCGGCCGAAATCATCCGGGCCGGCGTGGATATTTCGCTCCGCGCAGCCGCAGGCAGGGCAATGGTCTTCGCCTCGATCGGACCCAGCGGCCTGATGCTGATGATGGGGCACGTCAGCGAAGATGAATTGCGCGCCGCTTTCGCCGCGCAGGCCCGGGCGATCGCCGAGGCCGGCGCGGACGGCATTGTGATCGAGACGATGTCCGACCCGGCCGAGGCCGCGTTGGCCGTGGCGGCCGCCCACGAGACGGGCTTGCCCGTGGCGGCCTGCATGACCTTCGATGCGGGCGCCAAGCGGGACCGCACGATGACCGGGGCCACGCCCGAGCAGGCCGCCGAGGCCCTCGCCGCCGCCGGAGCCGACGTCGTCGGCAGCAACTGCGGCCACGGCATCGCCGACATGGTGGACGTCTGCCGCCGGCTCCGCGCGGCCGCGGATCGGCCGATCTGGATCAAGGCCAACGCCGGTCTGCCGGAGATGGTCGGCGGCGAGATCGTCTATCGGCAGACGGCCGCCGAGTTCGCCGCCTACGTGCCGCAACTGGTCGCGGCCGGCGCCTCTTTCATCGGCGGCTGCTGCGGCACCACGCCCGATTTCATCCGGGCGGTGGCGGAGGAACTGAGGGTGTGAGGGATGTTTCCTGGTTCCCATGCTCCGCATGGGAACCCACTGCCCCGACGCTCCGCGTCGATTCGATGCGGCGGCGGAGTTGGTCAGCAAACTCTGAAATTTCATGATACGGCGATTTGGGGCACTTGTTGCCGCGCTTGAGAGGGGGTAGGATTGTTGTGTGGGTGATCGGCGAAAAGGCGGGAGCACCAGCATGATGACTGCTGTAGACGAAGGACCATTGAATGATCCCGTGGCGCTGGCAATCGCCGTGCTGGTCGATCGGGTCCGCACGCTTCCGAAGGAAGACCGCAACGATTTGTTTGAATTGGTCGAATCGCTGGAATCGGCGGAAACGGAAGAAGAGGGAGACGCGGTCGTTCGCGGTATGCGCGAAATCATGCGACAGCAAAAAGGCGGCTTGCAACCGATGGAATTGCCCGGCAAGCCGAGCGAAAAGCTGCAATCCTGGATGGACTACGTGGGCAATCGGATTCGCTGCTTTCGCGAGCAGGCCGGACTGACGCAGCAGGAACTTGCCGAAAAAGCGGGCTTGCGCCAAAGCCATATCAGCCGGCTCGAAAAAGGTCATCACAGTCCATCGGCCCTGACCTTGGAAAAAATCGCCGGCGCTTTGGGGATAGACGCGAGTGAAATGGATCCGTCCGCCGATTGAAGACGCGGATATTCCAGAGTCGGCCTCCTTGTGAACCGCATTCTATGCCAGATCCGAGTAGTTGAGACTGTATTAGCCGGGGGAATCTTGTTGTGGTTCCCCTTCATTCTTCTCCATTGATCCTCATCCACTCCGGCACCGGCAGCACCTTGCCGGCGCGGTCGATGACGGCCAGCGTGGTCTGACCGGTGGCGAGCAACTCGGCGCCGCGGAACAGCTCGTAGCGATGCTCGATCTTGGCCTGGGTCACGCGCGTGACCGTGGTCCGCAGCCGCAGCAGGTCGTCGTAGCGGGCCGGGCGATGGAAGCGGCACTCGGCCTTGACGACCACGATCAACAGCCCCTCGGCCTCCATCTGGCGATAGTTCCCGCCGGCGGCGCGGAGCAGTTCGGTCCGGCCTAGCTCAAAATAGGTAAAGTAGCAGGCGTGGTGAAGGAAGCCCATCGCGTCGGTCTCTTGGTAGCGCACGCGGATTTCGATCTCGTGTTGGCGGAGCATGGGTGGGTTCTCAATGGGGTAATATGCGGGTATATTGGCGGTAGCGTCGAGTAAGGCACTTGTCACTGAAACCCCTCCAGCAAAAAAAGTAGGTCCCAGATGTCCATCGACCAATCCTCCGGCATCGACTTTTCGACCATGCGCGGGCGAAACTATCCGTCGATCCGGCAGTTTACGGTTTTTCTGGAGAACAAGGTAGGGACCCTGCTGGAAGTGATCCGCCGCTTCGAGGGGAGCCGGGTGCGGATCGTGGCCCTTTCGATCAACGACACCGCCGAGTGCGCCTTCGTGCGGTTCCTGCTCAGCCATCCCGAGCAGGGGCGGGAGATTTTCGAGCGGGCCGGTCTGGCCATCATCGAGAGCGATCTGATCGGCGTCGAACTGCCCGAGGGGCCGCAGCCGCTGCTGGCAGTCTGCACGGCGCTGTTGCAGGCCGAGGTGAACATCGTGCAGGCCTATCCGCTGTTGATTCGTCCGCGGGGAAACGCCGCCGTGGCCCTGATGGTCGACAACATCGAGATCGCCCAGGAGACGCTCGCCGCCAAGGGCTTCAGCATGATTACCGAAGGCGACTTGCAGGAGGACGAGTGAGGGAGCGGAAACACGAAGAGGGAGGAGGGAAGAGAGAAGAGGGAAAGGAGATTGTCAAAATCTTCACGTCCTCAATAACGAGGAATGCCCCCCCTTCGCAGCCTTTCTCTTCTCGCTCTTCTCTCTTCAAGCAAACGCCGCGTGGACGCGGCGGCTATTGACAGTCAGATAAGAAATGCAACCGTTTAGCGGCCGACGGTACGTCGGCCTGCGGCGGAACATGGGCCGTCGTGCCGACGGCCGCTAAACAGACGGTTGCATTAGTTTTCTGAACATCAATAAACGGATAATTTTCAACCGCGGCGGCTGGGCCGACTAGTCGGCGAACGCGGGCGGGACTTCCTTCAGGCCGCGGACGGTTGCCCGCTCGATGGCGTCCCAAGCGACGATCGACAAGGAGAGGCTTTCGTCGGCCTCTTTGACGACGAACACGCCCTGGCGGAATTGCCGGGAGGCCTTTTCGAGGAATTGATGGGGGACGATCGTATCGCCGCCACGGAGCCGTAGTTCGACGGCGGCGTCTTTGGGCCGCAGTCTCCAGAGTCGGGCGACGAGCCTGGCGATGGATTGGTCCGACTGGCCCCGGCCGGAGATGGTGGTCGGCGCGCCGCCCAGATCGGCCGTAGCTCGGGCGTTGGAGGAGTGGGACGCGGGCCGCGATTTCGCTCCCGCCGAAGGACCGGCGTTTGGGGTCTCGATTTCTTCGAGCGGGCTGAACTCGATCTCCTGGGGCTGCTCGTCGCCGGCGCCTTCGTCGTCGTATACAGGGATGCGGAATCGGGAGCCGCACTCGGGACATTCGCCCGGCTTGCCCTGGAGACTGGCCGGGCCAAAGAGCCGATGGCCGTTGGGGCAGAGGAACTCGATTTGCCGCTCTTTTTTGCTCTCCCCCCCGGCGGAGGAGAGCTTGTTGCCCGAAAACCCCGAGTCAGTAAACTCCGGCCGGGAGACGTTGGGGTCGGAATCGCTGGCGTTGGGGATGTTCAGGTCGGCGGCGTCGGGGATGCGAAACTTAACCCCACAGCGGGGGCACTTGGCGGCCCGGCCCGCCTGCTCGGCCTGACAACGGATTCGGTGCCCGTTCGGGCAAAGGAACTCGATCACGGTGAATCGCCGTTTGCTGGAAAAATGATAATAAAAAGCCGAAAACCAACCGCATTTACACAATAACGCGGGAATATGCGTTTAGCCCCGGCGTCCACGCCGGGAACGCAATGCACGCGGATAAGCCCCCCTCGATCCCGGCGTGGACGCCGGGCTAAACAGAGGACTCCTCCCCTTACCGCGGAAATCTATCAAGAACGTACCTTACGATGGCAACTGTGACAATCGGTCCATCGGCAACTGCTCGATCCTTGACACGGGTATGGCGTGTGCGAAACTATGGGAGGAAACAGCAGTTCGTAGGGTGGGACCAGCGAAGCGCAGTCCCACCGCGACCTCTGCGCCATTGGTGGGACTGCGCTTCGCTGGTCCCACCCTACAGACTACAGAGAAGATAGCCCCCCGCCGCGAGTCGCCGCATGTCGATTATTGTCGTTTGTAAGGAATGTCGGAAAAGCTTCAAGGTCAGCGACAAGTATGCGGGCAAGACGGGGGCCTGCCCAAACTGCAAAAAGCCCCTCCGCGTGCCGGAAAAGTCGGAGGAGGTGAAAATTCACGCCCCCGAGGCGTTCGAGGGCGGGGGACGCACCAAAACCGGCAAACTCGTCACAAAACCTATCGCCCGCATCAACGCCAAGTTCCAACCGGTGACCACCGCCATTATCGTCGCCTCGGCAGTGGTGATCCTCATGGCGACCTGGCTCGGCGGCCGGGCACAGCTTTTTCAGAACACGTTTGTCACGGCCGTCGGCCTGTTGGTCGTCTCGCCGCTGCTGGTGATCGGGGCCTATGAGATCCTCCGCGACGACGAACTCGAACCCTACCGCGGCCTCCAACTCTACCTCCGCGCGGCCGTCTGCGGCACGGCTTACGCGATTCTCTGGGGCATCTTCGCCATGCTCTCCGCGCGGGGACTGATTACCGGCGAACTGTGGAGTTGGGCGATGGTCCTGCCGCCGCTGGTCGTGGCCGGCGGGCTGGCGGCCACCGCCGCGCTGGACCTCGAATTCGGAAACGGCATGTTTCACTACGGTTTCTACCTGTTGGTGACGCTGATCTTGCGCTGGGTGGCGGGAATGAAGTGGGTTTGGGATATTTAGTAGTTCCCAATGTCAGTAGTTCCAAATTTCGGCCGGTCGAAACGTCGTCATTCTGAGCGCAGCGAAGAATCTCCTTGGCCACCGAGATCCTTCGCTTCGCTCAGGATGACCCTTTGTGACAAAATATGCCAAATTTGGAACTACTGAATGTAGGCGTTTTGCCGTTTAGCGGCCGTCGGCACGACGGCCCCGTTGGCGGTACTAGCCGCCGTACCGGCGGCTGCTAAACGGATAACTCTCATTCCGCTTCGTATATTTTCCGGATTTTGGAATTACTGGTTTTTATTTTTCCCATGAACGCTATTCTCGACATTCCCGAAGTGGTGGCCCTGGACGCGCGGCGCGGACTGGTGCGGATTCCGCCCGAGGTGGACGTGCCGCTGACGCCGCGGGTGCGGCAACTGATCGACACCGCCGATTTCCGCCGCCTGGCCCGCATCAGCCAGCTCGGCCTGGTCTCGCTGGTCTATCCGGCGGCGATTCACACGCGGTTCGAGCACAGCCTGGGCGTCTATCGGCTGGCCCTGCTGTATCTCAAGCAACTGGCGCACGACGAGCGGTTTGAGCGGGCGGTGGGCCGCGCGGACGCCGAACTGCTGATCGCCGCCGCGTTGCTGCACGACCTGGGCCACTGGCCGTTCTGCCATCCGATCGAGGACATCCGCCTGCCCAGCGTTCCCAGCCACGAGCTGTTCGCCAACAGCTTCCTGCTCGAGGGCGAGATCGCCGACGTGCTGCGGCACGATTGGGGCATCAACCCGCGGGACGTGGTCGGACTGCTGAGCGAAAAGCCCCGCACCCCCGCCGCGAAAATCCTCACCGGGATCCTCTCCGGCCCGATCGACATCGACAAGATGGACTACCTCTTCCGCGACAGCCTGCACGCGGGCGTGCCCTACGGGCGGCACTTCGACCAGCAGCGGCTGCTGGGCAGCCTCTGCCTGAACCGGGCCGGCGACGGGCTGGCCATCGCCGAGAAAGGCAAAACCGCCGCCGAACTGATGGTCTTCGCCCGCTACGTCATGTTCAGCGAGGTCTACTGGCACCACGGCGTGCGGGCGGCGACCGCCATGCTGCAGCGGGCCTTCTACCTGCTGCACGGCATGTTGGACCTCGACGCGCTGTTCCGCATGACCGAGCACGAAATGATCGACGAGCTCCGCCGCACGGCCGCGGGCGGGCCGGCCGACGAACTGCTCGACGGCCTGTTCGGACCCACGCGGCATCTCTACAAGCGGCTGGCGCAGTACAGTTTTATCGAGCAGCGGGACCTCTACGAGCGGCTGGCCCGGCGGCCGTATCCCTGGCTGACGGCCTGCGGCGAGCGGCTCGCGGCGATCGTCAGCACGGCGCTGGGCCGCGTGGTCGCGCCGCACGAACTGCTCTTCGACGCCCCGCCGGTCGCACGCGAGGTGCAGTTCGACGTGGAGATACATTTTCCCAAAGAGGGCCGCTATCGCCCGCTGGGCGAGGTCTCGCCGGTGGTCCGCACGTTGGCTACCGAGCAGTTCGACGATTACGTGAAACGGGTCCGCATTTTCGTCCATCCCCGGCTGGCCGCCGAGGTCCGCCGCCTGGACAACTTCACCGCGTTGCTGGGCGAGGCGGTTTCGCAGACGGAATGAGGGAGACAAGGTCTGTTTGCAGGTGGCGACTCCCGTTGCCGAGCCCTGCCACATCGTTTAACCCTGAGCCAACGGTGACGCGGGGGCTTGCAGTGATAGGCGATCAAGGTGTCAAAACCATTTTTCAAGATTGAAAAACTTGTTCAGACACTTCATTCATGGTCTTTTAAGGGGACTAGCCTCCAGTAGTGCGATCCCGGAATAAGCTCCCGATAGTAAGGCACGCGAGCTTCATGAGTGCCGTCAGGAGAATCGATCCGGCACTTCGGTAGAGCTTGCTGGAGTTCTTTAACACCTCTGGCGCTGACTTGAGTGCCCCATAAATCGAGAAGAAAGAGATTTGTCAACCCTTTTAGTTGTTCCAATCCCGCATCCGTCACTTTGGAGTTCCCCCTGGGGCCGAAGGAGCCTCCCAAATCCAGCGATTGAAGACTCGTCAATCTTTTGAGGTGAACTAGACCCGCGTCCGTCACATTCGTGTTTTTCAGATTTAGGTCTTGCAGCTTTGTCAATCCTTTGAGGTTCTCCAACCCGGCATCCCCCACGTTGGTGCCGCTCAAGTTCAGCGTTCCGAGGTTCGTCAATCGTTTGAGGTGAATTAATCCGGAATCGGAGATATTGGTGGAATCGAGGGATAGCCATTGGAGATTGGTCAAACCTTCGAGATGCTCCAATCCTGCATCCGTTATGTTCGTGCCCGGCATCCCCATCCGCGAGTCGAGACGCGGTTGGCCGCTACTGGAATAGGCTCTTGGTAATGCGCTCTTGCCGCCAGGGCTCTTCGGTCCCCGGTCGGTGCCCGACAAGACTAACATCCGGAGGTTGGTCAACCCCTTTAGATGCTTCAGTCCGACATCTGTGACAAAAGTGTCGTACAGAGATAATTCCTGAAGGTTTGTCAGGTTCCGTAAGTGTTTTAATCCCTCATCCGTCACGTTAGTGCCGTTGATGCTTAACGATTGCAGTTTGGTCAGGCCATTGAGGTGTGTAAGCCAAGCATCGGATATTCTGCAGCACGTCAAACGCACGTCAATCACTGAATGGTCCCGACTCTTCTCGTCAACTGTGACTTCGCCGCCGATTTTCTCAATCTCGGCAACAATACTCTTCTCGTTTGGATTAACATCAATCCGGTGTTGCGAAACACCGGGTGTTCTCTCTTCTTGGCATCCTGCGGAAAAGACGGCAAGCGAGAGACATAACGATGGTAGGATCATCGAGACAAGGAACCAAAACCCAGACGCCGCAAAATTATTTGGCATGATTATCTTGTCGTTGTTATTGCGCTTTCCGCGGCATCGCCGAAATAAACGCCCGCAGGGCTGTGTTTACCGATTGCGAATCCGAAAACACCTGCGAAACGTCGTCGTCGAGCACAATCACCGTGCATTTTTCGCCGCCGCGGCCGGCAAAGCGATTCGGCTTGGCCTTGCGGTAATCGAAATCGTATTCGGCTTTCATGTCGTCGCCGCGTTTGGCGGGCTTAGCACGTGGAGTGTTCTTCATAGTTTATTCGCTCCTTTTTCGTAGCAGAGCGGGCGCTGATTATCCGCACCACATTTAGTTCGCGTTCATGAAAGACCACCAGCAACAGGCGGTTTTTCGCGGAATGACCAATGGCGATTTCCCGTCGCTCATCATCCGTTGAATGTTCTTCGTCGTCGAAGATCAGGGCCAGGGGGTTGTCCAAAACCGTAATGGCTTCCTCGAAACTTACCCCGTGTTTCCGTTGGTTGGACGCGGCTTTTCGTTTGTCCCACTCAAACGTCATTTTCATGGGGCTTATTCTGTCTTGGTTCAGCGTGAAATGGAAACGTCAGAGGTCGGGTTAGGATCGTTCGGGCGTTGAAATTGTTTGGTAGTGTTTGGATTTTCCGCTTTGGTGTTGAAAGTGAAGGGGGTAAGAGACGGGCGGCGGGGTCGCCGCCCGCCTTCACTCACAACCCCTGGGTCGGCGCTCGGGTTGCGTCCCCGCAGAGCCCTATCCTCCGCCCAGGTCGTTCGTCATCGTAGCGTCTTTCTTTCGATCAGGCAACCGTTCGCAAGCGGGCCGCCTCGCGTTGCTCCTTTCTGCGCTCTCGCGCCTCGGCCAACTTGCGGTCGCGGGCGGCGAAGATTTCCGCTTCGCGTCCGGCCAGTTTGTCCGCCGGAGCGATGTAGCCGATGGCGCTGTGCAAACGCACTTCGTTGTAATGTTTCACATACTTGGACACAATCCGCACCGCGTCTTCCAACGAGATCGGCGTGCCGGGTCGGATGCACTCACCCTTGATGCTGCCGTGAAATCGCTCCAGCTTGCCGTTGCTCTGCGGATAGTATGGGCTGGTGCGCACGTGCGTCATTCCGCAGAGGCGGATGAACTCCTTGAAGTCCTTGGCCAGGAACTGTGCGCCGTTGTCGCTGATGATGCGAGGCGTCTCGTTGGGAAACTTTTCTTTTGCCCGTTGCAGGATCGTCAACTCGTCTTGCTCGGTCATCGACGGGCGGATTTCCCGATGCACGACGTAGCGGCTGTAGCCGTCGAGGATTGTGGTGAGGTAGTAAAACGTGCCGTGTATGTTGATGTAGCTGATGTCGATATGCCAGTGTTCGTGCGGTTTTTGCGGCTGATGGAAGCCCGTGCCTTTCTTCGACGGCTTGTTGGTCGATCGTCCGATGCGGCCCGCCGCCTTCAACACGCGATACACGCTGCTGGGGCTGACGGCCACTACGTCGCGATCGAGCATCATAAACGCCAATCGCCGATAGCCCTCCAACGGATACTCGAAGGAGAAGCGGATGATGGCCTGCTTTTCCCAGTCTTCGAGCCACCAGTCGCGCGGCACCCAGCCGTTGTGCTCGTTCCGCTTGCCGTAGCGTTGTTTCCAGTCGTGGAATTTGCTTTGGCCGATGCCCAGCCAAGCCACGAACCGCCGGGCCGGAACCTCGGTCCGCTCGTGCCAACGGCGCACGTAATCGACCACTTCATCGCGGGTGTCGTGGGGAACCCAGCGTCCGTTCAGAGTTCCCCAATGGATTTTTTTGCGCGGACGTTCTCCTCCATCAATTCGGAGATGACCTCGTTCTTCTGAACGAGCTTGGCCTCCAGCCGGGCGATCTTCTCCTCCTGCGCCGACACCTTGCTGGCGGCCCGTTTGGCCACCGGCTGGAAGATGGCCTCCAGATTGTCGACCAGGATTTTCTGCCAAGTGTAGATTTGATTGGGCTTGATGCCGTACTCGTCGCACAGGTCCGAGATGGGAACCTTATCGACCAGATACCTCTTAAGAATGGCTGCCTTCTGGTCGGTGCCAAAGCGTCGTCGTGGGGCGTTCATGGAATCCTCCTCGTTTAGGGTGTAATTCTAACCCAAACGACAGAGAATTTCCATTTCCAACTGGTTCAAAACAATTCCTGCCAACTGATTCGCATGATGACATTATACCATTCGTATAGTTTTCAGGGCAATCTGAGCCAAAGTATCCATTTGGACATTCCGCCGGGGATTGACTCCGCCAACAGGTTCAACTTGCTCCTCACACCGCTCCCGGGCCGCGGGAGGCATCGGAGATTTGGATCGCCTGGTCGGCGGGCAGCACGAAGATCTTGCCGTCGCCGAGGGTGCCTTCGGGGCCGGTGCGGGCCGTGTCGCAGATGGTTTTTATCGTGCGGTCGAGAAAATCCTCGTTGACGGCGATCTCCAGCACCACCTTGCGGAGCGGGGCGATAGTCGAGGGGCGGCCGCGGAAGACCTCGGTCAATTCCCGCCGCCGGCCGAAGGTCTGCGCGTCGCAGATCGTGAGCCTTTCGACGTCGACCTTGGCCAGTGCCTCGCGGACGGCGTCGAGTTTCGTCGGCTGGATGATGGCGATAATCAGTTTCACGGCGTAGGCCCGGAATGAGTCCGATTCGCTGAATGCAACGGTCGAACACTAGCCCGACGCGCAAGCGAGGGCGGCACGGCGGATTGCCCTCGCTTGCGCGTCGGGCTAGTGTATCGGTCGGACGCCATTATAAAACGCCCCGCGACCGCAGTCACGGGGCGTGGTGAATTGACGCGAAATTAGGTCCCCTCTCCCTTTGGGAGAGGGTTAGGGTGAGGGCCGCGTTGGGCTTTAGATAGCGGAAAACCGCGACCCGCCCTCACCCCCGGCCCCTCTCCCAAAGGGAGAGGGGAGATTTTCAAATCCCCGCCTCAGGGCTTCTCCCGCCTCAGGGCTTCTCCCGCCTCAGGCCTTCTCCCGCCTCAGGGCTTCTCCAATTCCAGCCGGGCGTCGAGCACCTTGCGGATGCGGGAGGCCAAATCGGTCAGGTGGGCGCGGGTGTAGTCGTCCAATTGGGCCTTGCCGCCGAGGACTTCGCGGATGCGGACCTCCAGCCGGTCGAGTTCGGCCGCGGCCAGCGTCTGGCAATCGGCCGGGGCGTTCGACTGGTCCATCGCCAGATCGGCCAAGCGGCGGAAATAGTGCTGCTGCAAGTTGCGCCGCAGGGCGGGAATGGCCGGCTTGCGGTTGGTGAACTTGCCCTCCTTCAGGTCCCCGGTCTCCTGGAAGACGGTCTTGGTGAGGCTGCCGAGCAACTCGGCGGCGGTGAAGGCGTCCTTATCGGCGGGCACTTTCACCTCGGTGTCCAAGAGCCGCGACAGCGTGACCGGCGCCATCACCTGGTCCAGCACCCGGTTTTGGATGGCCAGCATCGTGGCCAGCACGGGAACTTCGGGCCGCTTCGGCAGGTCCTTGCCCCACTGATACCAGTGGTGCGGGGCGAGGTAATCGTACAGCGCCGGCGGAAACTGGAAGGCGTCGGGGCCGAGGATGTTCTTTTCCATGAACGCCAGGGCCTCCCGCTGTTTCTTCGGCTCGACGGGCACGAACGGCGGCCGGGCGTGCGGATCGCCCTTGTGGTCGCGGTGGACGTACTCGCCGCCGATGTAGCGGGCGACGAAGTGCGTGCTCCGGTCGTATTCACGCAGGATCAGGGCAAACGCCTGCCGCACGCGCTCGTAGCTGTCCCCCTTGCTGGTCACGCGATCGACCAGATTCGGCATGACCTGCTTGATCAGTTCGAGCCGGCGGGCGGTGAACTCGATCGGGTCGCTGCTCAGGTCGAACAGATTGGTCAGCGGGTCGAGGGCCATGCCGTGCGCGTCCTCGTCGGTGGCGTACTGCAAGTCCTTCTCGGTGCAGCGGGAGGCGATCTTCTCCAGGGCGGGAGCTTCCTTCTCGGTGCCGCCGGGCAAAGGTTGTAGGCGTACTCGATGGCCCAATAATCGTACGGGCCGCAGACCAGGTTGAAGAAATCGCCCTGTTTCTTGCCCTTCGGCGAGACGTTCACCGGCAGGTAGTCCATCACCGAGCTGGCCATGCCGACCGAGCGGGTCTTTTGCGGGTCGTTGACCTCGTCCATGGTCAACATCGTGCTGGCCTTGAAGTTGTGCCGCAGGCCGAGCGTGTGGCCGACTTCATGCACGGTGATCGAGCGGATGCCCTGGTAGAGCAGCTTGTCGATCTCGTCCTTGGTGAGCCGGCCTCCCTCTTTTCCGGCGGCGGCCAGGGCCATCGTGCCGAAAGCCATCTGCTGGGCCATACCCTGGCTGTATTCGCAATCGGAGAGCGCGTCGGGACCGAAGCGGAACGCGGCCGGCCGGTCGGCGCCCAGCAGGCCGCTCAAATCGAGCGCTTTGAGCGAGGCCGGAGCCGGCTTGCCCGTATCGCTCCAACCGAAATAGCTCTTCCAGAACTCGATGAAATCGGCGTCGAAAATGATGTCGGCATCGAGGATTTGGCCGTTCGTGGGATTGACGCGGCTGGGGCCCCGGGCGAAACCCGCGCTGGCGGTGATCCACCGCAGTGTGTTGTAGTTGATATCCTCGGCGTCCCATTCGGCGTCGTCCGGCTGCTGGCGGACCTCGATGGCGTCGGAGAAGCCGACCTTCTCGAAGCACTTGTTCCACTCCAGAATTCCTTCGCGGACCGCGCCCCGGTACTCGTAGGGCATCGTCTTGTCGATCCAGAAGATGATCGGCGTGGCCGGCGGCGAGACCTTGGCCGAGGGATCGGCCTTGCGGAGGTCCCAGCGGTTCACATAGCGGACGAAGCGGTCGTTCAGGCCCGTCTTGGAATAGTCCTTGACGACCGTGATGAAGTGCCCCACGCGGTCGTCGGCCAGACGGGGCTGATAGCCGGTCGCTTTCAGCCGGCTGAGCGAGTAGTGGACGTAGATCGTCACGCCGCGCGTGTCGGGGACGGTGTTCGTCTCCTGCCCAACCATGGCGGCGTAGGTGGCCGCCATCTCGATCTCCACGTTGTCCTGGAAGCCCTTCACCTTGGTATAGCTCGACCGGTCGGGGGCGAAGCGGAATCCCTTCAACACCTGGGAGAACTGCGGCAGGTCGCTCATGAAGACCGGCGTCAGATCGACCACGAAGTCGCCCTTCGGACTGGTCGTGATGATCGGCAGGCTGAAGAGGATGCTGTCGGTGTAGGACAGATGCACGGCCTTCGCCTCCGGCGAGCCTTTCGCCGCGGTGAAGCGGACGTTGCGGCGGACGATCTGGATGCGGTTTTCGACCTTGCGGAACTGCCAAATCCAATCGTCGCCGTTGTCCCAGGTCATGCCGCCGAGCAGGGGCATCTCGCCGATGCCCCGGGCGATGGCGATCAGCACCATGATGTCCTTGTTCAGATCGCCCGGCGAAATCTCGCCGATCAGCTTCTCGCCCTTCAGGTCCAGCTTGACGAAGCCGTCGATGGATCGGGCGCCGGCGGTCAGTTTCTCGTAAGGCGACGGCTCCGGTTTTTTGGCGTCGTCGGCCAAGGCCAGCGGGGCGACCAACAGACAAAACAAAACGGCTGCAATGGGGCCAAACAACAACAGACGGTTCTTCATGGAGGTGTTCCTAAGCAAGAGGAAATGTGTAAATTGGACCGACGGACCCACCGGATGGCGGGGTAAGGTGGGTGCTTTTCCTGCAAGCGGAATATGGCGTCAAACATACCCTAGTTTAGCTGAATTCACACCGATTACCAGTCCATTGCCGAAGATTCGGAATATGCGTAAGATTTCGGTGTTTTCGTCTTGTTTCCACGCTCCGCGCGGGGGCATACTGAACAGGATTGTAGGGTGCGTGAAACGCACCAGCCGCCTTGTTCCCACGCTCTGCATGGGAACGAGGTGAATGTAATTCCGTGGTGCGTTTCACGCACCCTACGAACACATCAGGAGCATCCCTTGCATCGCATACCGATATTCGTTTTCCTCACGGCCGCACTGCTCGCGCCGCCCGCCGCCAACGCTCAACTCAAACTCGAAGACCCGTCGTCATCAACATCTATCGGCGGCCTGTTCGATTCCGGCGGCCAAGATAAAAACGTGGTCACGGTGAGTGCCTCTTTCACCGCGCCCGCCGGTGGAAAGCCGGGCGAGTTGTTCGTCACCGCCAAGATCGCGCCGGGCTGGCACATCTACTCGATCACGCAGCCGCCGGGCGGACCGATCGCCACGAAAATCACACCCAATCTGCCGCCGGGCGTCCAACTGGCCGGCAAGTTCGTCCCCTCGGTCCCGCCGGAAAAAAAACGAGAACCGGCGTTCGACAACCTCACGGTCGAGACCCATCACGGCACGGTCGTCTGGCACGCGCCGCTGAAGTTCGCTTCCGGCGTCGATCCGGCGAAGGCTGAAAATCCCCGGCAATGTGACCCTGATGGCGTGCGATGCGAAAACGTGTCTGCCGCCGCGCGATATACCCTTCACGGCCGCCTTTGCGAGCGCGCCGCCGCTGTCGGGCCCGCCGGCCGCGGCCGAACAACCGCTGTCGTTGCTCGAGGTCCTCACGCAACTCTGCTTCGCCTTCCTGGGCGGCTTGATTCTCAACGTGATGCCCTGCGTCCTGCCGGTCATCAGCCTGAAGCTGCTGGCCTTCATGCAGCAGGGGGGCGAAAGCCGCGGCCGCATCTTCGCCCTGAACGTCTGGTACTCGATCGGCATGATCGCCGTGTTCCTGGCGCTGGCCGCGCTGGCCGTCGGCGCCGGCCTGGCCTGGGGCGAGCAGTTCACCCTCCCCTGGTTCAAGGTGGCCATGGCCGCGCTGGTCTTCGTCATGGCGCTGAGCTTCCTCGGCGTGTGGGAAATTCCGATTCCCGGCTTCGTCGGGTCGGGCAAGGCCGGCGAACTGCAAACCCGCGAAGGGCCCGGCGGGGCCTTCTTCAAGGGCGTTTTCACCACGATCCTCGCCACGCCGTGCAGCGGGCCGTTCCTCGGATCGGTGTTCGGCTTCCTGCTGGGCAAGCCGCCCGCGCTGGTCTACGGCATCTTCGCGGCGGTCGGCTTGGGCATGGCCTCGCCCTATCTGGTGATCGGCGCCTTTCCGAAACTGATCCACTATCTGCCCAAGCCCGGCGCCTGGATGGAGACCTTCAAGCAGGTGATGGGCTTCCTGCTCGCGGCCACGGTGATCTATCTGTTCAGCACCTTGAGCAAGTCGTATTACCTGCCCACGATGACGCTGCTGCTGGGGCTCACGATCGGCTGCTGGTGGATCGGCCGGACGCCCGCCACGGCCGCGCCGTCGGTCAAGGCGACGGCCTGGATGGGAGCGATTGTGGTGGCGGTGCTGCTGGGGCGTTTCGCCTTTACCTTCCTGTTCTGGGAGCCGATCATCCCCTGGAAGCCGTTCACGCCCGAGGCCCTGCAACAGGCCCGCGACGAAGGCAAGACCGTGATGGTCGATTTCACCGCCGACTGGTGTCCGAACTGCAAGCTCAACTCGTGGCGGGCGATCGAGCGGCAGGCCGTGTTGGATTTGATCCGCGCCAACGGCGTCGTTCCGCTGGAGGCCGACTGGACCGACCGCTCGGAGACGATCAAGAAGATGATCAACGAGTTGGGCTTCAATTCAATCCCGCTGCTTGCCGTCTGGCCCGCCCAGCCGCCCGACGCGCCGCCGATCGTTCGGCCGGACGTGATTTCCGAGAGCGACGTGCTTGAAATCCTAAAGCAGGCGGGCCCGTCGAAGCCGCAATGAGCTTCCCCGCTCGCCAACTCCCGCCTCGTTCCCATGCTCCGCATGGGAACGCACAGCCCGGCCGCTCCGTGGCCGCGGTCTCGCGTCCCACAAAGCCGCTTGGCGTTGGTGCGCCCTGGAGCGGCTCGAAAACGCCGCAATCCCCAACCGGCGCGACCAACGGTCGCGGCTTTATGATGTCATGCAACGGGGTTTCTCCCATGCTACTTGGCGGATTGGCCGGACGCATTCTGAGAAATGATCCGATGAATGTTGACCAATACGGTATCGGGCGATATACTACCAATAGGGGCCACGGGAACTTGTCCGGTAGATACTTTCCGTCGCACTGGAAAGAAGGTCAGACGCATGAAAACGATCAACGTGGAAGGCTTGCCCGATACGGTAGTGAAAGCAATGGAGGTAGTGGTCGAGACGATGCGCAAGGAGCTGCATCCGCCCGAAAAGCCGGCCTCGCCGAAGCCGCTTCCCCGCTGGCCGGGCAAGGCCGTCGGCGAGCTGAGCCGCAGGGAGATATACGAAGATGTCTGATGACCTCGCGTTGGTCGATTCCAACGTTCTCGTTTATTCCGTGCTTCAAGATTCGCCGCATCACCAGCGTTCAAGAGCCTTGCTGGATCGGGCTCAGGCGGGGCAAATCGAATTCTGCGTCGCGCCGCAAAATCTTGCGGAATTCTATGCCATTATTACCGATTCCCGTCGCGTTACCGAACCTCGGCAGCCCGCCGAGGCAATTGCCGTTGTCGAACGATTTATCGCCATGCCTGGAGTACGCTTGCTTTCGATTCCTGACGACATCGTGGAACGATGGCTCGACTTGATGCGAAAAAGACCCGTGACGCGGGGAGAGACTTTCGACGTGCAATTGGTTGCGTCAATGCTGGGCAATGGCATTCGCAAGATTTACACTTTCAACGAATCCGACTTCCACCCGTTCGACGAAATCGAGGTCCTTGCTCCTTAGGCGCGGGAATAAAGGGGCCGGAGTCTTTAATCGCGAGTCAGAACCGCCGGGCGAATGACCTCAATCACCAAGCAAGAATAAATACTCCCGACCCCTTGATTCGTCCCTTTATTCGTCCCTCGTCCTCTCGTTTGGCTTGTCGTTGCGTCATGCCCCAGCCCGTGGGGTTCGATAGGAATGTTAATCCAGTTCGCCGGCAAGCTCTAAAACGCAGCATTCCGTGTTTTGATCGAGACGAAATCCCAGTGATTTGAGATGATTCACCAGCGGCTTGATATCGGCGATCAAGCGACTCTGTTTTGCATCGAGCAATAACCCCAATGTGCCGCGGAAATTCAAATCGAGCATCACCGCTACTCGCCGTGCCAAAGCGTCGTCGAGCAACACCTTGGCATCGCCGGATTCCAAGGCCAATGCCAATACTTCCGTTTCGCCGGCCCCCAAATCCACGACCATAGGAATGACCGGAGCACTCCGTGGCTCGCGGATATCAACCCACTCCAATTTTTCAATTAGAGGCAGATCGACTCCAAGTTTTATGCCTGCCGATAATTCACCGGCCACTGCTGGTGGCACTATGATTCGACCGACCAAATCGGGCAGCAAATGAAGCCGGCCGAGTTGGTGCAGATATTGAAGGGGAGACGTGTTGCAAATGGTTTCAGACAAGGGGCGTCTCCTGCTGGAGTTCCTCCTTGCTCAAGCGGAATGTGTCCACGCCGTATTCGCCGAGTTTCATTAAAAACAATGGCTTGGGTATCCCGGCCAACTGGGCCGCAGCGCCGGAGGAGAGCCGCCCCAGTTCATACATCTTCACGGCCGCCGCCAAACGTAATTCCTCGCCAGCCTGCTGAGGAGACAACTTCAGCGCGATTAACGACTGATCGGCAATCGAAAGGGTGATTTCGGACATTGGAGACTACTCCCAAAAGAATGTTCCCGCTTCATCAATTCATTGTATCCGCTCGGATTGCTTAACTCAAGAATGAACTTATGATTCGGGCTGAAGGTCACCATGGATTCGCTTGGCTTGTCGTTGTTTCATGCCCAACGTTGCAGGTTCTTGTCCCAAAGCTCTTACAAGGGTGCAATAGGCGAGCTTCCTCATTTATTCTGCAACTCGGCAACCTGTTTTCGCAATTCGCTAATCTCATGTTGCATGCGCAAGGTCGTTTGTCCAACGCCGAAGAAGCACATGGGAAGGAAGCAATAAAAAGCCGGCTTCCACGCCCCCGAGTCAGAACTCATTTGCATGTAAAGTGCCATGTACGAGAGGATAGCGCAAAAAATCGCCGGCACCCAATGGGAGATATACTTTTTCACGTTCTGATGCGTCACGGCAAAGTCCTTTCACTCTTGAGGCCCGGCACGCGTAGTGCGCGAATTACATATTATTCGTGATGATTGTTGGAATTGGTTTCCACATCCGCTTGGACAATGTCGAATTCATGAAGTGGTTTAGCGTCCTTGTCGAAATATCTGTACGTAAAAGTATATCCCTTGCGCAAAATCGATTTCAAGCCAGTATTGTTCCTCAATCCCTTGAGAATATTGGATTTTCCAAATAGCTTGAGTTCTGTCAGAGCCATTGCGAGAGGTAGGTTTAAATCATCTTGATTGACAACATATACGTTTATGATTTTTTTGTCCTCTAATTTGATTTCCTTCCATGTGATAAACGAATTGACCTTTTTGGGAAGAACTTTTTGTTGCTTCCTAACAGCTAGAATGACATCATCATTTCGAGAGCAAGAGAGTAGGATGGGGATTAGCACGAAGAAAAAAAATTTCTTATTCATTTTGTATTCCTTGGAGAAGAAACCGATGGAACAATAACATGATCCACCGATTTGAGGCTCTGTCTACCTACTCATCCTCCGTTCTTCTTCCCCCACACCACCCCCCGCTTCCCTTTCCGCACGCGGCCGATTAGCCAATTTTCCAACCCGTCGCGGGTTAACATGCGGCGGATGTTTTCGGCGTAGAAGGGCGAGACGACCAGGACCAGGCCGAGGCCCATGTTGAAGACCTGCTCCATCTCCTCTTGATCTACTTCGCCGAGGCGTTGCAGCCAGGTGAAGATCGGCGGGATGGGCCAACTGCCGCGGTCGATCGCCACTTGAATGCCCTCGGGCAGGATGCGTTCGAGGTTCTCGAACAGCCCGCCGCCGGTGACGTGGGCGATGCCCGTGACGACGTGCTTCACCCGGTAGTAGCCGAGGATCTTCCGCACCGGCCGGACGTAGATCCGCGTCGGCGTCAGCAGGGCCTCGCCGACCGTCTGGCCCAGCTCCTCGACGTGGTCCGCGACCTTGTGGCCGGCGATGCCGAAGGCGATCTTCCGCGCCAGGCTGTAGCCGTTCGAGTGCAGCCCGGACGAAGCCACGCCGATGACCAGGTCGTCGGGCTGGATGGCCCGGCCGTCGATCAGCCGCTTCTTTTCGACCACGCCGACACAGAAGCCGGCCAAGTCGTAATCGCCCGGGGCGTAGAGGTCGGGCAGGATGGCGGTCTCGCCGCCCAGCAGGGCGCTCTCGGCATCGACGCAGCCGGCGGCGATCCCCTCGACCAATTGTTCGAGCAGTTCCGGGTTGTCCTTGGGCATGGCGATGTAGTCGAGGAAGAAGAGCGGCTCGGCCCCGCAGCAGAGGGCATCGTTGACGCTCATCGCCACCAGGTCGATGCCGACCGTGTCGTGGCGGCCCATCTCGACGGCCACCTTGAGCTTTGTCCCCACGCCGTCGGTGCAGGAGACCAGCACGGGGTTTTTGTAGCGTCGGGCGAAGAGCCGCGTGGAGAAATCGAGCTGGAAGAGGCCGGCGAACCCGCCATCGAGCGGCAATACCCTCGGCGTGCGGGTGCGGGCCAGCAGCCGGGGCAGGCGGCCCATGGCCTGCCGGTAAACCTCCAGATCGACGCCCGCGTCTTTGTATGTCGCTTTGGCCATTGTGTTTGCGTCTTAGGGCTTGGGTCTTAGGGCTTGGGTCTTAGGGAAGACCTAAGACCTAAGACCCAAGGCCCAAGCAAGTTGCCGCCATTGTAGCCGCAGTCGCGGCCCATTGACAAGCGGCCGCCGGGCTGGCAAGTTGGTATATCTAGGACGAAGAGTAGGGTGGGACAAGCGCAGCGCAGCCCCACCATGATTTCACGGCTATTGGTGGGACTGCGCTGCGCTTGTCCCACCCTACTAAACTAAACCGCGTTTTTACAGGAGGATTATAATGCGCTTGGCACACGGGTCTCGCTCGACGGTTGTGTTGGTGGTCTCTTCGGCCGCGTTCATCGCTGCGGTAGCACTATTTCTCGCGGCGCCCGCGATCGGTCAAAAGCCGGCCGGCGACGCGAACCCGGCCGGGCAAGCGCTCGCCCCGTTGACCTCGATTCCCGCCGCGCCCGAGGGCATGCCGCCGGCACCGAAGGTCTCGACGTTCGCCCCGGCCAAGGACCTGGCGGGTCAGGCCGAGAAGTACATCAAGGACTTGGAGAAGGCCGTCTCGGGCGACGACGATTTCAAATACATTCAAGAGAAGATCGCCAAGGAAGCGAACACGCTGATCGTCATCTCCCTGGCCCTGGGCCTGCACGACCAGCCGAACCAGTACAAGGACCGGGCGGGGGCCATCATGCAGGCCGCCGCCGACCTGGCCGCCGTCAAGGACCTGGCCGCGGCGAAGCAGGGCATCGTCGCCCTCCGCGCGGCCGCCGAGGGCAAGCAAAACTCCGCTCTGAAATTGCACTGGGGGCCGACCGCCTCGCTGCCCGAACTGATGAAGCAAGTGCCGCTGGTCAACACCAAGCTGAAGCGCTACGTCAAGGGCGCGCGGTTCAAGTCGAAGGCCAAGCTGACGGCCGGCTACACGGCGGTCATCGCGGCGATCGGGCAAGGTTCGATACCCAACATTTCCGAGGCGAAAAATCCCGAGCAGGTGAAGCAGTGGTACAAGTTCGCCGCGGACCTGCGCGACGCGGCCGGCGCGCTGAACGCCTCGATCCACAAAGGCGACGCGAAGGCCGGCGCGGCCGACATGAAACGGCTCTCCCAGAGCTGCAACGACTGCCACGCCGTGTTCCATCCCGAGGCCGAGAAAGAATAATTTCAGCAGCTCGAAATTTTTTCCATTATGCCGTTTAGCGGCCGTCGGCACGACGGCCCAGTCGGCAATGCCAGCCGCCGTTCCGGCGGCTGCTAAACAATTCTTTGCCAGAACCTGTCACTAATTTATTCGCATTTTTTAGGGAGCGACTATCATGGTCCGCAACATCCTACGTGTTTGCCTGGCGTGTTTTACGGCGGCGGTTCTGTCCGCATTTCTCGCGAGTCAGGCGACTGCTCAAGAGCCACCCAACTTGATCCACCAGCCGTATCTGCTGGATACGGGACTGCTGTCGCGGTCGATCTCTTTCGAGAATCCCACCGGGGCGCCGGGCGAAGGCGGAAAGAGCGGCCAGCCACCTCGGCGTCGGCCGGAAGGGCTCGCCCTCGCGGCACATCAAGCCCGGCGAAACCGTCCAGCTTTGCGACATCCAGGGGCCGGGCGCAATCCGCCACATATGGATGACCATGCGCACGGCTCCGGTAAACCTCCGCAGTTGTGTGATTCGCGTCACCTGGGACGGGCAGAAGCACCCCAGCATCGAGTGCCCGGTGGGCGACTTCTTCGGCTTCGCCCACGGCAAGGTCATGCCCTATTCTTCGGCCGTCCATTCGGTCGGGCCGAGCGGCGGGGATGAACATCTGGCTGCCGATGCCGTTCACGAAGCGGGCGAAAATCACCTTCACCAACGAAGGCGACGAGGGATCGTCGCTCTACTATCAAATCGACTACACGCTCGACGACAAGCTGCCGGAGGACGTGGGCCGCCTGCACGTCCTCTTCCGCCGCGAAAACCCGACCACCGAGAAAAAGGACTTCGAGCTGCTGCCCCTGCGAAAGAACAAGGGCCGCTTCATCGGCTCGGTGATCGGCATCCGCAACCTGCATCCGCAGCAGTGGTGGGGCGAGGGCGAGTTCAAGGTCTACATGGACGGCGACACGCAGTTCCCCACCATCTGCGGCACCGGCAGCGAGGACTACGTGGGCCTGTCCTGGGGCATGCAGCAGACGCCGTTCCTCTACAACGGATGCAGCCTGGACCAGAACAACTTCGTCTCGATGTACCGCTGGCACCTGCCCGACCCGATCGCCTGGCAAAAGGAAGCCCGGATCACGATCCAGCAGATCGCCGGCACGAAGGGGCTGCTCGAGACGGCCGACGACTGGTCGTGCGCCACGTTCTGGTACGAGCCGCTGCCCAGCGCGGCGCTGCCTCCGCTGCCCGACGTGAAGGCCCGCACGGCGGACATCTGGGTCGAGCCGGAGAAAAAGTAAGCGGCAGAGACTTCGACCCGGAGGGTCGTTTGATAATAGCCCAGCAGTTCACTGCTGGGGAGGAAGAGCATTCCGAATGCCCTCTCCGTCCCGGAGGGACGGTCGAAGGGGGCGCATTGTTTTCGGCCGTCCCTGCGGGACTTGCGAGGAAATATGGGTTTGCCCACCGCCCCAGCAGTGAACTGCTGGGCTATTGTCAACTGTCCCTGCGGGACAAAGTCGTTAAAGCAATGTGTGGACGCGGGGACTATTGAATGTCAGGTTGATAAAGTCTGGTCGTGAAACGCCCCGCGGCCGCGCCTCGGCGACTGGCATCGCTTCTCAATATCGAACCGCGGGGCGATATACGGCGCTGCCGAAGCCGAGGATCGGATAGAAAATAAATCCCAGGAATATCAGGCCCAACGTAAAACCGATGCCCTTGCCGAAATTTTTAGCGATGTCGGCCACGACCACAATGCTCACGATGATGTTGACAATCGGAATGAAATACAGAATGAGCCACCATCCCGGCCGGCCCGCGATTTTGATCATCAGATAGACGTTGTAAAACGGGATGAGGCATCCCCAGCCGGGCTGGCCGGCTTTGGTGTACACCTTCCATAGGCCGGCGAGCACAATTACGATAATCGCAAGGAAGATTATCAGCACGAGTGGATTGCTGCCTCCGGTGTTTTCCACTTGGGCCAGCAGAGAGAGAGCTTCATTCATCGCTGTTCTCCTAAAGCATGAGGCACCGCGAAATAGACACGGGCAAGGCGTGCCGTGCATGGCAGCGGACATAGCTCCAGGCCGTCACGGCCGAGATCGCGCCCTACCCGACAGGGGTAATTTTATCCCGTCCGAGGCGGCCCGATCAAGATGAATTGTGCGAAAAATCTGGAAAAATGTCCGACCGGCAGCCCGAACGACGGCGATCGGTGGAGTTCAAGACGGATTCTCGATGTGTCAATGACGCCGGATAGAACCAAGTCTATTCGGCCGGCGCCAGCCAGTGGTCGAACCACATCCGCGCGCAGGCGGCGACCGAGCCGTCGAAATCGGCCCAGAGCGAGAAGTGGCCGCCCCCTTCGACCGGGATTCGCACGCTGTTCTCCGGGTCGGCCTCTTGCAGCAGGACGCTGTTCCAATAGGGGACGATCAGATCGTCGGTGCCGTGCAGCAGCAGCACGGGTGCGTCGGTTTGCCGGATGGCGTCCACGGCGTCGGAGCGGTCGGGATCGAAGCCGGCGACCTCGCCCGCCCGATCCAGCGCCCGCTGATACTGCTTGTCGGAGATCAGCCAGCCGACGCCGGGGAGCATGACTTTGGTGAAGCGGGAAATCTCCGGCCGCAACATGCCGAAAGGCTCGACGGCGACGACGGCCCGCACGCGCGGGTCGAGGGCCGCCAGATGGATCGCGGTCGTCGCGCCGTAGGAGATGCCCAGGACGCCGACCGGGCCGGCGATCATCCCTTCCCGCTCCAGGGCGTCGATGACTTGCGAGAGGTCTCGGGCCTCCTGGACGCCGTAGGTGCGGAACTTGCCGGTCGAGCGGCCTTCGCCGCGGAGATCGACGAGCACCGCCCGATAGCCGGCCCGGGCCAGCGCCCGCGCCTTGGGGAGCATCGTCAGACTTCGGGCGCCGATGCCGTGGATCACCAGGATCGGTGCCGCGCGGCGGGGACTGTCCCAATTTTCGCGGCAAGGCCGAAGTCGCACTGCCGCTACGTGCATCGGCCGCGAAAAGGGGACTGTCCCCTTGTGGGATCGGTTCCAGAATCGACACCGAGAGCGTGGCGTCGGGCGGACCGACCTCGACCCAGTAATGATGATCGGCGAACAGGCTTTCGACCGGCGGCAACGGATTCTTCGGGCCGGCCAGCGGGTTGAAGCGGTTCGGCGTGCTGGCGATCATCATCGACAGCGGACTGACGCAGCCGCCGCCGCCGAGGCACATCGCTGCAACGGCCGCGATGAGCCATTTCCCTCCGACAGGCGAAAAAGTACGCGTCTTGGCCATCGGTTTGCGCAAGATCGGCGAGATTGGGTTGATAAGGTTGTTTAGCCCCGGCGTCCACGCCGGGAAGAGATGGGATAACTTCAGCAACACTGCTCTCCCGGCGTGGACGCCGGGGCTAAACGGGGATTCTCCCGAATTCGCTCTGATCCATTGGGGGTCGAGATATAATGGAATGAGTGCCCGACTTATACCGCCTACTGGGAGTATAAGCAATGTCAGAAATTCTCGTAGGGTGCGCAAGACGCACCATAATCGGTCGTTTTTGGTGCGTTTCACGCACCCCACTCCTCCCCCCGATTTGACGGCGCGGCTGGGAACCATATAATCTGGTAGTGGAGGTCCCCTCGCTATGCCAATTTCCCATGCAGGTTGCGGATCGGTTCCGGCCGGGCGGTGGCTCGTCGCCTGCGCGGCGATGCTGCTGGCGGCCGTGGCGCTGCTCGGTCGTGGCGCGTCCGCGGCGGCGGCCCAGGAGGACGCGAAATCCCCTCCGCGGATCGGCCGCTTCATTCACGTCCAGTTGCCGATCACCGGCGACTCGTTCGAGCGGACGCGGCGGATGGTCCGCCGGGCAATGGACAAGGCGAAGCAGGAGAACGCCCGGCTGACGCTGGTCTTCGAGTTCGACGTGCCGAAGGGACAGCAGAGTTTCGGCCAGGGGAGCGATTTCGGCGCCGCCCACGATTTGGCCAGCTTCATCTCCAGCGAGGAACTGAGCGCGGTGCGGACCGTGGCCTATCTGCCGCAGCCGGTCGAGGGCCACGCGGTGTTGCCGGCCATTGCCTGCCAGGAGATCATCATGGCCCCGAGCGCTTCGATCGGCGCGGCGGGCGTGGACGAAACGACGATCACCCCCACCGAGCGCAGCGCCTACGCCGAGATTGCCGGCCGGCGGCGGACAATTCCCGTCGCGCTGGCCCTGGGGATGCTGGACAAGGGGCTGCAAGTTCTCCGTGTGGAAACCGAGGTGGGACAGGAGTTCGTCACGCCCGAGGGGCTTGAGGCGCTGAAGAAGCGCCACGCCTCGGCCAAGCCCGAGGTGGTCAAGCGGGCGGGCGAGCCGGGCATCTTCTCCGCCGAGGATGCCCGGCGCATGGGCTTCGTCAGCTTCCTGGCCGAAAATCGCCGCGGCGTGGTCGAGGCTCTCGATCTGCCGCCGACGGCGCTGGTCGATGATCCCTCGCTGGAAGGCGAGTGGCGGGCGATCCGCGTCAGTCTCGAAGGGCCGATCCGCTCTGAAACCGTCGACCGGGCACAACGGATGATCGAGGATCAGGTCCGCGAGCACCAGGTCAACTTGATTTGCCTGTGGATCGACGGCCCCGGCGGATCGCTGGCCGACGCCATGCAACTGGCCAACTACCTGGCGTTCGATTTGGACCCGGCCAAGGTCCGCACGGTGGCCTATGTGCCCGACCAGGCCCTTTCCGACGCGGCGGTTGTCGCCCTGGCCTGCGATCAGTTGGTGGTCCGGCCGCGGACGGTGCTCGGCGGCTCGGGGGCCGTCGAGCCGGGCAAGAAAGAGATCGACGACGCGGTGCTCACGATCCGCGAAAAACTGGCGCCCCGCAAGGGCCGCTCCTGGTCGCTGATGGCCGCCATGATCGACCCGCGCCTGAACGTCTTCCGCTGCACGCGGCTGGGCGACGTCGAGTATTTCTCCGACGAAGAACTGAAAGAGCAGCCGGCGGCGGACCAGTGGAAAAAGGATTCGCTTGTCACCACTCCCGGCGTGCCGCTGAAACTCGTCGGCGATCAGATCGAACGATACCACCTCGCCAACCGGGTCGTCGACGACTTCGCCGGCTTCAAGAAATACTACGGGCTGGAAAACGATCCCACCCTGGCCGAGCCGGGCTGGGCCGACTTTCTGATCCGGGCGCTGGCCTCGCCGGAAGTGGCCGTGCTGCTGTTGCTCTGCGGCGGCGTGGCCCTGTGGATCGAACTGCACACGCCCGGACTCGGGTTGGGCGGATTCACCGCCGCCGTCTGCTTCCTCCTCTTCTTCTGGAGCCGATACCTGGGCGGCACCGCCGGCTGGCTGGAGGCCACGCTCTTCATCGCCGGCGTCAGTTGCCTCCTGCTGGAACTGTTCGTCATTCCCGGCTTCGGCATCTTCGGACTCGGCGGCGGGGCGATGATCCTGGTCTCCCTGGTGCTGGCCAGCCAGACCTTCATCTGGCCCCGGAACGACTACCAGTTCGAGCAACTGCAACACTCGTTGCTGAGCATTGCCGGGGCGATGCTCGGCCTGATGGTCTTCGCCGCGCTGCTCCGCCATCGGCTACCGCGCTCGCGGTTGTTCGGCAACTTCATGCTCGAACCGCCGGCGGGCGAGGAGGCCGCAACCATCAGCCGCCGCGAAGCGCTGGTCTCGTACAACGACCTGGTTGGCAAGCGGGGCATCGTTTCCGCCCAGCTCACCCCCGGCGGAAAGGCCCGCTTCGGAGACCAACTGGTCGACGTGATGGCCGACGGCGAGTTGATCCGCCGCGGCGCGACCGTGGAGGTGGTCAAGGTCAGCGGAAACCGCGTGCTGGTGAAGGAAGTGGAGGGGGAGTAGCGGTTAGTGGCTAGTGGCTAGTGGTCAGTGGCTAGTGAGAAGTGGTTTGACTTTTGTGCGAACTCCAACTTCCGCTTGCGGTTTCGCAACAACGATCCTTGCCGCGTGCGGCTTCGCACGATAATATATCCCCCCGCCAATGAATCCTTTGTCATGGATCGACGACGAACTGGCCGCGCTCGAGCGGCAACACCTCCGCCGCGGCCGGATGACCCACGCCGGACCGCAATCCGTCCGGCTGTCGATCGATGGGCGGGAGTTGCTCAACTTCGGCTCGAACGACTATCTCGCCCTGGCTTCCGATCCGCGGTTGGGGGCCGCGGCCGCGGAGGCCGCTCGCACGGGCTGGGGCAGCGGCGCCAGTCCGCTGGTCACCGGCCGGTCGGACCTGCATCGGCAGCTCGAAGAGCGCTTGGCCGAGTTCGAGGGGACCGAGGCCGCCCTGCTGTTTTCCTCGGGTTTCGCCGCCAATCAAGGGGCCATCGCCGCCCTGGCCGGTCCCGGCGACGCCGTCTACTGCGACCGCAAGAACCACGCCAGCCTCTGGGACGGCTGCCGGCTGTCGCGGGCCGACGTCCGCGTCTACCCGCACAACGATTGCCGCCGCCTGGCCGAATTGCTGGAAGGATCGGGCCGCTATCGCCGGCGGTTGATCGTCACCGACGGGCTGTTCAGCATGGACGGCGATCCGGCCCCGCTGGCCGACTTGGCCGATTTGGCCGAGCGGCACGGGGCGATGCTGATGGTCGACGAGGCCCATGCCACGGGCGTCTTCGGCCGCGGCGGGCGGGGCACGGCCGAGCACTGCGGCGTCGAGGACCGCGTGGACGTCCGCGTGGGCACGCTCAGCAAGGCCCTGGGCGGCTCGGGCGGATTCGTCGCCGGCAGCCGAGCGCTGATCGAGTGGCTGGTCAACCGGGCCCGCTCGTACGTCTTTTCCACGGCCGCGCCGGCGGCGGCGGCGGCCGCCGCTCTGGCCGCGCTGGACGTCGTCCGCGACGAGCCGCAACGCCGCGAGCGATTGCTGTCCCGGGCCGCGGCGCTCCGCGACGAACTCCGCGCCGCCGGCTGGAACACCGGCGCGTCGGCCAGTCAGATCATTCCGATCGTCGTCGGTGAACCGGACCGGGCCCTGGCGCTGGCGGCGCGACTGTACGAGCGCGGGCTTTTCGTGCCGGCCATTCGCCCGCCCACCGTCCCCGAAGGCGAAGCCCTGCTCCGCGTCAGCCTCACCGCCAGGCATAGCGCGGAGATGATTTCGTCACTGCTTGAAGCGCTTTCACAAGGGGCGTGACTCCCCTGGATCGGGTTTGACAAAGCCCCCGGCGATACCGATACTAATAGTGGAGGTATTACTATGGCTAACACATACACGGCGATAACCAAACAGGACGGCGATTGGTGGATCGGCTGGATCGAAGAGGTCCCCGGCGTCAATTGCCAAGAAAAAACGCGGGAAGAGCTTCTGGATAGCCTTCGGATCACATTGCGAGAAGCGTTGGAGTTCGACTCATAACGCAATGACAATTAACGGAGTCAAGAAGATGACCAAAGTTGAAGAAATCGAAAGCGCCATCTCTTCGCTGCCAAAGGATGAGTATGCCCAGTTGAGACAATGGTTCATTGAAAGCGATTGGCAGAAATGGGACCAGCAAATCGAAGCCGATGCCGCAAGCGGCAAACTGGATTTCCTCCTGCAAGAGGTAGAAGACGCCAAGAAACACAATCATTTAAGGGACCTCTAATGGATCGGACAACCGATCGGTTTTGGCAGAGGTATTGGCGCCTGCCCAAAGAGGTTCAATCTCTGGCGGACAAGAGCTTTCGGATTTTGAGGGACAATCCGAGACATCCTTCGCTGCAACTGAAGAAAATCGGCCGATATTGGTCGGCAAGAGTGGGTTTGTCTTATCGCGCCTTGGCCGTCGAGGATGGCGACGACCGCGTTTGGGTTCTGGATCGGCAGCCACGGCGAGTACGACAAAATCATCAAGGATCATTGAGAAGGCGTTGCTGGGAAAAATGCTTTCACGACGAATTGCCGGTCGGGTATGATTCTCTCGATGAGAATTAGACCCATGTCGATGTGGAGTCGTTCTATGGATGATCGCGTTAAAGTCACGGCGATCGTCGGCACCTATCGCAGGGGCGGCGTGATCGACACGGCGGTCGACGAGATTCTGGCCGCGGCCCGCGAGGCCGGCGCGGAAACGAAAAAGATCAGCCTTATCGAAAAGCACATCGAGTTCTGCACCAACTGCCGCGCCTGCACCCAACAGCCGGGGCCCGCACGGGGCGAATGCCTGTTGTTGGACGACATGCGGGCGATCCTCGACGAGATCGAGCGCTCGGACGCCATCGTGCTCGCCTCGCCGATGAACTTCTGGACGGTCACGGCCGTGATGAAGCGGTTCATCGAGCGGCTGGTCTGTTTCGCCTATTGGCCGTGGGGCGCCCGCACGCCGCGCATCCGCAACAAGGCGAAGCTGAAGCGGGCGGTGCTGGTCGCGTCGTCGGCCGCCCCCGCCCCGATCGCGCGGCTGTTCACGCGGATGCTGGGTCTGATGAAAAGCGTCGCCGGCCTGCTCGGGGCGCGGACCGTCGGGGTGCTGATGATCGGCTCCGCGGCCGAGCAGCGGAAGCAGCCGCTGACCGAACGGACGATCCGCCAGGCCCGGCGGCTGGGCCGGAAGTTGGCGGGCGGATAACGACCTCGTTCCCATGCGGAGCATGGGAACCAGATTATCTCCTCGTTCCCATGCTCCGCATGGGAACGCAGTGCCCGGACGCTCCGCGTCCGTTCCCCGAGCAAGGGCAATCGCCTTGTAGTGGATGCTGGAGTCATATCGGCACCGATGCTCGTGGACAAATGCGAGGGAGCAGCATTTCCCGCCACCTCGCCGACGCGGAGCGTCGGGGCAGTGGGTTCCCATGCGGAGCATGGGAACCAGGTGGATGTTTACTTTGCGGCGGCGGCGACGACGTTCTCGACCGTCATGCCGAAGTGCTTCATCAGCACGCCCGCCGGGGCCGATGCGCCGAAGGTGGACATGCCGACGAACTTTCCGTCCTGTCCGATGTACTTCTCCCAGCCCTGGCGGACGCCCAGCTCGACCGCCACCCGGCGGGTCACCTCCGGCGGCAGGACCGACGCGCGATACTCGGCCGGCTGCGCGTCGAACAGTTCCCAGCAGGGCATGCTCACCACGCGGGCCTTGATCCCCTCGGCCGCCAGCTTTTCCCGGGCGGCGAGGCAGAGCGAGACCTCGCTGCCGGTGCCGATCAGAATCACGTCGGGCCGGCCGTCCGGGGCGTCGGCCAGCACGTAGCCCCCGCGAAGCAGACCGTCGGCCGGGGCGTATTTCGTGCGGTCGAGCGTGGGCAGGTTCTGGCGGCTCAAGACCAGCGCGGCCGGCCGATCCGCCAGCGGCAGGAGGACCTTGTAGGCCGCGGCGACTTCGTTGGCGTCGGCCGGGCGAATCACCAGCAGATTGGGAATCGCGCGGAGGGCCGCCAGGTGCTCGACCGGCTGATGCGTCGGCCCGTCCTCGCCCAGGCCGATCGAGTCGTGGGTGAAGATATAGAAGACCGGCAATCCCATGATCGCCGCCAGCCGGATCGAGGGGCGCATGTAGTCGGAGAAGATGAGGAAGGTGGCTCCGTAGGCCCGTAGACCGCAGAGGGCCATGCCGTTGCAAGCGGCGCCCATGGCGTGCTCGCGGATGCCGAAGTGGAGGTTTCGCCCGGCGTAGCTGCCGGCCTCGAAGTCGCCGGCGCCGTCGAACTTCAGCAGCGAGTTGTTCGAGGGGGCCAGGTCGGCCGAGCCGCCCATCAGCCAGGGCACGTGCGGCGCAATCTGGTTGAGCACCTTGCCGGACGAGGCCCGGCTGGCCATCCCCTTGGCGTCGGCGGGGAAGGGAGCAACGTCGGCGTCCCAGCCGTCGGGCAACTCGCGGCGGGCGATCATCTCCAACTCGGCCGCCTGCTGGGGATGCTCGGCCTTGTAGCGGTCGAACAGTGCGGTCCACTCGGCGAAGAGTGTTTCACCCCGCGCGCCGATGCCCGCGGCGAAGAGCTTTCGCACCTCGTCGGGGACGAGAAACTTGGCGTCGGGCGGCCAGCCGTAGACCTCTTTCGTCAGCCGGACTTCCTCTTCGCCCAGCGGGGCGCCGTGGGCGTCGTGGCTCCCCGCCTTGTGCGGCGAGCCGAAACCGATGACGCTGCGGGCGATAATCAGCGTGGGCCGGCCGGGCTCGAACTGCTCGCAGAGGTCCTCCAGCGTGACCCGTTGGATCGAGTGCGGCCGGGCCGTGGGCACCGCGCCTCCGCTCTCCGGCCGCGCTTCGCGGAACGTGCGGATGGCGTGCCGCAGCGAGTCGAGCGCGTTCACGTCCGACACGCGGATCACGTTCCAGCCGTAGCCGGTGAAGCGGGCGGCCACCTGCTCGCTGAAGCTGAGCCGGGTGTTCCCCTCGATGGTGATGTGGTTGTCGTCGTAAATCCAGCAGAGGTTCGAGAGCTTGAGGTGCCCGGCCAGCGAAGCGGCCTCGCCGCCGAGCCCCTCCATCAGATCGCCGTCGCTGCACAGGGCGTAGACGTTGAAATCGAACAGCTCGAAGCCGGGCCGATTGTAACGCGCGGCCAGCCAGCGGGAGGCGATGGCCATGCCCACGCTGTTGCCGATCCCTTGGCCCAGCGGGCCGGTGGTGGTCTCCACGCCGCTGGTCTGGCCGTGCTCGGGATGGCCGGGGCAGCGGCTGTGGAGTTGGCGGAACTGCCGCAGGTCGTCGAGCGAGACGGCCGGCTCGGCGGTGGGCCGGCCGGCGGCGTCCAGTTGCTTCACGCCCGACAGATGCAGCACCGAATAGAGCAGCGCCGAGGCGTGCCCGCAGGAGAGGACGAAGCGGTCGCGGTTGGGCCAGTCGGGCCGAGCCGGATCGTACCGCAGCACTTCGTTCCAGAGCACGTAGGCCACCGGGGCCAGCGCCATGGGCGTGCCGGGATGCCCGCTGTTGGCCGCCTGCACGGCGTCCATCGAGAGGGTCCGAATGGTGTTGATCGCCAGTTGTTCGATGTTTTTGTCGGGCATGATTCGCACCTGTGGAAAAACCTGTGCTATTTTCGTTTGTGGTGCAGGCGTCTCGCCTGCATTGTTTGGGCAGGCGAGACGCCTGCACCACAATCAACCGATTACGGCCGCTAAAATTCCGTTTTGTTGTGCCGGATGATGCGGCCCTCGGCCATGTAGATCACGTCCTCGGCGATGTTGGTGGCGCAGTCGGCGATGCGTTCCAGGTTCCGCGAGACGGCCAGCAGCCGCATCAAGGGGCGGACCCGCTCCGGCTCGCGGCGGATTTGCTCCTCCACGCCCACGCGGATGTCGTGCTTGATCCGGTCCACTTCGTCGTCGCGGGCGCAGACCTCGGCCGCCAAGGGGCCGTTCATGTTCACCAGGGCGTCGATGCTGTCGCGGAGCATCGACTGGGTCTTTTGCCACATGCCGGCAATGTCGAAGGCGATGTCCATCGACGATTCGGCGGCGAAGGAGACGGCCTTCCGCGCCATGTTCACCGCCAGGTCGCCGATCCGCTCCAGGTCGTTGTTGATCTTCATCGCCGAGACGATGAACCGCAGGTCGATGGCCACGGGCTGGTGGAGGGCGAGGATTTTCAGACATTCCTCCTCGACGTCGACCTCGCGGCGGTCGATTTCCTCGTCGCGGGCCTCGACTTTTTGGGCCAGATCGGCGTCCCGCTCCAACAGCGCCCGGACCGCGTCCTGCACCTGTTCCTCGACGATCGCGGAGAGGGAGAGGATATTTTTTTTGACCCGCTCGATTTCCCGCTGCAAGTGAACCGACATGATCGCTCCTGGTTGGTTCCGCCGGTGATTTTACGATAGTAACCATACCCCGGCTGGGTAAAATTGGCAAGAGCGGTTGGCTTGACGAACGTCCGCCGCGGAGCGAGAGCGTGTCCGGGAAGTGATCCATTTAGCCCGCCGTGAATACACGGCGGGCAGCGGTGGGGGAAAGTCCAGCCGTGCCCCCGGTGTATTCACCGGGGGCTAAATACCGGGGCTAAATGGCGACACTCATCCCTGCCGCGAGATCAGGCCGAAGTCGAGGCCCAGGACCCACACCATCAGGGCCAGGATCAGGGCCAGTCCGATGTAAGCCAGCATGGTTTGCACCCGCTCGCTGGCGGGTTTGCCGCGGATGCCCTCGTAGCAGAGGAGGACGAAATGCCCGCCGTCGAGCACGGGGATGGGCAGAAAATTGAGCACCGCCAGATTGGCGCTGAGCAAGGTGAGGAACAGCAGCAGCTTGGCCGTCCCCTCGTCCGCCTTTCTCAAGATCATCTCGAAGATCGTAATCGGACCGGCCATTTCGCGCGGCGAGACGCGAGCGGTGCCGAGCGCCTTGACGCTGTGAAAGACGATTGTCAGGTCGGCGGCGGTCTCTTCACCGCCCAGGGCGAAGGCGTCGCCGATGGAGTCCGCCTGACGCTCGAAGGACATCGTTTCAAAGAGGAATCCGCGCGTCGGGCTGAACCATTTGCCGGCTTCGACCGGCGTCAGTTCGACGGTGATTTCCTCCTTGTCCTGCCGCAGGACCGTCAACTTGACTTTCGTGCCGGGCGCCGTCTGTTGCAGGAGGCTCATCAACAAGGGCCAGTTGCGGTTCTTCTCGTCGAACTCCACCTCTTCCTTGGCTTGACCCTCGACGCCCAACTTTTCCAGCGTCTCCTTGTCCGGGGGGAGCAATTCGGCATAGGTAATCAGGTCTCCCGGCCGCAGACCGGCCTGGGCGGCGGGGCTGCCCTCGATGACTCGATCGACCCGGTTGAGCACCTGATAGGCGACCCCCAGCGCCGAGGACGAGACCGGACTGTTGGGCACGGGCGGGGCATAGTACAAAGGCTGCCGCAGCCGCACCGGAGTGGGGCTCGGCTCCGTGGCCCCTTTGTGTTGGATCGTCAACTCGACCGTCTGGCCGGCCTTGCGCCGCAGCCATTCGGGCAGGAACATCGGATCGCCGGCCGGATCGCGGATCGTATCGCCGGCTTTGATTCCCGCTCCCTCGGCGGGCGAATCGGCCTGCACCGCCGTGACGGGACCCATCTTCATCACCAATCCCGTTATCCGCACCGGGTTGGGCGCCACGACCGTGGTTACGCGCTCCGTCTTGCCGCTCGCCTTGCCCGCGGCGTCGAACACGTCGCGCTCGACGGTGAGATTGATCGGCACGGCGACCTTTCGCGCCAATTCGGCCGCGATCTGAGAATAGTTGTCGATCGGCGCATCGTCGATCCGCACGATTTTATCGCCGTTTTGCAGCGGCGGTTTCGCCAGCGCGGCCGCCGAGCCGGGCAGCACGGGATATACCTTCTGCACGAGCCACGTCTTGCGATTTTCCATCAGCCGGGTGGTGTAACCGCCGGTGACGCCGATGAAGAACGCCCCCCGCGTGCGGTCGGGCATCACCTTCACCGTGAACGGCTTGGCGACGCCCGGCCGGCGAATCAGCAACGGCACGCGTCTCGCCGACGTTCAGGTCGCCAAGCTGAATGGCGGTGTTCAGATCGCGGAACTGATACATCTTCTTGCCGGCGATCTTCAGGATTTCGTCGCCCGGCCGCAGATCGGACTTCCAGCCGGCTTCGCCGGAAATCACCGAGCCGACCACGCAGGGCGTCTGTTCCACGCCGATCCCGAAGGCGACCACGGCCATGAAAAAGGCGAAGATCATGTTCATAATCACGCCGGCCGAAATGATGGCCATCCGCTTCGGCACGCTCTGGGCCAGGTAGCTGCGGGGATCGTAGCCGGGGGGAGAGCGGGGCTCGGGATTCGGGGCTCGGGGTTCGGGGTTCGGGATTGGCCGCTTGCGGTTTCGCATCCGGCCCGTCCTGCGCTCCACCGGCCGCTGAAGCGGCCGGCCCTTGACCGTGATTCTTGTCTTCTGCGCCTGCTTCGCCCGCTCCATCTCTTCGCGCATGCGGGAGGGATTGTCTTCCTGGCCGAGCATTTTGACGTATCCGCCCAGGGGGAGGATTCCGATGCCGTACTCGGTCTCGCCCCAGCGGAAATGGCAGATTTTATAGCCGGCGATGTCGAAGCCGAGATAGAACTTCTCGCACTTCACGCCGCACAGCTTGGCGACGATGAAATGGCCCAGTTCGTGGACGAAGATCACGAAGCCCAGCCCGAAGGCGCTCAGCAGAATCACGACGGTCAAACCGATTGCATAGCTCCAACGCAACACCTCCTGGCGTGCCCAACCGTCGGTCGCGAGCACCTGCTCCAGACTGGGACGGGGGATAAAATTATGATTTTCCAAAACGCTTCGACAGGCGGGCACGATCTGCTGGAAGCGCAACCGTCCGGCGAGGAACTCGGCCACGGCGGCCTCGTTGGCCCCGTTCAGCGCCGCTCCGGCCGTGCCGCCGGCCGCGGCCGCCTCGAGCCCCAGCCGCAAGGCGTCGAACCGCTCGAAGTCGGGCGGTTCGAACCGCAACTCCATCGGCCTCGACCAATCCAACTTCTCCGCCACGCCCTCCCGGCGATGCGGCCAGGTCAAAGCGTACTGGATCGGCAGCTTCATGTCCGGCGGGCTAAGCTGGGCCAGCACCGATCCGTCCATATATTCTACCATTGAATGCACGACCGACTGCGGGTGAATCATCACGGAAATCTGATCCGCACGCAGATCGAACAGCCAGCGGGCCTCGATGATCTCCAGGGCCTTGTTCATCAGCGTGGCCGAATCGACCGTTATTTTCGGCCCCATCGCCCAAGTCGGATGGGCCAGGGCGTCGGCCACGGTGACTTGTGCCAATTGTGCCGATGAAAGGGCGCGGAACGGCCCCCCGCTGGCCGTCAGCACCACCCGGCGGACCTCTTCCCGCCGGCCCGCCTGCAGGGCCTGAAAGACGGCGCTGTGCTCGCTGTCGACCGGTAGGATGGCGGCGTTATTTTGCCGGGCAAGCTCGATAATCAGCGGCCCGCCCACGACGAGACTCTCCTTGTTGGCCAGGGCGACGGTCTTGCCCGCCTCCAGCGCCGCCCAGGTGCCCCGCAGCCCGGCGCTGCCGACGATCGCCGAGAGGACGATGTCCACGCCGTCGTCCTTCACCAGCCGCAGAACGCCCTCGTCGCCGACGAGCAGTTCGCAGTCTTTCGGCAGCGCGGACCAATCCTGCCGCTCGGCGGCCGCCGGGTCGGTCACGGCGACGGCTTTCGCGCCCGACGAACGGGCCTGGTCGAGCAACGACGCCGTGTTTTTATGTGCCGCCAGCGCGACCGCCCGCAGCGACCCGTTCGACGCGGCGATCACCTCCAGCGTGTTCCGGCCGATGCTCCCGGTCGATCCCAGCACGGCGACGTTGATTGGTCGGTCGGACATTCTATTTGGGGGGCAATGGACAAAAACAGTGGGGTTTATTGTAATGAACATCCAGCCGACCAACAAGAGACTCGATACCGTGGGCTTGGCGCGGTGCGTCCAATATGTGATACTTTGTCCATGTAAATGATTGTGTCCGAGCGGATCATTCGCCGCGAAAGGGAGTTCCGATGAAGAAGAAAACCGCTTCGCCCGAGCAAAATCCATCTCCGGCCGACGAGTTGCGGTCGGGATACATCAGGGACTTCATCTCCGACCAGCCGGTAAAGGCCACGCCGGAAGAGGTCGAAGCAGTTCAGGTTTTCGCGCGACGGTTGGTGGAAGACTATGAATATCCCGCATTGCACATCCAAACCCGCCCGCAATGGCGGGTGCGAAAACGGCCATCGGACGAAGAGAAGAGCTACCCGGTGGACATTGCCGTGTTTCGGTCGAAAAAGCGAACCGAGGACGACGTGTTCATGGTCGTGGAGTGCAAAAAAAAGACCCGTAAGGATGGAGTTGAACAACTCAAGCTCTATCTGGACATGAGCGCCGCCGAGGTTGGAGTCTGGTTCAACGGGGACGAACACGAATATCTTCGCAAGGTCCACCACAAGGATGGGTCGCGGACGTATGATTCTTTGCCTAATATCCCCAGGTTCGGCCAGCGGATCGAGGATATCGGCCTTTTCAAGCGGAAGGACTTGAAAAAACCGTCGAATCTCAAGGCCGTTTTCCGCGATTTGCGAAACCACCTGGCGGGCATGACCACCGGCATCACGCGCGACGAGGCGCTGGCACAAGAAATTATTAATGTCTTGTTCTGTAAGATATTGGATGAACAAGAAACACCTCCCAATGGCACGGTGTCTTTCCGTGCCGGTGTAGGCGAAGAGATGGATGTGGTTCTGGAGCGAATTTCAAAGTTGTTCATCCGCGTTAAGAACGAGTATTTCGAGGACGTGTTCAAGGCGGAAGCTGTTCTAAAACTCGACGCCGCGAGTCTGTACTATGTCGTTGGGGAGCTTCAGAATTATTGCGTGACGGAAGCGGATCGGGACGCAATCGGTGAAGCGTTCGAGGTTTTTATTGGTCCGGCCTTGCGCAGCGCGGAGGGACAGTTCTTTACTCCTCGTAACGTCGTCAAGATGATGGTAGAAATACTTGACCCCAAGCCCGGCGAAAGGATTATGGACCCTGCCTGCGGATCAGGAGGTTTCCTCATCACCGCGTTAGCGCACGTTTGGCGGCAAGTGGATACCAAGGCAGACAATAACGAATGGAAAGCGGAAAAACGATTTCAGGAAAAAGTCCGCGTGGCTATGGATTGCTTCCGCGGCATAGATAAAGATGATTTCTTGTCTAAGGTATGTAAGGCATACATGGCATTGATCGGCGATGGACGAGGCGGAGTGTTCTGCGCAACTCCCTCACGCCGCCAGAGGAGTGGCCATCCGACATGGGCGAGAAAATCGGATTCGGTAACACCAACGTCATTTTGACCAATCCGCCTTTTGGCAAAAAAATCGTGGTCAAAGGCGCTCCGATCCTGTCGCAATATGATTTGGGATATAAATGGGCGCAGAATAAAGAGACCAAACAACTGGAAAAAACTGGAACCCTTCACGAGGACCAGCCGCCGCAAATCCTTTTTCTGGAACGTTGCATACAACTCTTGAAGCCCGGCGGGCGGATGGGGATCGTCCTTCCAGAAGCCGTCTTTGGTATGCCAACCTATGAATATGTCGTAGCTTATTTGCGCCAGCGGGTAAAGATACGCGGTGTCATTTCCATGCCGGAGGCTTTTCAAAACGAGCGGGAAAGGCGGCACGCATGCAAAGACTTGCGTTCTTTTCCTCGAAAACACGCGACCAAAGAAAAACGAGGACTGGCCCATTTTCATGGCCGATGCCAAATGGTGCGGCCACGATTCCCGCGGCAATCCGACAATTAGAAAAGACACGAATGGAAAAGAAGTCCTGCTCGACGACATTCCGCTCATCGCCGAAAGATTCAAGGAGGTCATTGGAGCATGGTAGGCGCTCTTCAAGACCATCTCGGCTTTGTATTGCGAATGTCGCAAGTCAACAACGCCGTTTTTGTTCCGCGATATTACGATCCGGAAATTGCCGACAGGCTAATGTCGCTTGAGACCACTCATAATCTCATTGTCCTCGGGGACTTGAAACGCGACGGTAGTCTTTTTGTGGACACCGGGCATGAAATCGGCAAAATGGCGTATGGAACCGGAGAAATTCCGTTTATCCGGACTTCGGATATGGCAAACTGGGAATTGAAGGCGGATCCCAAACAGGGCGTGGGAGAAGGTATATATGCTGAGTATTCAGTTCGTCAGGACGTGCAAGCGGGGGACATTTTTTTTGTGCGAGACGGCACGTACCTCATCGGACAAACGTGTTTATTGACCCCGCAGGATATGCCCTGCCTGTATCAGTCACACATCCTAAAATTCCGGGTAAAGAATGAAGGGCCAATCCCCCCGGCTCTTCTACTGGCTTGCCTCAACGCGCCTATTGTCAAACGCCAAATTCGAGCAAAACAATTTACGGCCGACATCATTGACACTATCGGAAATAGGTATCTTGAATTAGTGCTTCCCGTTCCGAAAGACGCCGATCGACGAGAAGCCATAATCAAGGAAGTTGACGCCAACATCGCTAGCCGTGTCGAATTGCGAGGGAGGATACGTCGCATTCCGTTGTGGTTGGAAGGGCATATTGATTCTCTTGAAGAATCTGTTCCGGTGGATTGGGAATGGCGATTTGAACAAACAGGTCATACCGGCTTTGCCTGCAACATGTCGCAGATGCGGAACGGCATCTTTGTTCCAAAATACTATGATCCTCAAATAGAGAACGACTTGCGGGCCTTGGCTTCCACCCATGACCTGACAACTCTGGCGGAATGGGTGCAATCCAAAACGATTGCCTGGGACACCGGCGTTGAAATCGGGAAAATGGCTTACGGCACCGGCCCGATTCCGTTTGTGCGCACATCCGACATTTCCAACTGGGAATTGAAGGGCGACCCAAAGCAAAACGTCAGCGTGGATATTTACAAGGAAAACAGGCAGGACGTTCAAGCAGAAGACATCTTCGTGGTTCGGGACGGCACCTACCTGGTCGGAACGTCCTGCATCCTCACCGAACACGATACCCAAATCCTCTACTGTGGCGGTATTTACAAACTTAGAGTTCACGACAAAAAGAAACTAGACCCATATCTGCTGCTGGCCCTGCTGAACGCCCCCACCGTTCGGCGTCAGATGCGAGCCAAGCAATTTACCCGCGACATCATCGACACCTTGGGCAAACGCCTATTCGAGATCGTCTTACCCGTCCCCAAAGACGCGAAAAAACGTCGGGCAATTGCCGAGGAAACGCGGCGCGTAATCGAAACCAGGGTTGCGCTTCGCAATCGAGCCAAACAAATCGCCTTGGAGGTCGAGGGCATCGAGCAACCAAAAGACGACGACTTGGAGACCCTTGCGGACATCTAAACGGTCGATCTGTCCCGACTACCCCTCCGCACTGGCCATGACCAGCTCGCCCTTGAAGATGCCCTTCAGTCCGCGCAATTGCGAGGCGATCCCCTGCAACCGCGAAGAAGGGCCGCGCAACACGATCACCTCCAGACACAGTGCGTGCGTCAGATGGGCGTGCAGCGCGGAGACGATCAGGTCGGTGTTGTCGTGCTGCAGGTCGATGAGTTGTTCGCGCAACTGGGGGCGGTGGTGGTCGTAGACCAGGGTCAGCGTGCCGGCGGCGTCGTGCGACTCCTCGGCCCACGCCCGCTTGGTCAACGTATCCCGCAGCAGTTGCCGAATGGCCTCGCTGCGGGTGGCGAACTTTTCCTCCGTGCAGTAGCGGTCGAACTCGGCGAGCAGATCGTCTTCGAGGGAGACGGAAAATCGGACGATGTGGGACATTTTAGTGGGGAGTGGCTAGTGGTAAGTACGAAGCCGCAAGCGGCAAATCATCTCTCTTCTCTCCTCCCTCCTCCCTCCTCGAACGCCTTCCCGGCCGCTTCGTACACGTCGCGGAGCGGCACGCCGTGCTCGGCGGCCACCTGACGGCAGGACTCGAACTCGGGGGCGAAACGCGGGACGCCGTTGCGCCGCCAGCCGATCTTGCCCGCGATCGGACCCCAGGCAGTAACGACCGTGTGCGGCTCGCGGCGGAGGATGCTCCGCGCGGCCGACCAGCGGCGCACGCCCAGCGTGCTCGTCTCGTCGAACAGCACGTCTTCGAGCAAGGCCGCGTCGCCGGGCCGGCAGATGATCGTCAATTTGACGGCCGGGCGGTCCTTCTTCATGCCGATGGCCGTGGTGTACACGTCCAACGCGCCCGCCTCCCAGAGCCGCCCGATGCAATGGGCGACGATCTCGCCCCGCTCGTCGTCGAGGTTCGTCTCCAGCAGGCAGACGTGTTCGACGGCCGGCTCGGCCTCCTCGACCGCTTCGCCGACCAGCAGCCGGAGGATGTTTGGCCGCTGCGGGAGGTCGCGTCCGCCGGCCCCGTAGCCGATCCGCTTGATCTTCATCGCCGGCATGGGTCCGAACGAGTCGGCCATCGCGACCAGGATGGCGGCGCCGGTCGGCGTGGTCAGTTCGTGCTCGATCGACGATTCGGCCAGGGGGACGCCGTGCAGCAGTTCGGCCGTGGCGGGGGCGGGTATGCTGCACTCGCCGTGGGCGATGCGGATCCGGCCCGTCCCGGTCGGCACCGGCGAGGCCACCACGCGGTCCACGCCCAGCAGGTCCCAGCCGACGGCCGAGCCGACGACGTCGGCGATCGAGTCGATGGCCCCGACCTCGTGGAAGCGGACCTTGTCGATGGGGATGCCGTGGACCCGCGACTCGGCCTTGCCCAGCAGGTTGAAGATCCGCAGGGCGAGGTCTCGTTGCCGGGCGGTAATGTTGGCGGCTTCGATCAGGGCGGTGATCTGCCGCAAGTCGCGGTGTTCGTGCTCCGGCTGGGCATCGACGGTGACGCGGATGGCGCGAAAGCCGTGTCGTTTGACTTCGACCGCCCGCAGGCCCATGCCGGGTATGTTCAGCGAATCGAGGGCGGCGTTCAGTTTGTCCAGTCCGACGCCGATGTCGATCAGGGCGGCAAGGGTCATGTCGCCGCTGATTCCGCTGCCGCAGTCGAGGTAAGCGATTTTGGTCATGCTGCTATGGATGGGGGGGCTGGGGTCTTAGGTCTTGGGACTTAGGTCTTGGGTCTTGGGTATTGGATGTTGGTCTCAGCAGCGATATTTGTGTTTAACGCCCAAGCCCCAAGCCCCAAGACCTAAGACCCAAGACCCAAATCCCAAGACCGGCAAATCAGCATTCTGCAACTCATTGCTGGTTAGTCGGTTACGACCAATTGAACGGAATTGGGGTTAAACGAACCGCGAAATGCCCGGGCGGCCCAAAGAGCATTGTGGCAGGTTTTTCCGAGGTGGCAATACCCGAGCTTGACCTGTCGAGCCTGCTTCGCTAGAGTACCGCCCCCGCGGATACTAGAAAGACTTGCACGATCTTGGGAGGAAAAACCGTTTAGCCCCGGCGTCCACGCCGGGTGCGTAACCGGACGGAAACGCAGCCTTTTCTTCCCGGCGTGGACGCCGGGGCTAAACGGTTTTACTCCTGCAACAGGCGGGCAGGTGAGTTATGGTTGCACTGCTTTCAGAAATGATTCCGACTGCCGACGTCGGCGCGTCGGCTTGGCGGCGAATGCCGTGCCGGATGAAGGTCTTGTACATCGCCACCCGGCAACGGACCGGCGGCTGGCTGGCCGAGGCCTTCGCTGGCGACAGCGCGGCACAGGTCGAGTTGGAGGAGGTCGTGGGCACGGCCGCCGGACTGGCCCGGCTCCGCGACGAGAACTTCGACGCCGTGCTGGTCTCACATCAGCCCGACGCGCTGAACGCCTTGGACCTGGTCGAGGGCTATCGCGCCGGCGGGGCCGACGAGCCGATCGTCGTGCTGGGGACCCAGAGCGAGCAGGAGATGGCCGCCCTGTGCTACGAAGTCGGCGCCGACGGCTACATCTGCGTCCACACCGCCACCACGCGGAACCTGATTTGGGTCATCGCCCGGGCCGTCGAGCGGCACCGGCTGGTCCGCGAAAACCAACGGCTGGGCCTGGCCGAGCAGACCCGGTTGCAGCGCGAGCACGACGAGGCCGCCGACTTGCTGCGGCAGCAGCGGGCGCTGCTCGATGAATTGGAGCCCGATGACGGCGAGTCGGACGAAGTGCCGGTCGGCCGGTTTCTGCCCGTCGAGTTGATCGATCATTACCGCGAATTGCTGCGGACTTACGTCATCATGGGGTCGGGCAATCTGGCCGACGAGTTGCGGCGGCTTTCGTCGATGTTCGTCGTCGCGGGGCTCTCCGCCCGGCAAACCATGCAAATCCACCTGCAAGTCCTTGAGGAGTTGATTCACGGACTGGGCACGCGGAGCACGCGGCACGTGATGAATCGGGCCGACCTGCTCGTGCTGGAAGCTGCTGCTCGACGTGGCCGAAGGCTACCGCCACCGCTACTGCGAACGCATTCACCCGCCGGTGCAACAACGGCTGCCGGGGATTTAGGAAGAAGGATGAGGGATGAGGGATGAAGGATGAATGGGGCAGGCCGGTTTACTTAGGGCGTTTTTTCTCAAACATGTTGCCATAAGTCTTTTTCACTTCATCCTTCATCCCTCATGCCCGACACCACCACCACCCTTGCCGACCTGAAGCGTCTGATGGCCGATTTCGTCGAGCAGCGCGATTGGCGGCAGTTCCACGCACCGAAGAATCTGGCGATGTCGATGGCCATCGAGTCGGCCGAGCTGATGGAGCACTTCCAGTGGATTTCGGCCGAGGAGTCGCGTCGAATCGGCGACGATCCCGCGCGGCTGGGCGACGTCGCCGACGAGTTGGCCGACGTGCTCTGCTACGCCCTGGCGATGGCCAACGAGTTGCGGCTCGACCTTTCGACGGCGATCCGCGGGAAGATGGCGAAGAACGAGCAAAAATATCCCGCCGCCGAATACCGCGGCCGCTACGGGCCGGAGGATAAGAGTTCATCCTGAGTCGTCGGCCAAAAACAACTTGGTGGTTTGTGGTGCGGCCGTCTCGGCTGCACGGAGCAGGCGGGACGCCTGCACCACAAGTTGTTTTTCGACGACCGCTGATGGAGGGTTCGCCATGAAACACCGCAGTTGGCTTGTGTTGACAATTGTGTGCGTATTTTCGGTGATGGGATGCCACAATCTCGCGCCAAGCTATTATCCCATGACGAGCAAATTCCCGCCGCCGCGCGAGTCAAGTTTCAGCCCGCTGGCCGGAGTGGAGCGGTCCATGATCTTCCACCCGTCGAGCTATCCCGAAGGAAATTGGCATCCAGTCGGTCTGAACTTCGAGGACGCTTGGTTCAAGTCGGCCGACGGCACGCGATTGCACGGCTGGTATGTGCCTCACGAAAACCCCCGGGCCGTGATTCTGTTTTGCCACGGCAACGCGGGCAACCTGTCCGACCGAGCCGGCTTAATGCAAATCCTCCACGACCGCATCGGCGCGGCGGCGATGATCTTCGATTATCGCGGGTTCGGACGTAGCGCGGGCAAACCGAGCGAGCCGGGCGTGTTGGCCGACGCCCGGGCCGCCCGCACTTGGCTGGCCAAAAGAGCGGGGATCGCCGAAAACCAGATCGTCCTGATGGGACGCTCATTGGGCGGCGCCGTGGCCGTCGATCTGGCCGCCCGCGACGGGGCCCGCGCCCTGGTGCTCGAAAGCACCTTCACCTCAATGACCGACGTGGCGAAAACGATGTTCCCGTTGCTGCCGGTCGATTTGCTGATGCAAACGAAACTCGATTCCATAGACAAGATAGCCTTCTATAATGGTCCGCTCTTGCAAAGTCACGGCACGGCCGACCGGCTGATTTCCTATAAGATCGGCTGTCGATTGTACGACGCGGCCAATCAACCGAAGCAATTCGTTCCCATTCCCGGCGGCGACCACAACGATCCCCAGAGCGCGGAATACTACGATGCGCTGGGGTCGTTTCTCGATCGGTTGGAATAGAGGAGGAGATGATCTCCGAAGTCTGCTTTGCTTTGTGAATAAAAATCTCCGATAGGGAAACTGCAAGTGGGCAGGCAAAGCTTTCTAGTATCCGCATTTGCCCCATCTTTCGGAATGTTTAATTCCTTCTGGAAAACTGCCCTTTTCCGATTCGGTGGAATTTGGTACTAACCCGCCCGATTCTATGGGCACGGGGACTCTTTTCCAAGAATTACACCCCTCCGCAAGGGGAAATGCAATGAAATCACTGCTGGTTCGCGTGGGCGTGTTGGGCGGATTGTTTTTGCTGGGTTGGATCGCCATCGCGCAGGCCCAACGCGGCGATGAAGCCGGATTAGCTAAGGAACCGGCCCGCGCCGATGCAACGCCGCTCGCTGTCGATCGCGTGACGTCGCCGGCCGCGGATTATTCGCCGCCGGGCGCCTCGGATCATGCCATGCCGGTCGCTTCAGACCCGGCGACTCCGCCGTCGAGCCATCCCGCACTTGTGCCTTTAGCTCAAGATTATTCGAGACCGGTGGCGCCGGACTATTCGCGGCCGGAGGCGGCCCCGGCGGAGCGGAATGCGAATCCGTTGCGGCCGGCTTCGGTGCAACCGACTGCGGCCCCGCCCGCCGCGTCGGACATCCCCGACGCCGATCCGGGTTTGAGCCGACCGACGGCCGATCCTTTCGGGCTGGGCAACCGCTATCCGGCGAAGCCGGCATCGGCCGAGGAGCCTGCCTCGGGCGGACCGGCGCTCGTGCCGGTGAATACGGTTCGTCCGGCGGATGACCGCTACGCCGCTCCGCCGGCGCAGCCTCGATCGGACGAGCGCGGCGGCGATCGTTATTCGGCGGCCCCGCCGGCGAATATACCCCCCATGAACGCCGCGGCGGACGGTCGTGAGCCGCCGCTGTTTCGCGCCGATCCATCGGCCGAGCCGGCCAATCCGGCGCCGCTCGCCCAGCGCGATCCATCCCCGCTGCTCATGTCGCCGCAGCGCGGCTTTTCCGATCAACCGGCGATGAGCGCCGAGGGGGCCGGTCAGCCGGGCGACCCGCGGCTGGAAGGGCCGCAAAGCCCGCAGTTGACGATTCAGAAAAAGGCGCCGAAAGAGATTCAGGTCGGCAAGCCGGCCACGTTCAGCGTGCTGGTCCGCAACGTCGGCCAGGTCCCCGCCTGCGACGTCGAGATTAGCGATCAAGTTCCGCGCGGCACGCGGCTGTTGGAAACCCGGCCGCAGGCGAAGCGCGGCACGCGGGGCGAACTGGTGTGGAGCCTGGGGACCATTCGGCCCGGCGAGGAGTCGGTCGTCGAGATGAGTCTGATGCCCACGGCCGAGGGCGAGATCGGCAGCGTGGCCACGGTCCACTTCGCGGCGGACGCGGCCGCTCGATGCGTCGCCACCCGGCCACAACTGGCCGTCGAGACCACAGTTCCCTCGAAGGTGATGATCGGCGAACAGGTCATGCTGTCGATCGTGGTGTCCAATCCGGGGACGGGCGTGGCGACGGGCGTGGTGCTCGAGGAGCGGATTCCGCCCGGTCTGCGGCATCCCGCCGGCAGCGAACTGGAATATACGGTGGGCGATCTGAAGCCGGGCGAGAGCCGCAAGCTGGATCTGCCCCTGGTGGCCGACAAAGCCGGACCGGTGGTCAACATGTTGACCGCCCGCGGCGACGGCAGCCTTCGCGTGGAGAACAAGCGTCAATTGGAGGTGGTCGCCCCGCAATTGGACGTCGCCCTGGAAGGCCCCAAACGCCGATACCTGGAGCGTCAGGCCACGTATCAGTTGTCGGTGGCCAATCCCGGCACGGCGGCGGCCCAGAACGTCGAGTTGGTGGCGTCGCTGCCGGCCGGATTGAAGTTCGTCAAAGCGAACAACGCCGGCTACTATGAGGAAGCGACGCGGACCGTGCATTGGCGGCTGGAAAAGCTCCCGGCCAAGGAGGTCGGCAGCGTCCAGTTGGTGACTCTGCCGGTCGAGGCCGGCCAACAAGCCATCCGGCTCCGCGGCACGGCCGAAAAAGGGCTGGTCGCCGAGAAGGACCAGTCGGTGCTGGTCGAGGGCATCGCGGCGATCCTCTTCCAGGTGGCCGATCGTGAAGACCCGATCGGCGTCGGCGGCGAGACGACCTACGAGGTCCGGGTGATGAACCAGGGCTCGAAGGCGGCGACGAACGTGCAGCTTTCGGTCCTTCTGCCGCCCGAGCTTCAGCCGACGGCGGCCGAAGGCCCCACGCGCCACGCACTGGACGGGAACCGGGTAGTTTTTGAGGGGCTTGCCCAACTGGCCCCCAAGGCCGAGACGGTCTACCGGGTGCGGGCGAAGGCCCTCCGCCCCGGCGACCTCCGCGTCAACATCCAACTCAAGACCGACGACATGCAGACGCCCGTCACCAAACAAGAGAGCACGCGGGTGTACTCGGACGAGTGACGCCGCTATGTCAATAGCGCCGAAGACCGGCTTGCTCGGCCGGAAATGGTGCATTCCGCACTTTGCGATCATATTGGATACTCTTACGCCCGTTTACGGGCGTTGCCACCGCAGGCGGTATTAGGCCCGGCGTTCACGCCGGGTTGGACAGTGGCCATGAATGATCGCCGAATGTCAGGCCCGTTCACGGGCCTCCTGCTGTTCCGTCGAGCAGGACGCCCGTAGAACGGGCGTGACAGCCCGAACGCATCGGATTGGAGGGGATTGAACATTCCCGCGAACCCGGCGTTTACGCCTTGCTTTTACCCACATTTATTTGTTCGTTTGTGCCAGTTCGGCACCATGAATGAACATGTACAACTTTTGCCAGCCGCGCCAGATCGTGATCCAACCCGGCTCGCCGTCCGATTTCCGCCCGAGGAAAGCCGCCCAGCTTGGCCACTTCTCGGTAAAACTCGCCGATCTCATCGCGGCCTTGAGCTTCGATCGTCTTCGCGTGCCGCCAGAAGCATCTTGATCCAATGCAGGGGAACCAGCTTGCGAGCCGGGCAAGCGGGATTGTGCGAGCCGCGGACTTCAGTTGCAGCAAGCCGGACGGCAACGACGCTGAACAATGCCGTGATCCTTTCCAATCCCTCCTTGCTTTGCAATTGCCGCCTCTCCACACGGCAGCCCGTCTTCAACGCTTTGTGACATTCTTCGATGAGCCACCTCTTCTCGTAATGCCCCATATCCGCCAGGCATCGTCGAAACTGTCCACCGGCAGCGAGGTCAGCAAGATCCATTCCACGGGTTCCACGTCCTTGGGCGGATCGACTTCGACCGCATGGACCCCCACATCGTAATCGGCGCCGGGCGACAAGCGCTTCAAATAGGGACTCTTTTGCCGGGGAAACGGCATCCACAGTGGCCCAAAACGAACCTCCACTTTTGCCGTGCGGGCCGGCTGCGCCTTCCGTGCCGATTGATGGCCGCGTTTGGGTTGTGCCGCCCGTGCCCGCAGATGCAACTCGTACTCCCCTCTGCGCGGCAATGTCTGCAGGTATCGCATTCAAAGTCATGGTTTGTCCGTCGGGCACGATCACGCCGCGTTGCTTCTGTGTGACGCGCACCACCCAGTCCGCCCGCTGTTGTCGACAATGGCAATACACCTCGAAGTTGTCGGCTCCGCGGTCCATCACATGCACCCATTGCACTCCTTCCGCCGGCGGACCGACCTGATCGATGACCTGCCCCCACAGCACCGACTCGCGGTCGCGTTTCAGACGCTGCGTCGAGTTTTCCTTTTTCGGGGCCGGCTTGCGATAGCGAATCTTCTGGCCCGCCAGGCCGAAGATCGCTTCGCCTTCCCCGCCGACCAACAATGCCGAATGCAGCAGAAATCCCCAGCCTCCGCCGTTGCCGGTCCGCCCCATGCCCGCGAACCTTGCGGCGAATGCCGAAGTCCACTTCGGTGGTGTCGTTGAGCACCAAGTAGACGCCCGGCGGTCGCCGACGCGTTTGTGCCCAGTGCGGCCCCGCGATGTCCTCGAAAGTCACGTCCTCGCAGCCGAACAGACGATAGGCCGCCTTCAAATCGGCCGCGTCGGTGGTCTGTTCCGGCAAACTCCCCGAGGGGTGTGCCAGCGCGTTGGCCGCCATGTGGACCAGCCGTTGAGTACGTCGTTTGTCCTTCAGATCGCATTGACCAAACTGTTCTTCCGCCCAAACATGGGCATCCATCGTGACCGTCATCGGCATGCCTCCGTGCAAAGTTCGGCTTTGGGCCGCGAGTCCCCCTCGCAAGCCCGTGTGGAACGGGCCTCGTCCTCAGCCCTTACCTTTGCTACGAATTTGCCGCCAACAAGTCGCCTCATTGGCGGAACCAGTGTCCACCGTTGAGCTTATATCATTACATGCCAAGTTGAACCGATGCAAATGTCACTATCGTAAATGTGGGTAAAAGCAAGGCGTAAACGCCGGGCCTAATACCTCCTTCGGTGTAAAAGGGCGTAAACGCCCCTGCAAGGCACAACTTGCACGAGACTGCTACCGCCCGTTTTCCGGTCTACTGCCGGGCAAACCGATTTTCGGCGAGGCAAAGAATTTCGCGGCCGCCTTTGGCCCCCGCTATTTTCGTTCGATAAATCCCGGCGGCCAAGAAAATGCCTATAAACAGGCACTTTCCCATGGTATAATGACCATCATAATCGCACCACCCATTGGTGGCTGCCGTAGAATTAAGGAGCGAAAAACGGGGCAAAATCGTCCGCGCAAGTGCAGCACTGCGCAACGAGTTAATGTCTTTTCGGACCCTCCCGGAATTTAGGGGTGAAAAAGCGCGGAAAATGCACTATTTAAGTTACGTCGATTCGCCGAATGACAATTTCTGCCGAAAGCGCCTTATATACAAGTGACTTTACGGCACTGTCAACAGTCCGAACCATCGACGCAAGTCTAGTTTACATGATGACAAATTCCCTCTCGCATATCAATTTGTCATGATGACAACTTCGTTCCATAGGTGGGGTGTGTTCGGCGGATGGCCGAATTTCCCGCGTTTCCGCGGGTTTTCTCCCGTCGGCCCGGCCCGATTCGATCGAAGAGTGAAAATAGGCCCAAAATCCCAATAAATACCCCGCAGCGGCCCTTCGGCTTTGCAAAACCCTCGAAAAATCAGGGTGATATATTGGACGCCCTGCCGTCCCGCTTGTGAAAAAACCGCGGGAAATCAGCGACGATTGCCTCCGTCCTCCGACAGTGCTGTTCCGAAAACACCCCCATACTCTCCGCAAATCTGCAATCGGGGAATAATGGAACAAAGAAAGGGGACAGGCTCATATATTGGCGATGTTGGGGGACTTCGGTAAGTATGTACATGAAAAGGGAGCTGAATTATTTTACGAGCCCAAAACACCAGCCAATGGAGGAATACCCGTTTTGCCCCCTTTTCGACTTCCTTGTCGTCGGCGGGTGAGACCTTATACTTGAGTATGTCGGTGGAAAACCGGAAACATATATTCGTGCGGCAAAATCGGCTCCTGTAGGTATTGCTGCAATCTTGAGGACTCGACGATTCCGAAATAATCTTAAGGGATGGGGCATAAGCGTTCTTACATGTGATCGACCCGCGAGCAACGCGGGATTTTTCTAAGGTTTGGATCAATGACAACGTCCACACATTTTGGGAAGGAAGACATCGGTGGCGAAATCCTTCCGATTCTCACGACCGGGCTCTATCGTAATACGCTCGATGCTCTCCGTGAATACATCCAGAATTCAATTGACGCGAAAACAAGCGAGATTGAACTGATCATCGATCCGACCGCGGTGACGGTCTCCGATTCCGGGGACGGAATGTCCCCGGAAGAAGCCAAACGTGCCATAAGACTTGGAATTTCCGACAAGAACCCATTAAATAATGTTGGTTTTCGTGGAATTGGGATATACTCAGCTTTCAACTTATGCAATTCGGTTGAAATATTCACCAAGAGAGCGGCCGATACACGCGGGTCAAAAATAACTTTCAATTTTGGTGACATCCGGCGTGAACTGCTAAAGGAACAAGAACGTCGAAAACGAGGATTGGAACCGAAACTGTACCTTGAAAGGCTCCTTGAATCATCTGTCTTTGTGGACCCAGATGACGAGGGAATCATCTCCGATCACGGAACTCGTCTCGTCCTCAGTGACCTGCTTCCCGAATGCTACCGACAGATTCAAGAGTGGGGTAGTGTCGTTTCGTATTTGCAGAATGTTGTTCCATTGCCATTTAGTCCAGATTTTCGATATGGCAATACCCTCCAAAGCAAATTGAAAAAGGAAGACTATCGATTTATTCCGCTCACATTGCAAATCGGCTCGAAAAAGGAGCAGATTTTTCGGCCGTACGTGGACGACCTCTTCTCTAAATCAGATGAGCAATATCCTCCAGCGTATTTTTCCATAGAAAAGGGCAAAGAAAAATACGGTTTTGCTTGGGTATGTGTCAACGGACGAAGGGTCATAAGGAACCAATATTCCGATCTCAGAGGCCTTTTGCTTCGGAAGTTTGATTTTTCCATCGGAACCCGTAGCTATCTCGAACCATATTACAAGAGGCCCGTGTTTCACAGACGCATCACCGGCGAGGTGATCATTCAAAACCCATCTGTTCTTCCGAATGCAGCGCGAAGCGACCTGGAGAACAACTCCGCAAGGCAAGGATTTCTGAAGCAGTCGCTGCGTTTGTGGATCAACTCGAAAAATGGGCAGACAATATTCAGGAAGAGAGCAAATCCGTCGCAGTTCTTGCGGATGTCAAAGAGGAACTTGAACAACTGTCGCAGGAGCTTCCCAGGACACAGCACAATAAGGAAGCGATGCTTCATGCTCATGTAAAGCTATCTGAGTATGGAGAAAAGCTGAAGACACATAGGAAAAGACTCCAGAAACACCCCGAACGGTCGGAAGAGTTCTCTTCGACACAGGAACTTCTGGACACCTGCAAGGCGCTGGTTAGCGACGCGCTAAAGACAAGCCGTAGTGCATAAAGAAAGTTGAACGGGATGTCGTTAGAGTTGTTCAAGCTGAAACCAAGAGCAAGCAACACTCAAGGCCAAGAGTAGACGATGCTCCGACGGACTTGGTTTCCGTTTTGCAGAATTGTGGAATCGATGTATCTGCTGAGATACAGCGAGCAATCCAAATGTTCGAGAATGATCTATTGCTGGATCAGATTAAGAAGCCAACATACTTTGCACTTCTTTCGCAACTCATGGAGATGTTGGAGGAAAACTCGTAAAGTGACCAAGGCATTTACGGACAATTCAGGAAAACGTGTGGTGCGTGAATCATGGAACGCACCGCTGCTTCGATATTTGCACCAAAAATACGGTGTGCGCTATCGGTATTTGGGGCTTCCCGGACCAGACCTTCTCGACGTGATGGCTTGGCGACATGATTGACGAAGCCATCGTATTTCAGATTCCGGACAAGGATGGCCAAAGGACGGAATACAAGAGACTGACAAACAATATGCGGAAATTCGGATTTTTAAGGAACGCCGTTCTGCGGCAGCTTTGAGGAAGTGGTGCTTTGGCGGAAGGATCTTGAAGGGCGGGAGTATGTGCAGAATAACGTCATTACCTTGTACAATTTAGATTTCTGCAACGAGATATGCAGCCGGGTTGAAACGCGAGAACACGGCCATCAGTGTTGGCGGTTTGATGCTATCCGCCAAGTGTTGTGCGATCAGCATGACTGTTATCAGCAAAACAGTGGTCCCAGACATTTCATACTGATGCTCACGGTACGAAACCAAATTACTCCAGCAAACGTCTGCAAGTACTTGCCGGAAGAATTGATGCAAAAAGAAACGAGAGCGTTTTACACGCACTGTTCCGAGGACAACTCTTTGCCCGCCAACATACAACAGCCACTAATCGGTTCTCATTCGTGGGCGTTAAAAGCGATTTTGTACACACACCTTCATGGTCATTTTGTCACCCACGATTTCTCCGCGTTGTTTTTTCCACAAGTGCTTTACATGGGTACCCCGGTGCCAACCAAGGGTGGATTGATAGACAGCCCAATGATACATTGGCTTGTTCTATGCCGTTTTGCCGATCAGGGAATTCCCGCATCTGAATTGTGGCCTCATCAATATCTGTCCAAACCGTCTGTCAAAGCTCAGAACATACTTGGACAAGGGGTATTGTCATGGGATTATCAGACAGGCGAAAATGCTGCCACCAACGGAACTCCAGACGTGTTGAGATGGCTGAACGAACATGGGAATAGCATTTTGAATGGGATTTGATTATCCAGATTAGGTATCGCATTTCAAGATGGTTAGACTCTCATGAGAATCCTGTTAGTCGAGCCGAGTTTTCCCATTCCAGTTAAGAGCCGCAACCACGCGCATTTTTTACCGGTTGGGCTCCTTAAGATCGGTTCGTATCACCAGCTTCAAGGTGACTCTGTTAAGCTTGTTCGTGGCACAAAACGGTGTGGTTTTCGGCCCGACAAGATTCTAATTACCTCTCTTTTCACATACTGGTCAAGACACGTACATGAGGCCGCCGCCTTCTATCACGCGGCTTATCCCAATGCGAAGATCGAGATCGGCGGAATCTACGCCTCTCTGATGCCTGAGCATTGCAAGAAGAGTTCTCCCTTTGCGGCAGTTTCGAGAGGGCTTTATCGCGTCGGGGCGGCCGAAAAGGTTCAAATCGACTACTCGCTACTTCCGGAACCGCTTGATTACCAAATTGTCCACACTTCGCGCGGATGTCCCCGCCACTGCGCATTCTGTGGAACTTGGCGTATCGAACCAAACTTCACTGTTCGCAAGTCGGTACTCCCATTCATCCAGAAGCGAAGGCTGGTCTTCTACGATAATAACCTTCTAGCTAACCCTCACATCGACCTTATTCTGGAGAGTTACGAGATTACCGCATGAAGGGCGTGCCGTTGTCCTGTGAAAGCCAAAGTGGCTTTGATCTGGGCTATCTCACGCCTGAACGGGCGCAACTGCTCAAAGATGCGCATTTTGTAATGCCTCGCATCGCTTGGGACAGTTCTTACTCGACATGGCCAAAGATTCGCAAAGCTGTCCAGATGCTCAAGGATGTAGGGTATGGGCGAAAAGACATATTCATCTTCATGATCTACAATCACCGTTTATCTTACAAGGAGATGCGCAAGAAGTTAGATGCGTGCCGTCGTTGGCGAGTGCGGGTTATCGACTGCCGGTATCGGCCGCTGGACAATACTGAAGATAAATATCGTCCTGGCCCCAAGCCGCAACCGGCTGGAGATTATTACATTCACCCCGGTTGGACCGACAAGCAGGTGCGGTCTTTTCGACGTGCAGTCCGCCGACAAAACATCGCAATACTGCTGAATTTACCGGATGGCAGATACGTGCAAGGTTGTGAGCAACGAAAAGTGCCAACAACATGCTACCGATGAATAGGGTAAAGGTAAAAAGTGATCGGGAGTCTTTATTCTTGCTTGCTCATCGAGGTCACGCGCACGGCGGTCTTACTTGCGATTAATTATACCCGACGACTTTATTCCTTCTCTATTCCCCCCCAGGCACTTCCTTCCACCGCCGCGACTCGACGGACCTCCTCTTTTCCATCGACCACGCGGACGAAGAGCGCCGCAAAGCCGGGCGTGTCGTCGATCAGCTTCAGCCCCTTTTCCGGCCCGAGCACCGCGATGGCCGACGACAGGCCGTCGGCGCGCATGCCGTTCGAGCCGACGACCGTCACGCTCATCCGGCCGCGGAGCGCCATGCCGTCGCGGGGATCGACCAGGTGCGAGTAGCGGACGCCGCCGATCGTGACGTGCTGCCACAGATCGCCCGACGTGGAGACCGAGCAGTTCGAGAGTTCCAGATATTGGCGGGGCGGACGATCGGCCTCGGGCGGCGCGACGCCGATCCGCCAGCCGGCCCGGTCGGGCGGCGGATCGCCCAGCCCGAGGTTCCCGCCGGCGTCGATCAGCATCCGCCGGATGCCGTGCTTCCGCAGCACCTTCAGGGCCTCGTCGACGGCGTAGCCCTTGGCGATGCCGCCCAGGTCGAGCCGCATCTTCGGCCGCAGCAGTTCGACCGTGTGCCGCTTGGGGTCCAGCCGCATCAGCCGGTATCCGACCCGCCCGCGGGCCGAGGCCAGCGAGCCGGGCGATGGCAGCTCCTTCGTGTGCCGGGCGCTCCGCCAGAGGCGGACCAGGGGGCCGATGGTTACGTCGAAGGCCCCGTCCGAGCGTTGGGCGATCTCCTGGGCACAGAACAACACGCGCCACAGATCGTCGCTGACGTGTACGGCGTGCCCCTCCGAAGAGGAGTCGCAGAGCCGCCGCAGCTCGCTCTTCGGGTCGTAGTCGCTCAGCACGGCGTTCAGTTGGTGGAAGCGGTCGAAAGCGGCCTTGGCGGCGGCACTGGCGATTTTCTCGTCGGCGGAATATAATACAATTTTGACTGGCACGGCCATTTCGGTACGCGCGAACTCGAACCGCTTCGGCGCCGCGTTGCAGGGGATGGCCGTCAGCCCCATGCCAAACAGAATCATCGCTATCAGCCTGCCCATTTTGGTTAGTCCCTTCCGCGGTTATCGGGTATTGAGCCTCGACCAGCGATGGCCGCTATTATCACATCTTTTGGAGTGTACTGCCAATGTATAGAGTAATCCGTCGCAGCCGTGTTTCGCAACTATTTTTGGGAATTCTTTCGGCGGTGATTTTAGCCGCGCTCGCTAGTTTGCAACCGAGTGCGGCGACATCGGCGCCGACAAAAGAGGCCGCCGCGCCCAAAGCGGCGGCGGCGAAGACCGCCACGAAATCCAAGGCAGCGGCCCCGACCGACCCTAGTATGGACGTGTCGGTCAAGCATATACCGAAGCCGGTCGAGAATCCGGCCGCCGATGCCCGCACGGAAAAGGAGATGAAGCCCTACACCGAGAAGCTGGTCGGCACGGAGGTGAAGTTCGAGATGGTTCCGATTCCCGGCGGCGTCTACAAGATGGGCAGTCCCGCCGACGAGAAAGGCCGGAAGAGCGACGAGGGGCCGCAGGTCGAGGTCAAAATCGAGCCCTTCTGGATGGAAAAGCACGAAGTCACCTGGAACGAATATGAATTGTGGGGGCTGGGCCTGGACAAGCAGCGCCGCAGCGTCAAAAAAATCGCCGCGCCCAACGTCTGGAACAAGACCGCCGACGCCCTGGCCATCCCCACCAAACCCTACTCAGACATGACCTTCGGCATGGGCAAAGAAGGCTATCCGGCCATCTGCATGACCCAGTTCGCCGCCAAAATGTATTGCAAATGGCTCACCGCCAAGACCGGACGCTACTATCGCCTGCCGACCGAGGCCGAGTGGGAATACGCCTGCCGGGCGGGAACCACGGGACCCTACTCCTTCGGCGACGATCCCGACAAACTCGACGACTACGCCTGGTATGCCGACAACAGCGAGGAACAGTACCACAAGGTCGGCCTGAAGAAGCCGAATCCCTGGGGACTGTACGACATGCACGGCAACGTCGCCGAGTGGTGCCTCGATCAGTACGTCGCCGACCGCTACAAGCAGCTTGCCGGCAAGTTGCGCGATAATCCGTTCACCATCGTCACCAAGATGTATCCCGGGGTGGTCCGGGGCGGGGCGTGGACCGACGAGGCGGCGTTGCTGCGGAGCGCGGCCCGCCGCGGTTCCAGCCCGGAGTGGAAGGCCCAGGACCCGCAAATCCCGCAGAGCATCTGGTATCACACCGACGCCGATTTCGTCGGCTTCCGCGTGGTCCGGCCGCTGCGAGTACCGACGCCGGAAGAGGCCGCGCGATATGAGGTCACTGAGTTCGAGAAGGAGGAGTTTCTCGATTACCAGGAGGCTCAGGCGGGGAAACAGTAGGAGGGAGAAGAGGGAAGAGGGAGGAGAGAAGGGAGAGAAACGCCCCGCGACCTGGTTCCCACGCTCCGCGTGGGAACCCGCTGCACCGACGCTCTGCGTCGGCGGCGGTGCGGTAAGGTCTGGTGAGACCAACGGACGCAGAGCGTCCGGGCAGGGCGTTCCCATGCAGAGCATGGGAACGAGGGGAAGAGAGAAGGCCGCTCGCGGCTTCGCACGCATTATCCCACAACGCAATTTTCATAGGAGGAACGAATGATGACCGACATGAATCAACCGAATCGCCGCGATTTTCTGCGCGGGACCTCGGCCGTGGCCGCCGGAGTGGCCCTGGCCGGCGGGCTAAACGTCGCCCGGGCGGCCCACGCCACGGGCAGCGATGAATTGAAGATCGCCCTGATCGGTTGCGGGGGCCGCGGCACCGGAGCGGTGAACAACTGCCTCCGGTCGTGCGAGAACGTCAAGCTGATCGCCATGGCCGACGCCTTCGAGGACAACGCGAAGCGCAGCCTCAAAAATTTGAAGAAGGAAGAGAAAATCGCCGCGAAGATCGACGTCCCCGAGGACCGCATCTTCGTCGGTTTCGACGCCTATCGGCAGGCCCTTGCCGCCGGACCGGACGTCATCCTGCTGGCCACTCCCCCCGGCTTCCGGCCGATTCACTACGCCGCGGCCATCGCCGCCGGCAAGCACGTTTTCATGGAGAAGCCCTGCTGCGTCGACGCCCCGGGCTTCCGCTCGCTGTTGGAAACCAACAAGCTGGCCGACGAGAAGAACCTGAAAGTGGCCGTCGGCCTGCAACGCCGCCACAGCACCGAGTTCCTCGACCCGGTCAAACAGATTCGCGACGGCGCGCTGGGCGACGTGACCCTGTTGCGGGCCTATTGGAACGGCGGCGCGATTTGGATCCGCCCGCGCAAACCCGGCATGACCGAAATGGAATACCAGATGCGCAACTGGTATCACTTCGTCTGGCTCTGCGGCGATCACATCACCGAGCAGCACGTCCACAATCTCGACGTCTGCAATTGGATCAAGGGCGATCATCCCGCCGAGGCCAACGGCATGGGAAGCTGCCACGTCCGCGACAACCGCGGCGTGGGCCAGATCTACGACAACCATTTCGTCGAGTTCACCTACAAGGACGGAACGAAAATGTACAGCCAATGCCGCCAGCAGCCGCACACCTGGAATCAGGTCAGCCAGTTCGTCCACGGCGTCAACGGCATGCGGGAACTGCCCGGCAACGGCAACGACGGCTACGACCAGGAGCACGTGGACCTGATCGACGCCATCCGCAACGACAAGAAGCAGAACGACGGTTGGTACGGGGCTACGAGCAGCTTCACCGCCGTGCTGGGCCGCATGGCGACCTATTCCGGCCAGGTGGTCAAGTGGGACGACGCGGTGGCCCGCGGTCCGAGCGAGGCGCCCGAGCGCTATGCCTTTGACGCCGATCCCCCGGCGATGCCCGACACGGAGGGCAATTATCCGATGCCCATCCCCGGCGTTTTCAAGCCGTATTGAGCCGATTGGCCGATTGATCGTCAGAATCGTAATGCAACGCCGTTTAGCAGCCGCCGGTACGGCGGCTTGCGGCAGCGCCAGTGCCGACGGCCGCTAAACATGAACTGCATTGCTGATTCGCGGTGCATCAGGAGAAACTTACTCCATCCGGCTCTGCCGTGCCAGGTGGCCGCGGAGATGGGGAAGCAACTCCTTGTAGAAATCGAGCCGCTCGCGATAGATGGCGTGCCGGGCCGCGTCGGGGAGAAACTCGCGGCCCCGGGCGGCGAACCGGGCGGCCCCATCGGCCAGAGAGGGCAGAATTCCGACCGCCGCGCCGGCGACGACCGCCGCCCCCAGCAGTCCGCACTCGGTATATTCCGAGCGGACCAGTGGCACGCCGTAGACGTCGGCCTTGATTTGCAGCCAGGCGTCGCTGCGGGCGCCGCCGCCGGTGGCGATCAATTCCGAGGCGTCGATGCCCAGCCGCTCCAGCCGGCCGAGGGCCTCGGCGAAGTAATACGTCGCCCCCTCCATGATCGCCTTGAGGATTTCGCCGCGGCCGGTCGAGGCCCGCAGACCGAGGATCACTCCCGACGCGTCGCCGATGAAATCGGGCGCGCCGGTCGGCTCGAAGCAGGGGAGTACGAACAGCCGGGTCGGCGCGGCCGGCATCTCAGCCCCCAGCGATTCGTAGATGTCCGGCTCGTCCTTGCGGTCCGCGGCGAAGGTGTCGCGGAACCAGCGGACCAGCGAGCCGGCCTGGTTGAATAGGAAGCTGACGAACAGCCCCGGCACGACGTGGTGCTCGACGTTCAGGCCGGCGGCCAGCATGGCGTCCGCTGCGGGGATGCGGTCGTAGACGGGCGTGATGCACTCGTAGGTGCCGATGCCGTCCACGGCGCGGCCGGCGGCGGCGATGCCCGCGCCCAATGCGTTGCAGCACTGGTCGTGTCCGCCGACGACCACTTTCACGCCCGGCGGCAGTCCGAGTTCGGCGGCCGTCTCCGCCGACACTTCGCCGGCCAGCGTGCCGGCCGGCAGACAGCGGGGCAGCTTCGCCCGGTCCAAACCGGCGGCTTCCAGCAGTGCGTCCGACCAGTCTTCGCGATGAACGTCGAACAGCAGCGTCCGATTGGCGTGCGAAAAGCTGACGAACGGCGCGCAGCCCAGCGCCGCCGCGGCCATGCCGTCCCAGAGCAGGAAGCGGTCGGCGCGGCGGTACAGCTCCGGCTCGTGGTCGCGGAGCCAGCACAGCTTGGGCATGGTGTAGGCCGCCGAGAGAATGTTCGGATTGATCCGAAACAGCCCTTCGCGCCCGAACCGCTCGCCGAGCAGTTGCGCGTACTCCGCCCCGCGGGCGTCGGACGAGAGGATGCAGCGGCCGAGGATTTGCCCCCGGCGATCGACGGGCGTGGCGGCCTCGCCCATCGCGCTGATGGCCAGCGCCGCGATCGGATCGGCCTTCGTGGCCGCGGCCACCTCGGCAATCGCCGCTTTGAGTTGGCGAACGACGGCCGCCGAGTCCAGTTCGGCCCAATCGGGTCGCCGGCGGAGCGTGGGATACTCGCGATAGGCGTCGGCCAGGGGCCGGCCCGAAAAGTCGAAAGCGGCCGCCTTCACTCCCGTCGTCCCCACGTCGATTCCCAACAGGCTCATACCGTCGTCACCTCGTGGCCCAGGTATCGCGCGAGCGCCTCGCGGACCGGCGCGGCGACCTGCTCAGGCGTCACGCTGACGTGGTGCCGATGGCCCGCGTAGCCGATCGTTTGCAGGCAACCTTGCAGGTTCGGTATTTCGGCCACCGCCGCGCAGCCGAAGAAATCGTCGGGGATCGGATCGTCGGTAAATCGCCCCTCGCCGAGATAGAACTCCAGCCGCCCGTCGCGGGTGAGCATGCTTCCGAAGGTCATTTCCATCGGTTTGATGCGGCCCGCGTTGCAGCCGAACGAACAGTTGGGCGGCAGGGCGTTGTCGATGATCGCGTGGGAGGTGATCCGGCCCGGATCCAGCATCAGGCTCCACGGCACGGGCCCGCAATGGAAGAGGATGCACTTGTCCCGCTCTTCCCCGTAGTTGTTGTTCCAGTCGAGGCAGATGGCCGGCCGGCCCGAGGCGGCGGCCAGGGCGTGCATCACCACGGCGTTGCCCACGTCCACCTCGCAGGAGGCTGAGACGCCGCGGTCGTTCATCTCGCCCATCAGCACGCACGGCGAGACGTGCAACTGCTCCTGAATCTCGGTCCAGCAGCGCAGGGCAATCGCGTTCAGGTTCAATTCCTCGATGTATTGGTCGAGCACGACGCCCAGCCGGCCGAGCATGGCGAGCGACTCCGGCGGCGCGCCGCTCCAGTCGGCGGCGGCGCGGAGCTTGTCGCACTTCGCCCGAACGGCGGCCGCGTCGGCGTCCAGGTTTCGCACCCGCTCGAAGACCGCGGAGAGATCGACCGTTTCCACCGTAATGCCGTGGCGCTGCAAGGTCAGTTCGTCGATCCGCACGGTCTTGAAGGGCGAGGTCCGCGCCCCGATGGCCCCCACGGTCATCCGCCGCAGGGCCGCGGTCGTCCGGCAGAGGCGGTCGAAGTAGTCCACCTGCCGGGCGAAATCGTCCGCCGCCGGATGAACCGTGTGCGGCGGCAAGGCCGTAAACTTCACCCCGTATTGGCCGAACACGTCCATCACCGACAGCTTGCCGCAGAACGAATCGCGCCGCAAAGCCGGTGACATCTTGTCCCACTCGTCGGGATAGGCCTGGACGAGGATCGGCACGCCGGCGTCTTCGAGCGCGGCCACCGCGCCGGTCTCGTCGCCGAAGTTCGGCAGGCAGAGGACGACGCCCTGAAATTCTCCCTCGTGGCGGCGGAGGAATTGGGCGTAGAGGCGGCCTTCGGCCGGCGTTTCCACCGCGCCGTAGCGGGTGGACTGCTCGTCGAGCATCAACACCTCGTGCCCGAGCCGCTCCAGCGCCTCGCGCATTTCGCGCCGGGCGGCCGCCTGGAGCGCAGCCGGAAAGAAGCCGCGGTTGCCGAAGAACACGGCGAAGGTCGATTTGCGGGGCACGGTCGGGGGTCCTTTGCGGAAATATATGGGTGGAACAGCGATGATGACAACAGTGGAAGCTAATGATTCCGCTGGTCATTGTCAACTACCCGCGATGTCGCTCAATTACCGCTTGCGGTTTCACAAATGCTTTCCACAACCGGGACCGCGCGGTATAGTGTCTCGCATCTGTTCCATACCGCACGGGAATGTTTAGCCCCGGCGTCCACGCCGGGAGGATCGCTGCCGATGTCTCACGAATTGGGCGACGCACTGGAGTTGAAATTGCGGGAACTCGACCCTCGGCGGCCGGATTACGCGCCCCGCTGCGTCGAGACCCTGCTGGAAGCCGCGCGAGGCCGGGGCCACGGACATCCACCTGCAACCGACCGGGTCGGCGTTGGATGTGCGGTTCCGCGTCGACGGCGTGCTGCTCGACGCGGCCGCGATCCCCATCGAGACGGCCGGCAACGTCGTCGCCCGGCTGAAAGTCATGGCCGGCCTGTTGACCTATCACACCGACCGGCCGCAGGAAGGCCGCATCGTAGGACAGGTTGGCAACCTGTCCGACCCGGACGTCGAGATGCGCGTCTGCACCTATCCAACTCTGCACGGCGAGCGGGCCGTGGTCCGGCTTTTCGCCGCCGCGGGCCGATACCAACATCTCGACGACCTCGGACTTACCGACGACGCGCTTTCGCCGCTGCGGAAACTGTTGGGGGAGACATCGGGGGCGATCATCGTTTCCGGTCCCGCCGGCAGCGGAAAAACCACTACCGTCTATGCCTGTCTCCGCGAGATCGCGGGCGGAAAAGGGGACAGGCACCTTTTGTGCAGAGCACCCTCCGGGCCGTTCCGGCAAAAGGAGCCAGTCCCCTTTTCCGCCCCGTTGAAACAGTCAGATCGCGGAAACTCGGGTGCCACTGCCGGCTTGCCCGGCAGTGAGAGCCCCGAGATTCCGCCAAGGACTACTGGACAAGCCGGCAGCGGCGCCCTTGTTCAACAGGGCGGACGCTGCATCCTCTCGATCGAAGACCCGGTCGAGGTGGCCGTCGACGGCGTGGCCCAATCGCAGGTCCACCAGCCGTCGGGCCTGGACCTGGCCGCCGGGCTGCGATTCCTCATGCGGCAGGACCCCGAGGTCATCATGGTCGGCGAAATCCGCGATCGTGTCACCGCCGAAGAGGCCCTCCGGGCTTCGCTGACCGGGCACCTTGTGCTTACCACCTTCCACGCCGGCAGCGCCGCCGAGACCGTCGGCCGCCTCTCGGACATGGGCATCGAGCCCTACGTGCTCCGCAGCGGCGTGCTGGCCATCCTCAACCAGCGGCTCCTGCGGCGGCTGTGCGTCTGCGCCGCGCCGAGCGAGAAGCCCGAGGACCGGCTGGGGATGGACGTTAGCCGGGTGATGCTCCCCCGCGGCTGCCCGGAATGCGGGCAAACCGGCTATCGCGGGCGGTTCCTGCTGGCCGAAATGCTCACCCTCTCGCGGAGCGAGCTGGCCCGGGCGGTCCTCGACCGCTGCGACACCCCGACCATCGAGCGGCTGGCGTTTGCCTCGGGCATGATCGGCCGCTGGTCGCGGGCCTGCCAGGCCGTCGAGCAGGGGCTGACCAGCCCGGCCGAGGTCCGCCGCGTGCTCGGATTTCTGGAATAATCAACGTGGTCCCCTCTCCCTTTGGGATAGGGTTAGGGTGAGAGCCGGCGGCTATTCTCTCCGCAGTAAGCAGTTGTCCAAAAGCAATTTGTAGCACAGCCGCCCTCGGCTGTGCAAATTGCCCTGGACAGCCGCCCTCGGCTGTGCAAATTGCCCTGGACAGCCGCCCTCGGCTGTGCGAATTGCCCTGGACAGCCGGGGGCGGCTGTCCTACATGTACCGAAGTTGTTTTTGGCCGACAACTTAGTACAGCTTGGAATTGGTGATACTATGTGATCCCATACAGATCGCTGCCCTCGGCCCTCACCCCCCGGCCCCTCTCCCAAAGGGAGTAGGGAATGATTTTTGGAATAATTTTAGACAAATCCGCGGGCAGCGCGACTCTTATATTATCGGGAGCAGGGAGTGCAAGGCCCCGACGTCGATCCGCTGTTGCTTGGGCTGGCCGCCGGTGACGAGCGGGCGTATGAGGCATTGTATGACCGGTTCGCCGTGCCGTTGTATCGCGTGGCGCTGCGAATCCTGGGCTCCCCGGAAGATGCGGAGGATGCGGTGCAAGACGTTTTTACCGCCGTTGCGCGGTCGCGCAACCGGTTGGGCGAGGTCCGCGACCTGGCCGCGTACCTGTTCGCCTCGCTCTACCGGGCGGCGGACCGATGCGCTGCCCGGCGGGCGCGGGTGTTGAGGGCCCGCCGCGCCGCCGCCGAGGTCGTCCCGCCGCCGGTCCAGCGTCCCCAGCCGGACGACCCCCGCCGGCGATGGCTGCAACAGGCGATGCGGGCCTTGCCCGACGCCCAGCGCGAAACCTTGATCCTGAAAATCGACGGCGGACTGACCTTCGCCCAAATCGCCGAGGTGATGGCTGTGAGCGCACACACGGCGGCCAGCAGATACCGATACGCGTTGACGAAACTGAAGACCTCGCTCTCGGGCGGCGAAAGCCCGCCGGAGGAAACGCCGTGACCGAAAACGGGCGCATGCCCGCCGAACTCGAACCGATCGAACAGCTCCTGTCGAGCGACTCGCGGCCGACGCCCTCGGCCAAGTTGCGGCAGCGGCTGCTGGGGGGCGTGCGGACCGAGCTTCGCCGCCAGCGCCGGCGGCGGAGAGTGCGGTACACGGCCGCCATCGCCGCCGTGCTGTTGATCGGCGTCGGCTTCACGGTCAGCGCGGCAAAGGACTATATTGCCGCCCAGAAAAGGCAAACACAGCTTCCGTCGAACTACATTATCGCCGAGCCGCAGGTTTTGTCTGTCGGCACTTTATTGCAGGAATCGTTGCGGCGGCAGATCGAGGCCCATTCCGCCGTCAAGGCCGGCAACGCCCCGCCGGCGGCCGTCCATTTTGACATCCAATTCGCCGAACCGAAAAAATCCGCCAATAAACCCGAAAAAAACGCGAATAAGTAGTCCGTAGGACAGGTTGTCAACCTGTATCCCTTGTTCCCATGCTCCGCATGGGAACGAGCGGGTATTGCGGAGCGTGCGAACGAGTAGAATGACGCTCCGGACCGAACCCCCGGTGTATTCACCGGGGGCTATTGACATTCGGATAAGTAATGCAACTGTTTAGCGGCCGACGGTACGTCGGCCAGCGGCGGAATACGGGCCGTCGTGCCGACGGCCGCTAAACAGATGTTGCGTTAGTTTTCTGAACATCAATAAATAGTGCAAATATGAACCTCGAACAATACATCGCCCTGAACGAAGAAATCGCGGCCCTGGTCCGCGCGGGAGTCCCGCTGGATCAGGGGCTTTCGGCGCTGGGCGAGGACCTGCCCGGCCGGCTGGGCCAGGCCGCCGCGAGCGTGGCCGAGCAGAACCGCCCGCGGCGTCCCGCTGGAAAAGGCCGTAATGGATCAGACGGTCGGCCTGCCGCCGGCGTATCGGGCGGTGGTGCAGGCCGGGCTGAGGGCCGGCCGCCTCCCCGCCGCGCTCGAGGCCGTGGCCGGCTCCGCCCGGCGACTGACCGAGACCTACCGCGCCGCCGTGGTGGCCGTGGCCTATCCGCTGATGGTCTTCGCGGTGGTCTGGCTGGCGGCCGTGGTGCTGACGACCGTGCTCGCGCCGCGGCTGGCCTCGGGCTTCCATTCGATGGAAGTGCCCGGCGACCGGTTCTTCACGGTGCTCGCCGAGATCGGCCGCTGGGCCTGGTTTTGGGGGCCGATAGCGCCGGCCGCGGTGATCGTATTGATCGTCTTGTGGTGGACGGCCTGCCGCCGGGCGGCGATGCTCGACGGCGGCTGGTCCGCCCGGGCGTCGGGCGCCATGCCCTGGCTGGGCCGGATGCTGCGCTATTCGCGGACGGCCGCCTTTCTGGAAATCCTCGCCCTGTTGATCGAAAACGAAACGCCGTTGGACGAAGCCGTCGCCCTGGCCGCCCAGGCCTCGGGGGAGGAAAAGGTGACAGGCACCTTTTGTGCGCAGCACCCGAAGGGCCGTTCCGGCAAAAGGTGCCTGTCACCTTTTCCCGGGCCGCTGTTGAGTTGGATCATGTATTCCTCGCGGGGCGAGGGGGCCTTGCTGCCGGCCGTGCAGCGCGGGGCCGCGACCTACCACCGCCGCGCCCGGCATCAGGCCGACCTGGTCCGCACGGTGATGCCGGTCGCGCTGACGGTGGTCTTCGCCGGCAGCGTCACGGCCGCTTACGTTTTGACTATTTTCGCCCCGTACGTGGGAATGCTGCACGCGCTGAGCGACGTTGCGGGGAGGTGAGGACCATCGATGACGCACTTCAATTGGCCCGGTTTCGATTCGCTGGTGAAGCTCTCGGACGAAGATTCGGCCGAGTTGGCCGCGCGGGTGGCCGATCTGACCAAGGCCGGACTGCCGCTTTCCGCCGGGCTGCGGGCGATGGCCGACGACGAGCTTTCCGGCGGGCGCTTGCGGAGCGTGCTGCACGCGCTGGCCGATCGGCTCGACGCCGGCGCGGACCTTGCCACGGCGATCGAGTCGCAAGGGGCCCGGCTGCCGTTGTGTCTGCGGGGCATCGTCCTGGCCGGCCTGCGGAGCGGGCGGCTGGCCGAGGCCCTGGAAGAATACGCCGATCTCCGCCGCGGCCGCCAGGAGTTGCGCCGGCGGTTGTGGCTGAGTTTGGCATATCCATTTTTCCTGCTGGTTGCGATAGCTCTGATGGCTATGGTAGCCAGGTTTTGGATAATCGCTCAATTTGAGAAGATATATCTTGATTTTAATGCCGATTTGCCTGCCGTGACGGAGTTTGTGTTCAACGTTTCGTTGCCGTTTGTGTGGTTCATGGTGGTGTTGGTGGCGCTTTTCGGGTTGATCCCATTGATGCTTGCGGCGATGCCTGATGTGAGATGGATCTGGCCGGCGTTGTACGAGATACCGATGATCGGCCCGCTGTTGCGGTGGGGCAATCTGGCTCAGTTTTCGCGGCTGATGGCCTTGATGCTGGAGCAGAGCGTGCCGTTGCCCGATGCCTTGCAGCTTACGGCGGCGGGTTTGAGCGATGCGAACCTCGCCTATGGGTGCCGCCAAACCGCCGAGGATGTGGAGCGGGGGCAATCGCTTTCCGAGAGCATGGGCCGGCGGCGGCAGTTTCCGGCCAGCATGACGCCGTTGGTCAAATGGGGAGAGCGGACGCCGGCGCTCGACGACGCCTTTCGCGCGACGGCCGAAATGTTCGAGGGCCGCATCACTACGCAAGGCTCATTGTTGGAGAGCATCGTCTTGCCGGTTATGTTTTTGTTAATAGTCACATTTGTCGGCTTTATGGTAATTTCATTGTTTATGCCTTTATTGAGATTAATCACGTCATTGTCGAGTTAGTAATTTTGCCGTCCTTTTGTAATCGCAGGTTGAACTGAATCATGGCTGTCGAGATTGTCGGCATCGTTTTGGGAGTTGTGCTGGCAGTATTCCTGTCGGCGTGCGCCATTCTGCTTTTGAGGGCCACGCAGTCGGCGGAATATCGGTCGTTGCTCTTTGGAGGACTGAGAACTATCAGTATTGCCGTCATTGTGATGGTCTTGGGATTTCTCGCGCTGGTTTCGCTTGCGTTCATGCCGCTGGGACTTTTCTGGTTCGCCATTTTTATATATGTGGCCATCGAGGTTTATCGCAAGATTCGCGCGAGCCGGCAATACGCCCTGCTCTGGCTGTTGACCGTCTCGGCGGAGCGCGAGGCGCCGCTGACCGCGGCGTTGGAGGCCTTCGCCCGCGAGCGAAGCGGCGGATTCGCCTGGAAAGCGAGACGGTTGGCCGCATTGCTCGATTCCGGCGTGTCGCTGCCGGAGGGATTGGAGCGGGTCCCCGGCCTGTTGCCTCCGCACGCCCTGCCGCTGATTCGCGTCGGCTGCCAGTCGGGCGCGTTTGGCCGCGGCGCTTCGCCGGGCGGCCGAGTCGAACGATCAGCACGGGTCGCTCTGGACGGCGTTGAGCGGAAAGATCGCCTATCTGGTGTTTCTGGTCATATTCGGGTTTTCCATAATGACGTTTGTCTTGTATGTGGATCGTGCCCCGATTCTCGAAAATATTTCTGGATTTTGGCACGTCCATGCCGCACTACACAAGACTGTTGATCTCCTGTTCGACACTTTCTCGGCGATTATTCGTTCCTGCTCTCGCCGTTGTTGGTTCTCGCGGCGCTGCCGTTGCTGTATTCAATGGCGCGGTATTTCGGCTGGGACCTGCCCGGCACCGGCTGGCTGACGCGGCGGCTGGACGCGGCGGACGTGCTGGACGGGCTGGCGCTGGCCGCCCGGCAGCAACAGCCGATGCTCAACGGGTTCAACGCGATCGCCCGTTCGCATCCGCGGTCGTACATCCAAAGCATGTTGTATCGGGCGGCGGGCGACGTGCGAAACGGCCACGACTGGGCCGACGCGCTCTTCGCCGCCGGCCTGATCCGCCGCGCCGATCTGGCCGTGCTGCAGGCCGCCGAGCGGGCCGGAAACCTCCCCTGGGCCCTCGGCGAAATGGCCGACAGCAACCGCCGCCGCTTCGCCTACCGGCTCCAGTCGATCGCCCAGACGGCCTTTCCCATCATCATCATATTATTCGGGGCCATCGTGGGCTTCATCGTCACCGCCCTGTTTTTGCCCTTGGTCGAACTCATTAAAGCAATGGCATGATCCCATGAACCGACGCGGCTTTACAATGTTGGAAATGGTCGTCGCCGCCGCGCTGCTGGGCACGCTGCTGATCGTCACGCTGAAGATGCTCGGCGCGGTGGCCGATTGGCGGCGCGATGCCGACCGGCGACAACTGGCCGTGATCGAGGCGGCGAACGTCATGGAGTGGCTGTCCGCCCGGCCCTGGGACGAACTGACGCCCGAGGCCGTGGCCGACGTGCGGCTGCCCGAGAGCGTCACCCGGCAATTGCCCGGCGCGGAACTGAAGATCGAGGTCGTCGATTCTCCGGCGGGCGAGAAGCCGCCGGCCAAGCGGATCGCCGTCTCGATCCGCTGGCGCGATCGCGCCGGCCGGATGGTGCAGCCGGTCGCGGTGACGATGTGGCGGTATTTGCATGATGCGGGACGAGCGGCGGGGGATGAGAGAGAAGAGAAGAGAGAAGAGAGAGGAGAGAAGAGCGAAAAAAGTTGATTTACCGCTTGCGGTTTCGCACTAACCACTACTCACCGCCCTAACCACTAGCCCACTTTCCATGCGACGACGCGGATTCACACTAATCGAAATGATCGCCGTGATCACCGCCTCCACGGTGCTGTTGGGCATCGCGGTTTGCCTGCTGGCCGTGCTGATGCGGTCCGACGGCGGCATCCGCGAACACCTGGAGCGGGGCAACTCGCTGGCGTTGCTGGCCGAGCGGTTCCGCCGCGACGCCCACTCCGCGGTGCTTGCGCCGAAGAAGACGGCGAATGCCGGCGACGTGTGGCGTTTTCCCCTGGTGGCCGATCCCGCGCGGGTTACGTGGAATACAAGGCCGACGGCGAATATATTTCCCGCGAGGAACATGGGCCGGGCAAGCCCGATTCGCCGGGAGACGTTCGCCCTGCCCAAGGGCTGCACGGCCCGGATCGAGACCGAAGCGGCCGGCGGCGGCCGGCTGGTGCGGATGGTGATTGCCCCGCCGGGTGCAGCGCCGGGCGGGCGGGAGATTTGCATCGAGGCCGTCCTCGGCCGCGACCAGCGCTTTGCGCATCGAGCAGAAGGGGGCAAGTGACATGGGAAAATCAACACGAAAAACACGATCAACGTGCGTAGGGTGGGTCAAGCGCAGCGCAGCCCCACCACGATTCTGCAGCGCTTGGTGGGGCAGCGCTGCGCTTGACCCACCCTACGCTCGCCGTCGGCGGCGCGGCGTGGTCATCATCGTGGTCATGGTCTGCTTCATTTTGGCGGGGGCGATCTTCGTCTCGCTGGCCCGAACGGCGGCCGTCGAGCGCCAGGCCACGCGCCTGCGGCAGTGGACCGTGCAGGCCCAGTGGCTGGCCGAGGCCGGGCTGGAGCGGGCCGTCGTCCGATTCGACCAGGACGCGAACTACGCCGGCGAGACCTGGACCATCGCCGCCGCGGAGCTTTCCGGCCGCCGCGGAGCAACGGTGCGAATTCGCGTCGAGCCGGTCGCTGACCGACCGGAGCGGCGCCGCGTGCGGGTCGAGGCCGATTTTCCCGACGATCCGCTGGACCGCTGCCGATGCAAGAAAGAGATCGTCGTCGAACGGAAGGCGGCCCCTTCGCCGAAAACCGAAAAAAACACGGAAGAAGTCGAGGAACCGGAAACGCTGGAAAAACCGGAGTAAAATCATGCAAAAGTCAATATGCAATATGCCCTGCCGCAGCGCCGACTGGCCGCTGAAGCGGCCAGCCCTTGGTCCCGCCGATTATGCACGGCCAGCCCTTGGTCCCACTGTGTATGCACGGCCAGCAAAATATCCGCCGGCAGGATTCACGCTGGTCGAACTGCTGGTGGTCATCACGATCATCGGCATTCTGCTTGCCTTGATGTTGCCGGGGGTGATGGCCTCGCGGGAAGCGGCCCGGCGCACGGCCTGCCTGAACAACCTCACGCGGATTGGCATGGCCTTGAACAGCTACGAATCGGCCCAGGAGTCGCTCCCCTCGGGCACGATCAACGCGAAAGGCCCGATCGATAATTACTTCCGAACGAAGGCTACCAGATGAGTTGGCTGGTCGCAAATCCTGCCCTACCTCGACGAGCGGACGCTCTTCGAAAGATCGATTTTTCGGTCGGCGCGTATGATAAAAAGAACGCCTATCCCCGGTCGATCAACGTCCCCTTGTTCGTTTGTCCCTCCTGCGGCCTTTGCCGGATCGTGCCGGCAATTCCGACGGCCGCCTGGTCCTCGATCGGCCAACGATGTCGCGCCTGCGACGCCGGGCACGTGGACGGCGAGCAACTACGCCGGTTGCCACAGCGGCTCGAGTCGCCGATCAGACAAGAACAACAACGGCGTGCTGTTCCTCGACAGCCTGATTACTCGCGACGACGTGACCGATGGCCTTTCGCACACGATCTTCGTGGGCGAGAAGCTCGTCGGATTCCACGATCTGGGCTGGATGTCGGGCACGCGGTCCACGCTTCGCAACGGCGGAACCCCGCCAAACCATAGTCGCGGTGACGCACATACGCTGCTGCCCCCAAGTTGGCCTTTAATTCTCGGGTGAAGTCACGCCTTTATGTGGGCGGGTTCGGCTCCTGCCACCCGGACATCTGCAATTATCTGTTCGGCGACGGCCGGGCCACTGCGATCACCAACAGCATCGACATGCAGCGTGCTGCGGAAGCTGTGCGAGCCGGGCCGACGGAGAAGTGATCGAGGGCGGTCCCACGCGGGGCGATTGGTGGTAGAAGTAGTCTCGGAAATGAAGGGCTCGATCCGTTTAGCGGCCGCCGGCACGGCGGCCCGGCATTCACCCCCAGCCGCCGTGCCGGCGGCTGCTAAGACGGCCGACCTCCGTTATCCGACGATCAATGCCATCCACCCGCACCCTCGATGATCCTCCTTGACGTTGTTGATGTAAAAAAGCGTTTCGGGCCGGAGCCGGTCCTGGCCGGCGTGACCTTCGAGTTGCGGCCCGGCGACCGGGCCGGCCTGGTCGGGCCGAACGGCAGCGGCAAAACCACCCTGCTGCGCATCCTGGCCGGCAAGGACGAGCCGGACTTGGGCACGTGCGGCGTCCATGCGGCCGTGCATCTGGGCTATCTCGAACAGCAGCCCGATTTCAGCCCCGAGCGGACCCTTTACGACGAGGCCCGCGGCGCGCTGGCCGACCTGGTCGCGCTCGAGCGGGAAGCGGTCGAGGCGGGCGAGGCCATCGCGGCGTCGACCGATCCGGCCGAGCAGAAGCGGCTCTCGGCCCGCTGGGACCATCTCCAGCACGAACTGAGCCGCCAGGACGCCTACAACATCGAGCATCGCATCGAGCGGGTGCTCGACGGGCTGCAGTTCCCCCGCCGGTCGTTCGACCGCCCGGTGGCCTCGCTCAGCGGCGGCGAGCAGAACCGGCTGATGCTCGCCAAACTCCTGCTGGCCGAGCCGAACGTGATGATCCTCGACGAGCCGAGCAATCACCTGGACATCGAGACCACCGAATGGCTCGAAGGCTTCCTGCTGGACAGCTCGGCGGCGATGCTCATCGTCAGCCACGACCGCTATTTCCTCGACCGCGTGACCAATCGCACGCTGGAACTGTTCCAGGGGACGGTCGATTCCTACCGGGGCAACTTCTCGGCCTACTGCCGGCAGAAGGAGCAGCGGCTGCTGGTCGAACGCCGCACCTACGAGAAGCAGCGGATCGAGATCGAGAAGGCCGAGGAGTTCATCCGCCGCAATTTCTACAGTTTTCCCAGCCGGGCCGAGGACCGGCGAAAGAAGCTGGAGCGGATCGAGCGGGTGCCGCCGCCGCGGGAGATTGCCGAGCCGGCGATGAGTTTTCCGCCCGCCGCCCGCAGCGGCGACATCGTCGTCCGCGCCGAAAAGCTGACCAAGGGCTTCGATCGGCCGTTGTTCGCGGGAGTCAGCCTCGACGTGGAGCGCGGCCAGCGGTGGGCGGTGCTGGGTCCGAACGGGTCCGGCAAGACGACGCTGCTCGGCTGTCTACTGGGAATCATTCCGCCCGACGAAGGGCAGGCGAGCCTGGGACAGGGCGTCACGCCGGGCTACTTTGATCAGCAGTTGGCCGCGCTGGACGACGACCTGCCGCTGCTGGACGCCATCGTCGCGGAGAAACATGTAGCACAGCCGCCCCCGGCTGTGCAAAATCAGCCAGGACAGCCGCCCCCGGCTGTGCAAAATCAGCCAGGACAGCCGCCCCCGGCTGTGCAAAATCAGCCAAGACAGCCGAGGGCGGCTGTCCCACATGGTAGTGGTTGCAAACACAACAGGCTGAATCAGCAACAGCGGCGGAGCCTGCTGGCCCGCTTCGGATTGGTCGGAGAGAAAGCCGTGCAAAAAGTGGGCAGCCTCAGCGGGGGCGAGCGGTGCCGCGCGGCGCTGGCCCGGCTGGCCGCCGCCGAGGCGAACCTGCTCGTCCTCGACGAGCCGACGAACCACCTCGACCTCTGGGCCCGGGCGGCGTTGGAGAAAGCGATCGCCCGCTTCGACGGGACCGTGTTGTTGGTCAGCCACGACCGGTACTTCGTCAACCGCGTGGCCGACCATCTGTTGGTGATCGAACCGGGCCGGGTCCGCATCGTCGAGGGCAATTACGATGCCTACCAGATGCTTCAGAATGTAGGACAGGTTGGCAACCTGTCCTCCGGTAAGGAAGTAGGACAGGTTGGCAACCTGTCCTCCGGTAAAATGACAGGACAGGTTAACAACCTGTCCTCCGGAAAGGCGCGAAAACGCCGCTTCCCATACCGCAAGGTGGCCGATCTGGAGGCCGAAATCGCCGATTGCGAGGCGGTTCTGGACCGGCTGCAGCAGGAATTGCTCGATCCGGCCGTGCTCCGCGACGGGCAAAAAGTCCGCCAAATCATGGCCGAAATCGACCAGCGGCGGGCCGAACTGAAGACGCTCCACGAGCATTGGGACGAGGCCGTAGAGCTGAATTGGTGAAATATCTCCCCTCGCCCTTTGGGAGAGGGGCCGGGGGTGAGGGCAGCGAGAAGATATGCAATCGAGGCAACCATCTCAACAGCAATCCGCCCTCACCCTAACCCTCTCCCAAAGGGAGAGGGGACCGTATAGATTCCCTCTCCCAAAGGGAGAGGGGACTATAATCGCCGGATATTCCGCTCGAACCCCACCGAAGAGTGGTTATCAGGGTGGCGAAACGCCAAACTGGCAACTATAATTGAGTGTTTGGGGAAAAGGAACAGTCTGTTTCTATTACATAACCTGGAGAGTCAATCGTGGCCCACGACGAAGGCGAGAGCTCCAACTTTGATGAACTGAAAACGCCCGGCGAAGAGGCGGCCGCGGAGGAACCGATCTTCGAGGACGAGACGGCGCCGGCCGAAACGGCGGAGGATCAAGTTCAGCCCGTCGAAGCGGTCGAGGCAGAAGGCGCGGAAACCGCCGAAGCCGCGGAGGAATCCCCGGAAGCCGAAGAAGAGCAGGCCGAAGCGGCGCCGAGCAAGCTGCCGGTAGCCGTCGAATTGGCCGTGGTGATCGGCATTCCCGTGGTCATGCTGGGACTGTTCGCGCTGAATATCATCTATATCTCCACCGCCATTTATCTGATGGGCCTCTGCTACATCCCTTGGGGTGTTTGGCGGGGCGCAGGTCGAACACGGTCTTCACCATCTTCTTGGCTATCACGTTGGCCGCGCTGTTTACGGCATGTTATTGTCTGTGGGTCGAGTTGGGCCGGTACGAGTTCGACCTGAAGGCCCAAAAGGCCAAGCAACAAACCACCATGATCCAGCCGGTCGATCGGACGTTGTTCGTCTGAAACGGCGAGCGGGCGTCGTACATCAAGGGACCTGTGCGATTCGACCGTCGGCCATGCTGCCCAAGCGGGCGTAGACGATCTGGTCTATCTTGTCGGCAATGAAATGGACCGAACCGTCGGCCAATCCGAAATGCGCCCCGCCGGCGTGGTCGCTGCCGGCCGACTCGAAGAAATCGTTGTTGAACCCGCCCAACTGGCCTTCGTCGTTCGTCTGATCGGGATTTGTCGGATCGTAGGCCGGGGAGGTGTCGAACAGCGTGTTCGATCCGGCGGCGGCCCAGCCGTCGGTGCTCGTGTGGCACGGCCCCCAGTAGTAGTCGGGCGAGGAGCCGGTCCATTGTGTGCGGGGCACTTCGCCGGTGGCGATCGTGGCGGCCAGCCCGTCGGCGATTTCGCTCATCCGCGTGGCCAGATCGGGGACGAACAGGCCGCGCAGGTCGGGCCGGTAGACGTAGGCCGGCCCGCAAAACTGCCGCTTCACGTTCGACGTGGTGGGGTTCGTGAAGGCGTTCTGGGCACCGATACAGCCGGCGTAATCGTTTCCCCCGGCGGTCCAGCCGGTGTAGGCGTCACCGGGAGTCCGCTTGGGGAACATGATTTGCCGGTCCGCGGAGCGAACCCCGCCGCGGCGCGAGGGGCAATAGAACGCGGCGACGTCCGTTTCGGCCGCGGCCCGGTTGCCGCTGACGCTTTTACTGTAATCCCAACGGTCGAACAGCGCGTTCTGCTCCATAAAGGGGAGAATTTGCAGCATCCAGCTCGTGCCGTGCACGCCGGCCTGGCTGCCGGTGGCTTCCGGCCAGGGATCGTAATCCAATTTTTTGCTGGCCGGATAGCTGCCGCTGACGATCGCCCCCGGGGGAAAGGCGGCGTATTGTTCGGCGTAATTGTGGAGGGCCAGCCCGATCTGCTTGAGGTTGTTTCGGCACCCCAGCCGCCGCGCCGCCTCGCGGGCCGCCTGCACCGCCGGCAGCAGCAGGGCGATCAATACGCCGATGATGGTGATGACCACCAACAGTTCCACGAGGGTAAAAGCGGCTCTCGGGCGGTTCCGCATGAGGGAATACCCCATTGGCGATGGCCACGGCGTCGAGATTGATGGCGTTGCCCCGCGGACAGTCTACCGAAACCCACCGGCGGTGACAATCGGGGCGGGCAGTCGTTTGCGTAAGACTGCATAAAATGTGCGGTGCGATATTGGCAAGGTCTTACTGTATAATAAGTTGCGACTAGTTAGTTGCGAAGAATATGCTTTCCGCGTAGGGTGAGACAAGCGAAGCGCAGTCCCACCAATAACGGGTATAACCGTGGTGGGACCGCGCTTCGCTTGTCCCACCCTACGCGTTTTGCCGCCGTCCGCAACGGAAACTACTTGTCGGCATTGTCTTTCGGGCATATATAATCTAATAATTGCAGCACGCGATTCGCGCCGTTGACAGACCGGGGGACTTGGCACAAAATGCTGCGTTGGCCTTTGCGGCCGATTGTTCTAAACTACGTTTCTTTAGCCGGGCCACCTGCCCAACTATCTCTATGACCGAGGACAATATCATGTGGCGGAATCCAAACACCTTGTGGCTACCGTCGAGCGAACCCAACTACGAGACGGCGGATTTCACGGCCGTCCGCTCCGGCCCCTGCGTCGCCGAAGCGCCCAAAGATGAAGACGAGGATTTCGACGAGGACGATTTCGACGACGATTTCGACGACGACTTCGAGGAGGACTTCGACGACGACCTCGACGACGATCTCGACGAGGACGAGGATGAAGACGAGGAAGAGGACGAGTTCGACGACGAGTGCGAATAACGGCTTCGCGGCCGATCGAATCGGCCGGAGCGATTGGTCCTCGGTCCAATCGCCCTTAGCCCGCGGGAGTTGAACGTCAAACGCCGCCACGCCCTGCGACAACAGTCGCGGGGCGTTTGCGTCAGGTTGAAGCGGATGGTTATAATGGGCGAAGTCCCCCTCCCATACTGCAACATAAGGAGCCGCCAGTGCATGAGTTAGCCGCCCAGATCGAACAAGCCGTCGAGGTGATTCAGGCCCGCTGGGGCGAACGGCCGCGGGCCGGCATCGTGCTCGGCACCGGGTTGGGGAGCGTCGCCGAGCGGATCGAGGATCGAACCACGCTGGACTACGCCGCGATTCCGCACTTCCCGCAATCCACGGTCTCCGGCCACGCCGGCCAGCTCGTCTGCGGCGTGCTCTGCGGTCTGCCGGTCGTGGCGATGGAAGGCCGCTTCCACGCCTATGAGGGCTATTCGCACCAACAGATCACTTTTCCGATCCGCGTGATGCGGGCCCTGGGCGCCGAGATGCTGATCGTCTCGAACGCCTCGGGCGGAATGAATCCGTTCTATGCCCAGGGCGACATCGTGGTCATCGACGACCACATCAACCTGATGGGCGACAACCCGCTGATCGGCCCGAACGACAGCCGGCTTGGCCCACGGTTTCCCGACATGAGCCGGCCCTACGATCCGCTGCTGGCGCAGCGGGCGTTGGACATTGCCCGGCGGGAGAACATCGTCGCCCATCGCGGCGTGTACGCGGGCGTGCCCGGCCCGAACCTCGAGACCCGGGCCGAATACCGCTTCCTCCGCACGATCGGCGCCGATCTGGTCGGCATGTCCACCGTGCCCGAGGTGCTCGTGGCGGTCCACGCCGGAATGCGCGTGCTGGGGCTGTCGATCGTCACCGACCTCTGCCTGCCCGACGCCCTAAAGCCGGCCGACATCGAGGACATCGTCGCCACGGCCAACGAGGCCGAGCCGAAGCTGGGGAAGATCGTGCTCGGGGTGTTGGCTCAGGAAGACGGCGCGGGTTGAATCGAAAGCCGGCGGAGGGGAGGAAGGAATCGGCGGATTGACCGGGGCTTGACGCCCACCTGGTGTTGGCATATAATTTAACAGAGGGATGGGAAATTGGCAATCCGGAGAGTCCTCTGGGACGATTATCCGGGCGGCAACGTAGATCACATTGCCGAACACGGCTTGACGCCCGACGACGTTGACGAGGTGTTGTCCTCGCCGGACGAGATTGGTGTAAGCCGCTCGTCCGGTCTTCCGGTTGCGCTTGGGTTCACGTCGGCGGGAGAGTACATCTGCGTTGTCTTTGAGTGGGTGGATGGGGAGACCGTGTATCCGGTGACGGCGTACGTCGTGGAGGAGTAGATGCCATGGTAGAAAGAATATTCCGCAAGCGGCCGTTGACCCAAGAGGAATCCGAGCGTTACCAGCACATACGGGAGCAGGTTGCCGCCGAGTGGCCTGAGCTGAGGCGTCGCGCCTTGGCGGCGAAACCGCGCGTGCTGCTGAAACACGTCCTGAAGATCCTTAAACAAGAGCGCCAACGGCAAGGACTTAGTCTGGCCGATGTGAAAAGCCGCTCGGGCATCGACCGCGGCACGCTGAGCAAGCTGGAAAACGACGAAGATCCAAACGTTACCATGAACACGCTTATCCGATATGCCGAAGCGATGGGAAAGACGGTTCTCGTTCAACTCGACGACGCATCAGTCTGACGTGGCTGTTGCGGAAGTCGGTAGTCTATGAATTGAGAAGGGGGCGGGAGTATTTATTCGCCAACTAGCTATTTTTGGGATCAAAAGGTAGCCACCGGTCTGCCTGTATTGAGTGACCATCTATAATAGTTCCTCGATCTGGTTTCACGTCCCAGTGATCCTTAACGCGCCGAATCTCAATTTCACCGGTCCAGCCATTGAGCTTGTATGGCACGAGCAGGACGTCACGCCGCTTAGGGTCCACCCGAACGGCTCCAATACTGAACTCGGAGACATCTTTTTGGGGTTCGATGATCAAGGACGCAGCCTTGCCGTGCTCAGGCAGTCTTGTATTTTGCCATTTCTCCCGTTTCCAAACACTCATGCTCAGCTCTGTATCTGTTGTTCCCAGCAAGTAACTCCAGGCACCGCCGTCGGCTGATGTGAGTTTGCCCGCACCGACAATATGCACCGGAATGAGATAGGCCGCGTTTGGAATGAACTTGGTTTTCAGAATGTTTTTTATGAATTCGTTGTAAGATTGCCCAATTTTCTTTTCGGCTGCCACGGTGTCTCCACCTTTGGCATGAATAGCGGACCATTCGTCGCACCCTTCGTGGAATGATCGCTCGGCGGCCTTCGCGGCCGCGACAGGGTCAACGTTATCCACTGGCTGCGCAGCCGAACAATAGGCTTTCTACCATGAGTAGAGAAGGCCACAACTTCCGGTATTTTTGCGGTAGTGCCTGGTCGTTTTTCATTGCCTACGCCCCATATTGCGGGTATCTTATCGAACCGCCACAATATGGTCAAGCCCCGTTGCATCAAACCGGAAGTCTTGGTTTACTAGTGGTTTGCGTCGCTTCGTAGGCGCGTGAAACGCACCGCTGCTGTGGCTACTGCTGGGGCGGCAGTTTAACTGCCGCTCCAACCAAGCCACAACGAGAGGCCCAGCCATAGTTTGTCAACCAACGTAAAGTAAATCGAGGTGCGTTTCACGCACGTTACCAACCACCGCCCATGTTCCAACCCGTCGAAAGCTCCGTTTCCTTTCCCAAGCTCGAAGAAGAAATCGCCCGATTTTGGAAGGAGCGGGATACCTATGAGAAATCGCTGGTCGCGCGGGCCGAGGGGCCGGCGTTCGTCTTCTACGAAGGTCCGCCCACGGCCAACGGCCTGCCGCACCCCGGCCACTGCCTGACCCGGGCGATCAAGGACCTCTTTCCCCGCTACAAGACGATGCGGGGCTTCCGCTGCCAGCGGAAGGCCGGCTGGGACACCCACGGCCTGCCCGTCGAGGTCGAGGTCTGCAAGGAACTGGGCATCCACTCGAAGGAGGAGATCGAGGCCTTCGGCGTCGAGCCGTTCATCCGCAAGTGCGTCGAAAGCGTCTTTCGCTACACGCGGCAGTGGGAGCATCTCACCGAGCGGCTGGGCTTCTGGATCCATCTCGACGACGCCTACGTCACTTTCCACCAGAGCTACGTGGAGAGCGTGTGGTGGGCGCTGAAGTCGCTGTTCGACCGTGACCTGCTCTATCAGGGCTACAAGATCGTCTGGTGGTGGGCCCAAGGCGGCACGGCCCTCAGCTCCGGCGAGGTCGGCCAGGGCTATCGCGAGGTGTCCGATCCGAGCGTGTTTGTGCGGTTTCCGCTCTTGTCCCCTCTCCCACTGGGAGAGGGCCAGGGTGAGGGCCTGAGCAACGCCGACCTCCTCGTCTGGACCACGACCCCCTGGACCCTCCCGAGCAACCAGTTCGCCGCGGTCAAACCGGACTTGGAATACTCCCTGGTCTCGATCGAAGGCGAGACCCGCAAGCTGATTCTCGCCTCCGCGCTGGTCGAGGCCGTGTCGGCCAAGGCCGGCAAGGAGTTCACCGTCGAGGCCACGTTCCCCGGTGAAAAACTCATCGGCTTACGTTATGTGCCGCCATTCGACCACTTCTGGAATGCCGGTGCCATCGACTGCATCTCTTACACTGGAAGCATCGGTGACATTTACGCACGCTTGAACAAAGAGGTTCGTTCAGGCGGAGATTGTCCTTGGATGTACACATTCAAGATTGTTGCTGGTGATTTTGTTACTACTGATACTGGCACAGGCCTAGTTCACATTGCTCCAGCATTTGGTGAAGTGGATTTCGACATATTATTGCGGGAAAATGATCGAGCCACTAATAGAATTGGACCGTTGCCAATAGCTCGTCCAGAGTTGATTTGTAACGTCGCCCCCGACGGCAAATTCATCGAAGAGTCTCCCGATTATTGCCGTGGCCGCTGGGTTAAAGACTGTGATAGAGACATCATCCGCGACCTAAAAACCCGCGGATTACTCTTTCACCAAGAGCAGTATGTCCACGACTATCCGTTCTGTTGGCGGGCCGAGGAAGACCCGCTGATCCAATACCCGCGGCGAAGCTGGTTCATCCGCACCACGGCGCTGAAGGACCAGATGCTGGCCAACAACAGCAAAATCAACTGGCTGCCGGAACACATCCGCGACGGGCGGTTCGGCAACTTCCTGGAGACGAACGTCGATTGGGCGCTCTCCCGCGAACGCTACTGGGGCACGCCGCTGCCGATCTGGGTCTGCGAAAAGACCGGCCACAAGGAAGCCGTCGGCAGCTACGAAGAACTGCTCGCCAAGCCGGGCGTCAGCGGCATGGAAGTCTGGGAAAAAGCCAAGCGCGAGAACCCTGACCTGCCCGACGATCTGCGGGTGCATAAGCCGTACATCGACGAGATCACCTATGACTCGCCGAAGACAGCCCGGGCGCGGATGCGGCGGGTCTCGGAGGTGATCGACTGCTGGTTCGACTCGGGGGCAATGCCTTTTGCCCAGTGGGGCTATCCGCATCAGCCCGGCTCGGCCGAGCGGCTCGCCGATCAGTTCCCCGCCGATTTCATCAGCGAGGCCCTCGATCAGACCCGTGGTTGGTTCTACAGCCTGCTGGCGATCAGCACACTGTTGTTTGGGGAAGATCAAACGCCGCTTGCGGCTTCGCAAAACGCCGGCAGTGCGAAACCGCAAGCGGTTCCCTTCCCGCATCCCTTCCGCAACTGCATCGTGCTCGGGCTGATGCTGGGCGAGGACGGCGGCAAGATGTCGAAGAGCAAGCGGAACTACCGCGACCCGGAGGATATTTTCAACCTCTACGGGGCCGACGCCCTGCGGTGGTACTTCTTCGCCAACCAGCCGCCGTGGACTTCGATCCGCTACAGCGAGCAGGCCATCAAGGACTGCATTCCCGAGTTTCTGCTGCGGCTGTGGAACGTGTACAGTTTCTTCGTGATCTACGCGAACATCGACGGTTTCGATCCCGCGGCCGAGCTTTGTGATGCAAATTGTGGTGCAGGCGTCTCGCCTGCAAGAGCAGCCGGGACGACAATGCCTGCAAGAGCAGCCGCACCACAATTGCCTGCAAGAGCAGCCGGGACGGCCGCACCACAATTGCCTGCAAGAGCAGCCGGGACGGCCGCACCACAATTGCCTGCAAGAGCAGCCGGGACGGCCGCACCACAATTGCCTGCAAGAGCAGCCGGGACGGCTGCACCACAATTGCCCGGCCAGCTTGGCCCGGACGTTCTGGCCAGGGCGAAAGGCTATCGCCCGATCGGCGAGCGGGGCGAGTTGGACCGCTGGATCCTCAGCGAATTGAACCGCACGGCGGCGGCGGTCGTCGCCCATTTGGACGCCTACGAGAACTTCAATGCCTGCGCCCGGCTGACCGAGTTCGTCGATGCCTTGAGCAACTGGTACGTCCGCCGCAGCCGCGACCGCTTTTGGAGCAGCGAAAAAGCCGCCGAATCGACCGACAAGAGCGACGCCTATTGGACGTTGTACGAATGCCTGCTGACGACCTGCAAGCTGATTGCCCCGTTCGTGCCGTTCCTGGCCGAGGCGATGTGGCAAAACCTGGCGGTGGCGTCGTTTGGTGGTGCAGGCGTCTCGCCTGCTCATGCAGCCGGGACGGCTGCACCACAAACCGGGACGGCACCACCACAAACTGCAAACCACGCCGTTGCCGAAAGCGTCCACCTCTGCGACTATCCCGTGGCCGACGTGGCGGCGATCGACGAGGAGCTTTCGCAGCAGATGGCCCTGATGCGGGAGATCGTCTCGCTGGGCCGCAGCGCCCGGATGGGGGCCAAGCTCAAGGTCCGCCAGCCGCTCACCCGGGTCGAGGTCGTGCTGGCCGACGAGACCCATCGCCCCTGGCTGGAAACGCATGACTCGCTGATCTGCGACGAGCTGAACGTGAAGCGGGTGGAGTTCACGCACCATTCGGAAGAGTATATCGAGTACAGCGTGTTGCCCGACCTGAAGCGGCTCGGACCCCGGCTGGGGAAACGGCTGCCGGCGTTGCGGAAGCGGCTGGCCGAACTGGACGGCGGCGAACTGCTGGCGAAGATCAAGGCGGACGGCAAGGCGTCCGTTCCGCTGGCCGACGGGCCGGTCGAGCTCGACGCCGACGACATTCAGGTCCGGCTCCAGGCCAAGCCGGGCTGGGCCGCCGCCGAGGGCCGCGCGGTCGTCGTCGTGCTGGCCACGGAGTTGACCGAGGAGCTGATCCGCGAGGGGCTCGCCCGCGAGTTGGTCCGCGCCATCCAGGACCGCCGCAAGGAGATGGGCTGCCAGTTCACCGATCGAATCGCGGTGGGCATCGTCACTGAATCGGACGAATTGCGGACGGCCATCGAGCAGTTCCGAGATTACATCGCCGGTGAAACGCTGGCCGTGGAGATCAAGTTGGGGCCGCTCCCCGGCGTCGAAGCGGCGGAGATCGACTTGGCGGGACACGCGGTGAAGTTGTACGTCAAAGTGACCTGATCCTGCATCGACATATGGTTTTCGCATGACACCATTTCGCATCGCCGTGCTGATTTCCGGCGGGGGGACGACCCTGCGGAACCTGATTGAGCGGATCGCCGCCGGGCGGCTGCCGGTGGAGATCGGGCTGGTCGTATCCAGCAGCCCGACGGCCGGCGGGCTGCGCTTCGCCGCCGAGGCCGGTATCCCCAGCGCGACGATCGAACGCAAAAACTTCGCCGATCAAGAGGACTTCAGCCGGGCGATCTTCGACCTCTGCCGGGAAGCCGGGGCCGATCTGGTCGTGATGGGCGGCTTTCTCAAGCGGGTTACGATCCCCGACGACTTCGCCGGCCGCGTGGTGAACATCCATCCGGCGCTGATCCCCGCCTTCTGCGGCGAGGGGTTTTACGGCCATCGCGTCCACGAAGCGGTCCTTGAATACGGCGCCAAGCTGAGCGGCTGCACCGTCCACTTCGCCGACAATCAGTACGACCACGGACCGGTGATCCTGCAGCGGGCGGTGCCCGTGCTGGACGACGACACGCCCGAGACGCTGGCCGCGCGGGTCTTCGCCGCCGAGTGCGAGGCCTACACGGAGGCGATTCGGCTGCTCGCCGCCGGGCGGGTGTCGCTCGATGGCCGGCGGGTGCGCATCCGGCCGGAATGATTGGATGGCCGGGTGCTCCGCGAAATGAAGGGAGTATAATTGAACAGTGGTTAATTGGAATCGGTTCATTCCCGCCGATTTTGAATATGATTTTGAGCGCGACGAGCTCGCCGCTCACCATATAACGTTTGAAGAGGCCGTGGAATGCTTCTTCGCGGATTTTCAAGTTCGTCGAAATAAATCGTATCGGGACCGTTACCAGTGCCTCGGCAGGACCTTCTCCGGTCGGCGGCTGAAGATCGTCTTTCAACTCAAACCGCGGAACATCGTTAGAATCATTACGGGATGGGATATATGAGTCCAAAACGAAAGCTCAATAAGAACACGGCGGAACAAGAAATCGATCGAATCGTCGTCGAGCAGGCCAATGACGAGTCGGCCTGGGAAAAGCCGGTTCGAGTTCAAAGGAACAAATCCACTTCCTTGTCCATTCCGGCCGATCTCGCGGCGCGGGCGGCCTTTCTGGCTCGGGTGCATCGCATTCAAAACGTCGACGATTGGCTGACGCGCGTCCTTCGAGAGCGGATTGAATTAGAAGAAGCAGCTTTTGCGGGGGCAAAAGAAGACTTGGCACACAAAACCGTTCTCTCAGGCTGAGCCGGCCGATCAAGCCAAATCCCGGTCCTCGAACAGCAGCAGCGCAAGGAGCATCGCCACGGAGCAGTAGAGGACGCAGTACAGCGCAGCCCAGCCCAGGTAGGCCAGCGGCACGGTTTGCCCGGTCGAGATGCCGGCGGAAATGTTGAAGTTTTCCAGCACCGGCAGGACGGCGGCCAGCAGCTTGGCCATGAAGCGGACGAACTCGATTTGCCCCACCGCGGAGTCCGCCAGAATGGGCACCAGATGGCCCAGCACGTAGATCGACGCGCAGATAATCAGGTTGGCCATCATCGGCAGCCGGGTGGAAATCGCCACGCTGATGGCGGTCAGCACAATGGCCTCCATCAGCGAGAGGGCCAGGCCGGGCGAGATCTGCACGATCTCGGCGAGGCACTCCGCCGAAGTGGCGGCGGGCCGGCCCGTCTCCCGCACGTCGTACACCACCTTGTACGAGACGCTGGCCAGAAAGATCGCCCCGAGGATGATGAACATGATCGCCACCGGCACGAGGATGCCGAGAAATTTGCCAAAGATGAATTGCCGCCGGCCGACCGGCTTCGACAGCAGCGTCAGGGCGGTGCGGCCCTCGATCTCGTCGGCAATCGACACGCTGGCCGTCCACAGGGCGAGGATGATCGACAGCACCATGATCAGGGTCAGGCCCTCGTCCTTGAGCATTTTGATGTCTTCGCCCAAGGTGTTGTAGGGAATGAAGGGAAACAACACCAGGCCGACCACGCCCAGGGTCATCAACACGTAGAACAGCGGTTGCGACATGGACTCCTTGGCGGTGATTTTGGCGATGGCGGCCACCTTGGGCATGATCTCGCCGGCCAGAAAGCCGAGCGCCGCCAGCGCGGCCACGGCCACCGCGACCCCCGCCGCCACCACCCATAACGGATACAACCACGTCGAAGGCACGGCGAACAGCACCAAATTACTCGCGTCCACTGGTATCACTCCGGGAGATTATTTCGGAAGCGAAGGCAAACCGCGGGAACGACGGGGGGACTGTCCCCATTTTTGTGTCAACGAAAATGGGACTGCCCCTTTGCGGCGGAAAACTGCCACTGCCACCCAAAGGGTCACCCGCCTGACTCTATCATACTCTAGATTACATCCCCCCTCTTTACAATAGCCGCCGACCGGGTGGTTTGTCAAAGGAACGGCGAAATATGGCCCCACGACGAGAGGTCGTAGGGTGCGTGAAACGCACCACATTCGGCGGCCGTGCAGTTGGTCAGCAGGTCTTCGTTTTTCCGTTTTAAGGTCATTTTTGTCAGTTTGGCGCGGAAAATTGCGTTGATATTGCATACGAGGGAACAGAGAGAACAGAGAACGCCGGCTTGAAATCCACCCCTCTCTCCGTTTCCTCTGTTCACTCCTGTAACCCGGATTGTTCATAAACGTCATCCTGAGCGCAGCGAAGGATCTCCAATGCGCCGCAAACAGCCCAGATTCTTCGCTGCGCTCAGAATGACAATGTTCCTTCGTGTTTATGAATAATCCGGGGTAAGACCTCCTGGGACCTATTTGTGGCATCTCACGGCAGTTGGTCAGCAGGTCTTCGATTTTCCAGTTTAAGACCTACCTTTGCTTCTTTACGCGCCTGAAATTGCCGCGACGCAACACAGTTTCACGTTGCCGGTTTCGTATTCGGCGGTTGCACGACCCAGGCAACCCACTACATTACAACGACTTGCGGATCGACGAATTGCCTTAAATGCACCCATCCTTTGTCGGTAGGGTGTTGCATGGGGAGAGATAGGCAAGCCCGTTTGCCCGCGGGCATCTGGCCCTCGGTTTTTGGGCTTGGATCCTGGTCCCGTCCTCGACATTTTCGGCCAAGCCATAAGGCCCAGAATCTAAGGCGTTGTAAAACAATAAACTACCGCTTATGGGCTTGTAGGAGGCGACTCCTGTCGCCGATTTGGGGCTAATTTCGCGGGCAATCGGCGACAGGAGTCGCCTCCTACAATTTCGGAATATCGGCAACTTATTGTTTTACAACGCCTAAGACCCAAGACGCGAGACCATCGGCCGCCGCTCATCGTAGCAGCCCGTTTGGGCGTATTCAATCAAAAATTTTGCCACCCGACATTCTCGCCGATGGGCGGGACCTACTCCCGGCAACTGCCGCCGAACGTGATTGACGGCGTGAACGGGGCCGTGTTGGCCGTCCGCGATCTGTCCAGCGACGCACCGTAGGACAGGTTGGCAACCTGTCCCAACAGGCATTTCGTAGGCAGGTTGGCAACCTGCCCCAATGGCGTTTACCGGACAGGTTAACAACCTGTCCTACGAGACTCTTCCCCCTGCTTTCAGCACGATCCGCCGCTGGTGCTGAAAAGCGACAATGGCTCGGCCTTCGGCAGCGGGGACTTCGGCCGAATGTTGGCCGAACATGCGATCACCTGGCTGCCTTCACCCCCCTGCACGCCGTGGTATAATGGTGCTTGCGGGACAGGTAAGAGCAGTCTTAGAATCTGTATTAATGCGGAGCCCCCGCCCCCCTTTTTCGCTCCGGCATTCTGGTAGGTCTGTAATGCTTTTTTTGTTGAGGGTCGCGAGCGAACAGCCGAGTTACCTTATCTGTGCATTATCGCGAGCGTTTGCATGATTCACACGTCCTCAACTTCAATTTCTGCAACAACTGGCTGCTCGATTGGCACCTGCAGCATGATCTGCACTGGCGAGTAGAGATCGATGGTGGTGGCCTCGGTCCGAATGGAAACAACAAGGGAATACCGAGCATGGCGTGCCCAGTAATCCTGATCCGTCTTTTCTCGCCACCAACCGCTCACTGGAAAAACTGCTATGTGGCCACAAGCTGCAAGGTCGGCGGCAGTGCCTCGCCACCAATCACTATGGATCGAACCTCGCGTCCGAAGATTTGGCCCCAGCACCCAGCCTTTGGTATCGCCCACAGCCCCGGCATATTCTTCATCGTCATCACGAGCAGCCCTGTTAATCCGTTGGCGGAAATCCTCTAGGCTTTCCTGTGGTCGCTTCACCTCGAAACGCAAACCACAGGATTGATAGCGATGCTGGATGCGGGCAAAACCGCCGCGCCGTCCCGGTTTTGGCTCGATGAAGTACGAAAGGGTCACTCGCATTTCGACGATAGCTTCACCAAGCGACTCCAATTCATGCACTGGCCACGGCAACGCATGTAGGCCCATGTCATTGGTCTTCACCGTGCTGCCGTCTTTGTCAAATGGACGCAGAACCTGTTGAGCAATCAAGGTCAGTGAATTCCGTGCAGAGTACAGGGCGCGGCTCAAGCTGGGAACGCCATATCCATAGCGCCGTAATCTATTGTGGCAATCTTGTTTATTGTTGCCAAAAGCCTCCTGCATGGGCTTCGTCCATTCTGCGGAATGGATCAATAGAGCACGAATCGTCTCGGGCCAGTACCGAGGATACTCCGCTTGCAACAAAACAGCCATTCGAGCAGCTTGAGCGGTCGCTGCACTCGTGCCACAGAACTGCACGAGAAGCCGACCCACGGTGCTGTGTGCCGTAGTCAGCAGCGTCATTTCATCAGGGTCCATTACACGTTGGCTGTCAGGATGAATGACCAGATTTCCGCCTTCGAGAACAATGTCGGGCTTTATTGACCAGTCACGAAACCACGTCAATGATGTTGTACTGCTAGGACACAGATCGCCGGCTTGTGCAAGGGGCCGACAGTCTGCGAACTCCGTCTGTGGGAATTGCACGTAGTCGGTGTGTGCTCCAACCGTGATGGCATTCCATGCCTGGGCTGGGTCTTGAATTGGATCGGTGTCGTTGGACTCAGGGTAACGATGACGCTGCCCGAATGTCAGCATTACCGGCAGAAATGAAAACCAATCGCCGATTGCCGTCACCTACGCCAGCACAAAGCTGGTCGATCTCGCCAGACCACGAAGACGGCTTGCCCCGATCTCGGCCATCCGTTGTTATCGCCATGCAAAATGCCCGAGGGCGGATTGCTGCCTGACTCTCGATTCGATACACAGCTTGGGCAGTAATTGCACCGTAGAGCCGGGGATCGTTGCGCTGCGGTGAAGGTGGCAAAACCTTGACTGATTCTAGTCGGTGGCGAATGGTCACAGGGTCACGGCTAAGCAACAGCTTCGGGAGTTGATCGCCGAACAAAGCAACTCCGGCCATTTCCGTACCGTGAGGTTCGTTATCCGTTAGTGGCCATGACGGGTCATACCTAAGGCAGTCTTCTGGAGCCAACGCCGTTTGCAGCAGAGGGTTGAGAACGACGCCGCCATCAAGAATGCAAATTGCGGGAACGTCGCTGCCGGGAGGGACAATTCGCTGTCGCAGGTCTTCAACCCACGCAGCCTGTTCTCCGGGAGCCATACCAATGAACTCTGCCGGATTGGCCTTGGCCTGTCGGATTTCCCCCAACAAATCAAGTATCTCTGCCGAAGAACTAAGCTGCTCAGCGGTGCCAAAACAAAGGCCAATCAAGCGATCAGGAAAACGGATTGTCTCTCTTGCTACACGAAGTTGTGCTACTTCCGCGAGCATGCAAAACGTTTCCCAAGGTCCCTGGTCGCTCTCTGCCCGCAACCAGCATTCCCACCAGATCGGTCGGTTATCCTCAGGAAAAGGCTCACTTTCGTCTGTCCAGAAAGAACGGAGCGTGGCGAGTCGTATTTCAGCGATTCGGTCAATCAATTTCTGGTTCTTAGGCTTGCCAGACTCGGTTGGTTCCAGCAGATACTGCTCAACACGATGAATGAAATAGATCAACTTACCTTCGGGAATGTGAATAACCGCGATTCGTTGATTCTCTTCCTCTCGCACACAGGCAAGTTCGACACCTTGGCTTCGTGGTTCAAGGCTGCCAAGGGCTAATTCAAACTCCGGTTCGCTACGAATCTCCAAGATGATTCTTGCCGGTTCGTCCGGCGTAGTGGCGATACCTCTCTGCTGCTCGTTTTGCTGCCGAGCATTGATGAGTTGGTCGCGCAGCGTGGTGCCGTGCGATGCGCGATCACGGACTGGCAACGCCACCTCTCCCTGTGGCCTTTGCCCGGCATAAGTGTATTTCTCTGTTTGAAAGCGCCCCTCAACCAAGAGGTGTGGAAGTTGCGGGTTGTCTGGCATAAGACGATGGCTTTCCAGTGTTAGTGGTGCCTGATGGCTTGCCGCTCGTTCAATGCAATCAAGGCACCTTCGGTCGTCACTTCCACCCGATCAGCAAGAACGGCAGCTTTGGCGATTTCGGTGCATGCCTGAACAATCTCGGCATAACTCAAACCTTGCGTTACTTGCCTCACGTCATCCCACACGACACCTTCAAGGTGAAACGTGTTCAGTCGATTGCGGACCAATTCTTCGGCCTGTTCAGGTGTGGGCAATTCGTACCTGACAACATCATCGAATCGCCGGAAGAGGGCGGGGTCGAGGATTTCCAGATGGTTGGTGGCCGCAAGGATGATGCTGTCAGACTCATCCGCTTCCAAGAATTGCAGGAACGAGTTGAGGATTCGACGAATTTCTCCAACCTCATTGGGGCGTCCTCGGTCGCCGCCAATCGCATCGAACTCGTCGAAAAGATAGACGCCATGAGTAACCGACATGGAGTCGAACACTTGCCTTAGTTTAGCAGCCGATTCGCCAAGGAACTTAGTGATGAGTCCATCAAGCCTGACGGCCAACAAGGGCAGTTTCAACTCCCCGGCGAGAGCCGAGGCGGTCATCGTCTTGCCAGAACCAGGAGGACCCACCAGAAGCATTTTCCGCCTAGCCGACAGACCATGCGACCTCAGTTTGGTCTGATGCTTGTACTCAACCACAATCCGTTTTAGAGACTGTCGCGGCGACGCAGACTAACACCATGTCTGCAAGCCGGGTCTTCGGGTAAGAGGCGGCGATAAGATCGGCAAGCTCCCCGGCGGGCCTTGCGATTGGCACAGACGGCCGGGCTAGTGGCTGGACGGACTGCTGCTTTGCCTGGTCAATAAGCTCGCGGAGCGCCTTCGCTAGGTTCGCGTTGCCCCTGCGCGGCGTGAGCGGCGACCTGCATCGAGACGGTAAGAAATCGCTCCCGATCCCCCTCGACGTAGCTCCGTATCATCGCCTTCAGTTGCTCTGCAGTCGCCATATCCGCCACCTGCTCTCCCCCTACTGTGGTTAATAGACTCCGCTTCTCCAAAATTGGGCGGTATTTACCAGGAAATCCTCCGCAAGGAAAGACGAATTACGTCACCATCAACGAAAATCATTACTCTAATTCTACACAGAACTACAATTTACACCATTAGGAGTGTCCAGAGTGCCCGAACCGACAGTGTGGTGTCCTCTGCAGGGCTAAAGAAAGGGGGAGCAGAGGGGACAGGCGCGCTCATCGACTGGGAGAAAAGTGGACAAGTCCAATTATTGACATAAGAGCAGTTGTAGTGGCTCGAATTCCTGAGAATTCCTGGGACGTCATGCGCAATCGTTGAGGAGCATTCCGCTGATGTCGTACGTAATTGCCAAGGTCCTGTGTGGCATTCCCGGTACCAAACGGCAATCATTTCGCGCCGGTGAAACCAGCGCGGGGCATTGCTCGGCTTTGTGACCGCTCTGTCCCCCGTGTATTCACGGGGGGCTAAATTGCCGCTTCAAGCCCCGATGAATCGGCAGACCATTACGGCTCGATCAAGTACGCCTGGCCTTCGATGTCCAGCAGTACCGGGTCGTCGAAGACCATGTATTGGGCGTAGCGGCCGCCGTGGGCTTCGGCCAGGCGGAAGTATTCGTCGCCGAACTGCTTCACGGGCTTGGCGTTCGCCGCTTGCTCTTTCGTCACCTGCGAATCGACCCATTTTCCGTCGCGGCGGAAGAAGGTGCGGTTGCCGATGTTGCGGACGTTTTGTGCGGCCTGCTTCGACTCGCGATCTACGTCGCCGCTGAAGGGAGTGCCCGCAGCGCTTCCGGCAAGACCGCCCATCCCTCCCATCGGAGATGACATGGGCGCTTGGGCGCCTTCTGCATGGCGCCTTTCATTGCCCGCTGGTTGAAACCGCCCTCCCCGCCCGCCTGGCTGAGGGCGTCGAGGCGTTTGCGGGCCAGGAACGCGTTGCCCGCCACGTCGTGCAGGCTTACGCTGTCGTCGGCCATGAACGAAGTATACGGCGTGAGGATGCCGTGCCGCGTGGCCAATTCGACCAGTTCGCGGACCAGTTCGTCGTTGCGGCCCTTGAGATCCAGTTCGTCGATGATCTCGCCGATGCGGCGGACGGCCCACAGTTTCTCGATGAAGCCGAAGCTGGCGTCGCCGCTTTTGTCGACCAGCACGGCGGGGAAGTCGAACTTCTGCGTTTCATCCCCCACCTTCCCCTCGACGGTCACTTTGGCCGTGCCGGACTTGCGATAGCGGCCGACCACGACCAGTTGCTCCCCGGCGAACAGGTCGAAGGAATCCTGCGGATAGACGCGGTTGATCGGATTTCCTGCGGCGGCGCTCAGTCCGTCGAACTCGAACCGCAGCCGGACGTCGGTCATCACCGGCGACTCGATGCGGTTGTAAAGCTTGCTGATGCTGTCCTCGATGTTTTCATTGGGGCGAACGTACTCGCTCTGGCCGTAGTTCGCCCGGGCGAGCTTGTCCAGGAGCCGGCTGTTGACGTCGTAGCCCGCTCCGAAGGTGAACAGCCGGGCGCGGACCTTGTTGTACTGTTTCGAGTCGGCGACAATCTTCATTTCGTTGGTCTCGCCGGCGGTGGGCAGGCCGTCGGTGAGAAAGACTACGTAGCTCGGCCGCGTGGAGTCCTGCAACTGGCCGAAGGCCGTCCGCAGGGCGGCGTCGATGTCCGTGCTGCCGCCGGCGTAAAGACCCTCGACGAATCCCAACGCGGCGGCGCGGGTGTTCTCGTCGAACCGCTGCAACTCGGGCCGGAACGTCTCCACCGCGCTGTCGTAAGCGACGATGTTGAACAAGTCGCCCTGCCGCAGATTGTTCAGCACGTACTTCAGGGCCTCGCGGACCTGCTCGATCTTTCGGCCGCTCATGCTGCCCGAGCGGTCGATCACCAGCAGTACGGTTTTCGCGGGCCGCTCGGCCGTCTTGGCCTTGATCTCCGGGCTGGCCAGCAGCAGGAAGTAGCCGTCTTTCGCCGAGTCGGGGCGATAACTCAACACGCGGGTGCTGAGTTTCCCGCCGCCCACGTCGTAGAAGAGGCGGAAATCGGCCGCGGGCACTTTGTTCTTGCTCGTGTAGCTGACGATCGCATGGCGCTCGTCGGGACGCTTGATCTCGATGGCGTGCGTGGGGCTATAGACGTTCTTGATCGGCTCGTGGCTCTCGATCGCCGCCCGGATCGACACCGTCTCGGGCGGGACGGAGGTGTACTTGGCCGTGCTCAGCGGGAAGAGGAAATCGGTAAGCCCCCGGTCCTTGCGCAGCAGTTGCGAGTAGCGCAGCGAGACGGTGCGGCTGGCCCCGGCCGGCACCGGAAAGACGTTGGTGCGGAACAGGCCGGTCCCCATCCATTCCAGCAGGGCCGGGTCGCGGTTGCGGCGGACGATCTCCTCGTACATTCGCCGGGCCTCCTTCGCATCGAGCAGCTTCGCCGGATACTCCTTGCCGTCGACCATCAGCGTCATCTGGTCGATCGCGCCGTCGTAGGGCAACGGAAAAACGAAGGCCACCTCCATCGGCCGGCTGCCGTTGTTGACGAACGTCTGCGAGACCTGCACCTGGGCGACCTGGTCGATCAGACGTGCTTGGACCGTCAGGTCCTTGATCTTGTAGCAGATCGGCGGCGGCGGCACGGGCCGCGGGTGGGGCGGCCAGATGATGATCGGCCGCGGCAAGCGGACCTGCTCGGTGGTATTCTCCACGATCAGCAGCCCCTGCGCCCGGGCGAGCGCCGGAGACAAGAGCAATAAAATCGCGACAACTTGCAGCAGACGTCGGTTCATGGCGATTTCTCCTCTGAACGCAAGGTGACAACGTAGGGTGGGACAAGCGCAGCGCGGTCCCACCATGATTTTCCGCTGTTGGTGGGACCGCGCTGCGCTCGTCCCACCCTACATATATCTCTCCGCGTCGAACGCCAAGGGGAACGGTGTCGTATGGTAATCGTAACAATAATATGACGGTTCGAGGGCGGGAATAGTTCCCGGCCCCGGACGGCGAGCCCCCTAACACCATGGCAGGGTATTGATTGGAAAAGGCGGGAAGTCCAGGCAAGGAGTCTGCCGCAAATTTCCCGTATCCGCCGCAATTTGATTGACGCCTTTCCCTGGACTGCTATTATCTAACTAGATGCTCATCAAATCGCTAAAAGCGTTCATTCTTGGGTCCCTTCCCCCGCTGGGAAGGAATTCTTTCCCTGTCTCCATGAAAGGATTGGCGTTATGCAGACGGCCAAGCAACTGTCGGTTTCGTTGGTCAACAAACCTGGACGACTTGCTGACGTGCTAGTGGCACTTAACAAAGGAAAGGTGAGCTTTAGGGCGTTGGCGGTCATGGACACCGGCCAACACGGAACTATCCGCTTCGTGCCGAACAACTTTGATGCCGCTCGGGAAGTTCTGGAAAAAATCAACGTCCCCTTTGAATCCTCGGATGTTCTGTTGGTGGAGATGTCCGGGCAATCGGGGGGGTTTCAGAAAGTCTGCGAACGACTTGCCGGCGAACACCTCGCCATCGGCTATGCCTATTGCTCCTACGAGCATGGCGGAAAGACGAAAAGCGGCGGGGTGGCCGTTTTCAAAGTCAACAATCGAACCAAGGCGGAGCAAGTGCTGGGCTCAAACGGCACTTCGCGCAAAAAGATGCCGTTCCGCCGTTTGATGTTGGCGCGGTAAAGTAGGTTGACCGCGGTGTCGGGGAGATTTGCGTGGAGACCCTGCGCAAAACTCATCTGACCTTGCATCGACACTCGGTTTCGAGGAATATACCGCCCTCGTTGGTGTTCTCCTCGCGGTGGAGGTTTTGTCCCCGTATCACCTGGGGGAAAACAGCGCCGCGTGGACGCGGCGGCTAAACGACTTCGATGGCGGGATGGCGGAAAGTGTCATGCGAATCGCGGTGTTCTCAATCTTGATCGCGATTATGCCGGCCGGTTGCAGTTCGGGCCCGGAGTATATCTATGCGCCGGATTGTCCAACCGGCCAGCCCGGCCTGCCTCCGCCGCCGGTGGTCTCATACTCGAATCCGATCTTCATCCCCGTCGCCGATCCCCACCAAGCTTGGGAGATGGTCGTCGACGTGGTGGACGACTACTTCCGCATCGAGCATGAGGCGCCGGTCCGGCAGGTGGGCAACATGACGATCGAGGGGACCATCACCACGGCGGCCGAGATCAGTCCGACGATCTTCGAGCCCTGGCGGCACGATACGGTCGATCCCGACGAGCGGCTCGAAAACACGTTGCAGACGATGCGCCGCCGGGCGGTGATTCGAGTGTTCCGATTGAATCCCGAACAAGGCGGCTATTGGGTCGACGTGGCCGTGTATAAGGACCTCGAGGACCTCGCCCGGCCCGAACACGCCACGGCCGGCGCGGCCACCTTCCGCTACGACGACACGCTGAACGGGATCGAGAATCCCCCGGTCAGCGACGCCACCCTCAAAGGCTGGATCCCCAAGGGCGCGACGCCTCGATGGAGCAGCACATCATCGCCCACCTGTTGAGCCTTTGCGGACAAGGCGGCGCCCGCCGCCGATTGTTCGATAGCAGCTCCGATGGTATAATGCCGGCAGGTGATATAAGTGGGGTGCAACTATGGCGCTAAATGTGACTCTCGATTATCCTCCCGATCTGGAGGAGAAGTTGCTTCGGGAAACCCCGAACCTCAACGCCGACGTAAAAGAGGCCTATGCCTTGGAACTCTTCCGCCGCGGCAAACTCAGCCACTGCGAGCTATCACGTATCTTGGGACTCGATCGTTTCGCCACCGATGCCTTCTTAAAGCGGCACAAGGTCTTTGAAGGTTCACCGACGATGGATGACCTGGAATCCGATCGTCGGACGCTTGAAGGGCTAATGAACAAGGCCGGCCGATGATTGTGGTGGCCGACAGTTCGCCGCTCATTGTCCTGATAAACATAGGGTTGATCGATATTATTGCCCAATCTGTGGACAAATTGTTGTCCAGCTGGAGGTGGCAGCGGAATTGAATCATGTCAACCGGCCTCAAGCGGTTCGTCTATTCATGAGCTGTCGTCCAAGTTGGTGTCACAAGTGGTTCAGCCCGAGATGAGGCCGAGCTGCATGCGGTGGACTGGAGCCGACTGGCCGTTGCAGCAGATTAACGGCGGATTTGTTGCGTGCAACTCTTGCCGATGACGCATCGGCGGCGGATTCCATTGCTACCGATTGAGTGTGGTGCGCAGCAAGATCGCTCGATCCTGAAGCCTTCGCACGTTGTGAAGCATTTCGATTTTTGTTGTGATAGCCCTCGACGAACTTCTGTGCGTTGCCTGGCTCAAACCACGACGAATCTCTAGTGGCCATGCTACCGACCGGCAACCGGCGATTGCGCGGTTGACGCGAAAGGCACGGCAATCGACGGCGGCACCGCCGAGGGGCGTTTCGGGGCAGGCTTGGCGGCCACGGGCAGCTTCAGCGTGAACGCCGTCCCCCGGCCGACCGTGCTGTCGACGCGAATCCGCCCGTGATGGGCCTCGATGATGTCGCGGCACATCGACAAGCCCAGGCCGGTGCCCCCTTTGCCGCTGTCGTCCGGGCCGCTCTTGGTGGTGTAGAACGACTCGAAAATCCGCGGCAGTTTCTCGGCCGGAATCCCACCGCCGTTGTCCCGGACCACCAGGTCGATCATGTTGTTCTCGGGATCGCCGAGCAGCTTGATCCACAGCCGGCCGCCGCCGGGCATCGCCTGCCGGGCGTTGATCAGCAGGTTCAGCAACACCTGCTGAATCTGGTTGCCGTTGACCATCGCCGGCGGGATCGGCTGATAACTCTTCTCGACCACTACCCGATACTTGTTCATCTCCCGCTCCAACAGCAGCAGCGTGTCTTCGACCAGTTTTACGAGATCGGTCGGTTCCTGGCCGGCGGAGCGGTTTCGGGCCATGCCCAGGACCGTGTTGGTGATCGTCGCCGCCCGGGTGGCCGAGGCGAAAATTTTATCGAAGCACTTGTCACGGGTCTGGGCGTCCTTGTGGCGCATCCCCATCTTTGCGTAGTTGAGGATGGTCATCAGGACGTTGTTGAACTCGTGGGTGGTGGTGCCGACCAATTCGCCCAGCGCAGTCAGCCGCTGGGATTGGCAAAGCTGCTGCTTGAGGATATCGACTTGCTCTTGAAGATTCGGCTTTGCGCCGATGCCGTTGTTAGCCACGACTTGCTTCCCCCCGTCCTGGTTGAAATTCACCCAATTGTTCAGGAAAGTAGGGTGGGACAAGCTTTACGCGCGGTCCCACCACACGTTTCCCGCCGCTGGTGCGGCAGCGCTAACAGCCTGTTGAAAAAGTGATTTCAGGATTGTAGGAGGCGACTCCTGTCGCCGATTTTCCGGTGTTTTGCCCCGTAATCGGCGACGGGAGTCGCCTCCTACAGACTTTTTCAACGGGCTGCTAAAGCTTGACCCACCCTACTCTGTTTGCCCCATTCGCAGCACAATTCTTGCGCAGAACGCCGTTTTCGCCCGATTGCCCCAGTAGCGGCTTTCTCGCCCTCTTTCCGGGCCGACGCGTCTTAACTCCAGCCCGGAAAAGAACTTACCTTGTTGCCCCTATCGTCGAATTCGCCTCGCTAACTGTAATGGAAGCCGCTATAATCCCGCCGCCTGCCGGTTTGGAGAAAATCTGCCTGCGAATTTCAGCCGTAGGACGGATTTCTTAATCCGTCCCTGATCCATCGTTGAAGACCGGACGGATTAGAGTCTTGAGTTGAGGTTTTTGCACGCTTTGCGCATATGTTTTATAGCAAAATGAAAATTGCAAAATGAAAATTGCAAATTGAAGAGCCGGAAAGATTTACGCCATTTTACAATTTGCATTTTACAATTTGCATTTTACAATTTGCAATTTGCATTCGTTTGGTTGCGGCCGTAGGCCGCGCAGGAAATCCGTCCTACGGCCGACCACCGATTGCCCGTCTAATTTCGAGGAGCAAGGATGCACACGGTAGAGTTGTTGGAGCAGGCCCTCGACGCGGCCGTCCGGCTCGGCTACACCGTCCGCCAGGAGTGGCTGGCCGGCAGCGGAGGGGGCGGGTGCGAGTTCCGGGGGCGAAAGCTGCTCTTCATCGACCTCGATCTCGACCCCGCGGAACAACTCGACCAGGCCCTCGACGCCCTGCGCCCAGAGCCGAATCTGGCCGTGCTCTCCCTGCCGCGCGAGTTGAGCGAAGCGTTCGATCTGCGGAAGAGCGCGTAACAGCGCGGTTGACTGGCAAAATGGGTTTGATTGTCCAATCCAGCAGATCTTGGTATAGTAAATAGAGTGGGGAAAAAGGTAAAACGCCCTGGAGGATATCCAACAATGAACGCCATGCGGGAGTTTACCGCTTTGATTGAGCGCGAGGGGGACGGGTATGTGTCTCTATGCCCCGAACTTGACATTGCCAGCCAGGGAAGTTCGGTTGAAGAGGCCAAAAGCAATCTAATCGAAGCCGTCTCTTTGTTCCTCGACACCGCCGATCCGTCGGAAATCGAACGGCGCGGGCATTCGGAATTGTTCGTGACGCGGCTGGAGGTGCCCGTTGGCTAAATTGGCGGTCTGGTCCGGTCGGGAAGTGTGCCGCATTCTCCAGCAACATGGTTTTGCCGAGGTGCGACGCCGCGGCAGCCACATCGTGATGCAGAAGCGGCAACAGGACACCACGATTACCGTGCCCATACCGGATCATCAACAGTTGCGCATCGGCACTCTGCGTTCGATAATCCGCCAATCGGAACTGCCTCGATCGTTGTTCGAGAAGTAGGCGGTTCAACTCTTGACTGTCGAGCCGAACGGCCGGCTGCGGCGGATGGTGAGCGTCAGCGGCTGATTAGCCACGTCGGCGTCGATGCAGGGTGATTGGTCGGCGGGGCAGTGCGTACAATCGCCGCGGCCGCCCCGGGGAGGCCGGACCACGTGCATGCAGCGGACTTCCGTGGTGGTCTCCTCGCCCGCCGAATTGGAACACACGGTCCGCGAGAGCGGTTCGTTCTCGACGGCCGCCACCACGTGCCAAGTGTCGCCGGGATGATCCATGCACTGCCGGTTCAGGGCCATGACGGTGGCTTCGGCCTGCGGATAGGTGAGCCACTCGCCGGCGGGATTTTCCTGCGACTGGTGGACGCAATTCGGCACGTCCAAGGGGGAGTTGGGTTCCCAGCCCATCGGCCACCAGATGGCGATGACCTTGTAGGTCAGCGGGGTGCAGATTCGCGCGGCCGGCCAATGCTGGCCCACGCTGCCCGGCTCGACCACCACGGCCCAACGGCCCTTTTCCGCCGATTGCGGACTCTGGTTGTGCTCGACCGCTTGGTTCACGGCGGCGAACAGGTCGTCCGCCTCGGCCAACACCTCGACCGACCCCATGAGCTTCAGGGGCACATCGTCGTCGCACTCGGGCTTCCACTTCTCCGGCCGGTTGATTACCGCCACTTGATATTTCGGCATGGGTCTTGCTCCTCTGTGTAATCGTAGCAGTGACCCCGGCGTTTTCAAGGGTTTGACACGCCGGTTGCCCCGCAAATAGGTTGCACTTTGCGGTGAGAAGGGACGCTTTCACGCCAGTTTACGGCTTGTCGTTGCATTCCAGTCGGAGCTGGGTACACGACGGAACTCACGCCCGTTGACGGGCGTTTCCGCCGCAGGCGGTATTAAGCCCGGCGTTCACGCCGGGTTGGACATGGCTCCGAATGATCGTGAAATGTCAGGCCCGTTCTACGGGCCTCCTGGTTCCGTCGAGCAGGACGCCCGTAGAACGGGCGTGAGACAGTACGAACGCATCGGTTGGAGGGGATTGAGCGTTCTCGCGATTTTCAGCCCGATGTCCCCTATTCAGCACCAATCGTATCTACTCATTCCCACATGGCAGCTTTATCGTCCCCTGTCCCCCGACTTTCCACCTACACTATGCCATCCGCGCCGCTCTGGGAAGATGCCTGTCGCTTCAATTCCGCCAGAGACGGCAATAGCCGCACTTCCCGATTGAGAATCTCGCCCAACGGAAGAAAGGCCCTATCCGCCGTCACCAGGGCTGCTTTTTTCGGAGATTGCAGGGCGATGATAGTGTCTCCGAGGCGCTCGCACCAACGGCACTTTGGCAGCGTCGTTTTGGTAACGGCAACCTCGCCGACTCGCTTGGCTTGCTGAACATAGCCAAGATATTTTCGGTACTTTTGCTGCTTTTCCTCGCTACCGATGTCTATTCGCTGGGCGAGCAGAGAACGCTGCTGCTTGGCCTTGAAACCACACAAAAAACAGTCGGGGACCCGTTTCTGAATCGTCTTGAAGCGGTCATAGAACCGAAGGAGCATCTCCTCACCAAACGTCCGTCGAGGGAAGTTCGACTCGCGCGAGTTCGCAGCCAAGGTGGTCTGGGGCCCTCGCTGCAAAGTGATCGTCAAACGTGTAGACCATCCGCACAATTTCATCCCCCAAACGCCGGAGCGATCTGTCCTTGACTCGCCACCCTTCCTGGTCTACCATCCAGCGAGGGATTGTCATCAGGACGACTTTCAACTTTCGCTCCTGCTTGACCTTTTGGGACCACGCGATACATGCGTCGGCAACCGATTCAGAGTCCTTGAGCAGGAAGTAGAACTCGATGAGGTTGAGAATGATCCCCCGCAGATATTCCATGCGGATGAAATTGGAAACCTCAACATGCCCATCGCCGGTCAAGTTCCCCACGGCAGTCTGCATCAGCCGGTCGCCGTGCAGAATGTAGATCACGCCGCTGGTTTCAAGAAAGATGCGATTGCGCCTTACTCTTCTTCGTCATCCGTGAGGTCCTTCAAGTCGAGCGATTCGAGATGGAATGCGCGGATTGGCGTCAATCATCATCTGGGCAAAAGCGCTCGAACGTGTGCGTAATCGTCGTAGGTGACACGAGCTTGTCGGTAGCCAACAGCAATGGCCGAACTAATTTGCTCCAATTGGCCTCGACCATATTCTTTCCACTTCAACTGGGAGATCGCTGATTCAACGAGAGTAACAATAGACAGAAAGTCACTTTCGTTCGGGTGCTCCCCGAGAACGTCATGGCACCGCGACAGTTCGTGCTTTAAGAGTTGAACATTGACGGGAAGTGACACGTCGCCCACCAAAGGGACAAGCTGCTCTACGCGACAAAGGACATCTCTGGCTACTTCACTTCGCGCCGCCGCGCTGCCGCACCATCGTCGTCATCGGTATCCACCACCGCGGAAGGCTTGAAGTTGCCGGAAAGCTCTGCCTCGTTGTGCAGTTCCCTGTCCCCACATTCCTTCGGCTCGACGACCGCCGCAGTTCCGTTCCGCCGAGTTCGTCTGGAAAGCACACTCGAAAATTCAGTGGTTGGCAGTTCGTCCAGGGTGGTGCGCGGCGTCGTTCGATCAGTGGTATCTCTGGCAGTGCTGATGGTTGTCGTCCGCGACTTCAATGTCTCGATTGCGGCCATTGGATCACCTTTGGCAATAGCGAATTAGTTTGTCAACAAGATCTTGTGATTTTCGGCGAAATGTGGTAACGAATTCGCCGAAGCGGTCAGTCGGTACATTCTCTTTGTAGCAGTCCACATCCACACAGAGGAAATTTTCCGGCAATCCCTTCCGGTATTCCTCGAATGTAGCTGCATCGCCTTCTTCTGATTGCTCAAACATGCTTGCTTCGTAATTGACCGTCTGGAACCACTGCTCTTTGGTCATTGGGCCAAGCCGGAGGTGGTACTTCCAATCTTCGTTCGTCTCAAAGTCAGCTACATAAGCTACGTCATGCGTCTTGTCGCTGAGGATCGCGCAGATCCGCGCTTTGATTAAGGAACCGGGAGGAAACTTCGTCCACCATTAGAGCAAAAGATTTGGTCAGGTCCGAAGCGAACCACTGCCTGATGCCAATTCTCTTGAGTTCACGCAAGGCAATGCCGGCACAAACTTCGCTCAATATCTTTTCGGCAAAATCAAATTCGAGATTCGGGTGGGCGGGAACGAGATCGGTTTCGTAGAAGCATCGCTGGTGACTCAAGAAAACGCGACGGTGTTTCTTCTTGTTTCGGACTTCGACAGTCAACGGAGATCGTTGCCATTCGGGAAAGTTATCAGACAGGTTGGTTCCAACCGCGTCCATCTTGGAGTAGAACCCCAATTCAGGCTTGTATCGCAGTTCGACAACCAGTTTGCGCAGTGAGAACGTCTGAACCATTGTTGGGCCTATTAGCGGGTGCGGCACGGATGAAGCCCCCTGGCCGGCCACCCCCACGCCACAACTCTTTTCCTCAACTACAATTATGTCACAAAACACGGGATATTCAATGGTGGGCATGGCCGGGGACTGGGATTTTCGTTGGTTCAAGAGTAGACTATTGGAAGCTCTTAACCTTAATTGGGACAAACAGTTGCGTCCAAAAATGCCATGCCCATCAACCCCGTCCAATTTGCCCATGCCGTTTGCGACGAGTTCCTCTGGTACATGTTCTCGGCGTTCCCGTAATCGGACCCGGAACTCGCCAGCCAGGAACGGAAAACGGCAGCTCGCTGATTTCCGACCGTTCCCCGCGTTGCTTCTCCCGCCCCCTCACCACTGCCCTTCCTGCGTCATCGTCTCCCTAACGTCCTGCGGCTGCACGGCGGGGAGTTCGAGGGTGAAGCGGCAGCCGTGGTCGGGCTCGCTCTGGACTTCGATCCGGCCGTTGTGCTCGCCGAGGATTTTCTTGCTGACCGGCAGGCCCAGGCCGGTGCCGCGGCTCTTCTTCGTGGAGACGAAGGGGCTGAAGAGGTGCTCCATCTGATCGGCGGGAATGCCCGGCCCGTTGTCCGCGACGGTGATCCGGGCGAGGGCCTCGTCGGGGAAGTATTCCGAGGCCACCTCGACCCGGCGGGGCGGCTCCTGCTCGGCCACCGCGTCGATGGCGTTGGTGACCACGTTCAGCACGGCCCGGTGGATGCCCTCGGGATCGAAGACGAGCGTGGGCATCGGCATGCCCGGTCGCCAGATCAGCTCGATCTGCAATTCCTCGGCCCGGACGCGCATCAGTTCGACTACCTCGCCGATCACCTCGTTCAAGTCGGCGGTGCAGAGGTCGGGCTCCCGCTCCTTGCTGAAGGTGAGCATGTCCAGCACCAGCGCGGAGATGCGGTTCTGGTTCCGCTCGACGATGCTCCAGCCTTTGCGGGTGACTTCCTCGTCGTGGTCTTTCAGGCCCATCTCGATCAGATAGCTGCCGCCGCGGATGCCTTGGAGGATGTTTTTGATGTGGTGCGAGAGGGTGGCGATGGTTTGCCCCACGGCCGCCAGCCGCTCGGCCTGGACCATGGCGGAATAGTAGCGCGTGTCCTCGACGGCCAGGGCCGCCTGGTGGCCGATGGCGATCATCAATTTCAGGTGGTCCTCGGTGAAGCGGTTGGCCCCACCCCGCTGGATCAACTGCTGGGCGGTGGTTGAGGTGTCGATGTAGATCGCACCGACGACGTCGTAGCGGCCCTGCATGGGGACGCAGATCGCCTCGCGGACGCCCATCTGCACGATGCTCCCGCCGGGGTCCCAACGCTCGTCCTCGCCGGCGTCGCTGGTCAGCACGCCCTCGTTCCGCTCGGTCACATAGTCGAGGATCGTCTTGCTGATGGTGATTCGCTCGTCGGCGACGCCCTCGCGGGTGCGGCGGACCTTGGGCTTGAGCTGTTTCGCGCTCAGGTCCATGAGCATGATGCAGCCCCGGTCGGCCTCGACCCACTCGAAGATCAACTCCATGATCCGCTGCAACAACTGGTCGATGTCCAGGGTGTGGCTGACGGCCAGGGCGGTGCGGTACATGACCTGCAAGTTGCTCCGCGCCCGGGCGAGCCAGGAGTTTTGCGGCAGGTCGGAGCGGAGGTCGAAGATGCGGCTCCCCTCCTGCTGCGTGACCGAGCGGACGATCCGCGAGCGGTCGCCCGGCTCGCTCTCGGGGCCGATACTCACCGCCTCGGAGAGGTCTTCCTGGTTCTCTTCGGCCGGGCCGGTGTAGAGCATCAGCGTGCGGCCGACCTGAAGCTGGTCGCCGCTGGCCAGCCGCTGGCTGCGGACGCGCTGACCGCCCACGAACGTGCCGTTGCTGCTGCCTAAGTCCGAGATTTCGTACTCGCCGTCGATCAAGCGGATTTCGGCGTGATGGCGGGAGACCTCGGTGTCGTGAATCTGGATGGTGCTGGACGGGTCGCGCCCCAATCGCTCGATCGGCTCGATCAACTCGAAGCGGCTCCCCTGGTCGGCGCCGCGGATGACGAACAAAGTGGGCACGGTTCGGGTTCCTATGTAGGCGTCCAGGGGGGACTGTCCCAATTTTCGCGGCCGGATGAATCCAGCGTCGCCAGCCCGCGCAATCGCCGCGAAAATGGGACTGTCCCCCTGGCGTTGCCACCCCCCACCTTCGATTCTACGAATCGAGGGGAGATAATGATAGGGCCGGCGGAGAAATCTCCCCCCCGCCGGGCGAGAATACAATCGCCGACGCTGGGCGTAGCTTCCCTAACCCGGATTATTCATAAACGTCATCCTGAGCGCAGCGAAGGATCTCCGATGCGCCGCAAACAGCCCAGATTCTTCGCTGCGCTCAGAATGACAATGTTCCTTCGTGTTTATGAATAATCCGGGCTAACCGGTATTTCCCGCCACTTGATCGCCGGCCAAAGGCTTCTGCCGGGAGCGGGAATTGGTTTGCCCCTGCTTACCCTTCGTACACGGGTAGAGTCCTGAGTTGAGGCTTTTGCGCGCTTTGCGCGTCTGTTTTATTGCAAAATGAAAATTGCAAATTGGAGAGCCGGAAAGATTTACGGTAACCGTTCACGGGGCGGCAGGGGACTGGTCCATTTTTCGGCGGGAAAACGTGATTTTATCGATAAACCGTGGGCCGAAAACATGGACCTGTCCCCCTCCCGCCGCTCCAGGGGGACAGTCCCATTTTCGCGGCGGCAATGCTAATTCGCGGGGCTACGTCCCTCACGCCGCGAAAATTGGGACAGTCCCCTGTGAACGGTTACGAAATGTTGAACTGCCCCGCCAACGAAATCCCAAAACGCTCATTTCCGCTTCCGCCAGGCGTAGGCCAGCAGACCGATCAACCCGCAGGCCAGCAGCGCCAGCGTGGAAGGCTCGGGAACGTCGGCGGTGAAGACCGAAACGTCGTCGACCCAGCCGGATGCGTCCAACCGCGGATAATACGGAGAGAAGCCCATGTAGCATTTCTGATTGGCGTCCCAAGTAAACGAGTACGAAGTCGTGCCGTTCGCCGCATTGCCGTCGATATCGACTTGCGTCAGCAGATTGCTCGCGGTTCCCGGCGCGCCCATCCACAACTGAGCGGTAGCGACGGTGTTCTGCAAAAAGTCAACGGTTTCGACTCGGACTTCAAACGTGTATGCCCGGTCGTAGTTGCCCGCCCGGGCGGAGTCAAACGTTCCGGTATTTGCCGTCGCGCCAACATCATGCGACTTCGTATAAACGGTTCCGTTGTTGCGGAAAAAAAGGGAAAGGTCGGCGTCGGAATTAAATGATCCCACGTTTTTCGGCGTAACGTTGGTCATCGTGCTCTGGGTTCCGTCGAGTGCCCCCATGAAGAAATCGAGGCCACGGGTATCTTGTCCTGAAATTCCGGCCGTCATGGGATTGAGGGTGAAACGGACGGTGAAACCTCCGGTTGTGGAGATTTCAGAACTGGCGGCGAAGTCGTTTTGGATCAGCACGGCGTGTCTGAAGTTATTGTTGTTGGTAGTGGTGTCGACGTTCTGCAACAACAGCCTGTTCGGCGCTCCGGTGCTATTGACCTGAATGCAGGCTTGGTTGTAAGCCGGCGTTCCGGACGCAGCGGTTATGTGATCCAGTGCCCAAGGCACGATGCCCAGAGTCGCCCCGGCCTGGCGGGCGGCCAGGTTGTCGTTCAAGCCATAGTCAACGGCATTGTTTGCGCCGTCAAAGTTGTCGGAAAACAGGATAACGTTGGCCTGGACGGCGGTGGCGATGCTTACCAGAGCCAACACGGCAATAACTCGCACAACATTTCGATAGTTCATAGACATGACAGTAATCTCCCAGGAAAAAGGCCTCACAAAAAGGAATTGCGTTTATTATCCGGGTGGAACACCCTCCCGAACAACTCATTCTGTCAAGACGGATGAGGAAATCCGTCCCACTCCGTGTGCCGGCGATCATTCGCTCATTGGCCGGACCTCCTTTCGGCTGACGGCAGCGCCGTTAGCTTTTTTGCCCGTTCGAGGTCGATCGACACCCCCGCGTCGATCAACCGCCGCTGCAAGCCGGCTACGTCAACATCGGCGGGAGGGACACCGGCATCAAGACTCATTGCGGCGGCCGTTCCGGCGGCCTGCCCCATGACGTGGCAGTGGGTTTGCACCCGCAGTCCCGCCATGCCCTCGTGCGTGGCCGAGGCGCACCGGCCGGCCAGCAGCAGATTGTCCGCGTCCGCCGCCACGAGAATCCGATAGGGAATTTGATAGGTCGTGCCCGGCTCCGGGCGATTCTTCTTGTTGCTCCAAGTGGTTTTACCGGAACCTTCCGGATCGTGGATATCGACCATCCAGAAGCCCTGCCCGACCGCGTCGGGAAAGCTTCGCCGCCGGGTCACGTCGTCCCCAGTGAACTGGTAAAGGCCGAGCACGCGGCGCGACTCCCGCACGCCCAGCGCGGGCGCCAAACGATCCAAGTCGAGCTTTTCGCAGCCTGGCCAGTTTTCGCGGAAGAAGCGCAGGAACTGGGGAATTTTCGCCCTGGCGTCCATCGCGGCGCGGGTCAGGTCCTCGCCGTCCAAGGGATTGCCGGCGGTGCAGGCGATCAACGTGCCCGGCCAACGCCAGATAAAATCGCCGCCGAACCAGTGGGGGCCGAAGCTGGGCAGTTTGCCCTGGTCGCGGAGTTCCGCCATGCGTTTCCGCAGGGGACCTTCCGCGGCACGGATTTCCTTTTGCTTGGCACGATCGAGTCCCTTGAAGCTGAGCACCTGGGTCATGCCCTGCGTCTTGCCGTCGCTTTTGCGGCCTACCTCGGTTCGGCATCCGGCGAAAAAGCCCAGGCTGCCGTTGCCCGAGGCGTCGATGAAACGTTTCGCCCGGACCTGTTTCAAGCCGAGCGGTGTGGCCACGACCGCCGCCTTTATCTCGCGTCCCTCGGCGGCCGCGCCGACGCATTGCGTGTAGCACAGTGTGCGGACTTTCGACGCCCGCAAGAGATCGTCGTAGACGATGGTCAGCCAATCTGACGAAAAGATATAGGTTTCGTAATTATTGGGGAAACCCGGCAACTGCTGGATGCCGTCGTATTTTTTCAGGCGCTCAACCAACTCTTGCGTCAGTCCAAAGATCACCTCTCGCTTTCGGTCGGAGGTGTGCCACATGTTGACGCGGCCCATGGTGCCCATTCCGCCGCAGATGGGCCAGCGTTCAATGAGGGTCGTTTCGGCGCCGGCCCGCGCCGCGGCGACGGCCGCGCAGGCGCCCGCCGGCCCGCCGCCGACGACGAGGACCTCCGTTTCCAACAGCACCGGCAGCGAGGACCAGCCCGCGGAGGAGGCTTGCGGAGTTTCGCCGCCGGGAGCTTCGACAGCCGGCGCGAGCGAGCAGACTCCCAGCAGGCCCATGCCCTGCAAGGCCGCGCGACGCGTCAGCGTTTTTTCTGGTCGGCTCATTTGTCGGTGCTCGGTTCGGGCGGTGCGTCGGGAATTGTGGTTTGCTCTTCATGGGCAGGCGCGGAGAACGTGACCGATAAGTCCTCGATGCGGATCGCCCCGGCGGCACAGTTGCCCGTGCCCACAAACAGGCGGCTGTCGGTCGCGTTCAATAGCGGGGCGAGGGTATTGAGATTGATTGGACGGCTGGAAAAATCCTTCTGGAACTTGCCTTTGAAGTCGGCGTCGACCTCGAAGCCCATCCAATTTCCTCTTTTCCAGAAGCGGAAGCGGTGCCGGCCGGGTTCCATTCCGGTCGCCATCTGCATGACGACCGTATTCTGGTCGAAGCCGACTTTCGTGTCGGGCCGCCGAATCACCACTTGTAGCAATCCACTGTCGACGACGTATCCCAATGTCAATCCGGTGGACACGGCATCATAAAAATCGGCGTTGGGGACCCCGTCTCCGATGCCGACAAATACCTGCCGAGATAAGTCATCCGGGGCGGGGCTGTCCAAACGGACTTTGATCGTTGCTTCAAAGATGAAATCGCGGTCGCAGAAATCCGTCGCGCGAGTGCGGATATAGGCGCGGCCGCCGTTTTCGGGCGGATTGCGATACTCGGCCGCCCCATCAACGTTCGCGAATCGTCTCAATGGCATCTGCTCGAACGCCGGACCGAGCTCGGCGCCGTCGAAGCTCTCGGCGATCCGCTCGGCATGGGCCGGGTCGAATCCGATCCGGCGGACAAAACGTGGGGCATCCGCCAAACCCGCTTGGACCACCAACTTCTCCGCGGTACAGCGGGCGGTTTGTCCGGCGTGGAGCGTCGTCTGCTCGCCGCCGTCACGCGAACCGATCCGTTCCATTCTCACTTTGCCTACGAACACGTGCGATTCGGTGCAACCCTTGTCGTCCACTTGCACTCCGAACTCCGTGCCCAAGTCGGTGACGACGGCCGTGGGTGTGCGGACTGAAAATTTGGAGATTTGGAGGATTTGGAGATTTGGGATTTGCCGCTGGCGGTTTCGCACCGGCTGCTGATCGACTGGCCGCTGATCGACTGGCCGCTGAAGCGGCGAGCCCCCGCCTTTTCTCTTCTCCACTCGTGCCGTCAGTTTTCCCAACGCCAAGATAGCCGCCGGCGGCGGACTCGACCTCGTAAGTGCAGGGGCCTTCGAGGATCACCCGGGCGCCGGAGCGGTAGGAGATCTCCATTAGCCCGGCAGTCAAGGCGTATTTACGTCCCAACGGGACATACGCTCCCGCGAAGGGGGCCGTCGTGGGATCGGCCCAGCGACAGTCTTTCATTCCGGTGATTTGACCGACGAAGACCAACTCAGGGCGGCTGTGAGATGAATCTCCGGGGACAGTGTGCCTCTGGTTATTTTGTTTAACGAAATCCGGATAGTTGTGAGTGACCTTGAACGCCCAGGCCCCCAGCAGCATCAACCCCAGAAGGATCGTGGCGACCATGTAGGAGAAGACCGGTCCGCCGACGAAGGTAGAGCGAAGAGGGAAGGGGGAAGAGAGAGGGGAGAGGGAGGGGGATGAAGGATGAAGGATGAAGGATGAAGACTGAGTGTTGTCATCGAGTTGACGCGGCAGTTCGACAGCCGCGCCAATCTCCAAATCTCCAAATCTCCAAATCTCCAAATCTCCAGTCTCGCGCCCCTCGTCCGCCACGTGCATCAACGGCGGGGCGATCTCCCAACGCAACAGGGCGTCGAGGAGCATGTATTTGCGATACAGCTCCCGTAGCGAGGGGTCGTCGCGGAGCAACCGGTTCAACTCCGCGCGTTCCGCCTCGGAGAGTTCCCCCTCGATCAGCTTCGCCAACCAGCGTTCCGGCTCGGGAATCGTGGATGGTTGGCTCATGGGGCGTCCTCCCGCGCGGATTGGCCTTGCTCGTCGATGCACTTCAGCAGCGACATGCGGATGCGGTGCATGGCCACGGCGATCGCCCCGGCCGACCGGCCCAGGCGTTCGGCTATCTGGCGGGGCGCAGGTCGTCGGCGTACTGCATCTGCAATAAATCCCGATCGGGCTGGGTCAGTTTCTCCATGCAGCCGCGGAGCGTTTGCAGCACGGCATCGATCTGCCCGGTCTCGGCGGCGGCCTCTTGCGAGAGTTGCTCGACCAGTTCGTCGTCGAAGCGGAGCCGGTCGCGGCCCCGGCGTTTGCGGTGCGTGAGGACCTCGAAGTAGGCGATCCGCGCCGCCCAGGCGGAGAAATCGCTCCCCGGGGCGAACTGCGACCGCTTGCTCCACATGACCAGGTTGGTCGCTTGCAGCACGTCGTCGGCATCGGCGCGGTTGGGCAACAACTGGAGGATGTAGGCGTACAATCCCCGCTGGGCATCGGCTCAGCCGTTGCACGAACCACACGTCGTTGTCGGGCGAAAAGTCCACGATCGGCGATGCTCCCAAAAAACGGGACGGGGCGCAGGAAACCATGTCCCTATCCTCTATAATAACAACGGCGCGTGGCGGCAAATTATTAGGCTGCAAGTCTAACGTCCCCCGCGAAAGCCCATTTTCACGCCGGTGTGGGGGGGGCTAGTATTAACCGTGGAAAAGATACGCAAATCGTCCATAAAACTACAGGAGTACGCGATGAAGCTCAACATGCTCGGCGGATTAGCGGGAGTTATGCTGATTGCGGCGGTCGCCGCGGCGGTCGAGAACGGGCGGCTCGAATATCCGCAAACCCGGCGGGTCGATCAGGTCGACGTCATCCACGGCGTCAAGGTGGCCGACCCCTATCGCTGGCTCGAGGCCGACGTCCGCACCTCGCCCGAGGTGGCCGCCTGGGTGGCCGCCGAAAACAAGGTCACGAACGCCTATCTGGACGCGATTCCCCAGCGGGAGGCGATTCGCCGCCGGCTGGCCGAGCTGTGGAACTACGCCGCAATACTCCGCCCCGATGAAAAAAGCGGGCCGATACTTCTTCTTCAAAAACGACGGGCTGCAAAACCAGGCCGTCCTCTACGAGATCCGATACGCTCGACGGCACAGCCGCGCGTGCTGCTCGATCCGAACACGTGGTCGAAAGACGGCACCGTCGCCCTGGCCGGCCTGGGCATTCAGCGAGGACGGCCGCTACGCCGCCTACGCCCGCAGCGAGGCCGGCTCCGATTGGTCCACCTGGCACGTGCTGGAGATCGCCACGGGCAAGGCTCCTGCCCGACGAGTTGAAGTGGACCAAGTTCTGCGGCGCCTCCTGGACCAAGGACGGCAAGGGGTTCTTCTACACCCGCTACGACGAGCCGCAGGCGGGCGTCAAGTATCAGGCCCTGAACTTCAACAACAAACTCTGCTACCACCGCCTCGGCACGCCGCAGTCGGACGACGTGCTGGTCTACTGGCGGCCCGCGCATCCCGATTGGCTCTACGGAGCCGGCGTTTCGGACGACGGCCGCTACCTGGTCATTTCGATCGTCATCGGCACCGACGAGCGGAACCGCGTGCTGGTCCGCGACCTGACCGAGCCGTACGCCATGCCCGTCGAACTGATCGGCAACTTCGAGCACAAGTATTCGTTCGTGGGCAACGACGGCCCGACGCTCTTCTTCAAGACCGATCTGGACGCGCCCCGCGGCCGGCTGATCGCCATCGACCTCCGCAAGCCCGGCCGGAACAATTGGCGGGAGATCATCCCCCAGTCCGAGGCCACGCTGGCCGGCGTCAACCTGGTCGGCAACCGGCTCATCGCCAGCTATCTGCAGGACGTGGTTTCGCGGGTGAAGGTCTTCGACCCGAACGGCAAGTTCGTCCGCGACGTGGACCTGCCGGGCATCGGCACGGCCGCCGGCTTCGGCGGCAAGCGGACCGACACCGAAACCTTCTACAGCTTTTCGAGCATCGCCACGCCGCCGAGCATCTATCACTACGACGTGCCGACCGGCAAGAGCCGCCTCTGGCACCGGGCGGGAGTGAAGTTCGACCCCGACCGCTACGAGGTCCGGCAGGTCTTCTATCGCAGCAAGGACGGCACGCGGGTGCCCATGTTCATCGCCTGCCGCAAGGGGCTCAAGCTGGACGGCTCGAACCCGACGCTGCTGTACGGCTACGGCGGCTTCAACATCTCGCTGCTGCCGATGTTTTCGGTCATCGCGGGCGTCGTGGATGGAGATGGGCGGCGTCTATGCCCAGCCCAACATCCGCGGCGGCGGCGAATACGGCGAGGCCTGGCACAAGGCGGGCACCAAGCTCAACAAGCAAAACGTCTTCGACGACTTCATCGCCGCCGCCGAGTGGCTGATCGCCGAGAAGTACACCCGCCGCGACAAGCTGGCCATCCAAGGCGGCAGCAACGGCGGCCTGCTGGTCGGCGCCGTGATGACCCAGCGGCCCGATCTGTTCGGCGCCTGCCTGCCGGCGGTGGGCGTGATGGACATGCTCCGCTTCCAGAAGTTCACCGAGGGCCGGCTGTGGGTCGACGACTACGGGTCGGCCGACAACCCGGCCCAGTTCAAGGCCCTGCTGGCCTATTCGCCCTATCACAACATCAAGCCGGGCACGTGCTATCCGCCCACGCTGGTCACCACCGGCCGACACCGACGACCGGGTCATGCCGGGCCACAGCTTCAAGTTCGCCGCCGCGCTGCAACACGCCCAGGCCTGCGACAATCCCGGTGCTGATCCGCATCTAAACCCGCGCCGGCCACGGCGGCGGAAAACCGCTGGCCATGCGGATCGACGAGTTGGCCGACAAGTGGGCCTTCCTGGTGAAAATCCTGGGCATGAAATTGCCATAACCCTTGTTCCCATGCTCCGCATGGGAACACCCTGCCCGGACGCTCCGCGTCCGTGATTGCTCGACTCACAGCATCGAAAGAACGACACGGAGCCGTCTTTCACTAGCCCGAAGCGCAAGCGAGGGCAAACCGTTTTCCACCCCTCGCTTGCGCTTCGGGCTAGTGTCCGATTGGTGGAAAATGCGAGGGAAACGCTACACCCGCAGAGACTTCCCCCAGCGATACAGCAGCCAGAGGATCAGCCAGATCACCGCCAGTTCGAGACTGGCGCTGAGCAGTTCGCGGCAATAGGCCGGAGATTTCGGCAGCCACATCAATGCCAACGCGTCGCTCGACCGATCCACGAGCGGGTCGAGCATGTAGGCCAGCAGGGCGTTCGAGCCGATGACCAGCAGCGGAAAGGCCCAGCGTCGCCATCCGCCCAGGTCGATCACCAGATGCAGCAGCGCCAGCAGGAGGCAACTCCAGCCGCACGACCAGACGACCATCGAACTGGTCCAGAGGTAGCGGTTAAACGGCAGCCGGTAGCTCCACAGCCAGCCGACGGCCAGGCAGACCAGCCCGAAGGCCGCCAGCCGGGCGAGCCGCCGCGGGGCCGTAAGCCGCATCTTCAGCACTCGCCCGGCCAGTGCTCCCAGCAACACCGTGGCCGAAAAACCGAGGCTCGGCACGATCCAGGCGAAGGCGTGGTTGCGGCGAAAACTGCCGAGGACCAACTCATCGACGTATCGGGCCAGATTGGCCGATCGCTCCAGCGTGCCCGCCGGATGACTGCCGAAGGGGACGCCGGTCAGCAGCGCGTCGTAGCCCACCAGCAGCACGGCCAGCAGCGCCCACTGGCCCAGCTTCGGCAAATGCAGCAAGGCCAACGAGGTGACCAGGTATCCGACGGCGATCGCCTGCAGGGCGTTGCTGTACAACTCCAGCGGGCAGGGGCCGTTGTGCAGTTGCTGATAGAGGATGCCCAGCGTCCAGAGGGCGACCACCCGCTGGGCGATTCGCCGATAGGCCGGCCGCAGCGACGCGGCGCCCTCGGTATACTTCGACAGGGATAGCGGCAGCGCCACGCCGACGGCGAAGAGAAACATCGGCATAACCAGGTCCCAGGCGACGAACCCCCGCCAGATCGGATGCGTGAGTTGCGTTTCCAGGGCGTCGAACATCTCGGGATGCGCAAACCCGACGATGGCCAGCACGAACTCGCGTCCGCCGATCAGCCACAACATCGCGAATCCGCGAAGGGCATCCAGCGAAAGCAAGCGCGGCGGGCGAGGATCGGAGGTGAGGGTGGTCTCTCTTGTCGGTTCCAAGGACTATCTCATCCAGGCAGGTTGGAAGGGGGCCGGCGAAGCGATTGGATGTCAGGTGATCAATGTCGTGAGCAATAGCCGGCGGCTAACAGCCGCCGGAATGTGCTCAAATAGCGGGATTGCCCACCGGAGGCTGTTAGCCTCCGGCTATTTGTTCCCGACACTACCGGCCGGACTTCCAATTTTCGGAAATATACACGGCATTGAAATTTTTGGGAAGCAGAATTTCGTGCCGGCGCGGCTCAGACTACATAACAGGGTGGGTCAAGCAGCACTGCATCGTAGCTCGTAGGTTATGCTTCAGCATAACGAATCGCATGAACGTGCAAATGTTATGCTGAAGCATAACCTACGGGCTGCGCTGCGCTTGACCCACCCTACTTTTCCGCAATCCGTTTGTGCAACAGCACCGCGCCGGCGACGGCCGTGGTGAGGAAGACGGCGTTGATGATGGGCAGGAAGGCGAGGATCGCCACGGAGGTGCCCAGCCCGAGGGTGTGGAAGCGGCGGCGGCGGGCGAAGGCCAGCTTCTCCCGGCGACGCAGCCCGCGGAGCGCCAGCGGATAATCGAAGAACTCGAAACCCAGCGTTGCGCAGGTGAAGTAATAGCTGCCGCAGAGGCCCAGCGCCGAGCCGACCACGGGAACCAGTTGCACGAGAAGGCAGCCGGTGTTGACGGCCAGCAGAAAGCCGACCGCGCGGAACGCATCGACCGTCTGAACCAGCAGCGGCGCGTCGCGCAGCTCGTCGGGACTCGTGCCCAGCCGCAGTTCGACCTGCCGGGCGAGCCGGTCGTAGAACCAGCCGCAGAGGACCGCTTGCAGCACGAGCCACGCCCCGACCAGCAGCACGACGGCCGCCATCGCGACGGCCAGCGCGGCAAGCACCTCGACGATCCGCCACAAAATGCCACCGTCGAAATAGGAGTGAAACGCCGGAAAGAGATAGGCGCCGCCGCCGATCAGCGCCGCCAGCAGCAGGGCGGTAATCGCCAGGTTCACGGCGACGGGCAAAACTCCGTAGCGCCAGAGCGACGGATTGTCGTTCATCAGCCGCAGCCCGGCCCAGGGGGCGGAAAGACCTTCGAGGAAGGCGCCGGGAAACGACGCCCTGGCAGGCGATTCGCAACGCTTTCCGATCTCGTTGCCGACGTTCGGTCCCGAGGTTTGCATGGGACTATGGTTGAGGCGGTGGCTCGACCGATTCCGCGGTGGCGTCCGCTCTTGCCGTCTGTTTGGATGAAGCCGGTTCGGACGGGGTCGGTTCAGTCGTTTCCCCCGCCGGTTTTTCCGGCTCGACGGGCGGAGCAACAACCGTTTCCGCGGTGGGTGGCTCGACGGGCGGCGGCGCGTTGGGCGCGACCACCGGTCGCGGCTTTATGCTCTGGGGCGTTTCCGCGGGAGCCGTTGCCTTCGGTGCCTCTTCCGGCGGCGATGCCTGGCCGTCGGCGTCCTCGCCCGGTTTCTGCTTATAGAATTGCAGCAGATCGCTGAACGTCCGCATCGGCGCCTTGCCCGCTTTCATCTCGTCGGTGATGGGGATCAGCGGCTTCGGGGCCGGCCGCGGGCGATAGGGGGTGCGATGCTGATCCCCTCCGCGCCGGTCGCGGCCGTGCGGCGGGCGGCCGCCGGGGGCGGATTGACGTTGTGGGGGGCGACCGCCGGGGGCGGGTTGGCGTTGCGGCGGACGGCCGCCGGCCGGGGGCCTTTGCCGCGGCGGGCGACCGCCGGCCGGGGCTTTGTCTTCCGGGCGCGCCCGCCGGCTGCCGGTTTATGTTCGGGCCTGCCGCCGCGGTGCGGCGTTTTGGCCCGCTCCGTGCCCGGCCGCACCATCGTCAGCGACACCCGCTGCCGCTCCTTGTCCACGCCCATCACCCAGACCTTGATGATGTCGCCCACGGCCACCACGTCGTGCGGATCGCGGACGAACTTGTCGGCCAGGCGGCTGACGTGGACCAGACCGCTGTGGTGCATGCCGATATCGACGAAGCAGCCGAAATCGACGACGTTCAGCACCGTGCCGGTCAGTTCCATGTTCGGCGCGAGGTCTTCGAGCTTCAACACGCCGCGTTTGAAAATCGGGGCGGGCAGGTCCTCGCGGGGGTCGCGGCCGGGACGGACGAGCTGCGCGAGAATGTCCTTCAACGTCAGCTCGCCGACCTCCAACTCCTTGGCCATCGCGGCGAGGTCCACCTTGGCGACCGGCTCGGTGAGGGCGGCGAAGGTCTCCTTGTTGTTCAGGTCGGCCTCGTCGCCGAGAAGGCGTTTGACGGCGCGGTTGGCCGTCTCGTAGCTTTCCGGATGGATCCAAGTGGAGTCGAGGTGGTTTTCGCTGCAAGCGATTTTCAGGAAGCCCGCCGCCTGGACGAAAGTCGCTTCGCCGAAGCCGGGCACGTCGCGCAACTGCTGCCGGGCGGTGAATGGCCCGTGCTCGCGGCGATATTCGCAGAGCCGCCGGGCGGTGAGTTGGTTCAGGCCGGAGACGTAACGCAGCAGCGCCGGGCTGGCCGTGTTCACGTCCACGCCCACGTAATTCACGCACGACTCGACCACTTCGTCCAGCGAGGCCCGCAGGTGCTTGGCCTTCACGTCGTGCTGATAGAGGCCGACGCCGATGTTGGCCGGGTCGATCTTGACCAGTTCGCTCAAGGGGTCTTGCAGGCGGCGGCCGATGGAGATCGCCCCGCGCAGCACGGCGTCGTGCTCGGGGAACTCCTCGCGGCCGATGCGGCTGGTCGAATAGACGCTGGCGCCGGCCTCGTTGACGATCACGTAGGCCACGCCCTTGTCCTTGAGTTCGTTCTCGATCAGCTCGGCGAAGAAATCCTCGGTTTGGCGGCAGGCCGTGCCGTTGCCGATCACCGCGACGGTGAGCTGGTGCCGCTCGATCAGGTCGAGGACCGTTTTTTTGGCCTCGTCGCGGCGGTCGTGCTTTCCCACCAGGTGGATGATGCTCTGGTCCAGCAGGTTGCCGAACTGATCGAGCGCGGCCAGCTTGCATCCACTGCGGAAGCCGGGATCGACGGCCAGCACCCGATGATCGCGGATCGGCGGCTGCAGGAGGAGGTTGCGGAGATTTTTGGCGAAGACGCTGACGGCGTGGGTTTCGGCCCGGTCGGTCAACTCGCGGCGGATTTCCCGTTCCAGGCTGGGCAGGATCAGGCGGCTGAGCGCGTCGCGGGCGCAGCCGCGGAGGTAATCGGCGTGGGGATGGTTGGCCGTCACGACCGCTTCCTCCACGATGTTCACCATGGTTTGCAAGTCGGACTCGATCCGCACCCGCAGGACCTTGGCCCGCTCGCCGCGATTGATGGCCAACACGCGGTGGGGCGGGATGCGGCGGATGCTGTCGCGATAGTCGAAGTAGTCGCTGAAGGCCTTGATCTGCTTCTCTTCGAGCTTCTTCTTGAGTTGCTCCCGCTTTTTTTTGGCCGCTTCCTTGGCCAGTTTTCGGGCGAGTTTGCGCTGTGCGGGCGTGAGCAGAACCGGGAGGGCGGCCTTCGCGCCCTTGGCCGGCGGCTTGGACGCAGATGACGCCGCGGCCGCAGCGCTCGGCGGCGTCGCCTCCGCGGGCATTTCGGCAGATGGCTGCTCGGTCGAATCCGGCTCGGTCGAGACCACTTCGGCGGATGGCTGTTCGGGCTCAACCGGCGATTGCTCGGCAGCAGGCGCCACTTCGGTGTTTTGGGTCAGCGGCTCTTCGGCTGTGGTCTCGGCTGGCGGTTGATCGGCTTGCGGTTCAACAGTTGTTGGGATGGCAGTTGCACTGCCATCCCCGGGGCTCTGGTGCGGCGGTTCAACTGCCGCACCAACGTTGCCGACTGCCGCATCAACTTCTTCAACTGCCGCGGGCAACTTGTTCAACCGGTGCGGGAACTTGTTCAACCGGTGCGGGAACTTGTTCAACCGGTGCGGGAACTTGTTCAGTCGGTACGGCGGCGGGCGTCTCCGCTTTCGCTTCCGGCTCGGCGGCGGGCTTCGCCTCGACCGGAATGCCGCTGCTCACCAGCACGCCGGTGCGCTGCAATACCTCGCGGAGTTTTTGCCGCAGCTCGGCCTGCTCGCTGATCTGTTCGGCGAGGATGTGTCCGGCCCCCAAGAGCGCGTCGGCGGCGGTGGGCACTTGGCGGTCGATGCTGACGAACTCCGCTGCCCGGGCGTCCAGATCGGCGCAAGCCGGCGCGGCGGCGAAGATTTCCTCGGCCAACTGCTCCAAGCCGCGGGAGCGGGCCAAAGTGGCCAACGACATCTTCTTCGGCTTGAAGGGCAGATACAGGTCTTCGAGCCGCTTGGGCGTGGTGGCCGCCAGAATCCGCTGGGCCAGATCCTCGGTCAGTTTGCCTTGCGAGTCGATCGAGCGGAGGATGGTCTGCTTGCGGTCGGCCAGCAGTCGCATCTTGTTCAGCCGCCCCTGGATTTCCCGGATTTGCTCCTCGTCCAGCCCGCCGGTCTGATCCTTGCGGTAGCGGGTGATGAAGGGGACGGTGTTCCCCTCGTCGAGGAGTTCGACGGCCGCCTGGATTTGGCGTAGGGGGATGTCCAATCCGCGTCCGACTTGCCGCAGGTCGATGGTTACCGTAATGCCCGAGATATCCATGAATTATCCGTATTGCCCGAAAAAGTCGTATTTTCCTCGAAAAACATCAAACCCGCAAGAGACCCGCGGCCGATACAACAGGAGGTAGAACAGACAGGGTGGCACATCACGGAAGGAAGCCCCCAATGCAGGCCAACCATCTGCGCGTCTATTACGGTCCTCAGGATGAATCCGCCGGCGTAAGTGTAGTCGAAAACCAGCGGGAAACGGTAACCGTCCCGCTGATGGAGATTATGCCCTTGCTGGCCGACGCAGTCCAATCGCAGCGGACGTGGCTGCGCGACTTTGCCGACGATGAAATTACCATCTCGATGGACCTTTACGAAGTCATCCTGGCTTACCAGCATTACCGTCGCCCCTCGGCTTAAACCGGCCCGGCGGAGGCGGTAATCTCCGGCCAGTTACACCAGCCCGGCCTCCCAGCGCCCGGGCTGGCGTTGTTTCTTGATCTACCACAAAGACACTAAGGCACAAAGAAAATTGTATTTATTGCATCTGCTTTTTGTCTTGACACCAATTCCAATGGGGAGAACCTAGAAACCCCAGCGGCCGAACGGCCGCGTACCTCCGGTGCGTATATGTCGATGGATTTTAGCGGAGCAATGCTTGCCCTTGCGGGAAAAATGGCAGACGATCCGGCCTATAACGGTTTTGAGGGCCTCCGCCTTCTGCCGGAAGTGGCCTTCCTGGTTCAGGATGCCTGTGGCCTTTTCCAGGGCTTCCTGGCGGGCAGCCAACTCGGCCCGTAGCCGCTCCCAGGGGATGCGGAGGTCTTGCAGATCGCGCCGGAGGGTGTCGATTTCTTTCTGGAGGGCTTCCAGCCGCTTGTTCACTCGATCCTTCATCTTGGGGGTGAGGCCGGCGAACCCGTCCAGGATTGACTCGATCTCGGCCTCCTTCTCGGCGATCGCCTTTTCGATCCTGGGCTTGGTCTTGCTGTAAAGGGCGTCGTAGAGGGCCTCCACGCTCATTCGCTGGGTCGCCTTCCGGTGCGGTCTTGCTGGGCAGGTACTTCTCGGCAAACAGCGCCATGTTGTGCCACACCCAGCCCATGTCCCTATTCGTTTCAGAGATCGCGTCCAGGAGCGGCCTGGCGGCTTCCAGATTGTCCGCCGTGGATGGCGTCCATGAGGGCCTTCAACTGCGGCGCTGTCATCGACGAGGTAATCGAGCACCAGACTATTCGAGCAGATCATGCTCCACCCGGAAATGGCCGCAGCCGGTTCGCGTGCCCCAGCGAGCGTAGCTGGAGCACAGATAAGCCAGTCCGAGTGGATGTCGCATGGGCTTGCGGCACTTGCCGCAGACCACGACCCCTTGAGCCACATGTGGACGGTGTTCGGGGCTCGGTAGGTCCGCTTCTTGGCGGCGGCAAGTTTGGCTTGGGCCTTGTCAAAGACCTCCTGCTCGATGATCGGCGTGAATTGTTCCTCTGGTCGAACCTGATCGGATTCAGTGCGTTTCCGGCTGGCCTTGGAGCGGCTCGGCGGTCTTGACCTGGCCATCCACAAACTCCATGAATCGGCTTTGGCTGGCCTTATTGAACGTGGGGTGGCCAGTATACACCGGATTCGACAAGAGGTACTTGACCACGCCGACGATGCCACAGCGGGCCGTAGACCGGCGAGACGCCCAAGTCATTCAGGCGGGCAGCGATCTGGCCGGGTGATATGGCTTCGGTGGTGTACCACTTGAAGATCAGCATGACGTACTTGACCCGCTCAGCGACGATCGACGGACGATATTTCAACGTTTCGTGGAGGGCCTTGGGCGGCACGTTGCCCTTGCCGTCGAATCGCTCTTGACGACCATCCGGGTGACCTTTGACTCGCTTATCGTGGCCCTCGTGGACACACCGCCACGCTTCCTTGCCCTGCTCGTCGAACACAAACCACGTCCATGCCGTAAGGACTGTGTCCACCCAAAAAATTGCCCTTGCGGGCGAGCGTCAGCTTGCCGGTGAGCACTCGGGCGGCTTTTTCCTTCTGCTCGCGGCTAGACTAGCCAACGCACCGACGGTTGATGTAATGACCGTTCCGTCATCGTCGGCGTTGAGTTGCTTGCCACTGGCGTCGAGCAGACGGCAGTTGTGATCCTTGAGGATCGTGAAGAACTTGCCAAGCTCCCAAGCATCCCTCACGCCGAAGCGGTCGAGGGATTGGACAACGATCGTATCGACCTGATCCGCTTGAACAGCGCGCAGCAGGCGTTGGAAGTCGGCTCGCTTGTGCGACTTATCCCTTGACTCTCGTGGTCCTCAAGCCATTGGTCGATCCGAATTTTGGAACGCTCGATGTCTTGACGCTGCCGCAGGGTGTCCTGGGAATCGGAGGAGCAGCGTAGATAACCGACGGTGGACATGGTGTGGTTTCCTTGTGTAGCGTCTCCATTGTAACCGGCTTGATAGGCCGTGCCAATGTCTTTTCCGAAGCCCCTGGATGGACCAACGTGGCCCAGTCTCCTGGTGAAACCATGCGCTAATCCGACCGTGGCTGTGAGGCAGAGTGGAATCGCCCTCCGGCCCGTTGAATCCGGGGCCGACAAATCGACCGATGTGAATACCTTCAACCTTCAACCTTCAACCTTCAACCTTCAAGATTCAAGATTCATTTTCAAAATGCTAGGCCAACGAGCGCGGCGACGGCGGGTCGGCCCTGGAGAACGCGACCCTCGGCCGCATCCTCGGCTTCAACACCTACCTGGACCAGAACGTCAACTCGTTACACGGCCGGCGGTGAGTACGAGACTCTGGCCGGTCACCGAGCCGCAAGCGGCCGGTTACGCCGGGCTATCTGGACATCGTCATCACTGGCAATGCCGGTGAGTTCCTGGTGATCGACGGCAACGATCAGCCGACCTACATGACCGATGCCAGCACCGGCGCGGTCGTTCTCAACGAGGCGCTCAAGTATCCGATTCTGGACCACGCGGTGGTCACCGCACTACAAGGCGTGCGACGTGGACGCTTCGGCCGCAACGGGCACGACCTACGCCGTGGGTTACAGCAAGGCCATCCTCCTGGACGGCCACGACGGCCGAGACAGGCCCGCAGGTCGGTCAGTTGCTTGCCTTCGGGCAGCCGCACCAGCCGCCGGACCTACACGGTCATCGAGGTCACGACCGTCAGTGACCGCCACTCCACCAAGTCACTGCTGGACCGGCCGCTGGAAGTCGCCGTGGCCGGACGGCGCCAACGCTGCGTTCCCCGGCCCGTATGGGTCGCTTCAACTGGGCGTTCCATCGTGACGCCATCGCGCTGGTGAGTCGGCCGTTGGCCATGCCCAACAACCAGATGGGCGTGCTGACCAAGGTCGGCGTCCACAACGACATCTCGATGCGTGTCGCCATGCAGTACGACATCGACGCGGGCGGGACCAAGGTCGAACCTCGACCTGCTCTGCGGTGTCGCGGTGCTTGACACCCGGCTCTGCGTGCCGCTGCTCGGCTAAGTCTGTTTCGCGTCCGCTCGCCCGGACATCCGGGGCGAGCGGCCTTCTTCCTTGCAGCGAAAGGAGCTTGCCATGCCCACCCTGTTTGCTTCCGGCGAGTTCGCGGACGCGATTGATGCTCATCAGGCAGTTCGGTCCCTTCTTTCTCGCCGTCGTGTTTTTTCTCTGGCGCGACTGGAAACGCGAAGATCGTCTCTCCAACCGGCTGGACCAGTTGGAGGACGAGCAGCGGGAGGTCATCCTGCCGCTGGTCAAGGATTGCTCGATCGTCATCGCAAAGAATACGGCGGTGATGGAACGAATCGAAAGGTACTTCTCGACCGTTAGGAACTCCCATGCGTCCACCCGTCAATCGCAATCTGCAACCAGCGGATTCGGCAGGCGCTCTACCAATTGAAGAAGGACTACGGAGCGCCGATCGACATCTACAAGTTGGTGTCAAGCGAGACGGACGCAAGGACGGGCGAGAAGATCGTCACGAAGACGGTGACGCATGTGCGGCAGAGCGGTCGTCGTGCCCGCCAGGATGGATCGAGTCGCCCAACAGACGATCTCGCTCATCTCGGCGAACAAGCAGTTCGTCACCGGCGGCACTATGACGTGAATCAGCGCGACTTCATCATCGACCGCCGCGATGTTCCGGCTCTGCCGGAACTCACTGCTGACGATTGGATTCGTCTACAACCGTCGCAAATATCAGGTCAAGACAGTGGAAAGACAGTGGAAGCCTTCGAGGTAGACGCCGGCTGGGTCGTTACGGCCCGAGAACTTGGTCGGCGAAATCCCTGAGCAGATATTTGTAGCGCAAGTTGAATCAAACCTGGCTCGGCTAGGATTGCGGGACGAGTCCTTTGCTTGAAGTCGGATTCTCTTCTGCCGGTGTATATCAACTGTGCTGTCAGTGGCTTCAGCATCATTTCGCCCTCGGACTGAATTGGATAGTCGATAGTTACTTGATCGCGTTGAGGATGGCTATGCTGGCGGCGTCCAGCCGGCATTCTCTGCATATTCCAGATGTCCAGACCTGCTCCGCACTGTTCAATAAGTTTCCATTCACTGTAAGTCAGGTATGTTTCGCCACCCATTGGGATAGCATCCCGAGGCAGTTTCTCCATGCGTTGCTCGGTTCTGATGCCCCACGCCAGCTTCAGATTGCGTTTTTCAAGCAAGTGAAATAGTTACGCTTTTACTTGACGCCGTTAAAATAGGCAATTATCATGGCAATAGGGTTACGCTTTTGGGCAATAGCGTAACCATACCTTTGAGGAGAAAACCATGACTTCCGCTACTGTTCCTACTGTTCCCGCGAACAAGGGCTGCAAACTGCCGCCCGAACCGCTTACCGAGGACGAAGTGAAGGCCCTGATCCGAGCTTGCTCGCAGCGAGCCATCACGGGCGTCCGAAATCGTGCGCTTATCGTCGTCCTGTATCGAGCCGGTCTGCGCATCAGTGAGGCTCTATCACTACTACCTAAAGACCTGGACCCCAAGGCTAATACTCTTCGGGTGCTGCATGGGAAAGGCGACAAATGCCGTGTAGCCGGCCTTGACGCTGGCGCTTGGGCTATCTTGGAGCTATGGCTGAATCGCCGGGCGGCGTCCGGCATCAATAACCGTGCCGGTGTTTTGCACACTCCAGGGCGGGTTGATGAAAACGGCTTATGTGCGAAAGTTGTTACCCAGGCTCGCTCGAAAGGCAGGGATCGAAAAACGAGTCCACGCACACGGATTACGCCACACCTTTGCCTATGAGCTTGCCGGCGAAGGAACGCCGCTTCACTTGATACAGAGCCAGCTTGGGCACTCATCGTTAGCGACAACTGATCGCTATGTTCGTCACTTGAATCCGGCCGCCGTGGTCGAGGCGATGAAGTCGAGGACGTGGAGCCTGTAGTTTGCAACGAGGCGTCAAATTAGTTGCCGCTATCCCGGTTTAGTGCGGCTGTAATCGCTCTGCCGTACCCCTTGATGGACAAAATGTCCTCCACGGCGCACCACTTGATCGTATTACTATGTGGGTTCTGCTTTTGCGTGAGTCGCGTCAAGGAAGACAACAGCTTTCCCGATCTGCGTCAAGAACTTCACCGCTGGCATGATCCCATCGCTCGCCGCGATCAAGGTCGCCTGAGCGAGCGTGGGCAAACTTTTCACGACGGCCAGGTCCACAACTTGTCGGTGTAAACTGTCACCGTCATCCTTGAAGAACTCGATCTGGAAGGTGCCGTCTGGGAGTGGTTGAAATTCCACACCGGTCCCAATGGTTGAGAGCATTTGAGGCTGCATGAGTTGGTGTCTTTCTCATCATTGTCAAGGGGCTCTGCCTCGATGACGCAAGTGCCGTCTGGATCACGATTGCCAACGAGCAGAGAATGTCACCTCGTCACTTTGGTTGTTTCTCCAAGCAAGCAATCGGACTTGGCCATTTGGCATGGCTCGTAACAGTACAGCCTACGAAGGCCGGCTGGCATGTTGGACCGGCCTTCGTGGGCATCAACTTCTCGACGGCGGTAGAGGCATCAGTGTGGCGGTTCCGCGATTGTCCTAGCAATCGTAGCCGCCATAAACTTCGCCGCTATCCCCAATCGTCAGGCTACAGCGTCAGTGGCCACAGTAGCGTCAGTGCCCTCAGTGCCCTCATCGCCTGAGCGGTCGCTTGGCAGAAGAATTACCTCGGCGGTTTGAGGCACATCCACAAGTTGCCATTTTGGTATCTTGTGGTCGGTGCGCACAAACTTCTTGGTGCCAAGTACGCGCCCGCGAAAGTCTCGCAACAGGCGACCTAGTACGCCCTTGTGCTCGTGGCCTGGAAACTCGTTCAACAGGGCCGTGAGAGTCGGAGCCTTCCCTACGGCGGATAGCGTTATCGCGTCACCGACCGTGGACATGCCGCCCAACTCGTCCCATGCTCCCATCAATTGACGGAGTAGGGGGCGCATCATCATCGGCTTCGGCTGCCAACAACTCCCGTGTATCGGGGTCGGACATGCCCGCGTGAATTATTGAAGCGCGGACCAAGTTGGACCAGCCCTCAAAACTCGCCCACGGTTCCATTTTTACCTTGGGCCTGCCGGCCAGGATGTAGGCGGCAGGAATCGACAAGGCAGCAATTGCCAGTTCGCGGCGGTTCTTCTTGATCCATCCAAGAAGATCAGGATGCTTGAAATCTTTCCGCAGGTCAGGACGTTCGAGATTGGTGCGTAGTTCGATGGCGCAGGTTCGTCGAACCATAGCGCTCGATAATCGGCAATTGTTTCCGGTCCCCACCGTGACAATGTTCAATGGGAGATCGACTTTGCGGTTGACGCCGAGAATCCGATCCAACCATCGTGTGGCGGTCAAGAAGTTCTCCAGTGTCGAGCCACCGAGACGCCCCTCGATGTTGTCGAGGAACAAGTAGGGGGAGCCATTCAGGGCAACGGTAGTAATTACCTTGCGCAATTCATTATCGTCTTTCGGAAAAGCGTATCGCGCGGCCGGCCGGTCTTCGGTAATGGCGGCTTCGGCGTCAAACAGCAGAGTCTTGCCTACCGCCGGCATGTTAGCAGTGGCAAGGAAGAATGGAGCACAGCCGTGAAAGGCAGCACGCGACACGTTGGTCACTAGGCTCGCAACCCAGGCGCTGCGGTGATTGTCAGCCACAAAAGGAAAATCAGCGACCACATCCCTTAATATCTCGGCAGCGACCTTGGGGGCCATCAATTCGGGATAATCGCCAGTGACGTTGACATATAGACCGGTGAGCGAATCATACCCCGGCTTCCTTGCAATCGTACCGTCGGCGCGGAGCATGGGACACGACGTGACATTGTTTATGACAGGAATCCCTGGATAGTCAGCGCCTGGAGAGCACGGCCTTGACCACTGGATCAGGAGGCAGGGCAGAATCCCACTCCTCATTCTTCTTGTTCCATTTCTGATACTTCGCACAGACCGAAAGTTTCCGCTCCAAGGTTGGGACCGAGATTATGCGAAGTTGAGGCGCTCCGGTATCGGTGAGGCAGAGTTTCGGTTTCGGTGGTTCCTCCACAATTTCGGACAATGCGCCGTGCTGATACGTGTTAGGGTCTTCGCCCAAGGCTTGAATCGACTGAGCAACCATTCTATCCAGGTCAGTTCCGATGCAAATTGTCGGGCGAAGCGGGCCGTATTCCTTTTCCACGTCCGTCCACTTCTTATCGGCGCACCCCGCGTGAAAACAATGAAAGGCAAAGGTTCCATCGGGGTTTACGATAATGGCCGGTGTGCCCTTTTCATTCTCCGGGGACTTGAACGGGCAAACCGCCAGGTCAATAAATGTTAAAGCATCGTGATCCTCCCGAACGCCTTTGATCGCCAGCCCAACCCGCTTGCAGTAGCGCTGCAAACGCTTGACCATCGCATTACGTGCCTCGGGAATCTCGGCATGGGCGGTCTTGGTCTTGGATTTGGATTTCGGACAGGTCAACAGGATATTGATTACGTGTTCTGTGAGCGGAGGCGGTTCGCATTCCTCCGGGGTAATAATCCATTCCCGTTGAACGCCGTCAACAATCGAGGGCGGGGCGATGGACTGAGTTTGCCTACCGTTCCCCAATCTGAATTCAAGGCCCCGATATTTCACAACGCCGGGCAGATTCGCCAACCGCTCATCGTATTGGAAAAGATGATGGCGTCCACGTTTCGCTTGCCAACATGGGCGCGGGTGTCGCCAATAAGTTCCCGATATGTATCGGTAGCCTCCTCGGAATCGCATTCTAAGTCGATCAGGCCGCTGACGGGGCCGAATAGAACGCCCTGATTTAACTGCGAATTATTGCTTCTCCGCGCGGCAATATCGGCGGCCGATAGCGGTCGGGAACCCCAGTCTTCGCCAACAGGGACTTTAGAGTTGGGGTAACAGACGATGTAGATTCTGTCTTGCATTTCTCTTTCCTTCTTTCAAGGTTGAAACAATGAAACAATGGCCCGCCCACATGAACGGTGCCCGTACAGGGATTGGAATTAGGATCAGGACAAACGATCTCTGATGGTGTATAGTGGACGCGACAAAACTAGGGGGGTGGGGGATTCAGGGGGATACTTTCGTGGTTCCTTATAAGAAAACGATTTCATTTTGTGTTAGACCTATGCTAGGTATTCCCCTTGATCCCCCATCCCCTACTTTTGCCGCGTCGGCTACAAGGTGGGTCTATCTCATCTGACGGCGAGGGACGAGACTGCGATCTCGAAGTCGCCTACCAGGTTGTATTAGCGCAATCGCAATCATACGGAGTCTGCCTTCGAGGAATGCTGCTCGCTCTCGTGAGACTCACACGTCTCACGCGAGAGTGCATCAAGCATCGCGTCGATGTCTGTCATCGTCAAAGTTCGGAACGACGCTTTCCAGTAATCTCGCCAGTTCGGCCCTGCAAAAAGCAAATCGTACTGTTCCTGCGTGGCAGCGGTTAGAATCCAAATAGGGATGCCTGCCTTCTCCCACTCGGGCCATTTCTGTCGCTGCCGCAGCGTGAAGGAATATCCATCCGGGCGCTTGACCTCCACCCATCTGCGCGCCCCATTTTTCGTGAAAACAATACAAATCTGGGATACCGCATTGATATGCGTTGCCCAGCATCCGCTCGACGTACCAGCCACGTGCGCGGAGAAATGCGACAAGTTCTCGCGAGATATGCAGCTCTCGTTTGTCGCTTTTGTTTTCGGTCATTTAACATCCATAGTATGTCTGGTTTGTTTGTTTCAGTCTTGAATCGGTCCCCCACCCACTTGACAGCAGCCAACCTGCCACAATGGTGGGGAGTAGCGCCGTTTGGGGTCGCAGCGTGTTGATTAAACGGTATATCGGCACTTTTTGAGCTAGTGTTAAATGGCGTTGTGAGATAATATATCGCCATCATATACACCTCAGCAGCGAAAGGACCAGCAGGCGTCACCAAAGGCTATGTGTTGCTGAGCAATTACCGATCGGTATGCCGGCTCCGCGAGCAGATCGCCGAGACTGATTGACCATAGTGCGGTGCTTGTGCGACTGTCTCGAAGCGACAAAAATAGAGGCGTTTCTGGCTATCATCCACCGAACGGCTATCGCTGCCGGGTGAGCCGGGAAAAAGGACACCACACGCAGAATCGGAATCTGGCAAGATGGGTAAAAGGAAAGTCACAACTGGCAAGCCCCAGGGCAACGAGACCAACCTTGGGTTTGAGGCCAAGCTATGGCTGGCCGCAGACAAACTCCGCTACAGCGTGGGCGTTGCAGAATTCAGGGACATCGTACTGGGCTTGATCTTCCTGAAGTGCATCTCTGGTTCGTTCGAGGAGATGTACCAGAGGTTGTGCAGCGGCAAAGGCCGACCCCGAGGATGCTGACCGGTACCGGGCTGAGGATGTCTTCTGGGTCCCGAAGGAGGCACGATGGACGCATCTACAGGATAATGTCCATCGCCCGACGATCGGCAAGCTCGTGGACGAGGCAATGGTCGCCATCGAGCGTGACAATCCACAATTGAAGGGACTGTCATGCGTGGATTACGCCCGACCAGCGCTCCCCGCGCATTGCTTAGGCGAACTGATCGGCCTGATCGGCACCATCAGTTCGGGCGACGTTGAAAATCGGTCGGAGGATGTCTTTGGCCGCGTGTGCGAATATATCCTCTCTCAGTTCCGCCGCGGAGACGAGAACAGCCAGTTCTACTCACCCCGCTGCGTCGTCCGCGTGCTGGTCGAAATGCTCGCTCCACACAAAGGCCGCGTACTTGACCCTTGCTGTGGTTCCGGCAGCATATTATTGGAGAGCGCGAAGTTCGTGGAGGCCCACGGTGGCCAAATCGGCGACATCGCCATATATGGCCAGGAAGTCGTTCCTATGATGCGGCGGCTGGCGATAATAACTCTTGCCGTTCATGGCATCAAGGGTGATCTTGGACCGGCACCGGAAGACAGTCTTCGCCATGATCTGCACGATGGCCTCCAAGCTGATTATGTCCTGGTCAATCCACCATTCGGTGCTACCTGGTCTCGCAACGAGGAAGATGTGCGATGGACTTACGGTATCCCCCCGAAGCGTAGCGCCAACTACGCCTGGGTGCAGCATATCCTTTATCATCTCGCATCAGACGGATTTGCGGGCTTTGTGCTGACCAACAGTTCGGCGAGTTCCCGTCTTTCGGGCGAAGATGTCATTCGCCGTCGAATCATCGAGGCCGACCTCGTTGATTGCATAGTGGCACTCCCCGGCCAGTTGTTTCATATCACACCGATACCCGTGTGTCTGTGGTTCATCGCCGGAAGCAAGAAGGACAGCTACTTTCGTGACCGGCGCGGCCAGACATTGTTCATCGACGCCCACAAGCTGGGCTCCATGATCGGCCGGAGACAACGAGAACTGACCGACGAGGACATCCATCGCCTCGCCAGTACCTATCGTGCGTGGCGCGGCGACAATGCTGAGAAACGTAAGGATTGGACATATAGGGATATTTCCGGCTTCTGCAAGTCGGCCACGCTTGAGGAAATCCAAGCATCTGACTATGTGCTCACACCTGGCCGCTACGTCGGGGTCGAGGAAATGGAAGATGCGAAGGACGATGGCGAGACGTTTGAGCAGAAGATGCAACGGTTATTTGCCGAACTGAATGGGCAGTTCACTGAGGCCCGGAAGTTGGAAATGGCCATTCGCTCAACCCAGGAGGGCTTGGGATATGGCGGGTGACACCGATGTGGCAGATAGCGGCTGGCAGGAAATCGCGCTAGGCCATCTTGGCAAACTGCGGAGAGGCGTGGAGTTTGGCTGCCGCCAAAAGGGTTGCGGGCTTCGCGTTGTCAAAGTGAAGGATTTTGGCGATTGGCTTTTCGTACCGCATGGCGATCTTGACGAGATCGACGATTCGGAGACTGCAATTCCCCAGAGCCAGTTACTACAGAGGGATGACATCGTTATCATTGCAGCCAATGGCAACAGTGAGCGTCTTGCCCTCCCCATGCTGTTCCGTGGTTCCGTCCGTGCCACAACATTCTCCGGCTTCTGCATTCGCTTCCGTCCCGATGACAAGCGAATTGATCCCCTGTTCATAGCGTATTTTCTTCGTTCACCGGCTTGTCGGCAGAGGCTAACGACATGTGGTTGTGGAACAGGAACACAGAGCCTTAGCCTGCGCATTCTCTCAGAATTGCCAGTTCCATTGCCGCCCCTTGGCCAACAAAAGGCAATCGCGCATATTCTCGGTACGTTCGACAACAAGATCGAACTGAACCAGCGGATGAACAAGACGTTGGAGGCGATTGTTGCGGCCGTCTTCAAGAACTGGTTCGTCGATTTCGATCCCGTGCGGTCCAAGGCCAAAGGCCGCGAATCTGGCCTGCCAAAGTCCATCGCCGATTTGTTCCCAGATCGCCTAGTCGAATCCGAATTGAGCCAAATTGGCCAAATTCCAGAAGACTGGCAAGTGCAGCCAGTTCGAGAGGTCACAGACGCTCTCTTACGGCGGGCCACACGCTTCGCCGCCGGAAAGCCCGGCGGGGCCAGTGCTTCTGGGAACCAGAAACCTCACGGGAACCCAACTCGATCTGACCGACGTTCGGCACATTGGTGAAGAGCAGTGGTCACATTGGACCGAAACTGTGAGGCCGGAGTTCGGGGACATTGTGTTCACCTATGAGGCAACTCTCGGGCTTTCGTGTTGATCCCTCCCGATCTGCGTTGTTGCCTTGGACGACGGCTGGCTCTGATTAGGCCGAGAAGGAGCGACCCTTTCCGATACTTTCTTTTCCATTCCTTTGTATCTGCTCCATTTCAACGAATGTTGATCGAGCGGGCCACACATGCTGCTACTGTGAACCGCGTGCCACTGCGCGATTTTTCAGATTACCTACTTATCTGGCCGCCCGCACAAGTGCGGAGTGTATTTGATGGAATTGCCCAGTCATTCTGGGCAGTGATTCACAGAAATCAGAAAGAAAGCGGTACACTTGCCGCGATCCGTGATGCGCTGTTGCCGAAACTGCTGTCGGGCGAATTACGGGCGGCATCCATCCATTTGCCGCCCGGCTCCTTGCACCACTCGAAACTGACAATTTTGGTAGAGGGGCTTGCGGAGCACAGTGTTTTGCTGGAGTTGTTATTGCGGTTGGAGCAGCATTCGCCTCGATTTGCGGGCGTATCGAAATGGATTCCCTACGTTCGTATCATTGACGGGACGGGCGCATCTTTGAATGCGAATGCAAACTGCCAGGGATTCCAGGGGCAAAGGTGGTCGTGTTCGCTGATGGGGATAAGAGTAGACAACACGGATTGACTGACAACCGTCCAGACATTCCGGTCATCCATTTGCCAGATGGCGTTGAATTTGAACAGGTCATACCAGAGTCAGTCTACTTCGGAGCCGTGGCAGAGTGCCATAACATTCCGCACGAGGAAGTGACTGTCCAGCGGTTTGAGACTTGGAAGAAGAATTCGGCGACACCGAACCTCGATCGCTGTACTTTTACAAAGCAGGTTAATTTATGGCTGATGGAAGAACATGATTGTTCCCTCGACAGGCCGCGAACAATGTTGCAAGCTGTGAAGTCCGTAAGACTGGACGCAGTGCAACATCAAGATGTTTTGGCAAACTTACACGTTGCAGTTTCCCGACTGCTCAATATGCCATCAGGTTGATGCAATCGGACGCTGAGCGTCGGGGGCAGGAGCCGTGGTATTTCTCCGCTGATGGGAAGCAGTGGTGCGCACGATGCGACGAGAAGCACACCACAAAAACTCTGGCGGATCGGCGGCCGTCCAAGCCAGGTCCAGATTTGCCGCCGCCGTCTTTAAGTGGCGGGTGGTAAAATCGACGATCTCTTGGGTGTCGATGATCCCGACCCAACAGTGCATTTCGGGCAGGTTGCCCATCAGCACGGATAAAGCGCTTTCATACGCACCGGGCGTCCACATGGGCGTCCACATATACGCAAAGTGCGTATTCATTACGCCATCGTCGTCCTCGGGTTTGATGCGCGGCCATTGGAGCGACCCGGCCTGGATCGTGGCGTGGTAGCCGTGTCGATGCAGCACGGAAGCCGTGTAATGTGCATAGTAGAGACAGAGGCCGGGCCGGTCGTCCAGCCGGGAAACCTGCCGTTCGATGTCACTGATGACTTTGGCTCGCTTACCCATCCTGATACCCATCCTGATACCCATCCTGATACCCATCCTGATACCCGGTTGGAACGTGAACTACCGCCTCGCGGTGAACGACGCTGCCCTTCCGCATGACGATCTTGGGAATTGTTCGCCCGTGCCCCGTGTGCATCAGAGCAGGGTGGGGGCGGCGCACGTGTGGGATGACTTCGATCCCCTTTCCGATGTTGAATCCAAACTTGCCCCGGCGCTTTGCCTTCTCCACATATTTCTGATCGTGCGTCCGCGCGGAATTGTGAAAAGCCTACCTGCGGCGTTTCCCCTTGCCGATCATTCCCTCTCTTTCCCCTCATTGTAGTGGGCCATAAGAAAACAGGTAGCCCCACCACCGCCTACAGTAGCCTTCCCGCAAAACACCGACTGGCACTGCTTGTGCGAACCCCCCAAAACGGTAAAATGGTGGTTTTCCTGGCCACATCGTTCCGAAGGGCTTTTCACTGAGGGGTGGCGGTGAAGCCGGGGAGGAGCAGCACCACTCGCAGAAACGGAATCTGGCAAAATGGGAAAGAGGAAGGCTGCAAGCAGCAGCAAGACCAACGGCAACGGTGCCAATCTGGGTTTTGAGGCCAAGCTGTGGCTCACCGCCGACAAACTCCGCAACAATATGGATGCGGCGGAGTACAAGCACGTCGTCCTCGGGTCTGATCTTCCTGAAATACATCTCCGACTCGTTCGAGGAGATGCACCAGCGGCTTCTGGCGGCCAAGGACGAAGGGGCCGACCCGGAAGACGCTGACGAATACCGGGCCGAAAACGTCTTCTGGGTGCCGAAGGAAGCCCGATGGGCGCATCTCCAAGGCAAGGCCAAGCAGCCGTCCATCGGCAAGCTGGTCGATGAGGCGATGGTCGCCATCGAGCGCGACAATCCCCGGCTGAAAGGCATCTTGCCCAAGGACTACGCCCGACCCTCGCTCGACAAGCATCGCCTGGGCGAATTGATCGACCTTATCGGCACCATCGGGCTGGGCGATGCCGAGAGCCGCTCGAAGGACATCCTGGGCCGTGTCTACGAATACTTTCTGAAGCAGTTTGCCGCTGCGGAAGGCAAAAATGGCGGGCAGTTCTACACGGCAAAATGCGTGGTCCGACGTCTTGGTCGAAATGCTCGCCCCGTACAAGGGCCGTGTATTCGACCCCTGCTGCGGCTCCGGCGGCATGTTCGTCCAGAGCGAGAAGTTCGTCGAAGTCCACGGCGGGCGCATCGGCGACATCGCCATCTACGGCCAGGAATCCAACTCGACCACGCGGCGGCTGGCGATGATGAACCTCGCCATTCGCGGCATCGAAGGCGACCTCGGGCCGGAACATGCCGACAGCTTCCGCCGCGACTTGCACAAAGACCTCAAGGCCGATTACGTTCTGGCCAACCCGCCGTTCAACGATTCCGACTGGATTCGCAACGAGGAAGACGTGCGGTGGAAATACGGCACGCCGCCCAAGGGCAACGCCAACTACGCCTGGGTGCAGCACTTCATCCACCATCTCTCGCCCACCGGCTTTGCGGGCTTCGTGCTGGCCAACGGCTCGATGAGTTCCAACCAGTCGGGCGAGGGCGACATCCGCCGTGCGATTGTCGAGGCCGATCTGGTCGATTGCATGGTGGCCATGCCCGGCCAGTTGTTCTACTCCACGCAAATCCCCGTTTGCCTCTGGTTCATCGCCCGAAGCAAGAAGAACATCGAGCCGGGGAGGTTCCGCGACCGGCGCGGCGAAACCTTGTTCATCGACGCCCGCAAGCTGGGCACGATGATCGACCGGGTGCATCGGGAACTGACCGACGAGGACATCCAGCGTCTTGCCGACACCTACCATGCTTGGCGTGGCGACAAAGACTGCAAGAAGAAGTACAAGGACGTTCTCGGCTTCTGCAAATCCGCCAAGATCGAAGAGATCGAACAACACGGCTACGTACTGACGCCCGGCCGCTACGTTGGAGCCGAAGAAGTCGAAGACGATGGCGAGCCGTTCGGCGAGAAGATGCAGCGGCTGGTTGCCGAACTGAACGGCCAGTTCGCTGAGTCCCGGAAGCTGGAAAAGGCCATTCGCTCAAACCTGGAGGGCTTGGGGTATGGCAATCTGTGACACCACCCTTGGCGAACTCGCCGGACGAAATGTGCTCTCGATCTTCACTGGGCCTTTTGGTTCAGTTCTTCACTCACACGACTACACTCCAATTGGCATACCCGTTGTTCCAACCGAAGCAATCGGGCGTCGGGTGCTGAATACGGCAACACTTCCCCACATCTCCGAAGAGACTGCATCACGGCTACAGAAGTACCGGATTCAAGCAGGCGATATTCTCTTCGCGCAGGGGCATCCAAGCCACGGGACTATCTGCGCTCACATCCACGGAACACGAAGGATGGATTGCTGGGACCGGGACAATTGTGTTACGCATTCGAGGCAATAGCGTCGATCCCGCGTATCTGTCTTTTTGGCTTTCGTCGGAGGCATCGTTTCGTTGGCTTCGTGCCCATGCGGTTGGGGCGGTAATGCCGAATCTCAACAGTCAAGTTCTCAAGAGTCTCCCTGTCCGACTTCCTCCAATCAGCGAGCAAAAGGCCGTTGCCCACATTCTCGGCACGTTGGACGACAAGATCGAACTGAACCGGCGGATGAACGAGACGTTGGAGGCAATGGCTCAGGCGATCTTCAAGAGTTGGTTCGTCGATTTCGACCCCGTGCGTGCCAAGACCGAAGGCCACGACCCCGGCCTGCCCAAGATCGTTGTGGACCTCTTCCCCGATTCTTTCGAGGAGTCGGAACTGGGACCAATTCCGATGGGGTGGAGTGCGGGACGTATCCGTGACCTTTGCCAACAAATCGAGAATGGGGGCACTCCAAAGCGGCAAGTGGAGGATTACTGGCATCCAGAAGAAGTGCCTTGGCTCACGTCAGGTGAAGTCCGACAAGGGTTCATTGTCCGCACAGAGAACTTCATCTCCAGAGAGGGCCTGGATAACAGCAGCGCCAAGATGTGGCCTTGTCTCACCACCGTAGTCGCATTGTATGGGGCAACGGCAGGCTATGCTTCCCTTCTGGGGATGGAGCTTTGCGCAAACCAAGCATGTTGTGCTCTTATTCCCGTGACGGAGGCGGGCTGCTTCAACTTCCTTGCAGTTTCTTCCGCGTTGGGACATTTCCAGCAACAAACGCGAGGATCGGCACAGCAAAACCTCAGCCAGTCCATTGTGGCTGATCTGCCAACAATCGTTCCACCCAAGGACGTTCTCGCCGCGTTTGACCGTCAAGTGCAACCCTCGCTGTCCCGCTGTGTCCAGAACATTGTGGAGTCAGTCGTGCTTGCCACGATCCGCGATGCCCTGTTGCCGAAGATGCTATCAGGTGACATTCATATAGAAAAGTCACGTTACGCTGTTGGTGGAGGTTCTCTCCCCGATACTCCGTGATACAATGCCCCGTTTTGCAAAGGACTACCCTGAACACGAACTTGTAGGAACGCCTACGAAAGGGGTAAAACGGCTATGCTAAATGAAGAGCTAATTGATGTCGTTAATGGCGGACAAGCGTGGGGATTGATCGGCAGTGGTGCATCGTGCATGGCTGGCGTTCCATCCTGGAGCCAATTGTTGTTGTCTGCCAGGGAGCGATGTGTTGTCAATGCTGCTGCCACGCGATTCGACGAGTCGCATTTCAACAGTGTGTTTAAGCGTGACATTCCGAAAGGCTTCCTGTACCTCGAAGAGGTTTTTGGCCGTCCGGCTATCGACGACACTGTTGCTTCAATTATGTCCGGCTTTACGACTCCTGGGGACATGCACAATGTCATTGCATCGTGGCGATTGGCTGGCTATGCAACATTCAACTACGATTCACTGCTCGAAACTGCTTTATTGAGTGCTGACCGGGCTGCATGGACGCCTGTTGGCAACACTGCGAGCGAGAACTGTTTAATATGTCGTGAGCCTAATCATGTAGTGTGGCACCCTCATGGAATCGCCGCACACCCGCACAAGAACTCAAGACTTGTCCTCACAAGCAATGATTATGATGAACTATATGCGTCGGGTTCATCTACACTCGACGCATTAAACTCGCTGTTGCGTATGAAACGAATAATCATCTTCGGTTTTGGCTTTTCCGACAATGATATTCTTCGTGTCCTTGATCGCATTCGCCGTGTTACGACGCCCGGTAAGCCAGCATTCGCACTCCTGCCAAATTGCAGTCCAAAAACACAATCTGAGTATCGGTCACAATACAATGTTGAAGTAGTGCCCTATCGTGCAAGAGACAACGACCACTCACATGCGCTAACTGTCCTCAAGGTATATTCATCGTTCATCATTCCCCGTGAGGTCCAATATGCTGTTCCAACTTCTGGCCACCCAGAATTTGACGAGCAGGTAACAAGTCTCATTACTCATAACCGTCTCATAAGTCACGGGGTTCAGGTTAGCAAGGATGCCGGGCAGGCCCTCTTGACAGCGTGTGTCCTGCGGCAGTTTGCTGGTGGAGGACGACTCTCTGAATCTGAGCTTCAAGCAAAGCTACCAACCTGTAGCGCAGCAACCCTTGCAATGCTCCCGCAGGTTATTGGTGCCCTGGGTAACCGTTCACACCCTGGGAAGCAATGAAGGGGCGGGCTGGTGATTCAAATGAGCTTCAATTGCGCAAGTCAGAAAAACGAAGGCGTTGCGGCGCTGTTGGCGGCAGGTTTCGATCACCGTCAACATTGTCTCGACAAAGCGGCTGCCGGCCGCGCTCTGTGTCCCAAACGACAACTTTCGCCAAATTACGGCATGACGCAACGAACGCTCGCCCGCATTGTTGGTCGGCTCGACCCCATCGTGCTGCAAAAACGTCCACAGCCACCCGCGATGTTCGTACAATTCACGGCACGTGCCGCGCGTGTCGGCATGACCGCATTGGGTGCCACGCAGCAGCAAGCGTTCCACCTTTCGGCGTACCGGAGCCATGCGACGCGCCAGCGCCGCCCGCGAAATTTTGCCATGCCGATAATCGGCCCAATGCTCGAACAACTCGCACGTGGCCGCTCGCAGGCGTTCTCCCTGCCACTTTGCCCGCTTGTCGCCCGTGTCGATCATCGCTTGGAAATCCCGCTTCAGGTGCGCCCAACACCATTGCAGGCGGCCCACCTGCCAATACATCTTCGCCCGATCGCAGGTGACGACGCCGTGGAACTTCTCGGTCAGGAAAACGCCGAGCGCCGTCGCTTCACGAGTGGCACGGACCGCGAACACCGTGAACGTTCGGGCCACGAACGTCCACAGCCACGCCTTGTCGTTTTCTTCCTTGGTTCCCGTTTCGTCGATATTCAGGTGCTCTTGCGTCGGCAGTTCGGCTGCCAACTCCTGATACGACGGCCGCGCGGCCGCCATCACTTGGTTTTGGATTTTCACGGTCAGCGCCGGGCAGCACGGCTGGCCGAGCAACATGCCGAGGAAGTCGGCCGTCCGCCGTTTGCTCTGGCGATAGTAGGCCATCAACAGCGCGACGAAAGCCATCAAATGCGGCCCCGACTGGCCCTGTGGCACGCCCGGGGGCAGGTCCGCACAGCTTGTTTCTCCACAACACGGACACGTCAGCCGATGCCGTTGATACTCCGTCACGTGCGCTTTGATCTCCGGGACTTCCCAGACCTGATGCCGCAGCGGCTCCGGGTCGCTGCCCGAGAGCTTCGCGCCGCAACGTCGGCACTCGGTCGGCTTGAGTCGTTGCACGTCATCGCACTCGTTGGTTGGCATCAGCGGTCGTTCGTGTTTCTCATGGCCGGGCTGCCCGCCGCGTTTCTTTTTGGATTTTCGTTTCGGTGGTTGCGGCCGGTTGTGCGGATGTTGGCTACTTGGCGGCAGCGAGGAGTTCTGGGGCGTTTTGCCCTTCACCTGCCGTTCCAACTCCTCGATCCTCGCTTTCAATTCCGCATTTTCGGCCAGCAGCGCACAAATGATGGCCTGGGCTTCCGGCGGCTGGCGAGCGATGATTTCTTCAGTGATTCCAGGCAACATGCCTCTGTTGTCGCCGAATACCGCCCTCCGTGTCCAGATCAGTTTGTCGTAAATCGTGTCCCAGGGTGTGAACGGTTACGTGCCCTGGTCAAAGAGCGCGTCATCTTGTCGGTTGCAGGAACATACGAGTTGTTGCCTGCTGGACTCGAAATCCTCCACGATGCGTCTTCGCACTCAGAACTTCTCCATGAGCAGTTCTTTCGGCGTGTGTGCCAACGCTGCAAAAAGATGGTAGACGCCGATGCGGCTATCGACGTTGACCGTGTGGCAACATTGGCAGCGGAGTATTTTCGGACGCTTGGAAAAACATGTGGTCTTGCTGTATGCAGCAGCTTACACGAGTGGACCTGCAACAATCGCGTGCGCGGCGAGTTGCTATCCTGCAATCTCTACATAACTACATCAGGCAGTGCCGAAATGGCGAGGAAGGAATCTGCCTTGTTAGGCTTGTTCTACAAATCCTGGACCAACCATCCGACCAAGAAGAAATTTATCTCGGATACTTGTCACAAGCGTACTTCGGTCAACATCTTCTGAATGCCGATTTCACTGCTTCCCATCTCGCAGTAGAGCATCTGAAACGTACCGTATTTATTCTCGATGCGAGCTTTCTTATTTGGCTCATAGCACCTGCGGCACGAGGTCATAGTGTAGCAGTCAAAATCTTTCAACGACTCAAGGAACTGCAATGCCCCTTGGTAACGACGAATCTATTACTAGAGGAGGTTGCAGAACATGCTCATTATGCGTGGCGAGTCCTGCACAAGTACGGGCCATTGTCTTCCCGCGTCGTTGAGATTGTGCGACGTGGCGTTGCTCACGACAATGTGTTCCTGGAAAGCTACTTGGTTCACCCCGACTACGGCCCAAATACACACTACCAGCGGTATTTTGACGATACGACCAATGCCAATGGCGCACGTCCACATATCGTCACACTGAAGCCATTTATTGAATCGCTCGGCATCCAAGTGAAGGACTTATCCGAGTGGGAAGGGGCCGCGTCTCAGCATAACGACTACATTACATGCCAAAGGGGCGAGATTGAATCACGACGAAACGCCAAAGGGACTTATCGACACGAACGGCAGGTATTGGCGGAAGCCGAGGTTGTTGTGATAGTATCGCAGCTTCGCAACGGCGACTTTCAGTTGTGTGGAGAAGTGTATCAAGACGCATTTTTTGTCAGCCAATCTCGTATTCTCGATAACTTGCCAGGAATGCCCCCGTGGATATGTATGACACCGACATCACTACTGGACTGGCAGATGGCTGTCCGCGAGATCAGCAGAGATGATGCGTCTGCATTGTTTGACCAGATTCTCCACGAGCTTTCGCACAGCGGGATTGTAGTATTGCCACGCGGCCAGTTGGTTAAGGTCTTTTCCGGTGTCATTGACGCAGCAAAGGACAGGGTTGTGGAACTCAAGCGGGAGCGTCGAGAGCTAATCAGAGAAAGGTATGGTGCAGACCCCGATTTGGCGTTCAAGGATTTCGACCCTCTGGCTTGGCCACTCGTCGAGTCTCAGTTGGAGCGGGATTTGGTCGAGGAATATGAGGCCAAACTAGCCCGCGAGCAATCGGCCAAAACGAGACTTGAAGAAGAACTAAGAAAGTCGAAACGAGACGACAAGGACTACATGCGATTGAAGGCTCAGGAGAAGGCGAAAAGACAAAAATCAAAGCGGCGAGCTAGGCGAGATGCAAGCAAACCTAAGAATAAGCGGAAGCGGAAGAAGTGAAGTGTGGTTTCATCGAAAGGTCTTTCTGGTATGGCTGAGATTGGGGTATGCGAATCCACCGTCGAAGAAGCCACTTTGTCCTGGTTCGAGGAACTGGGATACGCGGTCGCGCATGGCCCAGTCATTGCTCCGGGCGAGCCGGAGGCGGAGCGGGACTCGTTTGGCGATGTGGTTCTTGCCAAGCGGCTGCGGGACGCCATCGACCGACTCAATCCCGATATTCCTGCCGAAGCCCGCGAGGAAGCCTTCCGCAAGGTGCTGCGGCCGGAGTCGCCATCGTTGGTCGGGAACAATCGGGCGTTTCATGCGATGCTGCGGGATGGTGTGGAGGTCGAGTATCGCACCGACGACGGCACGATTCGCGGCGATCGGGTGCGATTAGTGGATTTCGACAGGCCGGCGAACAACGATTGGCTGGTCGTCAACCAGTTTGCCGTGATCGAGGGCCAGATATCACCGCCGGCCCGACATTGTGGTGTTCGTCAACGGGCTGCCGCTGGGCGTCATTGAACTCAAGAACGCTGCCGACGAGGACGCCACGATCTGGGACGCCTGGAACCAACTGCAAACCTACAAGCAGGAAATCCCGTCGCTTTTCCACTACAACGAGGCTCTGGTCATCTCGGACGGGCTTCAGGCCAGGATCGGGTCGCTCACAGCCAACCAGGAATGGTTCAAGGTGTGGCGCACCATTGCGGGCGAAGAGACGGCCCCGCCGTCCATTCTCGAACTCGAAGTCCTCGTCCGTGGCGTGTTCGACCGAGAGCGATTCCTGAAGCTGCTGCGGCATTTCATCGTCTTCGAGGAAGACACTGACAGCGACGAACTCCACAAGATTCTGGCCGGCTACCACCAGTTCCACGCGGTCCAGAAGGCCGTCGAGGCGACCATCGAGGCGTCACGGCCCAGCGGCGACCGGCGTTGCGGCGTAGTCTGGCACACCCAAGGATCGGGTAAGAGTCTGTCGATGCTTTTCTACGCCGGGCAGATCGTTCTGCATCCGGCAATGGACAACCCCACGATTGTAGCCCTGACCGACCGCAACGATCTGGACGACCAGCTTTTCGGCCAGTTCCAGCGATGCCACGAACTGCTCCGGCAAGAGCCAGTGCAGGCCGAGTCGGTTGCCCATCTCCGCGAGTTATTGCGTGTGGCCTCTGGCGGCGTGGTGTTCACCACCATCCAGAAGTTCATGCCCGACGAAAAAGGCGCAGCGTGTTGAAGATGCTGTCCGATCGGCGAAACATCATCGTCATCGCCGACGAGGCCCACCGCAGCCAGTATGACCTGATTGACGGGCTTGCCCGGAACATGCGCGATGCCCTGCCGAACGCCTCTTTCATCGGCTTCACCGGCACGCCCATCGAGAAAACCGACGCCAACACGCGGGCCGTGTTCGGCGATTACGTCTCGATCTATGACATTCAGCGGGCGGTAGAGGACAAGGCGACGGTTCCCATCTACTACGAGAGCCGGATCGCCAAGCTGGCGCTGAACGAGTCGGAACTGCCGCATCTCGACGCCGAGTTCGAGGAAATCACCGAGGGGGAGGAAGTCGAACGGAAAGAAAAACTCAAAACCAAATGGGCGGCGTTGGAGGCCCTGGTCGGCGACGAAAAACGGATTCGGCTGATTGCCGAAGACCTCGTGGACCATTTCGAGCGGCGGCTGGAAGCGATGGACGGCAAGGCGATGATTGTCTGCATGAGCCGCCGTATCTGCGTCGAACTGTACAATGAGATCGTCAAGCTCCGGCCCCGGTGGCACAACGCGGATGACGAGAAGGGCGCACTCAAGATCGTGATGACTGGCAGCGCGTCCGATCCGACTGAATGGCAGCAGCACATCCGCAACAAACGCCGGCGCAAGAAGCTGGCGAAACGGTTCAAGAACCCCAAAGACTCGTTCAAGATCGTCATCGTCCGCGATATGTGGCTGACCGGGTTCGACGTGCCCTGTCTGCACACGATGTATCTGGATAAACCGATGCGTGGGCATGGGCTGATGCAGGCCATCGCCCGCGTGAATCGCGTCTTCCGCGATAAGCCCGGCGGTCTGGCCGTGGATTACCTGGGACTTGCCGATCAGTTGAAGCAGGCATTGGCAACCTACACCGAAAACGGCGGCCAAGGCAAGCCGAGCATCGACACCGAGGAAGCCGTGGCGGCGATGCTGGAGAAGTACGAGGTCTGCTGCGCCATGATGCACGGCTTCAACTGGGACAAATGGAACACCGGCACGCCGGCAGAGCGGCTTGGCCTGTTGCCGACGGCGCAGGAGCACATATTGCAGCAAGAGGACGGCAAGCCACGGTTCACCGGCGTCGTGACCGATCTTTCGAGGGCGTTTGCCCTCTGTGCCGCCCATGATGAGGCTATCCGCATTCGTGATGACATTGCCTTCTTCCAGGCCGTGCGCGCCGCTTTGGTGAAGCCGTCAGGCGAGCGGCAGAGCCAAGAAAACCTCGATCAGGCAGTTCGGCAGTTGGTTTCCAAGGCCATCACCGCACCGGACGAAGTAATTGACGTGTTTTCGGCGGCGGGACTGAAAAAGCCCGACATTTCCATCCTGTCTGACGAGTTTCTGGCCGAGGTTCGCGGCTTGAAACACAAGAATGTGGCCGCAGAACTTTTGGCGAAGCTACTGAGGGACGAGATCAAGGGCCGAACACGCCGGAATCTTGTCCAGTCGCGGGTGTTTTCGGAGATGCTCAAGAAGGCTCTGAACGCCTACCACAATCGAGCCATTGCCACGCAGGAAGTCATTGAAGAACTGATCCGTTTGGCCAAAGAGATGCGTGAAGCCGTCAACCGTGGCGCAGAACCTCGGGCTGAACGATGATGAAATCGCCTTCTACGACGCACTGGCCATGAACGCGAGTGCCGTTCAGGTGATGGGTATTGACGAATTGAAGGTGATTGCCGTGGAACTGGTACTGGCTGTTCGGAAGAGCGTCACCATCGACTGGACCGTTCGGGAAAGCACCCGCGCCAAGATTCGCGTGATGGTCCGTCGCATCCTCAAGAAGCATGGTTATCCGCCTGACCTCCGCGAGGAGGCCACGCGGACTGTGTTGGAACAAGCGGAACTGCTGTGCGCTGACTGGGCGGCGTGAGATGGAAAGGCAACCGATGACTTAACGCAAAGCCTTGACGGCTTCGGCGAAGGCCCGACTTGAATTCGTCTCGAACGTACTCGGCATCGTCATTTGTCGCCTCAGCTTTCGCACTGCCATCCGTGTTTGTTGCATGTGCCGTCGGCGATTCGCCTCGATATGTATAGATTGTGTTGCAGTGCGTCTGGAGTTTCGGATACGTGTTATGGAATTCCGTGACATTCAGCAGATTCCGATACGGACCACCTGCTATCTTGTTGGCTCGATTCTGGTCTATGCCCAATATGTCGAATCGGCGGCGAAAAACTAGGCGAATCACATCTTCTAGGATTCCGCTAATGCGGGTCACATATTCATCCCAATGTCCATCGTCAAAAAGCTCCAACGACTTTTTCAGCCCTTTGGTCACGATCGGTAGCGAGCTTCCAAATAGTCTTGGCATAGTCTATGGTTGGGTCCAGCATCTCGTCATCAGCGGTATAGAACTTGCTGAGAATGTCAAACAGGTCCAAGTCCTTTCTCTGTTCGAGTACAAGGCGGGCATGGCGAGCCATTACAAGCGTTTCACCCTCGGGTGCAGTGTCACTTATGAACTTCTTGACTACCTCCAACGATTCAGGGCTTTGCATGTGCTCGATGGCATTCAATGCCGAATGCCGCACTGCAAGATCTGTGTGGGGAGGGTCCAAATATCCTTTGACAAGTGGCACCAGCGCAGGATCACCAAGGTCCGCCACAAAATCTAGCCATTGCTTGACAGCCTCGTCCGTCGCCTCCTGTGGTTTTTCTTCAACAAGTCGGTTACGAAGAACATCTATGGCCCGCCGAATTGCCTTCGTGGTAGCAGGGGCATTGTCCGAGGGCAAGCGTGCCCGCAACGGTTTGATACTACGAAAACTGCCAAGCTCGCCACATGCTCGATATGCTGATTCCCGCACACCAGGCATGTCTTGAAATCGCTCGTGTAGTTGCTCTGCGAAGGCATCTCGCTGCTTTCTTGTCGTTCGACTGATTCAGCAACTTGGTGATAAGGGATATGGCCGTTGCTTGAACGTGCTTCGTCAATGGCCCTTCCCCTCGCGGTGGAATCGGGTACTCTTGGTCAGAGTGCCTATGGCACCTTTGTCGTGCAGCCGCTCCAGAACAAACTGCGCATCGTCCCTTGCCTGAATCTTATGGAGAGCATTTTCAGCCCCCTTCTCAAAGGACAAGTCTTGCGCTGCATCAAATCAATTGCATAGCGATTTAATTGTCCATCAACCACGACCTCCGAAACCAGAGCAGCCTCAAGTGACGGTTTTAGCGACGGCTGTTGAGGTTGGGACGCGCAGCACACACCGCTCAAAACGTGCGAGCATCGGGGTATCTTGACCAAACGCCTTCGCCCGACCGGCCTCGCGGACTATCATCTGCACGACATATCGAGCAAGAGCATCACCTTGTCTGAGCCAGCTTTCGCAAATCGCCATTGCACCGGATGATGAGGTTGGAGGGGAAACAAGCCGAGCCGCTACAGCAATGGGATTCATGGAAGATCACATTGCTCAAGTATGTTCACTTTGTCGGGCGAGTAATTCTCGGTCTTCCTCGCGCGTTTTGTCCCTGGTCTCCTTCGTGTCGTCGTCCTTGGCAGGTGATCTGCCGTCTCATTGTCAAGACAGACCCCAGCCAATGCACCGGTGGCCACTACTGCCAGCCACGTTTTGTCGTTGGTGTCCATTCTGCGTGGCGGAAAGCACTTCGCAGATGTTCGTCAAGGCCGCATCCACGGAATCGTACAATGTGTACACGTCGCCTGATTTGAGCAGTTGGGGATAGCCGTCGTTCTGGTCCGTCACGATTTTCTGTGCAATGAGTTTCCCGTAACCAGCACCTACACATTTTGCCAGCCATTTCACGACGGGGCCATTTGTCGAGAGATTGCAGGGCCATCGGGCGAGAGTCAGAAGCCCGTTTGCAACGCCGTCACTGGGACTGCTTAAATCCTTCGAGCAATTTCAATGTAACTCGGCCGCGGCCATGTTCCAGCCCATCACCACCATGACGAGACACCCATTCCTGGAACAACTCTGGGCTTGCGAGTTTCTCAGCAAGTGTGAGAAGTCGATTTGGCAGAAGATCATCGCCTCGGCCATTCGCCAACAGCATTCACACAATGTCTTGCGAAGTTTGACTCGGCATGGGGTTTCAATTCCTTGACGGAGAATTTCGCCGCCAAGCGCCATGAGGGTTACTCCGATGTCACCACGCCATCGCTTTGACACCAGTTCAACCAACTTTGGAAGAGACGCTACGTCACCGGCCGACCAATACGCCTCGCAGGCCGTATTGAACACCATTGTGCGAGACTCAGCCAGATTCGAGCGGCGGCGTCAGTGCTGCCATTATCGTCTCGATGTCGCCCTTGGTTGGTTTCTCGATCCTCGCCTAGACGCATGGATTGCAGCCTCCTTGATGCATATCAATGTCGATTTGATCGTGCTGAGAATTCACAACAGGCTGGAATCCCTCTGTCGCCCATTTCCGAAGAAGAGCCGATTGCCCTGGCGTGGCAATGGGACCAGACCGCCTAATGGCTTCAACCCGGATGCGTGAGTTTCTCGCATGTTCGGCCGCTTGCCAGAGCAAGTCGTGAGCAACAGCCGCATCAGTATTTGCGAGCACGTCGAGTGCCGTGGCGATCATATCGCGGGGATTCGGCCCCTGGGCATCAATACTGGCCAAGAGAGTGGCAGCTATGAATGGCAAAGGCCGGGGATTCTGTGTCGCCCGACTTCTTGAGAATATCGACAACCCGATCGCGCGTGAAATCGCCAAAGTCGCAGCGGCTCCAATTTGGAAGGTAATGATTTTGCCATGATGTCTTCGCCCAGCACTGCTTGAGTTCACGATTCCTGGTTTGCCGCGCTCACCAGCTTACCATCTAGCTCCGCGATTCTCCATAGTCCGGGGGACAGGTTAAGGGGCCAGTAACGTTTCGATGTCTCACCTCCATTTGGTGATTTCCACGATGTCTCCCTCGGTTTGACCTTGCCACTCCCCAAGAAACCCGGCTCGGTTACGGAAGCCCGGATTTTACCACAACAGGGGACGCAAACAAGCGTCCAACCCGAATGGAGCCGGAATGGTAATGGCGGGCGTGCGTTTACGCAGGCCAAGCCGATGAGCAACGGCAATTTCGCCCACGACCAAATTGGCGGTGGACTCCTCGGGCGCGGGAGACCTTTATCCAACCAAGAACCCACGCGAAGACCGCCCCACAAAACACCGACAATCAGAACCGTCAGGCTGCCGGACTCGCCAACCGTTCATCCGACGTGGCCGCGAAGGCGGTCCAGATGTCCGTGCCAGCCGCTACGTGAGCCTCCGCTTGGCACGGTTCAACTGTCTGGGAGTGTGGAGCGAAGAAAACGAATTGCCAAGCAATGTTATTGTAGCCCAACTTCCTGGAGCCGCCGGTTGTATTCTTTGGCGGTCTCAATCCATTCGTCATCAAGCTGGCAGATGATTTTCATCCGTATCTTAATTGATCTTGCGAGTTTCGCCAAGTTTTGTGCAGAAGTCCCTGCATTGGGGATACTTACCATGTCTTGTTCAATGGCATTGGTATGAGCCATTGCCTCCGCATAGAGCCGCTCAAATTCTCCTTTGTACTCCCGTAATAGGTCTGACTGGGCCTCTGTGAGGAAACCAATCTTGAGACGAGTATCAATGGGG
>CAVTCJ010000002.1:0-396045 GCA_963733145.1 uncultured Planctomycetota bacterium | reverse complement strand
TACAAGCAATTCCATCCATATTGGTCCCCCTCCGCATCTGAATGGGGAGATGCAATAGGCCACCCTGTGGAAGGGCTAAATCCCTACAGATCGGCGAACTGCATGATTTGTGGGATGAGATGGCAAGTTGCCCTGGCGCGGTGGCTGAGGACCGCCTTCACCCGCCCGCCCAGTTCGGCGAAGGTGCGATGGTATTCGACGATCTCGAAGAGCGGATCGTAGCCGAAACCGTGACTGCCGCGGGGGCTGAAAATGATCCGTCCCCGACTGGCGGCTTCGCTTTGGGCCCGAATCTCCCCGCCCGGATCGGCCACGGCCACGTGGCAGACGAAGCGCGCCGTCCGCTCCGGCAGGGGCGTACCGCCCAACTCATTCAATACCAGAAGGTTGTTCGCTTCGTCGGAGGCGTCGGGACCGGCGAAGCGGGCCGAAAAAATCCCCGGCCGACCCCCTAAGGCATCGACCGCCAGCCCGCTGTCGTCGGCCAGGACCCAGCGGCCGAGGCGACGGGCATACTGGGCGGCCTTAAGGCAGGCGTTGGCCGCGAAACTATCACCGTTCTCGACCACCGGACCGGCGTCGGGGAAATCGGCCAGCGTCAGTGTCTCCACGCCGAAAGGCCGCAGAATCCCCGCCAACTCCAACCCCTTTTTGTGATTGGCGGTGCCGAGAACGAGCATGGAGTAGTGGCTAGTGGTTAGTGGCTAGTGGTTAGAGACCGAATCGAGATGAATAAATGATACCAGCTTGTGTGGATTTTTCCATGCCACCTCAGCCGACCACGTTCGGCGGGCGTCTTCCTAGCCACTAACCCGGATTATTCGTAAATCTGCAAACAAAAGCGCCTCCGCGAGCGTCTAAAGTGTTAAGCCACATACATTTTGGACAACCCACGGAGGCGCATTGTGGTAAAGCAGTCTGCTTTTCAGGTTTCCTTCGATTTTCTCACATCGAAGGCGATTGTGGTAGAGCCCGCAGTGGCACAGGTTTCCAGCGACGCGGGCTTGTTGCCCTTTCGGCAACTCGACGAGCGGCTGGGGCTGACGCGGCAGTTCGCCGATGCGCTCAGCGGCCGACGGCATCCCGGATACGTCGATCATCCTCTGCTGGAGATGACCCGCATGCGGGTCTATGGCATACTCGCCGACTACCCCGACCATAACGACCACGACGTGCTGCGCAGCGATCCGATCTTCAAGCTCCTCTGCGATCGCTCCACGACCGACGACGATCTGGCCAGCCAGCCCACCCTCTCGCCGATCCGCCTCCGCCGCCGGCTTCTGCGGAAGTCCCCCTGGAAGCCCTCGCCGACCATGATCGCCGCCGCTGGCACAATCACCGCCGCGAGCGCGATCCGCTGGGCAAAGGGCAACCCTGTACCTGGCGGACGCGCTGATTAAAGTCGGCGCGTACGTGCGTGAAACCACTCGCCGCGTGGTAGTGGAACTCTCATCGAACTGGCCTTACCTGCACCACTTTCAACAGGTCAGCCAGCGGATTCTCGTCCTTGCCGGAGCGGCTCCCAACAGCAGTTAGCCCCTGCCGACAACTTCCTCTGCCGCGCCCACCAGCTTTTGGCCACGGGGGGAAGGGGGCCTTGTGTCTTTCCACAACCCCATCGTCTTCTCTTGCCTCTTCCCACCACCAGCCAGCACGAACAGACAGCGTTTACGAATAATCCGGGTTAGCGGCCGTCGGCACGACGGCCCCGTTGGCGACGCAGGCCGTCGTGCCGACGGCCGCTAAACGGGAACGTACCGGATTTGGAACTACTGAACCTACGCCTCGCTGCCCGACCGCGTGCCGTGAACGTGCTTCAGGTACGCGCTGGCAATCTCGAAGCGGCGGACCATGCCGATCAGCCGCCGCCGCTGCAAATCGTTGACCACCGGCAGCGCAAAGAGATCGTTCTCCACGAACAGTTCCAGCGCCCGATCCAGTTGATCGCCGGGCTGAAGGGGCACGATGTCGGAGCGCATCAGGTCGGTGGCCAGCACCAGGGACTGCAAGGAGGAGGACTGTGCGGCCAGATGGACCTCCTCCAGGTTGACCACGCCCAGCAGCCGATTGTCGTCGTCCACCACCGGCAGGACCGAGTAGGTGGTGGTTTTCAGCCGGCTGAGGATCGCGCTCAGCGGATCGTTGGGATGCAGCGACAAGGGCGCGACCGCCGACTTGAGGAACTGGCTTACCCGCACGCCCGAAAGGACCTGCCGGACGTAAGTGCCGCGGTGGGCCGGGGATTGTGACCGGCTCTCGACCTGCGAGGAGTAGATCGACTGCTTGTCGGAGAGGATGAAGGCCAGCGCGCAGACCCAGAGCGCGGGCAGCAGGAGTTCGTAGCCGCCGGTCATTTCGCTGACGATAATCAGCGTGGAGAAAGGCGTTTTCGCGGCGGCGGCGAAAAAGCCGGCCATGCCCACGATGACGAATGTGGCCGGATGCGGGACCAGCCAGGGCCACCAGCTATGGAGAAGCAAGCCCAGCGCCCCGCCGCCGCAGCCGCCGATGACCATCGAGGGGCCGAACACGCCGCCCGACCCGCCGCTGCCGATGGTCAAACTGGTAGTGGCGATCTTGCCCAGGGCGATGGCCAGCAGGATCCAAGCACTGGCGGTGGTATCCGAGTTGATCGCCTCCTGCACGGCGCTGTAGCCGAAGGAGAGGACGGCGAGCACGTGTTTTTCGCCGCCGAAGGCGTAGTACAAGCCGAGGGCCACGGCGCCGGTCAGAAACGCGCCGATGGCGGGGCGAAAATGGGGTGGCAGCGGCACCCGGCGAAACCCCGCCACGCAGCCGTAAAAGGTCCGTGTGTAGAGCATCGCCAGCAGAACCATGAACAACACCAGCAACAAATATGGCGCCAATTGCAGGGGGCTGCTGAAGGATAGATGGGGCATGGAAAAAAGCGGCGCCCAGCCCGAGTAGGCCCCCAGCGTGCAGTATGAAACCACCGAGGCGATGGCCGCCGGCATAATCACTTCCGGCTCGAACTCGGGCGAGCGATAGAGCACTTCCGAGGCGAACAGCGCCCCGGCCAGCGGCGCGCGGAAGATGGCGGCGATGCCGGCGCCCATTCCAGCCGCCATCAGAATTCGCCGTTCGGACGGCCGGAGATGGAGCATGTTGGCCAGCACGGAGCCGAAACCGGCCCCGATCTGCGCAATCGGCCCCTCGCGGCCCCCCGATCCACCCGTCCCCAGGGTCAGCGCGCTGGCGATGATCTTCACGATCGGGACGCGGGGGCGGATTTCGCCCTGATGATGGTGATAGGCCTCGATCACCGCGTCGGTGCCGTGCCCTTCGGCCTCCGGGGCGAGCGAGTAGACCAAAATCCCGCTGAGCAGCCCGCCCACGGTCGGAATCACCAGCAACAACCACGGGTAAAAATGGGGGTTGATCTCGGGCAGCCAGGAGATGGCCCTCTCGCCCGCCGGGTGGGGCGTCGCGTCGTAGCCCGCCAGAACGCCCATCGAGTATTGTTCCGCGGCGCGGGTGGCCACGTAAAACACGATGGCCCCCAGGCCGGCGACGAATCCCACCAGAATCGCCAAACCCAGGAGTCGCCCCTGGGTCCGAAACCGAGTCTGTCCCAACTTGACGAACTCAGGCACCCAAGCCCAGTGCCTGGTAGGGGAGTTTGATTCCTCCGAGGGCCGATCCATTATCAACAATCCTTCGCTTACGCAATCATTACACAATCCTGTATTTTCCCCAGGCCAGCCCATTCTGACAAGGGGCACCCAAACGGATGAGTAGCACGTGCATCTTTTGGATTGTCATGAGATTAAAATTTGCCGTTTGGCGGGATGAGAAAACGCCATGTTGGTAATCGCCCGCCGCAGAACTAGCCGCCCCCCTTGGAACCCCATACAATGAAACAAAGTTTGCGGGTGTCCTGAAATTGGCTTCCGGAAGAACACGACATCGAAGAAACCGCAATTTAGCCCCCGGTGAATACACCGGGGGCACAGCGGAAAGTAGGGTGGGACAAGCAAAGCGCAGTCCCACCAATAACGTGGATTGCCTTGGTGGGACTGCGCTTCGCTTGTCCCACCCTACACACACGTTGACCGCCGTGTATTCACGGCGGGCTAAATGAACTGTCTCCGAAACCGAGAATACAAAAGTGACCACCGCCCACGCCACGCCCAAGCTGGATTTATCGAACTATGAATCGCTGGACCTTCCCCTGCTGGCCGAACGCATCCAGCGGGTTCGGGCGGAAATGGGACCCCGGCTGCTGATCCTCGGCCACCACTACCAGCGCGACGAAGTCATCGAACTGACCGACCTCCGCGGCGACAGCTACAAGCTCTCGGAACTGGCGGCCGGCAGCGAGGAGTGCCGGGCGATCGTCTTCTGCGGCGTCCACTTCATGGCCGAAACGGCCGACATCCTGGCCAATCGGCCCGAGCGGCTGGCCGCCCGCGGCGGCCTGCGCGTGCCGGTCATTCTGCCCGACCTCGCGGCCGGCTGCTCGCTGGCCGACATGGCCGACGTCCGGCAGGTGGAAAAATGCTGGGCCGAATTGGCCGAAGTGATCGACGTCGACGACCTCACGCCGATCACCTACGTCAATTCGGCGGCCGAGTTGAAGGCCTTTTGCGGCCGTCGCGGCGGGATCGTCTGCACCTCGTCCAACGCCCGAGCCGCGCTCGATTGGGCCTTCCGGCAGCGCAGCCGGGTGTTGTTCTTCCCCGACCAGCACCTGGGCCGCAACACCGCCCGCGCAATGGGCATCCCCCTGGCGCAAATGCCCCTCTGGGACCCGCGCCAAACCGAGTTGGGCGGCAACTCGGCCGAGGCGCTTCGCGCCGGCCGGGTGCTCCTCTGGCGGGGCGACTGCTGCATCCATCAGCAGATTCACCCCGAAGACGTTGTCCGCTTCCGCGCGAAGGTTCCCGGCATTAAGATCATCGTCCATCCCGAGTGCATGATGGAGGTGGCCGACGCCGCCGACGCAGTCGGCTCGACCAGCTACATCATCCGCGACGATCGAGCAATCGCCGCCGGGCACGCGCTGGGCCATCGGCACCGAAGTGCATCTGGTCAACCGCCTGCGCCGCGAGCACCCCGAGCAGGAGATTTATCTGCTCTCGGAGGAGTCCTGCCTCTGCCCGACGATGTTTCGCATCGACCTGCCGGGCCTCTGCTGGGCGGTCGAGAACCTGGCGGCCGGCACGCCGGTGAACGTGATCGAGGTCGAGCCGGAGACCGCCCGCTGGGCGCTGGAAGCCCTGAAGCGGATGCTGGAAGTGAAGTGACCGGCTACCGTCTGTTGATGTCGGTTAACCCGGATTATTCATAGACGTCATCCTGAGCGCAGGCGAAGGATCTCCGATGCGCCGCAAACAGCCCAGATTATTCGCTGCGCTCAGAATGACAATGTTCCTTCGTGTTTATGAATAATCCGGGTTAAACGCCCGCCGGCTGCGTCCGGCGGGGGGAGAGAACGCCACGATCCCCCACGACCGCAGTCGCGGGGCGTTTCATTGGAACGACATTATCGACTTGGTGATCGATAGCTGTCGTCGCATGTGCTTGTGTCTTATCGACTTATGAAAACATCCCTCTCCGCCGCCGGTCTTTTTCTGTCGCTCGGCCCAGGTTCTTTTCAACATTTTTTACTAAGGTTCCGCGGGGCAATCATCATTATATGTTGGGGAGAATTCCTGCATGGCAGACAGCGAACAACGCCGACAGACGCGCCTGGTCGAACAACTGTTCGTCAAACACGTCTCCGCGATTCGCGGTTTCATCGAGGCCTTTCTGCCCGACTTCAACCGCGCCGAGGACGTGCTGCAGGAGTGCTTTCTGACCGTGGCGGGCAAGGCCGACGCCTTCCGCGAAGGGACCGATTTCCTTGCCTGGGTGCTGGCCATCGCCAAGTTCAAGGTGCTCGAGTCAACGCGCCAGCCGTGGGCCAAGATGAGCTCGCTCTCGCCCGAGGTGATCGAAGCCCTCTCGGCCGACGCCCCGCGCGACGATTCGGCGGAACAGGCCCGCGCGTTGTTGCAGGAATGCATGGATGAGCTGTCTCCCCGCGCTAAGGAAGTGATCGACCTGCGTTACGGCGAGACGTGCAAACCGGCAGAGATCGCGCGGCGGTTGCAATGGACGCCGGAGTCGGTCTACGTGGCCCTCTCCCGGGCGCGGGCGCTGTTCGCGATTGCCTCGAACGTAAAGCGAAACAAGAGGAATTCCGTTGATTTTTCATTGTGGTGCAGGCGTCCCGCCTGCATTATTTCGGCGGCTGGCGGGACGCCGGCACCACAAATGAAGTGGAGACAACGTTAGAATGGACCTGGCGCGGCTGGAAGACCTGCTGAACCGTCACGTCGACGGCGCCCTGAGCGGCGCGGATCGGCGGGAGTTGGAGCGGATGCTGCTCGACTCGCCCGACGCCCGCGACGCCTTCTGGCGGTTTGCCCGGCTGAACAGCCTGATTCGGGACAATCTCCAATCGCGGGCCGGGCGGCGCGAGGCCGCCGACGCCGCGCCGGCGCCGGTCCTGACCGCCGCAGTCGGTGCTTCCGCCGGAACGTGGCCGGGCGTTTTCGGCTGGCTCTCTCAAACCGGCCCGCTCTCATACCTCGTCGCCGCGCTGATTCTGGCGGTGATGCTGCTGGGGGCCTGGGCTTACAAAATCAGCCATTACCCGCAGATCGTCGAAGCGCCTCAGACAACTCAGGGCCTGGAAACGCCCTGGGTGTCCGTCGGCCGCGTCACCGGGATGAAGGATTGCCGCTGGGCCGATCCCGATACGCAAACTTACATTGGGGCGTCGGTTCCACGGGGACGCAAATACGCTTTGTCCGCCGGGTTGATGGAAGTCACCTACGACACCGGGGCAAAAGTGATCCTCGAAGGACCTTGCACGTACCAGGTAGAGTCCCGCACGGGCGGCTTCCTCTCGCTGGGAAAACTGACGGCGCAGGTGGAGAAGAGGAGGGGTCAGAGGTCAGGGGTCAGGGGTCAGGCATCGGGGCCAAGGCCCTCATCCTTCATCCTTCATCCTTCATCCTTGTTTTTCGTCCGCACCCCCACGGCCATCGTCACCGACCTGGGCACGGAGTTCGGCGTCGAAGTGAGCAAAGAGGGCAACACCATTTCTTATGTTTTCCGCGGCTCGGTGAAAGTGCAAACCGTCGGCGACGATCTCCCCTCTCCCGCAGGGAGAGGGGTCGGGGGTGAGGGCAGCCTTGTGTTGCAGGCCAACGAATCGGCGCGGGTGGAAAAGGACCATAAAACCGGCAAGTCGCGGATTGTAGCCGGTACCAAGACCGGGGAAACGCCGAAGTTCGCCCGCCGAATCTACGAGCCGCCCAAGTGCCTCGATCTGCTGGACATCGTTGCCGGCGGGAACGGCACGGGCCATCGTCGCGGCTGCGGCATCGATCAAGTCACAGGCGAGCAAACCACCGAATTCATCAATGAATATCGCCGCGGCTGGGGTGTTTACCGGCCCGTCTACTGGCTCAGGTTCGTTGACGGTGTGTTTGTGCCAGATACACGCGTCGGTCCGGTCCAACTCGATTCCGCCGGACACACTTTCGACGACTTCCCCGCCAACACCGGCGCAACATGGGGCTCGCTCTGGCCGCGCGCGGCGAAAATCGCCAAAGACGCTTCCTACGTGAATTGGATTCGGGCGATCGGCAATTGCCCCCAGTTCACGCCCGACGGCCGCGGTTTGTTGGCGTTCAACGCCAACATGGGTATTACCTTCGATCTCCAGGCCGTGCGAAGGACCTTCGCCGACGTGCGGCCCGCGCGGCTGGCGGCAATCGCGGCAATGGCCGATGCCCGCACCTTGGATCCAAAAGCCGACGGTCTGGCCGATCTATGGGTCTTCGTCGACGGTCGCGTGAAGTCCAAGCGGACGGGCATCCGACTGAAGGACGGCGCGTTCCACGTGGACGTCGAGATTGGCCCCGATGATCGGTTCCTAACCCTCGTCTCCACCGACGGCGGCAACGGAATCGACAACGATTGGCTGCTCCTCGGCGATCCCGTGCTGGAAATGGTTGCAGTCGATCCGGACAACCGAAAGGAGGGCCAATAGACGACCGCGATTCTCGGAGACGGAGCGAAGTGTTGTGGGCGGGTGGCCCATCGCAAAACAGCGTGTTTGGCGTATGTGTTTCTTGTTCAATCACCTTTTTTTTGGGAGACCTAGTGATGAAGACGAAGTTTAATGCATGTGTTCTGATTTCGGCCGCGTTGCTGATGAGCGCTGGGACCGTACAGGCCGAAACCCTCCTCTGGTCGTACAATTTCGACAACTTGTCTCTCGGCAAAATAAGCAGCCCCAGCCAGGATGGCTGGAACGAAATTAACACAGTGACGGGATGGGAGGATTCGTACGTCATCAGCGGCAACGGACTAAACACCAGCAACGTCATGGGAAGACAAACCACGGCGGGTCAAAAGGGCTCCTCTGCTTACAAGCTCTTCGACACGCCCTTCTTCTTCAACCCCGGCGACTCGGTCAATTTCTATTTCCAGGACAAGGCCACCCTGGCGGCCCCGACCGTGGGAATCCGTTGGTTCGGCCAAACTAATCAACTTTTCGGACTAGCCGGCATTGTTTATGACGCCACCTCCCCGTACCCGCTCAAGCCGTACATTCGCGCCGCTACGGGCACGGAGTACCCGGGCACCAACGGCGACATTGTGGCCGACCACTGGTACGAGTTCCGCTTGACCTACGATTTCTCCGTCACCGGCGGCCAGGCAACCTTGGCCGGCCGAGACATGACGCTGAACCAGACTACGTTCACCAACTTCACGGGACTGGTCAACAAGGCGATGGGAATCTCGCAGACAGGAGGTCAGTATGAAGCCCTCGGAATCAACTCTCGAATCGACCTCGTCAGCCTAACGGGCTGTTCGGCGATGATCGACAACATCGGCTTCGGCGCACGGCGCCGATTCCGGAAACCCTCGACCTTGGCGCTTTTGTCCGCGGGCTTGGCGGGCCTGCTCTGCTACGCCTGGAAGAAGCGGAGGTGATTTGGAGATTTGTTGATTTGGAATTTGATTTGGTTCCGCTCCCGCGCCGTCACGAAGCGCTCTCTGTCGGCGCGTGGAGCGCGATCGGGATGCTCGAAGCGTCTACAGGTTCCGGACCCGGACGCTCACGGTGTTGCCCGTCCGTTTGGCAACCAAGAGGAACGGCGGAGTAACCTCGGGATTCCGGGCGAGCAAGAATTGCAGGGTCTCGAGGGTGAAGGCAGGATCGATATGGCCCGGCCGCAGAAAGACCACTCCCAGCAGCGGTTCCAAGCGGCCAATGGACAATGCACCGAAGTCTTTGTCATGCGTGAGCACAACACGGTTCATCGACTGCGCCCGCCGCAAGAGCGCGGCATCGTCCGACCCCGACCAGCCGCTGCCGGGGACGTCCAGAACGTCGCCGCCCATCGCGCGAGTCCGGCCACCACGGCGGGATGGACGTTCTCGTCGGCCAGGAAGGCGAAATCCCGCAGCCTCACGGCCCCACCTCCGCAGACACCAGGACGTCGTTTTCCAGGAAATGGACGGCGTACCGCAGGGCTTCCTCAACGTCCTCCGCCGCCAACTGGGGATACGCTCGCAGGATGTCATCGCGGCTTGCGCCCGAGGCCACCAATTCCAGGAGGAACTCCACGCTGATACGGGTCCCTCTGAGGCAGGGCTTCCCGCCGAGGACATCCGGATTGCACTCAATACGACTGAACATGGCCGCTATCTCCTTCGCTCTTGATTATACCTCGCGCCGTGTGGATCCGGAAGCGAGCCGTTTGCGGCCATTTCACCCCTCCTTCAACTCCGCAGGAGAACAGCGATGACCCGTTGCGATTGGAAGCCGAGAACCAGAAACCGGAAATCCGCGGCATTTACCTTGGTGGAACTCTTGGTGGTCATTACGATCATCGGCATTCTGATTGCGCTGCTGCTGCCGGCGGTGCAGGCCGCCCGCGAAGCGGCGCGGCGTCTGCAGTGCCAGAACAACCTGAAACAGATCGGGCTGGCGTTGCACAATTACCACTCGGCCTTCAACAATTTTCCGCCCGCCGACGCGGTGAGTATTACCAGGCAATGCTTGAACCCCTCACCGCCGGGGACCAACTGCCGCGGCGTAGCGGCCTTCGTGGTGATGTTGGCCTATATCGAGCAGACGGGCCTGGAGAGCACCTACGACTACGACGCCGGCCACGGTTGGAACACCTGGATAAAAGCGAACCCGGACGCCTCCGGTTATAATCCGATGGCCAAGGTTCGCCTCCCGTTCTTTCAATGTCCCAGCGATATTCGCGTGCAGGAGTACGCAAGCATGCGGGATTATTACGGCTGCGCGGGCGGGAAAAATCCGACGGTGGTAATCGGCTCCAACGGCGCCTCTTACGACGACGGACTGTTCGCCGAAAACCGCTGCCGCGGCATTCGGGACATTCACGACGGCTCCGCCTTCACCTTTGCCGTCGGCGAGAGCGTCCACCCCAGCAAGTATTGCACCGCGTTTACAACCACAGGGCAGTTTTGTCCCGGTTACGGCAATGAGGGCGGGCCCGACTCCTGGTGGGGCGGCGATGAGTGCAATGGCCCCAACTGTCTGCCAAAGGAGGGCAATTATTCGATCGGACGCACCTTCCGCACGACCATGAATCCCGTTAATAGCTCCATCCCCCTGGCCTCCAACCGGGAAAACGAATATCCTTTCGGCAGCTTCCACAGCAGCGGAGCGCATTTCCTCTTCGCCGACGGCCACGTGGGATTCATCGGCGATAACATTGACATGCCGATCTATTGGGCCCTCTCAACCATCGACGGGGGCGAGGTGATCTCGGGCAACGCCTATTGAATTGCTGCTGCGGAAAGTAGGGTGGGACAAGCGCGGCGCAGTCCGCACCATGTTTTTCGCCGTTACTGGTCGGGACCTCGTGCCACGCTTGTCCCACCCTACATTCCGCGATAGATACTATTTACAGAGATGGAGACTGCAACATGCTTCGGCTTCGACATGCCTTCCCCGCCATTGCGGCGCTGTTGGCCGTACACTTGACTCTTGCCGGCTATTGCCCGGACTGCGCCGCGCAAAGCCCGGCCGCCGAGTCCCGCCCGGCAGGCGGGACCTACTTGCCCCCAAAGGAGATCGGCGACGAGTATCGTTTCTTTGTCGAGACGCCGGACGAGAGCATCAACCACGGGGCGGAGTTGGCGGTCGAGGCCTTCTGGAAAGGAGCCCGAAAGAAGGCCGGCATCCTGGTGCCCACGGTATGCGGCGAAGGCCATTATTATCCCTATTGGATTCATCCCTATGACAACTACTGGATGAACCAGGTCACCTCGTTTCTGTTCCCGCGCGAATCGACCGAATGGCCGATCCGCCTGTTTGCCGTCTATCAGTCGCCAGAGGGCGAAATCGCCGGAGGCGTGTATCACATTCCGGAGACCGATTGGCGGAAGCAATGGGAGGCGGCCGGTGGACCGGTCAAATGGCAGGGCAAGTTCGCCCAGCCGCTGGCCGATTACCTGGCCGAGCAGGCCAGGAATCCCGCCAAAGTCCGCCACGGCATCTACGTCCGCGACCACCTCTTCGTGCTCCAAGTCTACGACCAATGGCGCGAGCGGGGAAGTCTCCCGTTCCTCATCGAAATGTACGGTCCCTGCCGCCGGGCCCTCAAATTCCTGGAGCAGTACCACGACCTGGATCACAACGGCTTGATCGAGACGACCTGTGTGCTATCCGACTTGGTAGTGGCCGGAGACCGGGACATCAACTCCACCGAGCGTTCCGAGGATCAAGTAATGCTTTACGGCGCGCTGCGGGCCTTCGCCGATATGGCCCGTCAGCTCGGAGGCGTCGAGGACGCCGCTTGGGCGGAAGGCTGGGCGACAAAAGTCAAGGAAGGGTTGAACAAATACTTCTGGCGCCCCGAAGGCCGGTATATGTTCGGCGTGGAACGAGTCGGCAAGAAACCGCGCCTGGAATACGTGACCACCACTTACACCAATGGCTATGCCATTCTATTTGGGCTGACCGACGACAAACAAACCACGGCGATTCTGGATTGGATGGCGAAGCAGCAGTTCGTGGTTCCCGGGCCGTACCATATCCCGCCGGTGCGGCTGGAGGACAAACCTCAGCACCCGCCGGGGGTCTACTGCAACGGCGGCTGTGGTTGGGGACGGGGGATTATGCCCTCGGTGGCGCTGGCCTGTTACCGCAGTGGCCGGCCGGACCAGGGCTTCGACTACCTGAGGCGGCAAGGCGCCGCCGCCTGCAAGGCGGGATCGTTCTACGAGTATTGGACCTGGGAGAAGTATGCCGGCCAGACCAAACCGGGCGGATCGCCCTGGTACTGCGAAACGTCGGCCGGCTTCCTCGACGTGCTGCTGCACGGCTTGTTCGGCATCTCGTCGCCGGAGCCGGGTTTCCGGTCGCTGTGTCTGGCCCCGCAGTTCCCCCGCGATTGGCCCCGAGCGCGGCTGGAAATCCGCCTTCCCAACGGCACTCGCCTGGAACTCCACTATCAGGCCGACGCCAAGGGAAAAACGCTCAAGGTTCACACCACTCCGCCGCTGCCGACGGAGGTCGTGCTGGACTGGCCGGAGGCCGACAAACCGGCGGTCACTGGATCGGGCCTGACCGCGTCCCGCTGCAAACAGGTCGGTTCCCGCTGGCAAGCGGTCGGCACTCTTTCCGGAGAGGGCGAAATGCGGCTCGAACCTGGTCTCAAATGAAAGCAGTACGGCCGGCCTTCGGTCGGCGCGGACGGCAGGTATCGGCTGATGAGTTTCACACCGGGCGACGGGGCAGCGCCCGCTCACTACGTCGTGACTATCGAGGCGGCGCACGTCACCGGCGGCAGACGCACGGGCCGGCCGCCTTCGGCTATCGAACGGTCGATGGCCAGGCACAGCTCGTGCGTCTTGTAGGCGTCGGCCACGTTGCAGTGCGACTCGCGGCCCTCGCGGATGCAATCGACCAGCTCGTTGATCTCGGCGTCGAAGGGATGATGATGGACGTCGGCCGAGTCGGGCATGACCGTGGGCATCGTCGCCCAGCCGGTCTGGCCGGGCAGCAGTTTCTTCGACCACATCCGGTTGTCGCGCAGCGTCCCTTCGGTGCCCGACCAGGTCGATGTTGAAGGTGTACGGCATGCGGCAATCGAACAGCACGGAGGTCTTGCCGATGATGCCGCCGCGGAACTTGATCACCGCCACCACGTTGGCGTCGTACTCGAAGAAGCCGAACTTGTTGTTCGAGACGGCGGTGACCTCGACCGCCTCGTCGCCGACGAACCACCGCAGGGCGTCCACGCGCGTGGCAGCCGGCCAGGAGCATGGCGCTGCCGCCGGTCTTGCCGGGCACGGCCCAGGATTGGCCGTGATACCACGGTCCGATGCCGTGCCAGTAGTCCACCTCGGCGTAGAACATCTCGCCGATCGCGCCGGCGGCCAGCAGCGACTTGACGTTCACGAACAGCGGATTCCAGCGGAGCACGAAGCTGACGATGCTGCGGACGCCGGCCTGCTGGCCACCGCCTCGCGCAGGGCCCGGTTTTCGTCCATCGTAATGGCCATCGGCTTCTCGACCAGCAGGTGTTTTCCGGCCCGGGCGGCGGCGATGCCCTGGGCGGCGTGGACGTGGTTCGGCCCGCTGAGGTTGACGACGTCGACGCGGGGATCGGCCAGCAGGGCGTCGAAATCGTCGCCCGCGGCGCAGTTCAGGCCCAGTTCGTCGATCAGGCGTTGGGCGGTTTCCCGGCGGCGGCTGCTGACCGCGACGATTTCCGCGTGCGGATTTTTCCGCCAACTGGCGGCATGGGCCCGGGCGACGTTGCCCGCCCCGTGGATGGCCACTCCCAGTTTTCCATTGTTCATGTCGCTGCTCCGAGGATTATTAGGAACTACGTCACAATAAATTGGTTGATAATTCATTGTGGTGCAGGCGTCTCGCCTGCATTTCTCGGCGGCAGGCGAGACGCCTGCACCACAAAAAGTAATCAACTTATTCTGACGCGATAACTTAGGCGTTATTGAATCAACATTTTATGATTCTAGGTTGAGGTTGAAGAAGTTGGCCCCGGTTGGAATTGATGTGCCGACCTCGACGGGATTCCGCAACGTCAGAGCATGGCGCGCTTCTTGGTTTTCGTCAATGGTGCGAACGAGCTTGATGGCCACGGCGGCGGAAATCGCGGTGACCAGGCATCCGATTCCGGAAAGATAATTGGCCTTGATGAAGACGTCGGGAACTCCCGGCACGTAATATATTACCCTGTGTGCATAGTTCAGAAAGGTCATTAGGAGGAACAATCCCCACCAGCGTGCGACGAGCCAGGAAGATGAACGCAGGTAGCGGCCGGAAATGGAGTTGTATTTAGCCGGGTCGCTTCCCCTCCAGATTTCGCTCACGATCAGGTAAGGCCAGATGAGGTTCAAGACCGGGATGAAGAAGTAGCCCACGGCCCAGCCCGGCGTAAATTCAAGATTTACCGCGCCCAGCGACGGAAGATTGCCATGCGCTCGATGGATCCACATCAAAAAAGTGATTATCGCCGTCAATCTGACGGCAATCGACAACAGGTTGAGTGCATCCGGTATCCAATCCATCATGGCTGTTTCGCGATCTGAAAACTCAACGCCGTTGGCGACTTGTTGCGCTACGTGGACCACGACGATCGCATTCACCATGACGAGGGTCGCCATGGCAATCGACAGCCAGAGGCAAATGATGACCCGTTGGGCGCGCACGTGCCCGGAAAGATACAGATAACTTGCCGGCGGCGATTCGCTTCTGATTTCCGCGATCAAAGAAGCCGCCTTTTCATCCGGAGAATTCGGGGATGGATGTTGTTGAATGTCCATGGCGAACAGTTCCGACTTCGGCATGCCCCCGGATCCAACCCGCCATTCTATATTCCGCGGCACAGGTCAACAAGAGACGCGGCATGGGTTGCGGTGATAGTGAAGTGTTGTACAATGGAATCCGACGTTGACGCTCACTCCCGCTCCCGCCCGGCATCTATCGTGGCGACGCGGAAAAACCTACCCCTCCAAGGAGCATCTCCATGTCAACCCATTCCGAAGTCTCCCGCCGTGGATTTCTGCGAACCAGTGCCGTCGGCGCCGCCGGGGTCGCCGCCGCGCAGGTCATTCCCGCCAGTGCGTTGGGAAAAGACGGCCACGTCCCGCCCAGCGAGCGGATCAATGTCGGCCTGATCGGCTGCGGCGGCATGGGCCGCGCGAACCTGCGCAACTGCGCCGTGGAGACGGACGTCGTCGTGGCCGCCGCCTGCGACGTGTGGAAAACCCGCCTCGACGCAGTGATCGCCAAGCACAAAGCGACGGCCAAGCCGCATCACGACTACCGCGAACTGCTGGCCCGAAAGGACATCGACGGCGTGATCATCGCCACGCCGCCCCACTGGCACTGCCTGCATGGCGGTCGACGCGGCCGAGGCGGGCAAGGACATCTATCTACAGAAGCCGATGACCCTCTACCTGGACGAGAGCCTGGCCGTGCGGAACGCGGTGAAGAAGCACAATCGCATTAGCCAGATCGGCACGCAAATCCACGCCGGCGAGAACTACCGCCGCGTGGTCGAGTGGATTCGCTCGGGCAAGCTGGGCCAGATCAGCGTCGTCCGCACGTTCAACGTCATGAACCAGGGCCCCGACGGGCATCGGCAACACGCCCGACGCCGAGCCGCCGAAGGGCATCGACTGGGACTTGTGGGTCGGACCGGATCCGATGCGGCCATTCAATCCGCTGATCGTCGAGCGGGCGCCTACACGCACTGCTCGTTCATGGACTTCAGCGGCGGCTGGACGCCCGGCATGGCCCCGCACATCATCGACCTGCCCGTCTGGGCCCTGGAACTCGGCTATCCGACGGTCACTTCGAGCAGCTCGGCGGGCGGTACACGATCAAGCGACGCGGGCGACGCCTACGACGTGCAGGAAGTCCTCTGGCAGTACCCCGGCTTCACGATGACCTGGATGACTTCGCTGACGAACAGTTTCGGCTTTCGACTTCGGCCGCGGCGAGCCGGCCCGGCGGCTGGGCATCTACTTCCACGGGCTGAACGGCACGCTGTTCAGCGACTACGGCAAGCATCAGGTCGTGCCCGAGGGCAAGCTGTTGGCCGACGACAAGCCGCCGGAGAAGTGCGATCCCGCCTTCGCCGGGCCACGAGCGGGAATGGCTCGACTCGATCAAAAGCCGCCGGCAGCCGAGTTGCAACCGACTTACCACTACAAGCTCGACGTGCCGATCGTGCTGGCCAACCTTCGCTACGGCCCTGGGCCGCTCGATCCGTTTCGACCGCGAGGCCGAGAAGATCGTCGGCGACGAGGAGGCCGCCCGGCTGAGCAAGCCGGAGTACCGCTCGCCGTGGAAGTTCCCGGAGGAATATCTGTAAACGTATTCATGGAACGCCGCCAACTGGTCGGCCGGGGGCAATTGCGGTAGAATGGGAGACCGATGCGGCTCGCCACCCGCGCATAAAAAAATGAGGGTGCTTGCTCGCCGGTACAAGACCCTCACTTATGGCTGCCCGGATTTCGCAATCTGGGATGATTGTCGAGCCGGAGACCCGCAGCCGTTAAGTAGTCTATCGGGCCGTCGAGCGTTCGGACTTTAGGCCCCCGCGTCAAGGAACGAAAAAACCATGCCCCGACCCGCTAAACTCGCCCTGGAAGACGGAACCGTTTTTGCCGGATCGGCCTTCGGCGCCGACGGAGAAGTCGACGGCGAGGTCTGTTTCAACACCTCCATGACCGGATACCAGGAAATCCTGACCGATCCCTCCTATCGCGGCCAGATCGTGGCGATGACCTATCCGCAGATCGGCAACTACGGCGTGAACGCCGAGGACGTCGAGAGCCGCCGGCCGCATCTGGCCGGGTTCATCGTCCGCGAGCGGAGCCGACGGGTGAGCAATTTCCGCGCCGACGGCGATCTGGACGGATACCTGAAACAGTGGGGCATCGTCGGCATCGAAGGCATCGACACCCGTCGGCTGGTCCGGCTGCTGCGCACCGAAGGGGCCATGAAGGGCGTCCTCTCGACCAACGATCTGGACGACGACCGGCTGGTCGCCCGGGCCAAGGCCAGCCCGGGCCTGATCGGCCGCGACCTGGTCCGCGAGGTGCTGCCCGATCAGCCGGTCGAGTGGACCAGCCCGCTCAGCCCCTGGGCGAAGTTGCCGGAAGCGAATGCGCTGGCCGACGTAGGGTGGGACAAGAACGTAGGGTGGGACAAGCGAAGCGCAGTCCCACCAGATGGCGAAACGAACGTGGTGGGACCGTGCTCCGCTTGTCCCACCCTACGAGAGGCGGTCCGGCCGCACGTCGTGGCCTTGGACTACGGCATGAAATTGAACATCGCCCGGCACCTGTTCAGCATGGGCTGCCGGGTGACGATTCTGCCCGGCACGGCCACGGCCGACGAGGTCCTGGCCCTGGAGCCGGACGGCGTGTTCCTCTCGAACGGACCCGGCGACCCGGAGCCGCTCGATTACGCCCAGCGGACGATCCGCGACCTGCTCGGCCGCCGGCCGATCTTCGGCATCTGCCTGGGCCACCAACTCCTCGCGCTGGCCTGCGGTGGGAAGACCTTCAAGATGAAGTTCGGCCACCGCGGGGCGAACCAGCCGGTGATGAACCACCGCACCGGCCGGGTGGAGATCACCACCCAAAACCATGGTTTCGCGGTGGCGGCCGATTCGCTGCCCGACGAGTTGGAGACGACCCATCTGAATCTTAACGACGGCACGATCGAGGGCCTCCGGCATCGCGAGCACCCGGCCTTCAGTGTTCAATATCATCCCGAGGCCAGCGCCGGCCCGCACGATAGCGGCTATTTGTTCGCGGAGTTCCGGGACATGCTGCCCTGAGAGTTGGCCATGCCTGATCCACAGACAAACGAAGTGTTATTGGATAAAGGGTTGACATTGCTGGAAAGCCAATTGGGCCCGGTTGAAACGCTGCAATTTTTGTCCATGATCAGCCGTCGGCCATTCGACTACCAGCAATGGCGGGAAGAACGGTTTGGCAAGTTGAGCGTCGATGAAGTGCTGAACCAAGCGAAAGCCGACGGAAATTGATTCGCCGGGAAACCTTGAAAGAAGCGGTCCAATGGTCCACCTGCAAGGCAACATTGCTCCGGGCATCGAAAGTGATCCACACGTCTGCGGTGGCGATCCTTGCATTATTCGCACCCGAATCCCGGTTTGGGTGTTGGTGCAATCAAGACGTTTGGGGATGAGTGAAGCCGACATTTTGAAAAGCTACCCATCGCTGCAAGCGAAAGACCTTGAAAATGCGTGGTCCTATGAGCACACCCACCGCGGGGAAATTGATCGTCAGATTGCCGAGAACGAAGAACCTAACGTACTGTCTCAGCTTGCTTTTCACGGAATACGTCATCGTATGGGATTGGCCACTTCCGATGAACTGAGACAAGCTGCGAATGTGGCTTTGACTGCGGGAATATACTCTCCAGCGATTGCTGACGCCGCTATTTTTCTTGAGGAGAGCATTGCTGAAATCGGACCCGTGTTTGACAAAGCTTTAACTGAGCTTCACATCGACATTCCCGAATCGAAAGACGAATGTTGCTGGAGTATAGCAAGGCATTACATTCACCAGATTGCCACCAAGATTATGCCGCCTCGAAAGGGGCTGGAAGAATTGGTTCGAGTATACTACGGCTGCAATCTTAATGATAGGGATGCGTGGTACGTTGGCGATTATTGTGATATTCACCAACTCATCGGATCATTCTATGGCTACGACGATCTCCTGGAGCGATCTAAAGAAGTTTCCTACGATGGTCTTTATGGCGAAGCCGCCATCGCCGCATTGGATGCGCGCGTAGTAGCGGAGTGCGTTTCTTGGCTTGAAAGACATCCTCCTGGTATTTAGAGTCGCTTCAAATTGGCAGCGGTGGACATGCCGACGATCACCTCGAAAACTTGAGACGCCAAATTGGCGACTCGTCAGGCCGGAGGCATGAAGCCGCTCAGCACCAGCCACCAGCGGGTGCAGTGGAAGAAGACGGGGGCGGCGAAACAGAGCGAGTCGATGCGGTCCAGCACGCCGCCGTGCCCTTCGACCAGCGTGCCGTAGTCCCGCACGCCGCGGTCGCGTTTGATGGCCGACATGGTGATCCCGCCGGCGAAACCCATCACCGAGATGACCGCCGACATCAGGGCCGCCATCCACCAGCTTGCGCCGTGGAAGGGGGTCGCCCACCACAGGCCGGCGCCGATCAGGGTGACGCTGGCCGTGCCGCCGAGCAGCCCCTCCCAAGTCCGCGAAGAGTTGATCGTGGGGGCAATGACGTGCTTGTTGGGCATTTGCGACCAGGCGTACTGCAAAGCGTCGCTGAGTTGCACGATGACCACGAAGAAGAACAGCAGCCGGACGCCGCCCCCGGTGTCCGGCACGCCCTTGTCCAACGGCGGCATCCTGAGCATCAGCAGCGCCGGGGCGTGGCTCAAGCAGTAGACGCAGATCAGCAGCCCGGTCTGAATCTTGGCCACCCGCTCCAGGAACCGCTTGAAATCGCCGGCCAGGGCGATCCGCGCGGGAATGAAGAGGAAGGCGTAGACCGGAATCACGATGCAATACAGTCCGTAATAGGTATATTTCGTGCTCGTGATGACCTCGTTTGATCCGATTCCCATCAACCCCACGAGCAGGAATTGCAGCGGCGTGAACAGAAAGAAGACCCAGAACAGCGCGCGGTGGTCGCCGGGCCGGGTGGGCGTCAGGGTGATGAACTCCCGCAAGGCCCAGAACGAGATCAGCCCGAACAGGATCACCGTCACCACGCGGCCGAGCAGGAACGCCGCGGCCAGCGTGGCCAGCAGAATCCACCAGGCGTGGACCCGGAGCCGGAAGGTCTCCAGGATGGCGGCGTCGATGTTGCTTTCCGGCCGCCGCCGCAGCGCCCAGACGACCACCTCGGCCGCGCCGAGCACCACCAGCACCGCTCCGATCAGGCTCAGCGTCCGCAGGTCGAAAATGTTCACTGGAAGCACCCCTCCCGCTCGGCAATCTTCATTCGTGTATATTGCGGACAGTTTGTGTAGGGTGGGTCTAGCGAAGCGCGGCCCCACCAACTGTGGGCAAAGCGACGGTGGGGCTGCGCTTCGCTTGACCCACCCTGCAGTTCGGCAACCTTCATTCCTCGTCCCTGCTTTCTTTCAAGCTCCGCACCGCCTCGCGGGCCCGGGTGAGAAAGCTGGCCTTCCCCTCGCCGACTTCGAGCCACATCGGCGGCCCGAAGGTGACGCAACTCAGCATCGGCACCGGCAGCACTTCGCCCCGCGGCAGGATGCGGTTCATGTTGTCCATGTGGACCGGGATCAGCTCCAGGTCGGGCCGCTTCTTGCAGAGGTAGTACAGGCCGCTCTTGAACTCGCCGATCTCGCCCCCCGATTGCCGCCCCCCTTCGGGAAAGAGAATCAACGAATAATGGTGTCCGATCTCGCGGATGATCAAATCGACCGGGCTTTGATGGACCTTGATCTCCTCCCGGTCGATCAGGATCGCGCCGAACAACTGGTTGGCGAGATAGCGCCGCACCGGCCCCTTGGTCCAGTAGTCCTTGGCGGCCACCGGCCGGGTGAGCATCCGCACCGGCGGCGGCAACGCCGACCAGATCACGATCGGGTCCAAATGGCTCGTGTGGTTGGCGAAGTATACCCGCTGACAGGTGTCGGGCTGCGAGTCGATCCAGCGCACGGAGGCCCCGCTCAGGAACCGGGCCAAAAGGGCCAATATATTCCGCGCAAATTCGTGTCCATGCGCCGCCACCTGCCAGAGTGCTATCGTAACCTATCGAGGGGTCAGGGGCCAGGGGTCAGGGGCCAGTGCTTCGGATCGTTTAGCCGCCGCGTCCACGCCGCGTCGGAAGGTTCGGATCGTTTAGCCGCCGCGTCCACGCGGCGTCGCAGGGTTCGGATCGTTTCATAGCTCGGGAAACAAAGGCGGGATTTTGGCGGCAATCCGGGACGGCGATAATTTGGTCTCCGCCTCCTGGTCTTTCCCTCGCCGCGTGGACGCGGCGGCTAAACTTCGTGCTTTCCGGCTCCACCGGCACTTGTCCGCGTAGATTTCCGCGATCAGGTCTTCGTAGCCCCGCACCATTCGCTCGACCGACCAATGGGCAATGACCGACTCTCGCGCGGCGCGGCCCATGCTCGAGGCCCGGCGGCGATCCTGGAGCAATTCCAAGATGCGTGCGGCCATTGTCTGCGCATCGCCCGCCGCCGCCAGATAGCCGGTTCGGCCGTCCTCTACGCTCTCGCCGATCGACCCGACGCGCGGGGCGACCACCGGTCGTTCGGCGGCCATCGCCTCGAGCAGGCACAACGGATTGGCCTCCATCCGCGAGGTGAGCGTCACCACGTCCATCAGCGCGAGCAACTCGGGCACGTCGCGCCGCGCGCCAGGAAGCGGACCGCATCGGCAATGCCCAGGCTTCGCGCCAACGCTTCGAGCTTCGCCCGTTCGGGTCCGTCGCCGACGATCAGAAACCGCGCCTCGGGCAGCGCGACGTGGATCATGCGCCGCCACGTGGAGAAACAACTCGTGATTCTTCTCCGGCCTCAGCGCGGCGATGATGCCCACCGTCGGCGCCCCGGGGTCAAGGTCCATCTCGCGTTGCAGGCCGCGGTCGGGCCATCGCGGGTGGAACCGCTCCACGTCCACCCCGTTGGGAATCACCCGGACCTTTTTCGCCGGACAACCTTCATGGGTCGCCAAATAACAGCCGTGCGCTTCGGCCACCGCGATAAACGCGTCGGTAAGCGGGGCGAGCAGCCGGTTGGGCCACTCCACGTGGTCGGGCAGACCCGTCGAGTGCAACGCCGAGCAGACGACCGGCACGCCCGCCAGCCGGGCCGCCAGCCGGCCCCAAAACATCTTGTCGCCCGGGCCGATCGTGACCACCGCGTCGATCCGCCGGCGGCGCATCAGCCGCGTCAAACGCCAGAGGACCGCGACGTCGAACTTGCCCGCCAGCAGGCCGGTGCAGGCCGGAATCTCTTCGGCCAGCGTCTCGCCCAACGTATCGAAACGTTTCAGGCAGCATAGCTCCGGCGAAAACCGCGTCCGGTCCATGCGGCGGACAAGCTCGACCAGCAGCATTTCCGCCCCGCCGATCGGCATGCTCGTCAGCACGAACATTACCCGCAGGGGTCCACGGTCTTCGAGCGGCGTCAGATTTCGGCGAGGAAGCATATTAGTGGCTAGTGGCTAGTGGCTAGTGGTCAGTGGTCAGTGGCTAGATGGCTTGATTCTTGTTCCCATGCTCCGCATGGGAACACACTGTCCGAACGCTCCGCGTTCGTTTGTGGGGTGCTGAAGCAAGTATTGCTTTTTTTCGTTTCCAAGTCGTCCCGGTGCGATTGCACCGATTTTGACGGCCGTGCGTAGGGTGGGTCAAGCGCAGTGCAGCCCCACCACTTCGCGGGAAAGGGGACAGGCACCGTCGCGGCAAGCCGTTTTGGATGTGTCAACCGATAGATGCGACGGAGCCAGTCCCCTTTCCCGCGGCTACCGCGATATTTTCGCCTGCACATCGTTCAGAAAAAAGCCATTCTTTCGATAGACCCCTCTATCCGAAGGAGCTGTGCCCGTGAACCATCTGCACACCATCCATATCACTTCGCTCGACGATTTGCGGAACAACGCGGCCGTCTGGGACGACCTCTGGTGGCGGAGCGACGCAGCGCTGCCGACGGCGCGGGCAGAAACGCTGGCCCAGTGGATCGAGCAGTTTCGGCCGCGGGCCGACTTCCACGCCCTGGTGGTCGCCCAAGCGGGACGTTGGATCGCCGCGCTGCCGCTGGTTTCGTGCCGGCTCGGCGGGTTGATTTCGGCGGGGAGTTTGCCCGGCAACGACTGGTCGCCGTGCGGCGAAATGCTCTGCGACGTGGCCAACGATCCGGCCCCCGCGATGGACCTGCTGCTATCGGCCATTGCGGGGCTGCCATGGAATCTGCTGTGGCTCAACGAAACCGTCCCCGAGGCGCCGCGCTGGCAGTCGCTGCTGAGGGCGTGCCAGCGGGCCGAGCTGCCTGCCGCCTACCACGAGCACTACCGCGTCGGCCGCGTGGCGATCGACGGCGACTGGGACCGCTACCTCAAGCGGCTGCCGAAGAACCATCGGCAGGCCATGAACCGGTCCGCCCGGCGCTTGGAGGGCGAAGGCAACGTGCAATTCGAGATGAACTCCCGGCTCGAGCCGGACCAGGTCGAGCCCTGGCTGGCCGAGGCCTTCGAGGTCGAGGACCTCAGTTGGAAAGGGACCGCCGGCTCCTCGGTGCTCCGCGCCCGGGCATGTTCCGCTTCTTCGTCGGCCAGGCCGAGCAGTTGGCCCGCTGGGGACAACTGGAGACGGCCGCGCTGCGGCTGGACGGCCGGATGCTGGCCTTCGCCTACGGTTTCCGCGCCAAGGGCGTCTACTTCGCCCACAAGATCGGCTACGATCCGCGGCAGTCCGCCTTCAGTCCGGGCCAGCTCCTTTTTTATCGCATCCTGGAACAACTCCACGCCGACGGCCAAACTCACGCGCTGGACTTCGTCGGGCCGCTGACCCATTCGCTTTCCCGCTGGCGGCCGGCTACCTACGGCGTCGGTCGGATCGTGATGGCGCAGCGGCGATTGATGGGCCGCGCGGCCATGTTCGCCTATCGCCGCGTCTGGCGGCGGCTGCGGCCGGCCGACAACTTCGTCCCCTCGGGCGATCCCAGCCGCGCGCTCCCGCCGGCCGTCGATCATCCCGTCGTTCTCGAACCGGCCGGGGCGTAGGTTCGAGTTCCGCGGTTGAACTCGCCATATTCTACGAAGCGAGAAAAGTGCTGCGCCATCTTTTTCGACCGGAATTGCTTACATCATTGCTTTCGCCACCGGCGACGGACAGCGCAAACTGCCATGCCGATTGCCCCCAAACCACTCCAAATAAGCAACGTGCCGGGCTCGGGAACAGCACCAGAACCACCGGATAACATGACGTTATCGAGGCCCTCCACTTCGCCATAGGAAATAACCTCGCCACGAATCTGGAACTTGGTAACGTTTGCCATTACTTGGTTGAACACATTAGCGTTGCCACCGAAGTTGGCGGCACTCAGGATGACCTGATGATTTACCCATGATGTGGAGTATAAGGATTGTGGCGAGGTCCACGAGATGCTAGTCGAACCATTGGAGATAATAACATCTTTGTCAAAGTAATAATTGCTGCTCGCGCCGCTGATTACTTTGAAGTCCCATGATAGGGTTCCGTCAATGTACTGTGTCCAGTCGCCCAGCCACGATGCCGGCGCGACGTAATACCCCGTATATCCGATCGATTCCGACTCGACGCCTTGAAGGTAGCCACCGCCATTTCCTCCGGTATTCACTTGATGTGCCGTCCAATCCCCTGTCCAATCGACCCCCGTCCACCCCTCAGCGCTGACGTCAAAGTTGGATAGAATCGCTCCATAGGGAGGGGCGTCGTGCAGCGTTATGGCCAACACTAAGCCTGCAAATAATGTCATTTTCATTTTCTTCACCCTTGTTCACCCTTGGGTTAGGACTATCTCTGACAAAACACATCGCCTCAGGCGAATGTTGGTTAGAGCATGGAACCAGAGATCATTCAGACGGTGTTGCCAACGATTCCGATTGAATGTGCTAATCCGTGTAAAAAAGGACTCGCCCTTGCGCAAGACACCAATTAACCCGGATTATTCGTAAACGCTGTCTGTTCGTGCTGGCTGGTGGTGGGAAGAGGCAAGAGAAGACGATGGGGTTGTGGAAAGACACAAGGCCCCCTTCCCCCCGTGGCCAAAAGCTGGTGGGCGCGGCAGAGGAAGTTGTCGGCAGGGGCTAACTGCTGTTGGGAGCCGCTCCGGCAAGGACGAGAATCCGCTGGCTGACCTGTTGAAAGTGGTGCAGGTAAGGCCAGTTCGATGAGAGTTCCACTACCACGCGGCGAGTGGTTTCACGCACGTACGCGCCGACTTTAATCAAGCGCGTCCGCCAGGTACAGGGTTGCCCTTTGCCCAGCGGATCGCGCTCGCGGCGGTGATTGTGCCAGCGGCGGCGATCATGGTCGGCGAGGGCTTCCAGGGGGACTTCCGCAGAAGCCGGCGGCGGAGGCGGATCGGCGAGAGGGTGGGCTGGCTGGCCAGATCGTCGTCGGTCGTGGAGCGATCGCAGAGGAGCTTGAAGATCGGATCGCTGCGCAGCACGTCGTGATCATTCTGGTCGGGATAGTCGGCGAGTATGCCATAGACCCGCATGCGGGTCATCTCCAGCAGAGGATGATCGACGTATCCGGGATGCCGTCGGTCGCTGAGCGCATTGGCGAACTGCCGCGTCAGCCCCAGCCGCTCGTCGAGTTGCCGAAAGGGCAACAAGCCCGCGTCGCTGGAAACCTGTGCCGCTGCGGGCTCTACCACAATCGCCTTCGATGTGAGAAAATCGAAGGAAACCTGAAAAGCAGACTGCTTTACCACAATGCGCCTCCGTGGGTTGTCCAAAATGTATGTCGCTTAACACTTTAGACGCTCGCGGAGGCGCTTTTGTTTGCAGATTTACGAATAATCCGGGTTAACACTTTAGACGCTCGCGGAGGCGCTTTTGTTTGCAGATTTACGAATAATCCGGGCTAAACGGCAATTGTCGTAAATATGCGTCCTGGAATTGAAACCATGAAAATGCCGCATGTAGGAGGCGACTCTTGTCGCCGATCATAGCGGATTAGCACTTCATCGGCGACGGGAGCCGCCTCCTACAGTACTCAATTTCAGGACACCTTAATCTCATCGCGCGATTGTTGGGGCCGGCGATGTCAAGTATAATTGAGGCTGGCAATTCAATTCGCCCGGGGTGAGCTTTCCGCTCCCCGCCCGCCATGATCCGCCTCCAATTCAGGGAGCCCCGCCATGAACCGCCGCGAATTTCTCGACCGCACCGGACAAACGACGCTCGGCTTGGCCGCCGGGATAACGATTCTCAGCGACGCCCGCTCGGTTCGGGCCACGCCGGCCAACGACAAAATCTCGCTGGCCATGATCGGCGTCCGCGGCCGCGGCCGGCATCTGGGCCTTGGATTCCTCGACCGCGACGACTGCCGCATCGCCTACGTCTGCGACGTGGACCGCAAGATCGCCGAGCAGCGGGCGAAGGAGTTCGCCGAGCGCCGGCCGGGCGAGACGCTGAAAGTCGAGCAGGATTTCCGCCGCGCGTTGGACGACAAGTCGCTCGATGCGGTGGTCGTCGCCACGCCCGACCATTGGCATTGCCTGGCGACGATCTTGGCCTGTCAGGCGGGCAAGGACGTGTACGTCGAGAAGCCGATGGGGCACGATCCCTGGGAAGGCCGCAAGGCCGTCGAGGCCGCCCGGAAGCATAAACGCATCGTCCAGGTCGGCCTGCAGAACCGCAGTGCGCCGTACAACTTCGCCGCCAAGAAATACATCGAGGAGGGCAAGCTCGGCAAGATTCATCTCTGCCGGGTGTTCAATCAGAAGGGGAAGCCGAACTTCCGCGCGATCCCCGACTCACCGCCGCCCGCGTGGTTCGATTGGGACATGTTCAACGGCCCCGCCCCCGATGCGCACTACAACGAGCAACTACATCAACCACTGGCACCAGTTTCTGGCGCTACTCGGGCGGCGACATCATCAACGACTCGGTCCACCAGATCGACCTCGCCCGCTGGCTGATCGGCGTCGATTATCCGAAGACGGTCCACTGTGCGGGCGGGCGGTTCGATATGGACGGCGCCGACGAGACGCCCGACACCCAGGTGGCCACTTACGAGTTCGATAAGCTGCTGATGACCTTCGAGATGACGCTCTACACGCCCTACATGCTGAAGACCTCGCCGGCCACGCGGGAATCGTTGACCGCTTATCCCTATTGGCCGCAGAACGCCTCGCGGATCGAGATCTACGGCAGCGAGGGGGTGATGTACGTCGGCCGGCACGGCGGCGGCTGGCAGGTCTTCGTCCGCACCAAGAACGAGAAGCCGGTCATCAAGGCCGAAGAGAACGGGCGGTTCCCCGACCCCGAGCACAAGGAGAACTTCGTCCAGTGCATCCGCAGCCGGGAGTTGCCCAACGCCGACGTCGAGCAGGGCCATCGCAGCACGCTGTTGGCCCAATACGCCAACATCAGCCTGCGGCTGGGCGGAGAGAAACTAACGATCGACCCGAAGACCGAGCAGCCTGTCGGCAACCCCGAGGCGACGCGGATGATGCGCCGCACGTATCGCCGCCCGTGGGTGATCGGCGAGGAGGTTTAGAGCGAGTTTTGGATCGGTCCCCTCTCCCGTTGGGAGAGGGTTAGGGTGAGGGCATTTCTAGCGGGATAATGCGGAGAGCCAGAGCAACGCGCCCCGCCCTCACCCCCGGCCCCTCTCCCAAAGGGAGAGGGGAGATTCCCAAAACACGGCTTTGAACGGCCGCTTATGCCGCCTTGCGTTTCGACAGGCGACGGCCGGCGACGCTGCGGATGGCGGCGGTGACTCTCGAGCGGTCGTCGACGGCGAGATTCGATCCGCTCGGCAGGCAGAGTCCGTGCCGGAAGACGTGTTCCGTCACTTCGCCGCCCCGGACGCGGCAGGCGGAGAACGCCGGCTGCAAGTGCATCGGTTTCCAGGTGGGCCGCGATTCGATGTCCGCCGCCTCCAAGGCCAAACGCACTTCCTCGCGGTCCGTGCCGAACAGTTGCGGATCGATGGTCAAGCAGGTCAGCCAGCGGGTCGAGCGGCAGCGGGGATGTTCGGGCATGAACGCGATTCCCGGCAAGTCGGCCAGCGCCTCGCGATAGAACTCGAAGTTCGCCCGCCGCGCGGCCACGCGCTCCTCGAGCACCCGCAATTGCCCCCGGCCGACGGCCGCCAGCAGGTTGCTCATCCGGTAGTTGTAGCCGATCTGCGAATGTTGATAGTGGGGCGCCGGGTCGCGGGCCTGCGTGGCGAGGAAGCGGGCCCGCTCGGCCAGCAGCGGGCTGTCGCAGACCAGCATTCCGCCGCCGCTGGCGGTGATGATCTTGTTGCCGTTGAAGGAAAACACGCCCAGGGCGCCGAAGGTGCCGGCCGGCCGGCCGTCGTAGGTGGCGCCGAGGGCCTCGGCGGCGTCCTCGATGATCGGCACGCCGTATTTCGCGCAGACTTGGCGGATCGGCCGGTAGTCGGCGCATTGGCCGTAGAGATCGACGACGACGGCCGCCTTGGGGAGCCGATTCCGCCGCGCAGGCACGCAGCTCGTCGGCCAACAGATCGGGGTCCATGTTCCAGGTGTCGCGGTCGCTGTCGATGAAGACCGGCGTGGCCCCGACGTAAGTCATGGCGTTGGCCGTGGCGGCGAAGGTGAAGGTCGAGACGAGGACTTCGTCGCCGCGTCCCACGCCCAGCAGGATCAGGGCCAGGTGCAGGGCGGCGGTGCCGCAGGACAGCGCCACGGCCTCGCGCGTGCCGACCAGTTCGGCGAATTCCTGCTCGAAGGCGTCGACGTGCGGTCCCAGCGGGGCGATCCAATTGGAGTCGAAGGCGTCCAGCAGCAATGTCTCGCTCGTGCGCCGACATGTGCGGCGGAGAAAGATAGATTCGTTGCATTGTTTGCCTTCCATGGCAATCGCCGTCAATGTGTTTAGGCCGGCGGGGTAAAGAAACGGTTAGGCCGCATCCGATCGCCAATGCGCCGATCAGAGGGTGTGGGTTCGATCATCCGTGCTCGACCGACGACGACCAGCCGGTCGCATTTCGACGAAACGACGCCGGCCGCCACGCGCAGCCATCGGGCCGGGCGGGCTTTTCCCTTCGGCCCAAGCCAGCAGCGCGGCGGGCACGTTGGCCCCGGCCACGTGGCTGAACGGATATCCGCCGCCGAAACGGGGATTCATGTCGATCACGTAATCGCCGTCGGGGCCGGAGAGGACTCCACGTCGAGATTGCCCATGTGTCCAAGTCCGGCCGAGCCGGGCGCCGAGTTCCTCGAGTCGACGTTGTGGACGGTCATTGCTTTGTCGGTTTCACCTGCCCGCATGGCGATTTTTTCCTTGCACAGCGTCGCCCGCCATCGGCCATGAAGATCGTTGACCACGTCCAGGTGAAACTCCTTGCCGGCGATCCGGGGCTGAATGACCACACAGGCGGATTGCGGGCGCATCGGCCAGATCGGCCAGGAATGACCGGCGGACCTTCTTCTCGACGAAGCGATAGGCGAGTTCCAATTCCGCATCGTCCTCGACGAATTCCAACCCGATGGAGCCGGACCCCCAGCGGGCCTTGACAACCAGGGGGAAGCGGATTTCCCCGGCGGCCAGGGCCAAGCGGGCCGCCTTCCGGCGACGTGAACGTTGGGGGAGTTGAAATTCCCCACTCGGCAAGAAACTCCGGCAGTGCGGACCTTGTCCAGGCAAACGTCGATCGCCTCCGGCGAGGAGACGACGGCCGTCACGCCGGCTTGCAGGAACCGTTCCTTCCGTCGGGCGAGCCCCGGCAATTCGAGGTCGTTGAGGAAAGGAGCAGAGCGGCGCGGTTTTCCACGCAGATGTCCAGCAGGGTGTCGAAATAGCGGGGAGATTTCACCGGCGGGACGAGAAATGCCCGGTCCGCCTCGGCCATGACCGGCGCCATTCCGGCTGGCGTCGGTCACGAAAACCTTGCCTCGGCCGGCCAGGGCCCGTTGAAAAAAACCGACGAGATAATTGCAACGTCCGGCAGAGGACAATAATATATTCAAGGAAACGTCCTTGACTCCATGGCTGACAACAATGATTCAACTGGCGAAATAGGGTGATGCAAGTAGGTTCAACAATCCTCCGGTATGCCAAAACAGAACCCTTTCTTCACGTCTAATTTCACCGTTCTCCACCATGTCGATCAAAGCGGCAAACGCCTTGCCGGTATAGGTCGGATCGAGGATCAAGCCGGTCCTTTCGGCGACCGATTTTATCGTTTCCAGAACGCGGGGAGCGGCTTTTTCATAGCCGCCGCAGAGCCAACCATCGCGGAAATCAATCGGCGCACGCATGGCACGGCAATTCAGAGAACCGCCAGCGCCCTCATCGACCGCTTGCGCGACCGCTTGGGTTCCTCGCGGATTGGGTCTGCCGACCGAAACGCCGATGACCCGGGTGGCCCACCCCAGCCGTTGGAGACCCACAATGATACCGGCCTGGGTCGCTCCCGTTCCGCTGGGAAGCACAATAACGTCGGGAACCCATTCTTCGCCGTTCAATTGCACGGCGACCTCCGCAACGGCATCGGCATAGGCCAGCGTACCCGCCAAGCAATGTCCGCCGCCGGGCACCAAATCAGGGCTTTCGCGCCGTCGCGGGCGAGATCGGCGACGGCCTCTTCCACGGATAATGCCATCCGTTCGGCGGGGACGATTTCGATTTCCGCCCCGGCCAGGCACATCAGCAGCAAGTTTCCCGCCGACGGATGCGGCGGGTTGGGATCGCCATGCAGGATCAGCTTGCATCGCCAACCTCTTTCGGCGGCCATCAAGGCCGCCACGCGGCACATGGTTGGATTGCGTTCCGCCATGGGTCACGACGGCGTCGCAATTCATATTTTCCGCCTCGCGGAGGATGCGGAGCATTTTTCGCGCTTTGTTTCCGCCGCCGCTGATCGGCGAGAAATCATCCGCTATTGCGCACGTCCAGTCCGATCCAGGCGCGGAGCCGGGCGTTTTGTTGCAGTGGAGTGCGGCACTCGTTCATGTCCGGCACGGCGTTGGCCTCCGGGCCAAGATCGGCTTCGAGAAAAACGCTCTTGGAGCCATCCGGGCGTTTGCCCCCGACGCCGGTTATCGTAAATCCCAAGTTGAGGTAGAACTCGATTACGCGGGTATTCTGCTGGGGGTTTTTGTGCCGCCATGATCCGCATGTTTTCCCGGCGCACGGGCCAGGCAACTCAGCATGAGACTTTTGCCGATGCCGGCTTTTCTTGCCGTCTTATGCACGGCCAGGTAACTTAGATCGGCGATGTTTTGCCCGCGGTCGTTGCAGTAACAGGCAGCCAACCCAGGAATGACGTTGTCGCGATAAGCCACGAACACGGCCGCTTTCCGCACGAGCCGGCCGACGTAGTCGTCCAGGTCAACGCGCGACGCGATGGGCGGGATAAAATCGCCGTCAACGCTTTCCATAAACGCCTTCACGTCGGCTTTCCGGAAACTCAAGTTTTCAAACAAGCCTACGGCAATCACGCTGCATTCCTCTTCAGGCATTTCCAGATGATGTGTTTGTACACACGTCCGGCGCGATTCAGATAATCGAAACTCTGTTCAACGTCCTCTTCGTTCTCGGCGATCTGATCCTTGGACACCTGGTTGCGCACCATTGCGATCCTGAGTATCGAAGGAAACAGGGAGAGCCCGTGATGATCGAGAACCTCAAGTCCGGCTTGGCGATAGTGAGCTTGAATCTCGTCCCGGGCGAAGAGGCGGAAGCGGGCTTTCTCGCCCTGGCAGGTCTCCGTAAAAGTGTGGTCGCGGAACGAACGGACATAATTATCCAAGTCCTCGAAGAGGATCGCTTTCAATCGGCGCCTTCAAGGTCCGGTTCCGAATCGACGAGTACGCCTCCGGGGAGCAGCAAGCTCGCCACGGCGTGCAATCCGTTCTCGAAATTATCGTTTAGATAGTAAAGAACGCCGATGCAAAGGGCTACGTCCACGACGTTGGATTTCAGCGGCAGGCCGTCGGCGCTGCACTGAATGAGCAGAAGTTTATGGCGAAAGCCGCGTTCCTCCGCATATCTGCCGACCTCAGAGGCCGCGCGTGGACGTTGGTGGCAACGATGCGGTCGAACCCGAGGGCCACGAGTTGTTCGGTGAATCTGCCGTCCCCGCAACCCACGTCGATGGCCGTTTTGTTGCGGGGGGAAATATCCTGGAGAAAACCGGCGATCGCTTCCTTATAGTAAGGCGTTTCCCAATAGGCCAGATGAAGGTGCTGACGTTGCAGTTCGCGCAGGACTACGCCGTTGTCCATCACGAAAATGAAACTGCAAGCCGGAGTCATGCTCACCGCGGTGGTGACGACGCCCAGATCGTCGATTTCCAGCGGCAAGCCGTTGAGGCTCTTTACCCGCGGCCAGTCGCCGGTCAGTTCGCGTCGGTCCTGGGGATGAACCAGCAGTTCGGTCTTCCAGTCGTTTCCGTGTTGCGCCATCAATGTCGCTCCTCTCCGCAGAGGAAAGTGATGTTATTTCATCTTCGCGGCGGCCGCCGAGTCCGCCGCGGAATTGCTAAATGGATTGGGGGAGACGCCTGCGGTCCATCCCCGGTCGCTCGGCGGTTGGATCGCGGGTCTGCCGAGACTGCGGGCGAACACGGGCCCGTCGCCGTATGCACAAGTTCCGCATCCAACCCCAGCGACCAGTGCTGCACGTACCAAACGTACCAGTTTGATGCGCTTGTCCCAAGCGAGGGCGGTTGCTCCGCGGGCCTGGGGCCCAGTGATGCCGGGCGGCATTGCCGCAGCTTCTCCCAAGGTTCGTAATAATCGTAATGAAAGGGGAGCGTTGGCCGCGGTCCCACCAACGACATCTCGCCTTTCAGCACATTGATAAGTTGGGGCAGTTCATCCATGTGTGAAATGCGCAACAAACGCCCAAGGAGGGTGATTCGCTCATCGTTCTTGGCGATTCTCAATCCCGCTCCTTGTTCCCAGGCGCGATTGACCATCGTGCGGAACTTGAGGATGGAAAAAATAGTTCCCCCGATCCCAAGCCGTTTTTGCAGAAAGAATACGGGACCTCGGCTGGTTGCTCTTATCAACGCCGCAATCACCAACATTAAGGGTCCGCAAAGAACAAGCAAGCCCGACGCGGCGGCGAGATCGAGGCCGCGTTTGGCAATTCTCCGCCATCTGCGACGCGCCAGGGAATCGGCGATTCGGCCGGTTGAAGCGGTTGATTGTTCATGCGGCTCGGCGATTATCCAGCGGCGCGGCGTGGGGATGGAAATGGCGCGGCCCACGCCGTGAAACACTTTTTTCCAAAGCGGTCTACGCCCGCGCGAAGCGATAGATGCCGGTCGTAATACTCGCTCCCCGCTTTCCCATATTTTCCCTGAGCCGGCAATCCATGATTCGGAGCCGCCGGACGGCGGCGGCCAGAGCGGCGGGGTTTTCCGGGGGCACGACGAGCCCGGCCTGCACCTCGGCGATCAGGTCGGCGGCGTCCCCTGCCACGGCCATCAGAATCGGTCGTCCCAGCGACAAATAAGCCTGCGTTTTCGACGGAATGGTGATGCGGAACAACGGATCGTCCTTCAGATGCACCAGCAACACGTCGGCCAGCGACAAAACGGCGCCGATGGCCTCGATCGGCTGCCGGGGCAGGAACAGCACGTTCGGCAACCGCCGTTCGGCCGAGAGCCGCTCGAGCCGCTCCTTGTCGACGCCCGAGCCGACAAAGACGAATTGCACTTGGGGAAGGGTCGCGGCACAAATACGCGCGGCTTCCAGCACGGTGTCTAGCGCCTGCACGATGCCCATCGTGCCGGCGAACACCACGTTGAAGCGGCCGGCCATGCCGAGCCTGGCCGCCAAATCGTCGTCCCGCGGGGCGCTGCGCAAACGGTCTTCATCCGCCCAGTTGTAGATCACGTCGATCTTTTCGGAGGGGATTCCGCGCTCGATGAGCGTTTTCCGGAAGCCCGGCGAAAGGACCACGAGGCGATCCACCCGCGAATAAACCCAACGGCACCAGCGGTCGAGAAGCGAAAACAGCCGGCCATCGCGCATCATGCCCGACGCGGCCACCGTGTCGGGCCAGAGGTCCTGAACGTCGTAGACCAACGGACAGCCCCGCAACGCCCGGAGGACGAACGCCGGCAGGCTGATCGTCGCCGGCGGATGATATGCGTAGACCACGTCCGGCCGCTTGACCAGGAACGGACCGAGTACCGAAGCGCTCAGGGCGAAGCCGGCGTAATTGGCGATCCGCCGCAGGGCGGACTTGTCGTGGCTCGGATAGAGCGGCACGCGGTTTACCCGGATGCCGTCCATGGTTTCCCGCTGCCAGGGGCGGACGCGGTATCCGGGATAGACTTTTCCGCCCGGATAGTTGGGAAATCCGGTCAGCACTTCCACTTCGTGCCCCCGCCGCGCCAGTTCGCGGGCGAAGGGCAGGCCCTTGAAGTCCGGCTCGGGATCGAAAAACTGACTGAGCAGCAGGATTCTCATGCCTTCCGCCACACCGTCCGATTGACGTAATCCGTGTAACTAACGATGATTCGCACGATTTTCTCCGAGACGTTCGGCACGCTGTAATCGGCCACCGGGAGGACAGTCCGCCGTTGGCCGCGGCCTTGGCATTCGAGTACGGCCAGGCCCTCGCGAATCCGCGGCCATTCGAGTCCGGTCATCATCACCGCCGCCTCTTCCATTCCCTCGGGCCGCTCGTGGGCATTGCGGAGGTTCAAGCGCCGGGAAGTTCAGAATCGACGACTCCTCGGCGATCGTGCCGCTGTCGCTCAGCGTCGCGCGGGCGTGCATTTCAAGATGGACGTAGTCGCACAGCCCCAGCGGCTTCAGCAACCGCACCAGCGGCGGCAGCTTGACGCCCTCAGCTTCGATCCGTTTCCGCGTCCGCGGATGGGTCGAGACGATCACCGGCAGTTCGTAGGTCCGGCCAATTCCTCCAGCACGTTGCACAAGCGGGCGAATTGCTCGGGCGAGTCGATGTTCTCCTCGCGGTGCGCGCTGACGACGAAGTATCTTTCCGCTTCCAGCCCCAGGCGTTTCAAAGCGTCGCTCCGCTCGATCTTCGGCAGATAATAGTGGAGCACCTCGTACATCGGGCTGCCGGTCTTGATCGTCCGGTCCGGCGGCAAGCCCTCGCGGAGCAGATACTCGCGCGAAATATCGCTGTAGGGGAGATTTACGTCGGCGATGTGATCGACGATTTTGCGGTTGATCTCCTCGGGCACGCGCTGGTCGAAGCAGCGGTTGCCCGCCTCCATGTGGAAGACGGGAATCTTCCGCCGCTTGGCCGCGATGGCCGCCAGGCAGGAGTTCGTGTCGCCGAGGATGAGCACGGCGTCGGGGGCGATTTCCCGCAGCAGTGCGTCGACTCTTGGCGATCACCTGTCCGATGGTTTCGGCGGCGGTCGCCGCCGGCCGCCTCCAGAAAGTAATCCGGCCGGCGAATCTCCAGGTCCTCGAAGAAGATTTCGTTCAGTTCGTAGTCGTAGTTCTGGCCGGTGTGGACCAAGATGTGCTCGAGCGTCCGGTCGAGCGCCGCCATCACCCGCGACAGCCGGATGATTTCGGGCCGCGTGCCGACTATGGTGGCGACTTTCATCAGAGGTTTTCCACCGGCAGAAAGTAGGTGTCGGCCTGTTCGGGATCAAAAATCTCGCTGGCCCAGAAGAGCGTGACCATCTCGGTCCCGCCGACGTTGGTGATCGAATGGGTGTATCCGGGCGGGATGTCCACGACCCGATATTCCTCGCCGCGGACGTGGAACTCGTGGATCTCGTCGCCGTCGATCCGTCGCAGGCGGATCAGCCCTTCGCCGGCGAGGACGAGGAACTTCTCGGTCTTTACGTGGTGGTAATGGTTGCCGCGGGTGATGCCCGGCACGGTCCGCGAGACGAATATCTGTCCGAAATGCGGCGATTTGATGAACTCGGCCAGACTGCCGCGGGCGTCGCGCTTGATCTCCAGTCCGTATTCCGCTTGCGGCGGCTCTTGGTACGACAAGTACGTCGAATACAGTTGTTGGTTGAAACGGACCGAAAAGTCGGGCGTTCGCAGTGACTTCTGCATTTCGCGGAAAAAGCGGATGCGATCGGCCAACTCGCCGAGAGTCAGCGTGTAGGACGGGATCGAGTCGGGCGAAACGATGCCCGAGGCGTAATCCCCCGGCCGGTCCATCTCGTCCAGCATCGCGGCGATGGCGTCGTCCACGTGAATCAGCTCCAGCCGCCGGTCGGGATCGGAAATCTGGATGGGCAGATCGCGGGCGACGTTGTGGCAGAACGTGGCGACGACGGAGTTGTAGTTCGGGCGGCACCATTTGCCGAAGACGTTTTTGAAGCGGAAAATGGCGATCGTCGCCCCGCTTTGCCGCGCGAAGCGTTGCAGCGCCAGTTCGGCGTGCCGCTTGCTGAGGCCGTAAGGGTTGTCCAGTTGGGCCTGGATCGAGGAGGCGAGAATGATCTGCGGCGCGCGGCCCGCCGCCGCGAGGACGCGGCAGAGCAGCGCGGTCGCTCCGGCGTTGCCGGCCTCGAACTCCGCGGTTGTTTGCGGGCGGTTCACGCCGGCCAGATGGAAAACGACGTCGGCCCGCGTGGCCCAATCGCGAAGTTCCTCCGCGGAGTTGTCGACGTCGAAGCTCAGCAGACGCACGTCCTCGCGCGGCTTCAAGTGCGCGACGAGATTGCGGCCGATGAATCCCTTCGCGCCGGTGATAAGTGCGATTTTCACGGTTGTTCGATTCAGGCCGCCTTGCGCCGGCGGGTTTTCGCCGGTTTGTAGAGCTTTAGTCCTTCCTTGCTCAGTTCTTCCCTGATGTAGGGCAGTCCAGGAGCAACTCGACCATTTCGTCAACGTCCAGCCGATGCACGTTGTGCGAATGGTAGTCCTCGATTTCGGCGAGGTTGTCTTTGACCGTCGGAGAAGTATTGGGCGTAGTTGAGGTCGCGGACGTCGGCCGGCACGCGGTAGTATTTGTCCAGATCGATGGCGCGGACCATCTCCTCGCGGGTCAGCAGGGTCTCGTACAGTTTTTCGCCGTGCCGGGTGCCGATGGCCCGGATCGGGTTGTCGGCCCGGAACACGCGCTTCACCGCCTCGGCCAGCGTGCCGATGGTCGCCGCCGGGGCCTTCTCGATGAACAAGTCGCCGGGCTGCGGCGTTCTGGAAGGCGTAGAGCACCAGGTCCACCGCATCGTCCAGCGACATCATGAAGCGGGTCATGTTCGGGTCGGTCACGGTCAGCGGCGCCCCCTGGCGGATTTGATCGACGAACAACGGAATCACCGAGCCGCGCGAGGCCATCACGTTGCCGTAGCGGGTGACGCACAGGGTGCAGCCCTTTTCGGCGGCCACCCGCGACCGGGCAATAGCGACCTTTTCCATCAGCCCCTTCGACATCCCCATGGCGTTGACCGGGTAGGCCGCCTTGTCCGTGCTCAGCACGACCACGTTTCGCACGCCGGCGATGATGGCGGCCGTCAGCACGTTGGCCGCGCCGAGGACGTTCGTCTGCACGGCCTCGAGCGGATAGAACTCGCAGGACGGGACCTGCTTCAGCGCCGCGGCGTGGAAGACGTAGTCCACGCCTTCCATCGCGTCGCGCAGGCCGTCCGGATTCCGCACGTCGCCGATGTAGAACTTCAGCTTATCGCTGCGGTACTGATGCCGCATGTCGTCCTGTTTCTTTTCGTCCCGGCTGAAGACGCGGATTTCCGCGATCTCCGTGTCGAGGAAACGGCGGAGGACGGCGTTGCCGAAGGAGCCGGTGCCGCCGGTAATCAGAAGCGTTCGATTTTGAAACACGGGTCTAATCCTTCTGCCGAAGCCGATGTGTTCCGGGAGTTATTGAAGCGGGCTGGTCACGCCGCCCGGGCAGTGTTCCCTCGGGCGATGATTTCGTAAAACGCCGCACGGTACGGTTCGGTGATCCGCCCGTCGGCCGCCCGGTCGATCATCAATTGCCGCGCGCCGTCCGACCAGGAGTGCCGTTCCTCCGGAGACATGGCCGCATAGCTCCGCAGGACCCGGCGGAAACCTTCCACGTCGTCCAAGGGTAAATCCCAGCCGGCGTGCTTGCTTTCCAGGTCGCGGAAAGCGGTGTTGTCGGCGATCAGCACGGGACATCCCTGGCAGAGGGCTTCGGCAATCACGTGGCCGAAGTTCTCTCCGTGCGTCGGCAGGAAGAACAGGTCGTGCGATTGCATGATTTTTGCGACGTCGGAATGTGCCGCGGCGCCGTGATAAGTGGCCGATATGTTCGGAGACAACTGCCGCATTTCCCGTTCGCAGACGCTCCAATAGGCCGCGTCTTCCCGAGGGCCGTAGATATGGAAATCGAGCGGCGCGTCGACGCCGCGAAGGATTCGCAGGGCGCCGTCGAGGTTTTTCTTGGGGGAAAGTCGCGAAAGAAAGACGACCTGCAATCGTTCCGGAGAGTTGCCCGCCTCAGGCCGCGGTTGACCCTCGGGAGCGGAACTGATATTGGGGGCGACGAAGGCGAACGGTGGCTGGTCCTCCAGGCGAAGCGCTTTGGCGACGTCGTGTTTCTCGAAGGGGGTGGAAACGTGCCAGGCAACCCCTTTGTATAGCCCTATTCTTCGGGCAAGGGCGAGAAAGGCCCGCTTTTTGGATTGCTTAATGCCCAAAGCGCCTGCGGAGAAGACCCCTTGTGGGGCGACAATGACCGATCGCATCGGCGCCAGACCGAGTCGCCGGAGGAGCAGGCTGGGTAGCACGAACCGAGGATCGAAGCCGCCGCCAAGGTAGACGACGTCGTGGGGCGTCTCGCGGATGATTCGGCGGAGGGAACCGAGCCCGGTGCGTTCGGGCGGCAGATACATGACTCGGGCCTTGCCCACCGTCGTCCATCGCCCCGGCACGATACCGGGATAGGATTGCTTGTCACCCAGATCGCGGTCCAGGGTGACAACGCGGAAGTCGAATTCGTCGCCGAGTCGCATTTACCATCCCCGAAATGGAACGGATCGGCCCGCCCGCCTTGTATCCCGGAAGGTAGTAGCCCGTGAGAATCAGAATTCGATTTCGATCATTCATGGCTATTCGCTTCTCGCGCAGGCGGCTTCGATGGTTTTCCAGTCCGGTTCAAAAAACACCGCCAGATCGTCGACCAGCACGTCGAACGACGGTTTGCCCATAATCAGGCGGTGGTACTTGACGCCCCATTGCTGTAGTTGGCGGCGGGTGAGTTCATAGCCTTCCTCGTACGCCGCGGCGGCGTTCTGGTCGTTCCGTCCCATGAAGCGCGCCGTATAGATGATTATCCTGTGCCCGCGCTCACAGAGCCGATTGACCAGTTGAACGGCGTCGCGAATGGGAACGGCGTTTTCGTACCGTCCGTCGGTCCGTGAGCAGATCACTCCGTCGAGATCGAAGCAGATCGTCTTCTTATCGTTGTTCATGTATGATGAAATCGGAGACGATCAGCCGGCGCGGCGTAGTGTGTCCACCTGCCGGGCAATGATTCGCTCGATGAAATTGGTGCTGGACAGCCCGGCCACGACCGGCACAATCTCCACGCGGCCGCCCGCGGCGCGGACGTAGGGAGTTTCGGGCATGTCCTCGGGGCGATAATCCCCGCTCTTGACGTGGATGTCGGGCCGCAGCAGCTTGATCGTCTCGATCGGAGTGCTTTCGGGGAAGATCACTGCGTAATCGACCGGTTTCAAAGCCGCAATCAGCTCGGTGCGCTGCATTTCGGGGACGATCGGCCGGGAATCGCCCTTCAGGCGTCGCACGGACGAATCGGAATTGACGCCCACCACGAGGATGTCGCCCAACCGTCGCGCGGCCTCGAGGGCGCGCACGTGGCCGGCATGAAGCAGATCGAAGCATCCGTTGGTGAACACCAGGGTTTTGCCTCGGCGTTCGCCATCCAAACGCTCGACGAGTTCGTTACGCGGCAGCACGCAAGCGCGCGCCGACGTCGCTACGAGGTCCATTCTGGGCAGCCTCCCGATTTATCTTGCCGGCCAACCGTCGAAGTTCATCGCACCCGACGGCCGCCGTGCCGTGTTTCGTGACCTTGATGTTTCCGGCCAGATTGCCGACGGCCGCGGCTTCGGCGCAGGTTGCTCCGGCCGACAGCGCCAACGAAGCGGCGCTGATTACGGTGTCGCCGGCGCCCGTCACGTCGAACACCTGCACGCGTTGGGCGGGAATCGCCAGCGGCGCGCCGGCCGAAGTGAACAGGACGACGCCGTCGCCGCTGCGGGTGATGAGCAATCCTTTGCAGGCCAATCGCTTGCGGAGAGCCTGGCCGCAGCGGTAGAGCGAGGTTTCATCGCCGATCGGCCGCCGCCAAGCCCGTTCGGCCTCGGCCAGATTGAGCGTCAGCAGCGTGGCGCCGTGAAAGGCTTCGACGTGCGGTGGTTTCAGATTCGCAGCCACGGGGATGCGAGCTTCCCGGGCCTGCTTGACGATCGTCCTGACCAAACTCTCCGCGAGGACGCCCTTGGCGTAATCCGAGAGAATCACGGCGTCCACGGCAGGCAGCACCGCCTCGATTCGGGCGAGCAGCTTTTCCAGCACCGTTCCGGAGATCGGTTTGCGCGTTTCTCGGTCAATTCGCACGATCTGCTGGTTCTGCACCACGACACGAGTTTTAACGGTGGTGGACCGGTCGTTGTCCACGACCAGGCCGTCAATGGAACAGCCGTGTCGTTCGAGGCTTTCCCGCAGCATTTCCGCGGCGACGTCGGCGCCGACGACGCCGGCCAGGAAGACGTCGGCTCCCATCGCACGAACGTTTGCGGCGACATTTGCCGCGCCGCCGAGCGTGTGAGACGTTCGCTGGACGTCGAGCACCGGCACCGGGGCTTCGGGCGAGATGCGGTTGATTTGTCCCCGGATGTACTCGTCGAGCATAAGATCGCCCGCCACGAGTATTTTGCGGTTCGCGAAGGCTTCCAACAGCGTATCGAGGCGATTCAGATCGATGAAACGAGTAGGTGTAACGTTGGAATCAGTTTGGGTCATACTACTTTTCGTCAGAGGCGGCAAGTGCCCAGGCTATCAGAGGCAACATGATTTCGTTGTGCCCGGTCAGCGCGTAATCCGCGTCCACCCAGTCCGGCGACGCGCTCCACAACTTGGGTTGTGCTCCGGTATGCGCGGACGAAGTCCATGTTCAACGTGGTGAAGCCGGTCAGTGTGGCGGCGTTGCGCAAGATGGACATCGCCTTCAAGATTACTTCCGGGAGGATGACGGCCGAGCCGACGTTCATCAAGACTCCGCCGCCGTTGAGGTTTTGCATCGATTCGACGAGAATGCGAAAGTCGCGCAGACTGGCCGCTCCGAGTGCAGCCCCATCGGCATCGGCCCGCATGGTATATATATCGGTCCCTATCGCCACGTGCACCGTAGCGGGAATTCCCAGCCGATAGGCATTGGCGAAAATGCTGAAGCGGGCGTGGGGCGCGTCCTGCAGCGCTTCTCCGACCGTCTCGCCGTAGCCCTGGCCGGATTCTGCCGCCCGTTTGCCGATGGCGTTGATTTCCGCGTTGGCCTCCTCGGCGAAGCCGAATCGTCCTTCCTTCAGTTCCACGGCCACGTCTTCACTGGTTTCGCCGAATCGTGCCAATTCAAGATCGTGTACGACGCCGGCTCCGTTAAAGGCCAAGTGGGTAATGTATCCGCGTTGCATCAGGTCGATGACTATCGGTCCAAGCCCGGTCTTAATGGTGTGTGCTCCAGTGGCGAATATGATTGCCCGGCTGTTATCTCTTGCGGTTCGCATCGCCTGGACAATCTGGCGGAGGACATTGCCGGCCAACTGTCCGGGGAGTGAATCGAGGAAATCGGCGATGTTGCCGTTCGGCGCGACGATTCGGCCCATGTCGCCGAGCGAGACCTTGCTGGTCCGCTCCTGCATGGAAAAGGTTTTTATCCCAGATAGGTCAAATTCCCGATAGCGCGAGGGCATTCAGTGCTCCGGGGTGGTTCGTTTCTAAAAGAATGTCCCGACACGCTGCCAGGACCGCTTCCACGGATACAGATAAAATACAGCGATTATTGTGCTCGAGGCACTCTTCCAGCATGCATCCTGCACACGGTATTACTGTGCGGAAAACGGCGTGCCCCTTGCCGTAAGGATGCCACAGGCCGGGAAAATCGCGCGAGGAATACAAGCCGACGCAGCGAACCCCGGCGGCGGCAGCCATGTGAATCGTTCCCGTGTCGTTGCCGACAAAGAGGCGCAGCGGGCAATTGCAGCCACACCGTCACGCACGCCTAAGGTCCCGCAAGCCACATAGCCACGTTTCCAGCGTTTGACAAGCCCATGCGCGTCGGCCTTGTCTTCCGGTCCGCCGAAAACAACGGGCCACACATCAAACATCTCGACTAGCCGAGAAACAAGCATTTCAAACCTATCCGCCGGCCATTTTTTCACGGGCATTTTTCCGCCGATGCCCACGCCGAGCCAGCGCCGGCCGTCGGACGAGGGCAAACCGGCAAGCCACCGCTCGACCTTTTCGCTCTCTTGGCTGCCAATGCCGATGTCCATTTTGCCCGCGCCCTCGGGCGGCACGTGGAGACCGGAGGCGGCCAGCCGTTTCAGCAACGTGTCGGCGATATGCGGCACACGGGGCAGCGGACGCTCTTTTTGAACTTGGGGCGCGGCGTGGAGGCCATTCATGCCGATAATCCGCTTGACGCCCGCCAGACGAAAGAACCGCTTGTCGCGCCGTACCCGGCGGTCGTTTGCGCTTGTTCGGATCAGATAGACGAGGCAGTCGAACCTGCCGGCGCGGATTTTCAGCAACAATTTGGCCATCGCGGGCAGGCTGCCCGGCGTGTAGGTGATGTAATCGTCGATTAGTCCGGCGCCGTCGAGAATCTCGGCGACTTGAACCAGGGCGCGGCCCGGCTGTTCGTCGGTCAACATCGTGATCCGGGCGTTGGGGAAATTATCGCGCACGGCCCGCAAGGCGGGCACGGCCACGAGAGTGTCGCCGAGCGAACCGATGTGATAAACGAGAATCCGTTTCCTTGTGGTCGAGTTCCGATTATGTTGCATGCGAATCGGCTAACGAAGCTGCCAGATAGTGCGGACGATATTGTTTATCCCCAGATGGGCCAAGGCGCCTTTGATGGCGTCTTTCCAGGCAATGCCTTGGGGGTGCCCAAAATGAAACATCTTTTCCGCGTACACCAAGACGAACCCCTGAGGCTCAAGAAGCTTTTTCAGAGAAATCATCGAGAAATAGTTTACATGGTGCGGCAACCAATACTCCCACGTTTTGCCCCTAAGTCGCGAGAGTCCGCCATAAACGTCGGGAACTTCAATCACGATGAACCCGCCGCGAACAAGATGGCTCTTCAGCTTCTGGATCAAGTGTTTTGGCTGGGGAATGTGTTCGAGTACGTGAAACATTGTAATGACGCGAAACCGACTTTCTGACGATCCATCCCGCAGAGGAACGCTTTCCAGAAAAGCATCTATTTGATCACAGCACCACAGAATCGATGGGTAATGTTCTCTCAAAAAAGCAACAGCGTTTTGCGATTCCTCCACGCCGCACACGCCGAAACCTACTTGAGAAGCGCCAGCGCCGTTTCGCCGAGCCCACACCCTAATTCCGCCAGTCTTCCATCTCGCCCGCAATACTTTGCCACGGCATTTGCGCGTTGCTTGATAAAAGGGCGCACGGGGTTAACGTCATTACAATTGATTTGTTGATAATAATCAGAGTTGGAGTAGGGAGATTCCCAAGACTCGGAATCGAGACAAATGAACTTGCATTCGCCGTTTTCGCATTTCAAGACATTCAACGAATCATTTTTCCAGAACGCGCTCATGGCTGCATCGCAGATCGGACAGTTCATTCTTGTCCCCTGAGTGGATTGAACCGAAATTATTTTGCCTGCATCAAAGAAATAGTGGAAAGGATGAGGCGAACTACATCGTTAAGTCAACAATTGCATCGAATATTCGCTGGCCCGTTTTGCTGACGAAAATGGACATAATGCGGATGGCTTATCATGAATAGAAAGACTTGCGGACCGCCGGAACCATCCGGGACAATCCGTGCTCTCGTTGTCGTTTTCCTGGCGTTACGAACCACTGCACCCATATTATGATGCGGCAAAGGACATAAAATCCAATCAGGTTTCTAAATACGCCGAAATATCCCGAAACAGCGGATTCCATCATCACCGAAGTGCTAATGAACCCTAATCCCATCAGAAAGGCCCAGGTTGAATTAGACCGCATCAGCCACTCATCGATCCGCATAGGCGGCGCCCAGGAGAATCATCATCAGCCACAAGAAATACGAACCGTAGTAGCTGTATATGATGCCTACCGTTCCCACGGTGTAATCGATCCGCTCCCGCAATCCGTAATGTTCGGCCGTATATTCTTCCTCAAAGAGATCGCTTAAACCGTTGCGGCTCAACTTTTCCGGGTTCAGGAAGCTCGGCACCATGAGGATAAAGTTGTTCCACAAGGAATGGAAACCCGCGGGCGGGCATCCATCGGCCAATCTTCCGTACACCATCCCGTTAAAAGCGTTGCCGTCGAAGCGATAGATGAAATCGTCGGCCACGGCATTTTCCAAGATGGCCGGATCGGTCAAGCCGCGAACTCCCCCCATCAACCATTGCACGCGGGCGCCAATATCCGCCGATCCCGCATAATCGCTCAGCCGTCCATTCGCGACGCGCGCCGAGGAGATCAGAACCATCAGCACCACGGAAACGCATCCCCACAGCGTCATTTGCTTCCAGCGGATCGGCACGCGAAACCGCGCCATGATGGACAGCAGAATAATTGCGTTTACCACGATCCCGCTTCGGGTGTCGACCAACAGAGACAACACGCTTTGCAACAGAAGAACCGGAATGAGGACCCGTGAGCCGATCCTGAAGATCAATGAGGCGGAAAACGTGATGATCGCAAATCTGATCATATATGAGGAGAGACTGTCTATCCAGTATCCGTAATCCTCGCCGCAGACGTTGATCCAAAATCCGATGGCGGCCAACACGAACATCAACCGCCAGTCGGGCAGACAGCGCTTTGCCCACTGCGCCAAATATCCGGGATTGTATGCCGGTTGTTTGACCTGCCGAAGACACAGACAATAGGTTATGGAAAAGAGCAACAATCCGACTCCGGCAACGAAGACCCAGGCGTCGACGTCGGACTGTGAAACCAAAGTGCGGTAGAAATTACGGCCGGGAAATATGGCCTGCACCACTTCCCCCGCGCCATGATAAACAAACGCCGCCAGAACGAACAGGACGCCCACGTGAGCGAGCCAAAGCCCCCGCGTGCGCAGCAAGACCCAGGCCAAGGCGGCACATTGAAACAACAATCCCAACAGCAATGCCAGTGACACTACTCGATTCCCGGTAGTCGATTCCGAGGATATTTGTCGCCGTGGCGTTCCATTGACGCGAGAAACAGTTTCCACCCGAGGCGCATCTTGAAAAGCGCGGATGTACGCCGCCCCGAGGCGCTGAAGGCCGTCGCTATCGTGCGGCGAAGCAGATTCAGCGCACAGATGCAGAAGGCCGTCAGGCGAAACGCGCAGGAGCGCACCCGGCCGGAGTTCTTCCGAAAATAGTATTGGTACTGCCGGAGGCATAGGACTTTGAGGGATATTTCCCGCTCCTCGGACGGCGAATTGCGGGTCCCCCCCAGCAAGTGCGTTACAATCGCTTCCGGAACGAACCACGTTTCCCATCCCGAACGGGAAACCGCCAAACCCCAATCGGCGTCCTCGGTGAAGAAAAAATATGCCTCGTCGAGGAGCCCGACTTGCTGAAATACGGACTTGCGGATCATTAAGACGGCGCCGGTCAACCACCCGTCGGCGATTCGACGCCGCTGGAAATAGTCAAACGAACAGGGATGGTAGGCGCTTTGAAAGAACCTGTGGCGGATACCCGTCGCGGCGGCGATGTTCTTTCGGAGAATCGAAGACACAGTCACGTGCCTGTCGATCGACTGCTGGACGGTTCCGTCGGCGTTCAGCAGCAACGGCCCGCAGACGGCCGCGCGGGGGTGCGCCGCATGAATTCGTGCATTACGCCGACGGCGTCGTTCTGCAGAACGGTGTCCGAATTGAGCAGCAGCACGAATTCACCCCGGGCCGGCGGGATGGCCTGGTTGTTGGCCCTTGCAAAGCCCACGTTCTGGCGATTCCTGATCAGGCGGACTTCCGGATATTCCCGCTCCACCATTTCACAGCTATCGTCGCTCGAAGCGTTGTCCACCACGAATATCTCGTAGTCGATGCCGCGCGTCTTCTCGCGCACGGCGGCCAGGCAGTTGCGCAGCAATTCCCGGGTGTTGTGGCTCACGATAATGATCGAGAACGTCCATGTCAGATGAGAGGCTAGGGGCTAAGCTGTACGCACAAAGTCGACGGCGTGCCGCCGAAACGGCGGGGAGCGAGCAGACTTCTGATGCCGGCTTTCGCTTGTCTCGCCATGCGGAGCATTCCCATGCCGGCCAGGGCGCCGTCGACTGCCGTACGGAATGCGGCGGACTTCGATCTCCCGCGAAGCACTCGACCTTGCGAATCGAAGGAGGGGCTGGTCCGCGGTTTGGCGTGGTCCAATCGCAAAAAGCTCTCCGGCGGACAGTCCAGGCCGCTGGGCCTCAGATCGATGAAGTCGGCGCGGAGGCCGAGGCGCGAGGCAACGGCCGAAAACGACGCCGGCGAAAAGCTCCAATAATGCACCGGCGGCGCGTCGCTGATCCACAAGGCCCCCGCCGGCAGGCTGTCGATGTTCGGCGTCGTGACGATCATCTTGCCGCCGTTCCGGAGACATCTCTTGGCGGCGGCAAGCAGCCCAAAGAGGTCGGACACGTGCTCGATCAGTTCCGTCATGACGATCACGTCGTAGGTCTTCGCGTGCTCGGCGGAGAAATCGAGTAGGTCCTGGCACACGTAACAATCGCCGAAGCGGCGCCGCGCGCCGTCGACCGCGCGGCGGGGATATCCAACCCCAGGGCGTCATATCCCCTCTTGCGGAGAGCGTAAGTCAGATAGCCCAGTCCGCTGCCGACTTCCAATATCTTCACCCCGCTGCCCGGCGGCAGGCTCTCGATTCCCTTCGCGACGCCCCAATAAGTGGAGTTCCATTTGGAAAGAGTTGTCATGGGGTCGCGTTTGTGTCGAAATTTCCCGGGCCAGCCGCAGATATTCGCCGTAACCGCCGAGCCGCTCCATATTATGGTAGATCCACTCGTAAACCGGCGTTTGCGACTCCATCGGCTGCGCAAACGACGTGTGGCATTGCGGACAGCGGTAAATATCAAAAACCTCGGACTGAACGTATCCCGGATATCCGATCCAGACCCGCTGCGCGGTCTTTCCGCAAATCGGACACGGCAACGAGGAGGGCATTTGCGATTTCACCGAAGGAGTCAAATTATGCCGCCGCCGGACGCGCAAATTCGCGGCCGTCGGACTCTTCCTGTTTGGAGCGGGCTGCTTTTTGTCCGTGATAGATCAGCCAAAAGGCAAAACCAAAAATCCATATCGAATGAACGGCGCCGGCGATTCCCCTGGACAGGGCCAGTCCGAGCGAGCCGAGATCGACCAATAGGAACGTGCCCACGACGAACGTCAGAGCCCAGCCGAGATTCATAAGGAACCACAGCCACATGTTTCCGGACGCCGCCAGAATCTGCACCACGGGCGATTGGACGGCGATCAGTGCCGCCGTCAGCAACACGACCACCAGCGTGGGCCAACCGCTTCTGAAACCCTCGCCGTAAAGGCCCATGATGTAGGGGCTGGCGATGCCGGCCGCGAGAATCAGCGGCAACATGAGCAGGATGTTCACTTTGATGGCGAAGATCAGCGTTTTCGCCGACCGCTTCTTGTCGTCCCGGCCATACTGCTCCGAAAGGACCGGCAACACGACCCCTCCCAGGACCCCGGGAAGGAACAGCAGCGCCGCATACCATTGGTTGGCGGCGCTGAAGACGCCCATTTCGCTGTATCCGTTGGCGCGGTGGACCAACATCGCCGCGCAAAGACAGTTGATCGGTCCGACCATGCTTCCGGTGAGCACGGCGGGCAGACTGAACCGCCACAGCACCGGCCATTCGCGCCGGCAGTGTTGGACGGTGAAGGGAACGCCAAAACGACGCGCTTCCCGGCGCAGCGCCAAGTGATTGAGGAGCCAGTTGAAGCCGAGGTTTACGGCCAGCGCCCAAACCGCGCCGGTCAATCCGCCGAACCACGCCCCGCAGACGAGAATCGGGAATGAAAGCAGCCCTGCAAGGAGATTCACGTGGGTGATCGTCCTGAAGGCCTCGAAACCGGACAAGGCCCCGGTTTGGGCGCCGTTGAGCGCGTTGATGAACAAGATCAAGGCGCCGATCCGCAAAACGCCCGTCAGATGCGGTGCATTCAGCAGATGCCCGGCCAGCCACGGGGCGAAGATCAGGACGGCCATGCCCATCGCTCCGCCGGTCGCCACGGCGATCAATCCCGACAGACCGATGATCCGCCCGGCACGGTCGGGATCGCTCCGGCAATACTCGGCAACGTGCTTCGTGGCGGTCAACCCCAGACCGAATCCGGCGAAAACGCCGAACATGCCGAAGAGCGTGGATTGGATCATTCCATACTCGCCGTAGGTCGTCTGGCCCAGCATTCGGGCGACCAGTACCGTGGCGACGAGCATCAGACCGCGCGATATCGCCGCCCCGGCGGTGGACCAAAATACGCCTCTGGCGAGACGCAGGGCGGTCGGCGAGTTCCGTATCCTATCGAGTGTTAGAGCAAGAGCAGCCATTCGTAATCGTCGTTTTCATTGCTCGGAGGTGCGTTCGGCAGCGGCGGCGGCTGTGCTTGCGGGGCACGGCGGTCCTTCGGTTGTTCGCCGTCCCCCGGCGGTTTCCGCCGCTCCGACGCCGGAATCGGCAGCGGCGGAGGACAAGGCTCCCACCAGAGTGCCGTGTGGTATTGAATCATGATTATGTCTCCCGTTCGTTCAAACCGGCGCGCACTCCGTTCCCGTGGGTGGCCGGAGTCGACAATCCACCTGCTACGTCCATCTTCCGCACGTGCCATTTTTCCACATGTTTTCGGGGCGAAGAGTAACGAGAAGAGTTCCCCAGGGCAACGGCAGAATTTTTCCCCGCCGCTGGACGGGGGGATTGGGCGACTCGGCTAAACAACCGACTTGCAGAACGCACCGGCGGGTAGCTAGTCCAGTGTCTCACGCAGATGGTTACTTATGCGGCGGAGGGCGCCACTGCTGGCTTGTCCAGCAGTGTTGACCGCTTTTGCACTTCCGCACTGCTGGACAAGCCAGCAGTGGCACCCAACTCCACTATTCTCCGCAAAATGACACCACATTTACGAGACACTACACTAGTTACAGCACGCATCTTTGGCGGGGAAACTTGACGCAACACAAAATGCGGCAATGGTTTACGTCGCTGTTAATGGCGTTAGTCGCTGAAAAACAATAAGTTGCCGATATTCCGAAATTGTAGGAGGCGACTCCTGTCGCCGATTGGCCGCGAAATCAGCCTCAAATCGGCGACAGCAGTCGCCTTCTACAATGGTCAAAAGCGGTAGTTTATTGTTTTACAACGCGTTAATCCCTTGCCGCCAAGCGTTTTCGCGTCGAGTGGGCGGTAGAGGGCCTGAAGCTCCGACCGATCGCCGCGGCGGCGATTTGAGGTAGCGCGTGTTGCCCACGCGGCGCAACAGTCCTACCCGGTCGAAGTAGTCCAACAGCGGCAAGGCGTATTTCCGGGATTATTCATAAACACGAAGGAACATTGTCATTCTGAGCGCAGCGAAGAATCTGGGCTGTTTGCGGCGCATCGGAGATCCTTCGCTGCTCTCAGGATGACGTTTATGAATAATCCGGGATTTCCGCGTCGAGTCGCACCTGGTGCGACGGCTGGCGGAAGAAGAGTTGGGCCTTCCCTACCTCCGCATCGAAACCGATTACGCGCCTTCGGATTCCGCCCGCATCGCCACCCGCGTGGAAGCCCTCGTAGAGACAGTCAAGGAGCATCGGCCGAAATGATCTGTGCCGGCATCGACGCGGGATCGAGAACGTGGAAAATCGTGCTGCTGGACGCCGCCACGCTGATGCCGGCGGCCGACGGAGTGCGCGACCAGGGAATCGACCAGGACCGGCTGGCCGCCGACCTGCTCGGCCGGCTGCTGGACGACAACGGTTTGTCCCGCGACGACCTCGCCGCCGTGATCGCCACCGGATACGGGCGGAAGCTGCTCACGCTGGCCGACTCGACGGTGACGGAAATCACCTGCCAGGCGTGGGGCGTGCGCCATTGCGTGCCCGACGCCAGGACGATCATCGACATCGGCGGCCAGGACAGCAAAGAGCGACGTCTACGCGATGGGCGGGCGTCCCATCTCGGCGCTGTCGATCTCTCCCCACACTGCTGGACGAGCCAGCAGTGGCACCCTTTTTCAACAGGTTTCTAAACGGACTGCGAAAAAGCCGCCTTCGCCGGCCGTCGCGAGACAACCTACAACGGGTTGCTGCGCAGATCCGGCCGAGCACCCGGAACTTCAGGCATTGCTGAAAGAACCGCTCCTTGGCGATGCCTCCGGCATCAAGGAGATCGAGCGCAGTTTCGAGCGTTCCTGGCGGCAGCCAACACGCCGGGCCGTCTCGACGGTCGAACGAAACGGGCGATGGGCACAGCGCTGTCGGTGTTGGCAAAATGCGAGCCTTGCGTAAAGTATCACCTCGCCAAAGCCCGCGAGGAGCGGTTTGCCACCGACGAGATCGATGAGGCCGCCTGGCTGGTGATCGCCTTCGGGGGGTCGCCGACAATGATGTTTTACAGCGACATGCGGGCAAAACTCCCATAAAATATGTGAGCCGACACACGAGAAATAGGTCTTCGACCGGGTGCTCGCCGCCCGCAGCGCGGCCCTGGCCAACACCGGCTCGCCGGCCGCACAGGCCAAGGACGAAAACGTGCTGGTGGGCAACCTGCGGCAACTCTTCGCCCTGGCCGAGAACTATCCCGACCTGAAGGCCAGCCAAAACTTCCTCGAACTGCAGAAGGAGCTGGCCAACACGGAGGACCGCATCCAGCGTTCGCGGCGGTTCTACAACGGCAACGTCCGCGACCTGAACACCCGCATCGAAGTCGTCCCCACGAACATCGTCGCCGGCTGGTTCGGCTTTCAGAAGCGCGAGCTGTTCGAGATCGAGGACGTGGCCATGCGGAACGCGCCGACGGTGGCGTTTTGAGCGGAGGACTTGCGGAAGCTACTGAATCGACTCATCCACCTCGGGGATGCCGAAATCGCCCTCCGGCGTGCCGGGCTTCGGCTTGTGGGGCGGCTTTTTTGGCGGCTGAACCGCAATCATCTCCCCCGGTATCTTCATGCGAATTGTGGCCTCACCGTCGAAGGCGGCGGCCGGCAACTCGATCAACACGTACTCGGTCTTCGACGGGGGGGCCTCGAAGGCCAACTCTTCGCGCGCCGTGCCGCCCGTGGGAATCGACGTCGGCGGCGCTTGGCCCGGCAACGGCGCCCGACCCAGGGCCTTCGGGGGCAGGCTTTTTCCGGCGTCGTCCAGCAGCTTCACGCCCCGGGCGACTCCGCCCCGGCTCCAGCCCCGGAAATCGACGTCCCGCGCGCCCCCGTTCTGTAGCTTCACCGTGACGATCAGCCGCGGCGCGGAATCGGCCGCGGCGTCAAGCGGCGGCACTACCTCGGCCGAGACGATCTGCACCGCGACGAAGCCGACGACGGCGGCGTGGGTGGAAGCGTCCACCCACCGATCATCGAGCGGCGGCTTCTCGACCGGTTTCTCGGCCGGCTTCTGGCTCGCATCCGCGGGCTGATTTTCCGTCGCCCCAGCCGACTCTTTGCCGGACTTTTCGGGGGACCTTTTGTCGAGATCTTTCTCCTCGGGCGGGCCGGCCGGTTTGTCGGTCTTCACCCCTAAGATCTCGGCGAGGCTCTTTCGCTCCGTTTCCAGCGGCTTGTCGAGCGAGAGCACGCCCTCCTGTTTTTCGAGCGTTTCCGGGCTTTTGGGGGGCGGTTTTGGAGCGGCCGGCGGTTTGGGGACCGATTCCCGCCCTTGTTCGCGCGCTTGTTCGGCCAGCTCACTATAGCCGCGTTTCTCGCCGCCGACAAGCGTAATGTAAGCGACGACCGCGCCGAGGACGAGGATGCTTCCCAGCAGGATGCCGATCAGTTTGACTTGTTGATCCCGCTGACGCTTCCATCGCGGCAGCAGCCGATCGCTCTCGACTTCCGGCCGCTCGGTGACGATTTGAATCGAATCCACGTCCGGCGCCTCTGGCTTTGGCCGGACAACCGGCGGAGCGGGCATCTCCGCCGCCACTTCGTGCGTAGGACAGGTTGTCAACCTGTCCCCAGTGCGGCAACTGGACAGGTTAACAACCTGTCCTACACGTTGCATCTGGACCGGCGGAGCGGGTACTGCCACCGGCGGAGGCGCAGCGGGCGGCGGAATCAAGCCGTTGACCTCTTTGGCCGGAATCCACGGCCCGTCGGCGCCGCGGCGCACGCCGTCGTCGGGCAGAATCTGCCCCCGCTCGGCCATCGCCTTCAGTTGATGCGGCGAGAGCGGACCGATTTCCCGGCCCGCGATTTTACAATACCACTCGGCAGCCATAGTACCATTATACCACGCGCAAAACGTAGGACAGGTTGTCAACCTGTCCCCACGCGGCTCAGGACAGGTGGCCAACCTGTCCTACTGTTCGCCCTGGACAGGATAAAACCCCGTCCTACGTGTGTTTTCCGCGGAATGCCGCCTTAGGCTTGCACGTGGACTGGCTTCGGCAGGCTCGGCTCGCCCGGCAAATCGCCGACGCCTTCGCGCAGCAATCGGACCTGCATGAATCGGCAGAACCGCTCGATGTCGCGGGTGTGGTCCCCGTAGAAGACGACGCGGTGCAGCCCGGCCGTCCAGCCCTCGAGCAGCTTCCGCGGGTGATCCACCCGGACCGTCAGCTTGGTGCGGCAGCCGCGGTCCACCAGCGGGCTATCGACGGCCTCGCCGGTCGAAAAGAGCAACTGGTCCGTGCCGATCAGTTTTGCCATCGACACCTTCTGGCCCACGGGCATCTTGACTTGGAGCACCGCGCTGCGGTTGTCCTCCAGGTGGCTGCGGAGGATGTAGGGATGCGAAGGGCCGTCGGGGCCAAGCATCTTCGTCGCCGCCACGCAATGGGCACAAATGACCGTGTCGTTCGAGAAATCGAAGCAGGGATCGTTGACGAAGCCCGGCTTGCCCACCAGGTAGTTGAAGATCAGGTGGGTCATGGTCGATTTGAGGTCGGCCTCGCAGATGCCGCCCAGACCGATGCTGTTCAGCCGGGCGAAGCCCAGGCAGGGGTATCCCATGTCGCGTTCCACCAGGCCCATGCCCAGGCAATTGATGGTGATGGCCGCGGCCTGCTCCGCGCGAACCATCTCAATCACCGCCAGTGCCATGCGGGCGGCTTTCAGCATGTCATCTGGGGTCGGCTCGACGACTTTTTCAGCTCCGCTGATCCAGCGCTTGGCCTCGGCCTGCGCGGCCCGTTCATCGACGGCTTGATAGGCCGCTTCGAGATCCGCACGCCCCAGCGATTTGATCTCGGTCCCGAATTTTTCCTGGATCGCTTTGACGTAAGCGGGATCGGCCGGATTCTGGCTGATGTGGAGCACCTTCGCGTCCTTGAGCCGGCGGATGGCGCGAATCGGACGGACGGCGGCCACAACGTCGTCGAACTTGCTGCTGGCCCAGCAGTCGATCCGCTTGCCCTGTTGTTGCAGGGCCGCGATCGTACACCACTCGTGGCCGCAAAACGGTTCGGCGAACAGCACGGTCGGGATCTTCAATTCCAGCAGCTTGGGAGCTATCGTCCACATTCCCATGGTCAGTTGCAGGATCAGGATGCCATCCGCGCCGCGGAGCTTCTCCTTGGCTCGGGCGAAGTCGGCCGCGCCCGCGACCAGTCCGCAGTCGATCCATTCGATGTCCGACAGTTGTGGCTGGATTCGGGCCAACTCCCCTTCGACGCGCTTCTGTTCGGCGGCGACGTCGACGGTGGCCATCGGCCAACCGGGATGTGGAACGCCGAAATAGATTTTTCCGACGCGGACCTTTTTCGCGCCGGGCAACGCGGTTTCCGCCGCCGCCGGTTCCGTCAGAGTCCCGAGCAAGCTCAGCGACGCGGCGCCGGCCGCGGCGCCTTCCATGAACGTTCTGCGGGTAATGTCTTGAGCCATGTTGTTCTCCTCGTTGACGTGGTGTGGTGTGGTGGGGCGGGGTGGGATTGAATCGAGACGGACGCCATTAGTAACTGTTCACCGGGCATCCGTCATTCTGAGCGAAGCGAAGAATCTCGCTTGCACCGCTATTACACGAGAGATTACGAGAGATTCTTCGCTTCGCTCAGAATGACGGTGTATTCCCAACCTGTGAATGATTGCCGCCATTATAACTCAATCCTGGCTACCTGGGTATCAATACTCGCTTCGCCGCCCAGACGGCCAGTTGTTCGCGGAATATCTTGGCGTTGTGGCGGATGTCGACGGGAAATGCCCGGTGCAGCAGGAAGTCGGCGATGCCCGCGGTCAACGGATTGGCCGCCCCGAGCCGGCGGACCTCGTCGAGCAACGCCGCCTGGGCCGCTTTGCCCTTCGGAAAACGATCGGCGAACGGTTCCAGGACGAGCACCGGTCGTTGCCGGCCCGGCGGCCCCACGCCGACCAGCGCGCTGCGGCGGATGTTTGGGTGCTGATTGAATATCGCCTCACAGCGGACCGGATACATCGGGCCGTCGGCGGTCAGCACTCGATGGGCCGCCCGGCCGCAGAACCAGAATCGCCCCTGCTCGTCCAGATAGCCGCAATCGCCCATCCGATGCCAAACGTCACGGCCGTCGGCGATCTTCGCCGCGGCGTTCGATTCTGTGCGGGTGACGTATCGCCGCGTGACCATCGGACCGTGGACGATCAGTTCGCCGATCTCGCCCTGGGGCAATTCCTCGATCTCGTCAATCGTGCGGATCGGTCCATCGACGGCGCGGATTACTTTCCATTGAACGCGGGGGAAGCGGCGTCCCACGCACACGCCCGCCCCGCGGCTGGTTTGTGCGGCCGTGCCGGCGGCTGAATTGTAGGGTGGGTCAAGCGAAGCGCAGCCCCACCGCGGTGTTGTTGGGGTGGCAGTTGTACTGCCACCCTGCATGACGTGGTGCGGCAGTTCAACTGCCGCACCCACGGATTCTTCAACTGCCGCACCCACGGATTCCCCAATCCCCAGCACCTCGCGGGCCGAGATCGAGGCGACCGGCAGCGATTCGGTCGCGCCGTACGGCGTGTACACGTCTCCGGCCGGGTGAATGCAGTCCATCATGCGGCGGAGCACCTCGGCGGGGATCGGCGCGCCGGACGACAGCACGCGGCGGAGCGTGGGCATGCGCTCGCCCCGCGTCTCGCAGTAGCGGCCCACCCGGTCCCACACCGCCGGCGAACCGAAGGCCTGCGTGGCGCTCCAATCGCGGACCGCCTCGACGATGTTGGCCGGCTCGACCTGCGCCGGCCGCGAGGGGTCCATGTCGGGGATCACGGTGGTCGTGCCCATCGCCGAGTTGAACAGGCCGAACAGCGGAAAGCAGGGGACGTCGATCTCGCCCGGCCGGATGTCGTACATTTCCTGAATCTGATCGACCTGCGAGGCGAAGTTGGCGTGAGAGAAAAGGACGCCTTTCGGCGGGCCGGTGCTGCCGGTGGTGAAAATGATCGCCGCCGGATCATCGCCGCCGACCGGCGGCAGATCGCCGTCGTCCGCTGGAGTTTTTCGCAGCGCAGCCAGCGTCGTTCCGCCCCAGAACCAGCGCCGCCCGACCGTCGCGTTCAGCCGGGCCCGGGCAAACCGGCGGCGTAACAGCGTGCGGACCGCCTGGGCGGGCGGAATGGCGACGAACCCGTCCGGCTCGGCCGCGGCCAGGCAACCGATGAGGTTCCGCCGGCCCATGCCGGGGTCGATCAGGATGGCCACCGCGCCCGACTTGAACAGCGCGAAGACCAGCGAGACGAAATCGATGCCGGGGCGGACCAGCAGGGCCAGACGCGTGCCCGGCACGACGCCCAACGTCCGCAGCCCGCGGGCGATCCGCTCGCTGTCGCGGTCGAGTTGCTGGAAAGTGAACTGCCGATAGCGCCGCCGGTCTTGGGTGTCGCGGCCCGCGGGCTCGGCCACGGCCACCGCGTCGGGGCGCAGTCGGGCCATCGCGGTGAGCCGTTGGGCGACGTTGTGCGGGGCGTCGGACATGACTCACATCTTGGCAGCAATGTATGGTCTCTGCAAGTGTCGGCGGAGCAAGGGCAAAGTTGTCTTGCATCGCGGCCTTTAATCCGACAACCATCACGGACGCAGGAGCGTCCGGGCAGTGTGTTCCCACGCGGAGCGTGGGAACAAGGTGTTTGGTGGCGCTGATTCCGGAACTGCTGGCACCAGAAGATGGTGCCGCGGGCGGTGCGGAAGGCGGCCACACCGATGCGGCGATGGCGGGGGTTGAGGATGTTCGCCCGATGCCCGGACGAGTTCATCCACGCCCGAACCGCGTCGCTGCTGTGCGGCTGGCCCATGGCGATATTCTCGGCCACGGGACGCGAGGTATGGACCAACGACTCGTGCCGGGTCATCCACTCGGCCTGCTCGCAAGCGGTGGCCATCAAGTTCTTGTCCACCTTCAACGGCGGCAACCCTTGGCGGATCCGTTCCTGATTGGTGTAGGATACCAGGTGGGCCTCGATGGCCGACAGCTTGACGCCGTCGACCACTTTCACGTCCGATTGCTGCGCGGGAAGATTGAACTCCCAGCTCGCCATCCAAGGCTGAGCCAGCGTAAGCGACGCGGCGCAGAGCAACATTTGTGCAACCAACATGGCCTCCTCCTCTCTGGTGGGATAAACCTAGCGCGGCCGCTGGCCGCAACCAAAAATACTCCCCGTGTACATGTCGCCGTAAGACATTGTGCGACAAAATGTTGCGACTGTGCTGCGAAAATCTTCGTGAAGTTTTTAACGATGTTTGAGGTTAGTAGTACAGGCAGGAAATATCGCAGCCGGAAAAATGTGGGAAACTCATCGCGCGGGATGCTGGGTATCCTGCGGCAACTTTTCCGGCAACCGTTAGCAAGATACCCAACCGGGCAGAGATTGCAAGGGGGCGGGGGAGTTCGGTGTGTCGCGAACGATCTACATTTAGACCCCGGTGAATACACCGGTGGCCCGGCGACCACCTCGTTCCCATGCTCCGCATGGGAGCGAGGTGCTGGAATCTGGCAATTCAACGGTATTGGGGGCAAAACGTGCGCCCTACGTTTCCGTTTTCCACCCGTCCGGGAGCGTGGTCCCCTTCGGGAGGACGACGACGCCGTCGCGGATCATTCCGTGGGGGGTTTCGGGGGTGTTTTCCACACCTTTTTGATTGGCCACGCGGACGTTGCGTCCGATGTGGCAGTTTTTGTCGACGATCGCGCCTTCGATATGCGACCCTTCGCCGATGCCCAGCGGGGGCTGGCCCTCGCCGCCGTGGGCGGAAAATTTTTCCGGCCGTTCATAAACGTCGTTGCCCATCACGATCGAGTTGCGGATGGTCACTCCCCGGCCGATGCGGCAGCGGACGCCGAGGATGCTGTTCTCGATCGTCGCCCCCGGCTCGATCATCGAGCCGTCGGCCACCAGGCTGCCGCTGATCGCCGCGCCGTCGAAGCGCGTGGGGGGGAGAAATCGGGCGTGCGAGTAGATCGGCGCATCGACCGACGCCAGATCGAAGGGCGCATTCGGGCCGGCCAAGGCCAGGTTCGCCTCGTAAAACGACTTGATCGTGCCGATGTCCTCCCAATATCCGTCGGAAAGATGTACCTGCACCCTCCGCGCCCGGACCGACGCCGGAAAGACCTCCTTGCCGAAGTCGCGGTAATTGGTCTTCTGCAGCACGTCGATGAGGGTGTCGCGGTTGAAGAGATAGATGCCCATGTTCGCCAGGCAATCGCGGCCGCCGCTGGCGATGCCCTGGGCGTCGATCCATTCCGGGGCGGTGCGGACCAGCGACAGTTCCCGCTCGGTCTTGGGCTTTTCCAGGAATCCGGCGACGCGTCCCGCGTCGCCCAGCCGCATCACGCCCACCGCGGCGGCCGCATGGCTGTGAACGGGGACCGCGGCGATGGTCACGTCGGCGGCGGACTTGACGTGCGTCTCGAACATGTCGCCGAAATCCATGCGGTACAACTGGTCGCCCGAGAGGATCAGCACGTGCTCGACGCCCGGCTGCTCGACGTAGCGGAGGTTTCGCCGCACGGCGTCGGCGGTCCCCTGATACCAGTCGGAATTGTCGAGCGTCTGCTGGGCGGCCAGCACCTCGACGAATCCGCCGTCGAAGGGATCGAAACTGTACGTCGAGCGGATGTGGCGGTGCAGGCTGACCGAGTTGAACTGGGTCAGCACGTAAATCCGGTTCAGCCCGCTGTTGATGCAATTCGACAGGGGGATGTCGATCAGGCGGTATTTGCCGGCCACCGGCACGGCCGGTTTGGAGCGGTACTTGGTCAAGGGGTAGAGCCGGGTCCCCTGTCCGCCGCCGAGCACCAGGACGAGCATGTTTTTCAGGCCGTGTTTCATGGGCGGAATTTCCGTTTTGGGGGTAAAGCCATACTGTCAGACGAACTGCCACAAGCGCGTTCTCATTGTACTCAATTTACCCGGCGGCAAGAACCAGGGGGCGACGCCTCGCCACTAAAGCAGGGGAGCTTGACGATATACTAACTCTCTGCTAATAACTAGTCTGATTTCGAGAGCATCCTCGCTTAGCCCCGGCGTCCCGTTTAGCCCCGGTGTCCACGCCGGGTGGGTGATGCGACTGGATGAACGCATTCTCTCCCGGCGTGGACGCCGGGCTAAACACACGCAATCGTAGGGTGTGTGAAACGCACCACAATGTGCGGTGCGTTTTTTGTGCCCTGCTTTTTTTCCGCAATGTCGTTAAGGTCAATACTTTTTTTGTTCTGCCTCTTGCCCGCGGTGCTGGCGTGCGGTTGCGGCAAATCTCATAACGCCTCGGTAATCATTCGCAACGAAGGTTCGGACACGATGGTGAACATCGCCCAGGCCTGGGCGGAAGAATACAACCAGAAACACCAGGACGTCAGCGTGCAGGTCCTCGGCGGCGGCTCGGGCGTGGGCATCGCCAGCCTCATCGACGGCAACTGCGACATGGCCAACGCCAGCCGCAAGATCAAGCCCGAAGAGGCCGAGGAAGTCAAGCACAACCGCGGCGCCATGCCGCAGGAGATCATCGTCGGCTACGATGCCCTGGCAATCTACGTCCACAAGAACAACCCGCTGAACTCCATTTCGATTGACGAGCTGGCCGGGATTTTCGGCGAGGACGGCAAGCTGACCAAGTGGTCCGAACTGGGCGTGCCCGCCGGGGCTATCAAGAACAACAAAATTGTCCGTGTGAATCGGCAGAACAGCTCAGGTACGTTTTTCTATTTCCGCGAGGCCGTGCTGGGCAAGGGAAAGGACATGAAACTCGGCTCGGTCGACGGCAACGGCTCGAAGGACGCGGTGAGCCTGATCGCGCATACGCCCTCGGCCATCGGCTACAGCGGCATGGGCTACGCCACCGACGGCGTAAAGATGTTGAAGGTCTCGCGGCATCGGGGCGGACCGGCCGCGGCGCCCACCCCGGAAAACGCCCGCAACGGCAAGTATCCCATCACCCGCCCCCTGCAAATTTACGTGGTCGGCAAACCGACCGGTCCGACCAAGAAGTATCTCGACTGGATTCTCTCGCCGGAAGGGCAAGAGGTCGTGGCACAATTGGGCTACGTACCGCTGGAAACAAAATGAGCGACGTTCCCCGCTGGTGCTATCGGAATGTTGGACGGGGTGCCACTGCTGGCTTGTCCAGCAGTGCTTCCCGAACTCGCCAACACTGCTGGACAAGCCAGCAGTGGCACCCAAGCAAACTGAAAACCAAATGAGCGAGGCCCCGACGACCGCCGAAACGCCAGACCCTCGCTCCGGTTGGGGTGGCAGTTCAACTGCCACCCCAACACGCCGCCACGGCGGCGGATGGCGCGGCGCGATGGACCGCGCCGAGCCGTTGATCGAATGGATCATCCGGCTCTGCGGCTGGAGCGCCATCTTTTTCATCTTTGCTATCTTTCTATTCGTCTTCTGGCAGGCCAAGTCGGCGTTGTTCGGCGGGGTGAATCTGTTCGAGTTTCTCTTCAGCACCCGCTGGCAGCCCACCTCCGAGGTGCGGCCGACTTATGGCACGCTCGCCATGCTGGTCGGCACGGTCTCGGTCACGGCGTTGGCGATGGCGATTGCCGTCCCCCTGGGACTGGGCGCGGCCGTGTTCATCTCCGAGTTCTGCTCGGGCAAGCCGAAAGAGATTCTGAAAATCGTCATCGAGCTTCTGGCCGCCATCCCGTCGATCGTCTGGGGCTTCATCGGCTACATGCTCCTGGGTCCGATTATTATCTGGACCACCGGCGCGGCCGTGGGCGTGAATCTGCTCAACGGCGGCATCATCCTCGCGCTGATGAGCGTGCCGATTATCGTCTCAGTGGGCGAGGACGCGCTGAAGGCCGTTCCCGATTCGTATCGCGAGGCCGCCCTCTCGCTCGGCGCCAGCCGCTGGGAGATCGTCTATCGCGTCCTCTTTCCGGCGGCGAAGAACGGGCTGCTGGCCGCCGTTCTGCTGGGCGTCGGCCGCGCCATCGGCGAGACCATGGCCGTGCTGATGTGTACCGGCCACGCCGTGCAAATCCCCCACAGCCTGCTCGATCCGGTTCGCACCTTGACGGCGACCATCGCTGCCGAACTGGGCGAAGCCGTCTCGGGCGGTCCGCACTATGCCGTGCTGTTCCTGATCGGATTGGAGTTGTTTCTGATAACCTTCGTCGTCAATCTGGCGGCCGACTTGGTGGTCAAGGGGATTCGCAATGAACGATAGAAACAGGTCCCCTCTCCCTTTGGGAGAGTTAAACAATATGTCCCCTCTCCCTTTGGGAGAGGGTTAGGGTGAGGGCCATTGAGGCACAAGATGACATCCGACAGCAATTCACATCCGACACCGCCCTCACCCCCGGCCCCTCTCCCGACCAACCTTCGGTCGGTGCCCGGAGAGGGGAGCATGCGTCCCAACCCCTTTGCTCCCTCGCCGCTGGAGAAGCGAAAGAAGATCAAGGAGGGCATCGCCCGACTGGTGCTGGCCGCAATCACCTTGATGCTGGTCCTGCCGGTGGTGCTGATCTTCGGCTATCTGCTGGTCAAGGCTTGGCCGGTGCTGAGCGTTTCTTTCCTGCTCGACAACCCGGCGAACCGCATGACCGCCGGCGGCATCTGGGCGCCGCTGATCGGCACGTTCTTTCTGGTGCTGATTTCGCTGGCGGCCGCCGCGCCCGGTCGGCATTCTCGCCGGGGTCTACCTCAACGAGTTCGCCCGAGACAACTGGTTCACCCGCTCGGTCAACCTGGCGGTGATGAATCTGGCGGGCGTGCCGAGCATCGTCTCCGGGCTGTTCGGCGTGGGGGCCTTCGTGCTCTTCGCCCATCTCGGCCGCTCGCTGCTGGCCGCCTCCTGCACGCTGGCCGTGATGACCCTGCCGGTAATCATCACCAGCACGCGGGAAGCGCTGGCCTCGGTGCCGATGTCGTTCCGCGAGGCCTGCTGGAACATGGGGGCCACCCGCTGGCAGACGATCCGCACCATCGTGCTGCCCAACTCGATCAGCGGCATCCTCACCGGGGTGATTTTGCAGGTCTCCCGCGCGGCGGGCGAAACGGCCCCGATCCTCTTTACCGGGGCGGTCTTTTTCACCCCCATCCCCGATCACGGCTGGGGATCGTTTTTCCCTTACGGGCTGGACGACCGCTGCATGGCCCTCTCGATGCACCTCTTCACGCTGGCCACACAGGTCCGCGGCGTCTCGGATGAATATCTCTACGGCACCGCCGTGGTGCTGGTCGGACTGGTGCTGGCGGTGAATTGCGTTTCGATCATTCTGCGGGGGTATTTGCGGTCGCGGAAGAAATGGTGAGGCAATTCCAATTATCGACGCTCTTTTTGGGCTAACAACGGAGCTACAAATATGTGGCGATACCTCATTTGCCTCAGATAGAGTACAATTGTATTGGAGCGATAACCATGAAACCGTCACTGTATGAGGACGAAATTGTCGCGGATATTCACGCCGTGCGGAAAAAGATTTGGGAGGAGTGCGGCTGCAATTTTCAGAAGCTGTGTGAACGTTTGATGCGGCTCCAAGAACAGCATCCTGAGTTGCTGGTGGATCATGTTCCCAAAAGCGAACCGGAGCCGCATCGGACGTAAATCGGAGTACGGGATACTGCTCAACTGTGAAGAACGCGACCATATCCGCCGGCGTTCTCGTACTGGCCGCAACAGCGGTCATTTGCTTTGTCATTCCCTCCAGTCAAGTGATTTCAGTTGGCGATGACGCCTCGGCGATTCGCGGCCTCGAAATCTACGGCTATCCAAAAAGCTATTTCTCGGTGGCCCGTAGAGACCCCGTGGATGGGAGTCCGCTAAAACCGGTCGCTTATGCTTTGGGCGATGATTGGCAGTTGCTGGTTCTGGCACAACGCTCGCATACGAGTTCTGACTCATTTTCAATACGTGTCGCGCGGCGCTAACCGATACGGCGACTGTATTCATACCCGCGATGTCGATTCTTTTACGGTTCCGCGTCCCAGCCTGCTCCATTATTTTGCCGGTTTGTTGATATTGTTTGGATTCGGCTGGGCAACGAGTCGTTTAGTGCGGATTCGCCGAATTATTCTCGTCACCCTGTTGTCGCTAGTTGTTCTAATCAACTTTGTTGCGGAATGTGAAACGGCTCCAGGTTCCCTGGCACTACTTCCGCTTTGTGTGTCACTGGGTTGGATGGGGGCGTTTTTGCTTGGCATGAATGGTTTCCGACACGCGAGAGCAATGGTGAACAGTCCACCGCCGGAATACGCCACCGAAGGGCACTTGGCGGTCAATTCATCAGATGTGAAACAAGAAGACCCCGCCTGATGCTCCAGCCGGGCATCATGTATAATCCAGCCATGAATCCCCATGTCCGCTTCGAGAACGTCACGGTCGCCTACGGCGCGAAGACCGCGCTGGCGGACGTCTCACTGGAAATCCCCGAACGGCAAATCTTCGCCGTCATCGGCCCGGCCAATTCCGGCAAAACGACGCTGCTGAAGTGCATCAACCGCACGATCGACTTCATTCCGCAGGCCAAAGTGAGCGGCCAAGTATCGATCGACGGCCGGAATGTATTTAGTATCCGCAACGTCTACCAGTTGCGCCGCCGGGTGGGCATGGTCTTTCCGCTGCCGGTCGGCCTGCCGCTGTCGGTTTACGAGAACGTGGCATACGCCCCCCGCCGGGCCGGCATCCATCGCCGCGACGAACTGGACGAGATCGTCGAGACCTGCCTCCGCCAGGCGATGCTTTGGGACGAGGTCAAGGACCGCCTGCCGATGCTGGGCACGATGCTCTCCGGCGGACAGCAGCAGCGGCTCACGCTCGCCCGGGCCCTCTCGCTGCGGCCGGAAATCCTCTGCCTCGACGAGTTTTCGATCGCCATCGACCCGGTGACCACCATGCGGATCGAGGACATCCTCCGCGAGTTGAAAAACGAAATGACCATCGTGCTGGTGACTAACCTCGTGCAGCAAGCCCGGCGGCTGGCCGACCGCACCGCCTTCTTCAGCGCGTCGAAGCTGATCGAAGTCAATGAGACCGAGGTCATTTTCAACCGCGCCGCCAATAAGCTGACCGAGCGATACGTGACGGGAGATTTTGGATGATCGCAAACACCGCCACCACGCAGACCTACACCATCCAGACCCGGGGGCTGAACCTCTGGTACGGCGACTTCCAGGCGCTGAACGACGTCTCAATCGAGGTCAAGCCGGGCATCATCACCGCCCTGATCGGCCCCTCGGGCTGCGGCAAGACCACCCTGCTCCGCTGCTTCAACCGCATCAACGAACGTTACGGCAGCGTCACCACCACCGGCGAAGTCACCATCCTCGACAAAAACATCTACGACGGCGACGTTTCGCTGAGCACGCTGCGAAAATCGGTGGGCATGGTCTTCCAGCGCCCCAATCCGCTGCCCATCTCGATCTACGAAAACGTGCTCTTCGGCGTCCGCTCGCACACGCGGCGGGGCGAGTTCAGCCGCCGGCAGCGCGACGAACTGGTCGAATCAGCCCTGCGCGACGTGCAGCTTTGGGACGAGGTGAAAGACCGGCTGCGGCGGCGGGCGACCTCGCTGACGCTCGAACAGCAGCAGAAACTGTGCATCGCCCGGCTGCTGCCCCTGAAACCGCGGATCATACTGATGGACGAGCCCTGCTCGGCCCTGGACGCCGAGGGGATCGAGCGGATCGAGGACCTGATCGACGAATTGCGGGAGAAGTTCACGATCGTCATGGTCACGCACAACATGGGCCAGGCCCGGCGGGCCAGCCACGAGTGCATCTTCATGCTCATGGGCCGGATCATCGAGCACGCCCCGACCCTGGAAATGTTCCTCACCCCAAAACATCCCGAGACGGAACTCTACGTCCGGGGACGATACGGGTAGGAGTCGCGGCCGGATTTCCGGTGTTCGTAGTCCCGCATTTGGCTATCGGATATAGTATTCATCATCTGTTTAGCGGCCGTCGGCACGACGGCCCGAGTTCCGCTACAAGCCGCCGTGCCGGCGGCTGCTAAACAATATCGTATTGCTCTTTTGGTGCTCAATACACGCTCCACTCGACACGATCGTCGCGACGGGATACCATTGGGGATTCCACGTTATTACGGATATGCCCATGCCAGACGACCAACTCGACATCCCACCCGAGCGGCTGCCGCGGCACGTCGCGGTAATCATGGACGGCAACGGCCGCTGGGCCGAGAAACGGGGCCTGCCGCGGGTCGAGGGGCACCGCGCCGGCGCGACCAGCGTCCGCCGCGTCACCGAGGAGTGCGCCCGGCTGGGCATCGAACAGCTTACGCTCTATTGCCTATCGAGCGAGAACTGGAAACGCCCGGCCGAGGAACTCGACTTCCTCATGCAACTGCTCCAGCATTACCTGGCCGAGGAGCGGCCGCGGATCATGGAGCACAACATCCAAGTCCGCTGGATAGGCCGCCGCGAGGGGTTGCCCGACGCGGCCGTGCGGGGCCTGGACGAAATCGTCGCCTACAGCGTGGCCAACACCGGCCTGCGCGTCTGTCTGGCGATCAACTACGGCGGCCGGGCGGAACTGATCGACGCCGCCCGGCGCCTGGCCGAGGACGCCGTCGCGGGCCGCTTGGACGCCGCGGCCATCGACGAAGCGTCGATCTCCGCGCGGCTGTACACGGCCGGTCTGCCCGACCCCGACCTGTTGATCCGCACGGCGGGCGAGATGCGGGTCAGCAATTTCCTCCTCTGGCAGATCAGCTACGCGGAGATTTGGGTGACGGACGTTTGCTGGCCCGACTTCGACGAGGCCCAATTCCGCGCCGCCCTGCGGAACTACGCCTCCCGCTACCGGCGCTTTGGGGGATTGCCCGAAAATTGCGGCTCCTGAATTTGTGACCACAACCCCAACATGCGTCGCGAACGAATTGGGGCGCTACCAACGGTCGCGGCTTTATGGGAAAACACATGGCCTTGCCGACCGGACTGCCGATTGGCCCCTCAACGCCGCGGCGGGCACATTTGGCCGGCATCGCCGGCAACGGCATGAGAGCCCTGGCCAACGTGCTGCTCGGTTGGGGATGGACCGTTAGCGGCTCGGACTTGGATGTATCTTCGGTTGAACATTTTGCCGCGGCCGGCGCGAATCTTTTCCGCGGACATTCACCCGACAACCTGCCCCCGGACGCGGAACTTGTCGTCTACAGCGACGCCGTGCCGGCGGACAATCCCGAGCTGCTCCGCGCCGCCGAACGGGGCATCCCGACGCTGAGCTATTTTCAGATGCTCGGCCAACTCGGCCACGGCCGAAACCTGCTGGCCGTGGCGGGGACGCACGGAAAATCGACCGTCACGGCCATGACCGCCCATCTCCTGGTCCGGGCGGGACTCGATCCGACGGTCGTCTGCGGGGCCACGCCGCTGGGCGCCGCATCCGGCGGCAGGGCGGGCCTCGGCGAGCGGATGCTGGTCGAAGCCTGCGAGTATCGCGCGAACTTCCTCTACCTGCATCCCCGGCAGGCCGTCATCCTGGGCATCGAGCCGGACCACTTCGATTGCTACGCGTCGCTCGACGAACTGGAGGCCGCGTTCGCCCGGTTCGCCGCCTCCCTGCCGGCCGACGGTCGATTGCTCGCCCGGCACGAGTGTCCGTCCACCCGCCGAGCGGCGGCCCAAGCACGGTGCAGGGTCGAGACGTTCGGCCTGTCCCCGGACGCCGATTGGTCGGCCCGCGACATAAAGCCGCTACCGTTGGTCGCGCCGGGCACCTCCACCCGTTGCGGCGCGACCGACGGTCGCGGCTTTATGGGTCGATTTCAGTTCGAGATTTTCCGCCGGGGCCGCCGGTTTTGTGAAGTGCAACTGCAAACGCCGGGCCGGCACAACGTCGTAAACGCCCTGGCGGCGGCCGCTCTGGCCTCCGCAAACGGGGTCTCGGCGGAGCAAATTGCCGCCGGGCTGGGCGAATTTCCCGGCCTGCACCGTCGCATGGAACTGCTCGGCCAACGGCGGGGGGTCGCGTTGTTGGACGATTACGCCCACCATCCCACCGAAGTGAGGGCGGCGCTGGCGGCCGCGCGGGAGATGTTCCCCGGCCGGCGGCTGTGGTGCGTTTTTCAGCCCCATCAAGCGTCCCGCACCGCCCGGCTCCTGGACGAACTGGCCGAAAGTCTGCAAAATGCCGACAAGGTGTTGGTGGCCGAGATATATTGGGCCCGCGAGGATCATACATCCGCGGTGGGGGTCACATCCGCCGATTTGGCCCGCCAGGCAGCCGCCGGCGGGGTCGAGGTCTTGCCCGGCCGATCCGACCGCGAGATTGCCGAAACATTGGAAACCCAACTTGCACCGGGCGACGTATTGATTACCCTGGGGGCGGGCGACGTGGCGAAATTCAACGAGCAAGGGCGACATCCATGAGTCTATCGAGCGGATTCGAGAATATCGTGCGGCAACACGAGCCGATGGCCATGCACACCTGGTTCCAGTTGGGCGGGCCGGCCGAGTATTTCGCCGAGCCGGAGACGGTCGACGAGCTGACCGCCCTCATCCGACGCTGCCACGAAGCGGACGTGTCCACCCGGATCCTGGGCCAAGGATCGAACATCCTGGTCCGCGACGAAGGTGTGCCGGGCATGGTGATCCGCCTCTCCGCCCCCGCGTTCGGCGCGATTCGCGTCGAGGACCGCTCTCTGGTCGCGGCCGGCGGGGCCTTGCTCGGCCGTGCCGTCACTACGGCCGTCCATCGCGGTCTGGCCGGACTGGAATCCTTGATCGGCATCCCGGGCACCGTCGGCGGCGCTCTGCACGGCAACGCCGGCGCCCACGGCGAAAGTCATCGGCCAGTGGACCCTGCAAGCCACGGTCGTCACCACCGACGGCGAGATTTGCCACCGCGGCAGCGAAGAGCTTTCCTTCGGCTATCGGCAGAGCAACCTCGGCGATCTGGTGATCCTCGAAACCCGCTGCGAGTTGCACGAGGACGACCCCCACGAGCTGGCCCAGCGGATGCAAAAGCATTGGATTGTCCGCAAGGCCTCCCAGCCGCTGGGGCATCAGTGCGCCGGCTGCGTGTTCAAGAATCCCCGCGGCATGAGCGCCGGCGAGATTATCGACGACGCCGGCCTGAAGGGGACCCGCATCGGCGGCGCCGTGATCAGCGAGCGGCACGCCAACTTCATCGTCGCCGAGCCGGAATGCACCAGCCAGGACGTGTTGCGGCTGATCGAACTGGTCCGCGGCCAGATTCGCGACCGGATGGGCATCGAACTCGAATTGGAATTGGAAATCTGGTAGCAAGACGCATGGTGCGATTCACGCACCATCCGATAACAACCATCCGCCGATGAGCGCCGCCAAGAAACGCAAAGCGAAGAAGTCCGCTCCCGCGGGGACCGGCGGCCTGTTTGCCTGGCTGCTGGGGCCGGGCCGCACGGCGCTCATCGGGGTGACGGCGTTCCTCGTTCTCGGCGGCGGACTCGTGCTGGCGTGGCTGAGCCTCAAGGACCGGATACTTGCCACGCCGGACCATCTTCTCGATCCGGGGCAGATCGAAATCACTCCGCCGCCCGATTGGATCCACAGCGACATCTGCGCAGAGGTGCTCCGCGACCCGACGCTCGACGGGCGGCTCTCGATCTTGGACGACGGTCTGGCCGAGCGGATCGCCCGGGCCTTCGCGCGTCATCCGTGGGTGGCCAAGGTGGTCCGCGTCGAGCCGCTCTATCCCTCTGCGGTCCGGGTGGAGTTGGAGTATCGCCGTCCGGTGTGCATGGTCGAGGTTCCGGGCGGATTATTGCCGGTGGACGCGAACGCGGTCTTGTTGCCGGAGGGTGATTTTTCGCCCGTCGAGAAGACCCGTTATCCGCTGTTGACCGGCGTCGCGCAAATGCCGATCGAGCCGCCGGGCAGCCGCTGGCCGGATGCGAAAATCATTGGCGGGGCGGAGATCGCCGCCGCGATCGGGCCGGCCTGGGAAACCATGCGGCTGCACCAGATCGTTCCCCTGGCATCGGACCCGGCCGCCGCGGCTGTCGGCGGAGGCGCCAGTCGCCGAAACGGAATTGTAGGAGGCGACTCCAGTCGCCGAAGCGCTTCGTTCCGCTCGGCCGAGCCGTTTTTCGAGCTGGTGACCGGCAGCGGGACGCAAATCCTCTGGGGATACGCCCCCGGCGCCGGCGCGATCGGCGAGTTGCCGGCCGCGGAAAAAGTCGCCCGCCTGAAACTTTATTTGGCCAAGAACGACACGTTCGACGGCCGCGACGGGCGACGGCAAGTGTTGGACGTGCGGACAATGCCCGCAACGGTTGAACATTAACAGAAAGTCAGTAGTTCCAACTATTGCCATCATGCCGTTTAGCGGCCGTCGGCACGACGGCCCTGTTGGCGATACAGGCCGTCGTGCCGACGGACGCTAAACGGGAATGTGCCGGAATTTGGAACAACTGAATAAGTGGGGGACTGTCCCAATTTTCGTTCGACGAAAATGGGACTGTCCCCTTCTGAAATGCGACAGTTATTAATTTGCCGATCCTAAACGGGAATGTGCCGGAATTTGGAACAACTGGAGATGTGATTGTCACGCAGCGCACCCCGCGTGGACGCGGGGGCTAAACAATAGCCGCTCCCCGCATTCCCGAATCCCCGAACCCCGCCGCCGCCCATGCCAACCGTTACCTACCGCGACGCCGACGCCGACCTCTCGCTGCTGGAGGACAAGACCATAGCCGTGCTGGGCTATGGCTCGCAGGGGCACGCCCACGCCCAAAACCTCCGCGCCAGCGGGCTGAGCGTCGTCGTCGCCGAGCCCCCGGATACGGACAACCACCGCCGGGCCGAGGCCGACGGCTTCCGGCCGATCCCGACGGCGGAGGCGGTCGAGCGTGGCGACGTCGTCGCCGTCCTGCTGCCCGACGAGATTGTGCCCGAGGTGTTCCGCGCCGATATTCGTCCGCAGCTTTCGCCGGGCAACGTGCTGGTTTTCGCGCACGGGTTCAACGTCCGTTACGGCCTGATCGACGTGCCCCGGGGCGTCTCGACGGTGTTGGTCGCGCCGCTGGGGCCGGGGAGTCTGGTGCGGGAGAAATACGTCCGCGGCGAGGGCCTGCCGTGCCTCGTGGCCACGGCCGAAGGGACCGCCCCGGAAGCCAAAACCATCGCCCTGGCCTACGCCAAAGGCATCGGCTGCACCCGCGCCGGCGCGATCGAAAGCACCTTCGCCGAGGAGACCGAAACCGACCTGTTCGGCGAGCAGGCGGTCATCTGCGGCGGGCTGAGCGCCTTGATCCAGGCCGGTTTCGAGACCCTCGTCGAGGCCGGCTATCAGCCGGAAATCGCCTACCAGGTGTGCGTCCGCGAGGTCAAACAGATCGCCGATCTGATTTTCGAGGGCGGCCTGAGCGAGATGCGGCGAAACATCTCGAACACGGCCGAATACGGCGACTACACCCGCGGGCCGCGGATCGTCGGCGATCAGGCCAAGGCGGAGATGCGGCGGATCCTCGACGAAGTCCGCGAGGGCCGCTTCGCACACGAGTGGATCGAGGAGAACCGCACCGGGGCCACGCATTTCGCCCACCTGCGGCACAGCGGGCAGACCCATCCGATGGAAGCGGCCGGCCGGCGGCTGCGGGAAATGCTTGCCGAGACAGACCGTAAACCAACCTGATCGGGTCATTGCCGTCGTCAGGTCTGTAAAAACCGATCTTGTAAAAATCGGCCGTATCGGCACAATGAAGGTAGCGGCCGGGCGGGATACCCGGTCGAAAGCACTATCCGATGGTGGGCCATGACTTCCAACTATAGCAACGTGCTGACGCAATTCGACGAGCTGAAGGCCGGCGATCGCGTGGAAGTGGAACATCTGGTCACGGTCGGGCAAGAGAGTTGGACCGCCAAGACCTGCGGGACCGTGGTCCGCACCGAGCGCCGCCGCCACGGGCTGCACTTCCAGCGCAACCCGGACGACAAGGTCTTCAGCGACGCGGTTCTGCTCGAAATGCCCGACGGCGAGCTGGCATCATTGACGATCGACGAGTTCACGACGATCCGCCGCGCGTAGAATCAGGCCGTTATACAATTGCCCAGCCAACGATCATTTTTGCGAACAATAGCCGGAGGCTAACAACCTCCGGTGGACAGACTCTGGAAGTCTGCCGCATTTCAAAAGATATTAGCCTCCGGCTATGGTTCGCAATGAGAGATCCGACGCAGATAAGTGATTGAACCACGGCTGCCGGGTAATCTCATTGCGAAACCGCAAGCGGTTTGCAGAACGCATTGGACGGTTGATACCTCGAAAATAGGCGAAATTGTCGCAGTTTTGAGCTGAAAACCGTATTATACCGCATGTCCAATCCCTGCCTTCCTGACCATCCGCTGCACGAGTCGCATCCCCGCAGTTTCGAGGCCAATCGCTACGTCTATCCCGTACTGAGCCGCCGGGCGGGCGGAATCTCCATCGGCGTAAACCTCAACGCCGACCAGTTCTGCAACTTCCATTGCATCTACTGCCAGGTCGACCGCGGCGAGCCGGCCGCCCAAAACGCCGTGGACCTGGATAGACTGGCAGAGGAACTGGACCGGATGGTCGAGCTGGTCGTCTCGGGCTGGCTCTACGAACAACCGCGGTTCCGTGACGTGCCGGCGCCGCTCCGCCGTTTGAACGACATCGCCCTGAGCGGCGACGGCGAGCCGACCGCCTCGGCGGCGTTCGGGCGGGCGGTAGAGATTTGTGCCGCCACGCGCCGCCGCCGCGGTCTGGACGGGGTGCGGTTGGTGCTGATTACCAACGGCAGCCTGTTGCACCGCCCTTCGGTGCGCCGGGCGCTGGAAACGCTGGACGCCAACGGCGGCGAAATCTGGGCCAAACTCGACGCCGGCACGGAGGCATACTACCGCGCGGTCAACCGCTCGGCCGTTCCCTGGCGGCGGATACTCGACAATCTGCTCGACGCCGCCTGCCGGCGGCCGATCGTGGTGCAATCGCTGTGGATGCGGATTCGCGGCGAAGCGCCACCGCCGGCCGAGTTGGAGGCATTTTGCGACCGGCTGGGCGAAATCGTCGCGGGCGGGGGACGGATCAAGCTGGTGCAGATGCATACGATTGCCCGGCGCCCGGCGGAGTCGTGGGTCTCCCCGCTGTCGGCCGCCGAGATGGACGCGGCGGCCGAATTGGTCCGCCGCCGGACGGGGCTCGCCGTGGCGGCGTTCAAGTGATTCCGTCCGTCCATTTACGACAATATCTTGTTTAGCGGCCGTCGGCACGACGGCCCGTGACGCCAACAGGGCCGTCGCGCTGACGGCCGCTGAACGGGAGTGCGCCGGATTTGGAACGACTGAATGTCGTGTTAGAACTTAGAGGCGGGATAATCACAAACGCGGGATCGAAGGCGGGGGAGAAAACCGCGCAGCCCAAACCTATCGCCGGCAACCAACCCAACCGCTCAGCCACTCGTTATTTCCGATGCCGGATTTTGGCCCGGTTACGGCGTTTTTTGCGGCCGATTTTCCGCCGGCCCTTTCCTGTTTTTTTCGTCCCCACAAGCGCCTCCGAAATTGCCATGCAGCATGTTTGACTTACGACCAGAACAACTCATCGTAGCAGACCCGGCCCAAGAGGACAAGTAGGGGGGGCGAGGTATCTCGGAGCGATTCCGAGGTTTAGCCCCGGCGTCCACGCCGGGATAGAAATGCCTGTATTCCGGGGCGTTCCCCACCCGGCGTGGACGCCGGGGCTAAACGGGGTCTTATTCCTCGAACTCGTCCGGCTCGATGTCCCAGTCCGATGCGTCGGCGATGGCCTGACGGATCAGCACCAGCAGGGCGCTGGGATCGTAGGGCTTGCGGAGGAAGTAGTGGCATCCGGCCGCCCGGCAGTCGCCGCACCAATCCCGGCTGATCGCGGCCGCTGAGGACGATGATCGGCGTGGCGCAGGTCCCGGGCGAGTCGGCCAGTTGCCCGCAGATCGACAGGCCGTCTACGTCAGGCAGCCCGAGGTCCAGGATGACGGCCGAGGGGGGCTGGGCCTTGGCCCGTTCCAGACCGGCGCTGCCCGAGTAGGCCGCCACGGTTTGAAACCCTTGCTGCTTCAGACGATGCGAGAGGACGGCCGAAAGGGTGTCGTCGTCGTCGATTATCAGCACCGTGTGCTTCTTGCGGACGGAGACCGGGGCCGGGCGGATTTGCGGCAGTGTGGCAAGTTCGGCGGGCATGGGCGAATACCGGAGGGAAGTTCAAGGCAGGTACTGTACTCTAGGGTAATCTCCCGGCAAGTCAAACCGCGGCCGGAATGTAGCGATTGTATCGGCCACGCGCAAGATATTATTGGCAAGCGGTTCTTTGGGCCGCGGAATGTCATCAGCCGCTTGCGGCTTCGCAATGCAGTATTTCCCGCCACAGTTCATTCGCCAAAGCAGTCGACGGATGGTATACTACGGCAGAGGCATGCCCATGCGATCCCCACCACGTACATTCCTGCCGGTAATAGCGGCTGCGCTGTTCTGCTTTGTCTGGACCGTTTCGGTCCGCGCGGCGGAGAAGAGTTCCCACTATTCGGCCGCCCTGAAGTCGATCACGGCGTCCGACTTGCAGCGGCACGTGAGCCTGCTGGCCGGCGACGCGATGGAAGGCCGCGAGGCGGGCCGATCGGGTGGGCAAGCCGCCGCCAAGTATCTCGCCGAGCAGTACGCCCGGCTCCACTTGCACGGCGCCGGCGCGGACGGCGGCTTCTTTCAGCCCTTCCCGCCGAACTACCGCAACGTGTTGGCCATCGTCGAGGGGAGCGATCCCAAGCTGCGCAATCAGGTCATCGTCGTCTGCGCACACTACGACCACCTCGGTTACGGCGGCCCCGCCGGCCTCGGCGCCTACGGACGCATCTATCCGGGCGCCGACGACAACGCCAGCGGCACCGCCGCCGTGCTGGAATTGGCCGAGGCGACGACCTTCTTCGCCCATCCGCTGAGACGCTCGATCCTCTTCGCCAACTGGGACGGCGAAGAGAAGGGCCTGCTCGGATCGACGCACTGGGCTTCCGCTCCGACGCTCCCGCTCGAGCGCGTCTCGGCGGCGTTGAACCTGGACATGATCGGCCGGCTCCGCGACGACCGGCTGACGATCTACGGCAGCCGCAGCGGCCAAGGCTGGCGGCGGCTGCTGGGCCTGCAAAACGCCGAGACCGGCCTGCGCCTCGAATTCCCCTGGGGCATCCGGCCCGATGCGGACCACTTCCCGTTTTTCGACCGCGGCATTCCCGTGCTGATGTTCAACACCGGCTTGCACGAGGATTACCATCGGCCCAGCGACACGGCCGAGCGCATCAACGAAGCGGGACTGGAGCGGGTTGCCCGGCTGGTGTTCGGCGCGATTTGCGAGTTGGCCGACAATCCCGCGGCAACGCCCGAGTTCCGCTCGGCCGCCCATTACGAAACTCCGCGGCTCGAACGGTCGATCCTCGCCCGGGAAGACAAACCGGCGGACCGCCTGGGCGTCGGCTGGGTCGAAGACGCGGCCGCGGCCGGCGGCGTGCGGGTGTCTTCCATCGCGCCCGGCTCGCCGGCGGAGAAGGCCGGACTCCGTGTGGGCGATCTTATCGTGCGCTTCGCCGGCCGGAAAATGGGCGACGACGATGATTTCTTCGCCACCGTCCGCACCGCGGAAAATCCGGCCGCGGCGGTCGTCAAACGTCCTGGCGAAGAGAAGCCGTTGAATCTATCGCTGCGCTTGTCCGGCGCGCCGCAACGCTGGGGCATCCGTTGGCGCGTGGACGAGGCCGAGCCGGGCATGGCGATCATCTCGCACGTGGCGCCCGGCTCTCCCGCCGCCCGCGCGGGGTTGACCGTCGGCGACCGCGTTTATCGCGTGGCGGGAAAGGACTTCGCCGACGAAGGGGGATTCGCCCGGCTGGTGAAAAAACTCCCCGCCCCGCTCCAATTGCTGGTCGAACGCGACGGCCGGTTGCGGATCGTTACTCTTCGCCTAGATAGAATCGAGCCGGTAAAACGGGCGGCGTAGCGATTCGCTGGAGTGGGCATCCCTCTTCATTTCTGACGTAGCGTGGGACCGGCGGAGCGTAATCCCACCGTGTTTTTCCACCGATTTCCGGCCATTGCACCCCACTGCCAACGCATGTATATTGTGTATATTAAACCGGTGATATAGTTGACCATCCGAAAGGATATTGCATAATTAGTTACTATTGTGGAAGGCCTTTTGTCGCCTTTCGCTCCGCGAAAGTTGCGGGCAGTCCACGCTACTTTCGCGGAGCGAAAGGCGACAATCCGGCCGAATCGCGCTTTCCGCAACAGCAACAAATTATTCCCGCTGTAAATGTACACAAGGGGCCGGCCCCCTTGTTTCGCAAGACAATCCAACTTTGCCCCAGAGGAGAAAAATTCCATGCCGAACATTGCCACCGCCCTGAAGGAAGAAATTCGCCGCTTGGCCCGAAAAGAGATCAAGTCCATGGTCGGCACGACCCAGAAGGCCGTGGCTCATTATCGCCGGGACATCGCCGCCATGAAACGGCAACTGGGCCAGCAGGAACGAAACGTGCAACGGCTCAAACAGCAACTCCAGACGCAGGGCGAAGTCTGCGGCGGCGCCGCCGAAGACGAGACCGCCGGCGCCCGCTTCTCCGCCCGATCCGTCAAGGCCCAGCGTCGCCGGCTGAATCTATCGGCCGCCGACTACGGAAAACTGGTGGGCGTTTCCGCGCTGACGATCTACAATTGGGAGTCGGGCAAGTCGCGCCCCCGCCAGGCGCAGTTGGAGTCCCTGGTGGCGATCCGCGGCATCGGCAAGCGGGAGGCGATAAAACGCCTGGAAGCGCTCTAAATTGTTTCTGTTGTGAAAAGCGTGCGTAGGGTGGGACAAGCTTTAGCGCGGTCCCACCAGTAACGGCGAAAAACATGGTGGGACCGCGCTTTGCTTGTCCCACCCTACGTCGCTGCCGGGTAGGCCGGCAGCGACGCCCCCTGGTGAAAAAAGCAGGTTAATGGGTGCCCTCACGCCGAGTGCGAGAACCTGGTCCGCAGTTCCCGCGAGACCATCGTCAAGTCCGGCGACAGCCGGACTATTTCGGAGACGACGTAGCTGATGTGATTGTCAATGGCGTTCCGAAAGGGCCCCAGCCGGGCGGCGAAGGGCGCATTGCCCGCCGCCAGCGCGCCGCGAAACACCAGGTTGATCTCCGAGGATTCGATCCGCACCGCCAGGCGCAGGGCGTCGTCCACTTCTTCCACCGCGGAGGCGGCGCACTCCGCCTCGCGCATCTGCTGCTCCAAGCGGGGCAGGTAGTCGCGCCACGGATTGAAACGCCCCAGCTTCCAGCCGCAGCGTTGCGAGGCGGCCAGGGAGATTTGCAGCAGGTCCGCGTGATCTTGTTCGTGCTGGGCGAGCACGGCGAAGAACTCCGCCGCCGCCGGCGTGTGGGCGGTAATCTTAATGAGGATTTCATAGATTCGCCGAACCTGCAACTCCAACTCGATGCACCGCCGGACGATGGCCGCCGCCTCGGCGTCGGCGGACTGAAAGAAGTTCGCTTCGCCCAGCAGCGAGAGAAAGGTCTCCGAGTCGGAATGCAGGGCGCGAAAAAACGTCCGCCAGCCGAAACAGCGGATCGTGGTAAACGGATGATATAGAATATCGCGAGAGCGAATTACCCCTAGCATTTTCCACCCCCCCGAACAGAAGGAGACAAGCCGTACATCCGGCACCCTGGCTCATCGTCCAATTTAGGGTATCGACCGGATTCGTCAAGCAACCCGCGAAAAGTTCGCCCGGGATGCGTCGGACGGCAATAGGGACAGATCCCTGCCGGCGGCGATGCTCGCTAGTTGCGGCGGCCGGAAGCCGCTGCTAGAATCGAGGCCGTTCCCCCCCAATCCCGCGGAGTCCCGCCATGAAATCCCACACCGAGTATCTGACCTTCAACGTTCCCCAGAGGATGGATTTCATCAACATCACTCCTCGGGTCGAGGAGGTTTTGCAGAACAGCGGCATCCGCGAGGGCCTGCTGCTGTGCAACGCCATGCACATCACCGCTTCGGTCTTCATCAACGACGACGAGCCGGGGCTGCACGAGGACTACCAGCGGTGGCTGGAAAAGCTGGCGCCCTACGATCCGTCGCCGCAAACCTACCACCACAACCGCACCGGCGAGGACAACGGCGACGCCCATCACAAGCGGCAGGTGATGGGCCGCGAAGTGGTCGTGGCCGTCACCGCCGGCAAGTTGGACTTCGGCCCCTGGGAGCAGATATTCTACGGCGAGTTCGACGGCCGGCGTCCCAAACGCGTGCTGGTGAAGGTGATCGGCGAGTAGATACGCGAGTTGTGTTCGGTTTAGCGCCCGTCGGTGCGACGGCTCCGATGGCAGCACTGGCTGCCGTGCCGGCGGCCGCTAAACGATCAATCGACAACCGAATAAACAAACACATCAGGAGAATTCCATGCCCAACAGACGACAATTCCTGCAATTGGCCGGCATCGGAACCGCGGCCTCGTTGACGGCCGGCGTCGGCATGGTCCGCGCTCTGCCGCCGGCGGATAATTCATCCCCGGCGCCGTCGCGCGAGCTAGAACCGTTCAGCCTGCCGCCGGATTTGTTTCCCATCTTGCCCTGGGACACGCTTCACGGCTGGAGCGGGCAGGGCCGCAATCTGAAAAACGGCCTGGAGAGCATTGCCGAATGCAATTTTACGCTGGCGGGATTCGTCAAGCCCGAGGACTTGCCGCTCTGCGAGAAACTCGGTTTGGCGGCCATCATGGCCCCGGTCTTGGGTAAAGAACTCTGGCTGAAGCTCTCGGGCGAGGAAATCAAAAATCGCGTGGAGCGGGTGATCGAGCAAACCGGCCACAGCAAGGCGGTCCTGGGCTATTTTCTCGTGGACGAGCCGGGAGTCCTGTACTTTCCGGGACTGGCCAAGGGAGTGGCGGCCGTCAAGAAGTACGCCCCCGGCAAATTGGCCTACATCAACCTCTTCCCCAGCTACGCCACCGTCGGCGCTCCCGATAGCTCGCAGCTCGGAACGGCCACCTTCACGGAATACGTCGAGCGATTCGTGGCCGAAGTGAAGCCGCAACTGCTCAGTTACGACAATTACATGGTGGAGTTTTCCGACGACTTGCAGGACGAAAAACTCGCGTCGGTCTATTTCGCCGATCTGCTGGAGATTCGCCGGATCGCGCAAAAAAACGGCCTGCCCTTCTGGAACATCGTCTCTTGCAATCAACTCCGCCCGGAAACGACCGTCCCCTCGCCCGCCAATTTGGCGCTGCAAGCCTATACCACGCTGGCCGCCGGGGGACGAGGCGTGTCCTGGTACAAGTATTTTGCCGACGGATACGCCTACGCCCCGATCGACGCCGCCGGCGAAAAGACGGACACCTGGCGATACCTCCAAGTCGTGAACCGGCAGTTGCGGACCCTCGGTCCGATCGTGAACCGCCTGCGCTCCACCGGCGTTTTCGTCACGGCGCCGGCGCCCTTCAAGCACCTGCCGGTGCTGCCGGGCCGCGTCGTCGAGCAGGTCCATTCGACGGCTTCGATTCGCGGTAGAGTTGACGTTCATCCGCCGGTCATGGTCGGCGAATTCAGCGACGAGCGCGGCAACGACTATCTGATGCTGGTGAACCTGAGCCTGCAAAGATCGGCCAACGTCAAGCTGAAAACCGTCAAGCCGAAGGCGGTCAAGCAGGTCTTCTCGGCCGAGGACGGCCGGCTCCTGCCCTGGGACGAGGAGCAGGGACAATGGCTCACGGCCGGGCAAGGTGTATTAGTAAAAGTGGCAGGCAAATAGAACATAAGGCATTTGCGGAGAGTAGGGTGGTTCAAGCGCAGCGCAGGAATGTAGGGTGGGTCAAGCGCAGCGCAGCCCCACCACAAGCGGTGTAACTTCTTCATGGTGGGGCTGCGCTGCGCTTGACCCACCCTACGCGAACTTGACCCACCCTACGCGAACTTGACCCACCCTACACGAACTTGACCCACCCTACGTTAAATGGTCCACGTCCACAACGCCAGACAATATCCCGGAGAACATCATGCCCAACAGACGACAATTCCTGCAAATGGCCGGCGCGGGCGCGGCGGTTTCGCTGGCCTCGACGAGCGGTCTGGCCGCGAATCCGTCGAAAAACGCCGGCGGGACGCCGGTCCCCCGCCGCACGCTTCACCTGGGCTTGGCCTCGTACACGACGCGCAAGCTCTCGCTCGACAAGACCTTGGAGATCGCCAAGCGCCTGAGGCTGAAGTACCTTTGCCTGAAGGATTTTCACCTCCCGCTGGATAGCTCGCCGGAGAAAATCGCCGCCGCCGCGGCGAAGGTGAAAGCGGCCGGCATCGACCTCTACGGCTGCGGCGTCGTTTACATGCCCAACGCCGCCGAGGTCGATCGGGCCTTCGACTACGCCCAGGCGGCCGGAATGCGGGTCATCGTCGGCGTGCCCGCCTACGACGTGCTCGCCAAGGTCAACGAAAAAATCAAACGCTACAACATCGCCGTGGCGATTCACAATCACGGGCCGGGCGACAAGCTCTATCCCACGCCCGACGCGGCCTACGAAAAAATCAAGCGTTTCGATCCCCGCTTCGGACTCTGCATGGACATCGGCCATACGGTCCGCAGCGGCCTGGATCCCAGCCGCGTGGCCGCGCAATTCGCCGACCGGCTGCTGGACGTCCACATGAAGGACGTGTCGCTCGCCGCGGCCCAGGGGCAGACCATCGAGGCCGGCCGAGGCGTGATCGACCTCCCCCGATTCCTCCGCACGATGGAGAAAATCCATTATCCCGGCGTGCTCGCCTTCGAGTACGAGCAAGACGCCGACGATCCCCTGCCGGGCCTGGCCGAGTCGGTCGGCTACGTCCGCGGCGTGCTGGCGGCGATCTGATTCATGTTGCGGCAAGTGCGTTGGTGGGACTGCGCTCCGCTGGTCCCATCCTGCGATTTCCTGGTTGCATTTCACCGCTGGACTGCCTCGAACCGATTAAATACAATACTAATAGGTGGTTTCCCCTGGCGAATAGCGATGCAACGAACCGTAGCTGAAAAGGGTGCGAATCATGTCAACCGTGAATCTCGACGATGCCCAGGCCAGATTGCCGGAAATCATTTCGGGCCTGAATCCCGGCGAGCAAGTGGTTATCATTCAGAGCGGCCAACCGCTGGCCATGTTGACCCGCACGCCACCGCATCAATGGCCCTGCTCCGCCGGCTCGGCAAAGCACACCCCGCACTGGATGGCTCCCGATTTTGACGCCCCGCTGGAAGACTTTCGGGAGTACATGGAATGACGCAACTGCTGCTCGATTCGCATGCGATGCTCTGGTTCTTTTGGGACGACCCACAATTGAGTGCATACGCCAGGAAGTTGATCGAGGATTCGGACAATCGGAAGTTGGTCAGCATTACGAGTTGTTGGGAAATCGCCATCAAAGTCGGTCTCGGGAAACTTGACCTCGGTGAATCGAGCCGCTCATTTCTGCCGCGTGAGATCGCGAGGAACAACTTTGAGTTGCTCCCCATCAGTCTCGAACATGCAACGAAGGTCGAAGGGCTGCCTCCGCATCACCGGGATCCTTTCGACCGTTTGCTGATTGCTCAAGCAGCAACTGAAGGGCTATCGATAGTTAGCACGGATGCCATTTTTGATCAGTACGACGTTACGCGGTTGTGGTAGCGGCGTGCTGGCGGCGATCTAATTCATGATGCAAAACGAACATTCCGCACCCTCGGCATATCCGCAACGGCAGCCGCGGAATGAAACCCGTTGGCGGCGGAAACGCTGGATCGAAGTTCGTCCCGCGGCCGAAGTAATAGGGAGGATGGGAAGTTCCCCTTTAATCGGTCGTCGGAAGAACCATGTCATCGCCGTTTAGCCCCAGCGCCCGCGCCGGGCGGATTTGCCGGCACAGAACTCCGGTCACAAGTGACCGGGCTAAACTGTTGGCGATTGTCCTGGTGTTCTGTTTCGCCGCGGCGGCGGATGGCCGGCCCGGGTTCCAGCCGACGGCGTCCTTCGCGCCGCCGAATCCGGCCGTGGTTCGCGTGGTGGCGCCCGATCGCGACGGCATGTCACTCGGCTCCGGCTCGCTGATTGACGTGAACGACAACTTCGGCCTGGTGGTGACCAATTGGCACGTGGTCCGCGACGCCTCCGGAACGGTGGGCGTGATCTTCCCCGACGGATTCCGCTCGGCGGCCACCATCTTGCAGGTGGACCGCGATTGGGACTTGGCGGCGTTGGCCATCTGGCGGCCCAAGGTGCGGCCGATCGCCATCTCGAACCAGCCGCCGCGGCCGGGCGACATGCTGACCATCGCCGGCTACGGGAGCGGCCCCTACCGCGCGGTGAGCGGACCCTGCACGCAGTACGTCTCGCCCGGCGACCACTTCCCCTTTGAAATGGTCGAGCTGGCCGCGCCGGCCCGGCAAGGCGACTCGGGCGGGCCGATTCTGAACAGCCGCGGCGAGCTGGCCGGCGTGTTGTTCGGCTCGTCCTTCGGCAAGACGAGCGGCAGCTATTGCCTCCGCTTGCGGGCGTTTCTCGCCCCGGCGCTGGTCGCTTTCCAGCAACTCAACCGCGAGCAGATGCTCGCCCGGCGCACGCCCCGCGAGCCGGCCCCGCTGGCGTCGATCGGCGCCGTGCAGCCGGCGGTCAAAGAGGCCCCGGCCGCGACTCCGCTCAGCGATCCGCCGTCCCCGGCCTTCGCGGCGCAACCATCGCCGATGCCGATGGCGCCGGCGGCGGCGTTGCCCGCGCCGGCGGCGGAGAAACCGGCGTACGAAGCCCCAGCACCCCACACCACGGTCCCACCGCCCGTCGCCGCGGTCCCTCGCCCCGTCTCCAACTCAACCAACGACCAGATCAAGACGATCCTGGCGGCAATCGGTATAATGGCCATTGCCTACTGTGCGTTGCGGGTGCTCGGCTGGGCGGTGGGATGATTTCCCGGGTAGCGTGGGACAAGCGAAGCGCGGTCCCACCGATATTGAACTAATCGTGGTGGGGCCGCACTTCGCTTGACCCACCCTACATTCCCCCGGTCACGAGTGACCGGGCTAAACTGATAACTGATAACTAAAAAACGTCGTGAAACTCGCCTACAGCTCCAATGCTTATCTGAACTATCCGGTCGATGAGACCATCGCGCGGATCGCGGCGCTGGGTTACTCCGGACTGGAACTGCTGGCCGACGTGCCGCACGCCTGGCCGGCTGGGCTGTTGGACGTGCAGAAGCGGGCGATCCGCCAAGCGCTCGCCGAACACCGGTTGGAAATCGCCAACGTCAACGCCTTTATGATGAACGCCGTGGCCGATCCCCGCCAGCCATATTGGCACCCGTCGTGGATCGAACCCGATCCGCACTATCGGGCGATCCGCCGCGAACACACCCTCCGCGCGCTACGGCTGGCCAAGGAGTTGGGCGGGCCGTCGATCCAGACCGAGCCGGGCGGACCGCTCGAACCGGGCCAATCCCGGCAGGCCGCCGCCGACCGGTTCTACGATGAGCTCATGCCCTGCGTCGAACTGGCCGAGCGGCTCGAGGTCTTCCTGCTGATCGAGCCGGAGCCGGGCCTGTTGATCGAGACCTTCGAGCAGTACCTCGATTTCGCCGAGCGGATCGGTTCGCCCTGGCTGGGGCTGAACTTCGACATCGGGCACGCCTTCTGCGTGAATCAGTCGCCGCAGGACTGGATCGCCCGGCTGGCCCCGCACACCAAGCACTATCACATTGAGGACATTGCCGCCACGCGCCGCCACGCCCACCTGGTGCCCGGCCAAGGGGCGATTGACTTTCCGGCCGTGTTGCGGGAAATTGAGCGCAGCGGATACCGCGGCTGGGTTACGGTCGAGTTGTATCCCTACATTGACGACCCCGACGCCGCGGGCCGGGAGGCGAAGCGGTTTCTGGAAAACATTCTCGAACAGATTAGATAACAATGGGCGACGAACCCAACGACCTGGAAATCCCCTTGCGGCCGCGCACGATCGACGTGATCCGCGGCTATCTCGACCTGACGCGGTTGCCGAACATTTTCACGGCCGTGGCCGACGTGTCGATGGGGTTTTTGATCTCCCGGCCGCCCGGCGACGCCTGGATTCCCACCGCCTGGGATTTTGGCGCCTGGGCGATGCTGGCCCTCACGTCCAGTCTGCTCTACGCCGCCGGCGTGGTGCTGAACGACGTGTTCGACTTCGAGCACGACCGCCTGAATCGCCCCCAGCGGCCGCTCCCATCGGGCCGCGTCTCGACCGGCGCGGCGCGGCGCCTGGGCTGGAGTCTGCTGTGGGCGGGCGTGGCGCTGGGCGCGGGCACGGGCCTGTTCGTCGGTCATCTGCGGCCGGGCGTGGTCGCCGCCCTGCTGGCCTCCGCCATTCTCCTCTACAACGGCTGGCTGAAACGGACCCCGCTGGGCCCGCCCGCAATGGGACTCTGCCGGATGTTGAACGTGATGCTCGGCATCAGCGCCGCCGACGTGCCGCTGGAGGCCGGGTTCTGGCTGGTCGCCGCCGCCATCGGGGTCTACGTGGCCGGCGTCACTTGGTTCGCCCGCCGCGAATCGCAACGCAGCAGCCCGTTGCACCTGGCCGCGGCCACGACGGTGATGGCCCTGGGCATCGCCATGCTGGCCGGGTTCCCGCGGCTCTCCGACCGCGCCATGCCCATGTTGCGGGAGGGAATCCAACGCTGGTATCTCCTCGTGGGAATTCTGGGGCGCTGATCGTTTGGCGTTGCATCCGGGCGGTGATCGACCCGGTGCCGGTCAAGGTGCGGATGGCGGTCACGCAATGTGTGATGTCGATCATCATGCTCGACGCCGTGGCCTGCTACGCCGTCCGCGACGTATACTGGGCCAGCTTGATCCTGCTGCTGTTCATCCCCGCGATGCTCTGCAGCCGTTGGATCGAGGTAACGTAATTGTCGTTTAGCCGCCGCGTCCACGCGGCGTGGATAGATGGAATTATCGACTTCTGACCAAGATCTGAAGATATTGTCGTATCGTCGCTCATCGCCGCGTGGACGCGGCGGCTAAACGGTTTGATTTCTCCCATGTTTTTCGGCTACAACACCAACGGCCTGGCGCATCACGACCTGTTCGACGCGGTCGAACTGCTCGCCGAGATCGGCTATCGGGGCGTGGCGATTACGATCGACCACGGGGCGCTGTCGCCGCGCGATTTGGCGGGCGCCGCTGCTGGCTTGTCCAGCAGTGCTGTGCGAGAGGCGGGCTCACTGCTGGACAAGCCAGCAGTGGCACACCCGCAGATCAAACGGCTGCGGGCGTTGCTGGACAAGCTGGGGATGCGGTCGGTCATCGAGACCGGCGCCCGATTCCTGCTCGATCCGCGGGCGAAACACGAGCCGACGCTGCTATCCGTCGATTGCCGCCGCCGGATCGACTTCTACAAATACGCCGTCGATTGCGCCGCCGAACTGGGGAGCGATTGCGTTTCGATTTGGTCGGGCGCTTTGCACGCCGCGGGGACTGGTCCATTTTTCGGCCAGAAAACTCATTCCGCCGATAAGCCGTCGCCCGAAAACATGGACCTGTCCCCTTCGGCGGCGTTGGGAGCGGGGACTGGTCCATTTTTCGGCGAGAAGGCTCTTTCCGCTGATAAACCGTCGGCCGAAAAAATGGACCTGTCCCCTTCGGAGGAGCAGGGGATGTCCCGTCTCGTCGCCGGCCTGCGGGAAGTGCTCGACTATGCCGCCGCGCGTAACGTCGTCATCGCCTTCGAGCCGGAGCCGGACATGTTGATCGACTCGCTGCGGGCCTTTGAGGACCTGCTCGCCCGGATCGACGCCCCCGACCTGCGGCTGACGCTCGACGTGGGCCATCTGCACTGCCAGGGCGAAACGCCCCTCGCCGACTATATCCGCCGCTGGGCCCCCCGCCTGGCGAACGTCCACCTCGAAGACATGCGCCGCGGCAAGCACGAACATCTGATGTTCGGCGAAGGGGAGATCGATTTCCCGCCAGTCTTGCGGACGCTCGACGAAATCGGCTACCCGGGCGGCGTGTACGTGGAGCTTAGCGACCACAGCCGCGAAAGCCCGACGGCCGCGAGCCGGGCGTTCGAGTTTCTTTCCAAAGTCTTGCGCTAGGGCAGTTTGAAGAGCGATTCGCTCTTCACCACCGCGTAGTCGTCAGGGAAAGTATGGAAGGCCTGGATAAATAGGCTGCGGTCGCGGGCCTCGAAGTTCAGGTAGCTCAAGGCGCCCAACGCCATGCGGCCGCTGGAGTTGAAGTGGTGCAGCATGCCTTGCTGCTGGCCGGCGGCGGCCAATTCCTGCTGGAAGGTCCAAAAGACCTCCGGGTTGGTCGGTTCGAGCTGGAAGTTCATCCGGTATGAGACGCCTCCGCGGCACTCGACGCGGTCGGCCCGCTGGCCCTTCAGGCCGTAGCAGAGCAGGCGGCGGGTTTTCGGCAGCGGCTGGCGGGCCGAAGCCGCCACCTCGGTCAGCGTGATGCCCCCGTAACGCCAGGAGATCACGTGGCCCGCGCCGGTAATGTCGATTTTCGCGGCGTAGCGGCCGCGTTCGATCGTACAGGACTCGAAGACCTCGAACAACTCGGGATGCAATGGACGTCCAAAGAGTTGAAAAGTCAATTCCGCAACTTTTGGTCGAACGGTAAGCACGCCGACGCCTCCTTGTAGTCGAGTTGTCCCTGACTGGGACGAAATGTTCCTCACGAGTAATTTCATTATACTTGCTCCGCGGGAGCGGCGCGAAGGGCGGTTTTGAGGAAATTCGGCTGTCGAAAATTTCGCGGAAAAATTGCTCTTGACAAAAGCGGTCGGCCGCGCTGACTTGTTCCCATGCTCCGCATGGGAACACATTGCCCGGACGCTCCGCGTCCGCCAGCAGTGCGAAGAAACCAGGATCGAGCGGCCAGCCTGCGATGCGGAGCATCGCGACAGTGCGTTCCCACGCAGAGCGTGGGAACGAGATTTTGAGGCGCGCTAGATGTCGAGATCCTCGCCGAAGTAATACTTGCGGGCCTCGGGATTGTCCAACACCTCGCCGGGCCGGCCGTGGCAGAGCACCTTGCCCGAGCGGATCACATAGCTGCGGTCGGTGATTTGCAGCGTCTCGCGGACCTGATGGTCGGTGATCAGAATGGCGATCCCCTCCTCGCGGAGCCGGCGGATGATCCTCTGGATGCTGGCGATGGTCACCGGATCGATGCCCGTGAACGGCTCGTCCAGGAGGATGATCTTGGGATTGGAGACCAAACAGCGGGCGATCTCCAGCCGCCGCCGCTCGCCGCCGGAGAGCGAGAGGGCCTTCGCCTTCCGCAGCTTGACGATGTCGAACTGTTCGAGCAGCTCGCGGCAGCGGCGATTGCGGGCCTTGCGGTCGAAACCCAACAGCTCCATCACGCAGAGCAGGTTCTTCTCGACCGAGAGTTTGCGGAAGACGCTCGATTCCTGGGCGAGATAGCCCATCCCGCCGTCGCGGGCGCGGCGGTACATCGGCCAGTCGGTGATCTCCTTGCCGTCCAGGCGGACCTTGCCGGCGTTGGGGACGATCATCCCGCAGACCATGCGGAAGCTGGTGGTCTTGCCGGCCCCGTTCGGCCCCAGCAGGCCCACGATCTCGCCGCTGTCGACGCGGAAATCGACTCCGTCGACCACGCGCCGGGCGCCGTATATCTTCACCAGTCCTTTGGCTTCGAGCATAGCAAAGCGGGATTTGGGGTTCGGGGATTCGGGGATTCGGGGATTCGGAATGCCGGGTGAGGAACAATACCGCTATTAAGGATCTCTGTAGGAGGCGACTCCCGTCGCCGATTGACCTGGTATCAGGCCTCTGTCGGCGACTGGAGTCGCCTCCTACAGAACTCTGATCTCTGACTTCTGATCTCTGACCTCTGACCTCACCTCACCAACCCCATGTCCTTGAAGTTCGGGAAGTACGGGAAAGGAACGTTGACGTAAGGAATCCGGTCCCAGGAATGCGGCCAGTAGATGTACAGCGCCTTGCCGATCAGCAACTTGCGGGGGACGAAATAGTTGTCCGCTCCCCACAGCCGGCCGTCCTTGCTGTAGGCGCTGTTGTCGCCAAGGGCGAAGAACTGGTCGGCCTCGAGCGGAAAATCGACGTAATTGGGCCCTTCAGCCGGCTGCTCTACGTGGATGTTGCCATCGCGGTCGACCATGTAGAGCACTTCGTGGTTGGATTGATACTCACCGGTGCCCTCGACGGCGATGTAGTAGATGTCGCGGAGGACGCGCAGGGCGCCGATTTCCACCGGCACGCCGAGCGAGGCCACGCCCACCGGCTGCTTGTCATTTTCATCGGGCGTATTGTTGTCCAAATGCTCGTCGTAGTAGGTCGGCGCGTCGAACGACACCAGCCGGTCGTCGACCCAGAGCAGCATCTGCTTGTCGCAATTGCTGAAGCGGATCGTATGCCGTCCGGGGCCGCGGACGGCGGTCGTCGCCGCGGGATGGAACTGTGCCATGTCGTCGCCGCTGATCGAGAGGGTCGCCCGGCCCGTGGCCACGTCGATGCGGCAGCGGAATTGCCGCCCCCCTTTGCGCAACTCGAAGATCAGCTCACCGGCGTTTCCTTTGACGTTCGCCGTGCATTCGAGGGCCAGGTCGCCGACCCAATGTTCGCCGATGCTCTCCGGCGTGGGCGCGGCGTCGAAGGGCCGATCGTCGAGCATATCCCGGTAGGTGTTGTAGGCCAGGAAATCGGTGATCCAACGGGGCTTGACCTCTTCGGTCACGACCCCGCGGTTTTGAATGAAGTCCCGCCACTGATTGTAGGAAGGGACGCGGTGTTCGTAGCGGAGCCAGTTTTCGCCGCCAGCCGCGCCGTCGGTGCGAAAGGTCACGTAGTCGTCGTTGGTCCAGGCCGCCTTGCCGTCGGCGGTCGACTGCGGCTGCCACCGCTGGGGCCACCCCAGTTTGGCGATGGCCGGCATGTAGCGGTTGTCGAACACGTCATCCAGCATCGCCAGCAGCTTGAAGGGCGGTTTCCGCTGGAGACGAAAATCGTCGTTCGGCGTGCCGGGATGGTGAATGTGGATGTCGCCGTTCTGGATGCGGACGGTTTCGCCCGGCAAGCCGATCAGTCGCTTGATGAAGTTAACTGTGGAGTCGGTTTCGTTGTCGCCCGGAAACTTGAACACGATCACGTCCCAGCGACGTGGGATCGCGGAACTGGTAGGTCAGCTTGCCCACCAGAATCCGGTCGCCGTTGTACGAGGGATCATGCGTCAGACTCGGTGTCGGTGTACCGGCATATCGGACACGTGCCGGCGGCGACCCGAACCTGACTGTGGTCGAAAATTTTCGGCGATCCATCCTGGTTTACTTCGCTGCTGGCGCTGATTTGATAGGGGCAGCCGCACTCGGGACAAACCAGGTCCTTGTTGCGGCCCATCAGGGTCGGGGCCATCGAGCCGGTGGGAATCACAAACGCCTCGGCCTCGAAGGTGCGGAACAGAAACGCCAGCACGAAGGCGATGACCACCGACTCGATCGTCTCGCGGATCGCGGAGGAGGAGGGATAATGGCGGTGCTCGGCGGCGGGACTATTGACGGCGGTCGAGTGCGGTTTCGATTGCGGAGTATTTCGTTTGCTCATTCAGCGTCCGGTGGGAGAGGTTGTGAAGTAATAGTTGTGTGGTTGCGTCGGCATTACGGTATTGTATCCCGCTTGCGGTTTCGCAGATAGAAGTCGATTTCACCAACGAATATAACGGATTCCAGCCCGATTCGGAACGCTAAAACGCCGCGTGGAAATACGGGGGGGTCCGCCGCGAGGAAAAAGCCGCTAAAGGCTTGCCCACCAACAAGTTGGCCTCGACCGCCCCGCCGCCGGGCCAGTAGCGGCTGTCCTCCGAGATCGGGCTGTTGTCGCCGAGGACATAGTATTCGTCCCCGCCGAGCCGCACTACCCCCCGCGGCGGCGAACCGATCGGCTGCGTGTAATACACGTCCCGAAACACCCGCAACCCGGCCACCGACACGCCCAACCCCTGGACCCCGATCGCCAGCGGGGTCGAAACGGGAGCGGGGGGCGGCTCCTTTCGCTCGTAAGGTTCACAAACCACCGTCCGCCCGTCGATGGCCAATAAAAACTGCCGGTCGATCAGCGAAACCTCGATCAATCGACGGTCAGTCGCACCGAGAATCTCTCCGGCGCGTGAAATGCCGGCTTGCAGCGCGTCGTAACGCAGCCGATCGCCATCGAACCGCAACCGGGCCTCGAACCGTTCGCCGCCATCGGTCGCGCGGACGAAAAAAGTTCCTTGGCCAGAAGTACGGGTCAGTCGGATCGAAAGCATCAGGTCGGCCACGGTGTGAACGTCCTCCTCGCGCCGGGGACGGGACTGGTTGTAGCCGTAAAGGTCCGTGACCGGCGAATCGACGAAGGTCGGGGAGGGGACTGTCCCCTTTGTCGTCGAAGACGGATCGCCTTTGCCGATGGTAGCAAAGGACGATAAAGGGGACTGTCCCCCTATGTTAACCCTCCGGCCGTGATGATAGACCAGCCAATCGATCGATTCGTCCGCGGCGTCGCCGGGGTGCGAAAAACGGCCGGCGTCCCATTTCCAGCGGCTGTCCGGCTTTTCCGGCCGCCAACGCGGGGGAAGGGCCTTTTCGAGCGTCGGCCGAAACGCGGCGTCGTAGACCGGGATGGCCATGGCCCGTTGCTGCTCCAGGTCCTTTCGCTGGATTTGTCCGTCGACGTACACGTCGCCGCCGCGGATTTCGATCGACTCGCCGGGCAGGCCGACGATCCGCTTGAGCACGATCCGGTCGGCCTGCGTCGGTTGGCGAAGGGCAGCGACCTCCCAGCGCCGCGGCGGGCGCAGTTGAAACGTCGCCCGGTCGATTGCCAGCCGCTCGCCGGCAACGTCCGCGAGCGATTGAAGATCGTTGTCGGGGTATCCGCAGTTGGGGCAAACCGCCCGCGGCGGCAGGGGCGATTGATCCACGCCGCAGCAGAAGCGGCAACCGCAATCGGCGCAAATCACGTTTCGATGGTCGCCGAGGATGCCGTCGGCCATCGAGCCGCCGACGACCCGGCAGGGAGCGACCGCCCCCTTGACCAGCCAGGTTTCGAGGAAGATGGCCGCCAACAACAGCCACACCGCCCCCTCGACCGCGATCCTCAGGTACGATCGCCCGATGGTGACGGTGGAGACGTTCATGTGCGTTGCCGGGGCCGATTTTGCTGAGGACAATCGCCGGGGGGTTAACATCCGCCGGAAGGTTTCAAGCAGAGGTGAAAATATCTCTATAACCAGACTAACCGTTATACGGTATTCTGGCGAGGCAGTTCTGCTGTCGGATCGCGAATTGGGTGTAGACAACGCACATTCCGGAGGCAGTTTGCCTCCGGCTATTGTGTCTTCGCTTACTGGCAGCCATCCCGCGAAAACCCGCGCACCCCTCTTTCCGGTGGCGTCATTGGTGTCCCGTTAATCCATCCGTGAACTAGAGTTTTGTAGTCAATGTATCCGGGGAATCAGGTTGTTGCGTTCCATGAGTGCGACCGACTCGTATTGCGAGGGACGAAACTCATTTCGCTGCCCGGTGGCGGAATCGCGCCGGCAATGCGCGCTGCGGATCGGCGCCGATACCGTGCCGGGGCGCTTGATCGACGAGTCGGCCGGCGGGTTTGCCGTCCTGCTCGATCGCCAGCCCGGTTCTGGAAACAGGCCAAACCGTCTTCCTGCAAACCGACAGCGGGTGGTTCGAGGTCCGGGTGATGTACGTTGGCGAAGCCCCGCCGCCGGAAGACGGCGATTCGCCGGACGAGAAGGAGACGCAGTGGTTCCGCCTGGGACTGAAACGGCTGGGAGACGCCATTCCGCCCCAGGCGCCGCCGGTCTCGACTATTGCCCGAGACCTTCGATTCCGCTTGGGGCAAAATTTTCCGTCGAAGGGATGGTTTTCGGCCTCGGGCTTGTTGCTGACGCTGGCAGCGGTGTCCGTGCCGCTGATAGTGATCGGGGTGTTGCGGGCCACGCGGAATTCGGGCGGCGGCGAGACGGCCGGCATCGATTCCTGGTTGCGGCTGCCGGCGCGGGAATCGGGCGCAATTCCCCCCGCCGAAACTTCCGCGCCGGCCGAGGACTTCAAAAAGGCCGCTCCCGCTCCCGGCGACAGCGCTCCCTATTGGACGAAATATTTCCACGTTTCGGCCAGCGATCTGAACGCCTTCCATCCCCAGTCCGAGACAGAGTTGCTCGACCTGGTGCGGCAACTGCCCGGCCCCACGGCATTCGGCCTGACCGACGTGGCGCGGCGTTTGAGCTTGTCCAAAAAACAGCAAAGGATGATCCAAAAACTCATCGACGCCATGGCCGACGTCTTACAGAAACTCGAACTCGACGAGGAATTGCATGGGGCCGATCGGTATCAGATCAACAAACTGCGCGACAAGTTGTTCGACGACTATCTCCACCGCGTCCTCGAGCTTCTCACACCCGAACAGCGGGCGGAATGGAACGTGCTCCACGACAATCCGGCGGCCGGGCAGCCCGCTTCCACAATGTAAAGCCGCGACGATCTGTGCGGCCGCCCGGCCGTGGGCGAAGGTTGGTGTGCCTCTCATTGGCCTTCCGGCCAGTCTACACCGCAGTCTCAAGACGGACGCGGATGCCGGCCCTAGTGGCAAGCGTAATCAGCATTTCAAGGCTGAACCGCTCCCACTTTCCCCTGACTATATCCGAAACTCTGGATTGACTAATACCCAGGATTTGAGCGGCTTTGCACTGAGCAAGTCTCTTGGTTTTGATGAAAGTTCGGATATCGCCCATCAGTTCGGAACGCATTTGGAGAATTTCCGCCTCCTCCGGTGGAAAGCCGAGGTCGATGAATACGTTCCCGGAGGAATTGACGATCTTCTTGCCCATAATTTGCGGCAACCCAACCGACTACAGAGGCGATGTTTTCCAATGTGAGGTCATCCACCCAGACGGAGAGCCTGCCATATCCGCTCATCTTTTTGAAAATGCTCGGCAATGGGCAGACCAGGACATGGCAAATGATCCAGCCAGGCAAACGCAAACCGTGCTGTGTTTGTTGATCGTTCTGAAAATCGCCCCGAGTTTCATTCGCGGCCTCCTTGTTCGTATGCCTGCCGCTCAAATGGATTGTCGCGGTATGGCCTACGACCAGTCAGGCGGTTGGCGGCGAGAACCATTGGCTGAGCGATCGGATCGCCGGTAGCCTTTCGGGACACAGTTCACTCCCTCGACACTCGCTTAACCCGGATTATTCATAAACGTCATCCTGAGCGCAGCGAAGGATCTCCGATGCGCCGCAAACAGCCCAGATTCTTCGCTGCGCTCAGAATGACAATGTTCCTTCGTGTTTATGAATAATCCGGGTTAACCCAGAAATGGAAACCGCTAGGCGAGAAATAGGACGGTAATCGTGGCGTGCCGCCACGCCTCGGAAGAGACTGTCTCGCGCATTGAGAGCGTAACAACAACATTGTCGCGGTCACAAAGGTGTCGCAAGTGTCGCAAACAGCCAGCCTCGCCTTTCTAAAAACGTAACCGTTCACGGGGCGGCAGGGGACTGGTCCATTTTTCGGCGGGAAAACGTGATTTCATCGATAAACCGTGGGCCGAAAACATGGACCGGGTATCCTCTGGGTGCCCCTCCCGCCGCCCCGGGGGGGCAGTCCCATTTTCGCGGCAGTAAAGCTAATTCGCGGGGTTACGTCCCTCACGCCGCGAAAATTGGGACAGTCCCCTGTAAACGGTTACCTAAAAACAAAGAAGCCCTGCGTAACTCATTGCTACGCAAGGCTTTATGTTTAGTGGAGGATAGGGGGCTCGAACCCCTGACCTTCTGGATGCCATCCAGACGCTCTCCCAACTGAGCTAATCCCCCGTGGCCGATCCGGGGAGTCGGAATCCCACGCCCTCGACCGACAACGTAAACCGATAAGTTATCGGCATTTTGCCCGAGTGTCAAGGAGCGGGCTGACTGCCGGCGGAAAAATGGCCCCAGGGAAGCCGCTCGCTGAGGACGCCCGGCGAAACCCCGTGAGAGTGACGCCGCTCCAGCAGAAAAAGGGGGATTTTGGAACACCAATCATCGCCGATCGGCGATAATTCAGGGAATTAGCGAAGACTAGCGAGAATCAGCGTTCCCTCCCCAAACCACAACCGCCGCAAGACGGGGGCATCTTCGACCCTGCCCCCAAAGAAAACTACCCCGCCTGGACTCGAACCAGGAACGAGGGAACCAAAATCCCTTGTGTTACCATTAAACCCCTATAATCGCTATATTCACTACAGTCGCCACAGCCGCTACAATACCACCCAATTCGTGTGTTACTGGCTAACACATGGATCAGCCGGATGAGACGACACAAACTACCCCGCAAGGATTTGAACCTTGAATAGCGGAACCAAAATCCGCTGTGTTGCCGATTACACCACGGGGTAACTTACCACCCAAAGGTGGCTATTCGTTTCCGGCATCGCTTTGGCGTGAATCGTTACCACACCTTACCCTATGTTTCCGCGCCACCGTTCACCCGGCAGCAGTCAAGTATATCAGGTTCGTGGCAGCCTTCAACAGACCCTTGTCGTGGCAAAGCCCAATATCGCACCGGCATACGCACCGTTGAGAGACTCGCCGCATACCGTTACAATACAGCTTTCTCGCCGAGATGCCGTGACACTGGCGGCGATTCACGTGGAGCAAGGGTGGCATGATGCCTTTTGCGGGTTCAACCGTCGTTGACCTCTTTTGTGGTGCTGGTGGACTATCTCTGGGTCTATCACGAGCCGGCTTTCAGCCCATTTGCGCCATCGACCACCTTGCCGCCGCTGTTCAAACCTACGGCGACAACCTCGGAGATCACGTCCGTATCGAGGAGATTACTGAAACGACCCGGATTCCGACGGCCGACGTAATCGCCGGTGGGCCACCATGCCAAGGCTTTTCGTCCGCTGGTCTTCGGCGTACCGGAGATGCACGCAACTCGCTTGTTAGCATTTTTTCCGCAATTGTTGCGAGAGAGAAACCTAAGGCGTTCATCTTCGAGAACGTTGAAGGGTTCCTCACGACCGAAGACGGAAACCGCGTTCTCGATCTTCTGCGACCGCTAATCGGGGCAGGTTACCGGATTCACCTGCGCAAGATCAACGCTGCCAACTACGGCGTTCCGCAACACCGCAAGCGGGTCGTCGCTATCGGCGGCTTGGGCTGGAATCCACCCTTCCCGGCAGCTACTCATGCCGCCTTCGGCGCGCCGGGTGCCACACTCGGCGGCGGACGCGAATTGCCTCGAACACCGACACTATTCGACGCCATTTGTGATTTGCCGCCCCCATCGGCGAATGGCGATGTTCCGGCCATCACGGACCATACGTACCGACCGCTTTCGGCCGACGACGACCAACGCGCCAGACTGTTGAAACCGGGCGACAGGATGCGTGATCTACCCGAAGAGTATTGGCACGACAGCTACCGGCGTCGAGCCTATCGGAGGGTAATGGATGGGACTCCTACCGAACGACGTGGTGGGGCACCTGCCGGCGTGCGGCGTCTTCAAGGCGATCAACCCTGCAAGGCAATCACAAGTGGAGCACGGTCGGAGTTTCTTCATCCGACGGAACATCGCAACCTTACACTGCGGGAGTGCGCACGAATCCAGACTTTTCCCGACACCTTTCACTTTTCGGGTTCGGCCTCTGAGCGGGCACTTCTTATTGGCAACGCTATTCCTCCACGCCTGGCAGAAGCGTTGGGGAAAGTCCTTGTGACTGCGATTCAGCAGGGGACCTGCGCAATACGACGAAGGTGCTCTACTGAGCTTTGTGCCAACTTTATCCGAAGGAATGAGTCCGGCGTTGGCGAATACGACTGACAAAGTATGTCGCGCTCTCTCCGTTGCGCCGCAAGAAAAGCAGCTACCTTTATGGGCCTAAGTCAGCTACAGAAATCGCTTATCGAGAGAACCCGCTCAGTCGGCGCAGCGCGGGAAGCGGAACCATTGTCGGACGCGGACTGCGTATTCCTCGTTGCCACCATTGCACGCGATCTGGGGCTGCTTGAGCAATTTCCAGAACTGCCGCAAAGGTTTCCCGACTTCTTTCGAGTTGGTATACATGAACGCCCGCAACTTGGGAACTTGCCGTTTCTCGAACTGTTTGAGCGACTTGTTTCGTTGAATAGCGATGCCGACAGCTTCTTCGCGTGCCTCGGGACTCTTTACAAGACACGGCTGAAATACGCGAACATTCTGCGATTGCAGCCCATCCCGACAATGGATCAGGTTGGCCCGCGTGGCCTGCTGCAATACGGCTCGTTTAGCGCAGAAGCCCTTACGGCATTTTTGTTATGGCGGAAGTGGATTTTCGACATTGATAACAGGGCGGGGCAGGAAACGGGTTATCTGTTCGAGCCAATAATCGCCGCAGCAATAGGAGGCACGCCAGTCAGCGCGGCAAAGAGTCCCGTCAGGCGTACCAAGAACGATAGGAAGGGACGGCAAGTTGACTGCCTAAAGGGGAAGTTCGCGTATGAAATGAAAGTCCGGGTGACAATCGCGGCGTCGGGCCAAGGCCGATGGGGCGAGGAACTCGATTTTCCTGTGGATTGTGTGAACAGCGGTTATCTGCCCGTTCTTCTTGTCCTTGACCCTACGCCGAATCCCAAGCTGGACGAACTGCGGAGAGTGTTCCTTGCGAACGAGGGACTTGTCTTCATCGGCGACGAGGCTTGGCAACATCTCGATTCCGAGGCCGGGCCGACGATGGCGAGGTTCCTCGAAACATACGTCCGAAAACCGATTAGCGACTTGCTGCGCACCGTACCAGAGGAACTCCCGGAAATGACTCTGGGCATGGCCGATTCTCGCTTTACGGTGCGAATCGGGCGGGAGGTCTTCGCCATTGAGCGGACGCCAGAACTCCCACTTGATGAGGACGCTGAAATTCCCGAGGATGTCGAGGAGCAAATGCCGGGCGTATGACATCAATCAGGAAACGCGCTCCAAGTGCAAGCTCAAGAGCGGTGCGTCGAGCAATGCAGGCGGTTGCGTCAGAAAACACCAGTCCCGAAACCTTGCTGCGGTGCGCGCTGCACAAGTCTGGCTTGCGATATAGACTTCACGCGCGTCCAGAGCACGACCTCCGGTGCAACGCTGACATTGTGTTTCGTGCCGCTAAGGTATGCGTGTTCGTTGACGGTTGTTTTTGGCATGGGTGCCCCTTGCACTTCCTGTTGCCGAAAACGCATTCGGCCTGGTGGGAAGAGAAGATTCAGGACAACCGGGCACGCGATGAGCGGCAGCAGGTACAACTTGAAGAGAGAGGGTGGGTAGTTGTCAGGCTTTGGGAACACGAAGTACGCACCGATTTGAGTCGATGCGTTCGCGTCGTCCGAAAAGCCGCGGTATCGAGAATCGCTGGGGGCCACGACGGTCTTTTTTGAGAAAAAGTGACGGACCCGTACAGCATCGGTGCGCGGCCCCCTTCTTCTGTATCCATCCCTCACGTTCAATTGATCTAGTTACATTGCCCTACATCGCGCTGTGTACTACTTCGTCAGTCGCCCACGCTTCCCCGCTGCACTGCATGGGCGCTAGCGGCCCGGTAGCACGCACGCACGCCCCCGACCGTCGCCGTGCTGCCCCGTGGAGCGTTGATCGGAAATCGGAAACCTGTATATTGGGATGCAGAGGACGAGCGGCAGCGAACAATCGAGGGCGTTAGCATGGCGCTGGCACAAAAGGTTCATTCTAACCAAACGAAGTTACGGGCGAACGAGGCCAAATGGGGCGTCGAACTCGTTGAGGCGGGTTGGACGATGATCCCGTCTACCATTTTGGAGCACCAGGAGACGCTGGGCCTCGACCCAGTGGACATGAACATTCTGCTGCAATTGGCCCGGCACTGGTGGCGTGCCGACAACCCGCCACACCCGGCAATCAAGACGATTGCGGCTTGCATTAGGAAGAGCGCGAGCACCGTGCAGCGCCGAATCACCAGGTTGAAGGAGGCCGGATTGATCGAGGTCGAGCATCGCTTTGACGAGCGGCACCACGGACAAAAGACCAGCATCTACCGCTTTACCGGGCTGATCGACGAGGCCACCAAGTTTGCCCGCCTAGCCCTTGAGGAAAAGGAGCAGGCGCGGTTGCGCAAAGCAGCCCGCCTAAAACTCAAGAATCCGCGAACAAAGCCCACCATTCGGGTGGCTGATGGCACAACGCCAGCGGAAGAGTAGTGACGAAAACCAACGCAACCGTACCCCGACCACCATGAGGCAACGGCAGTGCGGGAGTGGCAATTGGAAGTGGCAGTGACGCTCCTGGCCAGCGGTTCCATTAGCCGTGCCGGCCATACGCCTGCCGCACCACGCCAGCCCCGGTGGCCGAGCTTGCATCTTGGCCATCGGGGTGTTTTTACTATATCGGTTCCGCCCTCCTTCCGCAAGATCGCCCCCAGTTCTCAGCGAAACCTGTGCGAGATAGAATCGAATGTGACAACCTGAACTGACGCCTTTGGCGTCGAACAACTGCTTCCCCAAAACCCGCTATACCGCGCGTGGGTGAATATGGCACAAATTGGGGTGGACGAAAAGGGCAATATTAGAGAACATACGCAGATTGATCGGGAAGGGTTGTCTTTGGGAAAGCGAGGTGCATGGATGCGCCGATTTGAGTTCACGAAGAAAGAGAAGCAGGCCATCGCCGGGGAACGATATCACCATCCTGACCCACGTGTTCAGCGGCGAATGGAAATACTGTGGTTGAAGTCTCAGGGAGAGCGGCACGAGCGTATCGCACAGTTGGCTGGAGTGGGGCGGCGCACCGTTCAGCGGGTGCTGGACCTTTTCGAGGCGGGACGATTGGAAGCCGTGCGGCATTTTGACTATAAGGGAAAGGCCAACCATCTGGTTCTGCATAAAGGGTCGTTGGAAATCGAGTTCCGCGAAAGACCGCCGCGCACCATCGCCGAGGCTTGCACCCGCATTGAGCAACTGACAGGCGTGGTTCGTAGGCCCACACAAGTCCGGCTGTTTCTGCGCGATAGGTTGGGGTTGCGCTGGCGCAAGGTGGCTGCCGTGCCCGTACCGCCCAAACAATCGGTCGAGGAGCACGCCCGCACACAGGCGGCTTTTTTAAAAGGAAGAAATTGAGCCGAGACTCGCCGCGGCCCGTGCGGGACAACGGACGGTGTTCTTCGTGGACGCCGCTCACTTCGTGTTAGGGTCGTTTCTGGGGTGGCTGTGGTGTGCAACTCGCCTGTTCGTGCGCGGAGCGTCTGGACGACAGCGGTACAACGTGTTGGGCGCATTGGATGCCGTCACCCATGAACTGACCCGCGTGACCAACCACACGTACATAACGGCGGAAACGGTGTGTGAACTGTTGCGGAAGATCGCCGCGGCAGGATTGACGACTCCGATCACGCTGGTGCTCGACAATGCCGCCTACCAACGCTGTAAACTGGTACAGAGTCTGGCCTGCGAGTTGGGGATTGAACTCTTGTTTCTGCCGTCGTATTCACCAAACCTAAACCTGATCGAGCGGTTGTGGAAGTTTGTCAAGAAGAAATCGCTGCATTGCCGCCACCATACAAACTACGCCGACTTCCACGCTGCCATTGACCGCTGCCTCAACCAGCTCACGACCACGTACAAGGACGAAATCGACAACCTCATCACCCACAGATTTCAAACCTTTGAAAATGTGTCACTACTCGCCGTGTAGGGTATAACCTGGGCCGCGAGGCCCTTGAACCAGTGGAGCAGTGCAAGCCCGTTCCTCAAAAGGGAACGCCGGCCTTGTGCTGTTCACTGGTGCCTCTTAGCGGGGGCTTGGGGAGCAGCCTTGACGGCGTTCCCTTTTTTGTTGCGCCGCAGGCCGTAACACCGAACAACAGGAGGTCCGAGCATGGGCGCGATGCTGAGAACAACAGGGAATAGAGAAATGGACAGGACGCTCATACTGCCCGAGATCGCCAGCTACTTTGGCATTCAGACCTACACGGTTTTTGAGTGGATCGGCAACGACGAACTCAATGCTACCAACGTCAGTAACGCCGTTCGCCCCAAGTACCGGGTGGACCAAGCGGAGTTCGAGGCTTTCAAGCTGCGCAATCGGCTTACCCCAGGCGAAAAGCCGCCGCGCAGAGCGCTTACACCAGCCCCTTTACCCGTTCTCACGAGGTCACGAAACATGGGAAGGACTTTTACCACGTCCGAAATCATCAAATACTTGCGTGTCACCAAGAGGACGGTCTTGAACTGGATTCACAGCGGCGAACTCAGGGCCACGAACGTGAGCAACAGCGCTCGCCCCCGATACCGAATCGAGGAGGCCGACTTCGAGGAGTTCAAGCTGCGTCGGTCGAGCCGGTCGGAAATTCCAACGTCACCGGAGCGACGATCGTACCCACCGGCGACTTTGCCTCCGCATATAGCCAATCGTGAACGTAGTTCGTGACGTGCAGCAGCCACTCCCCGCTGAATTCGTCTCGATACCGCGCCGACATATCCGTTGCGGTCGGAGCGTGACCCATAATGAAATCAACGGCCTTGTGATCGTGGCAGTCCTCGGCGACCGTTTGAGGACGACGACAGCACCGGAACGGCAGTCGGTGTCGGCGAGTTCGAGCCGACACGCGAGGGCAAGGATGGGACTTACACGCAATCCCCGAAGGCACTTACAACGGGACTAATGGGACTTACAAAGGGACTTACGACTTACAATTCCGACACCAATAAGTGGTGTCGGAATTGTAAGTCGTTTGTAAGTGCTTGGTATAATAGGACTTGCGGATTCGATCCAAAGTTACCATTACACCACGGGGTAAAGAATCCCTAATTTTACACTGTGAAGGCGGACCTCCGCAAGCCCGTGGCGGAGCGGATTATACGCCCGGTGCCGGCGATTCGACGGACAGGCCGATGGCGGCTGTGACAAAACGTAGGACAGGTTGTCAACCAGTCCCATGCCGGACGTTTTCGCCCACTTTGGACAGGTTGACAACCTGTCCTACGCCAAGTTGGCGACCTTTGCTGCGGCCGGCCTTCTCGTAGTGCAGAAATATCTGCATATTCCGCTTGACAATCGCCGCCGAATATGCAGAATGATCTGCACAACGACGTCGGCTTTTTTCACAGGAGGTCTCCGATGGCGCAATTTACCGCCGGCGAAATGGAAGTCATGCGAATTCTCTGGGAACGCGGCGAGTTGAAGCCGGCCGAGATCCAGGAGTATTTTCCCCGCCCGATCAAGAACGCCGCCCTGCGGTCTTATCTGACGATCCTGGTCGAGAAAGGCCACGTAACGCGGCGGAGCAAGGGCAAGGCGTATTACTACCGCCCCAAGACGAAGCGGGAATCGACGTTCCGCTCCATGCTCGGCGATCTGGTCGAGACGTTTTGCGGCGGATCGAGCGAGGCCCTGCTGTGCCACCTGCTGGCCAAGGAAAAGCTGTCGCCGGAGGAATTGCTCGAGTTGCAGCGGATGGCGAAGAAACGAGAATAGCGATCGTCAATGTCACGAATTGTGAAGGTTGGGGCGGCGGATTTCCTGCCGCCCCAACAAAGGATCAACTCCGGGAGGACCGAGTCGTGAACGCATTTTCAGCGGCTTTCGGTGGTTTTCATTCGCTCGCGGCCGCCCCCGCCTGGGCCGTCTTGCTGTTGAAGCTAACGGCGATCCTCTCGGCCGCCTGGCTCGTCCATCTGGCCCTGCGGCGGGTGAATCCCCGCTGGCGGGTATTCCTGTGGCGCGTGACGGCGGTCGGCATCTTCGCCCTGCCGGCAATCGCCTTGCTCCTGCCCGTGCTGAAAATCCACCTGCAACCGCCGCCGGCTAGGGAAACGGCAGAAAATCTCCCCTCTCCCTTCGGGAGAGGGGCCGGGGGTGAGGGCTTGGTGGGAGGCGAGAACGGCACGATTCTCGACCAGCCGCTGGGCGCTCTGCACACGCCGTTCACCGGCCAAAAGCTCGCACGGAACGTCCACGCGCAAAATGGAAACCAGGACCCGTCAGCCCTCACCCTAACCCTCTCCCAAAGGGAGAGGGGACCTTCATCAGCCAACTCCCAAAGGGAGAGGGGACCTTCATCAGCCAACTCCCAAAGGGAGAGGGGACCAGTTTCCTTGGCCCTTGCCCAAAGTGAGACGGGACTGCTTTCCCGGCTCTCATCCGCCGCCGCCGCAAAAATCACCCTGCTGCTCATCTGGCTCGCCGGAATCGCGGTCCTGGTCCTTCGCCTATCGATCGGGCACTACCGCGTCTGGCGGATGGTCCGCCGCGCGGGGCCGCCGCCCCAGTGGATCAGCGATGGTTGTCTGCGCGTGGCCCGGGCCGTCGGCTGCCGAAGCACGGTCGAGGTGCTGCAATCGGCGGACATTCAATCGCCGTTTCTCTGCGGCCTGCGTCGGCCGCGGCTGCTGCTGCCGGCGCGGATGTGCGACGATTCGTATCTCCGGGACCTGCCCGGCATCTTCGCCCACGAACTGACCCACGTCCGCGGCCGCGACGTCGCCTGGAACGTGGGGCTGAAACTGATTTCGATCGCGCTTTGGTTCCATCCGCTGGTTTGGCGGATGCGTCAGGTCCATCTGGCGGCCTGCGAGTTGGTTTGCGATGCGGCCTCGGCCAGTTTCGTCGGCGACGTGTCCGACTACTGTCGGACGCTGGCCCGGGTGGCGGTCGACGCCTGCGCGCTTCCGGCGGCCGGAATCGCCATGGCCCGGACCTCGGCCATCACCCGCCGATTGAACGCGCTGAAAGAGCGGGTTTTTGATCTTCCCCTGCGCCGGAGGAACGTATTGGGCGTTGGATTGGCCGCCCTGCTGGCGGTGACGGTTGTTGGATCTCTGCAATTTACGCTGGCCGCGCCGCCGACTTCCGATCCAGTTGCAGAAAAAGAGAAGACGCAGCCTAAACCAGTGCATAAGGCGGCAAAGCCGGCTGAAGTCGGCAAGGCTACACAGAATATCGAACCGCTGTTGGTCCGCGTCCTCGACGGCGCGGGCAAGCCGATCGCGGGGGCGAAACTGCACGCCGATTGCCGGGGCAAGAAGCTCGACGGCGTTACCGACGCCAAGGGGCGCTGCGAGTTGGCGGCGCCGGGGCCCAACGCCGGCTACATCTATCTGTACGCGACCATCGAGGGTTACGTGCCGCTGCGCAAGTATTGGACCAACCAGGACGATCGCGATCCGCGGCCTGCCGAGTTCACCTACACGTTCCTGAAAGGCCGCACTATCGGCGGAGTGGTCCGCGACGAGCAAGGCCGGCCGATTCCGGACGCAAAAATCTCGCTCAGCATCAGCACCGACAAGTATGAGAAGCAGGGTGTGGCGATGGCGCTATGGGATAAGACCTTTTCGACCGACGCCGAAGGCCGCTGGCATCTCGATCATGTGCCCGAAGACATCCGCAACATCTCCATCGAGTACCGGCACCCCGACTACTTTGTGAAAACTTATTGGCATCCGATGACGGATACCGAGTTGCGGCAGCTCGAAGATCGAACCGCGGTGACGGTAATGAAGCGGGGAATCGTCGTAACCGGCACGGTGACTGATCCGGAGGGCAAGCCGGTCGCCGAGGCTCTGGTGGCCCAGGGCCAGGACCGCTTCGGCAGCCACTATCCCACTACGCGAACGGACCGCGAGGGGCATTACCGCTTTGGGAATCTCGCACCCGGCACCGCGGTGTTGACGGTCGTCTCGCCCGGGCTGGCCCCCGCGATCCGCAACCTGAACGTAGAGCCGGGAATGAAGCCCGTCGATTTCCGCCTGGAAAAGGGCCATCTGTTGCGGCTGCTGGTTGTCGATAAAGACGGGCATCCTCTTCGGGGCGCGTTCGTCTCGGTCGATACCTGGCGCGGATACCGCACACTGGTCGATCTCGGGCTCGCCAAACGGACCGACGCCGAGGGCCGCTGGAGTTGGTCCTGGGCGCCGAAGGACGCGGTCGGACTGCAAATCGACAAATCCGGCTACATGGGCAGCGGGTTGGTTTCGCTTGCCGCGCGGGAGAAGGAACATGTGGTGACGCTCTACCCGGCCTTGACGGTTTCCGGCCGCGTGATCGATGCCAAGACGAAACAGCCCATTGCCAATTTTCATGCAATTCACGGTTATATCCCAGGAGGAAACTTTGAAAACAAATCCGTCTACTGGGATCGCGGGGAAATGGTGAACGGGAAGAACGGCCGCTACAAGATCGTTATCAATCGGCCGTCGGAAGGGAACTACGTGCGGATCGAAGCGGACGGCTATCAGCCGGCCACGTCGCGGAAACTCGGCAACGACGAAGGCCCGGTGACGTGCGACTTCTCATTGTCCAAGGGCAAGATTCTGAACGTATTGGTGAAGCAACCCGACGGCAAGCCCGCCGCGGGGGCCGAGGCGCGGTTGTGTCCAGAGCAGCCGGGCAAGCAATACAACATGGCCACATTCGTCAAGAACGGCCGACTTTCGGATTTCCACGACCCGACGAGCATCAACCTGGCAGTCGGGCCCGACGGACGGCTGCCGATCGAACCGCAGGACAACTGGTTCCTGCTGATCGTGCTAGACGATCGAGGCTTTGCCAAGGCCACAAAAGAGGAACTGCTCGCCAAGCCCGAAATCACGCTGGAAGCGTGGGCGCGGCTGGAAGGCGTGGTCCGCCACGGGACCAAACCCGTGCCAAACGCGAAACTCGACGTTTACCCCTTCGGATCATTCGACCGGCGGTGGGCGTTTCTGAACTTCCAGGAGCAGACCGAAACCGATACCGACGGCAAGTTCGTCTTCCCCAAGCTCAAACCGGGCAAGTGGCGGGTGCGTCTGCTGCCGGCTGAGCGAAATGCGCGCCCGTTGGCCGAAAAAACCGTGGAACTGAAACCGGGCCAGACCGCCCACGTCATGTTCGGCGGCGAAGGCCGGCCGGTCGTGGGACAAATTCAGTGGCCGGGCGGGAAACCCCCGGAGGGCGATCTGTCGCATATCTACGCCGGAATCGAACCACCGAGGCCCGAACCACCACAGCCGCCCAAGGAGGTCCGCGAGAAAGGGCCGGACGCCGTTCGAGCGTGGTTGAAACAGTGGCAGGATTCGGACGAAGGCAAGGCGTGGATGGAAAAGACCCGGCAGCGGTCTCAGCGAACGGCCGTCGCGTCGGTGGATGCCGACGGCCGGCTGCGCGCTGAAGGGGTCGTGCCCGGCCAATACGAACTGACCGTTTACGTTAAGGCCAAGGAAGACACGTTGCCTTGGGAGCGGCCGGAAATGCTGCGTTACAGCTTCGAGTTCACCATGCCGGAGATTCCCGGCGGGGTGAGCGACGTGCCGCTGGACCTGGGCACAATCGCCCTGGTCGACAAAACGCCGCCAAAGGTTTCGTTCGCTTCGGTCAAGCCGCCGCCGCCGATGGCCCCGGGCGAAAAGACCGTCGCCAGCCTGCCCGAGAGCCTGGACTTGCTCCGCTACGTGGTACTGACCTATCGGCAAAACAAGGCCAAAATCAAGACCTGGCAAGGCAAGGCAACCGTGGAAAGCCGTCAAACCTACGACAGAACGGCTTCGGGCCAGGACTTCTCCGCAAACATCAAGTTCGTATTCGATCGGGCGAAGAAATCCATCCGCTGGAACGATACGCTGGAGGAATATGCGAGAATCACCGGTGGCCAAGACGAGCCGCAACCGACGCCGCAGATTGTTAACGGCATGATGACGCCCGAGGGGCTTTATCGGCTCGGACGAGACGGAATGCCCGGCAATCCGGCCAAGCGACCCTTGACGTTGAGAATTTACCCGCTGCGCGATTCTTTCGGGCGGTTGCAGCCGCAAAACTTCGACTTCAATCCGCTCTATTATCTCGATACTTCCCGCGGCGACGTCGCCCGAGACCTGTCCGGCTACATCGGCATGGCCAACCAGCCCGGCCTTAGCCGCATCAAGGTGATCCGCGAGGGCGACAGCGTTACGATCGACATGAGCATGAGCAACATCACGCAGCGTTACACGGTGAGCCTAAGCCAAGGCTGCAATCCCGTCAGCTACGAGACCATCGAGCCAACATGGACCTGGAAATACCGCTGGACATACGAGAGCGTTGACGGCGTTTGGCTGCCCAAGACCTGGACCGAAACCGTCCGTCAGAAAGGCGTCCGCAATGAAGACCGCAAGGTGGCGTTCGTCGAGAACCGCGTGAACCAGCCGGTTGATCCGGCGGCCTTTTCGCTCCCGCAACTCGGCCTCGAAAAGGGCGACACAGTGTATGACGAGCGGACCGGGCAGCGATACCAATACATAGGGGAAAATTAGCCGGTCAGTTTAGCCCCGGCGTCCACGCCGGGAAAGCGATGCCACTGACCGTCCGTCATTCCACCCGGCGTGGACGCCGGGGCTAAACGGTGCATTTCCCGAAATCGCGGCTGGTGGCCAAGTTTTCATGCGGCCTCCGAGATGATATGATGGTATGCGTTGCGGAACGAATCCGCGATGCACTTCAAGCACAACCTCGCCATCAATTTCCACACAATTTTTGGGAGCCTTTCTGATGAATATGTCTCGGATACTATGCATATTCGCCGGCGCACTGCTGATCGTCGCCTGTCTGCCGGCGGGCGAATCCCTGGCGGCCAACGCCATCCTCGATCGGGCCGACTACGGCTTCCTGATCGAGGGCGTCAAAGGCGAGACGGCCGTCTGGTGGTGCGAAGCGCCGTGGAAAGTCAGTCGCGACCGGGCGTTGCCCAAGGCCCTGTCGCAGGCCGCCACGCTTTCGGCCGCTCGTGACGACCGCGAGGCGGCGCAGGTGGTCCTTCGGCCGAGCAAGGACTTGAAGCAACTCACCGCCGCCGTCGGTCCGCTATATGCACTTCCAGAAACCACTTCGATGTCTTCTGAGGCGAAACGCCCTCACCCCCAGCCCCTCTCCCAAAAGGAGAGGGGAGCATTGAACCCTCACCCCCAGCCCCTCTCCCAAAGGGAGAGGGGAGCATTGAACCCTCACCCCCGGCCCCTCTCCCAAAAGGAGAGGGGAGCAGTTATCCCCGCCGAAAACATCCGCGTGTTTCGCGTCTATTATCACCCCGTCCGCACGCCGACCGACGGGCTGGGCTCGGCCGGCGAGTGGCCCGACGCGCTGCCGCCGCTCGATAAGCCGCTGGACCTGGCGGCGGGCAAAAACCAGCCGCTGTGGGTGCTGGTTCACGTGCCGCGGGACGCCAAGCCGGGCGAGTATGCCGGCGTCCTGAAGCTGAAGGCCGAGGGCTGGTCGGCCGACGTCCCGCTGCGGCTGCACGTCTGGAACTTCACCCTGCCCGAGCGAAACCACCTGGAAACCGCCATCGGGCTCTGGCCGGAATACGTTTTCCAATACCACCAGCCGAAGACCGACGCCGACAAGCGCCGGATATGGGACCTGTACATGCGGAGCTTCGCCGAGCACCGGCTAAGCCCTTACGATCCGGCGCCGGTGGACCCGATCCGCGTGAAGTTTCTTCCGCAGGCCGATCCGCCCCGGGCCGAGTTGGACTTCTCGGCCTTCGACGCGGCGATGGACCGGGCCGTGAAGAAGTATCACATCACCAACTTCCGCCTGCCCATCGAAGGCATGGGCGGTTGGGAGGAGGAGGGGGCCGCGCCGGCGCTGGCCGGATTCGGCGAGGACACGCCCCAGTATAAGGCGATGTTCGCCAGCTACGTGGGCCAGATCGAACGCCATCTGCGCGACAAGGGTTGGCTCGACATGGCCTACGTCTATTGGTTCGACGAGCCGAAGCCGGAAAACTACGCCTTCGTCCGCGCCGGCATGGAGCGGTTGAAGAAATACGCGCCGGGCCTGCGTACCATGCTCACGCGGCAGCCGGAAGAGGGCCTGCCCGGGGCGATCGACCTCTGGTGCGCGCCGTTGCGGATGTACAATCACGCCGCCGCCGAGCTGCGCCGCGCCCACGGCGAGAAGTTCTGGTGGTACGTCTCTTGCACGTCCCGGGCCCCGTTCTGCTCGCCCTTCATCGACCATCCGGCCACGGACCTGCGGGTTTGGCTGTGGCAGAACTGGCAGTGGAACGTGAGTGGAATTCTCATCTGGGGCGCCGACTATTGGACCTCGCGCGCGGACTTCCTGCAGAACCCTTACGAGGACACGATGTCCTACGTGCTGGAATCGCGGCCCGCCGACAAACGCTATTACGGCAACGGCGACGGCCGATTTCTCTATCCGCCGCCGGCCGCCCTCGAGCCGGGCGCGAAAGGTCCGATCTTCGCTCCGCCCATCTCCAGCATCCGCTGGGAGATGCTCCGTGAGGGCGTCGAGGATTACGAGTATCTCTATCTGTTGCGGGACCGCGTCGCCCGGCGCCGGGCGTCGCTTAAGCCCGAACAGTTGAAGGTGTACGAATCGCTGCTGAAAGTGCCGGCGACGATCACGATCGACATGAAGACTTACACCGCGGATCCGCGGCCGATTTACGCCCGCCGCGAGCTGATTGCCCAGGCGATCGAGCGGTTGGGGAAATGACGGGATTGTTCAATTCCGGCGTTCGGGATTACGGTGGTGAAAACAGTTTAGCCCCGGCGCTGCGCCGGTGACTGCGCATGGGCAAACTGACTCGCCATTCACCCGGCGCAGTGCCGGGGCTAAACGAATAATTTGTTTCACACTCGGATGTCTCTGATCCGGTTTCAGAACCGGATCGAATACCTCAACCCTTGGCCGCCAACTGGTTGGCCGTCTTGTTGAAGAACTCGACGCACTGGGCCAGTTCCGGCATGGCCTTACCCCAGTTGTATTCGTACTCGATGGCGAAGAAAGGCTTGATCCCCTGTCGTTGGACCTCGGCGAGCATCCCCTTCACGTCGCACACGCCCGTTCCCCAGGGCACGTCGTGGGTGTCTTTCTTGCCCGTCTTGTTCCGGTCCTTCAGATGGAAGGAAATGATCCGGCCTTGGAGTTTTTTCAGGCACTCGACGGGGTTCAGTCCCGAACGCTCCCAGTGGCCGGTGTCGCAGCAGGCCCCGATCCGGCTGGCTGCGGCCCTTGCAGACCTTCAGCACGGTGTCGGGATTCCAATAGGGCGAGGGATTGGCATGGTCGTGAATGGCGACGTTGATTTGCGTACTCTTCGCAAAGTTTGTCGAGCGTGTCGAACGCCTCTTCGTCCGGTTCGGAGACCAGGGTTTCCAGGCCCATGTCCTTGGCGAAATCGAACATCTTGCGGCACTGGGCGGGGTCCTTCGAGAGGGTGCAACAGCCGTAGCTCACCATTTTGACGCCCGAGTCGGCCAGCTTCTTTTTGACCATCTTTCGCACGTCGGCCGGCGAGTCGTCGTTGATGATCACGCTCCGAATGCTCCTTGCTGATTTTTTGGTTGGGGATTCCCTCGATGAAGTGGAGGCCCAGGGCGGCGGTATTGTCGATGGCCTCGAAAAGGGTGTCCTGGTGGAAGGTCCAGGCCTGCATGCCGAGCCGCCAGCCGAGCTTCTTGGCCCCGGCGGCGTCGTTGACCGCATCGGCGGCGAACGAAAGGTTCGAGCCGCCCAAAACAGAAAGTCCGACGCCGGCGCCAGCGCGCCGGAGGTTTTCAGAAAAAAACGACGATTTAGCCGATTCATGGTTACATCTCCTGGGAAGTGTACGTCGAAAGGGGGGAATTCGAGGATGGCGCGGCAGCCGTTTCCGCCGCCGAACAAAAATCATTATACACCCGTAATCAACGGTAAGAAACCAGGGAAGTCCCATACCCTGCGAATCCCTTGGCGGGCCATTCAACAAATGGCCCCAATTCGTAGGGTGCGTGAAACGCACCACAGTCGGTCGTGCAAGGTGTTTGATGTTGGGGTGGCAGTTGTACCGCCACCCGGGTAGGCAGTACAACTGCCGCCTCGACGAGGTGCGTTTCATGCGTCCTACGGGTTTCTCTTTCCCAATGGGGGTATCCCGCAGATAATTGACTGTCCTTCGCCGAGGTAATAGAATGATTTCTCGGGGTTGATTACCCAAACTCTTCTCCATTGGGCATTCGTCTTAGGTTGCTTGTTACGGCTCGGGCCGCAAGGAAGTGAATTGAGTGGGAGCTGCCGGTAAGGCCGCGGCCGGAACGCGGCGTCGGTTTCTCGGCGAAGAAGCGATGAGCGATACCACATCCAATACCGAACAACTGCTGCCGCCCGACGGTGCGGAAAAGCGCCAGACCGCCGGTTCGTCGTCCGCCCGACGCACGGCCGCCGATCTGTCCGCCGATCAACCGACGATCGTCACCAGCCGCGTGCCGATCCCCTGCCCCGCGGCCTGCGACTCGGCCGACCGCATCCTGGAAGGCCGCGTGATGCCGGGCGACCGGATCGGACACTTCGAGTTGGTCGAGTACGTCGGCGGGGGCGGGATGGGCCGCGTCTTCCGCGCCATCGACACCCGCTTGAACCGCACAGTGGCCCTAAAAATCCTCCCCCCCGAGCAGGCCGCCGAACGCGACGCCTCGCAACGCTTCCAGAACGAGGCCCAATCGGCGGCCCGGCTGGACCACGAGAACATCGCCCGGGTCTACTACGTCGGCGAGGACCGCGACCTGTCCTACATCGTCTCCGAGTTCATCGAGGGCGAGAACGTCCGTTCGCTGGTCGAGCGGAACGGGCCGCTGCCGCTGGCCGACGCCATCAGCTACACGCTCCAGATTGCCGAGGCGCTGGCCCACGCCGATTCGCGCACCGTCGTCCATCGCGACATCAAACCGTCGAACGTGCTGGTCACGCCCGAGGGCCGCGTGAAGCTGATCGACATGGGCCTGGCGCGGATGCGTCAGGCCGACCCGGCCGCGGCCGATCTGACGGCCAGCGGAGTGACGCTGGGCACGTTCGATTACATTTCGCCCGAGCAGGCCCGCGACCCCCGCCACGCCGACGTCCGCAGCGACATCTACTCGCTCGGCTGCACGCTGTTTTACATGCTCTCCGGCCAGCCGCCGTTTCCCGAGGGGACGGTCCTGCAGAAATTGCTCCAGCACCAGGGCGACCAGCCGCCGGACATCCGGCAATTTCGGCCCGAGTTGCCCGACGAATCGCGGCAGGTGCTGGAAAAGATGATGGCCAAGGATCCGAACCAGCCGCTACGCCACGCCCGGCGAATTGGCGTCGGACTTGTTGATGCTGGCCGGCCGGATTGGGCTGCAGCCGATGAGTCCCACGAGCCGGATTTGGCTCACTCCGCCTGCCGCCGCCGCCGGTCTCGTTTTTCGGCCGGCATCTGCCCTGGATGGTGCCGGTGGCCTCGTTGCTCTGCGTGGTTGTGCTGCTGGATTGGTTCTGGTCGCGGCCCAACGGTCCTGCGCCCGCGGCGGCTCAAGTGGCGCGAAAGGACTCGAGTCGAGGCGGCGGCGCCGAACGCGCTCCCCGTTGCCGCGGCCGCCCCAACGCAAAAGCAACCCGCTAAACGATTTGTTCCCCGATATCTCGGAGACCAAGACGCTAACTTTCTCGCCGAGCGAATGGAAGCCCTACGCCCCGGGTTCCACGTCGGGTGAAAAATTGCCGGCGGAAGGGCCGTCCGCCGCGCCCGGGTCCAAGTCGCCGCCTCAGCCCGCGACCGATTTGCGGATCGAGGTCGGGGGCGCGAAGCCGGACACCTTCTGGCCTGCCGACCCGTTGCTGCCGGAATTGGACGAGGGCACAACGCCCTTTTCGCCCGGCCCCGCCGCCAAAGCTCCCACGCCCCGCGCCGGGGCTGCGACCGCCGCAGCGTCGAAGCCCTCCGCCCTGCTGATCGTGAGCGACGCGGCCGCGGGCGCGAACGAGTTCACCAGCCTCGGCGCGGCCTGCGCCTCGGCCCAAAACGGCGACGTGATCGAGCTCCGCTTCAACGGGCCGCGCGAGGAACGGCCCATGAAACTCGCCAATCTGCAAGTCACCGTCCGGCCGGGCAAGGGCTTCCAACCGGTCATCGTCTTCCGCCCCGACGAAATCAATCCCGTCAAATACCCGCGAAGCATGTTGACCCTCTCCGCCGGCCGCCTGATGATGACCGACGTGGCCATCGAGTTGCAGGTGCCCCGCGACCTGCCGGCCGACAACTGGTCGCTGATCGAGACCTGGGGCGGCCAGTCGCTGCGGCTCGAACGCTGCTCGCTGACCATCCGCAACGCCTCGGATCAATTGACGACCTATCACCCCGAGGTGGCGTTTATCCGTGCCCGGCCCGCCCCGGATGCGGGCATGAGCGTCGACGGCGCCCCGGCCGCCACCCCGCTGGCCTCGATCGAACTGGTCGATTCCGTCGCCCGCGGCGAGGCCAACTTCCTCGACGTCGAGGAGCTGCAACCGGTCCACTTGCTGTGGGACAACGGCCTGCTGGTGACCACCGACACGCTGTTGACGGCGGGCGGCGGCCAGATGGCCCCCAAGCCCGACGAAACCCTCCGGCTCGAACTGCGGCGGCTGACGGCCGTCGTCCGCGGCGGGCTCTGCCGGCTGAACAGCACGCCCTCGAACCCCTATCAACTGACGGTGCAGTTCGTCTGCTCCGACGACATTTTCATCGCCGCGCCGGGCGTGCCGCTAGTCGAGCAGGACGGCATCAGCGACCTCGATCAGGCCCGGCAACGGCTGGTTTGGAACGGCGACGGCGACTACTACCAGGACGTGGACGTGTTCTGGATGGTGCGGAACGTCGATCCCGAGGTTGCGCCGGAGGCGATGAGTTTCGATGCCTGGAAGACCTACTGGGGCCCGTCCCGCGAGAACCAGCCGAGCCGCACGTCCGCTGGTTTGGAAACGGTATCCGAATTCGGACCGCCCGTTGCACACACATGGCCCCGCGGATTATACTCTGGATTATCCGGATTACGGCGAGAGCGGGTCGGCCGCGCCGGGCTGCCGCCCGGGGCGCCTCCCCCGCTCCGGCCCGAACCGCTTACGAACCGTCCGCCCACGACCTTCCTCCCAGGCAACGGCACGTCGCGGCGTTCGAGCCAGAACTGATCGGGCCGCCGATAGCGGCCGTCCCGAAATAACTCCCCTCTCCCCTTTGGGAGAGGGGCCGGGAGTGAGGGCGGAACGCCAGCGAAAACACCAAAGTTGTTTCTGGACGGCCGCATTGACCGGATGAACGACTACCTGTTTCACTCTCGGGCGATTAGCTCAGTTGGTTAGAGCGCCACGTTTACACCGTGGATGTCGGGGGTTCGAGTCCCTCATCGCCCACTCGCCAGACTCGTTGACAGCGGTTGTCAGCGGAAAAAATGGGGTCAGAGCGCTCTTAGTCAATAGGCCAGTTTTCCTAATGACTAAGAGCGTTCTGACCCCGGACCTCGCGGCCGCGGCGGAAATATCATCCGCCGTCGAAGCGGCGATCGGTCAGCCGCTCGAAGGCCTCGATGTATTTCTCCCGCGTCTTCGCCACCACCTCGTCGGGCAACGCCGGCGGCGGACTGTTCTTGTCCCAATCGGTGGACGAGAGCCAGTCGCGGACAAACTGTTTGTCGAACGAAGGCTGCCCGCGGCCGGGGGCATAACGGTCGGCCGGCCAGAAACGGGAACTGTCCGGCGTGAGCACCTCGTCGATCAGCAGCAACTCGTCGCCGATCCGGCCGAACTCGAACTTCGTGTCGGCAACGATGATCCCCCGAGCCCGGGCGTGTTCCGCTCCGCGGCGGTAGATCCGCAGGCTGCGGCGGCGCAACTCCTCGGACAACTCGCGGCCGACAAGCTCCGCCATCCGCTCGAACGGAATGTTCTCATCGTGGCCCGAGGCGGCCTTCGTGGCGGGCGTGAAGATCGGCTCCGGCAATTGGGCGCACTCCGTCAGGCTGGCGGGCAATTCGATCCCGCAAACGGTGCCGTTCCGCTGATACTCCTTCCAACCCGATCCGGCCAGATAGCCGCGGACGACGCACTCGATGGGCACGACCTCGGTCTTTCGGCAGAGGGTGGAGCGGCCGGCGAACAGCCCGAGGTCCGTGCCCGGCGGGAGGCCCATCGCGGCCACGTCGGTCGAGATCAGATGGTTCGGCTCGTCGAGCAGCCGGAACCAAAAGGCGGCGATTTGGGTCAGCACGCGCCCTTTGTCGGGCACGCCCGTCGGCAGGACCCAGTCGAACGCGCTGATCCGATCGGTGCTGACCAGCAGCAGGTGCTCACCCAGGTCGTAGATGTCGCGGACTTTTCCCTTGGAAACCGGCAGGCCGGGCAACGTTGTTTCGCGGATTACAGTGGACATTGGTTGGTTGTGGTTTGTGGTCGGTTGTGAATGGTTTCTGGCGAGTGAAGAGCGTAGCGGACCGCTTGCGGTTTCGCGGCCGCGCCGGGGGAAATCACGGGAAGTTGGAGTGGCATTGCAACTGCCGCCCCAACAAAGCCCTAGTGCCCTGTCCAAATCGAGTTTACGGGTGCCACGGGTGGCTTGTCCACCCGTGTTTCCGGCACTGCTGGACAAGCCAGCAGTGGCACCCAACTGGGAAAGTCAAGATGGACAGAGCCCTAGCCACTAACCACTAATTTATCCATTCGGGGGAAGAATGACTAGACGCCGGGCGCTTATCCCCACGGTGTCCAGGGCCCCGGCCCATCATCTTTGCCCCCAAGTAAAAGCCACCGCAAGCCGAACAACGCCAGCGAGACGACCACGAAAATGATGCAGAACTCTAGCATCCATGTATTATAGAAAATGGTGCAAAGCCAGCAACGCGCTGTTCAGGCAGTACCGAGAATCGCAAATTCAAACTAACCCACTACTAGCGGCCGTTCTCCGCTTGCCCGACTGGGGCGGGGCGGGTAGACTGACAGCGTAAACATGTGCAGTAATTGTTTGAGGATGCCGACCCGATGGGCATGATGCGTTTCCGTGTTTTTCCGGCCGAACGCAACACGGAGCACCTGGCCCGGAGGGCCTATCTGTCGGGCATCGACCGGACGAGTTGGCCGGTGCGTACTGCCGTCGAGGGGGATTTGCTGCTCCTGCAACGCTCGGTCTCCGACTCCGCCAATCTGCAAGCCCCTTGGCCGGTCGAGGGGCATGGGGAATTGACCCTCTCGAGCGGAAGCCTCATCGAGCGCGACGAGCCGTATCTGCTGCCGCTGGAACTTGCGCGGAACGATAGTCCAGGTCCGCAATCAGCTTTCCGAATGGCTGGTGATCGGGCTTTCGCCGCCTAAGGGGGTCAAGACCAAGCTGGCGACAGCGACCGAGCAGTTTTCGCACGCCGCCGTCGAGCAGGACAATCCGCCGTTGGCCGCCCGGTTTGCCGACGAGTCGCTCCGGCTGGCCCTGGACGCCGCGAATCTGCTGGCCGCCGCCTATACCGAGCAGGCGTTTGCCGCCCGCCGCCGCAGCAGACCGATGCCGGCCGGTTTGCTGGGTGCGGAGTTGGGCAACGATCTGCTGGACGACTACACCTCGCGGCAGTTCCTCATCACGTTTAACGCCGCCTCGGTGCCCATCTGCTGGCGCGAAACCGAATCGACCGAGGGGAATTTCTTCTGGACCACCAACGACCGGCAGATCGAATGGTGCCGCGCGCACGGGCTGAAGGTCTTCGCCGGGCCGCTATTGCTGCTGGACCACCGCGATCTGCCCGACTGGCTCTACCTCTTCGAGGACGACTTTGAGAACGTGGCGGACTTCGTCTCGGCGCTGGTCCGCGCCACGGTGAACCGTTACCGCGGGCAGGTCGATTATTGGATCTGCGCCGGGCGGGTCACGTCGGACGTGCTCTCCATGTCCGAGCAGCAGCGGCTGCGGCTGGTCGCCCGGACCGTCGAATTGACCCGCGAGCTGGACCCCGCTACGCCGGTGCTGGTCTCATTCGACCAGCCCTGGGCCGCGTTCATGCGCGAGCGGCACGTGGACTTCCCCCCATTTCATTTCGCCGACGCGCTGATCCGCGCCGACATCGGGCTGTCGGGAATAATGATGGAAATGAACCTCGGCTACTTTCCCGGGGGGACGATGAACCGGAATATATTGGAGATCGGGCGGCAATTGGACGCCTGGGCCATGCTGGGGCTGCCGCTGTGGCTTTCGCTCTCCGCCCCCAGCGCGTATCACGAAGATCCGCTGGCCGTCCGCAAGCCGCCGTTGCCGCCGGGCGTGTGGACGCCCGCCGCTCAGCAGGCGCTCGCGGCGCGGCTGATTCCCTTTGCCTTGGCCCGGCCGACGGTCCGCGGCGTGCTGTGGAACCAATTGCTCGACGCCCGGCCGCACGATTTTCCGCACGGCGGCCTGTTCGACGAACGGCGTCAGGCCAAGCCCGCCCTGCGAACCCTGGCCGCGATCCGGCGGAAGCTGCTGAAAACCTGACTACTCGGTGCCAACACTATCGCCCTTCCCTCCAGATTCTGCTCAACTTCTTCCAGGCCTTCATCGAACGTTCGAGGTGTACCCGGGCGTCGCCGCCGATGCCGTAGCATTGCAGCCCGATGAACGTTCGAGATGCACCCGGGCGTCGCCGCCGATGCCGTAGCATTGCAGCCCGATCGGACCCTTGTAGCCCAACTCCTTGAGGGTTTTCAAGAAGGCGCCGACGTCGAAGGTGCCCTGGCCCAGCGGCTGGATGTACTTGTTCCAGTTCGGTTGATCGTCGAACTCGTCGGCGCCGTTGATGGAGACGGCCCACAGCCGGGGCATCGCCTGCTTCAGCAGCGGCTTGTAGTCGCGCTGCTTGTCCACGCGGAGCCAATGGCAGAGATTGAACATTACGCCGACGTTGGGACGATCGACCTTGTCCGCGACGCGGACGGCGTCCTGGATGCGTTCGATCCAGTTTTTTTGGTGCGGATAGAGCAGCAACTGTGAGCCGGAGTCCCGCGCCAGGTCCGACATCTCTCGCAAGATGCCGACCGCGCGCGGATCGAACGACGGATCGGACGGTTTCGCGCCTTCGACCAGCAGGTCGAACTGCACGTGTCTGCCCTTGACCAGGGCCAAAACATCCTTGAACCGCGGGTCGTACGCCTGCTTGCCCGGCGCGACGTTCACCTGCATCGAAATCTGATACAGCTTCAGCCCGACCGCGTCGAGCGACTTGATCCGTTCGGCGACTTTGTCGAGCCAGATATGGCCGACGCCGTCGTAGCCCAGCGACTTGAGCATTTCGGCCTGCTGGTCGAACGTCCGCTTTTTCGCGTCGTGCCAGTCGATGCAGAAGGGAAAGAATGGATAGTCCTTTTGTTCCGCGGCCCCGACGGACACATTTACAATCGCCATCCAGGCCGCAAACGCCGCACATAGGAACTTGACTGTCATGGGTGAAACTCCTCGGACTTGTACGATCTTGGGAGAAAAAATCTGTTTAGCCCCGGCGTCCACGCCGGGAGGAAAGGGCTATTTTCCCGCCCGGTCATGCACCCGGCGTGGACGCTGGGGCTAAACGGATCTGCTCCCGGAATCGCGAATGGCTATTTAGCTCCGCCACGGCCGGGGGCGGTTTGCGGCGCCGGCGATGGCCTTCTTGACAATCTCCACGTCTTTGGCAATTTCAAAGTCGAACATGCCCGACAGAATGTGGTCGGCCCCGTTGTTGAACGAGTAGGGGAAGGCGCTCTTCGGCGGAATCGCCCCGGCGGCCATCACCTTGAACGCGATCCACGGCTTTTCGACCTTCTTCATCACGTCGATCGTGGCCTGCGGGTCCTGGCACCAGTAGCCGGGAATCTCGGAATACGGTCGCTTGAGTTGGTCCGGCTTGGGCCCGGTCGGATACTCGTGATGATGGAAGGTCTTGATGTAGAAATCGGCCGGCACCTTGTTCTTCTCGCACTCGACGATCACCCGCAGGTCGTGGCAGCCCACGCCCGAGGGAACGCCGTATTTCTTCGGCACCTCGACCGCCTTGGCGACCAGGTCGATGCGGTGTTGCGAGACCAGCGGATCGGCATTGACGCCCCACAGGTAGATCGCCTCGCAGCCTTCGTCGATCAACTCCTTGACCTGCATCTCGTATGCGTCCATCTGCTCCTCGACGTGCGCAGTGGGGCAGATGATCCACTGAATCTTGCCGCCCTGTTTGCGGTACTTCTTCAGCACGCTCATCGGATGCGGCGGGTTGTGCATCGAAAGCGTGTTGACCCCGTGCTGCTCGGCCAACGCCAGCGTCTCCATGATCTTTTCGTCGGTGTTGTAATGGGCGGTCAGATTGTAGACGTAGCGGAGATCGCGGCTGTGCGTGTAGTGGGTCAGCAGGTTGCCCCCCAGCAGCATCCGACTGATCTTCACCTTGCCGATCTGGCCCATCGGCATCCCGTCGGCCGGAGCGGAGTCGGCGGCGGGCTGCGCCGGCCGCTCCGCGGCAAAGAGCTTCTCGCCGGCCCCGTGCCAGGCCAGTGCCCCGGCGGCGGTGGCGGTCAACGAGTCCTTCAACAGCGTACGGCGGTTCATACTCGATGACATGGTTGTGCTCCTTCTGGATCCCCATTTCCCCCGGTGTGACTGACTGCTTGCAGAGAAGCTCCGAAAACTCCACGCGGCGAGCGAACGATGCTCCTCGGCAGGATGAAGTATGGAGCAAGAAACGTCAATATAGTAGTCAAGCTACCAGAAATGAGCGCTTTTGGCAAGAGAAGAGGACAGGCGACCACGCCGGCGGCACGTGGTCAACTGTTCTTTGACAGGCCCAAACCGCTTGCCCCGGGTGGATTCACCCGGGGCAAAATACGGTCCGGGGCATTTCCCAATACGTCCTATGTCGCCGCTGCCTCGCACTGCGGCGCCTTCGCGGGATCGAAATCGGCGATATTCGTGGCGAAGGACCACCGATAGCCGTCCCTGTCGACCAGCGTACACGAGCGGTCGCCCCAGAACATGTCCTCCGGGGGCGATTCGACGGCGGCGCCCGCCGCCGTGGCCCGCTTGAACAGCGCGTCCACGTCCTCGCAATAGACATAGATCGAACTCGAAGGCCGCGCGCCCGTGGTGACGGGCGCTTTGCAGGCATGCTCTTCACATTCCGGCCCGAGCATCAACAGCCCGTCGTGCCAGGCAATTTCCGCGTGCATGATGCGGCCGTCGGGGCCGGGCATCGAAAAACGTTTCTTGAAGCCAAACGCCTTTTCATAAAACTCCGCCGCCGCGTCGGCGTCTTTCACCGTCAGGCAGGGCGTAAGCCAGGGCATGTTGTTCGGTTTGGCAGGTCGATTCTCCATGTTGGTGGTTCCTTGCAAAAGGGTTGTGCTCAACAGACTTCCCCATTATTCGCGGGCAGACAAGGGTGGAGCGAATCGGATACGAAGCCCCCCGCCCTCCCCGGCGGCGCCGGGCTATACGGCGCCAGGCGTATGCCGCCCGGCGTATACCGTTTCCCGGCCGCACTTTTTGCAGCGGTACAGGTCGATGCGGCCGGCGAGGTCGTCGCGCCGCGTCGAGACGAATTTCAACGCCCACCATTTGCCGCAGTTCGGGCAGATTCGCATCCCGTGCGGCCGCAACGGCTCGGGCAGAATGTGCGATTTGTTCCCCGTGCTCTTCATCCCGTACTCCTATCCTGCCTCCACCCAACTGCGTACTCCGTATTTTTTTCCATACTCCGCATTTACCACTCCGTCCTCCGTACTCCGTACTTCGTACTCCTTCCCTGCTCCGCGTCCTTTACTCCTCCTCCGGATAACCGTTCACAGGGGACTGTCCCAATTTTCGCGGCGTGAGGGACGTAACCCCGCGAATTAGCTTTAATGCCGCGAAAATGGGACTGTCCCCCTGGGAACCCTCGGCGACGTTGGCCGTCACCGAGTCGTGGAATCGTTGATTTGCGCCGTCAGCCTCTTGTCGCCGCGGAACCGGCCTTCCTCGGTCAGGTCGAATATCCGCTTGCCCCACTGCCGCGCCCGCTGCCAGAACAGCAGGTCCGTGAAGCTGCGCGCGGCCGCCATCGGAGACTCCTTTGCGAAATGGGGGAAATCAGTACGGAGTACGGAGTACGGAGTAGAAAACGGAAAATGACGGGGCTTATGGTATCAGGCCGGATCGGTTGCGGCAAGCATGGGGGAGGACGAGTACGGAGTACCAAGTACGGAGTACGGAGTGCGAAGTAGAATACGGAAATTGACGGGGTTATGGTATCAGGCCGGATCGGTTGCGGCAAGCATGGGGAAGGACGAGTACGGAGCACGAAGTACGGAGTACGGAGTACGAGTTACCGTGTACGAGGTATGGAGTATGGTTTCGATGCGTCACTACCCGCCACTCCGTACTCATAACTCCGTACTCCGTACTTCTCCACTCCGTACTCCTCAACTCCGTACTCCGTACTGTTCTCCACTCCGTACTACTTTCCTCCCTCTCACCCGCCGCCCACCCGGCCTGAACCCCGGGCCGAATACCGCTTCCGCGGACAAGGGCCGTGAACGGCACTGGGTAAACACAAGATCCCGTTATCGCCCCCAAAATCTGAACTTTTTCGATGATCTCTTGAAACTCGCAAGCGGAACCGTTTCGGGCAGTATATGCGATGGATCATACGTGCCTTCCAGAGTGAATCCAAAGAACTCCGCCAAGGCTGCCTCGCCAAGTTCCAATGGATGGAATGGAAATGGATATGGAGGATCTCCCTCATCCTCGTCGGCGGGATCCACTGCTGGATGTTTTCCCGACCAATAAGGCATTTCAAACGACATTCGTTGGCCGATGTCTTCAATTATTCCACTATCAGGCGACAGACTCAACGACCGCTGAAGCTTGCCTTCATGCCATACTGCAAATGCGAACCAATCGACCACGCTGTGCATAGCGTGTAAATACACAGTCTTCGCCGGCACATGGGTCAAGAAGTTCGATGGAAGCTTCGACGGGTTGTCGATGCCGAACTCCTTGGCAGCGACAACGGATAGACCGGGAAAACAAGCTATGCATAACTCGTCGTCGGGAGGTGAGGTGTACATCAAGTCAACATCATCGAGCGGCGTCAGTCTGTCTCGCGGGAATAACCGGACGGCCAGCTTCAACGTCGCGTCGCGATCGAACTCCGCATGCGCTCTGAGCAGGTCGCGCGGATTGCCGTCCGCATAACTAAGCATCCATGTTTTCGCTCCCATGCGACACCTCATTATCTATGTTTTGCGTTCCCACATGCACCGTCGTCGTCCAATAACCCAACGGGTTGGAAATATGTCAGCCGGGGGTTGACGCTTGGCGTCTACCCCGGGATTGTGGCGCACGAACGATAAGTTCAACCCTGAAAGGGTTGCGGGACCGGCCGCCGCTCCGCAACGCCTACGGCGTAAGAAATCGTTTTGCCCTGCATTTTCCCGGGGTAAACGCCAGGCGTCAACCCCGGGCTTTCCTGTTCGATCCCTTCGGGATAATGACTCCACACGATCGCGACTCGTCAGCACCGTCGACAGGACGCCCGTCGAGCGGGCGCGATAACTTCCTCCCCGCGACCTTTGCGAGCGGGATCGGGGGGGAGGGCGGAATGAATTACACAACCCCTACCACTCGGCCTGAACGCCGGGCCGAATACCGCTCGCACGGCAAGTGCCGCGAGGGGGCCTGGTTAGTGACGCCCTACCTCAAATATCAGGCCGACCGCTAATATAGCCGTAATATCCGGCTTCTTATGATGGTCCTCTAGGAAAAAGTGGAGCAATGACTTCCTTTATTTCGTCAAGAGATCTGACAATATCACGAAAATCATTTCGGAAAAACCTTAGGGAAGGAAGCGATCGAAAGAGGTTGATCGACTTCTCGTATTTGTAAAGCCTGCTCCCTAGGTCATGGTAAACAACCCTAAGAGCAAATTCGGCTTCACTATTTCGCCGGTCATTTTCGCGTGTGGACACATCGAAGAAGAATGGTGCGTTCCTGTCGATTACGCCGATTTGAACAGGAAATTCTCTACACCCGTCTTTATAAAGACCAGGTAGTGGTTCCATTGTCACTTCAACATCAATGGCGGGTGCATCCGTCAAGGCGATCAGAACCAATTTGTACAGCTTCATCGTCATCCGGCTTCGATCGGACGAGATGCGTAAGTCGGGGCTTCATTTGATGGCGCTTTGCGACGAGCGACTCGACAATAAAATGGGTTGCGGAAACCGTATTTCGACCTGCTCGGATATAGTAGCGGTGATCTGGTGCCATGTGTGGCGGATATTCACTTTCTTCTATATAGAGTACAACAACGGCCTTGCCATTATCGATCGTTCCTTTATCGCCCGAACAACGAACAAGCTCTACATGATACTTCGGTGTTGGCTTCACTTCGCAGACTGCCTGGTCGATCCACTCGGCGAGGCTTTGCCGGCCTTTGTAGTTATCAATATCTAAACCGCCGTCCGCGCTCGCCGTCTTCTCGTCTACCCCGGCAACGAAGATACCACCACCTGAATTCGCGAACCCCGAGACTGCACGTCCGATTTTGACCGCAAGATCCTTCGGTGATGTGCGACTAGATTTATATTCTATAGTTTCTGTTTCCTCGGACGGTAAGCATGATAGATCAAACATCTGGGCCTCTGTTTTATTGAAAGACATATCTGCGAGCTGGAAAAGTCATAGCCACTATACCAACAACCAGGGCAAAAGCTCTTAAGTCTGGTGAGTTATGGATGCCACAGATAGCATGGAGGGGAGGAATCGAACCTCCCTTGCGGCGCGTCTTTGCAACCAGATCAGCCGCCACAACCAACGCTCGCCTCTCGCGAGGTGGAACCAGTCACCAGAACCTCCACAGCGCGCACTCCGGCCATCACGCAGATCGAATTGATGATCGTCACCATACCATCCTCCAATCCTCGATAGAGTGTTGAAAGACTGGTTCTAATCGAGACGACAACATTGATAGTGACGGTGGTCTGGAGTTGCAAGCTCTTTGGAATTCAGTTTTCCCTCATAACACCAACTGTAATAACTGGTATTGAGGTTATTCGGGGTAAATTCATTCAATTATCTGTTTGGACGGTCACTTTTTGTTGCTTCTCTTTATGGTCTCTGTGACCGTTGTGCTGGGTCTCCGTTTGGCTTCGGACCTCTTTACAAATTCTCCTGTTTTGGCATCTCTGACAACTTTTCTAACGTTCTTCTGTGACATAATCAACTTCCTTTGCGAAAAAAGGCACATATGGAAAGACGAAGACTGTAGTTGTGTCATATTACGGCAAAAAACGCCCAGAGACCATCGGTCTCGGGCGTTTCAGGGTGCTGGTCAATGATGATGTAATCTGCCGGAGCGGCAGGGGGCTGCCGCCCCGGTTATGTTATCGCCGCAACGCTGCGGCGGTTGTCGCGGGCCGCAACCGGTCAGTCGCGGCGTTTGGTTTTCGGGAGCGGACTCAATTCGCGATGGCTTTACGTTCAGGTTCGGGGCGATGCGCCAACATCTCGCGGATGGCCGGCATCAAATCGACCGGCACCACCACCGTCGTTTGGTTCGGCTGCTCTTGGGCGGCTTCGTCCTCGGCGACTTGATGCTCTTCGTCGAGGGCGTCGTAATGGGCGATCAGCCGCCGCACGCGCTCCGCGTCCCAGCCGGGCGGAAACTTTGTTTCATTCATCGGCTTCTCCTGCGTCGACGGCGGCGGTATGCGGTTAGCGCTTTTCCCCGCAACTCATACGCCGTCACAACGAACACGCTGTCTGGTTCGGGATCGGAAACATATATCACTCGAAGATACCTGCCTGCGGCGGTCTGTCCCAGGGCCATGCGGGCGCCGTCGGCTCCCGGCAAATCCTCGCCGGGACGACGAAGCACACTGGCAACCTCCGCTTCCGAAATGCCGTGATTGAAAATGTGCGGCTCACCCGTGTCGGGATCGCGGTAGAATCTGATGTTCATCCTGCTTCCCCGATATGGCGGCGGACTCGCCGTAAACCGTTCATCGCCGGCCTCTATTGTATCACCATTTACCCCGGTGGAATACAGTGCAGCCGCCGAAGCGAAAAAACGCCCGGAGACCGAAGCCTCGGGCGTTTCAGGGTGCTGGTCAATGGTGATTTAATCTTCCGGGGCGGCCGGGGGCTGCCGGGCCGGTTGTTTTTAACTCCCCAACGCTGCGGCGGTTGTCGCGGGCCGCAACCGTTCGGTAGCGGCGTTTGGTTTTCGGGAGCGGGTTTGTCGCACGAGGCGAGAACGCGCACCGCCCTCACCCCCGGCCCCTCTCCCAAAAGGAGAGGGGAGTAAGTTCGCCGCCCTCACCCCCGGCCCCTCTCCCAAAAGGAGAGGGGAGATCAGGGACACTAATCCCCAATCCCTAATCCCTAATCCCTCATCAATACATATCCTCTTCGCCGCCGCCGGGCATGGCGGGGGCCTTGTCCTTCTTGGGCTTGTCGGCGACCAGCGCGTCGCTGGTCAGCAGCAACGTGGCGACCGACGCGGCGTTCTGCAGCGCGGTGCGGGTGACCTTGGTCGGGTCGATCACGCCCGCCTTGACCAGGTCCTCGTACTTGTCGGTCAGCGGCGTTGTAGCCGAAGGCGCCCTTGCCTTCGACGACCTTCTCGCAGACGATGCCGCCGTCCTGGCCGGCGTTGGCGGCGATCTGCGTGAGCGGGGCGCGGCAGGCCCGCAACACGATCTTGTAGCCCACCTCCTCGTCCTGGTTGAGCCCTTCGGGCTTGACCGCGGCCGACGCCCGCAACAGGGCCACGCCGCCGCCGGGCAGAATGCCTTCCTCGACGGCCGCGCGGGTGGCGTGCAGGGCGTCCTCGACGCGGGCCTTCCGCTCCTTCATCTCGCTCTCGGTGGCGGCGCCGACGTTGATCTTGGCCACGCCGCCGGCCAGCTTCGCCAGCCGCTCTTCGAGCTTCTCGCGGTCGTAGTCGCTGGTGGTGTTTTCGATCTCGCGGCGGAGCTGCTCGATGCGGCCCTTGATCTCGGCCGACTTGCCGGCGCCCTCGATGATCGTGGTGTTGTCCTTGTCGATGACGATCTTCTTGGCCCGGCCCAGCTCGGCGAGGGTCATGTTCTCGAGCTTCTTGCCGAGGCTCTCGAACAGCGGCTGGCCGTTGGTGAGGATGCCGATGTCTTCGAGCATGGCCTTGCGGCGGTCGCCGTAGCCGGGGGCCTTGACGGCGGCTACCTTCAGCGTGCCGCGGAGCCGGTTGATGACCAGCGTGGCCAGGGCCTCGCCGTCGATGTCCTCGGCGACGATCAGCAGCGGCTTGCCCGAGTTCACGACCTTCTCCAGCAGCGGGACCATGTCCTTGACGGTGGAGATTTTCTTCTCGTGGATGAGGATGTAGGCGTCCTCGATGACGCACTCCATTTTTTGCGGGTCGGTGACGAAGTAGGGCGAGAGGTAGCCGCGATCGAACTGCATGCCCTCGACCCACTCGACCTCGGTGGCCAGGCTCTTGCCCTCGTCGACGGTGATCACGCCGTCCTTGCCGACCTTTTCCATGGCGTCGGCCAGCAGGCGGCCGATCTCGGCGTCGTTGTTCGAGGCGACGGTGCCGACCTGGGCGATCTCTTCCTTCTTATTCTTGACCGAGATGGACATGCTCTTGAGCTTGTCGGTGATGTCGGCCACGGCCCGATCGATGCCGGTCTTGAGTTGGATCGGATTGACCCCGGCGACGACGGCGCGGAGCCCTTCGTTGAAGATGGCCTCGGCCATGATGGTGGCCGTGGTGGTGCCGTCGCCGGCGACGTCGCTGGTCTTGCTGGCGACTTCGCGGACCATCCGGGCGCCCATGTTCTCGTAGACGTCCTCGAGGTCGATCTCCTTGGCCACGGTGACGCCGTCCTTGGTGACGGTCGGCGAGCCGAAGCTCTTCTGCAGAATCACGTTGCGGCCGCGCGGTCCGAGCGTAACGCGGACGGCCTGGGCCAACTTGGAAACGCCGCGCTTCAGCGCGTCGCGGGCTTCCTGGTCGAATGCAATCATTTTGGACATGGGGGATTACTCCTAAAGTTTATGGTGATGTTTTGGGGATTCGGGAGTTGGGTCTTGGGTCTTAGGTCTTGGGTCTTGGGTTTCGGGTCTTGGGTCTTGGGTTTCGGGTTTCGGTGCAGTAGAATCAAACCTGAAACCCTAAGACCTAAGCCCCAAGCCCTAAGACCCAAGACCCACGTCGCTTACTCGATAACGGCCAGAATGTCGCTTTCGCTCAGCAGCAGCAGTTCGCGGGTGCCGAGCTTGAAGTTGTCGCCGGCGTAAGAGGTGAACAGGACGCGGTCGCCGACCTTCACTTGCAGAGGGTTCCGCGTGCCGTTGTCCAGCAGGCGGCCGTCGCCGATGCTGACCACTTTGCCGCGGGTAGGCTTGTCCTTGGCCGTGTCGGGCAGGACGATGCCGCCGGCGGTGACGGTTTCCGACTCGTCCCGCTCGACGACCACGCGGTCGCCCAGCGGCTGAAGCTTGATTTTGCTGGGATCGGAAGAATCTTTCTTTTTTGCCATTCTAGTGTCTCTCCAAAAACTACTCGAAGGTTTATGCCTCGATCGTAAACGCCCACTGGTCGGAATTCACTGTCATTCTGAGCGTAGCGAAGAATCTCTTGTGGATCCCGGCTCAGCCGAGATTCTTCGCTACGCTCAGAATGACGGACTCCCTGTAAACGGTCACCATCGATCTGCCAAAGCGGCGCGCAGCCGATACTGGGGCATCTGCGGAAGCAATCGGCGCGCCAAAACCGCCCGGCGCGGCTTAACCCCGGCGTGCGGAAAGAGTTAGGCGATTGCGGCTCGGCCGCCGCACGAGGGCCGTCCGCCAAGCGGGGCGAAAAGGCCAAAAAAACCGCGAATCGGCCTGCCAATCTGGCAGACGGCAGTTGACTTCGCCCCCCTGAATCCTACTGTTGAGGGGTGGAAATATCCGGAATCATCCAGAGAGCCTCACTAGCCCGAAGCGCAAGCGAGGGCAGCGCAACTGAGGCGAAGCTGTTGTGCCGCCCTCGCTTGCGCTTCGGGCTAGTGTTTGAGTGGTGAGAAGTGCGGACAAAATAAATGACCATGAAAAGCATAGCAATTCCCCTGTTCGCCCTTTCGCTGGCCGCGGCGGGTTTGGGCTTGCCCGCCGTTGCACAGGAGAAAAGTCCGACGGGGGCCGACGCCGGATCGATCCTCGAACGGCTGAAGAAGATGGATTTTGAGCGGCAGCAAGATTGGCTGCGGCGGTTGGAAGCCCGGGCCGATCGCGCGGCGAAAATCGCGCTGACTCCCCGAACAGTCCGCACGCAAGCAGGCACAAGTCCGCGAACTGTTGCATCGAAAACTGATCACCTGGCAGACGCTACGGGAAGCGATTGAGGCGACCGATTCGCTCGAACGGGAGGCCGTCGATCGGCTGGCCGATCGCTATCGAAAGCGGATTGCCGAGGCGTTCGGCCGTCAACCCGGCGAGGCCAAACGGCACACCGAGGCGTGGGCGGAGAAGTATCGGAGTTGGAAAGCGGCGGGCGGTGATTTCGAGCGGCAAGCGGAACTGATCGCTTGGCTCGAAGCGGAGATTCGCAAAGCTGAAGTTAAGCCGCCCGAGGCGATTGCCGAGAAACCGGCGAGGGAAGTAAAGCCGGCGCCGCTGAGGCCCTCACCCCCGACCCCTCTCCCAAAGGGCGAGGGGAGGAAAGAAATGGAAAAGCCGGCGCCGGTGAAGCCAACACACATTACTCCCGTTGCTCCCATCAGTCCCATTCCTCCTGCTGCCAAGGCGGAAGAGCACAAGCGACCGGCAGAGAAACCAGCCCCGGCTCCGCTCTCAAAACCCCGGTCACAAGTGACCGGGCTAAACAGTGCTGGATCGGCAGAACAGAGCAAGCCGCCGGTGGTGGTGAAGCCCGAGCCCGTGAAGCCCGCGGCGCCGGCGACCGCTCCGCCGTCCAAGTCCGGCGCGACGGACCTATACGGGGCCGGGAACCACAAACCGCCCTCACCCCCGGCCCCTCTCCCAAAGGGAGAGGGGAGTATTCGGAAGCCCTCACCCCCGGCCCCTCTCCCAAAGGGCGAGGGGATGAAGCCGGTCGCCCCGATGCGGGTGAACGCCGACGAGTTGGACGCGCGGATCGGGGGCTGCAACATGGCGTTTCGGGAATTGGAGTCCGACCTGGACGAAAAGGGGACCTGGGACGCGGCGCGCATCGGGCCGTTGGTCGAGAAGCTGAAAATCCTCGTGGTCCGCCGGGGCGATCTGGAACTGTATCGGGAGATGCTCTCGGCCGCCGAGCGGTCGCACATCGACAAACTGGAGTCGCCGAAGTCGTCGGTCTCGCAGCTTGGGGCGCGGATTTTCGAGGCCCGGCGGCGGACCTCTTCGCCCGATTTCAAGGGGACCGAAGAGGAGCGGCAAAGGGAGTTGGATCGCTTGGAGGCCCTTTCCCGGCGGTTGGTCGAGGTCACGGGGAAAGAGAAAAGAGCCGAGCGTAAGTAGGCGGCGCAAATCCGCGCTCGGATCACACCTTCAGAAAGACACTGGCGATGTTGAAGTAGATGACGATGCCGGTCACGTCGACGAAGGTGGCAACGAAGGGGCTGGAGGCGTAGGCCGGATCGACGCCGATCCGCTTGAACGCCAGAGGCAGCAGAGAACCGACGAGCGTACCCCAGAGACAGATCGCGGCCACTGTCTGCGCGACCACCAGGGCCAACATCCACCGGTCGGCATTGCCGAGCCAGGAGGCGGGAGTCAGCGCGGCGCGGCCAAAAGCGATAATTCCCAGCGTGACGCCGAGCGCCAATCCCATGGTGATTTCGTGCCGCAGAACGCGCCAAAAATCGCGAACACTCACGTTTCCCAGAGCCATGGCCCGGATGATGAGCGTCGCGGCTTGCGATCCGGAGTTTCCGCCCGTCGATATGCATAGCGGGACGAACAGGCTCAGGGCGATGATCGAGTGGATGGCGCTTTCATTAGAACCCATCGCCGTGAAAGTGAAGAGTTCGGCGATGAACAGGGCCGACAGCCATCCCGCCCGGCGGAGCCAGACGGTGGTGAAGGGGGCTTCGAGATAGTTTTCCTCGAAGCTGCCCATGCCGCCCATGTGCAAGGCGTCTTCCGTGGCCTCCTCTTGCATCACGTCGATCACGTCGTCGTGGGTGATGATGCCCACCAGCCGGTTCTGATCGTCGACCACGGGAATGGCGAGGAAATCGTATTGGGCCAACTCCTGCGCGGCCTCCTCGCGGTCCTGATCGACGCGGACCGAAACCACGTCGCGGGTCATGATGTCGCTGACCAAAGCCGAGGAGCGGGCGATGATCAAATCGCGCAACGAGAGAAAACCGATCAAGTGCCGCGTCTCGTCGAGGACGTAGATCGCATAGATCGTCTCCCGCGAGGGGGCCTGCTGCCGGATCAACGTCACCGCCTGCTCGGCGGTCGCGTCGGGCGGGACCGTGGCGTACTCGGTGGTCATCACCGAGCCCGCGCTTCCCTCGGGATAGGAGAGCAAGAGGCGAATGTCCTGCCGCTCGGCCTTGGTGACCAACGGCACCAGGCTCTCGACGATTTCCGGGTCGAGCCGTTTGAGCAGGTCGACGCGATCGTCGGGCGACATCACCTCCAGCAGCCGCGACATCCGCTCGCGGCCGATGCCGCTGACCATCTCGACCTGTTTGTCCAGCGAGAAGAACTCGAATATCTCGGCCTGGCGGACGATGGGCGCATGGTCGAGCAACTGCCAGGTTTCCTCGACCGAGAGGCCCTCGCTGAACTCGGCGATGCTCGCCGGATGCATCTCTTCCATGACCTCGGAGAGCGTCGAGTCGTCCTTTTCGAGCAGCAATTCCCGCAATTCCGGTATGACCAGCGGATTCACCATGACGGCACCCCAATAGTTCCCGGCGTAGAGGACAAACCCGTCATTGTAGTCCCGGACGGAAGGGGGCGAAAGCGGTAATATCCCGCGCTGTATCCGCTTGTACGCCTGTCTTTCGGGTGGTAATGTTATGTAAAGTCGGGAATGGCATTTGCAATCCTTGGAGCGGCGGCATGTTGCGACGAATGGAACTGTCCGGCGGGAAGGTCGTGCCCAACGGCGACGAGGGCCACATCCACGTCTACGTCAATCCCGACGAAGCCGAGCGGAAGTTCCTGGTCGGGACGCTCAAGCTCGACGAACACACGCTGGCCTCGGCGCTGGACCCGGACGAGTTGGCCCGGCTCGAATTCGAGCCGGACCACACGGCCATCATCTTCAAGCGGCCGCGGAACTACTCGAACGAGAAGACGTTCGTCTTCAAGATCGCCTCGGTCGGCCTGTTTCTGTTCGCCGATCGGCTGGTGGTCGTGCTCTCGGAGGACGTGCCCTTGTTCCAGGGGAAGCAGTTCAGCCGCATTACCTCGCTGCAGGAAGTGGCCCTGAAAATCCTCTTCAGCTCCATCGCCCATTTCATCGAGCACCTGCGGGTAATCAACGCCGTCTCCGACGCCCTGGAAGAGCAAATCAACGCCTCGATGGAAAACAAGTACCTGCTGAACCTCTTCAGCCTGGAAAAAAGCCTGGTCTATTATCTGAACGGCATCGGCTCGAACGGCAAGCTCATCGAGCGGCTGAAAAATTCGGCGGTGAAACTGGGGCTTACCACCGAAAGCGTCGAGTTCGTCGACGACATGATTATCGAGAACCAGCAGTGCTACGAGCAGGCGGCGACCTACTCGAACATTCTCGCCAGCATGATGGACGCCCGGGTGTCGATCGTCAGCAACAACTTGAACTGGCTGATCAAGACCTTGACGATCATCACCATCGCCATCATGATACCGACGTTGGTAGTGAGCTTCTTCTCGATGAACGTGAATTTCCCCGGCCGGGACACGGAATGGGCGTTCTGGCTGGTGGTGGTGACTATGTTTGTTTCGATCTTCGTCGTCCGTCTGGTTTGGCGGTGGAAGAAATGGTGAACAACCACGCCACGCGAAAGATCACCGTGCTGAATCCGGCGGGCCTGCACGCCCGGCCGAGTCTGGCGGTAGCGCAGACCGTGCGCCGCTCGCAGTCGAAGGTGCAGATCCGCACGCCCGAGCGGATGGTCGACGCCGGCGACATCCTGCAATTGCTGTCGATGGGCGTTACCCAAGGGACGGAGCTCGAATTTGAGGCCACCGGTCCCGACGCGGAACAAGTCCTCGACGAGCTGTCCGCCCAATTCGCCGGCCGCTTCGGCCTCTTCGACGGCGTGGAATGACAAGCCAGTCGTAGGTTATGCTTTAGCACAACAAAACCGTTGCCGGTCAATATGTTATGCCATTAGTTTTTGGGATTGAGAAATCGTCCTCAATCTTTGACGGTCTTGGGTCTTAGGTCTTGGGTCTTCGGGCTAAGACCCAAGACCTAAGACCTAAGACCACAATTGGTTGCGGCTACGCCGCGCTAGGCTGAAGCATAACCTACGGATTGTGGCCCGATTGGGACTCTTCGATCGACGAATGGCAGTATAGGCAGCCTGGGAAATCTGCCGAGCCTATTATAGTCCCGACGATTCCAACGATTTTCTCGATTCTGTCGATTGCGCGGTCGATAACTCTTGTTGAAAGTCCTTCCGACTCCAGCAGGAGGAAACTACGATCGTGAAACGGATATTGCTCTTCGGTCTATTGGGCGGCATGTTGACTGCGGGTTCCGGTTGCGGGCTGATGCAGTCGATCTTCTACTATCGCCCTTGCGCTATGCGCGGAGATTGCACCAGTTGCGACTCCGGCGGAGCGGAGTGCGACGAATGTAACGGGCCGAGTTGGGGACCAACGCGTGCGCCCGTATTGGCCCCGCGCCGGGCAGTCGTCCGCGAAGAGTACGGCCGGCCCGTTCGCGGCCCGGCTTGCGACTCCTGCGAGGAGCCGTGCCATGAATCCTGCGGCCACTGCTGGCATCGAGGACCGCTGAGCTGCTTCTTCGCCTTGTTCTTTCAGGGTTGTTGGTCCGGGCCGTGCTGCGGCGAGCGCTACTGGGGCGACTTCTACAGCGATCCGCCCGATTGCTGGGACCCCTGCGATTGCTACGGCAACTACAACGGCGCCGAATGCCGCGCCGGCAACTGCCGTCAGGAACGCCGCGTGAGCAAGCACGGCGGCGAATACATGGACTACGGCATGTCCGAAGGTCCCGGCGGCGCCGAAGGCGATACGCAGATCATTTCCGAAACGGACGGATTAGCGTCGCCCAGCCCCAGTCCGACGCCGGCCGCCAAACCGCACAAGGCCGTCAAGCAGTAACGGATTCGCGAAGAACATCCGTTTAGCCCCGGCGTCCGCGCCGGGTGCCTAACCGGACGGATAATTCGCCTTTTCTTCCCGGCGTGGACGCCGGGGCTAAACGAAACGTTGCCGAACTAGTTCTATTTCCCTTCCGCTTCGCCGGTCATGGGCACGAACTGGACCGGCGCCACTTCGGTCCGCGTGATGCTGCCGTCGGGCTGCCTCTCGATCAGCAGCAATTCCTGATAGTAGCGGCCGACGGGAATTACCAGCCGCCCGCCGGGGGCAAGCTGGTCGATCAGCGGCTGCGGCACGTGGTCCGGCGCGGCGGTCACTACGATTACGTCGAAGGGGGCGTGTTCCGGCCAGCCCTGGTAGCCGTCGCCGCATCGGATCGTGACGTTCTTATAGCCCAGCCCGGCCAGTCGGTCTTGGGCTTCGTCGGCCAGGGGCTTGAGAATCTCGACGCCGTATACGTGCTTGCACAGTTCGGCCAGCACGGCCGATTGATAGCCCGAGCCGACGCCCACCTCCAAGGCCCGGCTCTCGGGCACGGGCCGGACAAGCTGCGTCATCAACGCCACGATGTACGGCTGGGAGATCGTCTGTTCGAGACCGATCGGCAGGGGGTGGTCCTCGTACGCCTTGTCCCAGAGCCGTTCGGGAACGAAACGGTGGCGGGGCACGCGCCCCATGGCCTCCAACACGCGGTCGTCGGTGATGTCGCGCTCGGCAAGCTGCCGCTCGACCATCCGCCGCCGCGCAGCGCTGAACCGTTCGTCAGGGCCCGCCGGGGCCGAGGAATTGTCGGAATCGCGAAAAGGGTTCAGCCAAAACGCCATGAACACCCCGCCGATTGCCGCGGCAGACAACAGGGCAAACGCCGTTATGGTTCTTGCCCGCATCTAAATTCTACGAACGCTGGAAAGAGCGTAATTGAAGATGGGCGCCACTGCCGGCTTGCCCAGCAGTGTGAAGCGTATCCTCAGCTACACACTGCTGGGCAAGCCGGCAGTGGCGCCCTTGGATTCGACTCCAGTCAACTTCACAAACGTGCTACGCCGCCAGCCGCTGAGGGGCCAATTCTTTCAGCAAGTTCACCGTGCGGAGCATGTTTCCCGCGGCGTCATAAAACTGCACGATGCCGATGTCCACCAGCCACATGGCCATCTGCCCGCAGGCCTTATAGGTTCGGGCGGAATAGCGGCCGTCGTCCAGCAGGATCGTTTCGTCGATGTCCCAGGGGCTGTCGACGTCTACGTCGAGATATTGGAACGTGCGAAAAACCAACTCGCGCACCTCGTGCGGCATCGGCTCCGTCCTCATCTTGGCAACCTCCTGTTGCGTCCGGCGATTTTGATCGGAAGGAAAGGGCGGGAACTGTACCCACGATGCCCGGAAAAATCAAGGCGAAGAATCGCTGAATCAAGATGGTCATCCCGCCGTTTTGGGGCGCGAATTTCAGCCGAGCGACCCGTCTTTCGCGGGGGTGGCAAGGGGAGGTAAGTGTAGCCATCCAGAATCCGGCAACTGCCGAGTTGTCGGGTGCCACTGCTGGCTTGTCCAGCAGTCTGGGATGATGGGTTACTCTCTGCACTGCTGGACAAGCCAGCAGTGGCACCCATCAATTCAGGTCGGTTGGGGTTTACTACTGTCGGCGATCACTGGTTATCCGGCGGTAGCGGCGCGACGGGTTTTTCGGGCCCCTTTCTTTCGGGTCCCTTCTTCTCGGGCAGCTTTTTTTCGGGCGCCTTTCTTTCGCCCGCCTTCGGTTCGTCGGCGTAGCGAATTTCCTTGGCCTCGAGCCGCTGTCGCCAGCGGCGGACCGCTTGTGCCCGCCGCGCGGCCGGCTGTTCCGGCTGATACGCCGCGCCTTGGCCGGTAATGTCGCGGAGGTTCCAGTAGCTCAACACCCGCATGGCCAGCAGGTCGTCGTCCAAGCCGGCGACCAACGTGCGGTCCGAGGGGGGATTGCCGTTTTGCAGGTCCTGGTTCGTGTAGCCCCAGAGCATCCGATACAGATCCGCGGCCTGTTGCGGAAACTGCTTCTCCAGGGCCAACCGGACCGCGGCGGCCGACTCGGCGTCGCGGCCGACGGCCGCCCGCAATTCATCGATGTAGTCGGACCACACCAGCTTATTGGCCTCGTTGTTCAAGGCCAGGACCACGTCGTCGAACTGACCCAAGTAACCCAGGCAGCGCAAGGCCAGCCACTTCACCTCCTTCTGCGGCCGGGAAACCTCCAACTCCATCAGGCTCACCCGGGTGAGCCGATCGGTCGGCAGCGCCTCGGCGATGGCCACCGACGCACGGCGGTCCAACGGGCTGATCGTCGAGCCTTCGATCCACGGCGGCAATTCCCTGGCGTCGGTCGGCGCCGAGGTCAGGTTCGCATCGAAGTTCAACCGTTGTTGGGGGGCCAGCGCGATCGGCTGAGCGGCGGTGCCCCCGGCCGACTCCTCCCAGGTAATCCCGCCGGTGGTGACGTAGAGATCGGCGACGATTCGCGCGGGGCCGGTTTCGGGATTGGTTCCCGGCACGCGGAGACGGTGCACGTCGAGCGCCACGACCGTTTCGGCGTTGGTGAAGGTGATCGTTCCGCTCCGCTCGCCGAAGGCCAACCGCATCCGCGAACCGACCTTGCCCAGCGGCATCAGCACCACCCGGCCGTAAAGGACGCGAATCCCCGGCAGTTCTCCCGCGCTGCCGCCCAACAGTTCGACCCGCGAGCCGCCGAGAATCTCCAGCGTGACGCCCATCGTCAGGGCGATCTTCACGCGATACGTAGGCAGGGCCATCACGTCTTGCGGAATCAACATCTGGTTGGGGGCCACGCGGGTCCAGTCGCCGCCGGCCTTACTGCCGAGCAATACTTGATTGCCGGACATCAGACGCCCCAGCGGCTCGGGCGGCAATTGCTGAGGCTGTTCGACGACCTCCGGCGCGGCGGGTTTCTCCGTCTCCGACGTAGGACCCGGGGCCGGCGGGTTCGTCTCGGTGGAGGCTTTCGGCGCAGACTCCGGCACGGCCGGCTTAGTCGCGCCGTTCGGCGGGGTTGCCGACGGGGGTGTTTCTGCCGTCGCCGGCGGGGAGGGCGGCGCCGACGGGGGCGGATTCTTCACTTCCGGTTTCTCATTCGCAGTCGTCGAAGGGGCCGGCTCCTTGCCGGGTTCCACGGTCGGCGCCGCAGTCGACTTGTCAGGTGTCGAAGCCTTCGGAGTTTGCTCCTGACCTTTGACCTCTTCTGCCTTGCTTGCCGCTTCGGGCTGTTGTGCGGAAGTGACGCCCAGACGCGCCAGCAACTTTCCGCCCGCCCCCTCCGGCTCGAAAAAACCAAAGGCCATCAGCACCACGACGGTGAAACAGGCCGCCAGCAGCACCGCCGCCGAGATCGCCAGCCAGGGCGCTCTCCTCCGCGGCTCGCGGAGATATTCGGGCACGGTCGGTTTCGGCCGCGGTTTCCGCTCCCCGGCGGCGCTCGGCTCCAGGTCCAACCGCGGCGGGTTCTTCGCGCCCGGCATGGCCGGCGTGGACTGCACGGCCGAGGTGGGCGGTGGTTTTACTTTCCCCTCGGTCCCATGCAGCAGGTACATCCGCTGTCGGCTGGCCGGATCGACCTCGGCCGGCTCGCCCAGGACCAACGTGAGAATCTGGTGCGACGAAGCCACCTCCGCCAGATGGATGTCGGAATCGAGACAGACCTTCTCGAAATCGGACACCCGCTCCGATGCCAGGGTGTTGTCGAGATATTCGGCCACGGTGTTGGGGTCCAGGCCCGGACCGCGGTCGCTGATGCTGGGGGCGCCGAGCCGCAGCCGCCGCATTACGTCGCGGATGCGATCCACCAATTCGACGGCGTAGTCGCTCTCCTCGATCTTTTTCGCCAGGTCCTCGGCGTCGTTCGGCTCGAGAATTCCATCCAGATAGGCCAGCAAGGTTCGCAGGGTAAGTCGCATGATGATTTCTCCTACCTACGTTAGTGACATGCTGGGCGAGAATCCGTGCAAAATTCTCACAAGTGGCTGTATTGCAAGAGTTTGCGGATCGGGCAGAAAGGTCGCGGACGGACGGGGGCTGGAGTTTTTGCCTGTCTTCAAGCGATCAACCGTCCCATGCGGCCTGCAAACCGCTTGCGGTTTCGCAATCAAATTATCGCCGTGCAACTGCCGCTCAACTTCCAAACCGCATCCCCTACCCTTCACGCCGAGCTAGGAATTCTCACCCCAATCGGGTAGGCTAGTGCCCATGTCAGACACCGAACGTACAGTCCGTGTGACCAAGCTCCGCGATCAGGGGTCGGAGCCGGACCTGAAAAACACTACGCCGGAGCAGCGGCTCGGCATGATGTGGCAACTCGCCCTGGACGCCTGGGCAATGATGGGGGACGACTGTGCTGAATCCAGACTTCCGCGACATGTTGGCCGCGTTGTCCGACGCCAACGCTGATTTCCTGCTGGTTGGCGCGTACGCCATGGCCGTACATGGTTTCCCGCGGGCCACCGGCGATATGGATATCTGGATTCGTTGCTCGGATGAAAATGCCCAACGGGTGTGGCAAGCCTTAAAACAATTCAAAGCCCCCATGCGCAACTTGACTGTCGAGGACCTTAAAACACCCGATATTGTCTTTCAAATCGGAGTTGCCCCGCGCCGAATTGACATCCTCACTTCAATCGACGGCGTGGAGTTCGAGGACGCCTGGTCAAAACGGAAAACAGTCGATATCCAAGGGCAGCAGTTCGCGGTTCTCGCCCGCGAAGACTTGGTGCGCAATAAAAAAGCCTGCCCGCGCCCTAAAGACCAAGCCGACGCCCTGTGGCTGGAATCCGAACCCGAGTAACACCCACGGAAAGAGTAGAATAAGTGCCCACTTTCGAGCCTATCGTCTGGGAATGGATCGTGTTTTCGGCCGTGGTGGTGATCCTCTTAACGCTGGACCTGCTGGTCTTTCACCGCCACGACCACGCCCCCTCGCTGCGCGAATCGGTCTGGTGGAGCGTCTTCTGGATCAGCACCGGCCTGGCCTTCAACGCCGTCCTCTGGTGGTGGAAGGGACCCGATGACGGCGTCAGGTTCCTCTCCGCCTTTCTCATCGAGAAATCGCTCTCGATGGACAATATCTTCGTCTTCGTGGTCATTTTTCGCTTCTTCGGCGTCCCCTTGATGTACCAATATCGCGTGCTTTTCTGGGGGATTCTGGGGGCCATCGCCCTGCGGCTGGCCTTCATCCTGGCGGGCGTCGAGCTGGTCCATCGCTTCGATGTGGTCACGCCCATCTTCGGCGCCTTCCTGATCTACACCGCCTACAATCTGGTGCGGCACAGCGGCGTCGACGTCCACCCGGAAAACAGCCTCGTGCTGCGTACCGCCCGGCGGCTGATGCCCATCACCCGCGGCGACCACCGCGAGCACGGGCACGACTTCTTCGCCCGCGAGGACGGCCGCTGGTGCATCACCCCCCTGTTTCTCGCCCTGCTGGTGATCGACAGCACCGACATCCTCTTCGCCGTCGACAGCGTACCGGCCGTCATCGGCATCACCAGAGACAACCTCTTCCTTGCCTTCAGCTCGAACGTCTTCGCCATCCTGGGGCTTCGGGCGTTGTTCTTCCTCTTGGCCGGCATGGTCGATCGCTTCCGCTACATGCACTTCGGGCTGGCGGCCGTGCTGGGCTTCGTCGGCCTGAAAATGATCGTCGAATACTGCTTCCAGTTCGAACTCTCGCCGTGGGTCTCGTTGCTCGTCGTAGCGGCGTTGCTGGCCGTCTCCATCATCGTCTCGATCCTCACCCAACCGGTTGCCGACGAGTAACATCCTCGTTGTTACACACAAGTTGATACGGGATAATTGTCCCGTAGAGACACTTGATAGTAGCCCAGCAGTTCACTGCTGGGAAGAAAGGCGATTTAGGAGTGTTGCATCCCGTAGGGACGCTTGAATGTCGGTTCCCATCGTACATTTCAATCGTCCTTACGGGACGAGCAACGTTTTTTCCCGCCCAGATCCCAGCGAGTGAATCGCTGGGCTATTGGCAAACGACCCTCCGGGTCGAAAAAACATGCAGACTTGTGTGTAACAAGAAGGAGTAATATCGTGTGGTGATCGAACCGACCATTGGACGGCATTTTCTCTGAAACGATGGGCTCTGAATCAATTTTTCGATTTTTGGCACGCCGTTAGCAATAACAAATGGACAGGACAGAGAAGAACTTTTCCGGGGCGAAACGGAAAAGAAGACAGAGGAGCGAGAAGCGGCTTACGGGGCCGGAACGGAGGAGAGGCAGAGGCGGTGGCCGGCATACGAAGAGGCGCCGTTGAAATTTTCGGAACGTATTAGTTTGCAACAGGTTACATGCCCCGCTTAGAGGCAGAGAAGAGAGGCACCCCCGACGGATCGGAAGCATGAGCTTCCGGTTACCACTGGCGAGCTGACGGTTGGTCGCCCGAGCCTCCGTCAGCTCGCCTGTTTTATTTTGCTACAGCATAATTGAACAGATGTTGCAAAATAAGGCAATGTCCTATCTCTGTGTTGCTCGTTTTCGTCCCCACCCATTCGCGGTGTTTTTTGGGGGGGTTCTCGTCAAGACTCCCCGCCGCTAAAACTCCAACTCCATCCGATCCTCGCCCAGGATGGTGTTGGGGAAAATTGCCCGGGCCGCGTCCAGCCCGACCGGATCGTCGGACATGGAGAGGGGATTCAAGTGGACCAGGACCAGGACGCCGACTTCGGCCCGGCGGGCAACCTCGGCCACCGCGGTCGTGTGGCTGTGGCCCACCCGCCGCGCCCAATCGGCCTGCTCGTCCGTGAACGGGCACTCGTGGATCAGCAGATCGACGCCGCGGATCTTTTTGACGTAGGCCGCCTCCACGTCGGCCGTGGTGTCGGTCACGTAGGCCATCGAACGCTCGGGCCAGTCCAGCCGATAGCCGACCGAGCCGCCCTTGTGCTCGAGCGGGAAGTGCGTCAGCCGGCCGTCGCCGGGCAATTTGAAGCTCTTCGCCAGCGGCCGGCACTTGAACGGCGGCGGGACGGGAAACAACGGCTCGGCAAACAGGTGCTCCTCGACCGCCCGCAGCTTCTCCGGCAGGGCGTGCAGCGTGATCCGCCGCAGCGGATGGACGTGGGCGACGCTCAACAGATACGTCAGGCCGACGACGTGATCGAGGTGGGCATGGGTGAGAAAGATGTCGAGTTCGTCTCCGGCCAGATATTCCGCCGCCCGATAGACGGCCGTGCCCGCGTCGAGCATCACCCCGCACTCCGGCAACAGCAGGCAGGGCGTCTCCCGCCTGTCGTTCGGATGATAGCCGGTGGTGCCGAGGAGGATGAGTTTCATGGAGGGAAGAGGGAGAGAGGAGAGGGGAGAGGGAAGATTCTGAATCAATATAGTCGGGATTTTGGTGATTACGTCAACGCATGAACAAAATGACAGATATGAAATAGATGACGAATATAACCACAAGAGTCCATACGGCTGCGTTCAACAAACGAATGATGGAACGTACTTCCCTGGCTAAGCCATCACTGGCCGAGTCCTTCAGTCTGCAGCCGCATGCCGGGCAAGCGAGGGCGGAGTCGCTAACGTCGTGCTTGCATTCGGGGCATTGAATCAGTGCCATTAGCGATTCTCCTCGCAAGGAAAAATCTGCGTTTTCACGCTCAATCGGCCCCGCCGTGTATTCAACGCGGGCAAAATGAACGAACCAAAACTCGTTCCAAGTGGCGGCCCTCTCCCCTCTCCCCTCTCCCCTATTCTATCTCACTTCCTTGGCCCCAGCAATCTATCCAAACTATTCGGCAGTTTGTTCAATTCATTTTCAAGCAGGTTTCCGGCGGCCTTTCTGATGAACTGCGCGGAGAGCCGCTCCATCTCCTTTTTGTCGAGCTGCGGCTTTTTCAGCGTTCCCCGCAACGGGATGCGGATCACCTGGTTGCCCAGGGCCTGCGACGCCAGCGGATTGTTGGCCAGCCATTTGGGCGGCACGGGCATCTCGGCCACCAGGTCCATCGTCTGGTCCATGCCGACCGAGCCGTGGGTGCGGATCGTCAGGTCGGGAAAGATCAGTTCCAGATTTTGGTGCGACACGCGGCCGTTCTTCATCTGGAAGTTGACCACCGATTCCTGCCGCAGCCGGGCGGGCGACTCGCGCCCCAGCAACTGGGCCAACTCGTGGATCAGCGGCCCGGGGCCGATCTGCACCGAATGCACGACGAACCGACCGGCCAGGTCGCTCTTCTTCGGATCCGCCAGCGGCACGCGGCACGAATCCATCGCGATCGAGAACGACCCCTGGGCGCTGGTCACGTCGGCCAGCACCGGGGCAATGAACTTCAGCATCGTCGAGCACATCCCCGGATCGATCTGCACCTTGTCGATCAGCGGGCCGGCGGGCAGGGTCAGTTCCATCGGATCGGGCGTCAGTCGAACGCGCGGCGCAAGGTGCATCCGGCCGCGGCTGACGGCCAGATCGAGCGGCTCGATCTGCACGGCGCCATTGCTCATTTTGGCCTTCAACTCGCCGGGGCCGACCTGGAACCCGTAGATGTATGCCCAGTCCCACTTGATGCCCGCCGCGGCCGAACCGGCGGCGAGCGTCAGCGGTCCGCGATACGAGAAGGGCGACTCGCCCTGGCCGGCGATTTTCACGCCCGAGCCGAGATATGGCCCCAGCAATCCGGCGATCCGGCCGACGTCGTAGCGGAGGCGGCCGTCGATTTGGGCCTCGGTATGGTCGCCGACGGGATTGGTTCGGCCCGTTGCGCCGGCGGCGACCACGCTGGAGGTCAGCTCGAACTTGCCGAGTTTCAGGACTTTCGACTGGCCGTCGTAATCGCCGGCGGCAGCCAGTTTGACGACCGGCTCCTCAAACTTCTGGCCCGACGAGTCGGTAACGGCCAGGTTGAGCAGTTGGGCCTCGGTCGCGCCGCGGATGATTCCGGCGGCCTGCTGCACTTGGGCGGACCCCTTGAGTTGCCCGGCGATGTTCCAGGACGGCTTTACGGCCGGATCGGCGAACCACTGCTTCAACCGGCCCAGGAAGGTCTGGTAGGAGATCGAGCCGGCCATCTGCATCGGACCCGACTCGGGCATGGAGACGAGCACGTTGTTCGCATCGACGGCCACGGTGGCGCAATCCAGTTTGGCGTGGTCGATCTGCACGCGGCGTTGCTGCCCGTCCCACGAGCCGGAGGCGGAGACAACCAACCGCGGCTCGTCGGCGTTGAACGATTTCGAGGCCACTGCGAGCGGCGTGGCGGTGAGGGTCAGTTGCCGCAGTTGGGCGGCGTCCTTCGAGGCCGTGGCCTCGACCAGGAGCGAGTAGGCCCCGCCGACGCGCCAGTCGTCCGTCGGCAGCCATGGGCCCAGCCGCGGCGGCCAGTTCTGCAATTGCCCCTGCATGTCGAGGTGGACGGGCCACGTCCCGCCCCCGCTCAAATCGGCGACCGCGCCGGTGAGCCGCGCGCCGATCCGGTCGCCGGCGGTCGTCAGCGTCAGGGCGGCGGCGTCGATGCGGGTCTTCGCGCCCAGGTCGGTCTGCCCGTTGGCCGAGAACGTCGCCGTCAGGCTGGGCTCGATCCAGGCCGGCTTTCCGGCGGTGGCCAGTTGAAAGCCGTCGATCTTCATCTCCGCCCCGGCGGCGAATTGCTGCTGGGGGTTCCGCGTCCAGGTCAGGTTGCCCGACCCGTCGCCGGCAAGGTGCAGGCCGGCCAGCTCGATGAACTGGCCCAACTGCTCGGCCAGCCGGCCCAGGCTGAAGGTGAACGACGCGCCCGCTCGGTCCTGGTTTCCCTCGGCGTGGAGTTTTAGAAAATCCGATTCGCAACGCAGCGAGTCGATTGCCGGCCCCTGCGGTCCGTCGTGGGCCTGGAGAATCGCCAGGATCGGCTGCTGCCAGGCGATCCGCCGCTCGCCGAGTGCCCCGGCCAGATCGGCGGCCTGCAATTGTCCCTGCCAGACGACGCCCTGCGCCTCGGGCCGGCTGACCGCGGTCAGTTGCACCCGGCCCGAGTCGATCCGCATCCCCTGGCGAAGATGCAGCGTGGCGGGCAGCAAGCGGGCCAGCCGGGCAAGATCGACTCGCCCCTCGAACTCCTGCGGCTCGTGAAGCAGCGCATCGACCGTGATCCCGCCCTCCTTGCCGAGCGGCGCCGTCCCTTTCAGATACAGGCTTCCCACGTCGCTGTCCAGCGTCGCCTTCTCGATCTCCAGCCGGTCGGCCGTCCACGACGCCTGGCACACGCCGTGCGCCCGGTCGAGCGCCAGCGTATCGGTGGCCAGCGCGGGCGTGGTCAGCGAGAACGATTCCAGGTTCAGGTCCGCTTGCAGCCGGTTGGCGCCGGCCGCCGTGCCGCCCCACTTCGCCGTGGCCGACGACGAGAGCCGACCGGTCAGCGTGGTCCCCGGCGCGAATCGGGCCGCAACGGCGCGAAACATCGCTCAGCGGGATGTTCGACGCATTGAACGTCGCCTCGCCCGCCGCGCCGTCCAGCCGCGCCTCGGCCTCGAGCCGGCCGGCCTTTTCGACGTCGGGCAGTTCGGCCGAGAGTTTCGCCGCTATCGCCCCCGACGCGGCGGACATGTCGAGGCCCAAGGCGAGCTTGTTCACCTGCCACTCGCGGCCGCTCGTCTGATCGGCGATCTTCACCGTCGCGTTGTTGATCTGCAAGCCGAAGCCGATCGGGGCCGACGTCTTCGCCTGCGCCGGCTGTTCCTCCGTCGCGGTCAGGTATTTCGCCAGCAGGTCCTCGATGTTGCTGCCGTCGTCGCGGAGCACGAGCGAGACCTTCGGACTTTCGACGTGGAACCGCCCGAGGTCCGTATGGTTCCAGAGCATCTGCCACGGCGTCTTCTCGCTCCAGACGGCCGAGACAAACAGGACGGGCTTGCCCTGGGCGTCTTTCACCTCGATGCCCGAGACCACGATGGGCGAAAACCAGCCGGCCTTCGGCGCCGATTGGATCGAGACCGATCCGTTCAGGTCGGCGGCGGCTTTGCCCACGATCCAGCCGAGCAGTGGGGAGTGGGCAATGATGCCGGGCAGCAGATAGACCAGCGCCGCCAGCAATGCTCAGCGTCGCAAGCGTCCGCCACGGCCGGCGTTTTTTCAGCTTGGGCCGCCGGGCCGGTTGCTTGTCGAGTGCCGCCGCCTGGTGGGGATGTTGAACGCTAACGTCGCCGGACATGATCCGCCTCCGATGTACAGGGCCGATTGTCACCCTCCCGCCCATGTAGGACAGGTTGTCAACCTGTCCTGCGATGTTGTCAGCCTGCTCTACGAGAGAATAAAGGGCGCCGGATTTTAGCCCCCGGCGGGAAACGACGCCAGAGCGACATTTTTCGCCCTATTTCCGTATCTCCGCGACTGCCAACGGCACGCCGCCTGCTATTGCCTGCTTTTGGCGGCGGAAGTATACTTCCGACCCGCCGGTGGACTGGTTCCGCGCGGCCGGAGCGTATTCCGTCGTTTTTCGCTCGCACATTGTCGTTTAGCGGCCGCCGGAACGGCGGCCTTCGCCTTTGTTATGGGGCTGCTTCTTCCCTTTCAGCCTGCGGCGGCCGGCTTTCCCAACCACTTGGTCGTGCCGCGGCCGGAACGCTTGCGGCTTCCACCGGCCGGATGGCTGCTGGCGGCAATGGTCTTGTTGTGCCTCGTGCCGCGGGCAATGATGGCCCTGCGGATCACCAGCGTTTGCCCCGACGGCGTAATCTACATTCACGCCGCGAAGGCCCTCGAGTCGGGCAACCTCCGCCTGGCCTTTCGAGACCTGGACCTCAACATCTATCCGATTATTATCGCCGCCCTGCATCGCCTCGGACTGGAGTGGGAACTGGGGGCCATGCTCTGGGGCGTGACGATCTCCAGTCTGGTCGTGCTGCCGCTCTGGGGATGGATCAGGCGGCAGTTCGACGACCGCGTGGCGCTTCTGGCCTGCATGCTCTACGCCGTTCATCCGAAGTTCATCGAGTGGAGCCCGGAGGTGATGCGCGATCCGACCTTCTGGATGTTCTTCATACTGGCGATTTATTGGATGTGGCGTGCGGTGACCGAGGTCCGCCACCGCTATTTCATCGCCGCCGGCGCGGCGATCATCCTGGCCACGCTGACCCGCATCGAGGGTCTTTATTTGCTGATTCCGCTGGCGTTGTGGACGTTTTGGCGCTGGCGGGCGTTGAAGCCGGCTGCCGACAACACCCAGCGGCCGTCCAGCAATTTCTCCCCTCTCCCTTTGGGAGAGGGGCAGGGGGTGAGGGCTGATCGCCTCCGCAAACACCGAAGTGACTCCTGGACGGCCGCTAACCCACGCAATCGGCGACAGGAGTCGCCTCCTACAATCCCCGATTGGACAACTGATTATGTGACAGTTGCTAAGCCGCGCCGCAAGCTGCTCCTCGGCGTGGTGTTGTGCCTGGCGGTCTTTCCCGCGCTGCTGTTGCTGCTCAATTTGGCATGGTTGCACGGCCGCTTCGGCTGGGCGCTGTTTCGGCTCGACCCGCTGGTGCACGTGCGAACCTGGCTGGAGCACTTTTTTGGCCACGCTCCGCCCGCCGAGGCAGGCCAACCGGCGTCGACGGGAATGTCCATCGGCCGGATGCTATGGATTTTCTTTCCCACGATGACCCGCGGGCTGTCGCCGATCTTCGCCCTGTTGATGTTCGGCGGGATTTGGGGCTGGTTCCGCGTCTGGTTGCGGCGCGACAATCAACCGCTATTCTACACGGCCGTGGTAATCATGGGCGGAATCTGGATCCATCTGTGGTATGGCCAGAACATCTGCCCGCGCTACGCGCTGCCGATCGTGTTGATGGCCGCCCCGCTGGCCGCCTTGGGGCTGCTGGGATTGGTCGCCCGGCTGTCGCGCTTCGCCGAGCGGCATCGACTGCGGTACAGCATAGACACACTCGCCGCGATCGTCTTCGGCCTGATCTTCGCGGCCAACCTGACCGACGCCATGACCTGTAACAGAGCGTATCTCGCCGGCCGGCGGACGGCGGTCGACGTGGGGCATTGGGTCGCTCGGGAATATCGCCGAAAAGCGGTCCTGGTCGGACCGGTCGGGGTGACGCCGATCGCCGGCTACTACGCCGCCGAATCGCCCTATCAAGCGTTCGAGTGCGACCGGAAGAACGATTTCATCCTGAATATGATCCGTAACAGCCGCGCCGACGTGGTGCTGCTGAGACCGGCCAAGGAACTAACCGCCGACCGCTGCGCGACGCTGGTCCAGAGCGCCCGCCGGCTGGGAATGGCCCCTTTGCGGCCGGACGAGATGCCGACCGACGAGCCGGGGTTCATCATCCTCGTGCGGGCCAACCGAAAGGATCTGGTCGAGTAGGGTGTGTTGCTGTTTTGTAGGGTGGGACAAGCTTTAGCGCAGTCCCACCACGATTGTCCCTGTTGTTGGTGGGACCGCGCTAACCCGGATTATTCATAAACACGAAGGAACATTGTCATTCTGAGCGCAGCGAAGAATCTGGGCTGTTTGCGGCGCATCGGAGATCCTTCGCTGCGCTCAGGATGACGTTTATGAATAATCCGGGCTAAAGCTTGTCCCACCCTACTTTCCGCGCCGGATACGAACAACAGCCGCCAAGCCGCCATGTCCGAAAAGCTCACGGTGCTGATCCCCTGCCGCAACGAAGCGCACAACATCCGCGCGTGCGTCGAATCGGTCCGTCCGCTGGCCGACGAGATTCTCGTGGCCGATTCGCTTTCCACCGACGATACGACCGCAGTCGTCCGCCGGCTGGGCGGCTGCCGTCTGATCGAGCGGGAGTTCGTCGATCACGCCGACTTCAAGAACTGGGCCATTCCGCAGGCGGCACATCCCTGGATCCTGCAGATCGACGCCGACGAACGGCTCACCGACCGGCTGGCCGGCGAGGTCCGCGACGTGCTCGAACGCAACGACCCGAACCGCGACGCCTACCGCGTGCGGTTCGACAGCTTCTTCCTCGGCCGGCCGATCCGCCATTGCGGCTGGAACCGCTCGTCGGTCATCCGGCTGTTCCGCCGCGACTGCCGCTACGGCCCGGCCCGGGTGCACGAACGCCTGGAAGTCGATCCGCACCGGGTGGGAGCGCTCCGCGGTCGGATTCTGCATTACACCTGTCAGTCGTTGACCCCATGGACGGAGAAGCAAAACCGTTACACGACTTATTGGGCCGAGGACCGCCATGCCGCCGGACGCCGCGCCGGGTGGATGAGCGTACTGCTGCGGCCGCCGCTGCGGTTCCTGCAACTCTACTTCCTCCGCGGCGGATTCCTCGACGGCTCGGCCGGACTGATCGTCTGCGGCAGCAGCATGTTTTACACCTTTCTCAAGTATGCTAAACTCTGGCAATTGAGCCACGCGGAGAACGCACCAGTCGCAAAATGAAATTGGTCGTTCTTCGTTGGAATCCGTCCGTTTAGCCCCGGCGTCCACGCCGGGAAATGCGGAGTTTTCTCGCGGCGCTCCCGGCGTGGACGCCGGGGCTAAACAAATCCCGAACCCCGCTTTTCCATGTCCTCAACCGCCCTGACCGTCGCGTTGGTATCGACGCAGCGCCTGTGGCACGGCGGCGAGGAGCAGGCCCGGCTGCTGGCCATGGGCTTAAAGCAGCGCGGATGCCGTTGCGTCGTGCTGGCCCGGCGCGGGGGCAAGTTCGCCGAGCGGATGGCCGCCGAAGGGATCGAGGTTGAAGAGTTTTCCGGCGGCGGACGCTCTTTGCCGGCGTTGCGGCAAATCCGCCGCGCGTTGCGGCGCATCCGGCCCGACGTGCTGCACTACAACGATTCGCACGCCATCAGTGCGGCGGGCTTCGCCTCATTGGGCCTGCGAATAACGGTCCGTGTCGCCGCTCGGCGGGTAGATTTCCCTATTCGCTCACCGAGGCTGTACCGCTGGCTCTGTCGCGGCGTGATTTGCGTCTCCCACGCGGTGGCCGAGGTTTGCCGGCAGGGCGGCATCCCCGACCGCTTGTTGCACGTGGTGCATGACGGCGTCGATCCGGCCCGGGCCCGCTCCGGCAATCGCACGCGGGGACGCCGGGCACTGAATCTCTCCGACGATCAGACGCTCCTGCTGACCGTGGCCACCCTGACTGACCACAAAGGGCATCGGTTTCTCCTGGACGCTATGCCGGAAGTGCTGCGAAAAATACCCAATGCGCTCCTCGCCTTGGCCGGCGACGGCGAATTGCGCGAGGCCCTCGAACGGCAGGCCGATCAATTGGGCCTTGGCCCGCACGTCCGCTTTCTCGGCTTCCGCGACGACGTCTACGATCTGATTCACGCCGCCGATCTGTTCGTTTTGCCATCGCACAAAGAGGGGCTATGTTCGACCTTGATCGACGTGATGTTGGCCGAACGGCCGATCGTCGCCACCACGGCCGGCGGAATACCCGATCTGCTGGGTCCCTGTAGGACAGGTTGCCAACCTGTCCAAACAGTAGTTCGCGGGACAGGTTACCAACCTGGGCGGCAAGGACCGGTTGCCTGGCTGGTCCCGCCGCGCGATCCGGCGGCATTGGCCCAAGCGATCCTCCGGGCCTTGGATTCCCCGGAGCAATGTGCGGCGATGCGGCGACTCGCCCGCGATCGGGCCGAAGAGCATTTCACCGCCGACTGTATGGTCGAAGCCACGTTGGCGGTGTATCGGGAACTTCTCGCATAAAGCCGCGACCGTTGGTCGCGCCCGATCCGAAGCCGCAAGCGGCTGGATTACGTCTGCTGCAACAACTCCCGCATGGCGGTGAAAACCGTCTCCACGCTCAGGTCGCGCATACAGCGATGATGCCCCAGCGGACAGACCCGCTTGTGGCAACCGATGCAGTCCAGGTCGAGCACGAGATTCGCGGCCCGTTGCGTGGGGTTTTCGCTCCAGACTGGCAACATCGGGCCGAACATCGTGACCACCGGCAGCCCCAGCGCGGCGGCCACGTGCCGCGGTCCGCTGTCGGTCGAGACCATCACCCGGCAGCGGCGGATGCAGGCCTTCGCCGTCCCCAGGTCCATCGGCTGCCCGGCCATGGACACCACGCGGATAAAGGGGTCGGGAGTCTTTATTTGAGCGGCGCCCGCGCCCGTATTATAAAGACTCCCGACCCCTTTATCGTTTGCCAGCCGGACCACCTCGTGGGCGATCTCGCGCTCTTTCGGCCCGCAAAGGACCAGCACGTCGTGGTCCAACTCAGCGACGATCCGCCGGGCCAGGCGGCCGAAGTATTCCACCGGCCAGAGCTTCGAGCCCCCATAGGCGCCGCTGGAGTTCAACGCCGCGACGGGCCTATCCCCGCGGAGCCCCAGCCGCTCGAAAACCGCGTCGGCCGAGCGCTCGTCCGTCTCCGTCGTGGTCAACTCCAGCCGGAGCGATTCCTCCGCGCAGCCGATCGAGCGGGCCAGACGCAGATACGTCTCGACCATCGGCTCGGGCACGATGCGGCCCTTTCTGCGAGGGTAGTTCAATTTGTCGGTCAGCAACGGACCGCGGCCGTAGCGGACGTAGCCGACCCGCCGCTGGGCGCCGCCGCGCCACGCGACCCAGGCCGTGCGGAGCGAATTAGTCGTCAGCACGGCAAGGTCGAATCGCTCGCCGCGCATCCGCCGCGCAACGGCCCGGCTACGCAATTGCCGGTCCTCCGCCCGGGGATTGAAAAACCACTGCTCGTCGAGCCAGTCCGTGCCGCCCAGCACGTCGGCCAGATAGGGGCGCATGATGCCGACGATGCGGGCTTGCGGGCCGAAATGGCTTCGCAACGCGCGCAGCATTGGCGTGGCCATCGCCAGGTCGCCCAACCAGTTCGGCAGAAAAACCGCGATCTTCATGGCAGACCAGCATAACCGGCCGATGGCTTTCGACCAAGAGCGATTCGGTATACCCGGATTATTCATAAACGTCATCCTGAGCGCAGCGAAGGATCTCCAATGCGCCGCAAACAGTCCAGATTCTTCGCTGCGCTCAGAATGACAATGTTCCGTCGTGTTTATGAATAATCCGGGTATATGGTGCGGCAGGGGTATCTTGCCACCTATGCTTAGCGGCCGTCGGCAGGAAGGCCCTGGCTCCGCCCCTAGCCGCCGTGCCGGCGGCGGCTAAACAACGTACTTTGCATTACTCGCTCACAACCGCCGCAGCCGCGATTCCAACGCCTCCTGGCCGGAAAGCAGTTCCAAGTCGATTTGCACCGCTTGAAGCGGCATGTTCCCCAGCCGATCGCGGGCGATTTTCACCAGGTCCTTGCAGGTGCATAAGACGGCCGTAGCGCCCAGTCCCTCGGCCCATCGAGCGAGCGATTCCACATCCTCGGCGGTATAGCGGTGGTGGTCGGGGAACTCGCGAAAAGCGACGACGCGGCAGCCGCATTGTTCGAGCGTATGCCGAAACCCGGCCGGATTGCCCAGGCCGCAAAAGGCCGCGATAGATTCGTCTCTGAGTGAATCGATGGGTGTCTCTTTCAGGGCCGGAAAAGGGGACAGGCACCTTTTGCCGGAACGGCCCTCCGGGTGCTGCGCACAAAAGGTGCCTGTCCCCTTTTCCGGCCCCCCTTTTCCGGCGGTGGAGATCAACGTCCGCGGCGCGTGGGCGGCCTCGACGCGAATCGCTGCGGGGGCATATCGGCGGACGACCCGCCAGATCGCCTCGCGCTCTGCCGGCTCGATCAGATCGGCGCGGGAAAGGACGACCGCGTCGGCCCGCCGCAGGCCGGAAACCGGCTCGCGCAACATCCCCCGCGGAAAGACGTGGCCGTAACCGAACGGGGTCAACGCGTCGAGCAAGACGATGTCCAGATCGCGGGCGATCCGCCGATGCTGAAAGCCGTCGTCCAGCAGCACGAGTTGAGCACCGTACTTTTCCACGGCCTCACGGCCGCCGGCGACGCGGTCGGGATTCTGCACGTGCGGCACGTCGGGCAACAGCAGCCGCAGTTCGAGCGCTTCATCGTTCGCCTCGCCGGCGGCCGAGCCGTAACCCCGGCTGACCACCGCGGGCGAAACGCCGGACTGCCGGAACCGCCGCGCCAGCCAGCGGACCATCGGCGACTTGCCGGTGCCGCCGAGCGTGAGGTTGCCGACGCTGACCACGGGCACGCCGATCCGGTGAGCCCTCGCCGCGCCGACGTCGTAGAGCCGGTTGCGCAGCCGGACGGCCGTGGCGTAGCAGGATTCGCCCAGCCGCAGCCCGCCGCGCAGCAGCGACGCCCCGGCCCCGCGGCGTCGGCCGTCGACGATCTCTCGAAAGGTGGACGGGGTGAACAGAATCGTAATCCTCATCGCCCGATCTTAACACGTATTCTGAAATTGACTATACATTCGCCGATCTCGCCGGCTTTCTCGCCCAGCCGGGTCTGGTTGGACTGCCGCTTCCAGCCCCTCATGCCGGTGCCCAGGCGAAATGTACGCAGCGGCTTGAGAAAGGGGGACGGGCGGGCCGCGGCGGGTGGAGACTCCAAGCCGTGCCCCCGGTGTATTCACCGGGGGCTAAATGGCACAAATGGCTCCCCTGCCGAACGTGTATCATAGTCGCCCCACCCGTGCAGGGCAATTATGTTGCAAGCCATGTTGCCCGGCGATGCTCCGCGAGGGATAATTACGGGACAGTCGTTTTTTGGAACTGGGACAGGCAATTACACGAGGTCATATATGCGGCGTTTGCTCTCACCGACGGTGTGGATCATTGCGGCGGCGTGCTGCGCGGGTCGGACCGCGCCGGCCGAAGAGAAAATCGACCTCCCCTTCGAGCAAGCCAAACAGGCCATCGAGGACGGCGAGTATGACGTCGCCCTGGCGCTGATGGACAAGGCCGTCGCCAAGGCCCCGAAAGAGGCCAAGTATCGCGGCGTGCGCGGCGCGGCCTGGCTCTGCAAGGGCGAATACGCCAAGGGCGAGGCCGACCTGAAAGCGGCCATCGAACTGAACCCCGGCGACGCCGGCCGCAATTACCGGGCCTCGACGGACGCCAAGCTCGCCGAGGACCGGCTGAAACACGGCCGGCGGCAGGTCGAGCGGATGCTGCACGATCGTCCGGCGATGAACAAGTACGGCGCCGAGGCCGATTTCCTCCGCCGCTGGGCGGAGCGGAAGTTCGCCGGCGAGGATTTCGGCGATCCGATCGACTGGGATCCGTCGCCGCCGTTGCACTCCGACGCCGAGCACCTGGCCCCCGACGACGACAGCAACGCCGCCATCCTGATCGAGGAGAAATACACCGACGGCCCGGACCGGGGCAAGCCGCGGTCGTTCGAGGAGCTTTGGGCCGGAGCGGTCTATGAACTGCACAACGTCGATTACGCCCGAAAGTTCGTCCGCCTGCACGAGCAGGCCGAGGCGGGCAAGCTCACCAAGGATGAGTTCGTCGGCGGCATACTCAAGTACGAACTGCTGGCCGCCCAGCGGACCCGGGCGTTTTACGTCCGGCAGTTCCTCCCCTGGGCGGCGAAAAAGAAACTGCCGACCGATCCGACGCTCTGGTTCTGCGAGTGGTGGGACTCGCCCGAGACGGTCCTGGAGAGCTTCACCGACAAGACGGAGTATCCCTGGCGTCCTTACGCCCGCGAGTACGACTGGGGCTCCGTCCACCGCTACTGGCACGGCGGCAAGTTCGAGCGGCTGCACAAGCTGCTCAAGGAGATGCTGGCCGAAGAGGGCTATGACGACGAACGCGCCGACGTCAATTATTGGCTCGGGGCCTGCCTGGCAAAGCTGAACAAGCCGGCCGAGGCGGTGGCGGCCTACGGCGAGTCGATCCGCTTGGACCCCCAAAACACGGCCGCGTATCGCGCCCGCGGCGAACTCCACAAGCAACTCGGCGACAAGGCCAAGGCCGACGCCGACTTCGCCAAGGCGAAGGAATTGGACGCTAAGAGCAAGACCAAATAGCCGGCGGCCGTGGCGGCATTTTTCTTTCATTATGTGTTTTGGAAATCTCCCCTCTCCCTTTGGGAGAGGGGCCGGGGGTGAGGGCGGCGAGCGGAAAGCTCGGGTACTGTGTACGGAGTTCTGAGTACTGAGTATTGAGCGAAGAGCCCCCGATCAGAACTCTAATTCGTTGCTGTTGCGGAAAGTGGGGTGGGTCAAGCGAAGCGCAGCACCACCATCGTTTTTCCCGCAGTTAGGCATTGTAAAACAATAAACTACCGGATTAAGGTCTGTAGGGAACGCCCTCCGTGGCGTTCCGTGACAGGTTTGGAGGCTTGTTTTCCCTGCACTCGGAACGCCACGGAGGGCGTTCCCTACAGGAATACCCCGTCGATGATTTCGGTAGTTTATTGTTTTACAACGCCTTAATGGAGGTGCGCTTCGCTTGACCCACCCTACAGGGACTTACCTGCGGTGGTATAATGGGGCTGCGAAGCTGGGAACGGTAGCATGGTGCCGAATCGAGGACGCATGTAGTAATCAGCATCGTGGTTTACCAATACTAACTGCTTCCCCGTTTCAGGTTCGACCTGTTTGGTGCCGCTCCGGATTGTGTCTTCTCCAACTCTGGACAACACTGCAGAGTGCGGAGATCATGCTGTGAAAATTATTCGTTGAAAGTTTCTTTGTCACGGAGAAACATACCAATGGATCACTTCGATCTTCTAAAGCCATTTGTAGATGCTGCTTTTTGCCGTTTTGAAACAGCCGTTCTCCATAAGCTGTCGGAAATAGACCAGACGATCATACTTGTGTGGTCTCTGCGTGGTGAGGTTAGATAACGGAGGGTTTGACCAGTTTTACTACAATTCCTCAGGTGATTACGCTACGGAAACGGTGCGCACGTTGGAGAGAATTGGAGCCAAAGAAACAGCCGCATTGGTTTCTGAGGGCAACAAACTATTTCCCACTCAACCCGTGCCATCGAATCGGGACCAACGTATATCAGAGCTAGAATCCTTCAGTGATTCGGTGACTGATATTTGGGATAGACTTGAGCGGATGTTCTATAGCGACCCAGATAAGCTTGGTGAATTGCTCGTTGCGTATCTCGCACATAGAGGCGTTTTGTCTACGTGAACAGGAAATAGCACGAAGGGCATGTGGAGTAGCCGAGGGTAGACACTCGAAACTGCAATCCTTGACGATATAATGCAATCCTTGCAGGATAAAAAATACGGCTGCTAATTATGAGAAATGCAAACCATTTCTTCATCGGCGCCATTACGCAAAGCTAACCGACCCCAGCCGCCGCCGCACGGCGGAGTGGAACTTTACGGCGGGATAGCCGATGACCAGCCCCAAACCGACTTTGCGGTTGGGCGAGACGCCGAGCCTGGCCTTCATCGCCTTGTCGTGGTTGAAGGTGTCGGTGGTGCCCAGCAGGCAGCCGCCCAGCCCTAGCGATTCGGCGGCCAGCATGGCATAGGTGGCGGCGATGTCGCAGTCGGCCGGTCCGTCGGCCGCGGCGTGGTGAAAGAGGAACAGTGCCGGCGCGTCGTAGGTGAAGGTGTCCTCGCCCCGCCGGTGGTCCTCGACGAGCGTTTGCAGCAGCGGCCGGACGAAATCGCGGATCATACGGTGCCCCTCGCGGCCCCAGAGCGGGCGCATTAGCGTCATCATCACCGGATTGAAGAACCGCGTCATCCGCTCGAACGATTTGCAGGCGTCGTCGGCCAGTTCGCGAACTTTTCTGCGGCCGTGGAAGACGACCACGCCCACGTCGCTGGGCGGAATGCCCATCGGGGCCGTCGCGGTCATTTCGAGGATTTTGTCGATCGTCGCCCGGTCGATCTCTCGGTCCGCAAACCGCCGGACGCTCCGCCGCGCGAGGAGCAGGGCTTCAAACTGTTCGGCGGTCGCCCGTTGCTCGGGCGGGGGCAGTTCGATCCGGTCGTCGGCTTTCATTCCGCGACCCTCGACGGCGATGCTGGCGGTGGGGCAGACGGCCGCGCAATGCCCGCAGGCGATGCAGCCCAGGAACACGCCCCGGCCGGCGCGGGCCTTGCCGTCTTCCAGCGCAAATACCCGATCGGGGCAGGTCTCGACACACCGCCCGCAGCCGGTGCAAGTGGTTTCGTTGACGATGGGAGAGCCTTTTTCCGTGAAGTCCATGCCGCTTGTTTTCTCGACCAAAGAGGGTGGAAAGGGGTGAAAAATACATCTTTATGGAAAGCCCGCGGAATGGCCAGGGGGGCATGGAAAAGTCGTGCTGCAAACCATTGTCGGGCAACGATTTGCGGCGAGCGTTTTGAGGTGGTGGCCGTTGTGGCCCGAGGCCAAAATCGCTATACTTACACGTTTGCCGCGACGACGATCCCCCGGTCAGCGCAACTTGCGTTCTGAACGGGGTTTAGGAACGCTGGAAAGCAGCATTTTGCTGGACTCTGGAACGTATCGATTTCTCGAAAGGACGCACGGTGTCAACCGATTCAAATCTTCCTCCCGAACCGCCCACCCCGCCCGATCAGGAGCCGTCGGCCGAACCGGCCGGCGGCAACGGCGGCGGTCCCATGTCCGGCGGACGGCTGATAGACATGCAGATCGAAGACGAGCTGAAGGGCAGCTATCTGACCTACGCGATGAGCGTGATCGTCAGCCGGGCCTTGCCCGACGTCCGCGACGGTCTGAAGCCCTCGCAGCGCCGCATCCTGGTCGCCATGAACGACCTGAACCTGACGCCCGGCGCGGGGCGGGTGAAGTGCGCGAAGATCTCCGGCGACACCAGCGGCAACTATCATCCGCACGGCGAGAGCGTGATCTATCCCACGCTGGTCCGCATGGCCCAGGAGTGGAACATGCGGCACGTGCTGGTCGACAAGCAGGGCAACTTCGGCTCGATCGCCGGTCTGCCCGCCGCGGCCATGCGGTACACCGAGGCCCGCATGTCGCCCATCGCCGCGATGCTGCTGGACGACATCAAGCTGGACACGGTCGATTTCGTTCCCACCTACGACGAGCGGCGGACCGAGCCGAGCGTGCTGCCGTCGAAGTTTCCCAACCTGCTGGTCAACGGGGCGAACGGCATCGCGGTGGGCATGGCCACGTCGATCCCGCCGCACAACCTGGGCGAAATCTGCGACGCCCTGGTCCGCGTGATCGACGAGCCGGAGGTGTCGATCGACGAGCTGCTGGAGATCGTGCCGGGCCCCGATTTTCCCACCGGCGGCGTGATCTGCGGCCGGGCGGGCATCCGCCGCGGCTACCACACCGGGCGGAGCACGATCGTCGTCCGCGCCCGGGCGAACATCGAAGAGCACAACAAGCGGTTCCGCATCGTGATTACGGAGATCCCCTACCAGCAGGCCCGCGACCGCATCGAGGAGCGGATCGCCGCGCTGGTCAACGAGGGGAAGATCGCCGGCATTTCCGGCATCCGCAACGAGAGCGACCTGAAGGAGCCGGTCCGCCTGGTCTGCGACCTGAAGCGCGACGCCGATCCCGACGTGGTGCTCAACCAGCTTTACCAGTTCTCGCCGCTGCAAGACAGTTTCTCGCTGATCTTCCTGGCGCTGGTCGACGGCAAGCCGCGGGTGCTGTCGTTCAAGGAGATGCTGGAGGAGTTCATCCGGCACCGCGTGACGGTGATCCGCCGGCGGACGCAGTTCCTGCTGGCCCGGGCCCGGCAGCGCAAGCACACGGTCGAGGGGCTGCTGCTGGCCCACGCCAACATCGACGAGGTGATCCGCGTGATCCGCGGCCTCGTCGACCCAGGCCGAGGCCAAGGAGCGGCTGATGCAGATCGAGACGCCCGCCGCGCATGCTCCGCCGGGCGCTGGGCGAGGAGGGATTCGCCGTCTTCGCCGAAGAGCGGGGACTCAGCGAGAACTACACGCTCACGCCCGGTCCAGGCCGACGCCATTCTGAAAATGACGCTCGGCCAGTTGGTCAACCTGGAGCAGGAGAAGCTCGGCCGGCGAGCACCGCAAGCTGCTCGACGAGATCACCGAGTACCTCCGCATCCTCTCCGACCGGCAGAACATCCTGGACATCATCCGCGACGACTGCCGCGAGCTGAAGCGGAAGCACGGCGACGCCCGCCGCACGGAAATCAGCGGCGAGGAGATCGGCGAGATCGACCTGGAAGACCTGATCGACCGAAGAGACGATGGTCGTCTCGATCAGCGGCAACGGCTACATCAAGCGGACGCCGGCCACGGCCTACCGCGCGCAGCGCCGCGGCGGCAAGGGGCTCAACGGGGCCAAGACCGAAGAGGAAGACCCGATCCAGCACCTGTTCGTCGCCAGCACGCACGCCTATCTGCTGTTCTTCACCAACCTGGGCAAGGTCTACTGGCGGAAGGTCTACGACCTGCCGCAGTTGGCCCGCGACAGCCGCGGCCGGGCGGTCGTCAACCTGCTGAACCTGGCCGAGGGCGAGCAGATCACCGACTGCCGGGCGGTGCGCGACTTCGACCAGCCCGACCACTTCCTGGTGATGGCCACCGCCCGCGGGCTGGTCAAAAAGACGCCCCTGGCGGCCTATAGCCGGCCGCTGCGGAGCGGCATCATCGCCATCAAGCTCCGCGAAGGGGACGAGCTGGTCGACGTGGTCGTGGCCGAGCCGGGCGACGAACTGGTGCTGGCCACCGCCGCACGGCATGGCCATCCGCTTCAAGCAGTCCGACGCCCGCGCCGATGGGCCGCAACTCCAGCGGCGTGAAGGGCATCAAGCTCGATCGGCGACGATCACGTGGTGGGCATGGTCGTGGCCGATCCCGACGCCACGCTGCTGACCGCCTGCGCCAACGGCTACGGCAAGCGGACCCCCTTCGGGCCGAACATGGAGGGCGAGTCCGACGAGCCGCTGCCCGAGCACGAGGAACGCGACGAGGCGGCGGAAGCCGATGTCCACTGAGCCGCAACCGGCGGTCGCGCCCGAGGAGGACGACCACGACGAGGGCGACGAGCACGAGGAGCCAGCTCGCAGCGCAGCTACCGCACGCAGCACCGCGGCGGCAAGGGGCTCCGCGACATCAAGACCACCGAGCGGAACGGCCCGGTGATCGGCATCGTCCGCGTCTCGCGACGACGACGAGCTGCTGATGATCACCGCCCGCGGCAAGATCCAGCGGATCGCCGCCAGCGACGTCAGCATCATCGGCCGCAACACCCAAGGCGTGCGGATCATGATCCTCGACGACGACGACACGCTGGTGGCCGTGAAGCGCGTGCCGAAGGAAGAGCAGAACGGCAAGGGGGACGAGGCGTAATCATTACTCGTTTAGCCGCCGCGTCCACGCGGCGTTGTGTGGTATCCTTGTACAGCGACGTTGTTGTCGCGATTGATGCTATTCGTATCATAATGGCCGGCATAGCCGCATCCATTACCGGCAGCCCTAGAGGCATCCCATGATTACTCGACTTTACGCGGACAATTTCAAGACGCTCGTGAACTTCGAGTTGCAGTTGGGGCCGATGAATTTACTGCTCGGGGCCAACGGCTCGGGGAAGTCGAACGTCTTGGAAGCAATCCGGCTGATACGGAGTTTTGTTTGCGAGGATGAAACGGCCACCAAATTATTTTCAACCAATAGTTTGTGCCGTTGGGAAACTCGCCATATCCAGACGTTTGAACTGGACCTTCGTGGCGACGCTGGAGCCTATACCTATAAACTCGAAATCGAACATGATGTTGACAACAATCGCTGCCGGGTGAAAAGTGAACACTTGTCGCATAATCGGCAACCGTTATATTCCTCAACATTGAGCGACGGCCGGCTATTAGCTCAATTGTATCATGACGACGGCAACCGGGGGCCAGAAGTATTAAGCGACTGGAATCGCTCCGGCGTTGGCCGCCTTCAGCCACTTCATGACAATACGCTGCTCATAGCATTTGTAGAGCGTCTGGAATACACGTTCGTTATGCGCATCAATCCGGACAAAATGCTTGCTGACAGTCAAAGTGAAGACGTGTATCCAAATGCCGATATGTCGAATTATGCGTCATGGTATCGACATCTTGTGCAAGATCAACCAAATCGTGTTTTTGAATTATCTGAACTGCTGAGAAAAGACGTTCTCGATGGATTTCGTTCTCTGCGGCTAACGTCCGTTAGCGAGAAATCGCGGGCATTGTGGGCGACGTTCGGTACTCAAGCGAGCGATCATGCCGCGGAAAAATCCGTGGAATACCGTTTCGGCGAACTATCGGATGGTCAGCGGACGCTCATCGCCCTTTACACTTTGGCCATTTGCGCCGTGGACCAGCACAACACCCTTTGTCTCGATCATCCCGAAAGCCATCTTGCCTTGCCTGAAATACAGCCTTGGCTATTGCGGCTTGCCGACGCCACAGACGAAGGGCGATGCCAGGCTATCCTCGCCACTCATCACCCGGAACTCATCAATCTCCTCGCCGCCAACTCGGGCTATTGGCTCGAACGGCAATCGGGCGGCCCGTCTCGGGTCAAACGGATCGGCGATCAGGATGCGTCGGGATTGCCCCTGTCGGAGCTAATCGCCAGGGGGTGGTTGCATGGCTGACCGATACACCCAGGTCGTGATTCTGTGCGAAGATGTCATGCACCTTAATTTCGTGAGGCGATACCTTATCCAGCGTGGCGTTGAGGAGCGGCGGATTCGCGGCAAAATTGCTCCGGCGGGCCGCGGCGCGGGAACCCAGTTCGTGGTGAATGGATATCCCAAGGAAGGCAAGGCGATCCGCAGCAGGCCGCACATTCGCGCCGGCCTCGTTGTAGTCATCGACGCCGATATGCGTTCCAGCCAAGAACGGCTCGCGCAGTTGGCGAAGTCACTTGAGAAAGATGGCCAGCCACAGCGGAAGGAGACGGATCGCATCGGGCTGCTGTCGCCCAAAAGAAACATCGAAACCTGGATATTCCATCTACTCGGAAACGAGGTTGATGAGGAGACGAACTACAAGAATCGCGTCTCACCGTCCGATCTGAAACCGTCGGTCGCCGCCTTTGCGAAAGTGTGCCCGTCGAACGCCAACCAAATATCCCTCCCGTCCCTTCAATTCGCATGTCGGGAACTGACAACTTTTATTGGTCGCGGAAAATAGCCGATACATAAGACCCCGAGTCGAATCCAAAGCATGAGCAAGAAATCCTCTACCGGCGCGATCGTTGCCCTCGACGAAATCCAGGGGATGGTTCACGTCGTGCGCGGGCAGAGGGTGATGCTCGATTTCGACCTCGCCCGACTCTACGGCGTGCCGACCTCGGCATTGAATCAGGCGGTGCGAAGAAACGCCGACCGGTTCCCGGAGGATTTTGCATATCAGCTTACCCAGCAAGAGTTTACGGACTTGATGTCACAATTTGTGATATCAAGTTCCGATCGCGGCGGCCGGCGGAAACCGCCTTGGGCGTTCACCGAACACGGCGTGGCCATGCTGTCGAGCGTTCTCCGCTCGCCGACGGCCATCCGGGTAAACATCGAGATCATGCGGATTTTCGTGCGGCTCCGCCGCCTGATGGCCACGCCCGGCGAACTGGTCGAACAGCTCACCCGGTTGGCGGAAACCGTGCGGCTGCACGACGACCAGATCAAGGCCATAGCTCAAGTGCTCAATCAACTGATGGACCCGCCCGCGAAACCGAAACGCACCATCGGTTTTCAGTGACGGAAAAGCACGGAAAAGGGGACGCAGCTCTTTTCCGGCCCCGTTCTCAGAAATCCATGGATTTGAGTTGCGGGTAATCGCCGGCGGAGACGATTTCCTCCAACTCGAAGCCGAGTTGATAAAACCCGCCGCCGATGGGGCTGAGATGCTTCGTCTGGGCGCGGATGTAGGTCATCTCGCCCTCGAAGCGGAAGCCCAATACGGCCTCGTCCATTCCGCGGGGGTGATCGAGCACGACCGCCACGCCGGTGGAGGAAAACTCCTTGGTCACGGCCATCAACGACTGGCCGATCTGAAGGACTTTGCCCTCCAAGGGGATCACCATCACGACCACCGTCATGTTGACTCGGTTATCGCGGCGGGGACCTTCGATCAGGGCCTTCAACTCGGGGCAATTGTTGTTGATCATCTTGATGATGAAGCTCTTGACCGGGGCGATCTTATTTTTCGTGAACAGGGACATGGCTGAGACTCTGGTTGTGTTGAAAGTCGAGTAAGCTGCGGTTTACGCGCGATAATTCAGGCTAAGCGGTCGTCGAAAAACAACTTGTGGTGCAGGCATCCCGCCTGCTCCGTGCAGCCGAGACGGCCGCACCACAAAACACGAAGTTGTTCTTGGCCGACAACTAAGCCGAAATCGGCGGCAGGAGTCGCCTCCTGCAAATAGGCGGTTTTCGATCCCGGCGGGACGGCGTCGGGAAAAATGCACTCCGCACCATACCCCCCGCTTGGCCTGCCGCGATCTCAATCCCGACGCCGTTACTGCCACCTAAAAATATAGTCTGCTGATTGGGGGGTGAGAGAGAAAAGTCGGGCGAATTTTTTTTGCCCGGTTGACGCCGCGATTGTCATGGTATAATTTCCCGAATCGACACCCCCGCTAGAGGCAAACCCAATCCATCCAAAACTTTATCTATATACTCACTTCAGGTCAGCCAACTTGTTACGCCCATGACGTCGCGCAACTGATCGTCAGAACCCTCAACCACGATTCCACACCCCGCGTTCCCCGAGACCTCTGGATGCCGTCCGGCTCGGAGTCGTTGCGGGCCGATGAGTTGGCGGAGATCTCGGTCCGCTATCCCAACGACATCGAAGCCCCGCCGACCGCTCCGGCCGGCGGTAAGCGGTCGGCCGCCAAGTCGGGCAAACGGGGCGAATGGACCGACGTTTGGGGTTGCGTCTGGCAGGAATCGGAGAACTGGGCCCCGCCGGCGTTGATCCTTTCGCCGTTGGCCGATACGACCCGGATCGGTTCCTTCCAACCGCCCGCCGAGCTGTTCGACCGGGCGCGGTTCAATCGGGCGAACAAGCTTTGCCCAGCCACCAGCCGGTTTGTGCTGGCCTGGTCCGAGGTGCGGCCGTTCGACCGGCTGCGGCAGCTTCGCGGCGGCGAGACGGCCCTGATGGACCTCGCCCGCGGCGACAAGAACATCCGCGGCCTGCTGGCGATGCTCCACGACGCCGCCTGCCAGGAACTCGAACAATGGGGCGACACGGAGGTGGACGGGGTGGCCTTCCGCGACGACTGGGGCACGCCGGAAGGGCTGCTGATCGCGCCGGAGATGTGGCGCGAAATCTTCCGCCCCCTCTATCGCGAATACTGCAAAATCCTCCACGACAAAGACAAGTTCGTCTTCTTCCGCACCGAGGGCAACGTCCGCGACGTCTTCGGCGACCTGGTCAAAGCCGGCATCGACGCGATCCACGCCCCGCTGCACCTCATGAAGTTCGACCGGCTGGTCAAACGCTACCGCGGCCGGGTGACCTTCTGGGGCGGACTCGTCGATAGCCGGCTGATGCTCGAGCCGGGCACGGCCGAGGAGTTCCGCCAGACGGTCCTCTCCGCCCGCCGCGAGCTGGACTTCGGCGCCGGCGGCGTGATTGCCCAATGCCAATGGGACCCCGGCGTGAAGCTGCAAACCGTGGCCGCGTTCTTCGAGCAGTGGCTCGTGCCGATGCCGATGCACGCGTAAGGCGTCGTCACAGAATAACTTGATCAACAGTCATTCTGAGCGCAGCGAAGAATCTGGCCATGAATCGAGGAGATTCTTCGCTGCGCTCAGAATGACCGATTTGCCAGGATTTCTTGCCGCACGCTTCTAAGCTCCGCCCTTCCCCCAACCGCCCCCGCCGGTTACAATGAGCAAATGACCCCCACGGACGAAGACCAACCGGTCGCGGAACCGATCAACCTGAAGGACCCCATCCTGGCCGCCCTGCTGGCCTGGCTGATACCGGGCCTGGGCCACTTCTATCAAGGCCGCCGGGCGAAGGCCGCGCTGTACTTCGTCTGCATCCTGGGCCTGTTCGTCTTCGGCCTCTGCCTCGGCAGCAGCAACCAGCCGAACGTCGACGGCCCGGGCAAGATCGGCTACGGCCGGGGGGTCTATTTCTCCTGGCGGCCAGGGGACCGGAGCTGGCCCTATCTGTGCCAGTTCTGGGTCGGCCTGCCGGCCCTGCCCGCCTTGGTTCAGGCCAGCCGCATGAGCCATCACGAGGCGGTTTGGTGGGGCGGATTCATGGCCCCGCCGCGGCCGAAGGTCTGCGAAGACGCCAACAAGGACCAGCCCACCCTGCACGACCTGAACCGCGTCCTGGCCCGGCGCTTCGAGCTCGCCTGGGTCTTTACGACCATCGCCGGGTTGTTGAACGTGCTGGCCATCTACGACGCCTTCGCCGGGCCGGTGATGATCGTGCCCGGCCGGAAGAAAGACGAACCCGCGGAATCCGAGAAACAATCCACCGCATAATTTTCCGACTCAACCATGTTCCACCCCCTCTTTGCCGCCGGAATCCGCCTTTGGCACAACGATCTGTGGTACGCCGTGCCGGCGATCGCGGCGGTGAGCCTGGTCTACGCCGCCACCCGCCACGAGCGGATGCGCCCCATCTGGCTGCACGCCGCCAAATTCGCCGGCTGGACCGTCCTCTTCATGTTCATCGCCTGCATTCTGCTGGAGTATCTGGCTTGGCTGACGTAAACGCGGCGCTCGTCATTCTGAGCGTAGCGAAGAATCTCTTACGCGATCGCGGCTCGGGCATGATTCTTCACTCCGGCCCCTGATTGCCCCCGGCAATGGGATTGCCCCCAGCCGTATAATCTCAATTATCCACGCCAAAACCATCAACTACGTTCAGGAGCGATCCCATGAAAGTCAACGTCGATAAAGACCTTTGCACCGGCTGCGGCGCTTGTGTCGACGTCTGTCCCGAAGTATTCGAGCTGAACGACGAGGACGTAGCTCAGCCCAAGGTGAATCCGGTTCCCCCCGAGACCGAGAGCGCTTGTCGGGATGCGGCGGAACAATGTCCCACGGAGGCCATCAAGATCGAGGAGGAGTAACCGGGGCGGGAGTGGTTCCTCTTGCATCTTCCTGCATCGCGTCGTCGAAAACGCGTTGAATGTCAAACGTGTTGCTCTTCTCGAACGTAACTTCGATCCGCTTGCCCTTTGCGAGTTCGACGGGTATGCACCAGCACACGGGCTTGCCGTCAATCCGCACGGTCTTGGTGACGAACCACTTCTTGCCGCCGGGCGAGTTGGATGACAGAGTGGTCTTGGAGGAACGCGGGCCCTTCGCCAGCAGATAGAGCTTGTCCCCGGTGACTTTCTTGAAGCCCAGGTTCCAGCCCACCGTCATCCGGATCGCGCGAACTGCTCTCGGCGGGCCTCGTTGTCCGCCTTTTTCAGTTGTTGACGATAATGCCCGCTCATCCGCTTAACCAGCGCGGTGAAGGCGGGCACGGGGTCTTCGTCGAATACGGCATATTGCACGGCCGGCGGCTCCAGGCGGGGCATGTCCAAATCTACGCCGATTTGCCAGGTTTCGCCCTGCCATTGTTCGATCTCCGCTTTCTCGGCCGTCGAGAGCGGCGGAGAAGTTGTTTGCCCCGCTGGTTCCTTCAAGGCTTTTTCCACCTCAGCCAATAAACCGTTCTCGGAATACGACACAGCGAAAAACGCTGGGGGCTGCCCGTTCTCACTTGCCTGACATAAGAAAATGTTACGTCCGTCCGGCAACTTCCACGTCTGGATCGGAACAGTCGTAATTCGATTGTCGTTGTAGGCGATCAGCAAGCCCGCTACGACCGCATTCTTTGGCGGATGAATCCGTTCCCCCAAAAGCGCGTAACCTTTCAGAAACAGCCGACTATAGGTATCCTTCGACAGGTCCCCCTGCTTTACAATCCGAGCCGTCTCGGATGAAAACGATACGAGGATGAACCTTGGGCCCTGGTCAACGGAACGGGGCATTGCGATCGCTGCAAATGCGAACGCGGAAACTATAGCGGCAGCAATCAAGAGCAAACGACTATTCATGTGGTTCTCCTCACTCGCTGGAGAAAAAAGAGGATGAAGTCAATCATATATGCCATTAGTTTTTAGGATTGAGGAAACATCCTCAATGATTTCGGGAGGGAAAACGCAAGTTGCACCGCTACAACTGGTTGCGCGTATTTCTGAACAGGAGGAAACAGAGAGAACAGAGACGTAAGTCGATCACCTCTGTTCACTCTGTTGCCTCCTGTTCAGCGATTGTTGTTCTTGGCTGCGGCTACGCCGCGCTAGGAGATATTCCAACGTGCGGCATGGCATGCATGGCCTGAATCTAACAGAATCACCCGGCTTGTCACCCCTTTTTCGTTCCAAAACTAGCTGTGCCCCTGTTTCGACTCCCAGCAAAACACGTCCTCAACGCCGACATTAAACGCACGACATAGGCGAAATGCCAGTTCCAGCGACGGAGTATACTTGCCGCCCTCGATAGCAATAATCGTTTGACGTGCCACGCCGACGCGATTGGCTAGTTCCTGCTGGGTCATTTCCCCATGCTCGAAACGAAATCGGCGGACTTGGTTGGTGATCGTGGGCACTCATTCCCCCTTGCCTGCATTTTGCAGACGATACTGGACCACGATCGCCACGGCTCGGGCGGTCATAACCACGATGAAACCAATCATTAGGAGGCTAGGGAGGATATGAACAGAAATCGTCGAATGACCTCCGTAACAATACACGGTGAACCAAACACCCATTAGCAGCGATGTGAAGACCAGCCAGGTGGCACCGAACCCGACATTATTGGCGTAATAATGGATTCGTGTGTCACGTTCATCCCAAACAACCATTTTCCCTCGCTTGCGGTACAGCAGCGGTTGAAGACCAGCCAAGCCAAGAAGGCCGAACGCTCCGAAGGCCGCGATTGGTCCGAGGAAGATTGTCAGAACCCCGTAAGCGGCTGCTGTGACAGCCAGGAGAAGGAGCCAGCAGACAGCTTCTTTGTACAGCGGAGACATACGTGTTATTCCTTTCTGACACTCGCAGGTGTCGGCCAGAAAAATGTAATGTATGTATGACATATAGTACGGTATAGCTTACAATATGTCAAGTCGCGATTACACTATTTCGACGAAACGGTTCCAATACCTGCCGAACCGCCCATTTGAGAATACTGTGTGTGGCTGCAAATCAATGGCCCGGAGGTGAAAAAGGTGTCAGGAACCGTTTAGTGCCGATTCATTGCGGGGACGACCTTGGACCAGTTCGGATTCCTAGGCGGCCATTACCCGCCTCGCAGACCGCATTACTATACCACAGGGGGGGGAGAGAGGGCAACCTGGGAATTTCATATTCGGCCAGGACATTGCCGGACTCCGCGCTTGTGAAGGACAAGTCCTGGTCGGATCATCCGCGTCCCGTTTCACATCCCGTCGCCGCCGGCTCCGGGTTGAACGATGGAGGCAGCGGAGAAAATATCGCGTGGCACAAAAACTCGGCTGGAAATCCACGTTTGTTTTGTTAGTGTGTACCGATGTATAGATGGGACGCGGTGCGCGCAACGCGAATCTCTCGCGGCACGTCGATTTCCAGCCGAGGATGGAAGAATGACATTCGGAAGGGTTCAGCAGCCGCATTTCGAGGAGCGCATGAAGCCCGGCGGCGCGGCCGGCGGCTTGTCTTGCCGATGCAACGCGCTGCCGATAATCGGGGGGGAATTTCGCGGCGATTCGACTCGTCGGAAGTGCTTGATGAACAACGGATTACATACTTTCGCCCCGCGGAGTTGCAAAAATGCAAACTTGAAATTGTGTTGCATACCGCCCACCGCGGCCGGGGGGAAAGAAGGGCGCTAAAATGGAAATTCGAGGACCTGCTGACCAACTGGGCGGCGGCGCCGCAACGGCCCTCACTACCGGCCGTGGCCCTATAATCGGGGAGGGGAGATGTTGGGCCGAAGGCCCTTTCGTTCTCCCGGCCCTGGGCAACGCCCAGGGTGCGATGGCGGGCGGGACGCGTCGCCGGCCCAACGGCCCAACCGTTCGCCCAATTGAACGGTTGGCCCGTTGGGCCGATGTGTTTCTTCACCTCAACCCGATCCCCTGGGCGTTGCCCCAGGGCTGGGAGAACGGCCGCCCCTTCGGGGCAACTTATCAACACTCGGCTTCAGGGCAACTTATCAACACTCGGCTCTGTTCTCTTTATTTCCTCCTGTGCGGAAATTAATGATTATTGTTGCAACCAACTGACAAAAATGACCTTAAAATGGAAAAACGAAGACCTGCTGACCAACTGACTGGTGGTGCCGCAACGGCCCTCACCCCCGACCCCTCTCCCAGTGGAAGAGGGGAGGTTGCTGACCCCAGCCCATCTGCCAATGGGAGAGGGGGGATTGTGCATCCGGCCTTACAACTTATCCGTATGAAACCGGAACTGTTCGCCGTGCAGGGACACGTCGCCGCGACTTGGCGATACCGCAACGGCAAGCGGTTCGGGCCGTACTATCGGCTCGGCTATCGGTTGGGCGGCCGGCAACATTCGATTTATCTGGGCCGAGCGAGCGAGTTGGTCGAGCAGGTCCGCCGCGAGTTGGCGGCCGTGCAGATGCCGCTGGTCGAGCAGCGGATGTTCCTTACGCTAGAGCGGCAGATCCGCGCCTCGCTCCGTGTCTGCAAACGGCGCATGGCCGTGCAATTGCGGCCGTACGGTCTGCGTCTGAAAGGCTACGAAGTCCGTGGCTGGCGCTATTCGCCGCTGCGCTACGTGATTCCGCGCCGCCGACTACTGCCCTGCACCGTGCCGCAGCGTCTGCTTTCGCCGCTGCAAAGATGCTTTGAGCCGCAGAAGCGGATCATGCAGTTTCTCGAAGCCCGGAGCCGATTGCAACAATCCCTCGGCGCCATATAACCCCATGTTCCACCGACACTGCCAACACGGTTCCGCTCTATGCGGCCCCCTTTTTCGTGATCTGCAAGACCACGCTTTCCGACTCCGTGCCCGGCAGGGGGTAGCTGGCCAGTTTGCGCAGGGCCAGATCGTGGAACAGGCCGTAGTGGCGGGCCTCGCCCCGCTCATCGACCCACGCCGGACCCTTGACCAGCAGCATCCGGTCGAAGGCGTTCCAGTGCGGGCGGAACCACTCCAGGAGCTTCCGCAGCCGAGCCACCGCCCGGATCGTCAGCGTGTCGAAATGCTGCCCGACCAGAAAGTCCTGCGCCCGGGCGTGGATCACCGGGGTGGGCAGTCCGAGTTGGGCCACGATGTCGGCCAGCACCCGGGCCTTCTTGCCCATCGATTCGCTGAGCGAGACGTCGAGATCGTCGCGGACGACGGCCAGCAGCAGGCCGGGGCGCCGCCGCCGCTGCCCACGTCCAATACCCGCTCGCCGGGCTCGAGGAACTGGGCCAGTGCGAGGCTATCGACCAGATCCCGGGCGACGAACTTCTCGTAATCGGTGTGCCGCGTCAGATTGAGCTTCGAGTTCCACTCCCAGAGCAAGGCGCAATAGCGCTCCAGAATGGCGATTTGCGGCGGGGGGAGTTCGATCTCGTGCCGGGCGAGAACAGAGGAGAGAGTATCATCAGATGAGTTCATCAGGTGCGTTCATGGGGTGAAAAGGAAGTTTTAGTCAAACCTGGCAGGATATTGCTCCGCGCGCTTCACCCTGCATCACTCAGTACAGCACCGATCATTAGGCCACCATATTTTCAGGCCAGCGTCTGGCACGCAATCCGATTATGAGTCTCTCTGGCTCGGGCCGTGCTTCAATGGTAATCGGCACAGTGATTCTCACCGGCAATCTCGATTTGAACTCGCTTAATCCGACATCAAGTTGCAAGTCGACAAGGCGATTCTCCGTTTCCGGGTTGACTATCACGCCGTAGTCGGATCGAACGCCAAGCAAGCCGTTATCATAGGCGCCATGGTGAAGTCGGCACAAAGCAAGGCCGTTGGTCACTTCGTCCGTTGAGTTGGGGTATGAGACAGGCACGATATGTGCGGCGTCAACCAATTTCAAGGCGCAGCCGCAAACCGCACAACGATAGGAATAGGCCCGTAACACGGCTGGACGGAATTGGGAATCTCGGTATGCCCGCATGGTTTGCACCAGATCATATCGGCGGGCAGCCTGAATGTCGGTTTGCGATTCGTCAAGAAAGGATCGCTCTTCTTCCGGGCCGGCTTCCGCAAGATCAACGGCTGCCGGCGCATCATCTTCAGCATTGTGAAGAGGCGAACCGTTCTCGACATACCACAAGAGTGAATCCGGTTTTACCGCAACTACAATTTCCTGCCCGGTTGCCGCGGGGCGTATATACGTTGCGATTCCGACTTGATTGGCGGACTCCAAGGTCTCCATTGTCACTTGAAGACTGGGGGAACGTGTAGAAAACCTAACATGACGGCGGGCGTCCCAAAACGCAAAGACTCCAAATTCTTCGCTCCAGCCGCCCAATAGCGTGCGTGAACCGGGTTCAAGGGGAATTCCGCTTACGTTAGTAAGTTGAATCCTTCTCTCGTTTGCGGGCCGTACATCCGGTCCACCCCCGCCGGGAGTAATTGTCCAAAGGAAGATGATGCAATCGGTTGTGTGATTTCCGGTTATTACCCGGATTCTTGCTGGTCGGTAAACGTCTTGTGTTTGCTGTCGAATGACTGTTGCGCTAGAAAACTCCAGAGCCCCTACGAAGTCGTCGACCAATTGGGAAAAACGAATTCCGGCCATCGCCGCTAGCTCCTGGAGGTGGCATGCTTTCGTGCAGTATTAGCTTTCTCAACCCAAACATCGAAGAGAGGCCCTATTTCAAATCGGATCGTCGATCCCTCAATGTACTTAGATTCCGTTTCGGATGCCAACCATCGTCGCGCAACTTGGTCGCATACAGCCCCCGTTACGTTGCTGCCTGCAAACGGGTCAACCACCAGGTCGCCCTCGACAGTCAGAAAGTCCAGAAAGAACTTAACCAATTGCTCCGGGTATCTGGCTGGGTGTGGCTTGATGCCACGCTCCTTGCACTTACGAAGATAGGCGCTATTGGACTCCGTGTTTGCAATCTGGATGAGGTTTGGCGGAATTGATCCACCGTTATCCCGCTGAAATTTAGTCGATATGTCATGTCCCGATGGTCGTTTCTTCGCTTTGTAACCGTTCTTAATGAGGTCTTTCATGCTTTCGCTATATGGCTGTAAAATCCGACGATTGTCTGCGTTGGGCCACTCGGACTTTCCAAACCACCAGATCATATTGACGGCGTCTTTCACTCGAAGCCGTCGTACAGTTACCCACTCGGCTGGAGTCGGCAGCCGCGCCGGGTTGAACCAATAGAACTCTTGGGCCAAAAAAAATTCCTTCGCCAATTTGACTGCAAGCTCAAAGTGGTAAACGCTGCGAACCGGCACGCCGGGAATCCATGCCCCACCTATATCCAGGACGAAACTCCCCGTATCCTTTAAGACACGCTTAATCTCAAGGCAAAAGGGCATGAACCATTCAAGGTATTTGGCAAGCGGCTCGTTGCCATACTCCTTCTGGCGTGTAAGAGCAAATGGCGGGGAAGTCATTACTAAGTCAACGCTATTGCTGGGTAGCGCACGCAGTAATTTGATGGCGTCAAGATGGAACATCGCCCCGCGGGGAGTGCTGTAGGCTGGGCATAACGCCGACAGTTTAAGCTCTTTGCGCCATTTATAATCGGAATGGAAGCCATTTCGTTCCAACATCACGCTAATCTCCAAAGTGGCGTATGCCATGCTTGACGGAACTTAATCCAAAAAATAGTCTACAGTAACTTGAAAATTCCGCAATGCTATTTGAGTAATTAGATCATGGGGGAAGAGGAGGTTTTCATGCCCTTGGACCGCGAGGAATACGTCGAGCAGGCCTACCTGTTTCAGACCCTGCGCGAGCGGATGCAGCAGGACATGTCCACGCAGGACCTGCTGAAGGCGGTCGGTCAGGAGATTTTGGCGACCACGATGCTGCCGTTCGCGGTGGACTTTATGGTGGGCGAGTTGCGGTTGACCGGGGGCTTCGCCACGGCCATGGCCCGGCTGCCGCACTATTTCACGCCCTTTCAGACCTACGTGGTCCGCGAGGCGGAGAAGGCCGAAGGGCGGTTCGATTTCCGCATCGCCCTGGAGATTTTGCAGCGCGAGGCCGATATCGCGCCGCCGGGGCCTCGCCGCAGGGCGTCTTTCTCTACCAGTTCGAGACCCTCTGCCGCAACCGGCTGGGCTACGACCGCGGACTGGACGCCGTGGCCGGCGACCCGATCTACGACGACGCCTGGCGGGAGTGGATTCTCACGGTCCGCCGCCAGGTCGGGCTGATCGATTTCGGAGACATGATCTACGTCCGCAGCGAGCTGTACCGCAAGACGCGGGGCAAGGCGGAGCGGCCGATCCTCTTCGGCGAGAAGGAGGGGCGGATCGCCCAGGCCAACCGCCGCAAGGACCCGCTCTATCTGTTCTCGGCGTTGCAGCGGCACCTGGGCTATCCGACCGTTCCGCGACCCCGGCCCGAGGACACGCAGCGTTATCTCTTGCCCGCCTTGCAGCGCCGCGTCGAGCGGCTGGAGACCCGCTTGGGGCTGATGGAAGAAGAGGTTCGCGGGGGGATCAATTTGTCGCGGTTCTATGCGGACAAGCGGGAGAGGGGCCAGGGGCGAGGGATGAGGGATGAAGGATGAGGAATGAAGTGCAAACGGCCCGCGACTGCGGTCGCGGGGGAGAGCTTGAAACCGTATCCTCACCGTATCAAACCGGCGAAGATTTTATCGACGGAGATCGGCTCGCTGAATTGCACTTCGAGACAGACGCCCACCAGGCAGAGCAGGGCGCAGATGACCAGCGTTCGTCCCCAGGAGAGCAGCGCCTTCTGTTTTAGAAACGCCTGTTCCTGGCACTGGGCGTACCATTGCAGCCAGAGGGTTTTCATTTCCCGCCATTTGGCTTTTTCGTGCTTTGCCGCGGCGTTCTCTCCTTCTTCGACCGCCGAATTACTCCGGTCGGCCGCGCGGCACCCGGCCAAAAAGCAGACTGCCGCCGTGCGGAGCGATCGCAGGTCAACCGCGACGTTTTGGTCCGTGTGTCTTCCTCTTAACAGACAGACCAAGGCCGCGACGATGAAACCGGCAAGTCCCAGACAATAAAACGAGGCAGTGAACATCGGAAGCATTCCCCCCGGACCTCCGGTTTGGATGAACGTCCATAATACCGCCAAACGACCGATGGCTCCTTAAGCCTAGGTTGCACTCTCCGGGCGTCAAGCGGATTGCTGGAGAAGGGGAAGGATTGTACGGAATTTGCGGCCGATCGGCGGGCATACCCCGCATGGCAAACAAAATGCCGGCCCTTTGCGACCGGCGGGAGTGAATCGCACCCGCCCCCGCGACCGCAGTCGCGGAGCGTTTGATTGGATGCTGGGGTGGCAGTATGTAGGGTGGGACAAGCGAAGCGCGGTCCCACCAACAACAAGGAAAACACTGGTGGGACCGCGCTTCGCTTGTCCCACCCTACTTTTGGCGGCCCCGACGAAACTCGCGAAATTAGCTTTCCCCCGCTTACCCGCTCGGCACCTGACGGAAGGTGGGGATATTGGCGGCGGGGGCGGCCTGCTGGGGGCGTTTGGGGGTGTGGCTCTCGCCGGTCAGATAATTGTCCACCGTGGCCGAGTCCTGGAGTTTGTCGAAGTAATCGGCCATCGCCAGGCGGAGTTTCTTTTCCTGCAGGTCCCGATAGATTTTGTCGCGGACCTCGGCATACTGGACGCTTACCGGCTCGGTGAATCCCTCGCAACGGAGGATGACGAACTTGTCGGCGAGCTGGATGATGCCGGAGAGCGCGCCCGGCCGCAACGAGAAGGCCTCTTTCTCCAAATCGGGTTGGCCGCCGAATCTTTTGATCGGGGGGATTTCGCCGCGCAGCGCCTGGCTGCCCGGCTCGACCGAATACTCGCCGGCCAGATCGCCGAAGTTCTCGGCGGTGTTCTTGCTTCGGGCCATTTGCCACACCTGTTGGGCGCGGCGGAAGTTGTCCAGCACGATGGCCAGGCAGCGGACCCGCTGCCCGTAGTTGGCCTCGAAGCCCTTGTGCAGATCATCCTCGGTGATTTGCACTTTGTTGCCGACGAGCTTCTTCAGCGCCACGGTGGGCCAAACCGCGTCGTGGCGATAGATCTCCTCGGAGACGCCTTGATTCTTCTTCACCAGTTCGAGCCAGGCTTTGATGTCCGGCGCGCCGTCGGCCTTGGGCAGGGTGCCGTCCAATGCGGCGCGGGCGATCTCCGCCTGCATGTCCTGCTCGGTCACGGTAATTCCCCGCTTCTCGCAGGCCTGCTCCAAAACCTGGCGGCTGACCATCCCTTCCAGGGTCTCGCGGCCGTGTCGGGCGAGGCACTCGTCGGCCAGATCGTTGATGGAAACCTGCTCGCCGTTGACCAGGGCCGCCACGCCCGGATACTGCTTGTGCTTCACCGGATCGTTCCAGATGTTTTCGATTTTGGCGTGGTTCTGCAATTGATCGAAGACCTTCTGGGCGACGCCCCGCATGTTGCGGTCGCGGATCAACTCCTCCAACTGCGGCGCGACTTGCTCGAAGGCCACTTGCCGGGCGGGAATCAGCCCTTCCCGCTTGATGATTACGTATTGTCCGCCGGCGTGGATCACCGGCGAAACGTCGCCGTCGGTCATGCTGAACACCGTTTTCTCGATCTCCGGGTAGGTGCCGTGCTTGCGGATGGGCTGAATTATCCCTTTCACGCTGGCGCTGGGGGCGTCCTCCGAGTAATCCTTGGCGAGGGTGCCGAAATCTTTCGGGTGGGCCGCGGCTTGGACGCGGAGCTTTTGGGCCTTCTCCGGATCGCTCACCGCGATCAGCCGGGCGCGGACCGCTTCGCCGTAGCAGGTCTCGTACTCGGCAACCAACTCCTCGTGGGAGACGGTCAACTTGTTGCCCGCCAGCTTGCACAGCGCCAATGTGGGCCAGATGATGTCGTCGGCGTATTGCTCGGCCGTGACGTTCCGCTCCCGCTCGAGCATTTTCAGCCACTGATCGACGGGGATGTTGAACCGCTTGGCCATCCGCTCGACCTCTCCTTTCACCTCCGCGTCGGTCACGGTGATCCCGCGGCTGCGGCACGCCTGGGTGATCAACCGTTTGTTGACCAGGCTGTCGAGCACGTCGTCGCCGTAATGGAAGAGGCACTCGCGGGCGAGGTCCCGGCGGGTGATCCGGCGGGAGTTCACCGTGGCCACCACGTCGGGTATTGAGGCCGGGCCGCCTTGTTTCGGCGCCGTCCGCGTCTGGGCGGACCGGGAGCGCTCCGCCGTTGAAGGCCGCACCCTCAAGGTCGAGGACTCCTCGGAACGGCTCATGGCCCGGTCGGTCGAGTCCGCACTGGCCGGCGGGGCGGCCCAGTAGTAGCGGATGACTCCGCAGAGGGCGATTAAAAACAGGCTGCCGAGGATGATTTTGAGCCGTTTCCCCCCGGTTTTGCCCTGAACTTTGGTTTCGATCCTTCGTTTCGATCTATTACGGGTCATTTCGGTTCCTCCTTAAACCGTTGTCATACCGGCGTTTGCGCGGGAAAAATCCCTCCGCGCCCAACAACGCAGTAGCGGGTGCGACAGTATAGACCCTCCCTTTCGATCGAGACAAGACCGAAATTCGGCTTCCTGTGAACGGTTGCCGGAATCCGTATTGTTCCGCGGATGCCAAATATTGTAAGATCACGCTCCGCAATACCTTGTGCTAACTGGCACGGACGCTCAGGGGGGTATGTATGGACACGACCGAGAAAGCGCCGGTAGACGCTCGTCCCCGGTGGGAAAACCGCTTCGCCAATCCAGGAGACGCCGACCGCGGACGTGCGCGGGCACGGTTTTTCATGCAGCGGCTGGCGGAGGACCTGCCGCCGCCCGAACGCGAATACCTCGTGACGCAGGAGGCGTCGATCCTCGACTGGGGCTCGGCGTTCGGCGACGGGGTCAGCGCGTTGGCCGAGGCTTTCCCCCGCTGCCGCGTGACGGGCCTGGACTTTGCCGAGCCCGCCGTGGCCGAGGCGCGGCGTTCATTTCCGCGACATGAGTTCCGCCACGCGCCGGACGGCGCCATCGGCGGCCATTACGACGTAATCGCCGCCGTCTCCTGCCTGGAATATTTCCCCGACCCTTTGGAAGCGATCCGCGGACATCTGCGGAGTTGCCGGAGTTTTTACGCGGCGGTTGTTCCCTACCGCGAGACGCCCTTGCCTTACGGCCACGTCTCGCAGTTCCGCGAGGAGTGTTTTCCGGATCGCCTGGAGGGCTTCACCCGCGTCGCCGCGAAGGTCTTGGACGGCGAGTTTCAGCAGCGGCGCGAACGGCACATGCTGGTCGTCTACGCCTCGGCTGCATACCTCCGCGAGCGGGAGGGGCGCGACCTCCAAATCCGCGAGCGGCAGAAGTGGGACAATTATTACGCCACGCTGCCGATGCTGGAGATCGACGGCTCGATGCGCGATTTCGGCGACGATCTGGCCGAGCGGATCGTCGAACTCCTGCCCCGCGGCGGCAAGGTGCTGGAGGCCGGATGCGGAGCGGGATGGCAAAGCCTGGCGCTGGCCCAACGGGGCCGCTTCGATGTCACGTTGATGGACTTCTCCTCCGAGGCGCTCGCCTACGCCGAACGCACTTTCGCCCATTATCGGCTCCCGGCCGAGTTCGTCGGCGGCGACGTTTTTTCCATCGGCGAGCCAAAATACGATCTGGTGTTCAACGCCGGCGTGTTGGAGCATTACAGCTTCGACCAGCAGGTCGCCTTTCTCCGCGGAATGGCCAGCCGCAGCACGAAGTACGTGCTGGCGCTGGTGCCGAACCGGATGTGCTACTGGTATTGGCTGTGGCGGACGCAGCATTCGGCGCGGGGCGGCTGGCCGTTCGGCAAGGAGATGCCGATGGCCGACATGTCCGCCGCCTTCGAGGCCGCCGGTTTGCAGTTCCTCGGCCATTGGTTCGGCGGATCGACCTGGAGCGAGTTCTTCATCAAGGACGTCCAAGGCATCGACCCCCGCCTGCGGGAAGAAATCCTTGCGGTGCATCGCTCGCTGGTGGTGCCGGTCAAACAGCGGGCCTACTTGGTGGCGGCGCTGGGCTGCAAGGGGGCAGCAACCGCTGTCTCCTCTGCTTGGGACGTGTCGAACGATTCGGGCGACTTCATCCTCGACCAACTGACCGCCTCGCTGGCCGATTCGCTGGCGGCGACGGTCGCGGCCGAGCACCGCTGCCGGCAATCGGAGGCGACAATCGCCGAAAAGGACAAAACCATCACTGCCCGGGAAGAAGCCTGCGAAGCCCTGCGCAAGGAACTGCAAAACAACTCCGACAAGGCGGCCCGGGAGTTGGCGGAACTGAAGCGTTCCCGAGGATACCGGATGCTCTCGCGGTTATGGGCGATTCGGACACGGCTTGCTCCCCGCGGAGGGCGGATCGCCTCGGCGGCCCGATCCGCCCGCCGCGGGGCACGTTGCGCGATGAAACCGCGAGCGACGCTGAAGCGTCTTGCGGAGCGCGGGCTGCGGCCGCCGCGACTTCCGCTCCCGAGCCGTATCCGCAACGCGGCGGCGAAAATACGCCGGGGCAATAACCCGGACCGTCCGTCCACGGCGGAGGCCGAGCCGTTCCCGCTCGTCCCCGGGCTGGTCAGCGTGGTGCTCCCCGTTTACAACCAGGCGGACTTGCTGCGTCAGGCGGTGAAAAGCGTGTTGGCCCAGAGCCGTCGGCAGTTGGAGCTGATCGTCGTCAACGACGGTTCCACCGACGGAGCGGAACGGGTATTGGCGAAGTATATGGGGGATCCGCGGGTGCGCGTGCTGATGCAGCCCAATCAAGGGCTGCCGAAGGCGCTCGAGCAACGGGTTCGAGTTCGCCCGGGGTGAATTCTGGACCTGGACTTCGGCCGACAACGCCATGCACCCCGATCAATTGCTGCGCCTGGTCGAGTTTCTGCAAACCCATCCCGAGACGGCGATGGTCTACGCCGATTACACGGCCATCGACGCGGCGGGCCGGCCGCTGTCTGATCCGAAGTTCAGACCCCAGAATCGCCGCGCGCCGCACGATCCGGAGATTCATCTTCCCGACGGCCGGTCGTTCGGCGAGGACGTGGACAATTTCATCGGCCCCTGCTTTCTCTACCGGGGCCGCGCGGGCCGACTGCTCGGCGAATACGATCCCATCCAGGGAATCGAGGATTTCGACTACTGGCTGCGGATGAGCCTGGTGGGACGCATCGACCATCTGGACAGCGACCAGCCGCTCTATCGCTATCGCATTCACGACAACAGCCTCAGCGGCCGGGCCCTGGAACTGAAGATCTACGACCACGCCCACGAGTTGATGGATTATCATCGGGCGCGCAAGGATTACTGGGCGAAGCCTTGGACGATTTACGCCGACGAGGCCACGATGGCCTGGTTGGACGCAACTGTCGCCGGTGTTCATCGAGTCGTGCCCTGGAGCGGCGGAGAGACGGCGGCTAGTGCGTGTCTGTTGCAGAAAGAGCGCGTAGGGTGGGACAAGCCAAGCGCGGTCCCACCAACGACGGCGATAGACGTGGTGGGACAGCGCTCCGCTTGTCCCACCCTACGATCGGCAACAGAATCTAAGGATGAAAAACGTTTGCTGCTGCTCCATGCCGGGAGTTTGCCGGCGGTTTCGGCAGGAGAAACGCCGTGCGCCGCGATCGCCGCCTGGTTTCCCGCCGGCGCGACGGATCAAGCCGGAATCGAAGCGGCCGCAAACGCCGACCTATGCTTCGCCGAAGACGACGCCGCGGCGGCGCGGTTGGCGCTCTGTTGTCCGCGAGTCTTCCGCGCCAAACCGGGGCCGGAACTGCTTGGAACTGGCCGTGCAGTGGGCCAACAACCGGACGTTTTTCGAGTCCACGCGGCAGAAACCACAACGGTCGCGCACGCTTCCCCGCGTATTCAACCCCGCGAATCGCCCCGCCCGGGTCATGTTGCAGGTCGATAATTTTCTCCAGGGCGGGTTGGAACAGGTGGTGGTCGATCTGGCCCGGAGTCTGGCGGCCGGGCGGTTCGACGTCTCGCTGTTGGTGCTCGGCCGGCTGGAGCACGATATGGCGTGGTCGCGGGAGGCGGGGATTCCGCTGCTCCGTTTGCCTGCGGAAGACCGCGCGGGCCACTATCGCCGCCTGCTGCGGGAACGTCGCATCGAGCTGGTCAACGCTCATTATTCGCTGTTCGGCGCGCCGATCGCGGCCGGACTGGGAGTGCCCTTCGTGCAGACGATTCACAACACCTATGTATTTTTTCCTCCCGAAGGGGTCGCCAACTTCCGCGACAGCGATCGGTTCACGGCGGCCTACACGTGTGTTTCCCGGGCGGTGGCCGATTACTCCGCCGCCGGGCTGGGCTTGCCGGCGTCAAAAATGGTCGTTCTGCCCAACGGTGTGGATCTCGCGCGGCTGGACGACGCGGCGAAAGGTTCCCGGCAATCCGTGCGGCGGGAGTTGGGACTCAAGGAAGCGGATTACGTGTTTCTCAACGTGGGGGCGATCCAGCCCGTAAAGCTGCACGTCCCGCTGATCCGGGCCTTCGCGGAGGTGAAGCGGGAGTTCCCCGAGGCCCGGCTGCTGCTGTTGGGACGCGCCGTCAAGGAAGAATTCCTCGACGCCGCGCGGAACGCCGTCGCCGGCCTGGGGCTGGAGGAAGCGGTCATATTCGCCGGCCACCGCGACGACGCGCCGCGATTCTATGCGGCGGCCGACGCCTTCGTGCTCCCCTCCTTGTTCGAGGGTTGGAGCCTCGCCTTGGCCGAGGCGATGGCGGCGGGACTGCCGGCGGTTGCCACCCGGGTCGGTTCGGCCCCGGAACTGCTCCCGCGCGTCGGCGGACGGCTCGTGCAACCGCCGTTCGGCCCGATCGCCAACCTGACGTTCAGCAACATGGACCGGTACGCCGCGGAGCCGGGCGAGCAGTTCATTGCCGAGTTGGCCGGGGCGATGATGGAGTTGTGCCGGGAGCGGCCGCGTCCCCTGATACCGGATGAGCTGCGGCGGTCGTTTGACTGCCGCGAAGCCTACAAGGCATACGGACAATTGTTCCTGTGGCTGTTGCAGGGAGGAAGCCCCGTCGCGGCGAGGGCCTGGTCCCATGGCGGTGAAACGCTTGGCTCGACAACCCCGTCAGCTAGGGCGGCGGTAGCTTGAGGAAAGACTACAGCATGTCACAACCGACGATCAACGACGTGATTGCGGCGGCGCACAAAGCCCGGGGGTCGATGGTCTTTCTCCCTTCCATTCCCTGGTCCGCCAGCCTATTTCAGCGTCCCCATCACCTGGCGCGTTTCTTCGCCCGGGCGGGATGGCTGACGGTCTTCGACTGCGACTGCGCGGGACCGGAGCAGGACGAGGTGGACGGTTTTCAGGAACTGGAGCCGAACTTGTACTTGTATCGCGGTCCGCGGGGGGCGCTGGCGAAATTGCCCGAGGCGGCGCTCTGGACGTTCCCCTACAATTACCTCGGAGTGGACTACTATCCGGCGCGATTCCGCATAATTTACGACTGGATCGACTCGCTGGAGATATTTTACCATCGCGGCCCCAGGCTGATTCACGGCAACCACGCCCGGGCGATGGGCGAGGCGACCGTGGTGGCGGCCGTGACGCGGACGTTGCACGCCCAGACGCTGCGGACCCGTCCCGATGCGTTATATCTGCCGAATGCGGTGGACTACGCGCATTTTGCCGGGGCGGCGGCGATTGCCGACGATCCGGAACTACTCTCCTGGCGCGAGGAGGGCAGGCCGATCGCCGGATACTACGGGGCCGTGGCCTCCTGGTTCGACTACGACCTGCTCGAGGCGGTCGCCCGGCGGCGTGCCGACTGGAACTTCCTGGTCATCGGTCCGCTCTACGATCAGAACGCGGAAAACCGGCTGCCGCTGGGGCTGAGCAACGTGAAGTGGCTGGGGCCACGCGATTATTCCGCGTTGCCGGGCTATCTCCGGCTGTTCGACGTGGCGATGATCCCGTTCCAGATCAACGAGATCACGCGGGCGACTTCGCCGCTGAAACTGTACGAATTTTTCGCCGGCGGCAAACCGGTGGTTTCCACTCCCATGCCGGAATGCGAGGCCTGCGCGGAAGTCCGCGTGGCGCGGACGGCCGAGGAGTTTGCCGACGCCTTGGACGCGGCGTTGGCCGACTCCCGCGACGAGGCCTGCCGCGAGCGAATCCGCGCCGCGGGGCGACGGAACTCGTGGTCCGAGCGGGTGCGGGCAGTGAGCGAGGCGCTGGAGTCGGCAGTCGGCCGCGCCGCGGCCCCGTGTGCTGAGCGGCGTGGTGAATAACTCGCTCTCCGGACGCATGGGTGCCACTGCCGGCTTGCCCAGCAGTGAAATCTCGGGGTTTTCTTGCTGCACTGCTGGACAAGCCGGCAGTGGTGCACCTGTTCGACAGGCTGTCGGCGGTGCGTTGCGGCGCATCCGCCGGATCGCGGCCCGAACGCTTCCCGCCGACACGGGGCGCGGGCGCCGTGCGCGGTGGCTGGCGCGGCGAATCAAAAATGTCGCCCGGTTGCGGCGGCGAGAGGAGCAGGGCACTAATCTTTCCAAAATCCTGCGGGAAAACGCCGATCGCAAGGGGATCGTCATTTCCCCGCCGTTTATCGACTGGACGTGGATGCGGCAGCGGCCGCACCAACTGATGGCCCAGTTCGCCCGGGCCGGCTATCTGTCGCTGTACTGCTCGTCGCGGAAATGGACGGACTCGTTCCGGGGTTTCTGCCCGCGTTGCCCAGCGGCTGTATCTATGCGAATCCGTCGACCTGGTGCTGGACATTCCCGCTCCGATCCTGCTGTTCGGCTGGACGGGCCACCTGGATACCGCCCGGCGGTTTCGGCGGCCTTTCGTAATCTACGACTATCTGGACAACCTGAGCGTGTCGTCCGAGGGGGGCAAGCCCAGCCAACGCAAACTCGACATGCACCGCACGCTGGTCGATGAATCGGCGATCGTGCTGACCACGGCGCGACAGCTCTACAACGAAGTCAGAGAGCGCCGGCCCGACGCCCTCTATTGTCCGAACGGCGTGGACTACGAGCATTTTCACTTGACCGTCCCTCCGCCCGTGCCGGTGGACATTGCCGATCTGGTGGCGTCCGGCCGTCCGATCATCGGCTACTACGGGGCTTTGGCCCGCTGGTTCGACTACGAACTTGTTGGCATACGCCGCCGAGGCCCGCCGGGACTATACGTTTCTGCTGATCGGGCCGGACTTCGACGGCACGCTGGCGGCGAGCCATTTGACCCGCTTGCCCAACGTGCGTTGGCTGTGCGAAAAGCGATACGAGGACTTGCCCTCCTATCTGTACTATTTCTCGGCGGCCACGATTCCGTTTCTGATCGACGACATCACCAAGGCCACTTCGCCGGTGAAACTGTTCGAGTACATGGCGGGCGGAAAGCCGATCGTCACCACCGACATGCCGGAATGCCGCCAATATCCTTGCGTGCTTGTGGCCCGCGATCGGGAAGAATATGTGGAAAAACTCGACGAGGCGATCCGCCGCGGCAAGCAGGAACCGTTCGGCCGGTTGCTGGATAGGGAAGCGGCGAACAACACCTGGGAGACGCGGGGAGGGCAGATCATCGCTCGAATCAAGGCCCTAAACGGAAGGAGCACGGCTCATGGAACCGTCGCTCGGCCGAGGTTGACAATCGCCCGCAAAGCGACGGAAACGGGAACAGGTGTTGGAGGCGGAGCTGCGCTCGCTGCGCGCCCAGTTGGACTGGATGACCTCCCGGAAGGCGTGGCGGCTCGTGCAGCGCGCGGATCGAATCATATTTTGGGCACGGCATCTCTCGCCCGTCGTGCGTTTGCAGGTCTTGGGCCGGCGCCGTCCGGCGGGTGCCGCGGCGGCTGGGTTCGACCGCGGCGGCCGGCTGGCGCGGCGGCGATCTGCGAGAAATGAAAACCATCGGCCGGAAGCCCCGCGAGCCTCGATCCGAAGCCGCTTCCCTGCGGGGAAGAGACGCTTCCGTCGGCCGATGGAACGAGCGGCGGTTACGACGTGATCTGTCTGCCGGTAATCGCCTGGAATTCGCGTTTCCAGAGGCCGCAGCAACTGATGCGGCAGTTTGCCGAGCGCGGGCCATCGCGTGTTTTACGCCGGGCTGGATTTCCACGCCGGAAAAGACGCGCGTTTGACTCCGCTGCGGCCGGGCGTCTTCGAGACCGCGCTGCCCGGCGCTCCCGGCACGAGCGTCTATCGGCGGTTGCCCTCCGGCGAGGAAGTGCGGCGGATGGCCGAGGCCATCGACCGGCTTCGCCGCGAGCGGCGGATCACTTCCGCGGTGATCGTGGTGCAATTGCCCTTCTGGACGATGCTGGCCGAACTGCTCCGCACACGGTTCGGCTGGCCGATCGTCTACGATTGCATGGACGATCATTCGGGCTTCTCCACGAATTGCGCGGCGATGTTGCGGATGGAAGAGCGGCTCGTGGCCGCGGCCGACCTGGCGGTGGTCACGTCCGAGGCGCTGGAGACGAAAATCGGGCCGAAGGCCCGACGCACGGCGCTGATCCGCAACGCTTGCGAGTACGGGCATTTTGCGAGCGACTCTCCTCTCCCAGAGGGAGAGGGGACTGCTACCTCCTCCCCTCTCCCTTTGGGAGAGGGGCCGGGGGTGAGGGCGGAGCGGGGCTCGGGATTCGGAACTCCGGGCTCGGGTTCTTCTCCGCATGTTCTACAAAACGACTACGGCCCTCACCCTAACCCTCTCCCAGATGGAGATGGGATCGACTCGTTTAGCCCTCACCCTAACCCTCTCCCAAAGGGAGAGGGAACTGCTACCTCCTCCCCTCTCCCTTTGGGAGAGGGGACTGTCCTTGCCGATGCGCCGCCGGCTGCTAAACAGCTAACCATCGGCTTTTACGGCGCGATCGCCGAATGGTTCGACGCCGATCTGGTCGCCGATCTGGCCGAGTTGCGGCCCCGCTGGCGATTTGAGTTGATCGGCAGCACGTTTACCGGCGACGTTTTGCGGCTGGAGCGGTTGCCCAACGTGACGCTGCTGGGCGAGAAACCATACGCCGACTTGCCGCGGCTGACGGCCGGGTGGGACGCGTTCATCATCCCCTTCAAGCGGATTCCGCTGACCGAGGCCACCAACCCGGTGAAGGCTTACGAGATGCTGGCCACGGGCAAACCGGTGGTGGCGGTCGATCTGCCGGAGCTGCGGCCGATGGCCCGCGACGGGCTGCTCGCGACGGCCGACGACGCCCGCGGCTTCGCCGAGGCGCTCGAGCGGGAGTTGGCCGAGGACGACGACCAGCGGCGGACCCGCCGCCGGGCCTTCGCCGCCGCAAACACCTGGCAGGTCCGCGGCGACGCGCTCGATCGGCAAATCCGCGCACTGTTTCCACCCGCGTCTCTCATCATCGTCACCTACAACAATCTCCATCTGAACCAAAACTGCCTGGAGAGCGTGTTCCGCGACACCGACTGGCCGAACTACGAAGTGATCGTGGTGGACAACGCCTCGAGCGACGGCACGGCCGAATGGCTCGCCGAACTGGCGAAAGAGGCGAACAACAACGGTTCGACTGCACAATGTTTAGCAGCCGCCGGCACGGCGGCTTGCGGCGGCTCCGGGGCCGACGTGCCGTCGGCCGCTAAACGGCGCGGCACTGGTGCAACTTCCGAACAGCGATCGGCTGCCGTCCCCGCGGACGCGGAGCGTCCGGGCAGTGTGTTCCCGCGCGGAGCGTGGGAACAAGGCGGCGACCTGCCCGTTTCCGGCCGCGGCTGCGGGTCATTCTCAACGCGGAAAATCGCGGTTTCGCCGCGGCGAACAACCAGGGAACTGCGCGTGGCGCGGGGCAAGTTCCTCTGCCTGTTGAACAACGACACCGTGGTCACGCGGGGTTCGATCTCGACGCTGATCGGCCATCTCCGGGCGATGCCCGAGGTGGGGATTATCGGGCCGGTGAGCAACCAGGTGGGGAACGAGGCGAAGGTGCCGGTGGATTACACGACTCCGGCCGAGATGCCCCGCTGGGCGGCGGACTATTGCCGCCGCCACGACGGCGAGACCTTCCCCATCGAAATGCTGGGATTTTTCTGCGTGCTGTTTCAGCGGGACCTGTACGAGCAGGTGGGCGAATTGGACGAGCGCTTCGGCATCGGTTGCTTCGAGGACGACGATTATTGCCGCCGTGCCCGGAGCTTGGGCTATGAACTGCGCTGCGCCCGTGACGCCTTCGTGCATCACTGGCTGGAGGCTTCCTTCCGGCTGCTGGGGAAACAGCAGTATCTCCATATATTTCACGAGAACAAGCAGCGTTACGAGTCCAAGTGGGGCGCCGGGAGCATGGCCGGCGCGAATGACCTTGCGCCGCTCCAGGGGGACAATCCCATTTTCGCGGCGGCAGAATCAATTCATCGGCCAACGCCGCTCGCGCCGCGAAGATTGGGACAGTCCCCCGTGAACGGTCGCCTTTCCACCGCACAACCATGACCTCACGCGAACCGTCGGTTGCCGGAATCGGGAGCGCCGCGCGGCTCGGCCAATTGGCCGCGGTCTTGGCGGCGACGTGGTTTGTCGTCCACGTTGCGCTGTATGCGGCCCGGCTGTTCCATATCGATTCCGCAACGCTGGAATCGATGTGGCGAGAGGCGCAGCCGTTTTTTGTGCTGCAAACGGGGTCGTATGTCGTTCTGGCGGCAGCGGCGGCGATATTCCGCCCGGCGACGATCGGCCGCCTCTGCGGCGGCTTCTTGCGCTCAGCACGCTGGGGTTGCTGGCCAGTTCGCACGATGCCTCGACGATCGGGAAGTTCCTGCTGGTTGTGTTGTGGCTGATCTCGGCGTCAAACGGCGCTGCGGCTGGCGATTGCCCGGTTCCTCGGCGAACGATACGCCACCTGGGGCGTGGCCGCGGCCGCGGTCTACGCCGCGCTGATTCCAGCGTGTTTCCTGCTGGGGATTCTCCAGGCGATCACGCCCCGGATCGTGGCTCCGCTGGCCGTCGCGACGGCGTTGCCCGGACTGGTCGCCGGGCTGCGGCGGCTGCCGGACATACTGAAACAACCGCTCAGTAATGATGCCTTGGGCGCCACTGCTGGCTTGTCCAGCAGTGTTCCCCGCACTGCTGGACAAGCCAGCAGTGGCACCCTTCAGTTCAGGTCGGTTGCCGCCATACCCCGGGGCATCCTGCGGCGATTGGACCGCATGGGCGTCGTCGAAGTCTCGCTGATGCAGACGATTTGGCTCTTCCTGGCAATCAGTTTCGTCTCCGCCGGCACGAGCGAGGTCCTTTCCGACGCGGTCCGGGTGCATCTGCCGTACATTCATCAGGTGGCGGCGGTCCACGGCATTTCGCACCAATACGCCTGCTGGTACCTGCTTCAGACGATGGGCCATCAGACCTGCTGCGCGGCGTTCGCCAGCTTGGGATCGGACGCGGCGGCGAAGTGGTTTTCCTGGCTCGCCTTGGGGGCGTTGACCTGGTTGGCGGCCGAGGAGGTTTACCGCCGTAGCCGCTCGACGCGAATGGCGATGTTCACCGCCGCGGCGCTGCTCGGCTGTCCGCTGTTGTTGTGGGTCGGCGGGTCGCTGTACGTCGATCACGTCGTGGCGCTGCTCGCAACCGCGGGGTTCGTGGTGCTGTTCCGCGCCCTGCGGCCGCCCTGTCTGCGGGGAATCCTGCTCTCGGCGGCGATAATGGGCTGCATGGCCGAGGTGAAGTACAACGGTCTGGTGTTCTGCGCGGTGTGGGTCGCTTGGCTGGGCCTCGCCCTCTTCCGCCAATGCCGGCCGCGCGTGGCGCTGCGCTGGTCGCTGGCCGGCGGGGCCTTGCTGTTGCTCGCCGCTCTGCCTTGGTACGCCTACGTATATGCGGGGACGGGCAATCCGGTCTTTCCCTACCTTAACGGTTGGTTTCGCTCTCCATACTGGGCCAATGGATTCACGCTCCGCGACACGTTGGAATCGCATTTCAAGCTCTCGCCCGGGATCGGCGGCGTCCTGGAGTTTCCCTGGATCGCCACCTTCGACACTCATCATTACGTGGAGGGGGCGAACGGCTTTCTCGGATTCTGGGTGCTGGCGTTGATCCCTTGTTGGTTCTTGGCGCGGCCGCGCCGCGGGCCGCGCTTTTGGGACATGGCGCTTGCCGGCGCGGCGATGGTCGGCGGCATCGTCGTTTACACGCCCTACATCCGCTATTGGCTCCCCGCCTATCCGTTGCTGCTGGCCTCGTGCGTTTTGGCGGCGGGCTCATTTTTGCGCGATCGGCGGTGGCCGGCGGAAGGGCTTGCCGCCAAAGCGGTCTGGGCGACGGCGCTGGCCGCGCTGCTGCTCTTGCCGCTGCCCTTTACCTGCCTTGAGCTGCCGTGGGGAGAGTACAGCGGGCAAATCAGCCGCGCGGAGCGGCTGGCCAAGCGCTTCCCCGGCTATCCGGCGATCGGGCGCTTGAACGCGATTCTCCAACCGGACGACGGCGTGCTCTGCACCGCCTTCGACGGCGTGTACCTGGTGGGCGGGCGCCCCTACACCTATTCCTTCCAGTGGAACCAGCCGTATCACATTCACGACGCCGCCTCGTTCGCCGATTTCTGCCGGCGGAACAAGATCCGCTATTGGATCGTCGGCTGCAATTTGGGATCATCTCCGGGCTTGAAGCAAACTAACGACATCGCGGCGGAGTATTTCGTCGTCGAACGATTGGTGACGGGCCGTGACGAGACGGCGATCTACGACGTGACCGGCCGTCGGGACACGGCATTATCGAGAATTGGAAATCAAAGGCGATGAATGTTTAGCGGCCGCCGGCACGGCGGCCCGGACTTGCGGCAAGCCGCCGTGCCGGCGGCTGCTAAACGCCGTTGTGCGTAATCATGGGAGAACCGTATCGTGAAACGAATCATTGCCGTCCCGGAAGCGCGGATTGCCGTGGTGATTCCGGCGTATCGCGTCGAGGCGCAAATCGCCGATGTGCTTCGCGGCATCCCGGAATACGTTGCCTGGATCGTGGTGGTGGACGATTGCAGCCCGGACGAGACGGGCGCGATCGTGGCCTCCGAGGCCCTGCGCGACCCGCGGATTCATCTCTTGCGGCAGGAGGTGAATCTCGGCGTCGGGGGCGCGATGCTGGCCGGATACGACGAGGCCCGCCGGCTGGGCGCCGAGATCGTGGTAAAAATGGACGGCGACGGTCAGATGGACCCCCGCTATCTGCCGGCGCTGGCGGCGCCGATCAGCCGCGGCGAGGCCGACTACGTCAAGGGGAACCGGTTTCTCCACGCCCGCGAGCTGCATTCCATGCCCTTGGCGCGGCGGCTGGGAAACCTCGGCCTCTCGTTCCTGACCAAGCTGGCGTCGGGCTATTGGGGGCTGTTCGACTCGACCAACGGGTACACGGCGATCCACGCCGCACTGATCCCCCTGTTGAACCGGGATGGAATCGCCCGGCGGTATTTTTTCGAGAGCAGCATGCTCCTGGAGTTGAGCCTGTTGCGGGCGGTGGTCCGCGACGTTTACATCCCCGCCAAGTACGGCAGCGAAACCAGTCATCTTTCCCCGCTGAAAACGCTGTGCCGCTTTCCGGCGGCCTTATTGAAGGGGTTTCTGCGCAGATTGTGGATCCAGCATTTCGTGCGCGATTTCAGCATCGCTTCGCTGTATCTGGTGGCGGGACCGGGACTGCTCGTTTCGGGAACCGTCTTCGGCGCGGTGCATTGGTGGATCTCGATGCAACTCCACAGGTCCACGCCCACGGGCACCGTCATGCTGGCCGTGCTGGCGGTGATGTTGGGGGTCCAATTCCTGCTCCAGGCGATCGGCCTGGACATACAAGCCCAGCCCACGCGATGCCTGCACCGCGAACCGGATTTGGAACAACGCGATCGGGAGGCGGATATCCCCTCCAATGCCCCCCCGGCAGACGAAATCCCGGCGGCATCCTCCCGGCAACGCGCGGCATGAGCGATTGTCCGGAAAGGAGACCATTTAGCCCCCCGTGATTACACGGGGACAGCGCGGAAGAGAACTATGCGCAATGCCCCCGGTGTATTCACCGGAGGCTAAATGACGAGGCTCGGCGGAAAGAGAGTTGAGGTTGCCGCGGAAGGGGTAAGTCCGGTATATTACCGTCCAGACATATCCGGCAGTCTTTCGTTTGGAAGCGATTGACGCCACCACGTTCTGACGCAACGGAGGCGCTTCGATGGCAAGGCAGCCCGATTTCTTCCTGGTCGGAGCGCCCAAGTGCGGGACCACGGCGATGCACGCCTACCTCCGCCTGCATCCCCAGATATTCATGCCGCGGGGGAAGGAAATTCACTTCTACGGCAGCGATCTGAGCGGCCTTCCCACGCAATTGACGCCCGAATGGCACGCCCGGCGGTTCGCCGAGGCGGGCGCCGCGCAGCGCGCGGGCGAGACCTGCATCTGGGCGCTCTATTCGCGGCTGGCCGCCGCCGAAATTCACCGCGACATTCCCCACGCCAGAATCATCATTATGCTGCGGAACCCCGTGGAGATGGTCTACGCCCAACATAGCGAACTGGTCTATCAGTGGGTTGAGGACATCGTCAGTTTCCCCCACGCCCTGGCCGCCGAAGAGGACCGCAAGCAGGGGCGGCGGCTGCCGAAGTCGCCCCACGCGGTCCCCCCGCAAATCCTCTTCTACCGCGAAGTCGCCAAGTACGCCGTCCAGGTCGAGCGATACCTCGACGCCTTCGGACCGGAACGGGTGCACACGATCATCTACGACGACTTGAAGCGGGACCCTTGCGGCGTGTACCGGGCGGTGCTGGAGTTCCTCGGCGTCGATCCCGAGCATCGCATCGAAATGCCGGTGATCAATCCCAACAAACGGATCCGCAGCGTGCGGTTGCGGAAGTTGCTGCATCGTCCGCCCGCCGCGTTGCAGCGCTTCTGCAAAACGATCATCCCCTCGGACGCAATGCGGCAGCGGTGGTTCAAGCGCCTCGATGGTTGGAACGTCGGCTACCGGCCCCGTCCGCCGATGTCCGAAAAGATGCGCCGCCGCCTGCAAGCCGAGCTCGCCGGCGACGTGGAACGCCTCTCCCGATTGTTGGGACGAGACCTGATGCACTGGGTGGGACGAGGGGCCGGACAAACCGCGGGCAAAACGCTCCCGGCGAAAAACCCCTCGCACACGGAGGAACGAGCGGCATGAGCAAGCTACGAGCGCTGCTGACTTTCGGCACCCGGCCCGAGGCGATCAAGATGGCCCCCGTGGTCCACGAGTGCCGCCGTCAAGCCGAACGGATCGAGACGATCGTCTGCACCACGGGCCAGCACCGCGAGATGCTCGACCAGGTGACGGATTATTTCGGGATCGAGGCCGACCGCGATCTGGCCTTGATGACGCCCGACCAGACGCTGGCCGAGGTGACGGCCCGCTGCCTGACGGGCTTGGACGCGGTGTTGGCCGAGTATCGGCCCCATTGCGTGGTGGCCCAGGGCGACACGACCACGGTCATGGCGGCCGCGCTGGCGGCCTTCTACCGCCGCCTCCCGTTCGTCCACGTCGAGGCCGGCCTGCGGACCGGAAATCTTCAGGCCCCCTGGCCCGAGGAGCTGAACCGCCGCATCGCCGGGCTGGCCGCCGCGCTGCATTGCGCGCCGACCGAGCGGGCGGCCGAGAACCTGCTCCGCGAAGGGACTCCGCCCGAAACCGTACACGTTACCGGCAACACGGTGATCGACGCCCTGCTGTGGACGGCGGAGCGGGAGCGCGGCCGCGACCGCCCCTGGCGCGAAAAGTACGCCGCCCTGGGCCGGCGGCGGATGGTGCTCGTCACCGGACACCGCCGCGAGAACTTCGGCGGCGGCATGGAGCAGATCTGCGCGGCCATCGCCCTGCTGGCCGATCGCTTCCCGGAAGTCGAGTTTCTCTACCCTGTGCATCTCAACCCGCGGGTCCGCGAGCCGGTGGGCCGCCTGCTCTCCGGACGCAAGAACGTGCGTCTCTGCGATCCGGCGCCGTATCCCGAGTTCGTCTGGCTAATGGACCGCGCGACGTTGATTCTGACCGACTCGGGCGGAGTTCAGGAGGAAGCCCCCTCGCTCCGCAAACCGGTGCTGGTCATGCGCGAGACCACCGAGCGGCCCGAGGCCGTCGAGGCCGGCGCCGTCGAGTTGGTCGGCGCCGACGTGGGGCGGATCGTCGATCGGGTAAGCCTGCTATTGTGCGATCAGGCGGAGTACCGTTCCCGGCAGATCGACCACAGTCCCTACGGCGACGGCCGGTCGGCCGCGCGGATCGTCGAACTGATGCTCGGCCAGGGCTGGCAGACGGAATCCGCGCCCGAAAGCGGCTCGCCGCCGAAACTCCGCGAAGCGGCGTGAAGATGCGGCGTGCGACCGCGTTGACCGCCGACTGCCAGAAGGCGCCATCCACCACCAAAAGGGTGCAGCCGATCTCTAAATTTGGTTCATCCGGCTAAAGCGTACCTGGATTCGTGTAGTGCGTAGATTTTCAGGATGAAGAACTCGTGGTCACGGAAGCCATACCATCCCCGTCGCCCTGACCTGTCAAACCACTCTCGTCGCTGGTATATTGAACGCATCGTTCACATTGTTCTAACCAGGGAGATACCCAATGGCGAAGAAACGACCAGCGAAGAAACCAACCACGACCACCAAGAAGGCCGAGCCGAAACCGGAAGGCGAGGAGATTGTCCTGGGACCAAATCCAAGAAAGGCCCTCAAACTGGTGGAAAAGTCTGCGAAGGTGCGTGCCGAATTGGAAAACGCCGTGATGGTCGCCGAGGATAACACCGTGCGAAAGGTGATGAAAGCGAACAAGATCGAGTTGACTCCTTCCGAGGCTAATATCCTGGCATCCATCTGGTTCGGCGAGTGCGAGTAGATCAACAATGCGAGACGAAGCAAGCTACACCTGCGACTCCTGTGGCGAGGAGGTCGTGATTCCACTCGACCCGTCAGCCGGATCGAGCCAGGAATACGTCGAAGATTGCCCCGTCTGCTGTCATCCGAATGTGATTCACGCCGAGTTTGAGGACGGGGAGGCAAGGGTGTGGGCGGAAGGGGATGAATGAGAGCACGATATGCTCAGCCGCCTGCCCGGCCTGTGCTCATCCAGGAACATATTTTGAGGTGCGTGCGGAAAATGGGTGCAGAGGTTCAGCTTCGAGACGTGACTTGGAGTGGAATGGCACATGAAACTTGCGTGGCTCAGCGATATCCATCTGAACTTCCTCCAGTCTCGCCAGCGACGGCAGTTTTTAGAGAAGGTGAAAGAAGCTGCCGACGCCGTACAGGCCAGGCACGCTATGGCCATCCAGTAGTACAGCGGGTGCTGCAAGTCGTTTGACTGCCAACGGGCAATTCTCCGCTGTCGAAACGTCAAGGGTTGCGACTGTCGAATCCAACGCCGTGCTCGGTGGTTCAGGAGCATCACATGCCACAGGAAACTTGGCCGTGGGAAACAGCCAAGCGATCAGAAGGCACAATGTCAGCAACAAGACGGTGCAGAGCACGCTTCCTTCTGGGCCGACCGAGCCTCCCGACAGCCACGCCGGACCTGAAATGCTGGAACTGAAAAGATGTCCCTCCACCATACGGCCACTATCGGCCACGCCATAAAAGTAGCTCTCCCCCCAGTCCCACGCCGCATGATTGCCGACCGCCATCCAGAGGTTGCCGGTTCGTCGCAAGATCAGGCAGGACAACATTCCAGTTAAACCGACATTCAGGACACCGAGCCAAGTCTCGCCTGAGTTGCCGAGGTGAAGGAGTGCAAAAAGAGCGGACGAAAGAATTGCAGCCTTCCAGAACCCGATGCCTGTGACCAGAGTGAAAAGGGCATAGCCAAAACTGAAGAATTCCTCAAACAAGCCGACCATCAGAAAGGCCAAGGCGTAACAACCACCATATATCCAGATATCGGCATCGTGTAGGGAGATGTTTCCGAAAGCGACCATTCCCAAGGCTTGCATACCAAAGAGCAGTAATGAGACTGAAGCGAAGCCGATCACGATGCCCAGCCAGAACTGACTGTAACACATCCGCCGCCACGGTAGGCCGTAGTCGCCGACTCTCCGGCCTTCAATCTTCGCCATAATCCAACCTGCAAGCAGCAGGCAAAGGAATGACAACCCCTCTTGGGCGGTGATCAGGAGAGGAGCGGTACGGTGGCTCCGTAACGCAGGGACCAGAATACAAGCTACGATGGATGTGGCTATAAGGAAGATGATGGAAAGTGCGAGGAAGATTAGCAACCGCCATCCCGCTCGAAGTCCGAAGGCGTCCCAGAAACAGCGATGCAAAATGCCGTGTTGTGGCGGAGTTGCGTCAAGTTGAGGCATGGTCTCGTTCATCAGGCTTGTCTCTGGTTGCAGGGGAGCAACTGGACTATCGAATCTGCATCACATCGCTCGCTTCGTATCGAGTTGCTACCAGGATCGGCAGCCGCTGGCCAAATATCCGGTGATGTGTTTTGACGGCCAGTTGGGGCGTGTTGTTGTCTTCGGAGAGATGAGCCAAGCACGCCCATTGCATTCGCTTCGAGGAACTCGACTTCAGAACCTCGGCCGCTTCCAAGTTGGAGATGTGCCCGGCGGGGCCTTCAATGCGTTCTTTAAGGAACTCAGGATAGGGACCGTTGGCCAGCATGTCGGGATCGTAGTTGCTTTCCAGGACAACTGCGTCGAGAGAGGCGATCAAATCACCGAGGCCGGAGAACACATGACCTAGGTCGGTCAGAATGCCCAGACGGTGCTCGCCGTCGTCTACCACGAACACAACGCCATCAATGCCATCGTGCGGCGTCGAGATGGTCTCCACCGTCACCCGTCCAAATCGCAGAGCCTCGCCAGCCCTGAAGTGTCGGAGATCTTCGATTTCTCCCAGGCTATATCGATTCGCCGCGCGATAGGTCTTAGCAGTAATGTAGATCGGCAGGCCGAACTTACGATGGTAGACGCCCATGCAGCGGGAATGATCCACATGATCGTGGGAAATCAGAACAGCATCGACACCAGAGATGTCCCGTCCATGCTGAGCCAAACGCTGCTTGGCCTGAATCCCGCTAATTCCGGCGTCAAACAGCAACTTGACGCCGCCGGCCTCCAAATAGATGCAGTTGCCGTTGCTGCCGGATTGGAGGGAGATGACCTGCATTGCCGCATTGTACTGCGAACAGGTGAATTGGGACAGAGCTTTCTCTTGCCGGGCGTCTAGCCGTTCCTCGTTGCAATCCCGTCTTTTGGCCGCTAGAATGGAACGACCATTAGAATCCCAAGAAAGGGAGCCACCCATGCCCAACATTGCCAGTGTCTTAAAAGAAGAAATTCGTCGTCTTGCCAGGAAGGAAGCCAAGGCTGAGGTCGACACCACCAAACAAGCCGTGGCAAAGTACCGCAGTGACCTCGCTAAAATCAAGCGGGAGCTTGGCCAACGGGAACAGCAGATCAAGCTGCTGAAAAAGCAGACTCAGCAGCAGGGACAACCGCAACTTGACGAACAGGACAGTGCTCGTTTTTCGTCCCGCTCGGTGAAGGCCCAGCGAAGCCGATTGGGTTTGTCGGCGGTCGATTATGGGAAGCTCGTTGGCGTCAGTGGGCTTACCATCTACAGTTGGGAGCATGGCGCCTCTCGTCCCCGCAAGGCCCAACTCGCCGCCCTGGTAGCCGTCCGTGGCATTGGCAAGCGGGAAGCGTCGACCAAGTTGGCGGAAATGACGCCGAAAAGAGGACGGCGGAAAAGGCGGTAGGTTTGTCGCCGGCCCGAACGGGAAGAAGCGGAACACTTATCACTTTCAACTGAAAACCACAGCGAGGATGAACATGAAACTCAGCGACTATTTTGAGAACTCCAAGGGGATTGGCGTCCTGGCAACCACCGACCTTGCCGGGCAGGTGAATCAGGCGATTTACGCCAAGCCCATGTTTCTTGAGCAAGGATGACGACACTTGTTCCTTCGTCATGGCCAATCGCTTGACTCACGACAACGTGCAGCACAACCCGAGTGCCTCGTATCTGTTCGTCGAAGATGGCGAGGGCTATGCAGGCAAACGGCTGTCGCTGGTGGTGATCGAAGAGGAAATCACCCCCGAGAAGATCAAGGCACTTGGCCGCTGCACCTGCCTCGGAATTGGCGAGGAGGACAGCAAGTACCTGGTCCATTTCCACGTCGAGGGAGTGCGTCCCTTGATCGGCAACGAGTGACGGATGTGACGCTCTCAAAGGGGGGCTTTCCCATGGGCCTCAATCTATATCACGCCCTCCCCACGTGATATAAAGGGCCTGTAAGAAATCTTGTGTCAGACCGTAGGAGTGGGTAGATTACTCAACCCTCATTCTGACAAGGAGATTAAAGCATGGATGGTGCCTTAGGATCGGCAAATTAATATCTGTCGCATTTCAGAAGGGGACAGTCCCATTTTCGTCGAACGAAAATTGGGACAGTCCCCCACTTATTGATTCGCCGGCCCTTACAGAGCCGAGCGGAGCAATTTGCGAGCGAGATGGCGGGCCAGGCCCGGACGGTCGAAGACCTCAACGGGTTGATGCGGCGGATGATGAAAACCGCCTTGGAGCGGATGCTCAATACGGAGATGGACGTTCATTTGGGACGCAAGGCATCCCTTCCGTTGGAAGGAAGCACGGAATTGCCGATTGAGCCGCCGCTTGTTTCCGAATCGGCGACACTGCCGGCGAAATCCGCCCGGCGCGGCCAACCGCCGCAACGGTCGTTCGCGGAAGACGCTGCGCCGAACCGGGCGAACTGACCATCGCCACGCGACCGCGACGGCACGTTCGAGCCGCAATTGGTCGGCAAGTACCAGCGGCACGTGCCGGGTTTCGGCGAGAAGATTCGGGCGATGTACGCCAAGGGCATGACGAATCAGCAGGCAAAACGCTGTAGACCGTTGTCCCCAATTTCGCTCAAACCGCAACCGAGAGATTGCCTGTCCGACAGCCTATCGGTAAAATGTCCGATAAGCACGGCGTCTTATAACGATGTTGGGACGCGAGGAATCAACAAAGTATCCAGTTTTCCGAGGAAAATGCCCATTTTCGTTTGTTGCGCTTTATCAATCCCCTATCCTCCACACCGCAAAGCTTTACGTGACGGCGAGTTACGTAAGGCTTTTTTGTTGGTCAAAGATGGAGGCAACCGTGACGGCATTTGCCCCGCAACAGACACTCGGGCAAATTCAAACGCTTCCCACCGGCAATGCAGGTATTGATGGGGCGGCGGGTTTGACGAGTCGCTACTCCTCGCCGGAGTCGTTTTCCCGCTTTCCGAACAACGCCAGGAGAACCCGGAAGACCATCAACAGGACAAAGGCGCCGACGGCGGCGGCGAGGAAGCCGAGGGGGCTGATGGGGTTCAACTGGCGTTCGGGGAACAGCCGTCCGAGGCCGTAGAGGCCGACGGCGCTGCCGCAGATGCCCAACACTACGGCCCAGAACGGACCGGCGGGGCGGCGGAGCGGAAAGAGCACCGTGGCCAGCAGGCCCGCCAACGTCCCGAATCCGACCCAGATCAGCACTACGTTGATCCAATGCTGCGCGGCGGGCGAAAGGGCGATGTCGGACATGGATATTGGAGGACGGATTTCCTAATCCGTCCCCATTCAAGCCGGATTGGGAAATCCGTCCTACAAAAAAATCCTTGTGCTGCTGACGTCCAAGCGGCGCGGCGGCGCACTTTGTCTTGGACGCCAGCAACACAAGGCGCCGTCCCCCCTCACAACGCGATTGTTCGGCCAATCGCGTTCGGCGTGACTTATCGACGCGGTCAGCGTCGGAACCCTTGCTGGGCCTGTTCCTGATTGTAGGCCTTCATGGCGGCCGCTTCCTGCGCCAGTTTGAACTCCGAGCCCGGCGGATAGTACTGCACGTCGTCAGACATATAGTACGGGCTGGGCAACGTCTGCCCGCCAGTCTCCACCTGACAGCCGGTCAGTCCGATGCCGGCCAGAAGGCCGAGGCCGAGCAAACCCATCCGCAGACCGCGTAGCCAGTAGAACGAGGCCGTCATAGGCCACCTCCATACCCAAAACTTACAGTTTACCTAAGCCGCCAGGCTTGCCTTGTGCGTAGAATCCTTGCGGCCGATACATTCGTCGCAAGCGTTATCGTCAATCACCGGTGGAAAACTTTAGCATCACCCCGATCGGCTCAAAAAGGAGCGAAACAAGGGCCTGAGGAGGGGAAAAAGTAGGGTGGGACAAGCGCAGCGCGGTCCCACCACTGTTATTCGCGGATGTTGGGACGACGGGAGGGGGACAGGTCCATGTTTTCGGCCAAAGTTTTTCTCGCCAATCACGTTTTCCCGCCGAAAAATGGACCAGTCCCCTGCCACCCCAGCCAGTAGCCAGGATTATACCTAGCGCGGCGTAGCCGCAACCAATTGTGGTCTTGGGTCTTGGGTCTTAGGTCTTGGGTCTTCGTGCCAAGACCTAAGACCCAAGACCTAAGACCCAAGACCGTCAAAGATTGAGGACGATTTCTCAATCCCAAAAACTAATGGCATAAACGTCATCCTGAGCGCAGCGAAGGATCTCCGATGCGCCGCAAACAGCCCAGATTCTTCGCTGCGCTCAGAATGACAATGTTCCTTCGTGTTTATGAATAATCTGGAGTAAGGTGGGTCAAGCGCAGCGCAGCCCCACCACCGTTATTCTCGCAGTTGGTGGGACCGCGCTGCGCTTGTCCCACCCTACTTCCTTAGTCCTCGTTTCGGATCATCGCCGGGAGTTGAGTGTAAAGATAATAGGCCCGGGGCGTGGCGGCATCCAGCAGCGCGGACAACTCGGCGTGCGGTTGGGCCCGGGATCGGCCGAAGAGAAGCTCCGACAGACGCGGCGGGGATTTGTATTCCACCACCCTGACGTTTTGCTTGTCCAGCCCGGCCAGCTCGATCGCCCGATCGATAGCGTCTTCGACGAACCCGATCCGGTCGATCAAGCCGTCGGCCAGGGCCTGGTCGGCGGTGTAAACCTGTCCGGTGGCCAGCTTGTCCAAAGCGGCGGGATTTTTGCTGAACCGGGGCCGGCCCTGCTTGATGATCTCCTTGAAGTGGTGGAAGGCGTCGTCGACCAAGCCCTGGAAGACCTTCTTTTGCTCGGGGGTCATGGGCCGCGTGGGGCTGCCCATCGTCTTCATCGGCCCGCTGGCAATGGTGTTGTCTTGAATTCCCCAGCGCTCCATCAACGCGGCGAAGGTGTAGCTGGGGATCAGCACGCCGATCGAGCCGGTCCAGGTGCTCGGTTCGGCGTAGATCGAGTCGGGCGTATCGCCGACGCACATTGAGGCGTAATATCCGCCGCTGGCGGCCAATGAGCCCATGCTGACCACCAGCGGAATGTGTCCCTTCTCGGACAACTCGCGGAGATGGTGGAGCATGTAGTCGCTGCCGTTGATGGTTCCGCCGGGCGAGTTGACCCGCACGACGATGGCTTTCAGGTTGCCGGCTTTGATGTCCCGTTTGGCGTGTTCGATTTGATCTCTGAAAAATCCCTCTCCGCTGACGATCGTACCCTCGATGGATAGGATGGCCACCTTGTCGGCGGCGTGTCGGTTCAGGGAATAATACTTTTCCTGGACGTGGCTTTCTTCTTCAAAGGAGCCGAAGCCGATCAAACCGATTACGGCGAACAGCAGCAGGTTCAACAGCACCGAGCCGAACAGCCCCAGGGCGATGACCACTTTCAGCAGCCCGACGAAGAAGCTTGGCTTGCGTGGCGGCGGGGCGTAATACGGCTCGCGAACGACTTCGGGGCGTAGCGGCGCTTGCTGAAAACCTTCCGCTTGGGGGGGCTGGTCCATGACCGTCTCCTTTCGAGTGATGGGGTAAGCGACCATTTTAGCCGCGTTTTCCCGAATGGCAATCCACGTGGTGTTGCAGAGAAAGGGCAATGGACGGTAAGCTAGGGGCCGTCGAAGATCCTGGGAGATTATTTCCGTTTAGCCCCGGCGTCCACGCCGGGAGCGCAACGCAACGGGGAAAAGGAGTCCACGCGTGTTTGTAGCCGCTTCGAGCCGATGTTTTGCCGACCTGCCGTTGGAAACCGCCATGCATCAACTGGTGGAGTTGGAATACAACGCCGTCGAGATCATGCTTCACGAGACCGGCGGGCACATTAAGCCGTCGGCGGTGGTCGAGGACGTGGAGCACGCCGTGACGCTTTGCCGGCAGATTCATCGTCTGACGCCCGTGGCGCTGAGCGTCGATGTCGAGGCCCCCGAACCGGAATACTACAATCAGTTCGTCGCATGCTGCCGGCTGGCGAAGGCCATCAAGGTGGTGACGATCACGGTCCGCTCGTCGGAGCTGGGCACGCCGTTCAACGCCGAGGTCGAGCGGCTGCGGACGATGGTCGCGCTGGCGGCCCAGGAAGGGGTCCGCGTCGGCCTGCTGACCGAAGTCGGCCGTATGACCGAAGACCCCGACACGGCCATGGTTATATGCAACAACGTCAAGGGGCTGGGCGTTACGCTCGATCCGAGCCATTACATCTACGGCCCACACGGCGGCGTCCACTACGAGCAGGTGATGAAACACGTCTATCACACCCGGCTCCGCGACACCAGCAAGGACCAGCTTCAAGTCCGCATCGGCCAGGGCGAGGTGGAATACGGCCGGCTGGTCAACCAGTTGAACAAGGTCCATTACGATCGGGCCTTGTGTGTCGATCTGCAGCCGCTGCCCGACGTGGACCAGCTCACCGAGATGCGGAAGATGCGGCTGCTGCTGGAGAGTCTTTTGTAGAGTGGTTAGTGGCTAGTGGCTAGTGGTTAGTGGTTAGTGGCTGGGGGCTGATCCGTTGGGGTGGCAGTTGAACTGCCACCCCAGCAGCGTGTAAACGCCCCGCGCCTGCGGTCGCGGGAGGGAATCAGGGCCGCTCGCGGCTTCGCATTGTGTGTAGCAGGTTTTTCTCGGAACGCTTCTCCCTTTTCTAGCGCACAATCGCGGAAGTCTCTTGCCGCGGGGGGATTGCATTCTGCCGAAGAAGGCCATATTCTAGGTGCAGCTTTTTCACGCAGGCAATCGTCCCAGGTCCCATTTCCACACTACAGAGGTGAACCATGATTCGCTGGCACGGCAAGTTGATCGTTTGGATTATGATCGCAAGCATGTTGTATTCTCCCGCGTTGGTTTTCGCCGCCCAGCAGACGCCGGCGGAGAACCAGGCGAAGGTCGATTTCGGCTACGTGACGCCGGCCGCGGCGGGGGCCGCGGCGGTCTTTCCCCGGCGAGTGCTCACTGCCCCGGAAATGGAAATGCTGCCGCTCGAGGTCATCACCGCGTGGGGTGAAAAAGTGCTGGGCTTCGACCCGCTCGAAATCGAATGGGCGCTGGTCTTCTTCGAGATGCCGGAGGGCGGCGCCACGATGGCCGAACCGCCGCTGGTGGCGGTCGTGCTGCACGCGGCCAAGCCGTTTCCCAAGGGCAAGCTCTTCCGCCCGCTCTGGGACCGCACCAACGAGGCCCAACTGGACGGAAAGACTTATCGTCAGGCCGTCGGGCCGATGGACGCGAGCATCTATCGCCCGGACGAGAACACCGTCATTCTTTCGACTGACGCCTTGTTGCCGCGGGTGTTGAAGAACCACGCCCAGCCGCGGGATGGGCGGGTGTCGCGGGTTCTGGGCCGGATCAAGGGCATGCCCGACGCCACGGCGCTGGTCTACGTCGAACCGCTGCGCCCGGTGTTGGCCATCCCGCTGTCGATGGCGCCCCTGCCGCCGCAGTTGGCCGACGTGAAGCGGATTCCCGACCTGTTGGCCTCGGTCGGAGTGAAGATCAACGCCCGGGGCAATCAGTCGCTGACGCTGATCCTGCGGGCGAACGACGAAAAAGCCGCCGTGGAACTGGAAAAGATCATCGACCAGGTGTTCGACGCGGCGCGGCAGCAGATGGCGGCCAGCATGGCCCGGCAGGCGAACAGCGACGACCCGATCGAGCAGGCCGCGGTAAAATACTCGAAGCGGGTGGGCGAAAAGATGTTCGAGTTCCTGCGCCCGTGCGTAAAGGGGATAAACTGACGCTGTCCACCGACTCGGGCAAGAACCCGCAGATGGCGTCGATGGCCACAATCGGGATTTTGGTGGCCCTACTGCTGCCGGCGGTGCAGGCCGCCCGCGAGGCCGCTCGGCGAGCGCAGTCGATGAACAACATGAAGCAGATCGGATTGGCCATGCACAGCTATGCGCAGGTCAACAAGAAGCTCCCGCCGGCCTATTCCGTCGACAAGAACGGCAAGCCGCTGTTGAGTTGGCGGGTGCTGATTCTGCCGTACCTTGAACAGCAGGAATTATACAAACAGTTCCACCTCGACGAGCCGTGGGACAGCGCAGCACAACAAGACGCTGATCGCTCAAATGCCGGGGGTCTATGGCAACCCGAACAGCAATCTTCGCCTCCAGGGGAAGACGAACTACGAGACGCCCCGCGGCGAACATACGATTTTCCCCGGCAAGGAGGCCACGAGTTTTGCTCAAATCCGCGATGGAACATCGAATACGTTTCTCACTTTGGAGGTGCCCGACGCCAGCGCCGTGATCTGGACCAAGCCGGACGACTTCGAGTACGACGAGAAGAATCCGTTGAAGGGGCTGGTCGGCTTGAGGCCCAACGTATTCCTGGCCGGATTTGCCGATGGCTCGGTGCGGTTCTTTGCGGCCACGATCGACTTGGGTGTGCTCCGGGCCCTGTTTACCCGCGACGGCGGCGAAGGAATCAACCTACCGTAACGTTTCGTGATTTCGGGCGATGCAAGGCGGCAGAAGAAGCCCCCATAAATGCAGAGAGACGGCGCCAAGCCATTGGCGCCGTCTCTCCCAGGACCCGCGGCGGGAACCGCGGAGGCAGGATTCTCGTTGTTGTCGTTTTCGTGGGAGCAGCGTCCCCGCCGCTGCATCCGGGTATCCTAATCATCCGTCCGAAAGCAATTTCGTGTTTTGTGGCGCAGCCGTCTCGGCTGCGCTGAGCAGGCGGGACGCCTGCACCACAATTTGTCTTCGGACAACCGCTAATCGTGTTCCGGCTTGCCGCTTTGCGGCGGCCGCTCCGGACGGTCCTCCATCATCTGTTCCATCATCTTGAACAGCCGGTCCATGCGGCGGTTCATGTCGTTGAAGCGCTGCTCGATGCGCGGGTCCAGGCCGGGCAAGGGGGCGGCCGGCATCACGCCGGGATGCGGCCCGCCCGGCTGCAACACGTCCGGCACAAAGTCCAGGGCGTTCATGCCGCCCATCCAAATCATGTTGTGGCCCAGCATCCGTTCGACGAACGGCCGCACGTCGGCCGGCAGTTTGTCCAAGTCCTTCTCCGACAGGTCCCACTTGTCTTTGCCGCGCTCAACCGAGATATGTGCCGGGTGCGAGCCTTTCTTGGTGATCGTGACGCTCATGTTCTCCGGCATCGGCTCCTGGACGAGTGCGCCCTTGGGGACGATGGCTCCGGGATGGATGAAGTTGAAACGCAACGGCGGCCGGCCGGCGGCCCCTTCCTGGCCCTGCTTCATCCCTTCCAGCCATCGCTGGATAATCGCCCAATCATTATCGCCCGGGGCCGGCACCGACTGACCGGGGATGGTGCCGAGTTCCGCGGGCCGCTTGGCGGGCGTGGCCTCGATGGTCAGCGGCTTTCCGCTGCGAATCAACTCGATCTTCACCGCGGCCGTCTTGGCCGCAGCCACCGCTTCGACCAGGTCGCGGGGATCACCGAGTTTCCGCTCGCCTATGCGGAGGAGAATGTCGTTTCGGGCGATGCCCGCTTTCGCGGCCGGGCTTTCCGGCAGCACGTCGACCACGAGCAGCCCCTGGCGGTCGGGCAGGTTCAACTGCGCCCGCAACGCCGGATCGGTGGAGATGCACATAATGCCCAGCCAGTATTCGCCCGCCTTTACCGCACCCGGCAGCGCGGGAGCTTGCGGCTGCCCCCGAAGCTCTCCCTGAGCTTTTGCGGGTCTTTGGTGCGGCGATGGGGCCGGCTGTTGAGCTTGCGCGACGGCGCCCAACGCCATCGCTGCTCCCAGAGCCAAAAAAACGCTTCGCAACATGCTTACTCCTTTGCGGAAATCTCGCGTATTGACCGTAGGGTGGGACAAGCGAAGCGCGGTCCCACCCTCTTGTCTCATTCATGGTGGGACCGCGCTAAAGCTTGTCCCACCCTACTTCTTCCTACGATTCCAACTCCTCCAATGCGTTAATACGGTCCGTTGCCGACGTAATGCACGTCGACCTGATCGACGGGCATCACCAACTGCCGGCCGTCTTTCAACTGGACGGGGACCAGTTCCCGCCGCTGCTGGACTTCATGCCCGGTGCGGGCGAGCGCCTCGCGAACCTTCTCGGGAATCGCCGGAGGCACGCTTTGCATCCAGTCTTTGTCCAGCCGGTCGCGTTCGATCGCCGGCAGATTGATCGAGGGGCCGGGCTGCCCGTTGCGCCCGGCGCGGATACGGTCACCAACTGCCACGATTTAGCACGGCGCGGCGGTTCCGGGCAAGTTCGCGGGCAGAGATTGCTGAGGGCCGAAGTTGCCGGCAATATTGCCGATGCCGGGTTGCGAAATCTGGTTGCCGGCGCGATGGAACTGCACCGCCAGGCCGATCACCATTGCCAGCACGAAGCTGGCCGCCATCGCCGCCACGGTGCTCAATCGGCCGGGCCAGACCGAACGCGGCGGGGGCGTCGCGCCGGCCGGCTCGACTGACGGAGAGATATCGCGGGTAATCGCGCCGAACGCCTGTTTCCAGCACTGCGCTTCAAGGAACGCCAGGGCGCAGCGCCGCCAGCCGCCCGGCTCGTCGTCCAACCCGGCCAACAGATCGTGCCTCTGCCGCTCGCTCAGTTGGCCGTCCACCAAGCGGTCGAGAAGCTCGTCGTCCGCCGGCGTTTTGTCGCTGTTCGTATTCATGGTCATCACCGTTGATCGACTACGTTTGTTTTTCAGTTTCCGTGGCGGATCGTAGGGTGGGACAAGCGAAGCGCGGTCCCACCAATAATGGTGAAAAACATGGTGGGACCGCGCTTCGCTTGTCCCACCCTACATTCCGCAACAGCAACTAAGTTTATCGCGCTACTCATCCGAGTTCGTTCCCGCTTATGTCGGGGCGGGGTCCAAGGCGGTCAACTCTTCCCGCAATCGCTGTCTGGCCCGGTGCAGCCGCGCCTCGACTGCGCTATGGCTGATGCCCAGGTGTTCGGCCAAAGCGTGATAGCTCCAATCTTCGTTGTACTTCAACATCAGTATTTCGGCGTCGCGCCGAGCGAGCCGCGACATGGCCTCGCGGACCTGCGCGTGACGCTCCTTGTTCAACAACCAACCGAGCGGGTCGGCCTGCCGGTTGTCGGCCTCGCTGGGCCGGACCCGTTGGGCGTAGCGGTCGATCAGCTTTCGGCGGCGTCCCTGCTTGCGGCGGTACAACAACGTCTGTGTCACGGCCAAGCGGTACAACCAGGGGGCCACCTTTTCCGGGTCGCTAATCGGCGACCGTTGCCGGACCGCCGCCAGCGACACCTCCTGCATCACCTCGTCGACGGCCTGAGGCTCGCCCAGCCGGGCACAGATCACGGTTCGCAGCCAGTTCTGGTGCCGGGCCAGTTCGGCCGACCAGTCGATCCGGGTAGGCCCGGCGGGGGCCTCGGTCTGTCGACGGGGTTTCGGCTCGTTCTTCGCCATCAGATTGGTTTCCACCGCTGCGGGAATCTTGCAGGGATAATTGCAAATGGCTACTATAACATTGGTTATGGTATTAAATGAATCCACCCCCCAGATGTCGGTAGGCGGTGGGCCTGTTCACACTTTTTTGTGGTAGCCCTAGCGCGGCGTTGCCGCAACCAATTGCGGTCTTAGGTCTTGGGTCTTTGGTCTTAGTGCCAAGACCTAAGACCTAAGACCCAAGACCGTCAAAGATTGAGGACGTTTTCTCATTTCTAAAAAACTTCTGGCAAATCACCCCTGACCGCTACGTCCTATGGACTACTACTGGATTTGGGCCATATTGCTGTTGGTGCTGGGAACCGGGTTGGCCCTATTGGAGTTATTTTTCCCTTCAGCGGGCATATTAGGGTTCCTTTCGGCCTTGTCGCTGGTGGCGGCCGTGGTGATGGGCTTCTATCAGGGAGCGGTGACCGGAATTCTGATCCTTCTCGGCGTAATGGTCGGTCTGCCGGTGGTGATTGTGGTCGGATTCATCTACTGGCCGAAGACCAGACTGGGCAGACGGGTGCTGCTGATGGCCCCCAGCAGTGAGGACGTCTTGCCCGTCGATCCCGAAAAAGACCGGCTCAAGGGGCTTATCGGCCGCACGGGCCGGGCAAAAAGCAAGCTCCTTCTCGCCGGCGTTGTCATCATTGACGGCGAAAAAGTGGACGCGGTGAGCGAAAGTATGCCCATCGAGGTAGACCAGCCAATCACCGTCGTCCGCGTGCAAGGGCACCGCGTGGTGGTCCGGCTGCTGGACGAGGAGCCGCCGCCCGAACCACCCGCCGATCCGCTTGAGCGGACTTATGATGACCCGTTCGAGATCCCCCCGGCTTGACATTATCGGGCGGGCGCGACATCTTAGGGGGGAGATTTTATCCGGTCTATTGCCCGTCAATTAGTTCTATCGCCTCTGTAAACGCCCCGCGACTGCGGTCGCGGGGGGGAAAGTACGGCGACTTTTACCACGCCGGTCGCAGCCGGCGGGCGTTTGCTCGACATTATTTCGCTGACTCCCACTAATTTTTACGGGGATGACTACCATGTCGCTGCTGGCGCAAATGTTCGACCCGAAAACACTTCAGATCGGCGTGATTGTCGCAATCGTGATCTGCCTGTTCATCGGGCTGCTTGTGTTGACCGTCTTTGCCCGCTATTTCCGCTGGTGGATCCAATCGGTCACGACCGGGGCCGGCATCGGCATCCTCGATCTGCTGGGCATGAAGTTCCGCAAGGTCAATCCGAACGTAATTGTCCGCAGCAAGATCATGGCCGTTCAGGCGGGCATCGGCGACGAACATGGCGTTACCTCCAAGGCGCTCGAGGCCCACTATTTGTCCGGCGGAAACGTCCCGCTGGTCATCCGCGCGCTGATCGCCGCCGCCAAGGCAAAGCTCGTCGAGTTGGACTTCAAGCTGGCCGCCGCCATCGACCTCGCCGGCCGAAACGTGCTCGAAGCCGTCCAGACCAGCGTCAATCCGAAGGTCATCGACTGTCCGGGCAAGGGGGCCGGCAAGGACTCGCTCGACGGCATCGCCCAGAACGGCATCCAGCTCAAGGTCCGGGCGCGGGTCACGGTCCGCGCCAACCTGCGGCAGTTGATCGGCGGGGCCACGGAAGAGACGATCATCGCCCGGGTCGGCGAGGGCATCGTCAGCGCCATCGGCTCGTCGCAGTCGCACCTTCAGGTGTTGGAAAATCCCGACCGCATCTCGAAAACCGTGCTCGCCCGCCGGCTCGACGCGCAGACCGCCTTCGAGATCGTCTCGATCGACATCGCCGACGTGGACGTGGGCGACAACATCGGCGCCCGCTTGCAGGCCGATCAGGCCGAGGCCGACATGCGCGTCGCCCGGGCCAAGGCCGAGGGACGCCGGGCAATGGCCGTCGCCGAAGAGCAGGAAATGATCGCCCAGATCGAGCAAAACCGGGCGAAAGTCCTGGAGGCCGAGGCCGAGGTCCCCAAGGCCATCGCCCATGCGTTCCACTCGGGCAAACTCGGCCTGATGGACTACTATAAGCTCCGCAACATCCAGGCCGACACCGATATGCGTTCGTCGATCGCCAAGACCGGCATGACCGCCACCGGCAGAAAAACCAGCAACACGGGGTAAATCGACGTTCCGAACGGTCTTCGGTCTTAGGTCTTAGGTCTTGGGTCTTAGTGCCAAGACCCAAGACCCAAGACCCAAGACCCAAGACCCAAGACCCAAGACCCAAGACCCAAGACCCAAGACCCAAGACCCAAGACCCAAGACCCAAGACCCAAGACCCAAGACCCAAGACCCAAGACCCAAGACCCAAGACCCAAGACCTATAAACCGCAATTGGTTGCGGCTATGCCGCGCTAGGGTATGAATCCATTCTCACCGCTATTCGCCGCCGGGTGGTCAGACGTGATCAGTTGGATCTTGATCCTGCTGTTCATTCTCGTGCCGGCGGTCGGCCAGATGCTGGCGAAGATGCGGCAGGTTCCGCCGGCCGGTGGCGGTCCGCGGCCGGCGCGCCCCGTGCCCGCCGACATCACCGATGAAATCGAAACCTTCATGCGCCGCGTCATGGGGGAGAAGGCCCCTGAAGCAAAAGCAAAGCCGGCGCCTCGCCCGGAGCCGAGGCCGGTCGTGCTGACCGTCGAGCAGCCCGTCCAGGCCGTGGTGATCGCCGAAGAGCCGACCGGCGAGGAGGTCGATAAACACGTGAAAACATTCCTCGACGCGCGGGAGTTCACCGACCGCAGCAGCCGGCTGGGCGGCGAGGTCGTCCAGGCCGACGAGCAGTTTGAGGAGCACGTGCATCAGGTGTTCGACCACACCCTGGGCCAATTGGGACAGGCGGTCAAGGAGGTTCCGGCGGCCGCGCCGATGGCCGATCTATCCGGGACGGCCCCGGTCGAAATGCCGCCCACCGTCGCCGTCGGCTGGGCCGCCATGCTGAGCAACGCCGAATCGGTCGCCCAGGCCATCGTGCTGAGCGAAATCATCCGCCGCCCGGAGGAACGTTGGGCGTAGAGAATGCCCGTTTAGCCCGGGCACTTGTGCCCGGCGTGGCGGAACCAGAAGCGCCGGTCACAAGTGACCGGGCTAAACGTGAAAGTCGATTTATTACGTCGGTCGTTACGTAGCGGGCTTCCCAAGAATGTCCTGAAACACCGGACCGTTTGGCGGTGACTTTTCCGGCCTTGCCGCCGGGTTCAACATCTCTGCGATGCGGTTTTGAACGTATTCATCAAATCCCGGATGGTCGTTGACCAGCGTCCAGATGCGGTCCAGCCGCTCCCATTTTTCGACTTTTCCGTCCTTCATCCGGGCTAGAACGACGACGGGTATCTGAACGTCGAACTGTTTTTCCAGTTTGGCGGCGTCGGGCTTCTGAAGGTCAAGCTCCCGCCAGACGATCGTCCCGCTCTTCATTTCAGCGGCGAAATGCGCGGTCATAACCGCCCGGGTCCGGGTTTCAATCGCCTGATAGGCCGGGTTTTGCTCTTTGCCCCGAAACGAATAGACGACGAGTTCGACGCCGGCCGTTTTGTCGGCGGCGGACCGATGCGGCTTGGTCGGCCGAGATCCCAACTGATGCAGCGCCCGAAGCTCTTCTTTCATCGCCGCCAATTCCGATTCGACACTCTTCATGTGGTACAGCACGATCAGCACCGCGATAGCAGCCGAGCAGAGGGCGATCAGGCACGCGGCGGCCGCGGTCTTGAATTTCATGGTCTCCCTCCGCCTTGGCAATCCATTCCTTGACCGTTTCATTGGGCATACAAAACCTTGCCGCAATCAAGCGCTTTGCGCACCAGCGGATCGCCATCGGTATAACGCCGTTTCACATCTTCGGGGCGATACGCAATTAGATCAACCGGCAACCGGACATCGAGTTGGTTGAGGATATTCAGCGCATAGCGGAAGCCGCTTCCGTCGAAAGGGGCGATCACCAACAGATCAACGTCGGAATCGGCCCTTGCCGCGCCGCGGGCATGAGACCCAAAGAGGATGATTCTCTGAGGGTTAAACTCGCGGGCGATTCGTCGCCCCAACGCCGAAATCTCTTGAGCATTGGCCATTGCCGACCCTGCCGGAAAATTAAAACCGCTTAACCGAAGGTAGTATACCATAATAGACATGGGTTGTGACAAGAGGGGAAATCCCCAGGGGATTTGACCTCACCCAGGTACTTCGTAGAATGTAGGCAAAAATCGAGGTCCGTTGACATGCCTGCGCAAGACAATTCATCCCTTTATCCCGACGAATCAATGACGTCAAACGAGTCTCTGCCTCCAACTTCCGACGCCGATCCCCGCGAAACCGCCGAATGGCTCGAATCGCTGGATTACGTGATCGAGTCCGGTGGGCCGGAGCGGGCCGAGTTTCTGCTCGCCCGGCTCAAACAACACGCCTTCAACCGCGGCGTTCGCGACCCCGGCGTTTCCACCACCCCTTACGTCAACACCATTCCCGTCGAACTCCAGCCGGAATATCCGGGCGACCGGGAAATCGAGCAGCGGATCAAGCACGTCATCCGCTGGAACGCGATGGCCATGGTCGTCCGCGCAACAAGCATAGTCCCGGCATCGGCGGGCACATCTCGACCTTCGCCTCCTCGGCCACGCTCTACGAAGTGGCCTTCAATCACTTCTTCCACGGCAAAGAGGGACGCCAACCGCCCGATCAGGTCTTCTTCCAGGGCCACGCCGCGCCGGGCATCTATTCGCGGGCGTTCCTGCTGGGCCGGCTGAACGAGGCGCACCTGAAAAACTTCCGCCGCGAACTGCAACCCGAGCCGGGGTTGTCGTCCTATCCGCATCCCTGGCTAATGCCTGATTTTTGGGAGTTCCCCACCGTGTCGATGGGGCTGGGTCCGATCATGGCGATCTACCAGGCCCGCTTCAACCATTACCTGGTCGATCGCGGCATCAAGCCCGACGCCGCCGCCTCGCGGGTGTGGGCCTTTCTCGGCGACGGAGAGTGCGACGAACCGGAGGCCCTGGGGGCCATCACCCTCGCCGCCCGCGAAAAACTCGACAACCTGATCTTCGTCGTCAACTGCAACCTGCAGCGTCTCGACGGACCGGTCCGCGGCAACGGAAAAATCATCCAGGAACTCGAAGGGGCCTTCCGCGGGGCCGGCTGGAACGTGATTAAAGTCATCTGGGGCTCCAATTGGGACCCGCTGCTGGAACGCGACACAGACGGCGTGCTCGTCCGCCGCATGGACGAGGTCGTCGACGGCGAATATCAGAAATACGTCGTCGCCGGCGGCGAATACATCCGCCAGCATTTCTTCGGCGCCGATCCCAGGCTCGCGGCGATGGTCGCCGACTTGAGCGACGATCAACTGCACCGCCTCACCCGCGGCGGCCACGACCCGGCGAAGGTCTACGCCGCCATGAAAGCGGCCGTCGAGCATCGCGGCGCCCCGACCGTGATCCTGGCGAAAACGATCAAGGGCTACGGTCTGGGCGAGGCCGGCGAGGGCCGCAACGTCACCCATCAGCAAAAAAAGCTGAACGAAGAGGAACTGGTCGCCTTCCGCCGCCGCTTCGACATCCCGATTTCGGAGGAGGCGGCCCGCCGGGCGGAGTTCTACCTGCCCCCGGCCGACGGCCCCGAGATGCAATATCTCGAAGAGCACCGCCACGTGCTGAGCGGATTTGTCCCCGGCCGCAGCGCCCCGACGGTGAAGCTCGAACCGCCGCGCTGGGAAGACCTGGCCGAGTTCTTCGCCGGCAGCGACGGCCGCGAGGTCTCGACCACGATGGCCTTCGTCCGGCTGCTCTCGCACCTGATGCGCGACAAGCAGATCGGCCGTTACATTGTGCCGATCGTGCCCGACGAGGCCCGGACCTTCGGCATGGAGGCCCTCTTCCGCCAGTTCGGCATCTACTCGCACGCCGGGCAACTCTACGATCCGGTCGATTCGGAAACGATCATGTACTACCGTGAGGCGACCAACGGCCAGATTCTCGAAGAGGGCATCACCGAGGCCGGCTCGATGTCGTCGTTCATCGCCGCCGGCACGGCCCACAGCAGCCACGGGCTGAGCATGATCCCCTTCTTCATCTACTACTCGATGTTCGGCTTCCAGCGGATCGGCGACCTGCTCTGGGCGGCGGGCGACATGCGCTCCCGCGGCTTCGTCCTCGGCGGCACCGCCGGTCGCACCACCCTGGCCGGCGAGGGCCTGCAACACCAGGACGGCAACAGCCATCTGTACGGCCTGGCGTATCCCAACTGCCGGGCTTACGATCCCTGCTACGCCTACGAGATGGCGGTGATCGTGCTCGACGGGCTGCGGCGGATGTTCTTCGAGGAGGAGGACTGCTTCTATTACATCACGCTGATGAACGAGAACTACGCCATGCCGATCCTGCCGCCCGGCTCGACCGAGGGCATCGCCCGCGGCATCTACAAGCTCTCGACCCGCGACGCGGACTCGAAGCCATCGGCGACGGGGGCAGGGAAGCCGCGAGTGCGGCTGTTCGGCTCCGGGGCGATTCTACGCGAGTCGCTCCGCGCCCAGGAGCTTTTGGCGGAAAAGTTCGGCGTCGGCAGCGACGTGTTCAGCGTAACCAGCTACAAGAGCCTCTATTACGACGGCCGCGATTGCGACCGCTGGAACCGCCTGCATCCGCGGGAAGAGCCGCGTGTGCCCTATGTTTCGCAGGCGCTGGCCGACACCACGGGCCCGATCGTCGCGGCCTTGGATTACGTATCGGCCGTGGGGCTTTCGATATCTCCCTGGGTGACGCAAAACGCCCTCACCCTAACCCTCTCCCAAAGGGAGAGGGGACCAAAGAAAAACTCCCCTCTCCCTTTGGGAGAGGGGCCGGGGGTGAGGGCAGCGGGCGGCCCGGCTTCCGCTTACGTCGTCCTCGGCGCCGACGGCTTCGGCCGCAGCGAGGCGCGGCAGGAGTTGCGGCGTTTCTTTGAAATCGACGCCGAGAACATCGCCCTGGCCGCGCTGGCCGAGTTGGCCCGCGAGGGAAAATACCCCCGCGTGAAACTCCCCGCGGCGATCAAAACCCTCGGCCTCGACCCGGACAAGCCGTATCCGGTTGAGGTATAAGCCGAGCCGATGCATGAGATCGCGTCATTGAGTTCGCATCCATGTGGTGATATAATCGCCAAGGTACAAGCCATATTATGGGAGAACCGCCATGAGCAGTAATCTCTCGCCTGAAAACGAGCAATTCCTGGACCGGATAGTTTCGGTTGGTATGTTTCACAACCGGGACGAGGCCCTCGACCGCGCCGTGGAACTGCTGCGGCGTCGCGAGGAGTTGATTCGAGAAGTCAACAAGGGCATCGAGCAACTCGAACGTGGTGAAGGAATGCCTCTTGATATCAAAGGGATCAAATCGGCCGTGGGTGAAAGGCTTGATTCTCAATAGGAACCGCTCACATGCCACGGCTCGATATATCGCCCGAGGCAAACCGCGATCTAATCGACATCGGCTTGTACATCGCCCGGCAGAGCGGTAGCCGGCAGCGCGCCGATTCGTTTCTCGACTTGATTCAACAAACCTGTGAAATGCTGGCGACGCAACCGGAAATGGGCGAACTCCGCACGGAATTCGCCACCGGTCGGTATCGCAGCTTCTCGGTAGGCAACTATGTGATCTATTTTCGTCCCGTGGCGGACGGCATTCTGATTGCCCGAGTGCTGCACGGAGCCCGCGATCACAGCGCCTTGCTTTGATTCAGGAAAAGTATGAGCAGCCGTGATGAATCGCGCTGGCCGAGTTGGCCCGCGAGGGAAAATACCCCCGCGCAAAACTCCCCGCGGCCATCAAGACCCTCGGCCTCGACCCGGACAAGCCGTATCCGGTTGAGGTGTAGGCTGCTCGACACGGAGCGGTGGCTAGTGTTATAATTTTGCGCGGATCATATTGATGCCGCGTTAGGTCTCGCGATCCCAAACGCAACTCGAAAACTTTTCACAAGGCGAACACTCATGGAATGGGACACACCCGAGGACGTAATCCGTCCGCATCTTAATGACGGTGAACGGTTGGTCTGGTGCGGAAAGCCTTTGGCGGGAATGAAACTGCGCCTTTATGACGCTTTCATGATTCCTTTTAGCATATTGTGGTGTGGATTCGCGGTATTTTGGGAAATGATGGTGCTCGGCATGGTGTTTTTCAATGCAAACGAACAGCCTCCCGAAACATTCGTGGCAGTAGTATTTCCCTTGTTCGGCCTTCCCTTCGTGATTATCGGCCTATATATGCTATTCGGCCGATTCATGGTCGACGCCCGGCAACGGAAACGCACATATTACGCGATTACCGACAGCCGCGTCCTTATTGTCAGCGGGCTGTTTTCGCGAAAATTGAAAAGCCTCAATCTCCGCACGCTATCCGACATCTCCATGAGCGAGAAGAGCGACGGCAGCGGATATATTACCTTCGGTCCCACCTATCCATTTATGGCCTTCTTGGGCGGCGCAGCGTGGGGATCGATGTACGCATTGCCTTCGTTCGACCTCTTACCGGATGTGGCGAAAGTGTACAGAATCATTTGTGATGCCCAGAAGAAAAAATGAGATCATCCGCCGATCAACAAACGTTGCTTGCGAGCAACTCGAACGCGGCGAAGGAAGTAACACCGTGAACGACCCCTACAACATCAACCTCGACGCCAAGTACGGCTTCCGGCAATTGATCGACGTGCCGGGCCTTGTCGCCGCCTGCGAACACAAGTGGTTCAACCAAACCCTGTGCCGGGTGAACGACTGCGTGGTCCGGCTGGGCATTCTCGAAGGGGAGTTCCATTGGCACAAGCACGAGAAGGAAGACGAGTTCTTCTTCGTCCTCGACGGCACGCTGCTGGTCGATCTCGAAGGAGAGACGATCTCGCTGGAAGCGCATTGCGGCTTCGCCGTCCCCCGCGGAACGCTCCATCGCACCCGGGCGCCGCGGCGGACCGTCGTGCTGATGGTAGAAGGCAACAGCGTGCGGCCGACCGGCGACGACTATACACCACAATGAGAAATCGAGGCGGAAATGAATCCGGACGAAACGGCGGCGGCGGAAATTCCCATCCTGGCGGAAGCGGTCGAGCCGCTCGTGCCCGCCCCGCCGCGGCCCTGGGGCTTCTGGGCCACGATGGGCCTCTCGCTGGGCATCATCGGCTTTTTCATCTTCGTGCAGGCGATGGTCACCGTCGGTTTCATCCTCTATCACGGCGCCGTCGACCCCAAGTTCGGCGACGCCGACATTATGCGGCTGGCCACCAGCGGCCTGCTGCTGTCGGTCGCCGAATGGGTCTCCACGCCGTTGACCCTGGCCCTGGTCGTCTGGCTGGTGAAGCTCCGCGGGCAGTTGTCGGTCCGCGAATATCTCTCGCTGCATAAGATCCCGGCGCGATATTACGTCTTTTGGACCGCAGTCTTGCTGGCCTTCGCGGCCACGACGGACGGACTAAGCTGGATTGCCGGGCATAGGGTCGTGCCCGAGGTCATGGTCCGGGCCTATCGCACGGCGGTCGTGCCGCCGCTGCTGTGGGGCGCGATCATCATCGCGGCGCCGATCTTCGAGGAGCTGTTCTTCCGCGGCTTCTTCTTCCGCGGCATTCAGCAATCGCGGCTGGGCAACGCCGGCGCCGTCCTGATCACCTCGTTCTTTTGGTCGATTATCCACGTCCAGTACAACGCCCCGCTGATCTTCTGGATTTTCCTGCTCGGCATCGTGCTGGGCGTAGCGCGGGTCCGGACAAACTCGACCTATCTGACCATCGTCCTGCACGCCCTGCTGAACCTGATCGCCACGATTCAGGTGGAGGTGTATATCAGGCAGTAGGCAGAGCCTTTCTGGTCCCCCGCCGGCATCTGTTGGACGTTGAGAAAACAGAGCAAGTGAAGGCAGCAAGCTCCGGGTTGCCGGTCATCGGTTCCTACTGTTGTTTGCTGTTGAATTGTGTATATTGTTGGCACATTGGCGGAGGCAGGGTCAAGTCAAAACACGTACGTCCGACCTCCACCGACGCTATTTCGACGATGGGAGCGAATTATGGGCGGGTGCTGCTTCACGCCGACGAAAAAAGATTTCCTCTGGTGGTACTGGCTGCTGTTGGCCAGCATCGTGGGCATACCCATGCTTCTGGCCGTGCTCTATGTGGGAAACACCAAGGACCTTGACGAAGAGACGAAGAGGCGTCGCGGTAAGACGGCCGCCTGGATTTTCTGGATCGGCACCTTCGTCGTGGGAATCGCGGCGGTCAAAATAGTTAAGATTGTTCTGCTCTCGCTCTATCCGAGCGATACAGATGGCTATTTTTGGTCGGGCTATAATTATTACTCTGGATATGCGTTTCTGGCCGTTCAGTTCTTTTTTGCCACCGTAGCCGCCAACGGGGCCAACAACCTGATCCGCAAACGAAAAGATTGGTTCGTGCGGATAGTGCTGCTGTTGTCCTGTCTGGCAATGTATTTGATTGTGATATTATTTACCTTTTTCACGTTTCTCCGCCCGGCCATTAACGTCATGCAGTTCCTGGTTTGCATGTTGCCGGCCCATTATTGGGGTAATTTCAAGGACGCGCCAGACACGCCCCGGGCGTGGAAGGCATTGGCGGCGTTCGTCGCCTCTGCTTTGTTGTTCTTCATAGTGTCGTACTTCGGCGAGGATTTCGCACGGTTGTTGTGCGGTCCGATACATCGATAAAAGGACGAATAATGTCCACCGCCGCGGCAACGCCGAAAGAAACGCTCCAGTCGGAGGCCCTCTACGCCAAGGTCGCCCCGCGGTATGACGCCGTCTTCGAGCGGGCCATCCTGGCCGAAGGCCGCCTGACGGAATTGCTCCGCGCAACGCTCGACGGCCGAAGCGTGCTCGATCTGGCCTGCGGCAATGGGCGATGGCTGGACCGCTTTCGCCCCGCCTCATACGTAGGCGTAGATTTGAACTGCCCAATGTTGGCCGAGGCCCGGCGGCGCTATCCGGACGCCCGATTCATCCGGGCGGACATGACCGACGTGCCCTTGCCCGACGAATCGTTCGAGGGCGTCATCTCGATGTTCGGGGCGATGGGCCACCTCTCGCCGGTGGGCCAGGCGGCCATGATCCGCGAGGTCCGGCGGCTGCTCCGGCCGGGCGGAATCGCCCTGCTGACCAACGGCAACCTCCTCTCGCCGTTTGCCCTGCCCACCACGCTCGCCGGCGGGCGCGTGCGGATCGAGGGCGTGCGGGTGCGCGTCCACTCCACCACGCCGCGCAGCTTCGCCGAACTGCTCTCCGGCTTCCAACTCTTGCGACTGGAGAGTTACGACTGCTCCTATGTGCCCATCATGCCGCTGAAGTTCGCGGCCTGTCTGGTGGGCAAGGATTATCGCCCGATCTACGGCCGCTGGATGGACCTCCTCGGCCTCTGCCGCTACATACCCACGATGCGCTGGTTCGGCAAGCAGTTGTTGGCGGTGTGCCGGAAGGAATAAAAACGCCGTTCCATGCTCCCACGGCACGAGCGCCGGGCCTCGGCGATAACATGAGAATCGGGGCTATGTCGGACATCGGGACATACCGTGGGAGTCCGCCGGGGTTCCGCTTGACAATGGTCCAAAATGGTTCCATAATGGTTGTAGAATGGCGTAGTTGGGAGGAATTGCCCATGTCTACCGTCACCATCAAAAACATCCCGGATGATCTCTACGAGAATCTGAAACGGGCCGCCGCGGCCAATCACCGCAGCATCAACGGCGAAGTGATCGTCTGCATCGAGCGCGCCGTGGGCGCGCGGAAAATCGACGAGGAAGAAGTCCTGCAACGGGCCCGCCGGCTGCGCGAGTTGACGCTGCGCACGGCCGATTTCCAATGCCGAGCTCGACCAAGGCCAAACGGGCGGGACGCCGATGATCGTCGTCGATACAAACGTCATCGCCTATCTGCACATTGCCGGCGAGTATTCCGCGCAAGCGGAGCAGGCCCGTGCAAAGACCCGCATTGGGTTGCGCCGCTGCTCTGGCGGAGCGAGATGCGAAACGTACTTGCGCTCTATCTTCGCCGCCGCCGCTTGACGCCGGCCGAGGCTCAGCGGATTATGGAAGAAGCCCAGCGGCTGATGGAAGGGCAAGAGTACGAAGTGCCTTCGGCGCGCGTGTTCGAGGAGGTCGCCCGCGGCGCTTGTTCCGCCTACGATTGCGAGTACGTGGCCCTGGCCCGGCTATTGGGCGTCCGCCTCGTCACGTGCGACGAACAGATATTGTCGCAATTCCCCGAAGTGGCGACGGCGCTGGAGAAATTCGTCGCCGGGTAATGAAGGGACCGGAATACAGAATTCGGTTAAGCCTGTGCTTGAGCAACCAAAGCTTGGATTATGCTCAGGGTTTCCTTGCGCGAAAGCAAGTCCCTAAGATCGCGGACCAATTCTTCTTCGTTCTTAGCCTCTATGGTCTTATCACTAGGCGTATAATGAATAGTTAAAGGATAGAGGTTCGCGGGGTGCACAACCCGCAACAATTCATACTGGTAGTTGCCCAACGCGGGAGTAATCAACCGCAAGATGTGAACAAGGTTGACCTTTCTGCCCATCTGTGGTCTTGACACAACTTCACCCATCACCAGTCCTTTCGTCTTCTGGCTCAACAGCGCGGCCTGTTCCTTCAGGATAGCAACCGGCGTAAGAATCGGTGTGGCGGCGGATAAATCATTCGGCCAAAAATCACGCATGATTTGGGACATCGTAGATTTCCCTCTTTTCAAGGTCTAGCGAAAACACAACCGGCAAATGGTCCGACGCATTCTTTCTATCTGGTAATCCATTTTTGCAGACAAGCGGTCCAGAACCATCATGTGTCAGAATCCTGAGTTCTTCCCTGGCAAAATGGTCGAGTAAGGTTGGACGAATAAGCACTTGGTCGAACACATTCCAAAAATAGCAAACGTGTTCAGAACGTCGGTGATAATATGTGCCTGGCGGGTCGTCTCGATCGTCGCCAAAACATGCCCACATCGGATTGTAAAAGAACGGGTAGTCTCGTCCTTGAACTGTCCTGGACTTTCTGGAGGCAATTTGCCGCGTGGACGCAGCATTCAGCCCCACACTCGACACCATCCCGTGTTCAAAGGGATTCATGTTAAAGTCCCCCACGACGACGGTTCTGTTGTGTCCGATCCGAGATTCTACTTCGCAAATCGTGTCTGCGAGCTTTGCGCACTCCTGAGCCTGACTATTGTCCGACCAATGCATTTTACTCGGAAAGTGTACGATCGCCAATAGGACGTCCACGCAAGCAGGGAGCGTTAAATGCCGGATGGTCAACCGATTCCCTTCGTCGTGAACCGTCCGGATCAATTCCCCCGCGAAGCGGGTGTAAACCACGGATTTGTCTCCGAGGCAAAATGGTTGCTGATACAATCCTGCGCCGGACGTGTTCAATGCGTGAAGCAATCTGCCATTTGGAATTTCGCACTCAATGAGAACCACGACATCAATGTCATGGGTGCGGACAATCTCCGATACCTGCTCTTCCAGTCGCTTGCGATTTAGATTCCAGAGAAGAAACTTGATCATGGCGTATGATTCGTAGTGCTATGATTTGACTCCAATCCGCTCCTTCCCCATCCACATCCGCAGCGCCTCCGGCACGACGATCGAGCCATCGGCCTGCTGATGGTTCTCCAGCAGGGCGATCAGCGCCCGGCTGATGGCGATGGCCGTGCCGTTGAGCGTGTGGAGGAAATGAGTTCCCTTTTCGCCTTTGACGCGATAGCGGATGCCGAGCCGCCGGGCCTGATAGTCGGTGCAGTTGCTGGTGCTGGTGACTTCGCCGAACTCGCCGCGGCCGGGCATCCAGGCTTCGAGGTCGAACTTGCGGTAGGCCGGCCCGCCCAGGTCGCCCGTCGCCGTGTCCACCACGCGATAGGGAATCGCCAGCCCGTCGAACAGCCGGCACTCGATCCCGCGGAGCCGGTCGAGCATGGCCTCGCTTTCCTCGGGCAAAGTGAAGGCGAACATCTCGATCTTGGTGAACTGGTGGACGCGGAACAGGCCGCGGGTGGCCCGGCCGTGGGCCCCGGCCTCGGTGCGGAAGCAATGGCTGACGCCGCAGAAGAGCCGCGGCAGCGTTTCGGCGTCGAGGGTTTGCCCGGCCAGCATTCCGCCCAGCGTGATCTCGGCGGTGGCGATCAGGCTCAGGTCGGAGTTCTCGACGCTGTAGATTTGCGTCTCCGGCCCGCGGGGAATGAAGCCGATCCCGGCCAGCACGTCGTTTCGGGCCAGGTCGGGCGTGGTGACGGGCGTGAAGCCCTTGGCCAACAGCGTCTCGATCGCGTAGCGTTGCAGGGCCAATTCGAGCAGCACGGCGTCGTTCTTGAGGAAGTAGAAGCCGTGGCCGGTCACGTTCGCCCCGGCCTCGAAATCGACCAGATCGAGCTTCTCGGCCAACTCGACGTGGTCCAACGGCTGGAACGTGAACTCGGGCAGCGGAGTCTTGCCGCGGAACAGTTCGAGATTCGCCTTGTCGTCCACGCCGATCGGCGCGTCTGGATGCGACAGGTTGGGGATCAGCCGCTGAATCTCGTCCAACTCGGCGGTGACGGCATCTAGTTCTGCCTGAGCTTCCTGGGTTTGTTTACGAAGGAGCCGTCCTTGTTCCTTCCGCTCTTCGCGTTCGGTGGGGTCCTTGGTCTTGCCGATCGACTTTGAGACCTCGTTTGCCCGGCGATTGAATTCCTCGACCTCGATCAGCTTGGCCTTGCGGCGTTCTTCCAGGTCAAGGAAGCAGTCCATGACGACCGGTGTGCCACGGTTGTAGCAGTTCTCCCTGACCAAGTTGGCGTTTTCAACGATGAATTTTCGGTCTAGCATGAGTTGACGAAAAATTACGGAACACTAATTCGCACTAATACACACTAATAACAATCAGCGATGATTAGTGGAAATCAGTGTTCCTTGTTCGAGGAAGTGAATTTTATTGCTGTGCAAACAAAGATTGCGAAGCCGCAAGCGGCGTTCATTTACAACACGTTTTCCGGATATTCATTCACGCCATCTCTTTCCACAATTTCGCGCTGGCCTTGATGCCGCGATGGAAGTCGGCCAGCGAGAATTTCTCGTTCGGGCTGTGGGTGTTGTCGTCTTCCTGCCCCCAGCCGATCAGCAGGGCGTCGGCGCCGAGTTGCTGGTGGAAGGTGGTGACGATCGGAATCGAGCCGCCCTCGCGGGTGAAGACCGGCCGGCGGCCGAAGGCGTGCTCGATCGCCCGGACGGCGGCCTCGACGTAGGGGCTGTCCAGCGGGACCAGCACGCCCGGCGCCCCGTGGAAGTCGATCAATTCGATCTTCACGCCCGGCGGAGTCAACTCGGCCAGCCGGGTTCGCAATCCGGCCGAGACCTTGGCCGGGTCCTGGTTGGGGACCAGCCGGAAACTGAGCTTGGCGGCGGCGGTCGAGGGGAGCACGGTTTTCGCCCCTTCGCCCTGATAGCCGCTCCACAGTCCGCACAGGTCGAAGGTGGGCCGGGCCCAACGCCGCTCGAGCGCCGTGTAGCCGACCTCGCCGATCGCCCCGTCCACGCCGATCGACTGGAAGTATTCCTTCTCGTCGAAGGGGAGCGCGGCCATCTCCTTCCGCTCGCGGTCGGTCAGCGGGATCACGTCATCATAGAAACCGGGGATCGTCACCCGGCCGTCCTTGTCGATCAAACCGTTGAGAATCGCGGCCAGTGCGTTGGCCGGATTTGTCACCGAGCCGCCGAACGAGCCGGAGTGCAGGTCGCGGTTCGGTCCGTTCACGTGCAGTTCGTAGTAGGCGATGCCGCGCAGGCCGTAGTTGATGGCCGGGATGCCGGGCGCGAATTGCCCGCCGTCGCTGATGACCACACAGTCGCAGGCCAGCTTTTCCGGGTGCTCGTGGAGGAATTTTTCCAGGCCGGCGCTGCCGACCTCCTCCTCGCCTTCGATGATGAACTTCAGGTTCACCGGCAGGCTTCCCTCGACGTTCATCCAGGCTTCGAGCCCCTTCAGGTGGGTGAACAACTGACCCTTGTCGTCCGTCGCGCCCCGGGCGACGAGGTTTCCATCGCGGCGGGCCGGCTCGAACGGCGGCGTGATCCATTTTTCCAGCGGCTCGACCGGCTGCACGTCGTAGTGGCCGTAGACCAACGCCGTCGGGGCCCCGCTGATCTTCGGGGTTTCGGCGTAGACCATCGGATGGCCCGCGGTGGGAATGATCTCGGGCGTCAGTTTCAAGCGGCGGAACTGATCGGCCACCCACAGGGCTGCCCGGTGCATGTCGTCGCGATGTTTCGGGTCGGCGCTGATGCTGGGAATCCGCAGAAACTTGCACAATTCATCCTCGAATCGCGAGATATTTGAGTCGATGTATTGGTCGATTTTAGGCATGGTTGGTGACTTTCGGATAATTGGGCCGACGATTGGGTGATTGGAAACGGTAGAGAAGAATAATATAATGCTTTGGCGGCCGTTAGACCATCCGGTCCGCCGCGGTTGTTGGGCGTTGTTACGGAAAGTAGGGTGGGTCAAGCGAATGCAGCCCCACCAATTGCGGGAAAAATGGTGGTGGGGCAGCGCTTCGCTTGACCCACCCTACTCAGACCATTTGCAGCAGACACTCGCGAGGAGGAAAACACCGTGGAATCTGCATCTGCAACCGCCGTAGCTGAAGTGGAAGCGGTCGCCGCCCGGCCGCGCGAAGACGCTGAAAAAAAGCCCCGGCGGCAACCTCCCTACCATGTCGTGCTCTGGAACGACGACGATCACAGCTATGAATACGTCATCGCCATGCTGATGGAGCTGTTCGCTTACCCACCAGAGAAGGGTTTCATGCTGGCCAAAGAGGTCGATACCCAAGGCCGGGTGATCCTGCTGACCACCACGCTCGAACATGCCGAGTTGAAACGCGATCAAGTCCACGCTTATGGCAAGGACGTCCTGATCGCCGGCTGCAAGGGCTCGATGTGGTCGACGGTCGAGGCGGCCGTGTGAACGGCAGGGGGGGTGGCTGTCAAATCTTTCTGGGATTGCCTATGATGATCGGTTGGGTTGGCTTATGAGGACTAATAATGGCTGGTTCTGGCAAGATTCCTGTCGAACCCTTGCGAAACAGGGAAAATAGTCCCTTCACTCCCGGCAATCCGGTTCCCGTGGAACTATTTGTAGGGCGGGCTGAGCAAATCGAGGAAATCCGCCGTTATGCGAGGCAAGCATGTACAGGCAGGATGGAAAACGTTTTTCTGACCGGCGATCGAGGGATTGGCAAGAGTTCGTTGGCGCGTTTTGTCACGCAGTTATGCCGAAAAGATTGTGCAATGCTGGGGATTCACGTTTATCTTGGCGGAGTGACGACTCTCGATGAATTGGTGCGGCGGGTTTTCGAGCAGTTGCTCAAGCAAGCTCAAGCTCAGTCTTGGTTTTCAAAGATTAAAGACTTTTTCGGAAGCTACATCAAAGAAGTGGGATTGTTTGGAGTGTCGGTGGGGTTTTCTCCTCCAGAAGATCAACTTCAATGCCTAGTCAAAGATTTTCCCGCGGCGATAAAAAACATATATGAAGCAATTCAGGAGGAAAAAAAGGGGCTAATTATAGTTCTGGATGATCTCAATGGACTAGCCGACCAGACGGAGTTTGCTAACTGGTACAAGAGCTTCGTGGACCACGTTGCAACGCAAGAATGGCGATTGCCGGTTCTCTTCGTTTTATGCGGACTTCCCGAAAGACGCGACAGCCTAGCCCGACTTCAACCATCCTTGATGCGGATTTTCCGCCCAGTTGAAATCGAGCGTCTCAGCGACCAGGAAGTCGAGGATTTTTTTCGGCATACATTTCAAATTGCCGGAATCAAAGCCAACAATGACGTATTTCACCCTATGGCTTACATTTCCAGCGGTCTCCCAACGCTCATGCACGAGGTCGGCGACGCCGTGTTCTGGGCAGATTCCGATGGAATAATTGATTTGGATGACTTTTCGCAAGGCATAAGAAAGGCAGCGGAGGAAGTTGGGAAAAAATACCTTGACCCCCTTGTTTATCGTGCCACACGAAGCAAGCACTATCTTGCTATCCTCGGCAAAATCGCAAATGCTCCTCGTCAAGAATTCCGCAAGCAGGAAGTTGAAAAAGAGTTAAACGTTGAAGAGAAGAAAGTCTTCCACAATTTTCTGCGTAAGTTTTGCGACTTGGGAGTGATCGAAAGCATTCCTGGGCAAGGTCGTGGTGCTTATCGATTTGTGAATCAATTGTTTTTTATGTATGTTGTTATGCAAAAGCTGAGCAAGAATAAGATGAGTGAATGATTGCAAGCTCCCCTGCCCTACGGACCATTAAGACCCTCACGCTCGGCTGCCGGGTCAATCAGTACGAGACGGAATATCTGCGGCAGGGCTTCGAGCGATTGGGCTACCGCGAAGCGGCCGACGGCGAAGCGGTCGATCTGTGCCTCGTCAACGGCTGCGTCGTCACGGCCGAGAGCGAGGCCAAAACCCGCAAGGCCATCCGCCGGCTGGCGAAAAAATATCCCCGGGCCGAAATCATCGTCGTCGGCTGCTATCCCGCCCGGGCGGCGGCCGAGGCGGCCGAGCTGCCCGGCGTCGTCGAGGTCGTCGCCGACAAACGACTACTCCCCGAGCTGTTGGCCCGGCGCGGCTTGACCGACGTGCCGTCGGGCATCGAGCGGTTCCCCTCCCGCCGCCGGGCTTACGTGAAGGTTCAGGACGGCTGTCTCGGGCGGTGCAGCTATTGCATCGTGCCCAGCGTTCGCCCTTACATGACCAGCCGGCCGGAGGAGGAAATCCTGGACGAAATCCGCCGGTTGACCGCCCGGGGACATCGGGAGATCGTTCTGACGGGGACGCATTTGGGGGCCTATGGGAGAGGAGCGAGAGGCGATGAGCCGGATTGCGAAACCGCAAGCGGCAGGCTGACTGATCTCCTTCGCCGCATCACCGACCTGCCGGACGAGTTCCGCGTGCGGCTTTCGAGCATCGAGGCGGCCGAAGTCTCGGACGAATTGATCGCGCTGATGTCCGAGCGCCGCGAGCGGATTTGCCCCTTCCTGCACCTGCCCCTGCAAAGCGGCAGCGAGGCCGTGCTGCAACGGATGAATCGGCCCTCGACGGCGGCGCAATTTGTCCGCCGCTGCCGCGCGATTCAGGCGGCGCTCGACCGGCCGGCAATCTCGACCGACGCGATCGTCGGTTTTCCGGGCGAAACGGAAGCGGATTTTGCGGCCACCTGTCGAGTGGCCGAGGAAGTCGGTTTCGCCAAGATTCACGTCTTCCGCTTCAGCCCTCGATCGGGGACGCCCGCCGCCGATATGCCCGGACAGATCACCAACCGCACGGTCCAGCGGAGAGCGGGCGATCTGGCTAAACTAGGCAAAAAGCTGCGGCGGCAGTTTTGCCAATCTCTCCTCGGCCGCCGCTTGCAGGTGATTGTCGAAACGACCGTTCCAGGCCGTCCGGGGTGGGTGCAGGGGACTTCCGAGTATCAGATTCCGGTCGCCTTGCCCGGCGAGCGCGGGCTGATCGGCCAATTTGCCCTGGTAACGGCCGATTCCGTGGAGGGGGATCATATCCGGGCAGCAAGAGGTTGTAAACTTGCGTAGGGTGCGTGAAACGCACCACAATCGGTAGTGCTTTGGGAGTAGTGCAGTAGTATAATGATCGAATTATGGAATGTCGCCAATGTCGCCGGAAATCGACTTCCGACCCCCTTGCTGGTCCAACGCGGCCAGATTCATGCCTAGTTGGTCCCTTTCCGGCTTTCGCGTATCACACGAGCGATCTTCGGGCGGTTGTTGTACCCTGGATTCTCTCGGGCGGCAAAGCAGCGGTGTTCAAGGCGTTGTGACGAGGTTTGTCTTGCAGGGTTTGGCGGCAACCGAATATCGGTCGCATAGCTCCAAAAATGGCCCGAGTACAAGTTCCGCCGCAACGCGATCCGGCAGCCGCCAGGAACCGCCGTGAAAGACAAGCGGTTGCCCAGCCGCAAGATGCTGATAGACCCGCTTCATCTGTTCCATGACCGGCGGGAGACTTCCACGTTGAGGTCGCGTGATCTTGGCAACCGAATAAACAATGTGTCCTGCGGCCAGTTCCCGGCCGAAGTTGACCAACCGCTCCAAGTCACTCATAGACTGAACGTCGGGCAAGCCGAAATCAGCCATCGTTTTGCCGCCGCCCAGAGGATCGCGCGGGAACAACGGGTCGATCCGCAGAAAGACGGAGAAACCCTCTTTTCGCAGGAACCGCAATGCTTCCATACGGCTCTCGACGCTTGGGGCCGCTGGATCGAGCCGCCGCCGATGTTCGTCATTGAAGAACGCCAACGAACACTCCAGCCGCAAAGGCGGGTGTCCTTCTTCGTCGAACCAGGAACGCCGTGGGTGATCGGGCGGCAGTTTGTTGAGCCGTTGCAACACCTGAACATACCTGTCGTCCATCAGCACCGCAGGATTCTTGGTCAGCAGCGTAACCGTTGTGAAGCGATTTCGATACTCCGCCAGTTTCTCCAGTACGAACAGCGTGTGGCGATGCTGCTGCTCCAATGGCTGGAGCGGATCGGTGCTATTTGACAGATGGACAGGGGCAGGCGGAACATGGTGAACGTCCAACGCCTCCAAGTCCTTGCATAAATCGTGGCGGAAACGATTCTTGCAGTTTGGCTGGGCGGCGCTGTAGCCGGTGACGTAGCAGTATTGACAATGGTGTTCACAGCCCGTGTACACGTTGATGCAATAGCGATGCCCCGAAGGGAACTCCCGCTGATCGGCGAATGGACAGTACCACTTAATGACCCGCGGCCTGGTGACTTCCAGCACATCTTTCTTCGACGAGTGCGGCAGAAAATAGAGCGCCACGGCCGCCCTGTCGGCCGCACTCAGTTTCTCGAAAACCGGCCGATACTTCGGGTGAACCCGCTCGGCGAGCGAAAGGCCCTTGTCCATACCATCTTGGGAAAGTAACTCCTCGACGAACATGGAACGGCGTATGTGCATGACGTTCTTCACCACATCGGCCCGACGATTGCTGGACAGGCTTGTCGTCGTCATTGTACTGGTTTTCTCTCAACAAGGAAGACAGTAGCCCCGCGCCTTTTCGCCCGTTCCGTCATATCTTTGACCGACAGGCCACCCAAGGCGAATTGCTTGAGGTGTCTGTCGAGATGGTATGGCATCAAGTCTGCGTCCTCAATTACCAGTTGGTTCGCCATTGTCAGCAACTGAGCGATGATGGAACGACCGCTCGGCAGTACGAGAACATCGTCGTCGAATACGCGAAGCGGCACATAGAGGAGGTTCTCATCGGCAGACAACCCGCCGCCCATGACAACGTGCATTGCTTTGAAGTAGTCCGACAAAGAGAACTGCCGAAATGTCCAGCCATTCTTGAAGATGAACCGGCCAATCCCATGTTCTATTCTGCCAAGGTTATTTCTCTCAATCAGTTCCGCCGGACGCAGCACCTGGGAATCGAGACAGTTGCGCGTCTTATCGTGAGCGATCAGCGCATTCGCCTCTCGATAAGACACTGTCTCGATGGAGAACCGGCTGAAAAGATCACACGCCCGCAGCAATAACGCGACATCGAAACGCATTTTCGGCTTGCCGGCGTTCTTGTCCACCCAATCAAACAAGCTCGCCCGGCGGAACAGCACATTGCCAAAGACCCTGGGATTTCGATAGAACGCATTGGCAATCGAACGGTTTCCCCGAACCACGTCAACCAAGGTTAAGTCAAAAGACTTTCGGTGCGCGGCAAACGCCTTTCTGCACAACGTCATGGTTATCTTGGCAGTGCCGCACGCCATATCCAACAGATGAAGCCGGGGTGACGCGGAGCGAGCGACCAGGGAGGCAAATACTCCCTCGTACAATGACTGACTTCGTTCCCGAATCCACGGGTCGCTTCTTGGCGTGAGACAGGCGAATAACTGGCCAATGAGCGCATGACTCAACGGGCGATTGCAGACCTCCGTCGGTGGGTAGACAAATAGCTGGATTCCGCCGGTCCGCATCAGCGGGATGCGTCTATAGTGCCAATACAGAGCCTCTGCTCCGGGCACAGTCCTGCATGGGCATATTAGCGGCAGGTATTTGGGGTTCTCCGGTGCGTCGGGCCTTGCCAGTTTACTCAGCATATATACCGGGTGTCTTGCGCTGACGATCGCCGCAGCCGAACCGCCGCAGTCCCCAGATATACGAATTGCCTCAAAGCCGACAACCTTCCTCAGAAGAGGAAGCATGTTCTGGCCACCAGCATGGCGATCCAGACATGCGCGGAGCAACAGGAAATATGTGCGGACAAAGTCGCGCCGCAGGTTGTGTGCAAACTTCCCGAAGATGAGCGCAGTCCAAGCTGCCTCCAGTAGTGCGAGTTCTCTCGCCAAGGGATCGCAGTGTCCCCAATACTCACCCCATGTCGCACTGGCAACGCGAAGTCGGCGGCCTGCGGTCACGTCGGTAGACGTTATGAGTCGCGTTTCCCGCAACGCAATTCGTAGTAGACGCTGATTGTACCTTTGTGTGCAATCCACGGCGCGACCCTTTGCGCAGCTACTATGATTGGAACAGCCCCAATTGGCTGCTCTCGCGGACCGCAGGCGGCCATCGGCCTGAGATGTGGCAAGAGCCACTGGAAATGTCCGGGTTCTTGCAGGCACAGACGAGGACTTTCATGCCGTAACGGCACGCAATGGATTTCAGACGCTCCATAATCTCAAGACGCGCTGAGGCCGGCAGCGCTCGCACCCGGCTATTGCCAGCATGGATCGCCAGATGCTCGCTCCCGACGAACAAGTTCAACAGCCTGCCCAGCATCGGCTTGTCTTCCACTCGCCGGCGCAACGATCCGACCACCGCTGGACGGAGAAAGAGGACGCTGGCGGCAAGTGTGCGTACACCGATGTTCGCCAATGCCGCGCAGAGCGACTCCAGGCTTTCTGCACTGTCCGTCACGCCAGGCAAAATCGGGTCGAGCCTTGCCTCGACCGGCATACCTAAGCGGATCAGTTCAGCGGCTTGCGCGAGCCGGACCTCCGGGGGCGCGGCGAACGGCTCGAATGCGGCAGCAATTCCTGGATCAAGAGAAATCATGCCGATCCGCCCCTGAACCAGCGGTGCGTGGGTGGCCAACAGGCTGCGGTGCCGTTCGGGAATCCGCCCCTTGGTGACGAAGGCCACGCCAATCTCCGACTCAAAGAGAAATCTGAACACGTCATAAGCCATGTCCAGGACCTCGGGGACCGGCTGGAAGGGATCGCTCGACGGACTGAAATACACGGTGCTGGGCTTCTTGCGTTTTCGGCGCAACTCCTCCCGTAGCTTGGCGAGCGTATTCGTGTAAAACGTAATCTTGCCTTCACCGGGGTGCGTCAGGTAGCCGCGCGCGTAACAGTAGCGGCACTCGTGGGCGCAGCCTGCCGTCAGGTTGACCGTTGGAACATGTGCCAGACAGGCCAAGCTGGACGGCGTGAGCACTGCCGATTTTCGCTCTGTGCAAATCACTTCCGTCATGTCGCTACACCCGATGCGGCGAAAATGGTAGACATGTACACATGGCCATGTTAGCCGCTGGCGATGCGAACTTCAAGGGGAGTTTTTGGCCACCCACGACATCACCGGCCCGTTCCACATGCGGGCGTGCGGCGCGTGGGGACAGTCCCCGAAGCGGCGATGATACGGCGTTCTCTTTGCCGAGCTTGAGTTTCATCAGTCGTTGGGCTTGCGGGGAGGAACAAATTGAACCGAGCGTGATCCGTGACAAGGGGAACGTATTCGTTCCAGTCGAATAGTGAAGCCCATGCCTTTGGATTGCCTCTATTGCTCGAAAAGCCTCCAAGCAGGCGTCAGATTACCCAATGCAGGAGCACGGTGGCCAAACTGTTTGCCCTCGTTACGCAAGAGAAGTGGTGGGAAAATTGCCTTTTTGCGGACCTCTTGTTACGCCTGGGATTCCCAAGCTGACCGCAACTCCTTATGATGGGGGGGCGTGCATGGCAAGCTCTTTTGGCTGCCGGCCGTGGGCATCGCCTGCATGGTTTCGGCGGCGCACAGGTTGGCCTTGCCTGCGGCGGATTCCCGCAAAAACAATGAACTGAACCACAACTGCGACCTCGCGCGAAGATTTGCGGAAATCAGGGGACACAGTACCAGTTATGGCAATCTAGGGTATTATGTGGCCCGGTGCAGCAAACGATATTGCCCATTTCACCAAAACCTATAATGTGCCCCGGATTTCCTGGATTGACCTGCTTAACGGCTTTTGGTCGGAAAACTGCAGAAAACGGCCTTGTCCACCACCAAACAACATCGGCGCGCGCAAAGTGCAACTTGCACCCTCACGCGGAATGACGATCAATCTCTCTGGCATTGCACGGCCTGTCTTGTTACACTCCCGCCGCTTTTTTTCGGCAGTTTCAGCAGCAGGAGTGGACCATGAACGGAAACCGGATGTTCCGGCTATGGATGTTTCTCGGCGTATTGGGCCTGGCGGGTTCGGAGGCGTGGGCCGCGCCGTTTTGGAGCCATTTGATCCCGTTGAAGAGCGTGGACGCCAATCCGGAAAAGACCTATCCGATCAGCGAAGCCAACGGGCCGTGGACGATCATGGCGTGCAGCTTCTCCGGCGAAGGGGCCGACAAACAGGCCCATGCCTTGGTCCTCGAGCTGCGAAAACGCTACAAGCTTCCCGCCTATACTTACATGCACCGCTTCGATCTGGGTAAAGCGAACGGACGGGGCGTCGACCGTTTTGGAAAGCCGATCAAATGGGAATATAAAAAACACGGCGACGGCAACCGGGCGGAAATCGACGAGGTCGCCGTGCTGGTCGGCAACTTCCCTTCGGCCGAGGACTCGGCGGCCCAAGCGACGCTCCAAAAACTCAAGTACGCCCGCCCCAACTGCCTGGAAGTCGAGCCGGGAAAAGGCACTCATCAGTCGTTGACCGGCTGGCGGATGATCCAGAAACAAGTCTACGAAGCCATGGGCAGCCAGAAGGGGAAAAAGGGACCGATGGGCCACGCCTTCATCACCACCAATCCGCTCCTGCCGCCCGACTACTTCGTGCCCAAGGGGATCGATCCGGAGATCGTCGCCCTGAACGAAGGCGTCCCCTACAGCTTGTTGGACTGTCCGGGCAAGTACACCGTGCAGGTGGCTACCTTCAAGGGCAAAGTCATTCTGAAGCAGAATGAAATTCGAGACATCGAAAGCGGCCACGAAAAGCTGAAAAGCGAGCTGGCCGACGCCGCCATGAAGGCCGATGAATTGACCCGGGCCTTGCGGATGAAGGGATACGAGGCCTACCAGTTCCACGACCGCTACGCGAGCATCGTCACGGTGGGGAGCTTCAACTCGGTGGGCACGCCGCGGACCGACGGAAAAATAGAAATCAATCCGAAAATCCTCAAAATCATCGAAATCTTCGGCCCCGATTCCAAAGAGAAAAACGGCATCCAAAGCGCCCTGCAAGCACAGGGGCTGGCGGGGAAGACCCTGGCCACTCCCGTGAAAAATCTGGCCGGCATCCCCTTCGACATCCAGCCGATTCCCGTCGAGGCCCCCAAGCGGCCGATCAGTTCTGCGCCAAGGTGAGTGGCTCAGCCCGGATTATTCGTAAACGCTGTCTGTTCGTGCTGGCTGGCGGTGGGAAGAGGCAAGAGAAGACGATGGGGTTGTGGAAAGACACAAGGCCCCCTTCTCCCCGTGGCCAAAAGCTGGTGGGCGCGGCAGAGGAAGTTGTCGGCAGGGGCTAACTGCTGTTGGGAGCCGCTCCGGCAAGGACGAGAATCCGCTGGCTGACCTGTTGAAAGTGGTGCAGGTAAGGCCAGTTCGATGAGAGTTCCACTACCACGCGGCGAGTGGTTTCACGCACGTACGCGCCGACCTTAATCAAGCGCGTCCGCCAGGTACAGGGTTGCCCTTTGCCCAGCGGATCGCGCTCGCGGCGGTGATTGTGCCAGCGGCGGCGATCATGGTCGGCGAGGGCTTCCAGGGGGACTTCCGCAGAAGCCGGCGGCGGAGGCGGATCGGCGAGAGGGTGGGCTGGCTGGCCAGATCGTCGTCGGTCGTGGAGCGATCGCAGAGGAGCTTGAAGATCGGATCGCTGCGCAGCACGTCGTGGTCGTTCTGGTCGGGGTAGTCGGCGAGTATGCCATAGACCCGCATGCGGGTCATCTCCAGCAGAGGATGATCGACGTATCCGGGATGCCGTCGGCCGCTGAGCGCATTGGCGAACTGCCGCGTCAGCCCCAGCCGCTCGTCGAGTTGCCGAAAAGGCAACAAGCCCGCGTCGCTGGAAACCTGTGCCGCTGCGGGCTCTACCACAATCGCCTTCGATGTGAGAAAATCGAAGGAAACCTGAAAAGCAGACTGCTTTACCACAATGCGCCTCCGTGGGTTGTCCAAAATGTATATCGCTTAACACTTTAGACGCTCGCGGAGGCGCTTTTGTTTGCAGATTTACGAATAATCCGGGTTAGCATTGCCAGATGGCCTCATCATTCCACCCCTTCCTTGTCCTGGCGAAAATGGTGCTGCATCTGGGCACCAGCGGCCACCCTGGCCAGGGCTTCGGTCCATGGCAGTCTTACCCGCCAAGCCGAATAACCGCAGCTTGCGAGGTGGCCGAGTCTTCAGGATTCTTGGAATCTCTGAAAAAAGCGGCGTTTTTGGGGTCATTTATAGGGTGAGGAGATAGGGGGTAATGCAACGTGTCACCGATCTGGCCGATCCCCGCCGCTGCAAGGGGGCACAGCCCGATGGGCAGTGCCAGAACGTGGCCGAGGAAGGATCGGACTATTGCCGGGCCTGCGGCGGGGAAAGTCGGGCACCTGCCCGACGCCTGAAGCAATATCTTTTGACCAAGGCCCAGGATCGTGCCCGGCTCGCTCAGATTTCGGAAAACGAAGGGCTCAAGACGCTTCGGGAGGAAGTGGCAATCGCTTTGGGGATGCTCGAACGGCGACTGGGTTTGGCCAACTCCGATACCGATTTTCTCGTCGCCTTTCCACAGATCGAGAAGTTCCTCAAAAGGATCGCCGATCTGAAGAAGTCCAACCTCTTCCTCGAACAAAAGTCGGGGGCGACGCTCTCGCGGGACCAAGCGTTTGGGCTGGTCCGGCAGATGATCGAGATCATCGTAGACGAGTTGGACGGAATCCTGGACTACGAGCGGATCGTCGACAATATCGTCGCCCGAATCCTGGCCACGGTCCAACACGCGGGCAGACTCTGAGGCCGAAGGCGAATGACCTTCGTCTGGTGCAAAGTCTGCGGCACCCGTCCAGCGATGTTCAACGAGAGTCGCTGCGAAGACTGCTGGGCGTCCGATCAAGGCCGCTACGACCGCCGAAGGGTCGCCAACGTGCGCACGATGGTCAACACGTCGCGGGAGGTGAACGATGTTCCGGTATCGGGAAAGCCCGTTCATCCCCGACGGGATCAAAGCAGGCGACATCATCGGTTTCAGCGGCGATAGCTGGATCAGCACGCTGGTGAACATCGCCACCTACGGCATTCCCTTCTGGGGTCTGAGTCATGTCGGCATCATGGGGCGGGCGGATGATGGCCGCCTGATGCTCTTTGAAAGCACGCAACTCGACGATCTGCCGTGCGAAGTCACCGGCGAAGTCTTTCCGGGAACCCAAGCCCATCAGTTGGAGCACGTCGTTTCGGTCTACAAGGGAAAGGTTTGGCACTACCCGCTGTATCGGCCGCTCTACCGCACCGAAGACGAGCGACTGACCGAGTTCCTGATGTCCACGCTCCACACGCCCTACGACAAGCTGGGGGCGTTCCGTTCGGCAGGTGTCGGCTTGTCCTGGATCGAATCCTTGCTGCACCACGACAACCTCAATTCCATCTTTTGCTCGGAGTGGTGTTGTGCAGCCCACACCTACATCGGTGTCTTCCGCACGGACAACGTGAGCCGCTGGAATCCCAATCGTTTCGTTCGGACTGAACGGCGTTGCCATGTCCTGCGGGCACCGAGGAGACTCAAATGAGACAAATTCTCTTGGCTTTGGTTTTGCTCATGTCCATCGCCGGGTGCGATGTTGGAAATACCCTCGACCCCTCGGCATTCAAGAAGGAATGGCCAGCCGTCAACCTGCCCGACCGTGCTGCGGCAAAGCAACTGGCGCGGTCCCCGGGGCCAAGGTTCGTGTGTCCACGCCACGATGATTAGCCTTCTGCGTTGGCAGTCCCGGTTGAACACGGCTGATCACTGGCGGCAGGCCTACGGCGACGGAGAGTGGCCGGAGGACCTGGCCACGAAGTTCAACAATGAGGGCATCCGGTACGCCTATGTCACCAACGGGGACGTGCGTTTCCTGGAATGGGCGTGCAGCACGAGGCGAGGCTGCGGCATCACGATCATGGGCGGAGCACACATGGTCGCACTTGTGCATCTCGACGACAAGTGGGCCGCAATCCTCGATAACAACAACGTCGAGCGATTCATCTGGGTTCCGCGTGAGACGCTGATAGCCGAGTGGAAGGCGAGCTATGGATGGGCCGTGACGCCGATCTACACTCCGGCGGCTCCGCTTCCGCAATAGTTCCAAGACACGTTTCAACAAGAGAGGAAGCCATGAACAAGCTGCTTCTGAGTGTGTTGTGCTCGCTCGCCGTGTTCGCGGCGGCTGCACCCTGCTTCGCCGATACCGTCAACGGTGTTCTGTCCGAAGAGCGCATCGTCAGCCTCCCGCAGGACCAAGGCAAATGGTACGTGAGCGTGGTCGGCGATGCGACCGGCTCCCGCTACAACGAGATTGTCGGCTGGTTCGACACCAACGCCAGTCTGAAGAAGCTGAAGAACCAAGTCCATTTCTGCCCCGTCACGAGCGACACGGCAAGACGAAGCAGAAGAAACTGCCCTTGGCGATTCATGTGGACAAGGGCGGCCTGATCGCGTTGAACAAGACCTGTCGTTATTGCCCAGGCTGTGATTTGCTGATTGCCCACCAGGACGAAATCGAGTCCAACCTGGCCTCGCTCTTCGACACCCTTGCACCAGAGGTCATCGGCAACAACTACCTGGTCGTCGGCACGCTCGAGCGCCCTGACTGGAAGCGAGGAGTCGTAGGAACAACAACCGTCGAGGAAACAATTGGGTCCCTGCACGACTTCAAGGACATGGTGCGATTTGAACCATCTCGCGGCTGGGTGCGCGACGATACATGAATGCAGCTGCATTGCCATGAGCACGCCGATTGGCCTCTGGCTTGCACGCAAGTGGGTCATGCACGGACTACATGACACCAAGCCAAATTAGAGGGAATGCAGTTAACCAATGCAACTGGCAAGTTACATCACCCATTCAGCCGCAAGGCGACCAAGAAATCACTGATCGGCTTCTTGTCGCGATCCTCGGGTAGCAGCGAGTTCCCAAACGCTTGATCCAGTTGTGCCTCCAATTCTCCCAGCCGGGTCTCGTGGAACGACCAGTCCAAGTCTCCAACTGCTGTATTCTCACCGCCAACTTTGCGCGAATCAGTTCGTCGAGAAATGTGAAGCGGAAGTGTTCATTGAGCCGCAGCAGGTTGGCTTCCACTTCGCCTGATCGCAATAGGTGGATGCCAGTCATCAGCACTCGGTAGGCGTAGAGCAGAGGCTTGATCCGCTTGGGATCTTCTTTGTCCAGCAGTTTACGCTGCGTGGCATAAAACCCTCGATAGTGGTGGTAGTGGTGACGGGTAATGCAACGGTGGGCCAGGGGGCGCAGTTCGTTCAAGAAGTCGTGCCCCATGACCACAATCGGCGACTGTATCTGTTCCAAGATGTAACCATTGTTCCGCACCAACAAGCGCAGATACTTCGCGATCTCGTGGCTGACCAGTTCAACCTCCGTGCCATCGTGGACGGTCTTGTGCTCTAGGGTCTGGTTGGGAAGGTCCAATCCCACCACATCCCACAGTGGCAACTGGTGGCAGCCACGAAGGTCAACGTCGCTATCGGCCGAGGGGAAGCCGTAGAGGTGCGCCCCGCTGACCGTGACGAAAAGCGGCCGATAGTTCAGCCTTTTCACGAGTTGGTGCATGGCTGCAAGGTCTACCTCAAGCATCGGCCATTCTCCGTCGGGCTCGGATCAGGAAGTCATCCACTCTTGCGTAGTCCGGCTGGTCAGGCAAACTGGTCTGCTCGAATGCCTGTTGAAACCGCTCGTCAAGCGCCAGAGCCTGCCGCTTGACATCCTCGAACGGCAGACCGTCATTGCGGATGTGCAGCAGTTCCTCCCGGTGTTCGGCCACATCGATGCGGATTTCGCCGGTCTCCAGGGCCGCGATGCCGGAGTAGAGCAGCCGAATCAGATGCATGGCGTGCTTGGGCTTATAGGTTCCCTTGGCCTTGTAGGAGTTGGCCATGCGGCGGAACTGGCTCAGCACGTAGCCCGAGTAGGTTTTGTAGACGTGCTTTGAGAGAAACGCCTGCCTCATAGCCCGTAGTTCCTGCGCAGTCGCGTCGGCCAGCAGGACCAGCGGCGTCCAAAGCGTCTCCAACACGCTGGGATTGGCCTTCAGCGCCAGCCGCAGGAACTTTTCCAACTCCCAATAGACCTCATCTTGTTCCTGCTCATTGAACTCCAATTGCTCAGGCAGCCGCCGGAGCGACCAGTGCAAACGGGCGGGCGGCAGGTAGATGCCGCGTAGATCGTCGTCAGCGTCCTCGGAGGCGAGTCCAAAGGCTTTCGAGCCGACCTGACAGCGGTAGATGATCCAGGACCGCAAGTCTTCTGTGACCTGGCCCAATTCATCCTCGACCTCCCGCCGCCGTAGTGCCAACTCGTGGAAATACGCCGCGACGGTCTCGCCATCAGCAAAACGCACGAGATAGGGCTGTTGGTTGTCCGGTGGACTCTGCAAGACCACGCCTACACTCCCCGGCGGTTTGAACTGCTCGCTGCCCGGCAGGGCTTTGACAACCTTCAGGACGACCTGGGTGCCGGCCGAAATGACAAACGTTTGCAGCATCTTTCGAAACGAGTGGCCATCATTCTGGTCTACGCAGTTTGCCATGACTACACATTTGCTCCCTACAACTGGTCATCTCACGCATTTCAATTGGCAACCAGTTGCTGCAGACCTACTCATTTGGATTGTACAGCACACCGAGAATCCTCCGGACGTCCTGTAGTGCTGGTAAGTCACGGAAAGGATCGTTCTCCCGTTCCTCGACGCGAACAATAATTGACTCGCCAAGGCCGCCGATTGATTCGAACTGTCGGATGTGTTTGGTGCCAAGAATCAATGTTCCCACTCGCTTGAATGCCGTACCCTCAGTAGTCGCAATTACCACCGGCTCACCTTCATTCAAGCCAAGTTCGTTGGGGCGGATCTTTGCCCCGGCAAGGATTGTTTGCCCTGGAAGCGCGAGTGGTAATGCGCTTTCGCCGCGCACCTTGAAAGCAACCTCCACGCGCTCCATAGCTGTGTGCCTATCATCAATCGTCGCTTCATCCTTCGGCCTTGGATAGCTTGGATCATTGTCAAAGACAATTCCGACTACTTGCAGCAACGTCACTTGGCTCTTGGGCACCAAGAGTGTTGGAGGCCGATGCAAAGGGTTCGACGTCTCGGCAGTAAGGCCCACTACGCTGGCATCCTGGAGTATGTGCAAGAGTCGGCGAACGTAGGCCCTATCCCGGTAGAGCGCTACCACGAGACTGTTGTCCTCCGGCACATCACCGTTCAGATCGACGACCAATCGGCAATTCTTCGAGCCTGCAAATCCCAAATTGTCCGTGGTGTTGATATATATGGCGTGGTTTCCCAGCCAGTCGCAAACCAATGGTTCCTCCGCCTCGACGATGTCGTACATAGGCGAATCCCGACCCGCGGCCGCCGTAGCTAGTACCAGAGGAACAGTGAATGAAAGATCCCTGCCCGCCCGTGGTGACGCTGGCTTTGAGGGCAATGGCTCGGGAGGATCGCGCCGTAGCCATCTTTCGTACTCCTCAGACGCTGCATGAACCAGGTCAAGAACTCGCTTGCAATCGTTAGCGATCCTCGCCACGTCGGTGTATGTAATCAGGTGGGCACGAGCGTGGTGAGAGTCGTTCATGAGCCTGAGAAACTCGCTCCCGTCCCGCAAAACGGGTTCATTCGCCAATTGGCGGAAGACTTGACCGGAAAATGGCTCCATACCCTGGTTGACCCGCCGTCTGACTGCATTTACCAAGCCGGCGAGCGATGGCCGAGGCGGCACTGCGGGATCAGCGATGTCGAAAAGGTTCAGAAGACGAGCATCCAAGTAGATTCGTAATTCATTGAGATACTCCCTTGCCACTTCGTGGTCGTTCTCGTTCGAGTCGAAAGCCTCTCGCTTCTTCTGAATGGCGTCACGGAACTCACAGAGGGTCATTCGCAAAGTCCCAGCCTTCGCCGGCAATGCCTGCCGGTGAATTGTTCGTACTGTCCCGATCGCCTGATGCGCAGAGCCACAAACCATTCGCCCAAACTCATGATCATTCGTGGTAAGTATTACCTGGGCACCCTCTCTTGCCATCTGCGGAATCGCGCGTGTGACCCTTCCACGGTTGTGCGGATCAAATAGTTCCTGCAACTCGTCTAACAGAAGAACTGAGAGGGCACCTTGAGTTTCGCCTAGGTGTTTCCAAAAGGCCAACAAGAACGCAAGCAATGTGGCCCTCAGGCCCGAGGCGTTGCAGATATGCTGTGCGGGCGGTATGGTACCTCCAATCTCCGCGTCTACAATGAAACTGCCGTCGTTGCCAACGTCGGCTGCCACGATACTCGGTGCATCTGTGTAGGCCGAACTGTAAAGGTCATCCCTCCACCGCCGCGTATTCGTAGAGAGCGCATGCATAAGCGTACCGACCTGGTCATCCACGAGCTGCTCGATTTGAAAGAGCTGAGTGATGGCCTCTGCGGTTCGCTGGTATCGTCTCATACGTTCTTCCAGACCGCGCCGTCTAACGAGGCGCTCGTTCATCCTCTCAACTCGCGTCAGCGCTGTCTGCAACGGCTCTGATTCAACGGTCAGTCGTTCCAATGCTTTCAATTGTGTCAGAAGCGGCGAATCCTTGAGACTTATGTCGCCTGCTCTGGAGACACCCGCCGAAGCGGATTCTCTGCCAATGATGCTCAGCGACGCTTGCCTGCACGGATCAGTGTGAGCCTGTCGCCATCGTGCAAATGCAATGGCCCGCCTTACTCGTGAGATCGCATTCCCAAGCTCTTGACATGCCGATGCAATGGCTTCTGGGAACGTAACGGCCGCGGGTTCTACAAACGTCGCCCTCGCCGGCAAATGCTGTTCACATAGACGAGCAACGGTCGCTTTGAGCGGCGCCAGTGTCTGAGAAAACGCTGGCATTGTAAATAAGTCGTTACAGAAAGCCTCCGAAATCAAGTCGGTTGGGTGATCCGGTAGGCTACTTTTCAGTTCCGAGGATAGCGTCTGGCAAAGTTGGCCAGAGAGTTTATTTACTGATTGTGTCGCCCACTGTGAAACCGCATGCTGCAAATGACTCTTGTCCTCGCGTAAGAAGTCGCGGATGTGCTCGACAACTGGTCTATGTGTTACACCATCTTGTTTTGCGGCTAGGTCTGTATCGCATACAGGACAAGTGGTAATATCATTGGCTGAGCGGATTCATGCCCTTGAGCCAATCAGCGATCTTAGCATAAAGGCGAACGCGAGCTGCAATGTCCTTCTTTTCTTCAAGCTCGGCAATCTCTTCTGCCTGCTGTAATAACGTTTCAATGATCGCCTCGGCATTGCCAAGTTCGGTTTCAGTAAGGCACCCTAGCGCATGCAATCGCATTGCGCTCGGCAAGCGTGCTATCGCGTGGAAGTCGGCAGCAGCAAGTGCCGGTTTAATGTTCTTGATCAAGTCTTCTCGTGACTTCTGATCGCTCTTGTCAAATGTATCCCCGAGTATGGTGTCTGCTCCGGCTAGTGCCGCAGCCTGGAGATCCTCGAAATGCGCCTTAAGGCCAACCAGTTGATCCCTGCACACCGTATCTGCTGGATTTTGCGGCAGTAGGCGTTTTGGTGCAATATCTGTGTGTTCATCAAGAACTCGTGCAAGTTCATCGTACTCTGAGGCATACTCGGCATCGAGACCTGTGATTTCTTTGGCACGCTCCTTGGGCAGTTCGCCCTGCAATTTGTCTCGGGATTTCTTGGCGTGCTTTACTAGGTCCCTAAGTGGTCGTAGTCCCGTTAGTTCCGCGACTGCCGAGCTTAGGTCCGATTTGTGTCCGACTTGAATATAGGGAAGTAATCCGGTCATCTTGGTGCCGACTTCCAGCGCAATCGGCGGAAGGCCAAGCCCTGAGAAGTCGGGCTCTGTGACTTCAATCTGGCTACCACGCCTGGATCTCGCGACTGACCGCCGCATTGTCCCAAGTTCATTGCCATGAGTGTCAACAAACGTCAGCTCGACCCACGTGTCGAGGGGAACTTTCGTTTCACCAAGCTCCTCAAGAACAACACTGGGTGGGACAGGGGTTATTGCCGAGATGTCGTAGCTGGCGAGGTCTTCATCGTGATCGTCCCTGACATCACCAGGACGAACAGGAATCGGTTCAAGAATCGTCTCCGGCTCACGCTGAGAGCGGTAGACATGTCCCGTGAGACACCAGCAAATGGCGGACAGCAGCGATGTCTTGCCAGCCGCGTTGCTCCCTTCAATTATCCATACACCGGGACTGCCGGCGTTCTCAAATTCGAGTTCGAAGTCAGGTGGCGGCTGATCGAGTGTGCCATAGCGATGGATGCCGGCGAAGCGATGGGCTCGGATCCTCTTCAGATAGACAATCTCAGCCGGTTTTGACGTGTCTCGAGTCTTTAGGGCAGGCAATGTTGGAGGTTCTTTGTCAACCTCGCCTGCCATAGCCTCCACATCTTCCTTTCGGTTCTGTCCGCCCCATTTGACTCGATTGCGGCGGTACCAGTCGAAGACCGCTCTAGCATCGACGGAGTCAAGCCGGACCACCTGACCGGCCCGCTGTAACTCAACCCCCCGACCACTGACTAGCTCGTTGCACAGCGTGTCCAGGGTGTGAACTAGTAATTGTGTTACGTCTTTGCCCGAGATCATTTGATCGCCCCCTGAGTCTAACGCTGGTCATAGTGTGGACCATGACCCCGCCGCAAAGGGGATATTCTACCACGAAGCGGCCTACTTGAAAGAGGGTGCGGAACGGGGCAACTCGCAAATGGTCTTGTGTCTCCACCACTCGGTACTCTTAGGCTATATCGTTGGAGGACAGGGCAGTGTCGCGCCGTTGGCCCAGGCGTACCCTTATAAGAGGTTTGCTCTCACCCCTGAGCTACGCGCCAGTGGGGCCGAAGGGACTTGAACCCTTACCTCGCGGATTAAAAGTCCGGTATGCTACCGTTACACCACGACCCCAGATGCAGGTCGGGCGTATCCGTTTCTCTCGTGTGTGCTTCATCGTTCATGCTCCTTGTTTTCAGTGGTAGTCCTGAGAGTCGAACTCAGCGTAACTCGGTTATCAGCCGGGTTCGGGCAACCAGCCCTCGACTACCAACAGTCGGGATGGCAGGATTCGAACCTGCGATCTCGTGCTCCCAAGGCACGCGGGCTCGCCACTGCCCTACATCCCGAGGCTTTGTTACGTTTCCGCTTTCTGTGACCCGTACGAGAGTTGAACCCGCCTTTCCGGCTTGAGGGGCCGACGTCCTCATGCCGATAGACGAACGGGCCATGCCGGCGCATATTTTCCACGCAGTTAACGCTGGCTTTTTGCGCACACCTTTCACGCAGTGGGTCGGGCGGTGCTCGAATCCGCGTCTGTGGCTTTTCAGGCCGCCGCTACACCATCTCAGCTACCGACCCAACAAGAACGAAAAAAGCCCGATGTCGTTGTGACACCGGGCTTTCGGTATTCTTTCGGAATATGTGCGGCCGAGTGTCACATGCGCATTGGATATGAGGGGCATCGATTCGCCGATTTATCGGCGAATGTACCCGTCATTCTGCGCTGTTCGTGACTCAGCCGTATCGAAGTCATCGTAACTCTCTCGGGCAAACTGCTAAAGGCCCACACCCTTGTGGACCTTCTACTACTCTATACTATCGTTTAGACGCCGTCAAGCCTGAAATGGTTCTTGGAAAAATTTCCGGCAGGCAAACCTCGCCCCGAGAACCACGGCCAAGCTGGGGTCGCAGTCTCCGTTGGTGAAGCTAGTTCCGCCTTACTTGTAGCACGATGCGGTGCCGCGTACACTGACCGAATCCTGGGCCTTCTGGCAGGCATGTTATCGCCATGAAGACACACAGCAAGGAGCAGTTTGTGATGTGGGCGCAGGACCACGGCATAGAGGCGTCGTAGCATGGCACGGCCCACAGCGCCACGGGGGCTCTCTCGGGCAATGCGGCCGTGTACTCCTCAACCGAAAACGTGTTGACGAAAAACCGGTCGCCGGTCATCGACGCCGCGCTCGGGCCGAAGCCGAGGTAGTGGTGCCGGGTGATGGAGCTGAACTTCTTCTTGCTCGACCGCAGGAACGACCATACGGCACACTGCTCCAGCCCATGCTCGCGGCAACGCCGCCGGATCAGGTCCAACATCTGACGGATGACGCTTCCATTGGGTCGAGCGATCTTGGCCAGTCCCAGCCGCTGCCCCCATTCCGTGTAGGGAAAGCCGAAGATCGGATACGTCGAGACCTGATCGACTCCCAAGGCCAAAACGCGGCAAAGGTCGTCGTCCAACTCCTCAATGGTTTGCGTGGGCAGGGCGAACATCAGGTCGACGTTGACTGCGTCAAAGCCCAATGCGACTGCCCGGCGAACGGCGTCTTCGGCCGTTGCCGCATCGTGGGAGCGGCCGATCAGGCTCAGCAGGCGGCCGGAAAGGCTCTCCACGCCAACCGACAGCATACTCACGCCGGCCACCCGAAGCAGTTGAAGGCACTGGTTGTCCATGGCCGAAGGGTGCAACTCGATGCACACATCTCCCGGCGGCCCGAACGCCTCGCCCAGATGCGTCACCAGCCGTACGAGCGCCTCCGGAACCACCGTGGGTGTGCCGCCCCCAAGGTACAGCGAAACGATCCGTGGCCGTTGGCCGCCCGAGGCGGCAAGGCCCTCGGTCATCTGCCGGGCGCGGAGGTCGATTTCCTGGTGGACCGCTTTCTCGTAGTGGCTGAAAAGGGCGGCGTCGAACTGGACTCGATGATAAGGGCAATACGGGCAGAGGTTATGGCAGAACGGTACGTGGAGGTAGAGCCCCAGTCGTTGCAGTCCTGCCGGCACATCGGTTTCTCTCCGGGCCATAACCAGCGGATCGAAACTGCCCGTTATCAGGCGCTTTAGCAGCGGCTTCCACACCAAGCGGGCCGGTTGGAAGCCGAACAACAGGTCGTCCAGGGCAACATTCACGAAACAGCCATCCCAATGGTAAGCGTTCCACGGCAATCAAACGTCTGCCTGCATCTCCCCACATTATTGGGCGAGGAAAAGAGGTGAATATAACAACGGCCCGACCAACAATGCAGGTAAACCCATGCTTGATTGGATGCGGCGGCCGCCCCAAATCCCCAACTCATCTCTTCGACCTGGGCTGCGAAAAGGGCGAAACCACGCCTCGCAGAAGCGAATTCCCGCCTCAATCCCGAAGGGTTGCAAGTCGTTGCTCAATTTCCACGCCCGTCAGCTCCTTGTACATGGCAGCCAGCCGTTGACGACGTCCGGTATCCTTCTCAGCTTCATAGGCGATCACCATCTGGTCGAGATTAACAAACCGCTGAAACCGTTTCAGAACGGTGAGCCCCTGTGCGGCCTTGGCTGGGTCCGGCGACAGAATCATCTCCGACGCTTGTGACAGCTCATGCGCGACGTAGCCGTGAACCGCCCACGGCCCTCCGCAAGTGATCAACAAACCCATTGCCGCGAGCGCCCAGAGCAAGACCGGCGAGGCGTTCTCGCGAGCCTTGCGATAAGCGCGTACGGTATTCCGCCAGAAGACAAAAGCCGTTGCAAATGGTGAAAAACCGAGTACGCCGACGATGGCGAGCAGGCCAATGACGCTGTAGGGAAGAAGGACGACTCCGAGCAGTGTTGCGAAGATTGCGCCTCCGCACATCAGCCCGGCAAACAGGGCCGGAGGTCTCCGGATCAATAGCCAAGCCGTCAGCGAGACAAGTCCGAGGCTGATCGCGACACCGGCGAGGACAGCATATCGCCCAAGCAGCGCCCCACCAAAGGATGATCGAAAAACGATTGGATCGAACCAGAGACAGATAATCGGCAGTACGATCCCGAACGCCAAATCGAAGCCGATTTGACCAGTCGTGGGATGTGGCGCGAATTGGCGATGCCAGAAGGATTGTTGGCCACCGGGAGTTGATCCAGTTGACATCAGAACCTCCCTTCACATCTGTCTGTTGTGGACGTCTGTCGCAAAGTGTCTTCATTGGAGATTGTATCAGGGAGCGAGCAGAGCGGGAATGCGTCGTTGCCCGAGCAGGAAGAGAGGCCCATCGGGTGGCCTGAGCAACTCTGAAACCAGCGTATTGCGGTCGACACAACCGCCAACACCGGTACATGCAATGCCCAGGGCCAGCACTACATTGATCCACGGGTTGCTCAACGCCCCGGGAAAACAACTCAACAGAAACCTGCTTGGGCACGTCTAATCTTCGGTCTCTTTTCCGGTACGCCATGGGATAGCGATCCCAAGGACGCAAAGGAGACCGAACAATGATCGCCGAACTGCCCAATCTGGACACGATTCTCAAACGCCACAAGATTCCTTCCGTCTTTTGGTCCCAGATTCGCGACTTGGTCGAAGAGGGCCAACGGCCGAGCAGCGAATTACTGCGCCGGTTGAATCACGTGACTAAGTACAAGGCGGCCATGAAGGAGATACTGGCGGAACTGTCCAAGGGACTGGAGCACAAGTTCCCGCCGCCCGACTACCAATCGCCGGTTCCGTACGAATCGTTGCGGCCCAAATCTCAGGTGCCGTATGAATCGCTCCGAGGCGAAGACATCAACTCCGAAGGCGCGGTGCTTAGGACCTCGGCAGGTGCGCCGTCCGCAGCCCGTTAGCCCGGATTATTCATAAACACGAAGGAACATTGTCATTCTGAGCGCAGCGAAGAATCTGGGCTGTTTGCGGCGCATCGGAGATCCTTCGCTGCGCTCAGGATGACGTTTATGAATAATCCGGGTTAGGCAACCAAACCCAGGCTCTGCTTGACGTGGTTTGCAGTCCGGCATGAGCCTGCAACATCGTGATCGTGAGTCGGAGACCGTCCAATGCCGCTTTACGACTTGCAATGCAGCGCGTGCGGTCATGACTTCGAGGCATTCCAGGCGATGGAAGCCAAACAGCCGACGCGCTGCCCGAAGTGCGGCAAGAAGAGAGTTCGGCGGGTGCTCCTGCGGCCACCGAAAAGCCACAACAAGTACGAAGACGGACATCCACGCAAGGGCCGAGGAAGAGGGTGATGGATTTCATCCGCAAGAAGAAGCGAGGCCAGAGCCAGAAGGTCCAGCGAACATGGTTCTCAGAAGAAGGCTATCGGATCGTCTGGCGCAAGGAGGTGTGCGGTGTTTGCGTGCCAGCCCGCTTCCAGGCGTGCGTGCGAACGCTGGTTCCCTTTAGCAACGGAGAATTGCGACCAATGTGGGATTTCGTGAACTTCCGCCGTCGGCTGATGAAGACCTTGAAGGCGGCACAAGAAGAGTGTGAGAAACACAGGCGTCTGTGGACAAAGCCATGCGAGGTCACGAACCTTCGGGCTTTGAAAGCTCTGTTCGGCGGCAAACTGCCGCTCGGGATGCCCTTGTGGGCGAGGAACAAAAATGGACCGCCGGCTGTATGCCATCCTGATTGACAACCGGCCAATGAAGTACCGCCATGACGAGGAAGACAAGCTATGCACCAAGAGTCTGCCACCGTCTTCCAATGCACCTGGCCCCGGCGGTCCATTGAATACTACAGACGTTTCTGCCTCGCCCGGTGAATCCACCGCGGAAAGCGCTGTCGCCGCCTTGCCTCCCGTTGGCACGGCAGAATTGGCGCCCCGGCGTACTCGGCCAAAGGCAACAAGAACGGGTGCGTCGTCACTTGTGCCAACTGAGGAGCGTCCCGGAAAGGCACGAAAGAAACGCACCGCTAAACGTATCAGAAAACCCGTGAGGCACGCGTCCAAGAAAAGGACGCACGCGACCGCCGCGACCGTTTCTGGCGAAACGCGTTCCAAAGGCCCAAGAAAGACCAAGTCGAAGCCTTCAGCGGGATAGGAGTCCGGCGATGGCAAAATTCTGTCCGCGATGTACGGCACCGCTGGAGTCCAGTCGAGACGCTGATCGTCTGTGCGAGGTCTGCGGCTGGTTCGGTGATCGGCAGGAAACTTTGCTGATGCCGCCACAGAGCGATGTGCTCAATCCGGTACTGGCGGCGGCGCAGACCCTTGAACTATATCGCGACATATGCCGCAAAGAACTAATTGTCGAACAGGTCTACGATGCCGGCAACGCCACCGAGGCTGATTTGCAGAGGGTCCATATGGCCCGGCAGCACGCTACCAACTCGATCGTCGAGATGTTCGTCGCGCTGCGGAACCAATGCACTGACGCATGCACTGCCCTGATCATGGACTTTGCATAGCCTGCTGCCATGCCCCGAACATACCCCACCCACCACTGTATTGGTGGCCTTGACGGGCAAGGCGTGTCAAAAGCCAAAAAATGCTGGATTCTGCACGTCGCTGGTGCCACCAATACCACCTTCTGAAGCCATTTGACTCCTCATCAAGAGAAGTATATCATAGGAGCTGGCAACTATGACAACTGACGTGATGCGAACCTTCATTTTGCAGAAAATGGACGAATGTGACGAGCTTTCTGGCCGTCCTGACCTATATCCTGCCCCGACCCCGAGCCTACCGCCCGCCGAGGTTCGGCGATTGTCCAGGATGTCGGTGACCGCATGGCCCGACTTGGCTTTGCGGAACTCTATGAGTCGAGCCAGGACTACCTTCCTTTCGCTCACCCCGACGAAGCCAAGGGCTATCTTGCCCGATGCTTGGCCGTGTTGCCGGGACCGGCCGCAGTGGAATCCCCATATCTGGATTCGGACAAAGCCGCCCAGTATCTCGGCATTGATGTGAAGCAGCTTTACCGGCAAGTCGAGCTGCGCCGGCTCAAGCCGCTTCGCGGTCCCCGCAATTCCTACCGCTTCACCAAACAGCAATTGGACCACTACCTTGGCAAGTGAAGTTTGCGAACTCCCGGACGGCCGTCGGATACGCTACTTCCTCAAGAAGCGGAAAGGTCGCCCTTGCTGCTTCGCGTGCTTTGTTGGCCGTGACGACAAGCGGCACGAATCCTCCACGAGCGAACGCAATCTCAAACGGGCGCAGGAATCGGCCATCGCGGTCATCCGGGACGCCTACGCTACGAAGATTGCCTTCATCGCATGGGATGATGCGATGAAACTTGCCGTCCGACACATGAAAGCGAACAACCTGCGCGGCACAACGATCCAGCAGTACGAATTGGCCGTCAAGACGCTCCGCAAGGTCTTCCCGAAATCGGCGGGGCCGTCCGACATCACGCCGGCAATGGCCGAGCAGTTCAAAGTTGCCCGCCTGGAACAGGGCCGGAAGCCCCGGACGGTCGAGAACGACATCGGCAATTTGAACATCGTGTACGGGCATTGGTTTCGCCACACGTTGAAAGTCGTCGAAGCGAACCCCTTCGCCGACGTGGAGCCTCCTCGCTATGACAAGGCCACGCCGCGTTACATCGAAGAGAAGGAACAAGAGGCCCTGTTCAAGTGGATTACGAAACGCTGGGGTTGGCGTCTTCCCATCCTGTTCTTGGAAACCAAAGCTGCCATCGGCTGCCGGATCGGCGAGCTATCGGCTGCCCTGACGTGCAATCTCCAGAATAGCCGTCTCTATTTCACTGCCGACGCGACCAAGGGCAGGGAGGCGAGGGCTTGTCTGTTGCCGGCCAACTTATACCAGGAGCTTCAGGCCATCGCAGGCCCTACCTACCTCTTCGAGGGTTTCAGCGAGGAGTTGCGGGCCGTCTACCGTGCCAAGGGGAACCGCTACGCCGCGAACGCCATCAAGGAGTTCACGCCGGCCCGGCTGAAAAGGTGGATTCAGGACGCGGCCAAGGCGTACTTCGACACGACCAAAGCCCCTCGGTTCAAGCTCCACAATTTCCGGGGGACGGCCATGTCCAAAGCCCGCCTCGCAGGGATCAGCTACGACGATGCCGCCGTGGCGTTTGACTGCGATCCTCGGGTGATGCAGCAGCACTACGCAGCCTTCGACAAGGCCAGTATCGCCGACCGCGTGTTCGGGCAGATTCAGAACGGCTCGAACCGTGGGGCGCATGGGCGAATGGAAATGCCCCGCCACAACAGACCGGTGGCGGTGCGAATGGGGACGGCAAGGCCGAGAAGGTTGGGGATGGGGGCGCACATGGGGGCGCGTAACGGAAACGGCAAGCCCGATGGGGGCGCAAGCGGAAACGGCGAAGCCAAGAAGATCGGAGATGGGGGCGCCGTGGGGGCGCGGGGGTTTGCCGATAAAAAAAGGACTCACGCCGAATCGACGTAAGTCCTTATGCTGCAACAGTGCGGGAAACAGGACTTGAACCTGCACGGCCTTGCGGCCACTAGGCCCTCAACCTAGCGCGTCTGCCAATTCCGCCACTCCCGCGAATCATTCAGTTTAACCAACCCACGCCCCGCGTCAAGCCGTAACCCTTCTCTGGCTGCGGATAGCCTCGCTCAAGGGGGACAGTCCCATTTTCGCGGCAGTAATCGAGGGTTGGCTTTGCAATGTACACCGTGCCGCGAAAATCGGGGCAGTCCCCGGCGATCCACGCCGACCGTCAAGCCTTGGTCCGTTTGACCGTCAGAATCGAATGGTCGCGGGCGTTGCCGGGGGCGTGATTTTCCAGCGCGGCCGCGGCCAGCGCGGCCAGTTCTTCGGCCGTCAGGTCGAGCTTGCCCCGCAAGGCCTCGGCCAGGCCGGATTCGCCGAAAACGCGGCCCTCTTTGTCGGCCAGGTCCAACGCCCCGTCGGTACACAAGACCAGCGCCTCGCCCGGCTGCAACTCGCGGCCGAAGGGCTCGAAGCGGGCTTCGGGACTTTCGCCCAGCATGACGGAGCTACGGCCGAGCGAGTGCCAATCGTCGCCGCTCAGGAGGATTGCGGAGGGCCGGCCCGCCGAAGCACAGGATAAGCGGCCGCTGGCCGTTTCGATCATGGCGCAGAGCAGGGAGGCGTGCCGATCGCCGGCCGAACCGGACCAGAGCGTCAGGTTGACCTGCTGCATGACGGGTTCGACCTGGCGGAGATATTTTGCATGGCTGCGGAGCGCGGTTTTCACCCCGCCGGCGGTGAGCGCTCCGGCCAGACCCTGTTCGGCGGCCCGGCCCACGGCTACGGCGGTCAGGCCGTCGGGCAGCGAGAACCAATCGTGGAACGCGCCGCCCACGTCGCCCGACTGAACGGTGCGGCCGGCCATGTCCCAGCCGTCCAATATCGGTGCGATGGCCGGCAGTTCGTTGCGCTGCAGCCGCTCGACGGCGGCCAACTGTTGGTGCAGTTTCGCTCCGTCAATTCCGGCGCGGAGGAGCATTTCCCGCTCCAGGTCGGAGGCCAGCCGGCCGGCGATCACCTCCAACAGGTTTGTTTCGCGGTCGTTGAAGTCGCGCGGCCGATTGGCGAACACCCAGAGCGTGCCCAGCAGCGTGGTGGGCGTGGAAACCGGCACGCACACGGCAGCGGGAAAGTCCTCGGGCATGTTCCAGGAGCGCATCGCGGCGCCGTCGTCGAGCACTACGGCGTGGCCGAGCAGGGCTTCGAGATCGGCCAACGCTCCCTCGAGCGGCCTGGGCGGAGCGGCGAGCCGGTCGAAGGGCAAGCCCCACGAGGAGCCGCATTTTCAGTTCGGTGGTGGCTTCGTCGAGCATGTAGAGCGCGGCGGCATCGCAGCCGACGGCCTCGACGCCCGCCCGCAGCACCGCTTCCAACCGCATCGCCAGGTGTTTTTCCTCGCGGCGATGAGGAACCAGGGGGACGCCGGCCGCCAACTCGGCCTCGCGCCGGCGGAGCGCGTCGCGGGCGTCGAACAACTCGTCGAGCAAGTCGGCAATCGAGCCGGCGAGCCGCCGGGCTTCGGCGCGGGCGATCGGCGCCGCGGGCGAGGCCGAAGAGTCGGGAGGGGAGACATGGGACGTGGAATTTGAGATTCGCGATTCAGCGGCCGCAGCGGCGGCCGGCTCGAGCTGCACTTTCCGCCCTTTGCCGTCGGGCTGCATTTCAAATTTCAGCGACCAGCCGGTGGCCGCCTGGAAGGCACGCAGCAACTCGGGCAGACATCCGACGGACTCGATCTGCGGCCGGATCGGCTTGGGCGGCTGTTCGGTGTAGAGCTTCAGACGTTGTTTTGACTTGGATGCGGAGTGGGCCACGATGATCTTTTGGGGGCAGAATTGAATTGATGACGTGGGAAACCCATCCGTGGCCGATACAATCGTTGCGTTTGGCAGTTCCGACCGAAATGTTACAACCGAAACAGAGGGCCGGCCTCACTCTCGTCGCCAATACTGCCCATACTACGCAGATTCCGCGGCCGGCATAGCTTAACATCGGCCGATCCGATCTGCGACGTGAGTCGGATTCAGGGGAGAAGGCGTGCGGTCGGGCCGCGGATGTGACGATTCGGCCGATTGCCGGTGCAGACGCGAATATCGGCCCGCCTGCTGCGCACGTAGTGCTTCCTTTCAGCCCTGTTGGGGTGGCAGTTGTACTGCCATCCGTGGAACAGCGGCAAATAGGAGGGCCGTCAGCTGCCGCCCCTGGGATCCAGCCGTACACCGTCGCCGCTGGCTCCGGGTTAAACGAAGGCGTAGTGCCGCGTTACGGATAAGACGAGAGCGCCAGGCGGCGAGCTATTTGAACTTGGCGTTGACCCGGGCCTTGCGAACGTCCTCGACAAACTGCTCGAAGAAATCTTTCGCTCCCAACCGGAGCATTCGCAAGAGCTGGTCCTGGCGGAGCCTTTGTGCGGGCATGGAAACAACCTGCTTGCTGTGCTTCCACACCCCGAACAGTTTGTTCTGGGGGCCGGGACAGACCACTACCGCGACAATTACCACGGAGAACGTATCGGCGGTCTTGGAAACATGGACTTCAATCAGCAAGGCGGGCGGGTCTTTTTGTTCGATCTCTATGCCGAGTTGCTTGACCGCCTCCAGGGCTTGCCGCTTGACGGTCAAGTTCAGCCCGCTTTGGGGATCGGAATCTGACGATTTGATAATAAGCACCGAGAGCTTCTTGACGCCGGCGAGCAGGGCCGTGGCGTCGATCGGTTTTGGAGCGGCCGGTTTCTCCGCTTTCGGTGGTGTTTCTTTCGGCTCCTCCTTCGGCGTCGCCGATTCCGCGGGCTGAGCCGGTTCGGGCGCGGGCTTCCTGTGGCGCCGGTTCTTCCTTGGACGGGGGCGGAGGCGATTCGGGCGCAGGCGCCTCGGCAGGCCGACTCGCCGGACTTTTGGCTATCTCCGACGATGGCGATTCCTTCGGCGTGGAGGAGGGCGTTTCGGTTTGTTCCTTGCTGGGAGTCCACGGGGTTGAGGGGCTGGATTCGGCAAGCTTGGAGGGCGTCTCCGAGCCGGCCTGCTTCATGCCGCTGACGCGCGGCGTCTCGCGAGGCCTTTCCGACGACGGCGAACGAAGCAGCACGACCAACAACAAAACCGCGAACACCAACCACACTAGCGCCGTCCAAAACCAGGGCGATTTAAGTATATCGAGCGGACTGCTTTGACGCTTGAACTTCGGCACGGCCGGATACGGCAGCCGGCTTACGTCGGCGGGCAACATCATCAGCGGATCGGACTGAGAGGCCGCGACCGTGTCGTTGGGCAGGAGTTCCGCCAGCACGTCGGCGCGCAAGTTGGCCAGCGTCGGCTTGCTGTCGCCGTGGGAGGACCGCGGTTGGCTTGGCGGTTGTTCACTCGCGGTGAAAGGCCTGGCGGATTCCGCTTTGTTGTTTTCGGCGGCGCGAGCCTTGGCAGCCGGTTGCGGTTCATCCTCGATCGCCGCCAGTTCGAGCACGGAAGCCTCGGTCCCTTTGGGGACCGGCTTCGTGGCGTCCTGCTCCGTGGGTTGCTTGGACCGCATGGCCGCGGCCATCAGGGCCGAAATGCGCGAGTATTCGCCGCCGCCCGCCGATTCGGTCAGCCAGGCTTGTAATTTATCGGAGACTTCCCGGGCGGTTTGGAAACGCCGGATCGGCTCCTTGGCCGTCATGCGCTCGACGATCTCGATCAGTTCGAGCGGAACGTCGGGACGGAACTTGCCGATCGGCTCGGGCTGTTCTTTCCGATGGGCCATCAACAGTTCCACCAAACTGGATTTGGGGAAGGGCCGGCGGCCGGTCAACAGAAAGTAGAAGGTGAGACCGAGGCTGTAGATGTCCGCCCGGCCGTCGACGCTGCGGCTGTCGGCGACTTGCTCGGGGGCAACGTAGTCGGCCGTGCCCACGGCCGAGGGTTCGCCCTCGGACGTTTGCCAAGGTTGTTCTCCCTCAAAGGTGACACGCGCCAGTCCGAGGTCGAGAATTTTGAGGACCCCGTTCTGATCGACCAGGAGATTCGCCGGTTTGATGTCGCGGTGGACGAAACCGGCTTGATGGGCATGGGCCAGTCCGTCGGCGGCTTGGCAGATGAAATCGGCGGCCTTGCGGAAGTCCAAGGGGCCTTGTTCGTCGACCAACCGGCGCAGGTCCGGCCCATCGACAAACTCCATCACCAGATAGTGAATATCTCGGCCGTAGCGCACGTCCTTGTTGAAGTCGTAGGCGCGGACGATGTGGGGGTGGTCCAGGGCGGCGATGGCCCGGGCCTCGATATGGAACCGGGCCAGCAGATCGGGGTCCGCCTGATACTTGCTGGGCAAGACCTTGATGGCGCAGCGGCGGCGCATCATCTCGTGCTCGGCCAGGAAGACTTTGCTCATGCCCCCTTGACCGAGGGGCCTGAGAATGCGATGCGGACCGAGACGGAAGCCGCGATGCTTCCCCCTCAACAGCATATCCGCCTGCCAACGGGTGAGGATTTCCCGCTTCACCAATTCTTCGGCCAACTCGCGGGAACCATCGGGTTGGGGCCGCTGGCCGCTGAATTCTTCCCGCAACGTCAGCATCAGGTCGTCTGGAACCAGACCACTCTGGCGAATGAGATCCAGGAATGAATCAGCGGAATTATCTGAAGCCATAGAGGTTGCGCATGGAGCAACGGTCGAATACCACAAGGATACACTATATTATGCTCGATAGCCCCCCGTCAAACAAGGCGGCGGAAAAGCCCTCGCCCGGACATGTCCCATCGTGAAAATGTGCAGGGCCGCTAAAATTGGGCAGTTGAACTTTGGCTCCGCTTCTCGACTGCAATCTGAAGCCGCCTTTCTGCTTATGCGGATTCCGTCCCGCTCAACTTTACTCTGCACTGGGACCAATGTATCATAAATAGGCCATCTTTGCCTTCCCAGAAGGGCTTGAAAATGTTGTCAACTGTCCGGGGCGTTATCCACGACGGTAGAATCGAGTTGTCCGAGAGCGTGGAATTGGCCGAAGGCCGCCGAGTTCTTGTAACGCTGCTTTCCGATTCCGAGGCGGAGTTCTGGGCTGGGGCAAGCGACCCATCGCTTGCTGAGGTGTGGGACAACACGGAAGACGACGCCTAAGCCCAGCTTCTCGAAGAATGATAGTCGTTCTGGTTCGCTATCCCTTCTCGGACCTGACGGCCGCCAAGGTGCGGCCGGCCATTGTGGTAAGCGAGCCACACCCCTCCGAGGACAGTCTGATCGTTCCTCTGGCCAGCAAGACGGAAGGACTGCGCACAGGCGAGTTCGTGTTGTCCGACTGGAGAGCCTCGGGACTCAATCTTAGTTGTCGTCCAAAAACAACTTCGGTATATGTAGGACAGCCGCCCCCGGCTGTCCAGGGCGATTCGCACAGCCGAGGGCGGCTGTGCTACAGGTTGTTTCTGGACGGCCGCTTAGACCGGCGGTCAAACGGGGCGTCTATACGATCCATCGCAGCCTGATTCTGAAAACAGTTGGAAGGCTGACGCCGCGGGATTCGGCTCAAGTGGAACGGTCTTTACGCACGTGGTTCGGAATCCAGTGAACCACGTTCGCATTAAAACTCCGCGTTGCCCGGCGTGCGGGGAAAGGGGATCACGTCGCGGATGTTCGCCATCCCTGTGACGAACAACATCACCCGCTCCAGCCCCAGCCCGAAGCCGGAGTGCGGCACGGTGCCGAAGCGGCGGAGATCGAGATACCACCAATAGTTTTTCGGATCGAGGCCCTGTTCGCGCATCCGCCCTTCGAGCAGATCGAGCCGCTCCTCGCGCTGGCTGCCGCCGATGATCTCGCCCACCTTGGGGACCAGCACGTCCATCGCGCGGACGGTCCGGCCGTCGTCGTTGACGCGCATGTAAAACGGTTTGATTTCGCGGGGATAGTCGTAGAGGATCACCGGCTGGCGGAAATGCGTTTCGGTCAGAAAGCGCTCGTGTTCGGCTTGCAGATCGTTTCCCCAGGCGGTGGGAAACTCGAACTTCCGCCCCGATTTTTGCAGTATATCAACCGCGTCGGAGTACGAGACGCGGAGGAATTCGCTCGCGACGATGTGTTGCAGCGTCTCGATGAGGGTTGTGTCGATCCGCTGGTTGAAAAATTGCAGGTCCTCGGGACATTCTTGCAGCACGTCGCGGAAGATGCGTTTCAACAGCCCCTCGGCCAATTCCATGTTGTCCCAGAGGTCGAAAAAGGCGGCCTCCGGCTCGACCATCCAGAACTCGGCCAGGTGGCGGGGCGTGTTGCTGTTTTCGGCCCGGAAGGTCGGGCCGAAGGTATAGGTCTTGCCCAACCCGCAGGCAAACGTCTCGGCCTCGAGTTGTCCGCTGACGGTGAGATAGGCCGGGCGGTGGAAAAAATCCCTGGAAAAGTCGATTTCCCCGCCCCTTTCCGCCTTCTCGCTCTTGGCGGTCTTTTCAACTTCGGCGGCCAGATCGAGGGCCGTAACCTGGAACATGGCCCCGGCCCCTTCGCAATCGCTGGCGGTGATGATCGGGGTGTGGACGTAGAGGAACCCGCGCTCCTGAAAAAATTGGTGGATCGAATTGCAGACGCGGTTCCGCACGCGGGCGACGGCGCCGAAGGTGTTGGTCCGCGGCCGCAGATGGGCGATCGTGCGGAGAAACTCGAAGGAGTGCCCTTTCTTCTGCAGGGGATACGACTCCACGTCCGCCAGGCCGTGGACCGTGACCTCGGCCGCCTGGATTTCGGTGGCCTGGCCTTTGCCCGGCGAGGCCTTCACCAAGCCGGCGACGCTGACGCTCGAGCCGGGCGAGAGCCGCTTGATTTCCGTCTCGTAGTTCGGCAACGCCGTCGCGGCGATGACCTGGATGTTGCCGAAGCAGGAGCCGTCGTTGATTTCGATGAAGCTGAAACCGGCCTTCGAGTCGCGCCGCGTGCGGACCCAACCCCGGACGACGACTTCGCGGCCGACCGATTCGGCACGCCGGGCTTCGGCAACGGTGACGGTGTCTGACACTTGTTTCACCTGTGAAAAAGCAGAAATCGGGTAAAGCCGCGATTATATCGGGTTGCGGCGGTTAGGGCCATTGGTTTTCGGCCTTGTCGGATCTGATTGTCTTGCCGCGCAGAATCCGAGGCAACGCAATCAAAACGCCCCACGAGTGCGGTCGCGGGGGATGAACAGCGGGGCTTTTGCCCCCCGCGGCCGCAGTCGCGGGGCGTTTATGCAACGTTGTCATTCCGATGCTAACCGTTCACAGGGGACTGTCCCAATTTCCGCGGCGCTTGGGACGTCGCCTCGCGAATTGGCTTTACCGCCGCGAAAATGGGACTGTCCCCCTGGGGCGGCGGGAGGGGGACAGGTCCATGTTCAATAACAACTTCGTGTTTTGTGGTGCGGCCGTCTCGGCTGCACGGAACAGGCGGGACGCCTGCACCACAAATTGTTCTTGGACGACCGCTAAATCGCGTTCCTTATAGTCCCGGCCTTTAGCCCATGTTATTATTGATACGGTAAAGGATCTAATCGAGGAGACGCATGGCCAGGCTGCATGTAGACGCCTTTCTTGACCTCGTGCGGCAGAGCGGGTTGGTCGAAAAAGACCGCCTCACCGCCCTGCTGCGCGAATTGAAACGCGCCGCCGGCGGCCACTCGATCACCGACACCGACTTCGTCGCCGCACGGCTTGTCGAGGCCGGACTGATCACCCGCTGGCAGGCCGAGAAGCTCCTCGAAGGACGCCACAAGGGATTTTTCCTGGGCAAATACAAGCTGTTGGATCATCTTGGCACGGGCGGGATGAGCAGCGTCTATCTGGCCGAACACGTGTTGATGCAGCGGCGGGTGGCGATCAAGGTCCTGCCGAAGGACCGCGTCGAGGACACCTCCTATCTCGCCCGCTTCCACCGCGAGGCCCGGGCCGCCGCCTCACTGGACCACCGCAACATCGTCCGCGCTTATGACGTGGACAGCGAGGACAACATCCATTACCTGGTGATGGAGTACGTCGAGGGGCGCGACTTGCAGCAGATCGTCGCCGGCGACGGTCCGTTGGAATACGTGGCCGCCGCCGAGTACGCCCGCCAAGCAGCCGAGGGGCTCTCCCACGCCCATCAGGCCGGACTGATCCACCGCGACGTGAAACCGGCCAACTTGTTGGTGACTCCGAAGAACGTGGTCAAGCTGTTGGACCTCGGGCTGGCGCGGTTCACCGACGAGGACAAAGCCTCGCTGACCGTGGCCTACGACGAAAACGTGCTCGGCACCGCAGACTATCTGGCGCCCGAACAGGCCGTGGACAGCCACGGCGTAGACCTGCGGGCGGACATCTATGGGCTGGGCTGTTCGTTCCACTTTCTGCTGACCGGGCATCCGCCGTTTGTCGGCGGCACGCTGCCGCAACGGCTGATGATGCACCAAAAGGAACCGCCGCCGGACATCCGGCTGGATCGTCCCGACGCGCCGCAGGAGTTGATCGACATCTGTCTGAAGATGATGGCCAAACGGCCCGAGGACCGCTTCCAATCGGCCGCCGAAGTCGCGGACGCGCTGGCGCAATGGCTGATCGCGCAGGGACAGACGGTCTCCTCGGACAGCAGCGGAGGGTCTTCCTCTGGAACCCGCAAAGGAAGCACATCGGGAAAATCGTCGCCGCGGGGACGGATCTCCGCACAGCGGCGCAAATCGGCCAAGGGGGGCGAGAGACCGCAACGGGAACGAAAACTGCCTCCGCCGCTTCCCGCGAAGTCATTGGCTGTGGAGTGCCCCCCCGCCGAGGAAAAACCTCTTCCCGTGGCACAACCATTGGACGAAGGCCTCGGTTCGGAGTTTGTTCTGGACGTGGATATGCCCCCGCTGCCTCTTTGGAAGCATCGCGGGGCGCGAAAGGGGGGCGACATCGAGGCCTATCTGGCCCGCCGCAAAGGCGCCCCTAAGTGGCTCTGGCTGTTGGTGGCTGCGGGCCTCCTCGTGGCGATCGGTCTGCTAATTGCCGCATATATGCACTTCTGAGCGCTCGCTAATTAAGATTTCGTGATTCTGCGAGCCGTCGGTAGTGTATTGACGGCCATGTTGATAATGTCGGAAAAATGAAACGCCCCGCGACCGCAGTCGCGGGGGGTAGGTGCGGTGCCCCCACCGGCGGACGCAGGCGGCGGGCGTCCACCCGACGTTTCTAAATAGGAGAGTCAATAGCTTGTTGCGCCACAGGTTTTGCGCATCAGGGGGAATGCGTAAATTGGGGCAAGCTGGGGCGATAGTGAGAGTTTTTGCCTTGGTGTCAAGATTGTCAAATTTCACAGTAGTTCCGCCGATTCTTCAAGGATGTATTAGGACGCCTATTTCCTTCAGACAAGGGGGACACGTCATGAAGACGTTAGTTCGACATGCGGCGGCGCTAGTGGCGATCGCCGTGTTCTGTCAAGCAGGGTTCGCCCTGGCCGACGATTATTACTGGGTAGACGGTGGCAATCGTACGGCAAAGATGATCGGCAACGAAAAAGTCGCGGCCCAAGGACAATCGTGCAACGCCTGCAACACGGGTTGCTACGCTGAGCCGACTTGCGAGCCAAGCTGCGATCCGGGACCGTACCTCGGCTGCGACGCCTGCCCGAGAGCCGGCGTGGTTGGATTCTTCGGCGTTGATTCCTTCAAGGGGATCAGCGACGGCGTTTTCAACAGCAACTTCGGCGCACTTGCGGGCCTGAACGCCGCAATGCCCGTGATCGGCCTGGCCGACTACGGCATCGGCTGGCAGCTCGGCATGAGCTACGGAGTCTACGATTTCGACGGCGGCTCGGTGCTCAGGCAGAAAACAAGCCAACAGCAGGTATTCGTCACCACCGGCTTCTTCCGCAAAGCCGGCGCAGACCAGCATTTGAGCTTCGGCGTTGTCTACGACTGGATGATCAACAACGATTGGGGTGTATTCGGTGTGAACCCCACGATGGGACAGTGGCGCGGCCAAGTCGAATGGGCCATGAGCGACAGCAACGCCTTCGGCGTCTATGCTTGCCTCCGCGATCGATTTGCGGTGCAGAACCTGACCGTCCTCCAAACTCGCATCGCCGTGCGGAACCAGTCGCTCACTCAGGTGAACCTGTTCTGGCACCACAAATTCGTTTCCGGCGCGGATAGCTGGTTGTGGGTTGGAGCGCCCGAGCGCATCAGCCTTTCAAATAACGGCAGCCTCGGCGACTTCATCATCGGGGCCAACGTCCAGGTGCCGATTACCGATCGGATGGCCCTGTACGGCAACGCCCAGTACATGCACCCCAGCGCTACGGCCAGCTTGGCTGCCGCCAGGGAAGAGGGTTGGAACATCGGCGCGGGCATCGTGTGGTACTTCGGCGGCAACGCCCGAAGCCGTGCGATCAACGGCCATTGCGGCCTGCCCTATATGCCGGTGGCCAACAACAGCACCTTCCTGGTCGACCAGGGAATCGCCGTTGCCGCCGCCGGGAACACAGTGGCACCGTAAACCTCATCGGCAATGCCGAATGACGTTTGACGAAGAGGAGTTCCCTCTTGCCTAATCGCCGTTGGGGAGACAGTGTACCCAGCACTGCCTCCCCAACTTTATTTCTTGTGTCGAACCTTTCTCGTTCCCATGCTCCGCATGGGAACGCACTGCCCGGACGCTCCCTCGTCCGCCGGTTACGGTGCGTTTCACGCACCTTACGGCGCAGTTCACCAGCGGTTGCGGCGCACACGGTCGGCCAGATAGCGGTCTTGCGGCGACGGCTGCTCGGCCGGATAACCGACCACGATCAGACTGTGAGGCATGATCGCCTCGGGAAGTCCCACCAGCCGGCGCAGCCCGTCCATCCGTTCCTGGCGGGGATAGACGCCGGTCCAGACCGCCCCCAAGCCCAGGGCGTGGGCCGCCAGCAGAATGTTCTCCACCGCCGCCGCGCAATCGACGACCCAGTATCCGGGCGACGTCTCCAACCCCAAATCGGCGCAAACGAGAATCGCCAGCGGGGCGTGCTGGGCCATCTTGGCGTTCGGATTGATCTCGCCGATCTCGGTCAGCAGGGCCCGGTCGTCGATTACCACGAATTGCCAAGGCTGCTGGTTTCGCGCTGGGGGCGTTCATCCCCGCGGCCAGCAGTCTCCGCTCCAATTCTTCCGGCACGGGCCGGTCCTGATACCGCCGCACGCTGCGACGGCCGAAAATGGCTTCCAGTGCGTCCATGATGTTCTCCTTCCAACGTAGAGTGGGGTCAGCGAAGCGAAGCCCCACCAACGGTTTCGTTGGGGTGGCAGTTGTACTGCCACCCCCTTGAGCGGCGACACGGGGCAGCAGTACAACTGCCGCCCCAACCACCAGGGGAAATATCGATTGGTGGGACTGCGCTAAAGCTTGTCTCGCCCTACGCGATCTCGAAACACGCGCCGAAATTCTAACTGTCGCGGAGGAAGGCTGCAACCGCCTCGGGGAACAGTTGCTTGCCATACGTGTTGCCGGTTTTCCCGCCTATCGGTAAACTGAGGGCTTTGAGCCGTGCACACTAGACATGAACGTCCGATTTCTCTCCTCGACATCGGCAGGAAGAGCGTCGCTGAAGAAGATGGAACATGAATATGAATCCCGCTAATCGCGAGAGAGCATACGCCTCGGCCGCTGTTGAATTCAATCGCCGTAGCGGTCGAGACAACGGCCCAATCGCGGCCGAAACACTCGACCGCCGGCTGATCCTCCTGCAAGACCTGCTTTACTGCCGGCTGCACGGCGACGTGCAACAGACCGTGGGCATGGATTCGATGTTGATGCCGGTCTCGGAACTGAAGACCCAACTGGCGGCGAAAACGGAAATCGCCGTGTATCAAATCGCCGAGTCGCGGGCGGCCGCCGGCGAACTGGGCCTCGACACCGCGCCCGACGATTGGTTCTCCCGCTGGCTGGGGCGGCTCCTGTTGGGCGAGGCGATCGACGCCCAGGCTCTCGCCCGGCTGGCCGCTTACAACTCGAAAGCGTCCCGCGAGCGGATGCTGGCCTTTACCGACGTGCTGGCCCACGTCCTGCCCGAATCCCGCAAGGCCCCGCTGGTATTGTTCCATCTGTATCCGCTCTCCGTGTGGATTTCCACCGCCATCGCCTTGGACGATCGCGTCCGCGCGGCCGAATGGCGCAAGGAGCAATTGGTCATGCAACCGGCGCTGGGCGATTGCTCCGTCTGCCGCGGGCAACTCCTGGCCACCGGCAAACAGTGCCGGCAATGCGGCAATCCCGTCTGGAAATACGACTGGCTGATCGCCGATTGAGAGCGCGTTCTGCTATTGCCAACCCGCATTTCTCACCACTTACACACCAGCCCGAAGCGCAAGCGAGGGTGGCATAACGGATTGCCCTTGCTTGCGCTTCGGGCTAGTGTTGAGGGCTTCGTGTCGAATTCTCGCCGCGTGGTGAGAAATGCGGCTATCCCTTTGGCAATTTGCCCATCAGCCCGCGGATCATTTCCAACGCCTGCTGTTGCAGATCGGGTTGCGGAATCCGGGCGGCATCCGCTTCCGCTTGAGCCAACACGTCCTGGGCCTTGGCGTGCATGCCGGCCGCCGAGAGCTTCTCGGCCAGATCGCCCATCGCGTAGGCCCTGGCGTAGGGGTCTTCGATGCGGCGGGCGGAGTCCAGGCTCAGCTCGAAAGTCTTTACGGCCGATTCGTGCCGGCCCAAGGCGGCCTGCTGCGCCGCGATGGCGGCCATGGCCGGGCAACGTTTTTTCAGATCGGCGAGGGAATTGGCATAAGTCAAGGCGGCCTCGAGCATCCGCTCCGCCCGCTCCTTTTTGCCGATTTTCCAATCCGCTTCGGCGATCGCGCAGCGGGAGAGGGTTTTGCCTTGCGGGTCGTCGATCTTCTCGATCAGTTTTTCGGCCTTGTGCAGCGTGGCCTCGGCCGCGGCCCGATCGACGGCCAGGAATTGGACCTCGGCCGCGCGGGCCAGGGCGGAGACCCGGACCTCGTTCGAGTCGATCTTTTCGGCGGCGGCCAGGGCCTCGTCGGCCGCGCGGCTCGCATCCGAATTGTTGTCCAGCCCCGCCTGAACTTCGGCCATCAGCGCCCACAGGTTCGACCGGACGGCCGGGTCGGAGATCGACTGGCAGTCTTTCCAGGCCGATTGCAGCGTTTCGGCGGCGCCGGCCCGGTCCGCCGCCTTGCCCTGCCGGTAACCGATCACGATCAATCGCTTGGCGCGAAACGCGGGATCGGTCTCGCGCCGGGCCCGGTCGATTTGCTCCCGAAAGGAGAGTTGCCCGGATTCCGACTTCCCGAAACAGCCGCCGACGGCCAAAGCAATCAATCCGAGCAGAGATAACGCCAGTCCGCCGCGAATCATGTTCGAGACCTCTTCCAACCCCAGGTTTGCACGATGTAGATCATACTGGAATTATACGATATTTGCAGGGGGCGGCTCCGGCCGCCGAAAGCAGAGGGATTTCGGCCGTCGGTCCAGCCACATCACCGTTTAGCAGCCGCCGGCACGGCGGCTTACGGCTGAACCCCGGCCGTCGTGCCGACGGCCGCTAAACAAACGAAAAAACGCCGATCAATTATTCGCTTCTGCCGCGGCTCAGCCAATCGACCTTCGACATTTCGGCCAGGGCGAGCTGCAGGGCTTGCGTGCCCGAGCGGCCGCGGTCGTGGGCCATCAGCGACAGGTACAACTGATTGGCCAGGGCCAGCCCCGGCAGCGAGAGCCGCATCCGCCGGGCCTCGTCCAGGGCGATCCCCAGGTCCTTGACAAAATGCTCGACAAAGAAGCCGGGGGCAAAATCGCCGGCCACGATCCGCGGGCCGAGATTCGACAGCGACCAACTCCCCGCCGCGCCGCCGGAGACCGATTGCAGCACGGCCTCCAGGTCCAGGCCGGCCCGGTAGGCATAAAGCAGCCCCTCGCAGACGCCGACCATGTTGCCGGCGATGAGGATTTGGTTGACCATTTTGGCGTGTTGTCCGGCGCCGGGACCGCCCTGGCGGACGAAGGTTTTACCCATCGCCGTCCAGCACGGGCGGAGCGACTCGACCACCTGCGCGTCGCCGCCGATCATGATCCACAGACGCGCCTCGCGGGCGCCGACGTCGCCGCCGGAGACGGGAGCGTCGATGGCCGCAACCTTCACCTCGGCCGCCGCTCGGGCAATCTCCACCGCCAGCGCCGGCTCGCTGGTGGTCATGTCCACGACGACGTTGCCCGGCTTGCATCCGGCCAGCACGCCGTCGGCGCCGAGGATCACCTGCCGGACGTCGGCGGGAAAGCCGACGATGGCGAAGATCACGTCCGACACCTCGGCCACGGCCCGGGGGCTTTCGGCCCAGGCGGCGCCGGCTTGCAGGAGCGGCTCGGACTTGGATCTGGTGCGGTTGAAGACGGTGGCGGCGAAGCCCGCGCGGAGCAGACGTCCGCACATGCTGCGGCCCATTACGCCCGTGCCGATCCAGCCGATGCGGGTTTGTTGGGGATCAATTATCATGTTGTGGTGCAGTACTAGTATCTTTTGCGAAAAGTAGGGTGGGACAAGCTTTAGCGCGGTCCCACCATGTTTTTCGCCGGGATTGGTGGGACCGCGCGTAAAGCTTGTCCCACCCTACGCACGCTTTCCGCATCAACAACTTCATCCAATTGTTTCACAGTCCGGACAAAAAACAAGACAGCCCGAGAAGAGTCGGGCTGTCTTGGTCGACAAAGGAGCACGAATCGAGTGTGTTTACCACGGACCGCGGATGTAGTAGTCGCCGAATTGATCGGTGCTCGACGGCCAGGGCGGCGTCGGCCGGAACCAGGAGCGCCTGTATGTGCCGGGGCCCGGGTAATTGCGCTGGTACTGGTGCTGGATGGGGGTGACGCGGGTGGCGCCGACGCCCCAGCCCCAATGGGTCTGCGCTTCGGCGGTCGGCGGCACCACGACGGCTACGGGCGTTCCCCAGGCGGCGTCGTAGTATCCGCCGTGCCAGGGATAGGTTTGCGCTTGGCGATAAGCCACGCGGCCCTTGATCGTGCGGTAGCCCGCCGCGGCCTCCTGCGACCATCCCCAAACGGCCAGCAGCGCCAAAGCGGCGGAGAGTATGAGGATCCGTTTCATTGTGCATCGCTCCTTGCAAATAGTTTTCAGTCGTAGTAGTCGTAGGGTGGGACATGCGAAGCGCTGTCCCACCAATGCATCGACCTCGTTGGTGGGACGGCGCTTCGCTTGTCCCACCCTACTCTCTACCACCACCGCACGCGGGTGCGGGTGTTCGGCGCGTCGGTGCGCTTGGTCTTGTAAACGCGGTGATGCTTGTAGAGAAACTCTTGGGGCATCAACGGCTGGTAGGTGACGTACGTGTAACCGACCAACGGCGGCGTGGGCCGCGGGCAGGGATACAACTGGGCCCCCACGCTCCGATAGCCGACCGGCGGAGAGTAGTAGTTGTAGAACAAATCGCCGGGCGTGCTATGGCGGAACATCTCCGCCCGGGCCTGACCGTTCGCAACCAAGAGCGCCCCGCCGGCGATCAGCGCGGCGACGGCGAAGAATATCATTGTGCGAGGGATCGTTCTGTTCATGGCATAATCCTTCCGTGGTATCAAAATACACCCTGCGATCGCGGTCGCGAGGGGATAACGGCCGCTATGCACCTCCCGGCGGACTCATCCGGGGGACGATTTCCAACGGCTATTCCAGTCCAATTTCAGACGCATTTACAATCTCGGCAGGTATCGGCGATAGGGGTGAATCTTTGTGTGCGGGGTGGGAAAAATGACCGCAATATACCGAGAATCCGGCAAAAACCGTGTGTGACACGAGCGAGAAAACCGTTATAATCCACCAGGTCCGCGCCGTCGGAATAAACCGAACGCCGGATGACAGATCCATCGAGAAAATACGCGCCGTTTAGCCCCGGCGTCCACGCCGAGAGATGGGCGATATATCCGATCCCAAGCCCACCCGGCGTGGACGCCGGGGCTAAACGAACAAGCAACACCCCAAACGAGGAGCTATTGGATTGAGCGTCAGTGTCAGTGTTCCCACAAAAGAGACATCCCCCGCGCCGACCGGCGCCAACGGCGATGCAACGGGCGGCAGCGGCACCCTGCACAACCGCCGCCGCGCCACGGCCGAATCGATGGCCGCCGGTCAACGCGACATCTCGGTCAGCGAGTTTTTCGCCAAAAATCGCCATCTGCTCGGCTTCGACAACCCGCGCAAGGCGCTGCTGACCACCGTCAAGGAAGCGGTGGACAACGGGTTGGACGCCTGCGAGGAGGCCGGTATCCTGCCCGAAATCTGGGTCCACATCCAACGCGTCGGCCCCGACCGCTACAAAGCCGGCGTGCAGGACAACGGGCCGGGCATCCTCCGCAAACAAATCCCCCTGATCTTCGGCAAATTGCTCTACGGCTCGAAGTTTCACCGGCTGCGGATGAGCCGCGGACAGCAGGGCATCGGCATCAGCGCCGCCGGAATGCACGGCGTGCTGACCACCGGCAAGCCGGTCAAGATCATGTCCAAGGTCTCGCGCCGCAAGCCCGCCCATTATTACGAAATTCAAATCAACACCAAGAAAAACCTGCCCGAGATCCTCAACGGGCGCGGCGGGGGCGTCGAAATCCCGCCCAACCACCTCGGCCAGAAGGCCATCGAGAAACACGAAATCGAGTGGATCGAACAGGACCACGGCACGCGGGTCACGATCGAGCTCGAGGCCCGATACCAGCGCGGCCGCGGCAGCGTCGACGAGTATCTCGAACAGACCGCCATCGCCAATCCGCACGTGGCCATTCATTACACCGATCCCGACGGCAACTGCAAGGAATACGCCCGCGTCTTCGGCCAACTGCCGGCGGAACCGAAGGAGATCAAGCCGCACCCCTACGGCGTCGAATTGGGCCGGCTGGTGGCCATGCTCCAGCAGACCGAAGCCCCGACGGCGGCGCAGTTTTTAAGCCACTCGTTTTCGCGGGTCAGTCCGGGCGTGGCGCGGCGGATCTGCGCGGCGGCGAAGATCGGCACCCGCTCCAACCCGCGCAAAATCGGCCGCCGCGAGGCCGACCTGCTCCACCAGGCGATTCAGTCCACAAAGATTCCCGCCCCGGCCTCCGACTGCGTCGTGCCGATCGGCGAGGAGTCGATCCTGAAAGGCCTGCGGCAGGTGGTGCCGGGCGAATTCTACGCCGCGGCGACCCGGCCACCGGCCGTCTATCGCGGCAACCCCTTTCAGATCGAGGTCGGGCTGGCCTACGGCGGCACGTCGCCCGTCAGCCGGGTGACGCGCGAGGCGCTCGGCGAGTTGCTCGACGAGAGCGATGCCCGAACGCTGCGGCAGTTCCTCATCAATACGTTTCAAGGAATGGGCCCGGACGGGGCCGATAAAATCCTCGCGGCGGCCAAGGTCGGCACCCGCGTCTCGCCCGGCCGGCTGAAAGCGGCCGACATCGACCGTCTGCACCACGCCCTGCAAGAGGTGAACCTCAGCGAGGGGCAGTCGATGAACGTGCTCCGCTACGCCAACCGGGTTCCACTTCAGTTCCAGGCTGGCGGCTGCGCCATTTCGCAAACCATTATGGGGACCAACTGGCGGGCCTACGGCCTGAGCCAGTCGCGCGGCGCGCTGCCCAGCGGGCCGATCACCGTGATGGTCCACATTGCCAGCGTCTGGGTCCCCTTCACCAACGAATCGAAAGAGGCCATCGCCTCGTATCCCGAGATCCAGAAGGAGTTGCGGCTGGCGTTGCAAGCGGTCGGCCGCAAGCTGGGGATGTATCTCCGCCGCCGGCTGCGCGTCCGCCACGAGGGCCAGCGCCGCAATATCTTCCTCCGCTACGTCGGCGAGGTGGCCACGGCCGTCAGCCGCATCAACTCGACCGATGCCGAACGCGCTTCGCGAACAGCTCCTAGCAGTGGCCAAGCGCCGCACGGCCGAAGCCGACGTGAAACTGAACGACCGCGGCAAGGCGATTGAGGAGACAGATTTCGGCGAGAACGTAATGATCGTCCCGCCGGAAGAGCAAAGCATCCCGATTAACGTCGCCCAACAGACGGAAAGCGAGGCCGTTTAGCCCCGGCACTTGTGAGGGGTGTTATCCGTTTAGCCCCGGCGTCCTCGCCGGGTAGCTGTGTCATGCGGTCGTCAACATGCTTGAAGGATGAACCGGATAAACATACAATTTATTGGCAGGATAGCCCATGAGGCACTTCACATGGATCGATTGGAATCTGGGAAAGATCGAAGCTCACGGCCTTTCGATCGAGGAGGTCGAAGCCTCTTTTGACCGGGTTTTCGATCTAAAATAATGTAAAGATGGCTCTTATCAAATGTTCGCAGAAACTCCCTCGGGGCGTCGAATATGGGTTATTTGGCGATACGACCGAGAGGAACGAGAAATCCCAGACATATTTGGTGAATTATCCGAAACACCGATCTTTGTAATCACCGCATATTGACAGGGAATACACGATGAACACACCTCAACCCGACAAACGCAGCCCACAGCGTCGCGCACGCGACGAACGAATTGCGGCCGAGCCGCGGTTAGCCCCTCTCGATTTGCCGAGGGACGCAGTCCCATCGATGATGGAGAATCACCTTCCCCAGCAGCGTCCCAGAGCAGTGATGGGAATCGTGGAGAAAGGTCTAGTCCGTCCTCTGGACCCAGCCGTGGTACTGCCGGAACACTCGCGGGTCATCATTGTGGCGACACAAGAGACGTAGCGCCGTTTCGCCCCGGCGACAGACCTCGCCGGGAATAAATCTCGATGGATGATGTGATTGCATGATACTCACCACGCAATCAAGCATACCAACGCCGATCTAGTCAAGAGGCGATCATGAAAAACCTACTCAGACTGATGGTATTATTGCTGTTTGTTCTGAACTTCGTGGGTCTAATATGGCTCTACTTATTACCCTGGGATGACAACTTTTCCAGTATCCTATTATCGGAAACAGAAACAACTCTGAAAAGCGGGCAGGACGAAAGTAATCTTGCTCCTCCCTCGCCGGAATTTCCAGCGAATAACTCGCCAGCAAGCCAAACCAGAGAAAACGCATGGCAAGCTGAGATGGAAAATTTCAAGGCAACATTTAAGAAATCCGAAGCGGTGCTAAGCAAGCTCGAAAGAAACAAATCGACGGACAAATACGAAGCGGCCGTAAGAATACAATCCATGTTGGTGAAAGGATATGCCCACAAGTATTGCCAATATCGAACGGCATCCTACTTTGGAATGATGGTCCATTGTCTCAACGCGGCTTTCTTGCTATTTGTGGCAGTGGTGATGGAAAATCTGTTTGCACAAAAGCCTTGTGCTGAACAAACGGATGATAATATAACTCACCCGGATAGCCCGAAGGGCTTATGATAGGATAGCCCAGGGTTGCCGCGCAGCGGCTACCCTGGGGAGAGGGATGGGATATTCGACATAAACCCCAACGGGGTTTCGGAGGGCGTCGATGCCGCAATCGTTGGCCAACGTGTTGGTGCATCTCGTTTTTTCGACCAAGGAACGCCGTGCATTATTCCAAATACCCGAACTCCGCGATGAAATGCACCGTTACCTGGCCGGAATATCGGCCAAGTTGGAATGTCCCGCGATCATCGTCGGCGGAGCGACCGATCACGTGCATGTGTTGGCGGCGCAATCGCGGACGATTGCTCTGGCCGACTGGGTGAAAGAGTTAAAACGGGCATCGTCGCTCTGGGCAAAGCGCAAGCGCCGCGAGTGGAGTCTGTTTCAATGGCAGGCGGGCTACGGCGCATTTTCCGTCAGCCAGTCGCAGAAAGAACGGGTAAAGACATATATCGCCAACCAAGAGGAACATCATCGAAGGTTATCGTTCCAAGACGAGTTTCGGCAGATGTTGAAGAGACATGGAATCGCATACGATGAACGGTACGTTTGGGATTGAAACGAGGGGTAACGTCCTACGCAACCCCTTCAGGGTTGACTTGGCAAGGCTGGGCCGGCCTCCCAGGGTAGCCGCTGCGCGGCAACCCTGGGCTGTCCTCCAAAACCCCTTCGGGGTTGAACCGTTGGCTAGGCATCTTTCTTGTTCCCGTCCAATTCTCGACGCAATGCGTCGAGAATCTCGCTCAATACGTAATTTTCCATTTCGAGACGCTGTTCTCCAATTTGGGATGCACTGCGTCTCAAATTGAATTGACCTACAACCACGACAGGCTTCTGATACCACGACCATGCCCACCAAACTCAACTCCCGCGACGACAAAACCATCAAACAACTCCGCGAGCTGGCCGACGGCGTGGTGCAGGCGGCGGCGCGGAAACGGGACCCCTTCGTCGACGTGCCCACCCGCTCGCTCTCCAACGTCCGCTACAACAAAACGCGGCGGTTTATCGAGATGGGGGGCAACACCAACCGCCGGCACCTCTTCAATCTCTCGCAGGCCAAGACCTACATGCAGACCATGCTCGTCGCCAGCGGGGCCACGCAATTGATCGAACAGGGCAAAACGACCAGCATCCGCGGTCTCTACTACCTGCTGAAGCACACCATCGAAGGGACCAAGGAAGAGACCTTCTCCGATCAGGGCGAGTGCGATCCGGTGATCGAGGACTGCGAGGTGCTGCTGTGCAGCCTCCGCGAGGAACTGCACCTCTACGCCCAGAAGAAAGGCGACATGGTCGGCGAAATCACTCTCCTGGACCGGGGCGACGAAATCGACTGCGCGCGGATGGGCTCCGGCGGATACGGCATCCCCTCGATCGTTGAGCCGGACGTGATCCGCTTCAAGCGGTGCGACGCCCGGTTCATCCTGCACGTCGAAAAAGACACCGTCTGGCAACGGTTCAACGAGGACAAGTTCTGGCGGAAGTACAAGTGCATCCTGACGCACGGCGGCGGCCAGCCTCCGCGCGGCGTCCGCCGGCTGCTGCACCGGCTGCACGACGAGTTGAAGCTGCCCGTCTATTGCCTCTTGGACAACGATCCGTGGGGATATTACATCTACAGCGTCATCAAGCAGGGCTCGATCAACCTGGCCTACGAATCGCAACGGATGGCGATCCCGGACGCCAAGTTTCTCGGCCTCCGCTCGAAGGATTTCGAGGAGTGCAAACTCTCGGACAGCGTCAAAATTGCGCTCAGCGAGACCGACCGCAAGCGGGCGAAGCAGATCGCCGCCTATCCGTGGTTCGCCCACAAGAAGGATTGGCAAAAGGAAATCAAGCGCATGCTGGACAACGGCTTCAAGCTGGAAGTCGAGGCCTTGATCAGCAAGGACATCAGCTATGTCACCGAGCAGTACGCGCCCGCGCGGCTGAAGTCGAAGGACTGGTTGGATTAACCGGCGTCAGCCGGCTGTTTTCAAGCCCTCGCCCTGCGGTTCGGGGAAGTCCTTTGCGTCGGTCGAAATGTTGACTTCGATGCCGGCGTAAAAAATCCGGCCCCGGTCGTCGAACTCGCGGACCAGTTCCAGCATGGTCCTCATATCCGGCTCGACCTTCGCGTCGAACACCGTCTCGCCGTTGGCGGTGACCACGATCGGCTTGGAGAAATCGACCATTTTCGGATGGAGATAGATTCGCACTTTGCGGGCGTTTTCCGCAATCAGGTCGAAGTGGTTGTCGCCTTTATACCTGGCCCAAACACGTTGTTCGCGCTTGTCCTGCGGCGTGTCCTGGGGCAGCGGATACATGCGGAGCCAATGGAACGTGGAATGGTCGATGGGCCGGTCGGGGTTCCAGGTGTGCTGTTGCGACCACCTTGGGTTCTTCTCCGTGCTGTCAAAAACGACGCTGGTGGTGGCGTAACCGTAGGTCCGGTCGCGGTAGAGGTTCCGGGGGTGGGCAAGCATGAAGGCAGCCACTTTGGGCAACTCATCCTTGTAAATCTCGTGGCCCCCCTGCTTCTCGACGCGGATCCAGTCGTGATGGTTCTCCTTGGCCCACTTGTCCATCTTGTGGTTGTACTCGTTGATGTTGTACGGTTCATGCGAGCCGTAGGTGGCGTAGCCGGGTACGTCGACCATTGCCCGGGCCGCCTTGGTGAGTTTCTCGTCGACGTAATCGTATCCGCCGCTCATCGGCGAAACGGCGCCCCAGCGGTCGGGAAGATAGATGGCGCTGCGGTAGCTCAGGTGCCCGCCCATCGAATGGCCGGTGATGTAAATCCGGTCGGGGTCGATGTTGAATTCGCGTTGGGCCCAGGAGATCAGCGAAAAGATGATCGAGTTTCCGATGGAGCCCCAGCCGCGTTCGCTCTGCGGAGCGACGAGGATCATCCCCTTCTTTTCGACGACGGGCAGCCAGTCGAGAATGCCGCCGATGGTCGCCTGGACGGCGTACTGGGCGCTCATCGCGCTGTTGCCGCCGTGGCCGACGACCAGCAAGGGCGTGGGCTTGGTCGGCTTATAGGACTTGGGCACGTAGATGATGAAAGTGGTCTTGTAATCGACGTTTTCGCATTGCAGATCGAGCAGGGGAAACTGCAGCTTTTTGGCTACCTTTCCGTCCTTGCTCTTCAACTCCATTTGCAGCATTTTGCCCGTGGTCTTCTGGCCGCCGTATTTAACGCGGCCCATCCGCAACAATCGCTCGACGTCTTCGATCGAATCGCCGGCAGCCTTGAATTTTTCGACCATCTCGTCGGTGGCCTTCTTCGCTTCGTCCGCCGGCAACCAGCGGCCGTCGAGGTAGGCGTCGAGAGCTTTGCGGACCTCCAATTGTTTGTCGGATTGGGCGTCATCGGCCCGGACCGGCCGCAAGGCAATCGCGGATAATGCGACCAGCGTGAAAAACAAGACCGTCGAGAACGAACGTTTCATGGCAAAATCCCTTGGCGTGTTGTAGTGGCGGGAGCAAGCCGGCATGGTGGTCGGCGCTTGTCCGGTAGGTATATTACTTGTATCCTATGCGATTCTCCGGCGACATTCAAGCGTCGGGGGCGAAGGATAATTTGCCGCGCCCCCAGGGGAGGCTCCGACAATAACCCATTGTACCGGTTCGGACGCGCTTATCCGAAAATGATCTCGAACAACAGCCGGCGGCTATTTACGACATTTGCTTTCTGAAACTCAACAAAGATGCCCGACCGACGCACCCATCGCGGACCGCACCCGGAGGACGCCCGGCTATTCGACGCCCAGGCTGAGCCGATGTTGCGCGCGGCGGCGGCCGATTTCTGCTGGCTGCTGGACCGCGGCTACGCTCACGATTCATCGCTGAAATTGGTCGGCGATCGTCACGGACTGCTGGCCCGGCAGCGGACGGCCGTCAGCCGTTGTTGCTGCACCGCGGCACAGTCCGCCGGCCGCCGTGCCCGCCAAATCGGTCCGCAGCGGGTTTCGGGCGCGGCGTTGTGGATCGACGGCTACAACGTGTTGACCACCGTCGAGGCCGCGCTGGCCGGCGGGCTGGTCCTGGCCGCCCGCGATGGAACTTTCCGCGACATGGCCAGCATGCACGGCAGCTACCGCAAGGTGGCCGAAACCCTGCCCGCGCTCGAACTGTTGGGCCGAACCATTGAGGACTGCAAGCCGCGCGAATGCCGTTGGCTGTTGGACCGTCCGGTTTCCAACAGCGGCCGGCTGAAAGGGATCATCGAGGGGCTGGCCGCCGCCCGCGGTTGGCCGTGGCAGGTCGAGTTAGTTCCCAACCCCGATGCCGTATTGTCCGCTCCCGGGACTGCTGGGGTGGCCGTTCAACTGCCACCCCAACAAGTCGGAACGGATTGCCAAACTGTCCTGCCGGGTATTATCGCGGCCACGGCCGACAGCGCGATCCTTGACCGCTGCCCGGCGTGGTTCAACCTGGCTCGGGAGACGACCGTCCGCCACGTTCCCTCGGCAAAGGTCCTGAAATTGACGCCCGCCCAGTGAGGTTGGGGCGGCAGTTCCATAGCCGCCCTAACCGGGGGGCAGGTTATTAACCTTTCCCTGTGCCGTGGGACAGATTAGCACTCTGTCCTACGGGGGCGGTGTCGCTTGACGATTGCCCGGCGATTTGTTACCTTGCATTATACTGAAAATGCTCTCTTCCGGTTTTCTTGCCGCAACAAACAGAAAGGTGTAGCGACCATGTCTTACCGAATGACAACGGGTGCGGTTTTGGCGTTTGTGGGCTTGCTGGTGGTTTGCACGGGTTGCCCAAGCGGACCAGGGCGAGTATATCCACCGGGTTATAATTCCTCGGCCGGGTCGGATGCAATCGCCGCCTTCGACACGAACAAGGACGGCAAGATAAGCGGGGATGAACTGAATAAATGTCCCGGCCTGAAGGCCGCTTTGGCCCGGCTCGATCCCAGCGGCAAGGGCGAGGTCACGGCCGACATGATCACCGCCCGGATTCAGGCCTGGAAAAATTCCAAACTCGGCCGGATGTCATACTCTTGCTCCGTAACTTATAACGGCCGGCCGCTGGCCGGGGCGGAAGTAAAGCTCGTTCCCGAGAAGTTTTTGGGCGAGTACGTGAAGACGGCCGTGGGCAAGACCGACCAAAACGGCATGGCGATGATCAGCACCGGGGATACCCCGCCGGGCATCGCCCCCGGTTTCTACCGCGTGGAAATCACCAAGGACGGCTTGAATATCCCCGCCAAGTACAATACGGACACGATCCTCGGCGCGGAAGTCGCTCAAGACGCCCAGGAGATTATGGAAGGCGTCAGGTTCAACCTGAGCTTCTAAGGGTGCACGAAGGACTGGCCCCGGCAGAACGCGCGATTTTATTGACTGCCAGATCGTAAATGCCCGCCGGCTGCGTCCGGCGGGGTAAATAGTGCCGCGGTTTTCCCCCCCGGCCGCAGTCGCGGGGCGTTTCACCGGCCCGACATTATTTGTCTCACCGTCAACGGCCCCCGGTGGGTGGCGCCGTCGCTTCGCCAGTCGCCAGCGTCCACGGCTATTCCTTCAACGCCGCCAACAGGTCGAGGATCGCCTTCTTGCCGTCGGCAAAGTACATCAGCGTGTGGTCGGCGGCGAACAGCGGGTTGGGAATGCCGGCGAAACCGGGGCTGAGACTCCGCTTGATGATAATCACCGTCCGCGCCTTGTCCACGTCGAGGATCGGCATGCCCGCGATCGGGCTCTTCGGATCGGTCCGGGCGACCGGGTTCACCACGTCGTTGGCCCCGATCACGATCGCCACGTCGGTCTGGGCGAAGGTCGGATTGACCTCGTCCATCTCCTTCAGCTTGTCGTAGGGAACTTCGGCTTCGGCCAGCAGGACGTTCATGTGGCCGGGCATGCGTCCGGCCACGGGATGGATGGCGAAATCGACCTCCACGCCGCGCGATTCGAGCAGTTCGGCCAGATCGCTGACGGCGTGCTGGGCCTGGGCGACGGCCATGCCGTAGCCCGGCACGATCACCACCCGGCGGGCGCCGTCGAGCATCATGGCGATTTCGTCGGCGGTGGTCGATTTCACCTTGCCGCCGTAGACTTCGTCGGCCGAGGCCGCGCCTTCGCCGGGCCCCATCGTGCCGAACAGGACGTTGGTCATCGAGCGGTTCATGGCCTTGCACATAATCTGCGAGAGGATCACGCCGGAAGCTCCCACCAGGGCCCCGGCGATGATCAACACCGAGTTGCCGAGGACGAAACCGGTCGAGGCCGCCGCCAGACCGGAATACGAGTTCAACAGGGCGATGACCACCGGCATGTCGGCCCCGCCGATCGGATTGACCAGCGTCAGCCCGAGCACGGAGGCGACCACCACCAGCCCCCAGTAGAGGGCGGCGTTACCCGGGTGCATGACGCCGTAGACGCAAAGCACGATGGCGATGATGCCCAAGAAGGCGTTGATCGGTCTTCAGCCCGGGATAGAAATACGGTTTTTTGAAGGCCTTGTATTCTTCCAATTTGGCGAAGGCGACCAGGCTGCCCCAGAAGGTGACCGCGCCGATAATGCCGGAGGCGACCGTGGCGATGGCCACGACCAGCGGCGTTGCCGGGCCGCCGTTGGCAAGCTGTTCGGCGCCGGCGACCAGCACCGAGGCCCCGCCGCCGAAACCGTTCAAGAGGGCAACCATCTGCGGCATGGCGGTCATGCGGATTTTCAAGGCCAGCAGGGCGCCGATCACCGATCCGATCGCCACGGCGGCGACCACTATGCCGATCGTGCTGAACGCACTTACGGGCGGTTTTCCGGGGCCATAACCGGCCTCGAGCATGTACGGCACGGTGGCCAGCACGGCGATCAACATGCCCAGCGCGCCGAGCAGGTTTCCGCGGACCGCGGAGCGCGGGCGGCAAAGCCCCTTCAAGCCGTAAATGAACAACACGGCCGCCAACAGATAGGCGAGGTTGAGGTACGCGCGGGGAATGTCTATCAAGGTTTGCACGAATTAGTCCTTTTTCTTGAACATGCTCAACATGCGGTCGGTGACCAGGAACCCGCCCACGACGTTGATCGTGGCGAAACACACGGCCAGAAAACCCAGCACCGAAACGAGGCCGTGCAGGGAAAACAAGGCCACGAATCCGCTGCCCGCCGCCACCAGCGAACCGACCAGCGTGATCCCCGAGATGGCGTTCGAGCCGGACATCAGCGGCGTGTGCAACAAGGGCGGAATCTTGGTGATGATCTCGTAGCCCACAAAACAGGCCAGCACGAAAATCGTCAGGTTGGTAATGAAGTTTTCCATGTTTTTGCTCGCTTGGAGAATTTCCGCGACCATCGGCCGCGGGCTTATGATTTCAACAAATCGCTGATTCGGGCGTTCACCACCGCGCCGTCGCGGGCGACCAACGTCTCGCGGATGACCTCGTCCTCCGTGTCGATCGTCAGCTTCCCTTCCTTGACCATCGGCAGCAAGAAGGTGCTGGCGTTCTTGGCGAACATCTGGCTGGCGTGATACGGCGCGGTCGACGGCAAGTTCGTCGGTCCGAGGATCGTCACCCCGTGCGCGACGACCGTCTCGTCGGCCTTGGTCAATTCGCAGTTTCCGCCCCGTTCGGCCGCCAGATCGACGATCACCGAGCCGGGCATCATTCCGGCGACCATTTCCTTGGTCACCAGGATCGGGGACTTCTTGCCCGGGATGGCCGCCGTGGTGATGACCACGTCCTGCTCGGCCACCACGCGGGTCATCAACTCCCGCTGCTTGCGGTAAAACTCTTCGTCCATCGCCTGGGCGTATCCCCCCTTGCCCTCGGCGCTGCCGGTCTCCAACTCCATCTCGACGAACTTCGCCCCCAGGCTGAGCACCTGCTCCTTGACGGCCGGGCGAACGTCGTAGGCCGAAACCAGCGCGCCCAAACGCCGGGCGGTGGCGATGGCCTGCAAGCCGGCCACCCCGACGCCGACGATAAACACCCGCGCCGGCGAGAGTGTGCCCGCCGCCGTCATCAGCATGGGGAACATCTTGGGCAGCGTCTCGGCGGCCAGCAGCACCGCCTTGTAGCCCGCCACCGTGGCCATCGACGAAAGCACGTCCATGCTCTGCGCGGGTGATTCGCGGCAGAAGCTCGAGGGAGAACAACGTCACGCCGCGGGCAGCCAATTCGGCGGCCGATTTCGGACTGCCCAGCGGGTCGCATTGAGCGATCACCACTTGGCCCTGGCGATAAAGCTCCAGGTCCTTGCCGCCGGTCTGGGGGTTGGCGCCGGCGGCGCGGACTTGCAGGAGAATGTCGCCCGCAAAGACCTCGGGGCGGGTTTTGGCGATTTTCGCCCCTTTGTCGATATATTGCTGATCGCTATAGCCCGCCGACTCGCCGGCCCCAGTTTCAACCAGCACTTCCAGCCCGGCTTTGATCAACTGGGCGGCCGTAGCCGGAATCAGAGCGACTCGCCGTTCGCCGGGGTGACTTTCACGCGGAACTGCAACAATCATGGCTTGCCTATCCCGTCTAGTTTTAGAGGGGGTAAAAGCAGAAATCATATCAAGCATAATCGCTGCTGTAAATAGGCCCGTTTTTTTCTTGCCGCATAGCCCAAAGGTGGCGGTTTGCCCCCAATCCATGCGATCAATCGGTTCGTTTCTCCCCAGGGTGGGTATTATTGAATAAATGTAGGAGGCGACTCCCGTCGCCGATTGTGTGCCGAAATCACGGAAGATCGGCGATGGGAGCCGCCTCCTGCATTTTTCTCTCCCAACCACCTTGTAAGACTCTCGAAGAGCCGATAAACTATGGGTTTCTCATGTCCCGGGAGTTGTGCGAGTAAATAGTATGCAACGGACAAAAACCTACATGGCGCGGCCGGACGAAATCGAACCGAAATGGTGGCTGGTCGACGCTACCGACAAAATAGTCGGACGCCTGGCGAGCGATTTGGCGATGGTGCTGATGGGCAAAACCCGCCCCACCTATACCCCGCACGTCGACAACGGCGATTTCGTCGTCGTCATCAACGCCGATAAAGTGGTGTTCACCGGGAACAAGTGGCAGAAGAAGGAGTACGCCTGGTACACGGGCTACCCCCGCCAACGCACGGAAACCGCCGGCAAGCGCTTCGCGCGGAAGCCGGAGGCGATCCTCCGCGAGGCCGTCCGCCGCATGTTGCCCAAAAACAAAATGGCCTTCCACACGCTCTCGAAGCTGAAAATCTACGCCGGCCCTGAGCATCCGCATCAGGCCCAACTTCCCGAACCAAAAGAACTCGGAATCAAGGATTAGTCGTCCATGGCAGTCGTCGCAAGCAAAGATATTCTCGGTACGGGAAGACGTAAAAGTTCCGTCGCTCGGGTGCGCATTCGTCCCGGCGAAGGGAAAATCCGCATCAACAACCGCGAGTTGGACGCCTACTTCGCCAATACCCGGCAGCGAAACGCCGTGTTGGCCCCGCTCGAACAGACCGGCAAGCGGGCCGAACTCGATGTCCGCATCCTCGTCGACGGCGGCGGCATCACCGGACAGGCCGACGCCTGCAAGTTGGGCATCGCCCGGGCACTGAAAAAGCTCGACGAGCAGTTCGCCGACGGCCTCCGCGATTCCGGCCTGCTAACCCGCGACGGACGCATGAAAGAACGCAAGAAATACGGCCTCCGCGGCGCCCGGCGGGGCACGCAGTTCTCGAAGCGTTAATGCGGATTATTCATGGGCCGCGGCGCATCGGCGCAGAGTGCGAGACACTAGCCCGAAGCGCAAGCGAGGGCAACTCGTTGCGCCCCCTCGCTTGCGCTTTGGGCTAATGCGTCAACCGACCTCGGTTGACACGTTGGGTGCCACTGCTGGCTTGTCCAGCAGTGCGGGAAACACGGTTGGACAAGCCAACCGTGGCACCCGTCAATTCAGCCCGCTTGAGGCACTAGTGTTTGCGCATGTATCATCCCGGTTAATGCGGAAACACAAAGCCGCGACTGCTGGTCGCGCAAAAAGAAAGCCGCGGCCGTTGGTCGCCTCACAAGGGGCGCGACCGACGATCGCGGCTTTATGCTTCGTTTACCCGATCTCGATCTTGCCGATCTTCACCCGGGTGTAGAGCTGCCGGTGGCCGGTCTTGCGGCGATAAGTCTTGCGGCGGCGGGCCTTTTGCACGACCAGCTTCGGCCCCTGGGCCACCGCGAGCACTTCGGCCGTCACCGAGGCCCCTTCCAGAACCGGCTGGCCGACCTTCAACTCGTCGTCGTTCCGACAGGCCAAAACGCGGTCGAAAACGATCTGCTCGCCGGCGGGCAGGTCGCGGTAGTCGATGTCCAACTCCTGGCCCTCGGATACTTTAAGCTGCTGTCCACCGTCGGAAATAATCGCGTACATGGGTCAACCCTGCGTGTTCTCGCCAAATCGGAAACAAATCAGTCTAGCAGATAGCCCCGGGATGGTTCAAGGGGCCTTGCAGGATATTTGCCGCCATAAACTGGGGGCGGAGCGGGAAAACCGAATGTTTACGCAGCTCCTCGCCTAAGTCGTTAGCGTGTTGATTGTTACGGAAAGAGTCTTGTCCGTCTTCCATGTCCATCGTCAAGATTATCGTCGAATGCCGCATAACTGATTGTACCGCCTTTGGGTGAGCCGCGTTCATCGCCAGCCATGCGCGATGCTGAACCCCAAGCCGATCCCATGCCCGTTGCCGGGGCAGCAAACCATGCAGCCGGGATGGTTGCCGGTGCGAATGTGGCGACGTGCGGAGCGTTGCATTTCAGTGGTCGCAGACGTTTTGTCCCGACACCAAGGCGCCGCCCAAATAGGCTGCCACAAGGTTCTCCGCAGTATCAGCCGGCGCGCACGACCACAACTTTGACCCCGCTCTGGGTAAACAGTTGCTGTGCCCGCTGCCCCATGCCGCCGGCAATGACAACGGTTGCTCCCTGCTCGTGCAGCCACCTGGGCAGCAGGCCGGGTTCGTGCGGCGGCGGAGTCATAAGGGCCGTATTGGTGGGTTTACCCGCTATTTCGTCAACGTCCACCAGCGCGAATTGCTCGCAATGGCCAAAGTGCATGCACAGCCGGCCAGCGGCCATAGGGATGGCGATTTTCATAAGGCATTGCTCCAAGTTCAATAGGTTTATAGACCGTCAGATAGGTAATGCAACTGTTTAGCGGCCGACGGTACGTCGGCCAGCGGCGGAACACGGGCCGTCGTACCGACGGCCGCTAAACAGATGTTGCATTAGTTTTCTGAACATCAATACTTACGATTGTATTTGCACCGGTCCGCCGCTTGCCGCTGCGGCAACCGACGATAAACGTTTCTGCACTGCCACCCATAACGCGCGTATTGCCCGAGCCGCCGCCCCACCGGAGGCTTCCACCACGGTCCGGCGAATGATCTGCGCGCGGGTCACTTCGCGGTCGTAAGGAATACGGCCGGCTGAAACGATCCCGTGCCGCGCGGCCATCGCCTCAAGCGCGCCGGCAATTCCTTCATTGAGGTCCGCCTTGTTCACCGCCAGCAGCCCCGGCACGTCCAATCCAGCCGCGAGTTGAGCGACGCGACGGAAATCGTGGACGCCGGATACGGTCGGCTCGACCACAAACAGGGCGAGACTCGCGCCGGTCAACGAAGCAATGACCGGGCAGCCTATGCCCGGCGAGCCATCGCAGAGGATTAGTTCCAGCCCTTGTTTGTGGGCAACCTCCCGGGCAGTACGACGAACCTGCGTAACCAGCTTTCCCGAGTTCTCGGCGGCGATGCCCAGCTTCGCGTGGACCATCGGTCCGCAACGGGTTTCGGAAACGAACCACTGCCCGCAAACGGCGGGAGCAAATTCGATTGCGCCATCAGCACAGTAATCGGCACACACGCCACAGCCTTCACAGGCGGTCGCATCGACGCGAAACGTCCGTGACACGCGGCCGTTGCCGGGGCCATCGAAATAGATTGCGTCGAATCGACACAGTTCCTCGCATTTGCCGCAGGCCGTGCAGTGGCCGGGCATAATTCTCGCCTTGTTGCCGCCGGTGAAATCCCCGCGGCGGATGACTCTTGGTTCGAGGATCAGGTGCAGATCGGCGGCGTCCACGTCGCAATCGGCCACAACGCACGGCCCGGCCAAACTGGCCAACGATGCGACCACCGAGGTCTTGCCCGTGCCGCCCTTGCCGCTGACAACAACCAGTTCCTTCATGGCGCCGCTCCGTTGGAAAGCCGATCGAGCAGTGAACGAATCTGCCTGGCAAAGGCAGGCACGGCGTCGCAGGCCAGTTGGCCCCGCGAATAGGCTTCGGCCACGGCCCGGTCGTCGGCAATCTCGGCCAGGATGGGAATGCGTTGGCTTGCACAGTATTGGCGCACCTGATGCGAGAAAAGGGGACAATCCCCGACCAACCTTCGGTCGGTGCGCACAAAAGGGGACTGTCCCCTTTTTTCGCACGGATCGTCGCCGATGTCGCAGCGGTTGAGCACCACGGCCATCGGCAGATCCAAGGTCCGAACCATTTCAACGGCCAGTTTCAGGTCGTGCAGCCCGAACGGCGTCGGCTCTGTTGCCAGGAGGACCAAATCGCTGCCACGAACGCTTTCGATCACGGGGCAAGATGTGCCCGGCGGGCAATCGAGAATTGTCAGGTCGCCTTTGGTAGACGCCGCCTTGACCGCACGAATGGCAGGCGGACTCATGGCCTCACCGACGTTCAATCGACCCTCGATGAATTGAATCGGACCGGCCGTTCCCAGTCGCAACTCTCCGATGGGCTTTGGCACTTCACGCATGGCGCCGGCAGGACAGGCCAATACACAACCGCCGCACGAATGACAGAGTTCGGCGAAGACCAGCACTTGCTGGTTCACGCAGGCGATCGCACCATAGCGGCATACCCGGCTGCAACGGCCGCAAAACGTGCAGCGATCCGGGTCAACGCTGGGAAGCGGCTTGTCGATCGGTTGCTGCCGCTCGATTGTAGGTTTGAGAAACAGGCGCCCGTTCGGCTCCTCGACGTCGCAGTCGAGATAGGCTACAGCGAGACCGCCGTCGGCGGCCGACCGCGCAAGATTGGTCGCCACGGTAGTTTTGCCCGTTCCGCCTTTGCCGCTGGCAACTGCAATTATCATTTTTGTTCCCAGTGGTTGTCGGCCTCGCGGGCGGCACGATAAAAAGTCCCGCCGTCGAGGCGTATTTCCTCGACCAAGCCTTCGTTGCTCAGATGTTCGATGTTTTTGAGGACTTCAACGCGGTGCATGGCCAAACCGCCGGCGATGTCGTCGATCGAGCAAGGTCGCCGCCGCAACAATTCGACGATTTCCTCCCGGCCGCATCGGCCGGCTTCCGTCTCCGTCGCCGCGAGGTAATCGGCAATGACCTCGGCGGCCGGCGAAAACGTCCCTGCAATCGCTTCCAGCCGGTCGCGGGGAACCGCAACCGCGATTTCCTCCGCCGGAGGGCGTGTCACCGTGTTCAGTTGCACGCGATCGGGGCGAATCCGATCGACGCAGCGGCGCAGCGCCGCCAGTTCGCGTTCGTCGGCGCCGTCACGGCCGCCAAGCAAGAACACCTCCAACCAATATCGGCCCGAATACCTTTGGCGAAACGACGCCAGACCGTCCATCATCCCCTGGAACGAAAGCGATTCGTGCGGACGATTGACCCGTTGAAAGGCGGTTTCGGTTCCCGCATCCAAGGACGGGATTACGAGGTCGGCCCCGAGCAACTCCCGCTGCGCCTCCTCGCTGCCGAGCAGAGAGCCGTTTGTCAACACGGCGATCGGCACGTCGGTCAACGCCCGGATGCCCTCGATCAAGCGGTCGATCGGCCGGTAGAGCGTGGGCTCCCCGGAGCCGCTCAACGTGATGTAGTCCGGCCGCGTGTGGAGTTTTCGCTCAATCTCTTCCAATAGCCTTCCCAACGGCTTCCACTGCCTCCGGTCGACGGTTTTATGCGTCGTTCGCCCGAGTTGGCAGTAAACACAGTCGTAGGAGCACGTCTTCAGCGGAACCAAGTCCACGCCGAGAGACCGGCCCAAACGCCGCGAGGGAACCGGGCCGAAAATGCAGCCGGATGTGACGGGAGTTGCAGTCATGGGCTGCGCGCGCCGGTCCCTTGCGCCGACAGTTCGTCGATCCGTTGTTTGATGCTCCCGATTTGCCCTTCGAGCAACTCGGCCTGTTGCTTGAGTGCGTCGAGTTCCTGATCCTTCGTCATCACGGGAGTAGTTTGTCCACGGGGGCCGCCGCCGAACGCCAGCCACCCCGCTGCGGCACGTTGCCAGCCGGTCAAACCGGTGGCGTGTAACATATTTCGCCGACCTCGCCCGCCTCCACGGCCGCCGCGACCTCGGCCGAAGCCGAGTGCGGGGCCGCTGCCGGCAAATCCCGCCGTGCCTCTGCCGCCGCAATAGCCTGCGCCGCGTCCCGTCCTTGGCCCCACTCCCATCGGACCCGTTCGATCTCCACCTGGCATTTGTGTTTCTCCTTTTTTCCTGGGAGTTTTTGCTACCATCTCCCCTCTCCCTTTGGGAGAGGGGCCGGGGGTGAGGGCGGTGCGTGAAACCCGTCGTCGAACGGCCCTCACCCTAACCCTCTCCCAAAGGGAGAGGGAACTCGGACAGTAACCCTCCCCCAAAGGGAGAGGGGACCGGCGCTACGACCAGTGGCCTTGCACGTTCGCTTTTGCGGCGGGCGTGAGCCCGGCCCTTTTGAACTGCTCGATCGCCTCCTTCACCGTTCCCGAAACACCCGTATAGACAGCGATATTGGCCGCCTTGAGTGTCGTGAACGCCTTGGGGCCGACGTGGCCCGTCAAAACCGCCTCGGCGCCCAGTCGGGCAACGGCCTGCGCCGTCTGAATGCCGGCGCCTTGTGGGGCGTTGAGGTTTTGCGCATTATCGTGAGCGGAGAACTCGCCGGTGTCGGTGTCTATCAATGCAAAATGCCCGGCTCGGCCGAACCGTGGATCGACTTGACTCTCCAAACTCGTTCCTTGCGAAGTCACTACCAGTCTCATGGACTCTCCTTTTGGCCGAAACGACGACCACGCCTGCAACCTTGCCCCCGCATTTGCCGGCGCCGCTGTCGGCCACAGCAGCCGGGCATGGCAAAACGCTGCTCGCCCATGCGCCCGGCGGCGAACGCCGCCAGCACTTCTTCCACGCCGCCGCAGATGCGGGCGATTACCCGAATCCCGCTGTCGGCCACCGCGGCCTCCAACGGCTGAGAGATGCCGGCGCAAATCAACGTCTCAACGCCAAGTTCCGCCAGCTTTCGGGCGCGTTCATCCGCCGTAGTTTCGCCCACCGTTTTTTCCTCTCGGGCAACCTCTCGGCCATCGGACAGTTCGACCAACAGCAGTTGCCCCGCAACGTCGAAGACCGGCGATATGCGGCCGTGCCAAATTGGAATGGCGAGTTTCATAACGGCGAAGAGTGCAATTGCCATGCCGAAGTGTTTTGTCTTGCGGCCCGCAGTCCACAACCGCTGTAGTGACAATGTGTTATGGCAAAATACACCGCTTTATCGCAGTGGGTCAACAATTGCATATTGCAATGCCACGACGCACAGAAGTATTGCATACTGCAATTATTGAGACTTTCTCGGCTATTGGGAGCTTGATCGTAAACGACACCTTATGGTATACTGAACAGTGCACCGATCAGTATGACGAGGAACACTCATGGCCAGTACGACCGTAAAAATCAACGCGGAAACCTACGCCAAACTCAAGGAAGCCGTCGCGGAAACCGGCCGGCCGATGATCGAGGTGCTGGAGCAGGCCGTCGAAGCCTACCGGCGGCGCACTTTCCTGGAGGGGGTCAACGCCGACTTCGCCGCCTTGCGAGCCGACCGCAATGCCTGGGCCGAGGAACAATCGGACCGCGCCGCCTGGGACGCCACAATGGCCGATGATCTTCAAGGAGATTGACGATGACCTCTCCCTGCCGCGGCGAAATCTGGATGATCGACCTCGACCCTACCCGCGGTCACGAACAGGCGGGCAAACGTCCGGCCTTGATCGTTTCAGACGACTTGTTCAACTCCGGTCCGGCGGGATTGGTCATTGTGTTGCCCCTGACGACAAAGCCCAAGGGCATACGTTCCCACGTGCCCGTGCAACCGCCCGAAGGCGGACTGCGCAAGCCGAGTTTCATCAAGTGCGAAGACATCCGCTCGGTGGCCGTCGAACGATTAGGAAAACGCCTGGGGGCCGTTTCACCCGCCACAATAGAAGCCGTGGCCATGCGGCTGCGGATTTTGATGGACCTCTAAACAGACGAAAGAAGGAGTCCCGTTGTCAGGCCCCTTTTTTCACCTGTGCCGTTTTCAGGAGGTTTAGGGGCCAAGAAAATCACCGATCCTCAAGGATCGGCGGTAAGTCCCGGCTGCTATGGATGACTCCCATGATAACGATCCGGTTTTGTCCTGAACCATTGCCGACTCCGCTGGACGGCCTCCTCATGGCTGACGACTTCTCCCCTGGCGACCGCTGCCTCTGCACGATCGAGTTTCGCCTTCAAGTACAACTCCGTCATGAGCTGTTCAGGGTCGATCTGTTCAGGAAGGTGGTCAATGAGGTCCAACACCTCTTGTTTGTTCATGGCGAATCTCCTTCACTAAAGTATACCGCGACAACCATCCTTTGCCAACCGGCACTCAGGAGTACCCCGATGCCTATTGACTGAGTGCGCTCTGAACCCAAATCTTCCAATACTAGCTGCGGCCCCGTTTCAATTCCCCCCGTTATTTCCCGCAGTTGGTGGGGCTGCGCTGCGCTTGACCCACCCTACGTGAACTTTCCGCAACAGAAACTATTTATGAAATCAAACCCGCTCGATTCCCAACGCCTTGAGCTTGCGAAACAGCGTGCTGGGATTGATGCCCAACTGGCGGGCGGCGGCCGTGCGATTGCCGTTGTGACGCTGCAAGGCGTTGGCGATCAGGAAACGCTCCATCGCCTCGAGCGTCATGCCGGCGATGTCCGGCGGGACCGCTTCGCCGGGCCCGCGAAGCTGCGGCGGCAGATGGGCCAGCTCGATCAATGCGCCGCGACACAAGACGAAGGCGTGCTCGATGATGTTCTCCAACTCGCGGACGTTGCCCGGATAGTCGTGCTCCATCAGCCGGGCCAGCACCTCGTCGGAAACGCCCACCACGTCCTTGCCCTGCAAGCGGTTGAACTTGGCGATGAAGTGCTCGACCAGCAGCGGGATGTCCTCGCGGCGGTCGCGGAGGTTCGGCAACGCCAGACGGATGACGTGGATGCGGTAGAAGAGGTCTTCGCGGAAAACGCCCTTGCGCACGAGCTTGCCGAGGTCCTTGTTCGTCGCCGCGATGATCCGCACGTCCGTCTTGACCGGTTCGACGGCGCCGAGCGGCTCGTAAACCCGCTCCTGCAACACCCGCAGCAAGCGGACCTGCATGGCCGGCGAGACGTCGCCGATCTCGTCGAGAAGCAGCGTGCCGCCGTCGGCCACGGCGAAGCGGCCGAGCTTGTCTTGCCTGGCGTCGGTGAACGCCCCGGCCTTGTAGCCGAACAGTTCCGATTCCAGGAGCGTATCGGGCAGCGCTCCGCAATTCAGCGCGACGAATCGCTTGTTGCGCCGCCGAGAGAGATTGTGGATGGCGCGGGCGAACAGCTCCTTGCCCGTGCCGCTGGCCCCCTCGATCAGCACCGTGCTGTCGCTTTCGGCGATCTGCGGCAGCAGTTCAAAAACCTGCCGCATGGCCGCGCTGCGGCCGACGATCTCGGCGAAGCTGTACTGCGCCTCCAGTTCCTTGCGGAGGTCCTCGGCCAGGCTGAGATCGCGGAAGGTCTCGACGCCGCCGATCGTCTTGCCGCCGGCGTCCTTGAAGATGGCCGTCGAGATGCTGATAGGCAGCCGATTGCCTCGGGCATCGAGAATGTAGACGGCCTTGTTGACGACCGGCCGGCCGGTGGCCAAGGTTTGCCGCAAGGCGCAGGCCGTTTCGCAGATACTCGCCCGAAACACCTCGCAGCAGGGTTTCCCGATCGCTTGCCGGCGTTTGACGCCCGTGATCCGTTCGGCCGCCCGATTGAACGAGGTGATCCGCCACTGGTCATCGACGGTGAACACGCCATCGTTGATGGAATCGAGAATGACGGCGTGGCGATCGCGGGATAGGCCGTTGGTGGAGGGCATGGATTCGTGCACATTTTGGGATCCGGACTGGAGGGGCCGACACCGCATTATATCACACTGAATGACCGCCATAAAGGCACTGCCGCTCAGGTTTTACGGCGGAAGATGCCATCCTTGCCCGGCCCCGCATGATAGATCTGCGCCGCAATGCGCACCTTGAGCCTGATCGCGCCGGAATGTGCTCAAGTAACGGGTTTTCACCACCGAAGGCTATTAGCCTCCGGCTATTGTTCACGACATGGTCTACCTGACATCCCATAAACGCCGGCCGGAACGACGGCCCTACTTCACAAACGCGCGGAAACTTGCTCTCATGTGGTCGGCGCCGGCGAAAGGAATGCACGCCGATGGAACCACGAGCCGACTCATCAACTACGACGGAGCCGCATCAGTCGCGGACGAAGCGCCGCCGCGTGCGGTTGCCGGTGGTCCGGGCCAGCGCGGCCGACCATCCCACGGTGTTCTATTTCCTGCAATCGGTGTTTCAAGGCCCGTCGGCGGGCGAGTTCCAGGCGGCGCTCGACGATCCGTTCTACGAGCCGCACGATCGCCTGCTGCTGCGCCAGCGGCGGCGGATCGTGGCCCACGTGCATATCGTTCACCGCACGATGCACCTCGGCGCGGCGGCGATACCCGTCGCGGGGTTGAGTTGGCTGGGCGTGGCGGCGGAGTTCCGCGGCCAGGGATTGGGCGCCTATTCGCTCCGCGCCGCCGAGGTTCAGATGGAGATGGACGGGGCCTTGCTGGGCACGCTGCGGACCTCGGCGCCCCGCTTTTTCCGCCGCGCCGGCTGGACGCCGTGCGCAGCGGACAGTTTTCGCCGCGTCGACGCCTGCGGGCTGCTGGCCCGGCTCCTGGACCTGCGCCTGTTTCCGCGGCGGCGACGGCGGTTTCACATCCGTCCGCTGCTGCGTTGGGAATATCCGGCTTTGGCGCGGATTTATGCTCAGAACGTGCTGCAATCGCAACTCCCCCCGGCGGCCGACGCGGATTCGGCCGAGTTCGAGCAGGGGGCGGAGTTTCGCCGTTGGCCGATCGTCGGTTGCGCCGCCCAAGGCCCGCTGGAGCGGACCGAGGCCTATTGGAAATGGCTGCTCGACCGGCGGGGTTACGATCAGCTCTACGTGGCATTGGAAGGGCCGGAGTTGCTGGACATGGACGAAACCCAGACCCGCGTGGTGGGCTACGCCGCCACTCGGGGCGAGCAAATCGTGGAGTTGATGGCCGCGCCGGACTGTCCGCGGGCGGCCGTCGAACTACTGGCCCGCTGCTGCGGCGAAGCCGTCGAGCAGGGGCGCCGTTGCGTCCTGCTCCACGCGCCGCCGTCGAGCCCGCTGTTCACGCTTTTCGACTTAGCGGGCGGCGCCGCTCCCCCGGACCGTGTTTTGAAATCGGTGGGAGTATCACCCACGGGTGCCGCTGCTGGCTTGTCCAGCAGTGATTCCCCGGGAAATACGCTTCTCACTGCTGGACAAGCCAGCAGTGGCACCCATTTTCAAAACGCTCCCGAATGCCCGTCCGAACGGGGCGAAACGTACATGATGCGTTTGCTCGATCCGCTGGGGGTGTTGCGGCGACTGGGGGGCGAGTTCGAGCGTCGCGCCGAGGGGGCCGGGTTGTCGCGGCCCTTCGATCTGGGATTGTTGGTCGAAGGGCGGAAATTCCAATTGGAACTTGCCCGCGAGGGCGTCCGCGCCACCTCGCATCGGGTCGGCCGCAGCTATTTGCGGCTGAGCGGGGACGACTTTATCCGCCTCTTATTGGGGCAACTGGATTGGGACGCGGCGACGGCCGACGGCAGGCTCGAGTGTTCGACGGCGTTGGCCGCGGCGGCGGGGCGTGCCCTGTTTCCCGCTCTGCCCTTCTGGCGTCCCCCGTGGGACGATCTGCCCGCCGCGGAGTGAAGAGTGTGTGGGCGTTGATGAACCCGCAAAGATCAAAGGCGACTCATGTTTAGCGGCCGTCGGCACGACGGCCCTTTTCCCACCGCAAGCCGCCGTGCCGGCGGCCGCTAAACGGGGATTTCGCGACACTACCTACTGTCTATCGCCGCCGCAAATTACTGCGACGCTTGCGTGGTTTCGGGCACTTCCGGAGCGGCCACCACCGCGTAAGCCTCCAATTCGGGCGTGGTCCCGCCTTGATCCGTCTTGATCCGAATTGTGTCGAACACTTTGCCGATCTTTTTCCCGGCCTGGAACGTCACCGGAACCAGGTGCAACTGCTTCGACGAGTTGTCAGCCGTGGCGTTGAAATGGAACGCCTCGTCGTCGCAAGAGATGCCGAGAATGCGGAACGGACTCTTGCCCTTGATGACTAGCTGCCTGGTGACAGTCTGGCCCGGTTGCAGCACGCCCATGAATAACTGAGCGGGGCTGACCGTGATGCCGGGCAGTATTCGGCCTTCGACCAGGACGGGGATTTGTCCGCCGCGGCCCTCGTTGGTGACCAGCATGATGTGGTCGTTGAGGTATCCGGCCGGAGTGTCGGCGGCGACGTGAACCTTAAGGTTGTAGGAGACGGTTCCGTAGTTCCGGCCCGTCTCCTCCAATTCCGCCGTAATATGCGGATTCGAGGTTTTCACTTCGGTGATTCGCCAGTCGTTGCTGCCGACGTGTCTGATCGCCAGGTTCCAATCGGCGGGACGGCCCTGGTCGAGAGAGCCCAGTTCCACGCTGCCGGGTTCGACCGAGACGTCGCTGCGGATATAGCCGCGGACGTGGAGTTGCACCTCGGCGGGGTAAGGCCGATCGATGATTACCGTGATCGTCGCCCCGCGTTGGCCGCGGAACGTGTCGGTATTGAAGTGGGCGACAATAGCCCCTTGTTCGTAGGTCTTCACCAACGGGTTCTCAATCCGCACGCTCGTGCAACCACAACTCGTGTAGGCGTTGGCGATGTGGATGTCTTCCAGATAAAGATTCTCGAAAACGAACTTATATTCGGCCTTGGCGTCCTGGGCGACGGTGCCGAAATTGTGTTCCGAGATCTTGAACATCTTGCTGGCCCACTCCTGTCCGAGACAGGGAAGGCAGGCAAATACCGTTATGACCGCAGCGAGGCCCATTTTGCGAAACATCGTTGAATCTCCGTAACATCAAAAGGTGCTTCAGGTTCCGTAAAAATCTAGGTTCTAACGCCTTTCGTGTCAACTTCGCATTTTTTGGTAAAAATGCTTGACACTCGAGTTCGGCGCGATTTAGTGCGACGGCGGAAATTCGGTGCTTAGCAGCTTGTTGAAGAAAGGGTGCCACTGCTGGCTTGTCCAGCAGTGCAGGAAGAAAACCCCGGGATTTCACTGCTGGACAAGCCAGCAGTGGCACCCAAATTCCTCCAATACAGCCTTCTTCAACGGGCAGCCAATGCCCAGTTCGGCGGCCGCACGCTTAATTTCAAGAAAATTATGCCTCACAAGACGAACATGGAGTTGCCGGATTCCACGATTTTTTCCGCCTGGACCAATTGATTGGAGTTAATATCCGTCAAAATCCCCCCCAGCAGAAGAATAATACGGCCGAGCCATGAAGCGGTCTATCATCCAACAGAGGGGGCTCGGGTTGTGTCTATGGTTTTTCACGGAAAACTTTCGCCGGGACCGCATTGCCAAAAGGCCACCCTGTTCGCTAGGATAAGGGATTGTCATTGTTTGGCCCCCTTCGAGTTGGGAGCGGGGCAACGGGAGCTTTGTGCGCAAAATCCATGTTCGAGTCCCTCCAGAATAACCTGAGCTCGGCACTGAAAACCCTCCGCGGCCGCGGTAGGCTCACCGAGTCGAACATGCGCGACGGTCTCCGCCTGGTGCAGCGGGCCTTGCTCGAAGCCGACGTCAGCCTCCCCGTCGTCAAAGACTTCATGGAACGGGTCAGCACGCAGGCCGTCGGCGAAGCCGTGCTCAAGTCGCTCGACCCCACGCAGCAACTGATCGGCATCGTCGGCCGCGAGCTGGTCGACCTCATGGGACCGGTCGATCACTCGCTGCATCTCCACGGCGACGTTTCGGTGCTGATGCTGTGCGGGCTGCAAGGCTCCGGCAAGACGACCACCTGCGGCAAGCTGGGCCGCATGATCGGCCAGCGCGGCCGGAAGCCGATGCTCGTGGCGGCCGACCTGCAGCGCCCCGCCGCCATCCAGCAATTGCAGGTCCTCGGCGAGCAGATCGGCATTCCGGTCTACGCCGATCTCCAGGCGAAGGATCCCGTGGCCTTGTGCCAGGCCGCCGTCCGGCACGCCAAACAGACCGGCGCGGACGTGGTGATCCTCGACACCGCCGGCCGGCTGCACGTCGACGCCGAGTTGATGCAGCAGCTTTCGCTGATCGACCGCCGCATCGGTCCCGATCAGGTGTACCTGGTGGTCGATGCGATGACCGGCCAGGACGCGGTCAACAGCGCCAAGGCGTTCAACGAGGCGCTGGAGTTGGACGGCGTGATTATGACCAAGCTCGACGGCGACGCCCGCGGCGGCGCGGCGTTGTCGGTCAAGGCCGTCACCGGCGTGCCCATCAAGTTCGTCGGCGTCGGCGAGCATCTCGACGCCCTGGAGGAGTTCCATCCCGACCGCATGACCGGCCGGATCCTCGGCATGGGCGACGTGCTCACCCTGGTCGAACAGGCGCAGGAGCGTTTCGACCAGGAGGAGATGGCCAAGCAGGAGGCCCGGCTCCGCAAGGGCGAGTTCACGCTCGACGATTTCAAGAAGATGCTCGGGCAGACGAAGCGGCTGGGCCCGATGAACAAAATCCTGGGCATGTTGCCCGGCATGAGCGGCATGAGCGACATGCTGGGCAACGCCGACATGGAAGGCGAAATGAAACAGCTCGTGGGCATCATCGACTCGATGACCCCCGACGAACGCCGCAACCCCTCGAAGGTGGTCGACCAGAGCCGCCGCCGCCGCATCGCCGCCGGGGCGGGCGTCGAGCCGCACCAGGTCAACGAGCTGGTCAAGCAGTTCGACGGCATGGCCGACATGATGAAACGCATGTCGAGCATGGGCGTCCGCGACCGCATGCGCATGATGAGCGACCTTTCCAAAGGCGGCATGATGAACCCCGGCGCGAAGCTCACCAAACAAAAAGGCGACACCGGCAAACGGCTCACGCCCAAGCAGCGGGCCAAGTTGAAAAAGGATCGCGAACGCGAGGCCCGGCGAAGAAAACGGCAAGAACGAGATGAAAAACGCGGCAAAGACGGAGGAGATGGATCGGAGCATTAACCCCCGCTCCGTCGATGCGGAGCATCGGAGTCAGAAAACGAAAAATGGCGGTGCGTTACACGCACCCTACTTAAAAGACTGATTACTCAAGATAGGAGAAACGCGTGTCTGTACGAATTCGGATGAAACAACTCGGCCGAAAACACCGGCCGTTCTATCGGATCTGCGCGATGGACGTCCGCCGTCCGCGCAACGGCCGGGTCTTGGAGGAGTTGGGCACCTACGACCCGATGGTCCCCGAGACCGACGCCCGGGCCGTGCTCAATGGCGAGCGCATTGCCTACTGGTTGAGCGTCGGCGCGCAGCCGTCGGACAAGGTGGGGGTGCTGATTAAGAAGTACGGCAAGGATGGGACGCACTTGGCCGTGCAGCAAACCGCGTTGGACCGGTTGGCTCAGAGCCGCCGCCGGCCGGAACCGCTGCCGCCGATGCCCCGCGCGCCGAAGCCCGCCGCGGCCGCTCGCCAGGAGCCGGTCGAGGGCGCCCCCCAGGCGGCCGAGGAGACTCCCAGCGAACCGACGGCGGAAGCCCCCGCGGCCGAACAAGAGAGTTGATGCCCAGCCATGCGCTTCGACGTTTTGACCCTTTTTCCCGACATCTTCCAGGGGTATTTGGGCCAGAGCCTGTTGAACCGGGCCATCCAGTCGGGCCTGGTCGAGGTTCGCACGCACAACATCCGCGATTGGTCGAAAGGAAAACACAAGACAGTCGACGATCGCCCCTTCGGCGGCGGTCCCGGCATGGTCATGAAGGTAGATACGGTGGTCGAGTGCGTCGAGGCGGTGCGCGACGAATGTCCACGCCCGGGCCATTTGATTATGCTCACCCCCCAGGGACGCCGGCTCGATCAGCCGACGGTGGAGAAGTTGGCCGAGCGCCAGCGGCTCCTGCTGCTGTGCGGCCGTTACGAAGGATTCGACGAACGGGTGCGATTGATCCTCGAACCGGATGAGATTTCGATCGGCGACTACGTCCTCAATGGAGGCGAGGTCGCCGCCATGGTGATTATCGACGCGGTGTCCCGGCTCCTGCCGGGCGTTTTGGGAGACGAAGACAGCAGCGAGTGCGACTCGTTTTCGGGCAGACGGCGGTGGTTGGATTGTGCCCAATACACCCGCCCCCGGGAATACCGCGGCCACGAAACGCCGGCCGTGCTATTGAACGGAAACCACGAGGAAATCGCCCGTTGGAGAGAGGAAGACAGCCGGCGGCGGACTTTGCAGCGCCGCCGCGATTTACTGGCGGAAGATTGACAAGATGTTTTTTCCCGGGTGCCACTGCTGGCTTGTCCAGCAGCGTAGCTCCCCGCAAGCTGCCTGCACTGCTGGACGAGCCAGCAGTGGCACACATGAATTAGACTAATATAAAGCCGCGACCGTCGGTCGCGCCCCAAGCCGACAACGAAAGGAAAGCCATGAGTCAGCAAGTGATGTCCCTGGTCGAAAAATCCTGCTTGAAGGAAGAAGTCCCCCAGTTTGCGATCGGCGACACGGTCGACGTGCATTGCCGCATTCTCGAAGGCGACAAAGAGCGGATCCAGCTCTTCAACGGCGTGGTGATTGCCCGCGCCGGCTCGGGCACGCGCGAGACGTTCACCGTCCGGCGGATCGTGCAGGGCGAGGGGGTTGAGCGGAAGTTCCCCCTCCATTCGCCGCGAATCGCCAAAGTCGAAGTCAAGCGCTCGGGCGTCGTCCACCGGGCAAAACTCTATTATCTCCGCGAGCGTTCCGGCAAGGCCGTGCGGCTGAAGGAACGCCGCGTGGAGACGAAGAAATAAGCATGCGGAGCGCGCGATTCTCTTTAGCTCCGTTTAGCCCCGGCGTCCACGCCGGGAGTGAGCAGGTGTGTTTTTGTAGTCACGCAAGTGCGTTATGTGCATGACTGCGGTCATGCGGCGATACTCGGGAAGTGGAGCCACCATGACCTTGCGGAAAGTCCTTTCCGGTTGGTTCGAGCGGCTCTTTCCGCCACAGCCGCTGGGACGGCGGGGCGAGGCCGCCGCCGCCCGGTTTCTCCGTCGCCGGGGCCACAAAATTCTCGCCCGACACGACAGCTTCGGGCCCGGCGAACTCGATCTGGTCACGCTCGACCGCGAGACGATCGTCTTTGTCGAGGTCAAGACGCGGCAATCCCACGAGTCGGGCCATCCGGCCGAGGCCGTCGATCTGCCGAAGCAGCGCCGGCTCACCCGCTTGGCGGTCGCCTTCCTGAAACGCCACGGCCTGCTCGAGCGCCCCGCCCGGTTCGACGTCGTCGCCGTGACCTGGCCCGCGAACAAATGGTTTCCCACGATTGAGCATTTCCCCAATGCCTTCGATGCGGTCGGGAAGTGGGAATTTTATTCGTAGCATAAGCTATCCCCCGGATTTGCGGCGCACTCGCTGGAATCCAAGGCCGGCTTGGCAAATCTTCGCTTCTAGGATATCTTCACCGGTAGTCTTCTGACGGGAACGGTAATAAAACACCATCGTTCCTTCCGTTTACGCGCCTGTAGCTCAGGGGATGCAAGAACTAACTTATCTAATATGCAGCAACAGTCTAATACCCGCTGTCATAATTGAAATGCAACCGAGGCTGAAGAATTGGTATAGGTGAAAACATCGCAGGGATGTTTCAATGGGCGTTTTACCGAACGTTCCAACTGAAAGGGGTCCCTGCGATGGCGAATCATCTTACCCTGGAAGAACGCGAAATCATAGCCCACATGCACAAGAACGGGAAAATGCAGGTGCAAATCGCCGGGCGGCTTGGCCGCAGCAAGAGCACGATTTCCCGCGAACTGCGGCGCAACCGCAGCGGCAACGGCTACTGGGCCGTTGCCGCTGACCGGAAGGCCGCGCGACGCCGGAGCGAACGCCCGTGGACGCCAAAAATGCAACGGCCCCAGGTGCGACGCTATGTCGGTGAACGTCTGCGGTGGCGCTGGTCGCCCGATCAGATCGCGGGCCGCTCGCGCGACGACTTCCCGGGCGATCGGCGACGTTGGATTTCGCACCAGACGATCTATGTCTGGATCGGCGCCGAGGAGGCCGCCGGACGGCACTGGCAAGGCTGTCTCCGACGACGGGGCCGAAAGCGGCCGGACTGGGAAAAACGCGGGCGAAACCGCACCGGAACGAGCATCGAAGGGCGGCCCGCGGTCGTCGATCGTCGGGGCCGTTTCGGCGATTGGGAAGGCGACACGATCGTCGGCGCGGCCCGACGCGGCGGAGCGGTCACGCTGGTCGAGCGGAAGTCGGGGCCCTGTAAGAAATATTGTGTCAGGCAGGGAAAATAGGTAGTGTTCCCAAACTGGACAAGGACTTTTTACAGGAGATGCTAGCATGGATGCGTTGTTACGAGGCAAGGCGGAAGAGTTGGCCAAGGAGATTGCCGTTTCCATTTCGACCCAGCAGGAGTTGGGCGATGTGATGCGATTGATGACCAAATCGGTGATCGAACGCATGTTGGACGCCGAAATGGATGTGCATCTCGATCAGCAGCGTGGAGTCGTGGCGACAACCGCCCCAACGCAAGCCGCTGCCGCTGATGCACCGACGACCGGGGCCGCCACCGGTCGGGCAGGAACCACTTCCGGCCGCAATCGCCGCAACGGCAAGTCGGCCAAGACCGTACAGGGCGAGTCGGGGCGGCTGACGATCACCACGCCGCGCGACCGCAACAGCACCTTCGAGCCGCTTTTGATCCCCAAACACGAGCGACGCCTGGCCGGCTTCGACGACAAGGTTCTCGCGCTCTACGCCAAGGGCATGAGCACGCGCGACATTCAGGAACTGGTGAAAACGCTCTACGGCGTCGAACTGTCGGCGACGCTGATTTCCAGTTTGACCGACGCCGTGGACGAGGAAGTCACGGCCTGGCGTTCGCGGCCGCTGGAGTCGGTCTGGCCAATCGTGTATTTCGACGGCATCGTCGTGCATGTGCGTGGCGCGAGCGGCCGCGTTTCGCAGCACACGATCTACGTGGCGTTGGGCGTGAATCTCGACGGCAAGAAGGAATTGCTCGGCCTGTGGCTGGCTGAAAACGAAGGCGCCAAGTTCTGGCTCCAGGTGCTCACGGACCTGAAAAATCGCGGCCTGAATGATATCTTCGTGGCGTGCGTCGATGGCCTGGCCGGATTTCCCGACGCCATTCGAACGGCCTATCCGCAGACCAAAGTGCAGCTTTGCATCGTCCACCTGGTGCGGGCCGCGCTGCGTTACGTCGCCGACCAGGACAGCAAGGCGGTGGTGCGCGATTTGAAGAAGCATCTATCAGGCGGCGACGCTGCTCGAAGCGGAGCAAGCCCTGGAGGATTTCGCTCAAGCGTGGCAGGAGAAGTATCCGACAATCGTGAAAATGTGGCGGTTGAAATGGACCGACATCATCACGCTGTTCGATTTTCCCGCCCCGATCCGCAAGGCGATCTCGACGACCAATGCGATCGAGTCGGTGAACAGCGTGATCCGAAAGTTCACCCGCAACCGGAAGATTTATCCGAACGAGGAGTCGGCATTGAAGATCACGTTCATGGCGATTCGCGAGGCGTCGAAGAAATGGACGATGCCCATTAGGAACTGGAAGGCGGCGTTGAACCACTTCGCCATCCTCTTTGAAGACCGTTTACCAATGCAACTTCCCTAACCACACACTCCCGGCCCTGACACAAAAATATTTACAGGCCCCCGTCCCACGGAGCGAGGCATTCAGGTCGCTCGTGTGATACACGCCGCCCGCGACAGCAACGCCCAGTTTTGACCCGGCCGTCATTCTCTGCAAGATTGCGCAAATCCGCTTCAAAACGGAGGACTTGACTTTCCAGAAAGTCTTGGCGATCAACGCTTGAAAAAGGGGATGAGCCCAATTACTAATTAGACTCCGTCTCAATAATTGGACTTATCCCCTTTTTCTCCCCAGCCACCTTCTTGATGCCAGTTGCCAGGAGAACGGCAGCCGACGCGGCCACCTTCTCGATTCACTGTTGCCAAGATCGGCTGTCGCAATGACGCCGAACCGGCAAGAGTCCAAGCGTCGAGCAGCTACGGCCCTTGGCGTCGATTCTGGCAAAAGGCACGTCGAAAGACACCATGCCCACAATGCGCGGCCGTCTATGGGCCGCTGGCGCAACGGGGCGGGTCATTGCGGCCGGGGCTTTGCGTTCAATGAATCGAGCAGGTGAGATTGCTGCGCCGGCCGGATCGGCAAGAAAAAGAGGCAGTGTTGGGCTAGAAGCGATGACACACCCGAAGGTCTATCCACCACCAAATGCCGTCCCGCGTCGATTGTTGACGGTACGCTGCTCGATGAGCACATCTGCTCCACCTTTTCCCTGGGGCCGTCAGTCTTTCTTTGCAAGTTCTCTGCTTAATAACTTTCTCAGCTTGGGAATTTCCTCCTCATAACCGCCGTGGAACTGGTAGGCAATGGTCCCTTGACGCGATATGAGATATGTTCGAGGAATATACTGGGAGGCAAATTCCTTGTAGACCGCCTTATTTAGATCAGAGGCTAGGGGGAAAGTGAACCCGTGTTCCTGTTGAAAGGCTTTGACGGTATCGTCCGATTCTCCCCCCGCAACCACGAGCATTCGGAAATCATCGTCGCTCCGGAATTCGTTCCAAATTGCTTGCAAATGTGGCAATTCCATTCGACAAGCACCACACCAAGTTGCGAAGAAATTCAAGATTATCACCTTCCCTCGCAAATCGACCGTCCGAAAGGGCGTTCCTTCAATGCTTGTAAGCCGGAAGTCTGGAACTGGCTCGCCGATATGTGTGAGCGTCCCCGGGCCATTGGTATGATCCTCGGCGGATATGATAAGCGCGGATTTGATAAGCGTCGTGACGGTATGTGGCGCAATGCCCACTCCGAAAACAAGGATTCCCAGAAATGACCTCAGCACTGCTCGCCTACGTTGTTCTCCGCTTTGCCGCAGAACCGCACGTACCCCATAGGCGACTGATCCGATCAGGCCAAAAAGCATGAACACGGCCGGCAACGCAAATAGGGCGAGTCGTAGCAGGGTCCATTGCTCGTTGAACCATGCAATCAATAGCGACGCTTGTATTCCCCAGAACATTGCGGACACCAGCAAGCACATCAACGCCCTCAGCAGCACTCGTCCACGCCGGCCCCTGAAACGCGGGAGAATCGCAGCGATAGCCCAACCGATTGACATGCAGAATGCCACAACACCCACCAGTCCCATCGCCCAATCGGCATAGCAGAATACACGAAAGGCTTGTTGAGGAGTCATCATCGAAGGGTGATCCTTCCGTCCTCTTCCGTTACTATGGAAGGGGACTGCAATTCTCCGCCGTCGCCATTGACAATAACGGATTATTGACCGAGCTTGGCTGATTCTTCGTCGGCCATTTTCTTTAAGAATTTACCGATTTGTTGCACCAAGGCTGTGAAGTCGGGGCCTGATAACGCTTCGCCGCATTGCTGTAGTGAAGTGAAATACCTCTTCGCGCTGACAAAATCCTTTTTGGCTGCCGCATCCTTTCCGGCTGTTAGCACGGCTACGCCTATATGTTTCAGAATGGGAACCTGGGACAACAGTTCTTGTTGCTTTGCTTGGCGACTTGAGTTGGGAATGGCCTGGAACTGCGCTTCGCTCAAGCCCAGTACCGAATTGGGTGCGAATAGCGGACGTGCAGTCCAGTCCACCTGCACAAAGCGGCTGACTGCTGTCGCTTTGTCGCCTTGTTGCCACGCGATGAACACCGACTCTGCCGTAGGTGTTGTGGCCGATGAGGCAATGCCTTGCGGCTTCGCAGGTGAACTTGGCGGTGCCGGGGGAGAAGGCAGAGGTTCGGAAACCTTCTGGCCTGTTGCGGAGTCAGGCGCAGCATTCGACGAAACGCTACGCCTATCACTACAGCCGGCGATCCAGGCGGCAGCTCGCGCTCCTATTAAGAATGCTGGTGCAACTCTCTGAAGTCCGAGACACGGCGTCTTGGTGGGTTGCTTGGTTGCGGCTATCGTTTTCATGTTGTCAAGTCTCCTACAACTAAAGCAGGGACCGTCGCCCTTGGGTGGAGTGGTCGGCAATGCTAACGGGGAATGGTAGTGGTGCTCTGCATAACGTTCATTGCAAGGCACCGAGAAGTGGTGTCGCAAACCACACTTCTCTTGTGCTTTGCACTCAGTCTGGCGCGACAACTATCCTACCCATTCTGAAACGGGGCGGCAAGCAGCCCGACAATCCTGTTCGGGGTCTGCCGTCAGAGAAGAGGCCAGAACAACGTAGCAGCAGGTGAAGACGCATCCATGAGAACGCATTTCCGCCCCCTATCACCGCACGGTCAGGCGTGAGGGAATCGCTATTGCTTGTTTGGGGTTGGGTTCTGCCGCCGATACCCACGGAATCAAAGCAAGCAATAAGCTCAACGCCAATATCGGCAACACAGTTCGCTTCATGGGGACACCCTTTCCATTAGTGTTTCTGGCCAAGCGCCAGGGCGATTCTCGCCGTGACCGGAGGGCCGGGTCTTGCCGTAGCTCAATCGCAGCACGGCTATTCAAGAGCCGGCAACAGTCGCGCCAAGCAGTTATGCAACGCGCCTGCAAAAGCAGCCTCCACCGCATTGGAGTTGCGAGTGTTAGCTCGAAGTCGCTTTGATGCTTTACGGCACGCCTTCGCCCTGACTTGATCGCCAATCTTTTCGTAGACATAGCACAGAACTGCATGGGCGTCGGCGTTTTCGGGATCGACCTCAACGGCTTTCGTAGCATCCGTAACGGCTTCCGACAGATTGCCTTTCCGAGATTGGGCAATACTGCGAACGAGATAGGCCCCCGCTAGACATTCTTGAATGTTGGGGTCCAATCGCAGGGCGTCTGTCATATCGGTGACGGCTTTATCCAAGGTGCTTTCTTCGTTCGCATAGGCAAGGCCCCGCAGGTAATGGCACATCGCCACGTTCTCACTCTCCGGGGCATGATGCAGGCATTCCGTGAAGTCGGCGATGGCTTTGGCGAAATCCTTGTTGGAGGAGAGGTAGGCCATGCCACGAAAAAACAATGCGTCATCAGGCTTTGGATCAGACGAAAGGGCTTCTGAGAATGCCGTGATCGCTGCCTCGTACCGCTTGGTTTGCAGGTGGTACACACCTCGCTCGACCAAATCGGATGGTTTCGTTGAGGAACGGTTCTTCTCGACCCGCTGCCGCAGCAACTCCAATTCCTCTTTCTCGGCATACTGATTAACCTCTCTGCCAGTATCAAACTCCTTGGCGGGTTTGTTATCCGGTCCCCACAGAAGAAATCTGACGGGGCCATTCTCTGGCGACAACTGTTGCACCACCATGTTTTCGGGAAACCGGAAATCGAACGTATCGGCGGGCAGCGGTGAATTCACCGACAGCTTGGTTGCAACTTGGGTCACATAGAGACCGTTTTCCGAAGTAATCTGGTCCGCTGTGCCAATGAGACGGTATTCCACCCGTCTCGGGAAATAGATGCCGTGACCGCAATTCTGAAATTCCTTCACTTCCTCGGTGAAGTATATTCCAATGCGCTGTCCCGCCTTCGTTGCTACATTGGTTGCGTAGGACGAGACTTTCTGCATCAAGAAGTTCTTGTCGGCGTTTACATAAATGTCCATGTAGCTGCCCGCGAGTGTGTCTTTGCCATCTTTCGGCAGATACACGGCATGGACCAGCCAAAGGTTATCTCCAGCGCTGGTTGTCTCCTTTCCCTTTAGCGATACTTTCCACTTGTCTGAGTTGATGATCTCCGACAACGTGAGTGATGGTCCATTGGTCACGCTGCCGGAGGGAGACTGGATTTTCCATCTCCGGTATCGCAGGAGTTGAGGAGCCCTCTCGTGGTCCGCCAACATTCTGGGCATCTCGGAACGTACTTCGCCGTGCAAGCCCTTCTGATTTTGGCAAGACAATTCTCCCTTGTCATTGTTCTTGGGGTCAGAATCCCACAAATAACGTGCTGTCTTGCCATCCAGAAAGTAATCTTCGTATTCGCTGTTGTCCGCAGGGCAAAAATCGTCGAATTTCAGTTCCGCTCGTTGAAAACAACCTCTAAGCCGCTCTCGATTTTCTTCCTTCGACCAATGAATATCCGTCGATCGAACCTCGCGGCCCTTTTTTCCGTTATTCACGATCTGCGACGTGATGCCATACACCATGTCCACAGATTTGATTGCCTCCCACGCGGCATCGTTGGCCTTGGCAATCTCCGTCAAACTCGGCGTTCGGCTCGCGTCTGTTGGTGCAGTTGGTTGGGCATCCTTGGCGAGAACGGAGCCGCCGGAAAGCACCAAAAGTCCGAGCAGAACAGTCGCGGCCCCGCGATTTCGAGCGTACATGGCCAATCTCTCCTTGAATTGCCGCCTCTGGTATTCTGAGAATCCTAGGATGGGTAGGCTACTCGAAAGTTACGCTTCAAAGCAAGCCCGAATTGACAAGCGGCTGCCCGCGCGGGGCCAAAGCCAACCGGGGCCAAAGCCAACCGGGGCCGAAGCCTCACTGCCGCAGACCACCATTGACCGCCCGGCGGGCATGGGCTCTAATTCTGGGGTGGGGGGCCTTGGACGACGCGGCCCGCCCTCACCCTAACCTCTCCCGGAGGGAGAGGGGACTTGGGGACGAAGGCAAGAATGAGGCGTCGGATGGCCGGTGCAATTGACGCGGCACCCTGCAAGAAAAGTTTCACTGGCGTCTTGTCGCCCCGACCTCCGGAAGCCTGTCGCAACAAACGAGTTGCGGCAGGCTTTTGGCATTATCGGGGGCATGCGGAACTCTACATTCCCCAGGCGCAGTACACTAATAATAGAAGCAACCTTGACGATCCCCCTGGCGGGTGACATACTGACAAAATCCGGGCTGCAATCGGGCATGTAAGGGCCGGCGAATCAATAAGTGGGGGCTGTCCCAATTTTCGTTCGACGAAAACGGGGCCGAAAAAGGGGGATAAGTCCAATTACTAATCGGCCTCCGCCTCAATAATTGGACTTATCCCCTTTTTTATCTTATGCATCATTCCAGTCCCGATCATCGTCCGGGTTGTCCCAGAAGTCCAACAACGTCTGTGCCGCTGCCAATAGATCGTCACACGTATCCGATGATTCTTCCACAGAAAATCTCCGTAATCAGCTAGTTGATATTTCAGTCGATCGAGGTGTTCCAGCTCCGCTGGGCGCAAGTTGCTGAACAGGTCGTTTTGGCAAGGATACCGCCGGTACACCGGCCAGTTGTTGTTTTCGCCGAAGGTCTTGGCAGATCGCGTCAAGGTCAAAGTTGAATTGCCGCGCGTAATTCTCTCTCGCTTGTCGCACTTCATCCACTATTGTGTCACGCATGGTCCGCTCCTCTCTCCAATAGTTCTTGCGGAGTGCAGATCAGCGGTGGCTCGAACCCCAGGGAGAAAAAAGGGACGTCATTGATTTCTTTCTGTTCTTGCCAAAATACCAATGAGGTCCCTTTTCCCGTTGCCTTTTCCATCTACATGGCTATTCATAGATCAGGGGAAATGACTCTAGTTGTGTCAAGCAGTCAAGAGAAAGGTCGACGTCGAGTTCGGGCCAGCGCAGATGGTCCTCGTGAAGGAGTTCCACGGATAGAATCTGATCGACGGTCGCCTGTCGGAACCACGGAAAGCCCTCGTAAGGGAGAAAGTACTCCACGTCGTCGACGAGAAGCCAGAGGCCGTGCTGATCGACGTTGCCGACTTCAACCCGGGAAGTGCCGGCGCCAGGCGTTGAGGATGTCATTGTGTCGCTCCTCTACGAATTTTCTCTAACTGTCGCGGTTTCACTGAGCGCCGCTCGCCGAACCGGCTTTTTGGGGAAAGACACCGCCGGAACGCCCGACAACTGCTGCTTTCGCCGCAGGTCTTCGCAGATTGCGTCGAGATCGAAGTTGAATTGCCGCGCGTAATTCTCGCGCGCTTGTCGAACTTCATCCAGTATCGCGTCGTGCATCTTATCCCCCTGTTATTCTCTCAATTCCTCGTCAATTCTACCATTATTAGAGGGCAATGCAAACTGGGGCGAGTCGCTCAAATCCTTTTAAACCGCTTATCCAACTCTTCCCGCGTGAAGACCAGCGCCGTGGGGCGGCCGTGGGGGCAGTGATGGGCGTCGTCGACGAGATGACGCTGTTCGAGCAGGGCGGTGATTTCCTCGGGGGCCAGCCGGTCGCCCGCCTTGATCGCCGCCTTGCAGGCGACCGTGTGCAGCAGATCGTCGAATAGGTCGCGGCTGTCGGGACGCTTCACGTCGGCGAGGATCCGCTCGAGCACCGCCCGCAACACCTCGGCCGGCGGAAGGTTGGCCAGCATGGCCGGATAGCCGGACAGGAGGATCGTGTCGCCGCCAAAGGACTCGATCCGCACGCCCAGTTGGGCCAGCAGATCGCGGTTTTCCAGCGCGGCGGCCGCCTCGGTCGGGCTGAGATCGACCGGCTCGGGCACGAGCAGGCTCTGCGTCTCGACCGCCCCGGCCGTCACCCGCTGCTTCAAGTGCTCGTAGAGGATGCGTTCGTGCAGGGCGTGCTGGTCGATGATCGTCACGCCCTCGGCGGTTTCGGTGACGAGGTAGCGGTTGTGGACTTGGAGGGCCGATGCGCGCGGCAAAGCCGCCCCCGGCTGCGACTGCTGTGGCACATCCGCCCCCGGATGTGTCGGGTCTGCACAGCCGAGGGCGGCTGTGCTACATGGTCCCAACGGCTGCAATTGCAATGGGTGAGGCGAGCCGAACACACCGGCGGCTGTTAGCCGCCGGCTATCGTCCCCTGACCCCTGACCCCTGACCCCTGACCCCTCCTCCCACGAGGCCATCTTGCCCTTGGCCCAATCGACGAGTTGCTGCCGGAGTTGGTCGGTATGGGCGGCGTCGTGCGCGGCGGCGGCGTCTTCGGTCGGCTCGCCGCCGGATTGGATCCGCGCGTTGAGATCGGTGGTGAGAAACTTCGCCCGCAGCATCGACAGCAGTTGGCTGTAGAGCCGGCCGGAGTCGAGGAAGCGGACTTCGAGCTTCGTGGGATGGACGTTCACGTCGACCAGTTCCGGCGGCATCTTCATCGCCATGAAGGCGACGGGCTGGCGGCCGACCATCAGCAGCCCGCGATAGGCCTCGCCCAGGGCGTGTTGCAGCGCGCGGTCGCGGATGTGCCGCCCGTTGAGGAAGAAGTATTGCATCCGGTTGTGGCTGCGGCTGTGGCTGGGATGGGCCGCGTAGCCGGCCAGCGACACGTCGTCCGCGGTGCTCTCGACCCAGATCAGGTTCTCGGCCAATTCGCGGCCGAAGCAGAGCGCGATCCGCTCCAGCCAGCCGCCGCCGGCCGGCAGATCGAGGACCGGTTTGTCGTTGTGCCGCAAGGTGAAGTGAATATGGTTGTTCGGCAGGGCAATCCGCGTGAAGGCCTCGGAGACGTGGCCGAACTCGGTGGCCGTGGTCCGCAGGAATTTTCGCCGCACGGGCGTGTTGTAGAACAGGCCGCGGACCTCGACGGTCGTGCCCGGCGGGGCTCCGCATGGAACGACCGGGCCGAGCTCTCCGCCGACGCACTCGATTTCCGCGCCGCTCTGGCTTTCGGCCGGGCGGCTGGAGATGCTCATTCGGCTGACCGCGGCGATCGAGGCCAACGCCTCGCCGCGAAAGCCGAGCGTGCCCACGCGGAACAGGTCGTCGGCCTCGGCGATCTTGCTGGTGGCGTGGCTGGCCAGGGCCAAGGGCAACTCGTCGGGGTCGATTCCGCCGCCGTTGTCCACCACGCGGATCGATTCCAGCCCGCCCTGCGCGACCGAGACGTCGATCCGCGGCCCCGGCGTCGACGGCGTTTTCCAGCAGCTCCTTGACCACGCTGGCCGGCCGCTCGACCACCTCGCCGGCGGCGATCTTGTTCACCAGGCTTTGCGACAGGCGGCGAATGTTTGACATGGAAACAACACCTGGACAATTAACCGATACTGCTACTCATCTTGACCGATGAAGTGGAGTCTGCTTGATCTCCGAAGCATGCCCTATCCTTTTCCCATTCAGGTGTCGAATGTCCACAACCGCGCCGAATTTGGAAAAGCAGGAAAAGAATCGCTCGTAATCTTTTCCCCAGTATATCATGGCGCAGGACATCGGGGCCCCTTTTCCGCCGTTCTGGCCGTTTACGAGAAACCGAAGCCGTGTATCATACAGGAAACAGATTGCCGCAGCCTGGCCGAACACGTAATTTTTCCAGTGTCCGGTATTGGTAGCGACGGGAACCAGCGCCAACACTTCCGATCCGGAATCCACATGGGCCGTTGCACATTTGCGCAGCCAGTTCTTTATCGATGTCCCATGCTCTTTGTCGATGCCATAGGGTGGATTGACATATATGGTCGGGAAGTTCCAGCTTTCGTGCAGGCCGTCATTTTGGGGAAGCATGTATTCCACCGCGGCGCGCACGATCGAGTATTCATTGGAACAAGGATCGAGATCGATGTGTCCGCCAAAGAAATCCCGAACGGCGCTGACGTATTTTTCCGGGGTCCCCCATTCTTGACTTATCGTATTGACTTTACGGCCCGCCGTCATGGGTGAATGTCCTCCCATTTTTTGCTCTTCAAAGTATTAAGTTCTTCTCGGAGCGAAAGGAGCGGTCTATTGGCGGGAGCAATGATATTGAACCAGCCCTCAATTATATCGCGTCTGGTGGAAAAATAGGATTGTAGGGCGGAGTCTGCCGCCAAGGAAACCTTGACCTTGGTAAATTGATTGGAGCCTTTCTTGCCCGTGTAACTCGCCAAGAATGCCTCCCTGGCAACCATAAGATCGCCATCGGGATGCAAAAGAACATCCTCGATGAATTGAGCGATACCGGCGTCCGTCAGAAACAGCAACCAATCGTATGATTGCGCCAGAACTTTCAATTCTTTATGATGGTTCTGTGAAGTAAACCAATTGCCGTGATTGCTGACAACTCCGACGGTGAGAACAAAACGCGACAACAGATCAGCGTCGACAGACGCGACGATCTCGTCAAGCAAGGAAACATATTCCGCGTAACGGAAAGTCCCATCCCCCGTCTCGATCAGCCCTCCCAACCTGCCGTCTGCAAAACGGACTTTCTGCAACGAGGATACGCTCCTGGCGACATAGGCCCCTTGTTTCGCTTTCTCGATTGTTTGAGGGCCCTTTCTCATCCCCTCCTCGACGCCAACGCGCTTACACTCGACGATGGCAAATGGCCTTCGATGAAGAGAAACCACAGTGAACTGACCGTTATCTTCAGATAGTAGGTCTAAGTATGCATTGATAAACCGATCGCCAAGATCGCAAATTGTGCAGGCGTTGCGAAGGATCAGGCCCTTCGTTAAGAGGGTACTGGACCGAGACTTATGCTCAGCCAATGCAAACGCAGCTCAGCTCGGCGTTCAGGGCAATCTTGCGAGCCGTTAGAGGAAGTGCGCCTCGGCTGAAGGCGACAGTCGCCAATGGCACAGAAGGATGGAGACTGTATTCGACATTGTGGGTGATGTCATTGTTCGCAAATTCGGGCAGCGGCCTCTCAATGGCGGTATTGTGTTCAAAACCCCAAGACTTGAGACAATAAAATGTAATAATCTCGACAAGCGTGCCGAGGGCGCGGCCGGCAGCTTTCTTCGCATCCTGAGCATAATGGAAGACTTCCTTGGCCAGCAGGTTCTGGAGGTGGTCAACTGACGGATATGCCACGCTTGCCTCCTATTGCTGCGGACGAGCCACAAATATCGTCTGCCGCCGGTCGGGTCCGACGGAAATGATCTCCACCGGCCGGCCGAGCAATTCGCCGATCCGCGCGACATAGCGCCGCGCCGCCTCGGGCAGGTCGTCGAACGCCGCCGTGCCGTCGATCTCTTCGGACCAGCCGGGCAGCGTTTCGTAAACCGGCACGACGCGGCGCAGATCGTCCACGTGGCTGGGGAAATCGACGATCCGCCGGCCGTCCAGTTCATAGGCCGTGCAGATTTTCAGCTCTGGCATTCCGCTGAGCACGTCCAGCAGCATCAGGGCCAGCGCGTCGACGCCGCTCAGCCGGGCAGTGTAGCGCGCGGCCACTGCGTCGAACCAGCCGCAGCGCCGCGGCCGGCGGGTGACGGTGCCGTACTCGTTGCCGCGGCGGCGGATCAGCTCGCCGACGTCGTTGTCCTGCTCGGTGGGAAACGGCCCGCCGCCCACGCGGGTGTTGTACGCCTTGAGAACGCCGACGACCTTTTCGATGTAGCGGCCGGGCACGCCCGATCCGGCCGATGCGCCCACGCCCGAGCTGTTGCTGCTGGTGACGAAGGGGAACGTGCCGTGGTCGATGTCCAGCAGCGCGCCTGGGCGCCCTCGAACAGCACGCGGCGGCCGGCCTCGACGGCATCGAGCAGGAAGGCCGTGGTGTCGGCCACGTGCGGCGCCAACCGCTCGGCGTAGCCGCGATATTGCTCGTAGATCTCGCCGGCGTTGAGCCGCACGTCGGCCGCCAGGGCGGTGAGGATCTCGTTCTTCGCCCGGACGATCCGCTCGATGCGGGCACGGAAGTCGGGCCGGTACATGTCGCCGACACGGACGGCCAGCGAGCGGCCGACCTTGTCGCGGTAGCAGGGGCCGATGCCGCGCAGGGTGGTGCCGATCGCCTGGTCGCCGCACTGCTTTTCCAGCAGCCGGTCCTCCTCGAAATGCCAGGGAAAGATGACGTGTGCCCGATCGCTGAGCATCAGATTGTCGCCGGCCTTCACGCCGAGTTTGCCGAGCACGTCGATCTCGTCGAGCAGGGCGGCGGGATTCAGGACCACGCCGGCGGCGATGACGCAGCGGACCTGGGGACGAAAAATGCCGCTGGGGATCAGCGAGAGCTTGTAGGCCCGGCCGTCGCGGACGACGGTGTGTCCGGCGTTGGCGCCGCCCTGGTAGCGGACGACGATTTCGTGCCGTTCGGTCAACAGATCGACGATTTTTCCCTTCGCCTCATCGCCCCACTGCAAACCGATCACGCAAGTCACAGGCACCGGAAGACCCTCGACGGATAATAGGCGGAAATGTGCAAACACACCAATTTATCAGGCCCGTCGGGGAACGGTCAAGTAGCGCCGCTACAGCAGATGAGGCACAACCCCGCCACAAACCCCGCCAGACTTGACAATCGCCCCATTTTCAACGAGACTTGAGGTTGTATTGAGATGTCGATATTCGCTCAAACATTGCTTAGGGATTTCCCTATGAGCAATTCTTCTCCCTTGTCGGATTTCACGCATTTAACCGTCTCGGAGCGCATTCTCATCGTCGAACAGATCTGGGACAGCATCTCAGCCGAACAAACCTCTCTGCCGTTGACTCCAACACAGCGAGCGGAACTGGACGTCCGCCTGGAGGCTCTGCACCAATCGCCCCAAGAAGGAGCGTCCTGGGAGGAAGTAAAGGCGCGCATCCAAGCCTGATCTGGGCGATGATTTGCGGCCGTTGAAGGACAGTCTCGGCGTAGCCAGCAGCGACCCGCCCTCACCCCCGACCCCTCTCCCAAAGGGAGAGGGGAGTTGTCAGTGGACAATCGCTTACCGCCGCTCGGCCACCACCACCGAACACATACCTTCGTCTTCCACCGCCAATTGCGGATTCTGGAAACCGGCCGCGCGGAGGTCCTCGGCGTATTCGTCGAAGGTGAACGTCCCGCCGCTTTCGGTGTTCACCAGCATGTTGATGGCGAACAACGCTCCCTGCACGGGCTCTGTCCGGCAGGGGGCCATGACGATGTCGCGAATGGCGATGCGGCCGCCGGGGGTCATGCACGAAACGCCTTGGCGAACAACTCGCGGTTCTTCTGCCGCGAATGTTGATGGCAGATCGCGCTGACCCAGGCGAAGTCGGTCCCGCCGGGCAACTCGTCGCAATAGAAATCGCCGGGCACGAGCGTTACCCGCTCGGCGAGGCCCTCGGCGGCCAGCCGTCGCTCGGCCTGGGCGATGGCCTGGGGCACGTCGAAGATGGCGGCCGTCGCGCCGGGCGCGGCGCGGAGCAGGGCGATCGTCCAGGTCCCCGACGCCCCGCCCACGTCCAGCAGACGCTCGAACCGCGGCGGGCCAAGTTTGGCGACCAGTTCGTCGGCCATCGGCCCGGAGACCGAGTGCATGGCGGCGATGAAGCTGTCCACGTCCGCCCGCGGGCCGCGGATGCTCGAGGGCCGCGGCATGGGGATGCCGCCTTTCACGGTCCACGCCAATTGGGCCCAGCCGCGGAGAATGGAGGTCGCGTGCCGCAGCATGGGCAGGATCGTATCGGCCCCGTCTTCGACCAGCCAATCGCGCAGCTCCGGCGGGAGCGAATATCGCCCGTCCCGCTTTTCCAACAATCCCAGCGCCGCGACGGCGTCCAACAGCATGGCGGTCGCGCGGAGGTCGGAGTCGAGTTTCGCGGTCAGTTCTTCCGCCGAGAGCGGACCGTAGGCCAGCAGCGTCCACAGGTCCAGTTCGGCGGCGGCCCCGATCACGCAGGCCGGCGCGAAAACCGTTCATTAGTTCGAGTAATCTGTTGTCGGTTGGGTCGATGTTCTGACATCATGAATACCTGTAAATGATTGAGTGTGGAGAGTGTTATTTTACGTCCGATATCCGGCGACGAACAGCCGCTGGAGAGTGATCCAATAGCCCGCTTTTTACCGGGCGGTAGATTGCAGTAATTGTAGCAGTAATTGATAGGAGGCGACTCCTGTCGCCGATAGTGCGGCAAAAACAGGGGGAATCGGCGATAGGAGTCGCCTCCTACAGTCCACCCTGGTCCGCCAATAAAAGCGGCCCTCCGCGACACCCCCGTCCGTCGGGTGACGCCGGGTGAATTTTATCACGACCTCGCCCGACGCTTAAGATACAATAGAAGCATAGGAGGAGAGTCAATGTTAAAGCGAGTATGTTTCTTTGCAACGTTGCTGTGGGTTGTAGCGGTCGTGCCGGCGTCGGCCCAGTTCAAGAAGGGCGACGCCGAGGGGCCGTCGATGGGAAAGTCCCAGGTCACCCGTTGGCGCGTCGGAGTCGAAGTCATGGCCTCGAGCGGTCCCTGTCTGGGCGGAACCGGCTATATTTCCGTTCCGGGCGATTGGCCCGAGCAAGAGGTCAGCGTCGTCGAGGAAGACGTTTCGCCGGAGATCAAGATCCATTACTCGACGCTTGCCGGCGGCGTGAAGCTGATGCACGTCAAGCTGGGGCGGCTGTCGGCCGGCCAGAAGGCGAAGGCCCTGGTGACCTTCGAGGTTCGCCGGAGCACGCTGCTGCCGCCGGAGGAGACCGATGAGTTCGTGCTGCCCGACGTTAAAAAATTGCCCCCCGAGCTGCGGCTCTATCTGGCGCCGAGCCCGTTGATCGAGAGCCGGAATCCGAAGATCCGCGAGTTGGCCAAACAGGTCGGCGCCGACAAGAAGAAGGCCTGGGAGAAGGTCGAGGCGATCTACGACTGGGTGCGGGCGAAAGTGAAGTACAAGAACGGAGCGATCAAAGGCGCCTTGGCGGCCTTGAAGGACGGCACGGGCGACTGCGAGGAGTTGACCTCGCTGTTCATCGCCATTTGCCGCGCGGAGGATATTCCCGCCCGGACCGTGTGGGTCCCCGGCCACTGCTATCCCGAGTTCTATCTCTGCGACGGGAGCGGGAAGGGATTTTGGTTTCCCTGCCAGGCGGCGGGGACGCGAGTTCGGCGGCATCACCGAAACGCGGCCGATCTTGCAGAAAGGGGACAACATCCGTCCGCCCATCACGCTGAAGGGGAAAAACGAACACCGCCGCTACCTGGACTTCGACATGCTCATCCAGGGTAAAGTCAGCCCCCAGGTAAGATCGTTCCGCGAGCAGGTGGCGAAGTGAGAGCGTGGTGAAAATTTTATAGGGTGCGTGAAACGCACCGCAATCCGCTGTGGCCGGTGCGTTTCACGCACCCTACGAAGCTATTAGCCGGCGGCTATTGTTCGAGACAATATTGACCGACCGCATCAAGAAAACAGGCGACGAGCGCTTCGAGCCCTGCGCGGTCGGCGGCGTCGAAACGGGCCGGCACGGGACTATCCACGTCGAACACGCCGATCAGCCGATCGGCGGTGACGAGCGGAACCACGATCTCCGAGCGCGAAGCGGCGTCGCAGGCGATATGGCCCGGAAAGTCGTGGACGTTTTCCACCACGACCGTGGTCCGGCGAACCGCCGCCGTGCCGCAGACCCCTTTGCCGAGGTCGATTCGGCGGCAGGCGGGCCGGCCCTGAAACGGCCCCAGCACCAACTGCTCGCCCCGCAGCAGGTAGAAGCCGGCCCAATTCAATTCCGGCAACCCGTGATAGACCAGGGCCGCCATGTTCGCCGCGTTGGCGATGAAGTCCGGCTCGCCCTCGAGGAGGGCGCGCAACTGCTGCAACAGGGTTTCATAAAGTTCGGCTTTCGAGGACGGAGGCATCATGGGACGCGTTCTTACATGTTGGTAGCGTCGTCAGCGCCGCCGGCGCCGGTCAAACGATCCAGCGCGGCGGCCAACTCTATATTATGCCGGTCGTCCAGGGCGTAAATCCGGCAGATGCGAAAACTGATGGCGATGCGGCGGAAGAGCATCCGCTGGTCGAGCTCGTCGATCCGCCCGGTGGCAGGGTCGTAGAGGAAGTTCTGGCCCGCCGTCGCCGTATGGGCGCCGGGGCGATGGACGTGCCGGGCGGTGTCCACGCGCAAGGGCAGGTCCTGCAACTCCGCCGGCAACTGGGCCCGCACCGCCGCCTCGAACGCCGCGACGTTGCTCAGCACGCTCCCTTGCTCCGATTCGCCGGGCGAAAAGAACACCGTCCGTTCGCAGGCCATTTTCCAGCGCAGCCGCCGGGCGAGGAACTCCCGCCAGCGGAGCCCCGACGCCCGCAGCTTAGGATCGTCGCTTTCCGGCCAATGCGAGACCTCCATCAGCAGCGACCATTCGGTCAGGCGTTGGTACTCGTCGAGGTGCTGCCGCGGATCGCCGGGAAACAGCCGCTGCTTGCAGTCCTGAAACAGCTCTTGCAGTTCCAGGTCGATGGCCCGCACCGTGCGGTGAAAATAGATCGCCCGAAACAGCTCGGCCCGGACCGAGATGAAGCGGACCAGCGCCGAGAGCCCGCGCTCGTGGATCGTGAGTCCCTTTTCGGAGAACTCGCTGTAGTGCAGCAGCCGGTCGAGGTCGAAGGCCCGCGCGCTGTAGCCCGACATGTAGGCGTCGCGGAGCACGAAGTCCATGTTGTCCACGGTGTAAAGACCGCTGAACAGGGCGCGAAGGAAGCGGAGCCACTGCGGCCCGGCACTACTCCCCTCTCCCTTTGGGAGAGGGGCCGGGGGTGAGGGCTGCTCCGGTCGTTTAGCGGCCGACGGCACGTCGGCCCCTGGCGGGATGACCGGGCCGACGTGCCGTCGGCCGCTAAACGTCTCGCGCCCTTGCTTCGGCCGCGTTATCAGGAACACGATCTGCTCGGGGTCGAGTGTTTCGCCGTCTTCCAGCCGCGAGTTCGGATTGCGGCGAACGCGGCGGATCAGATCGGCGAAATCGCGGCGGATGATCTCGCCGCCGAGCAGTTCGTGGTTCAGCCCGTAATCGGCCAGAAAGTGCTCGTCGAAGAAGTGTCCGAACGGCCCGTGCCCCACGTCGTGCAGCAGTGCGGCCAGCCGCATGAGCGACTCGACGTATCCCCGGCTGGGCACGTCGGGGCAGACGTCGCGGAGGCTGTCGTAAAGCTCGGCCACGGCCCGGCTCGCCAGGTGCATGGCCCCGAGCACGTGCTGGAAGCGGGTGTGCTCGGCCGTGGGAAAGACCCACCAGGCGGTCTGCAACTGATGTATCTGCCGCAGCCGCTGGAGCCAGGGATGGTCGATAATCTCCCGCTCGGCGGCCTCGCCGTCGGGCAGCCCGGCCGGCGAGGTGAAGGGAATGTAGCCGTGCAACGGGTCGTGGCTCAGGCTTTCGTTGTGGAAGTCGCGCATCTGGCCCTCGGGAAAGAGACGCCGCCGCATTTTGAATAGACGGCATCCTACTCCCTAGGGACCCGGGTTTTCAAGCCCCGGCTCGATAAGGTCAAGCTCAGCCCGGCACGAAGTGGGCAACAAGACATTCCGTCGTTCGTAGTCCCGCCTTTAGGCGGTATTCAAAGTTGCAACGATTCTTTCCGCCTAAAGGCGGGACTACGAACGGGGCTTCCACCCATGCTTTGATGACCACATTGCCGCAGGGCGCACCATGCACTTTGCGCTTTTAGGCGGCGGTCGATTGGTGGCGGCGCGAACCGGTCAGGCGGTGGGGGCGGTTCCGCCGGAAACGGGCGAGCGTGGGCGTGTCGCTGAGGTGGTCCGCCACGAGAGTTAGCATCGGCTCGGCGCCACGCGATCAGAATTTCTCCGTGCCTTTCATCCGCCGGTTGATTTGTTTCACGGTCGATTCCACATACGTGCTGGTGACCGGCAATCCTTGCTGGGGCAACGTGAGGGGGACAGGTCCATATTTTCGGCCCTCGGTTTATCGGCAAAATCACGTTTTCCCGCCGAAAAATGGACCGGTCCCCTGCCGCCCCACGAACGGTTACGAAGTCGAGGATTGGCACGTAGTGGGAGAAGGGCCGTCGCCACAGGCCCCAGTTGGCCTCCGAGCCGTCGGCCACAAACGCCTGGCGGAAAACTCGTCGCTGGCGTGCCGGCATACACGACTTTCTTCCAGGCCGTCGGACTGCAGTCATAGTCCACGTCCAGCCCCGGCGCTTTGGACCGAGGGGAAAAAAGCCCGGCGACAGCCGGGGCAGTAGCACTCTTGCTCGTTCAGCGGCGCCTCCAAGCCGCGTCGCGTTTGTACGGTGCGCTCCCGCGGCTTGATACGCCGTCCCTCGAAGGATCGGCAAATTAATAACTGTCGCATTTCAGAAGGGGACAGTCCCATTTTCGTCGAACGAAAATTGGGACAGTCCCCCACTTATTGATTCGCCGGCCCTAAGCCGCAATGCGGACAATGCGGCGGCCCCAGGCCGCTTTCCGCCAACTGTTGCTCGAACACTTCCAGGCTGACAGCATCGCCCGCCGCCAAGGCGAGTCGCTCGATTGTCGTGAACCGCGCCTCGCCCTGCTCGGTCTCCGGCAGATCTCCTTCGGCCAGGATTTTCTGCAACGCCTCGTGAACCGCCCGCCGCACACGCTCCTGAAATTGTTCGATTGTTGCCATCCCGGGCTTCCTCCTTTATGCAGCTTCTCACTCAGGCGCGTCCTATCGCCCAGATTTACCCCCCTATTGATAACACAAAACCCGCCACCGCGCAAAGTGCAAGGTGTACCCGCTGTGTGGTGGGTGCGTCAACCGTTCTTGACCAGACTGGGCATTACGGGTAGATTGCCACGATGGAAGGGTGTGCAATAATGTTGCCCTTTCTGTAACGTCGGTCAAGTGCGAATGAGGTGAAGTCAAAGTGCGTAGTTTCGCCGTTATTGGTGGGATCGCGCCGCGCTTGTCCCACCCTACGACCCTGCGATTTAGAGGAAATCAAACGGCCCCGGCAATTTAGGCGTTTGCTCGGCGAATAACCATAATTGGGGTTTATCGGCCGGCAGGCGCCTGAGCTTTTGCGGCGCCGCGCCTCGGATATAATAAAATATGGAAGAACTTTTTTCACAAGTTTGGGACATCCTGACCTACGTCTTCGGCGGCATCGGTAGTGGGATCGAACGCGGCATCACCAGCCTGTTCGGCTCGTCGAACGCCCGATTTCTGAAGAAACTCCAGCCGACGATCGACGCCGTCAACGCCCTGGAGTCGAAATACCAGGCGATGACCGACGCCGAGCTGCGCGAGCAAACCGCCAAGTTCCGCAAGCGGCTGGCCGCCGGCGAGACGCTCGACGACCTGCTGGTCGAGGCCTTCGCCGTCTGCCGCGAGGCGGGCCGCCGCGTGCTCGGCATGCGCCACTACGACGTGCAGTTGATGGGCGGAATCGTGCTGCATCGCGGCAACATCGCCGAAATGGTCACCGGCGAAGGAAAGACGCTCGTCGCCACGCTGCCGGCGTACCTCAACGCGCTCGAGGGCAAGGGCGTGCACGTCGTCACGGTCAACGACTACCTCGCCCGCCGCGACATGGAATGGATGGGTCCGCTCTATATGTCGCTGGGCCTGACCGTCGGCGCGATCCAGAGCAACATGGAGACGGCCGATCGGCAGAAGTCCTACGACTGCGACATCACCTACGGCACGAACAACGAGTTCGGCTTCGACTACCTGCGCGACAACATGCGTCCGGCCGCCCGCGGCGACAACCGCTACGAGAAGTGGTATCAGCAGTCGCAGGGCCCGCTGCACTTCGCCATCATCGACGAGGTGGACAACATTCTCATCGACGAGGCCCGCACGCCGCTGATTATTTCCGGTCCGGCCCACGACGACGTGACCCGCTACGCCAAGGCGGACAAGATCGCCCGGCAGTTGAAGAAGGGCGTGCATTTCGAGGTCAAGGAGAAGGAGCATACGGCGAACCTGACCGACGAGGGCGTCCGGGCGGCCGAGCAACTGGCGGGCGTGGAGAGCTTTTACACGACCGGGCACATGGAGTGGCCGCACCTGATCGACAACGCCCTGAAGGCCCATCACCTTTACCGGCGCGACGTGAATTACGTCGTCAACGGCGACGAGGTGGTGATCGTCGACGAATTCACGGGCCGCCTGATGCCCGGCCGCAACTGGAGCGACGGCCTGCACCAGGCCGTCGAGGCGAAAGAGGCCGCGCCGGAGCCCGCATCAAGGAAGAGAACCAGACCCTGGCCACCATCACGCTGCAGAACTTCTTCAAGCTCTACGACAAAATCTGCGGCATGACCGGCACCGCCATGACCGAGGCCGCCGAGTTCTGGAAAATCTACAAACTCGACGTGATCACGGTCCCCACCAACATGCCCCTGCGGCGATTGAACAATCCGGACGTGATCTACCGCAGCGAACGTGAAAAGTACACGGCCATTGCCGAGGAAATCGAGCGGATGCACAAGTGGGACGTGCTGGTGAACGATAAAGACGAGGAATACTTCGGCAAAATCATCCACGAAACCGACGAAACCATCGAGTTCCAGCCGCGCGGCGAAAAGGACCGCGAGTCGATTTCCAAAAAAGCCGTCAAGGAGATCGACCGCCGCGGGCGGCCGATGCTGGTCGGCACCGTCTCGATCGAGCGGAGCGAATTGATCTCCGGCCTGCTCGAGAAGCGGGGGATCCCCCACCAGGTCCTCAACGCCAAGCATCACCAGCGCGAGGCCGAGATCGTCGCCCAGGCCGGGCGGCTCGGCGCCGTGACCATCGCCACCAACATGGCCGGCCGCGGAACGGACATCATCCTCGGCGGCAATCCCGAGGCGATGGCCTGGGCCAAGCTGCAGGAGAAATATCCCACCCGGCTCGAAGTCCCCCAGGAGGAATGGGACGCCCTCGTCCGCGAGATCGAACAGCGCGAGCAGATGAAGGCCGAGGGCGCGTCGTGGCCGGCATGGGCGGACTGCACATCATCGGCACCGAGCGGCACGAGGCCCGCCGCATCGACCTCCAGCTCCGCGGCCGCTGCGGACGCCAGGGAGACCCCGGCAGCAGCCGCTTCTACCTCTCGCTGGAAGACGACCTGATGCGCATCTTCGCCGGCGAGTGGGTGAAAAACATCCTCACCCGGCTGGGAATGAAGGAGGGCGAGGCCATCGAAAGCCACATGGTCTCGCGCCGCGTCGAGGGCGCGCAGAAAAAGGTCGAGGAACGGAACTTCGAGGTCCGCAAAAACCTCCTCGAATACGACGAGGTCATGGACGAACAGCGGAAACGCGTCTACGGATACCGCCAGGACATCCTCGACGGCGCAAACTGCAAGCAGTTGATCCTCGACATGATCGACGGGCAGATCGAGCATTACCTCGACCAGTTCCTCCACAAGGACTACGGGGCGGAAACCTTCGCCGGGTGGGCCTCGAAGCTGCTCTCGGTGGAACTCGAGGCCCGCGACTTCCGCGGCCTGGACTTCGCCGCCGCCGAGTTGCAGGCCCGCGACGACGCCGAACGCATGGCCGAAGGCCAGGTGCTCGACGCCATCGAGGAGAACCTGCCCGAGGGTGAAGAGACCTCGGAATGGAACTGGGAGGCGCTGGCCAAGATGGCCAACACCCGCTGGCGGTTGAGCCTCCGCGACCGCGACCTGAAGCAACTCGGCCGCGACCAGGTGGGCGAGTTCCTCATCGAACGCGCCCGCGCCGCCGTGGCCAAAATCGACCTCGCCGAGGGCCGGCGGTTCCTCGAGCCGGACTACGGCTTGCTGACCGCCTGCGGCTGGGTCCATTACAAGTTCGGCATCGAATTGGCCCTCGACGACGTGAAGACAATGGAACTGCCGGCGCTGAAACAATATGTGCGGGAAAAGGCCCGGGCCGTCTATGAAGACAAGGAACTGGAATATCCGGTGATGGCCGGGCTGCTGCACTTCACCACCCGCGACGCCGGCGGACACAAACGCTACGACCGCGAGGAGTTGGTCCACTGGGCGGCAGAGCGGTTCCAGGTCGAACTGAGCATGGACGATCTGAAGAACAAGCAGCGCGACGAGATTCGGGCGATGCTGGTCGAGCACAGCCGACGCTACGCCGGAGAGCAAGAGGCGGCCATGACCGAGGCCCTCGCCCGGCTCGAAAACGTCATCCAGCCGGACCAGGACGTGCCCGTCGACCGCGCCTTGCGGGCGGCGCACGAAGACGGACGCTTGGCCGAACTCTCCGCCTGGCTGAAGGAGACGTACAGCTACGAACTGACGCCGGACGAAATGCTCCGCTGCACCGCCCAACGGCTGGAGCGGCACGTCGCCGCCGCCGTCGAGGAGCGCTACCGCCCGGAAATGCGGCGCATGGAGCGGGCCCTGGTCCTGCAACTGCTCGATACCGCCTGGAAGGACCACCTCCTCTCGATGGACCACCTGCGGAGCAGCGTCGGACTGCGGGGCTACGCCCAGATCGATCCCAAGGTCGAGTACAAACGCGAAGGAATGAAGATTTTCGAGCAGATGTGGACCTCGGTCGGCGAGCGGATCACCGACCTGATCTTCCGCATGGAGCAGTTGGACGAGGGCTTCGTCGGCTCGACGTGGAAGGAATCGGAGGCGATTCACGAGGACGCCCAGGGGGCCGGTGAAATCGCCGCCCAGCAGGAGGCGGCCATCGAAGGCACCGAGGTCGATCACAAGCCCAAACCGATCCGCAACCGCGAGCAGCGCGTGGGCCGCAACGATCCCTGCCCCTGCGGCAGCGGGAAGAAGTTCAAGGCGTGCTGCATGAGGAAGGGGTGAGGGGGGAGCAGTGGCTAGTGGTCAGTGGCTAGTGACTAGTGGTCGGTGGTTCTGCTCGTTTAGCCCCGGCGTCCACGCCGGGTGAGTTTGTGGATATTGGGCGTATTTGGATAAAACATTGGTGGCAAGATGCGTATTCCCGGGGCGGATCGGGCGATCATCTCTCGTGAGAAGATCGTTCAATACCTGCTGAATGTCGATCACCCCGATGGCGGATCGAAGGCAGACCGTGCTGGCCCATGCCGGGTTTTTCGGCGGCACGGCCCGAGGAGTTGGAACGTGCCTTGCGAGAACAACATCTACCCTTGGCGGCGGGAAAAGGCAAACCATCGCCATTTGGAGAAAAATACGAAATTGTCGCGCCATTGACCGGTCCTGAAGATCAGGTGATGGTCCGATCGATATGGATCATTAGGCAGGGAGAAAACAATCCACGCTTGATTACCCTCGTTCCGGAGAAGCAAACATGATCTCGCTATTCAACCGGGTAATAGTGACGAAGCAAATTCCCGAAGAACATTTGTACCCCGGCGATGTCGGAACGGTAGTTGAGGAGCACAAAGACCGGCAAGGAAAGCTCGTGGGCTACGAACTGGAGATGTTTTCCGCCGACGGACAAACTTTGGCGGTTTCTTCCGTGCCGGCCGACGCGGTCCGCGAGCCGACGCCCGCGGATCGGCTCTGCTCGCGGTTAGAGGAAGCCACGGTGTAGAGGGAGGGATTGTGCCGGAGAATGTTTTATGACCGCCAAAGCATCCCAACGCTCGACGGCAAAAAGGGTCTTCTCTTTGGGGATCGCCGCTTACGTCTTTGCTTGGATCGGTGTTTTGGTTTTTCTTGATCGGGTGTTTGGCATCGAAGCGCCGGCGATAATTTTGTTCTCGGTCCTCGCGATTCCGCTCGTATTCGCCTTGCGTATCCGTTACCGGTGGCCGGAAGTAAGGAAGCACGAGCTTGTGTTTCTTCTCTTATTGTTGGTAATTGTAGGAGCGGGGAGTTGCGGCGTAATCTGGCGATTGTATGCCGATGGCATACATCGTCAACACATTACAGATTTGCGGTTTGAGGAACTGACTCGTACTGCTCAATCGGATTCTGCGTTCCACGATGTCTTTTTTTCTCATAACACGTTACAAAGGCCGTTACATAATTCGCGGCTCGGTAGCATCCAAAGCACGTCTGGAACGCCTGAATACGCTATGCGATAAATACGGTTTTTCCTTCTACGCAAAAGATGTTGTTGTAGACAGCGGCGCCAATTCCGGAAGCGAATAATGCCCCTCACTGGACGATGGATCAGGAAGCGGATAGAATGCAATTTAAGAATGGAATGAACCATATCCCTGGAAAATGGGAGGGTAGCGCCGATGCTTGACTCCGCTCTTGAAGACGATTTGTTGAAGAAGTTTCCCGGCTTCCCCTGCCGCTACAGCGGAAGGTCGTCGATTATGCTCGGTCGCTGGCGCATCACAAACCTCGCGGCACTCCGGGCGACAGACTGCTTCGGTTCGCGGGAATAATGACCGAAGAAGAAGCACAAGAAATGATGGCAGCCATCGAGGATTGTGAACGGATCGATCCCAATGAATGGTAGATTCCTTTTAGACGCAAATATCGTTATCGGTATTTTCACGGAAGATCAAGCCATCAAACAACGCTTGGCGCAGCGCCCGGAAGTTCTTCTTTCCACGGTTGTGCTCGGCGAGTTGTATTTTGGTGCCCAAAAGTCGAAACGGATCGGTGAAAACCTTCGGCGCATCGACGAACTCTTGACGGAAACCGTGTGTCTTGCTTGCGATGTCGGCACGGCATACGAATACGGAATTATCCGGAATGAACTTCGACTCAAGGGCCGGCCAATTCCCGAAAACGATATCTGGATCGCCGCAGCCGCCAGGCAACATGACTTAACGCTTGTTTCCCGCGACCAACATTTTGCGGAAGTGGACAACCTCCGTTGGGAACAATGGTGAGGCAATGCCGGGGTTGCATGTTCCAAACCTCGTCACGCCATTGGAACTTCTTGCAGAGGAGCCGTGAAATGAACCCTGATCCCACAATTGCCCGAATCCGGGAGCGCGGCATCGTATTTCCGAGAAGTGTGGGCACGACCCGGAGAAGCTAGTCGAATACTACGTGACGCTTCAGAAAGAGAAATACTCCGATCGGCTTTTGCGGCAATCGTTGCTCGTGCCGCCATGCAGATCGCACAAGGAAACCTGAGCGATGACGCCGGAATCCTATCCGCCGAGGCGACACCGAAGTTATCTCTGGCGCAGCTTGTTGATGGCCGCAGGCGTGATTATCGTTCTGCTGGGCTGTTGTGTCATCCTTTACATCTATGCGTTTTCGAGCATGGTCGATCCTCGGCTGATAGGTTTGGAGCGTTGTACCCTCATCTTTCAAAAAATGTTGCTGACGCTTAATGTAATCCCTGTAAGCATTGGCGCTATCCTGGTGATTAGCGGATTTTCGCTTATGGTGGTTGGGGGCCGAGGAGGAGCAAAGCCGATTGGCACTCAACAGTCCAGCTACTTGCTTATCACTATAGTGTTAACGATTTGCGCGGTGTTTCTGTTGTCCCTAATCGCTTTCTTTATGTGACGTATCTGCTACTGGAGTATTTGTCGTCGGAAAGGACTCCGTCGGTGCCGTATCTGCTCAACCTCATCTATCTGCTGCTGCTCCTGGTCGTCTCGCCGTGGCTGATCGTGCAGGCGGTGCGGAAGGGGAAATACCGCGAGGGGTACGCGGCGAAGTTCTTCGGCGTCGTGCCGCGGCGGGCGGGAGATAAACGCTGCCTCTGGCTGCACGCCGTCAGCGTCGGCGAGGTGAATCTGCTTGCCCCGCTGCTGAAAATGATCGCGGAAAAACAGCCGGACTGGGAATGCGTCATCTCGACGACCACCATGACCGGCATGGCCCTGGCGCGGAAGAAATATCCGCGGAACACGGTGTTCTATTGCCCGCTGGATTTCTCCTGGGCGGTGAAAAACGCCCTGCGGCGGGTGCGGCCGGACGTGCTGGTGCTGGCCGAACTGGAACTGTGGCCGAATCTGATCCGAACGGCCCGGCGGAGCGGGGCGCGGGTGGCCGTGGTCAACGGCCGGCTGGGCGAGAAGAGTTTTCGCGGCTATCGGCGGATCCGCCCGCTGCTGGCCGGGCTGATGCGGCAGATCGACCTCGTGGCCGCGCAGGACGAGACCTACGCCGAGCGGTTTCGCACGCTCGGCGCCCGGCCGGAGGCGGTGCACGTCACCGGCTCGATGAAATACGACGGCGCGCAGACCGACCGCAACAACCCGGCCACGCGGCGGCTGGCCGAATTGGCCGGCTTCGCCGACGACGACATCGTGCTCCTGGCCGGCAGCACGCAGGAGCCGGAAGAGGAGATGGCGCTGGCGACGTTCCGCGCGCTCAGCCCGCAGTGGCCGCGGTTGCGGTTGGTGCTGGTCCCCCGGCATCCGGATCGGTTCGAGGCCGTGGCGAAGCTGTTGGACGCCTCGGGCGTGGCGTGGCAGCGGCGGACGGAGATCGGATAGCAGAAGCCGCGACTGTTGGTCAGCGCGCCTGACAGCGTTTCGCACGACAATCGGCATCCCGGAAGTGCTCGACCAACCGATCGCGGCTTTGTGCGCGCCTCGTGTTCTGCTGGTTGACGTGGTCGGCGAACTCGGGGCCTGGTGGGGGACGGCCCACGTCGCCTTCGTCGGCGGCAGCATGGGCAGCCGCGGCGGGCAGAACATGATCGAGCCGGCCGCCTATGGGGCCGCCGTCTCGTTCGGCCCGAACACCTGGAACTTCCGCGACGTGGTCGCGGCGATACTCGCCCACGACGCCGCGGTGGTCGTCCGCGACGGCGAGGAGTTCACCGCGTTCGTCCGCCGCTGCCTGGAGCAGCCGGAGTATGCCGCCGAACTCGGCCGCCGCGGCCAGGCGTTCGTGCAGTCCCAGACTCGGCGCGACGGAGCGGACGCTGGAGTGCTGACATTGCATGACTCGACGGGCCCTGAGCGGATGAAGCTTTGGCCATTGGCAGGCGTTCAGCTCCCGGGCATCAAAGTATCGGGGACCCGGACAGTTGGACAGTCAGCCGCGACGGCCGCGAAGCACGTCTTTTGCGTCTAGAGTTGGCCAAGCTCGGGCGTTTGGTCTATAATCGCTTACCGTTTGGCGTCACGCACCGTCAGCCGGACGGGCGGTACAGCGTTGCCACAGCTCACATCAATGGAGGATTATTTCGTGGCACCGAGAAATTTCCTGTTCACCAGTGAAGCGGTCGGCAGGGGCCATCCCGACAAGCTGGCCGATCAAATCTCCGACGGCGTCCTGGACGCGCTGTTCGCCAAAGACCCCAACAGCCGCGTGGCCTGCGAGACGATGGTCACCACCGGCGTGGTCGTGATCGCCGGCGAGATCACCACGAAGGCCTACATCGACATGCAGAGCGTGGTCCGCGAGGTGATTCGCGGCGTGGGATACACCGACTCCCCGATGGGCATCAGCGCCGATCACTGCGCCGTGCTGATCTGCGATCGGCGAGCAGAGCCCCGACATCGCCATGGGCGTCAACGAGGACGCCGCCAAGGGGAAGGAGATCGGCGCCGGCGACCAGGGGCTGATGTTCGGCTACGCCTGCAACGACACGCCCGAGTTGATGCCGCTGCCGATTCAACTGGCCCACCAAATCCTCAACCGGCTCACCGAGGCCCGGGAGAAGGGCGAAGTCGGCTGGCTGCGGCCCGACAGCAAGAGCCAAGTGACCGTGGAATACGTCGACGGCAAGCCGTCGCGGATCGACACCGTGGTGGTTGCCACCCAGCACGGGCCGGAAGTGAGCCAGCCGGAGATCCGCAAGTTCGTGATCGAGAAGATCGTCGACCCGCTCTTGCCGAAGCATCTGGTCAAAGGCGAAATCACGTACCACGTCAACGAGACCGGCCGCTTCGTGATCGGCGGACCGCACGGCGATTGCGGACTGACCGGGCGAAAAATCATCGTCGACACCTACGGCGGCTGGGCCCGGCACGGCGGCGGCGCCTTCAGCGGCAAGGACCCGACGAAGGTGGACCGCAGCGCGACTTACATGGCCCGGCACATCGCCAAAAACATCGTCGCCGCCGGCCTGGCCGACCGTTGCGAGGTGCAACTGGCTTACGTCATCGGCGACCCCAATCCGGTCAGCGTGTCGGTCGATACGGAAGGGACGGGCAAGATCGGCGAGGAGCGCCTCTGCCGGATGATCCGCGAGTTGTTCCCCTTGACTCCCGGGGGGATCATCAAGTACCTCGATCTCCGCCGCCCGATTTACCAGAAAACGGCCTCCGGCGGCCATTTCGGCCGGAACGATCCCGATTTCACCTGGGAGAAAACCGACCGCGCCGAGGAACTCGCCGCCGCGGCAAAGAAGTAACGCCTTGTACGCCTTGTTCCCATGCTCCGCATGGGAACACACTGCCCGGACGCTCGGCGTCCGTGAAGAGGGCGGCACGCATCGGATTGCATAATGGCATCCATCATCGCTCAACCATCGCTGGAGCGGATCGGACGGGGCAACGGCGTTTTTCCGGCCGGCTTTATCCGCGCCGGCGCGGGCGCAACGTTGATTCTGCTCGCCGCGGCCGCTGCCACGCTGGCCTGGCGGCGGCTGGCCGGGGCGCTGGTCAATCCGCTCGAGCCGGCCCTGCTGCTGACGGCGGGGGCCGTGACCATCGCCGCCGCGGGCGTTGTGCGGGCCGGCTGGCCGCGGACGGCCCACGCGCCGCTCGATTGGATCGTGACGGCCGGCGCCTCGCTGGCGGCCGTGGCGCTGCTCGCCGCACTCTGTCTGCCCGGCACGCGGCCGCTGTGGATCGCCGTACTCGCAATCATGCTGGCGGCCGAGGAGGCTTGGGTGTGGGTGCGAGTGTTCCGCCGCGGCCCTAGCCGTATGCGCCCCAAGTTTAGCGGCCGCCGGCACGTCGGCCCTGAAGCGGACGCCCGGGCCGACGTGCCGGCGGCCGCTAAACATTCATCCGACGCGATGCCGGCGGAGGAAGTGACTCAGCAGCTTATCCGCAGCCGGGCGGCGGACGGCACCGAAGTCCTCTCCGGCTGGCTGCGGACTTTCTTCGCGGCCGGACAGCGCACCGGCAGCGTTCACGTGGCGATCTGTCCGCCGCTGGACGCCGTGCCCGAGGTGGCGGTGGAACAGATCGACGGGCCGGAGGCGCGGATCAAAACGGCCCAAGTGCTCCCTTACGGTGTGCGGCTCGATCTGAAACTGGCCGCCGCGGCCGGCGAGCCGACCGGCGTGTTGCTGCAATTCTCGGCGACGGCGCGGCACTTGTAGGGTGGGACAAGCGAAGCGCGGTCCCACCAAGGATATCCTCATCGCTATTGATGTTCAGAAAACTAATGCAACATCTGTTTAGCGGCCGTCGGTACGACGGCCCGTGTTCCGCCGCTGGCCGACGTACCGTCGGCCGCTAAACAGTTGCATTGCTTATCTGACGGTCAATAATGAGACGGCGCTTCGCTTGTCCCACCCTACGGAAGAAAAACGCCCGCCGCCCGCGCCCGGCGGGGTGACGCAACGCCGCGATTATCCCCCGCGAGCGCAGTCGCGGGGCGTTTCATTGCCCCGTCATCCTTGCAACAGCCGCCGCGGGTTGTCCGACAGCAGCCGCCGGATCTCATCGTCCGAAAGGCCCAACTTCTCGCGGAGCAAGGCCGCCATCCGCGGCATCGTGACTGTCGAGCCGACGAAGTGCGATCCGTCGGCGGAGCGGGCGACCAGGTCTTCGCCGATCAGCACGGTTTGCGAGCCGACCGCATAGCGTCCCGGCGGGCAGCCCGCCGCCGAAATGGCGTCGGTCACAGCGATCGTCCGCTCGAATCCGACCAGCCGCAGGTAGTTGCCCAGGGCCGGCAAGGGGACGTGGACCCCGTCGGCGATGAAGCAGATGGTCAGCCGGTCGCGGAGGCTCAAAACCCGCTGGATGATGTTGTCGTGGCGGTGGAGCAGCAGGGGGCAGCCGTTGCCCAGGTGGGTGAAGACCGACAGCCCGGCGTCGATCGCCCGCCCGAGCTGATCGAGGGTCGGGTCGCAATGTCCGGCGGCGACCAGAATACCCCGGCCGGCGAGATGGCGGACGACCTTCAATCCCGCGTCGCGCTCGGGGGCGAGGGTCACGAGGCGGGTCAATCCGCCGGCCGCGTCCAGCAGCCGTTTCATCTCTTCCAGGCCGGCGGGGCGGACCGATGCCGGCGGATGAGCGCCCACGTAGCCGGGGTTTTCGTTGAGAAACGGCCCTTCGACGTGGACTCCCCCGATCGTCTCGCGCACCAGCGGATCGGACCCGTGGAGCTGGGCGATTCGCGCCAGCCGAGCCTCCATCCGCGGCAACTCGTCGGTGACGACCGTCGCCAGAATGCCGGCCACGCCGTCCGCGCGGAGCCGCTCGCAGGCGCGGTGAAAATCCTCCGCCGTCAAGCCCTCCTGGTTGAAGTCCACGCCCGCGTAACCGTTTACTTGCAGGTCGAGGTATTCTGGTTGGTGGGTCATGGGTTAGCGAGCAATTCGGCAGCGGGCTGATCGACGTAAAGCATGGCTTGCGGATGTTGCTGGAGGATCGAGGCGGGAACCTGCGGCGTGACCGGCCCCTCGACCGCCGCGCGGACCGCCTCGGCCTTGCGCCGGTCGGGGACGCTGCAAATGATGCTCCGCGATTTCATGATCTGCCGGATCGACATGCTGATGGCTTGCCGGGGCACGTCGTCGAAGGTGGGAAACCACCCCTCGCCGAGTTGTTGGCGGCGGCAGGCCTCGTCCAGATCGACCACCAGATAGGGGCGCTCGATCTGAAAATCGGCCGGCGGATCGTTGAAGGCGAGATGGCCGTTTTCGCCGATTCCGACCAGCGCGGCGTCTATCTCGGCGGCGGAGATCAACTCTCCCACCCGGCGACATTCGCCCTCCGGCTCGGCCTCGCCGTCGATGTAGTGAAACTCGCCGATGGGCACGCGATCGACCAGCCGTTCCTTGAGATAGCGGCGGAACGAGGCGGGATGGGTCATCGGCAGGCCGAGATACTCGTCCAGGTGAAAGCCGACGACCTTCGGCCAGTCGATCCCCTTGGCCTCGACCAGGGCCGCGAAGACCTCGAACTGCGAGGCCCCGGTGGCGACGATGATATTGGCCCGGCCGCGGTCGTGAATGGCCGTGCGGATTCGCTCCGCCGCGTCGGCCGCGGCCCGCCGTCCCATTTCCTTTGCGTCCCGGCAAATCGTCAGGTTCATTGGTGAGGCTCCCATGTCCGTTGGCGGATAATGGCAAGTTGAGATTATCACGGATTTGGCGGGGATTTCAAGCCGTGCAGCGATGAACGGCGGCTCTCCAGTCCCGAAGGGACGGCCGTCGATAGCCGGGGGTGAGAACTCCTGGAAGACGAACGCCGGCGGATTTTAAGTCCCGAAGGGACGGCCGTCGATAGCCAGGGGCGTGAGCCCCTGGGAAACGATCGCCGGCGCCATTCAGAGCCGCGAAGCGGCGGCAGAGCTACTGCCGCCCCTTGCGGGGCTTTCCGATGATGTGCGTTCTCTGTTTCCAGGGGTTGACACCCCTGGCTACAAACTGTCGCCGCTTCGCGGCTATAGAACAACCGGCAAAAAACGAGGTATCACGCCGCGATGCGGTTGGGGATGGAAGTGGACCGGCGCTGATCTTGGCGATAGCCGTATACGATGTGTTGCAGGAGGTCGGTGATTTTTTCCGGTTCCGAGCGGGCCAGGCGCTCCAGTTCGTCGATGGCGGCGTCCAAGTCGTCGATCAGCGGCGGCTTGTGATCGGCCACGATGATCTTCGGATGAGAGGTGGGCAGCAATTCCTCGCCGGGGACGTTCAATTCCTCGAACAGTTTTTCGCCGGGGCGCAGGCCGACGAACTCAATCTCGATGTCCTCGCCGACCCGCAGTCCGGAAAGCCGGATCATGTCCGCGGCCAGATCGACGACCCGCACCGGCTGGCCCATGTCCAAGAGCAGAATCTGTCCGCTTTGACCGATGGCGCCGGCCTGGATCACCAACCGCGAGGCTTCGGGAATGGTCATGAAGTAGCGGCGCATCTCGGGATCGGTGACGGTGACCGGTCCGCCGGCGGCGATTTGCTGACGGAACAGCGGCACCACGCTGCCGGCCGAATCGAGCACGTTTCCGAAGCGCACGGTGACGAAGCGGCAGGACGACCGGCCGGCCATCGACTGCACGTAGAGTTCGGCGACGCGTTTGCAGGCCCCCATCACGCTGGTCGGGTTGACGGCCTTGTCCGTGGAGATCATGACCAGCGATTCGAGCCGGAAATCGCGGGCCAGGTCGGCCAGCCGCCGGGTGGCCTGGACGATGTTGTTGACCGCTTCCTGGGGATGGCGTTCCATCAGGGGGACGTGTTTGTAGGCGGCGGCGTGGAAGATCACGTGCGGCCGGTATTGCATCATGATGCGCCGCATGCGATGCTCGTCGAGCACGTCGGCGATGCACACGTCGATCTGCTTGTCGCCGGCCAGGGCCTGCAATTCGCGCTCCAGGAAGAATTGGCCGGTCTCCGAGCGATCGACCAGCGCGAGCCGCTGGGGGAGAACTGCAGCAATTGGCGGCAGATTTCCGAGCCGATGCTGCCGGCGCTGCCGGTGACCAGGATTACCCGCCCGTCGATCCACTCGCGGATGTCCTCGATGTCCAAGCGCACCGGCTCGCGCTGCAAGAGGTCTTCGATCGAGATCGGGCGGGGCTGCACGGTAACGGTCCCTTCGATCAACTGCCGGTAGTTGGGCAAGACGCGGATTTCGCAGCCGCCGTGGCGGACCTCTTCGGCCAGCGTGCGGAGCCGTGCGCCGGCCAGCTCGCCCTGCATGACCAGAATTTGTTGTATCCTGAGGCGATCGACGAGTTGCTCCGCGCGGCTGCAATCGCCGACCACCGGTACGCCTTCGATGCGGGTTCCGGTCAACGTCGGGCTGTCGTCGATGAAGCCCACGACGTGATAGCTGGGCCGGTCGATGCGGCGGATCATCCGCAACATCGAGGCCCCCATGTCGCCGGCCCCGGCGATCAGCACCCGCACGCGGTTGGAAGTGGAAAACAGCGACCAGCGCATTTCGCGGACGCCGCGCATCATGGACCGCGCTCCCCCCAGCACGAAGATCGTCGCGCCCCAGTCCAAGAGGAACACGCTGCGCGGAATGAGGGGCTGCGGAATCAGCAGGAACTGGATCATGACGATCGTGACCAGCCCGGCGGTGGCCGCGCGGAGCAGAACGAGCAAGTCGTAAAACGTGACCGAGCGGCTCCAACCCCGGCAGGCCCTCAAACCGACGAACCAGGCAAGTTTGGCCGCCACCACCCAGCCGACCGTGGCGTGAAACAGGGCCAGCGCGTGTTCGCTCAAGGGGCTCTCGAAGCGGAGCCAATAACTCAGGAAGTAGATGCCGACAAAGCACGGCAGAAGCAATAATTCGGTAAGCAGGTGGAGGTGTTGGCGCCAATAGACGCTCTTCGGACGGTTGCAGTCATGGTTCATGATTTGCCCCAATTGCTTCAGGCCACGCGTCTTGGCACGAGGAGGGTCTTTGAATCCCCGTCATCGCCTCGGTCTCGCCCTGTTCCGTCCGTAAAGCGCGGATTCTCATCCCCGGCCGCGGTCTCCGGCGTTTCCGCCGACTCGTCCCGGCCGTATTCCTCGTTGTAGCCGTATCCATAGCCGTATCCGTAGTTGTGATAGCCGTAGTAACCGATATCCTCGCCGGAACCGGTCCTGTTGACGACCAACCCCAACAATGGAATCTTCATCATTTCGAGCCGTTCAACGACGCGGGTCACCAATCGGCGGCGGTTCTTCACCGGTTGCACGACGAGGATCACTCCGTCGACCAGCCGTCCGATGATTGCCGTGTCGGTGGTGGCCAAGGTGGGCGGGCTGTCGATCAGGATTTGGTCGTAGACCGTTTCCGCCCAGGCCAGCAACTGCGAGAACCGCGCGCTGCCGAGCAGTTCGGCCGGATCCGTCGGCCGCGGGCCGGAGGGGATGATGTCCAACCCCTCGATGCCGGAGCGGCGGATGTGGAGTTTCGCCATTTGCCCGATGTCCTGCTCCGAACGGAGGATTTCGCTCAGTCCGTGCGGGCCGCGCATGTCCATCAGGTTGGTCAGCCCCGGGCGCCGCAGATCGGCGTCGATCAGCAGCGTCCGCTTGTCGGCCTGGGCGTAGCAGACGGCCAGGTTGGCCAAGACGGTCGTCTTGCCGTCGCTCGGCTCGGCGCTGGTGACGACTATGTGCCGGGCGTCGGTGTGGGTCAAGGTCAAGGCGGTCCGCAGGGTGCGGAAGGACTCGCTGGCGGTCGAGGTGGGGTCGGCGTGCGCGACCAGAGCCCTGGGCCCGACGCTCTCCGGCGCCTCCAATTGATGGACCATCGTCAAGAGCGGCAGTCCCAACCGGCTTTGCAGTTCTTCGATCGAGCGGAAGCGGTCGTCCAAAGCGTCCAGCAGCGTGACCAGCCCCAACGACAGCCCCAGTCCGCCGAGGACCGTCAGCACGACCACCATGCCGAGCCGGGGGGAGACGGGAGTGGTGTTTATGACCGGCGGTTCGGTGGGCGTAATCCGCACGTCCTGCCCGTTTTGCTTCAGATCGAGCGAGGCAATTTGATTGAACAGCGCCGTGTCCATGTCGGTCATTCGTTTTACGTCGTGATCGAGCAATTCGAGATGCGCCAATTGGCCGCTGAGACTGATGGCCTCGTTGCGGGCCTGCTCGAAGGAGGCGTTGAGGATTTTTTCCGGCGCAACGCTTCATCCCGCTTTTGCCTCACGATCCCCACCAGCCACGGACCCAATTGGCTTTTTTTCAATTCGCCCAACCGCTGGTCGATCCTTTGCTGCGAAGAGGCAAGATACTGCTCGGTCATGCGGATTCGTTCGGTCAGCGCGATGACCTCGGGGTGGTTTGGCCCGAGATTTTGTTGCACCGTCATCAATTCGGAGCGGTCGTCGAGCAGGCTTCGTTCCAGGCTGGCGAGGGTGTATGAGTCCTGATTTCCCAGTCCCAGGCTGTTCAGCAGCATTTCCCGTCCGACGGCGTCTCCGACCGACATCAGATATTGGCCGAGGTCTTCGTTGTTGGCGATTGCCGACTGAACGCTGGCCAGGAGGGCTTCGTATTCGATGCGTTTTTTCTGGGCTTCGATCAGGGCGTCGTTGAAGTCCACCGCCCGCTTCACCATCGGATGCAAGGTCTTGTCGTTGCCGACGTCCATGTCGGAGAATTGACGGCGGGCTTGCAGCAATTCCTCTCGTTTGCGGGTGAGTTTTTCGCCCAACTTTTCCCGCTCCTTGGTCAACGTCCGAATCAGTTCGCCGGCCGTTCCGCGCTGATTGCGATCGATGAACTCGATGAACGACTGAACCAGCGCGCGGACCACGTTTACCGCCGCCTGCGGATCTTGGGAGGTATAGCTCACCTCCAAAACGTTGGTGGAGCGAATCGCCTTGGCGGAGATGTTCGCTTTCAGACGGTTAACCCACTTGCCGCGGGGCGCCTCGGCCATGTCGATGAGGTCGGTCCTGGGAAGGGTCTTCAACGCGCCCTCGACAACGGCGGCGCTGCGGGCGATGTTCTCGAAAGTCGGCATGGTATTCTGCCGCACCGACTCGTCGTTGGTGATTGACGTATCGAGCCGATCGGGGTGCAACTGCGTGATCAGCAGGGCGGATTTTGCCGAGTAGCGGCGCGTCGCGGTGGCGTAATACAAACCGCCCAACAGCACCGCCCCCGTCATTACGGCCGCCACCAAATTCTTGCGATAGCGAACCGCCAGCACCATCCGCAATATGGAATGCACAAACTGAACATTGGGATGATCCCCGCTTTCAGACTCGACGGACTGCGTTATTGTGGGTTGTTCCATGCTCGGTTCTAACGTCGGATGAGTAGCACGTAATGGGTATCTCAGAGAAATCTAGGCGCGGCATCTTCCGTGCCCGCGCTCCCTCACGATTAGGAGGGGGCGGAGAATACCCGGGGACCGCCCTCGCCGTCAATGGCAGATGATCTACGGAAGCGGTTTTCCGCTAACCTGGAGAAGATGGGGTGAGTAAGCGAACTGCCGATTGGGATTCAGCGAGGCCGTATCGAAATTTGTCCGGCGTCATTTGCGATTTGTTGCTTCTCAGAAGCGTAATGCCGGTAAAACGCCCGCCGGCTGCGTCCGGCGGGGTGGAATGGAACACGCCGCAACTTCCCCCGCGACCGCAGTCGCGGGGCGCTTCACCAGTCCGACATTATTTATCTGAAAATCAATCAATGGCCTGATTCCCGCGCGTTCCGACACGCCGGCAGTGACCATCGTCGATTTTGCCGTGTGCCGAACAGAGTCGCACCCCTACAGCGACAACAGATGGTGCGAGAGGACGAAGCGGAGCGTCCGCACGTCGGAATTGTTGAGCTTGGCTACCTTGGTTTGAGGCAGAACTACGCCGAAAACCATCAGCTTGCTATTCGGCGACGGCGTCAGGGAATTATTGTCGACGGGAATGAAAAACAAGTCCGAAAACTCGGGCGCACGGACAATGATGCCGATGACGTTTCCCGACGCCTCGTCGGTAACGTGCGCCATTACCGAGCCGGCAAACACAATGCCGTGCCCCGGTTTGAGCGACTCTTTGGCAAAGCGGTTGATCGCCTTGACGTGCTCGTCGGTCCACGGGATGACCTTCATCTGCTGGAAGAGTTGATCGGTGAAATCGGACATCTGGAAGGGGACGTCCTTGTCGTTGGGTTGTTTGCAGACCGTCATCAGCAAGGCCAGGAAGGCCATCTTTTTATACTGTTTTTCGTTGTCGGGTTTCCAGTTGAAGGTCCCCGCGGCGTCGAACAAGCGTTGCATGTCAGCCTTGGAAAAGCTGAATCCCTTCGGCTGGTTGGGGAGGTAGCTGGGGGCGGGCTTTTCAGCCGGCTCGAGCTCCGACGGCTCTTTGAGCGGCGTCGCTCCTCCCGAAGCCCGGTCGGCCAGGGCCTTGAGATATTTCACGTGGCTGGCAAAGCCGAATCGCGCGTCGAGATTGGCGAAGGTGTTGACGCCGATTACGCGGCAGTCCGAGTCCAACAGAGGGCCGCCGCTGTTCCCCTGCGAGACCGTGGCGTCGGTTTGAATCCACAACTGGTCGGCCGGGGCGTGGAGCTTGGTCAACACGTTGCTCTTGTCCGGCTGTTCGGCCTCAAGAGCCGCAGTGGTCAATACGCGGCTGACTATGCCTTCGACCAGCGAAAACTCGTTGTTCAGCGGATGACCGTAGGCGTACACCCGGATGCCGTCCTTGGGCGTGTCCGTGTAGCCGATGTCCAGGAGCATCGCCTCCGAGGGCATTTCCTTGAGCTTGACGATGGCCAAATCCCGCTCGGGGGACAGGGCGACAACGCCCTCGACTTCAATTTTCCGGCCGTCTTTCAGTTTCACCCGCGCGGCGGTGGAGGCCCTCGACACGACGTGGTAGTTTGTGGCGACCCAGCCGCGCGAGTCGATCAGAAAACCGGTGCCGGTTATCATTCCGCCGTCCGGTTGCGGCATCTCGAACTTGACAACGGCGTTGGCGACCTCCTCGATGGTTTTGGCGACCTTCGGCCCGCGGTTTGAAATAGGCTCCATGGAAGCCGTGACGGGAACCAGGCTTCCCCGCGGCGAAGTGCGATTTGACGCCTGCGCGTACTCGGCGGACGCCGGTTCTTCGGACGCGTTGTTCTCGCCCGCGCGTCGCGGGAGCGAGGCCGTCGAACTTGGGCGAGAGACGATCGAGTCGGCAGGCTCTCGCCTCACGAATCCCACCAGCAATAAAATCACCACGGCCACCGCGCCGCTGCCGGCCACCCAAACCCAGGGTGGCGGCGCGGTCGATTTCTCGCCCTGCGGCGCCGGCCGAACCAGCGGCAAAACATTTGCCGGAGCAGGGGTTGGCGTTAGGGCCGGAGCGGATCGCTGGACGGCCGACGCTTCAGGCGCGATCACCTGTGCGATCTTCGGCACCTGCACCGCACCGCCGCATTTAGGGCATGTCCCCTTCTTGCCGGCATATTGGTCGGCGACTTTCATCGTCGTACCGCACTCAGCACAGCGAACGGGAATCGCCATCGGCCCAACCCTTGCGAAATGCACTGAAACGCACTGAAGAATAGAAACTTTCCACTATCAATAGTGTACCCAGCAATGCAAATTGTTGCCAGCAGAATACAACCGCGCCCCACCAATCCGGGCGGGGCTCGCGGCGGCTACTTCGGGTGCTTCGGCCCGACAATTCGCGTTCGTCGCCCGAATCCGAGGCCGATTTGATAGGGAACCATCCCTGATTCTCGACGGGAGAAATCCGACCTTGCCAATTCCCGGCGTTTACCGGGCCATTAGGGCCGGCGAATCAATAAGTGGGGGACTGTCCCAATTTTCGTTCGACGAAAATGGGACTGTCCCCTTCTGAAATGCGACAGTTATTAATTTGCCGATCCTTAAAGTTGGGTGGCACTGGCGTCTCGCCGCCGCTTCGCCCGAGGACTGGCAAAATGCCGGTGCCGCCCGGCCCTAGGACAGGTTGGCAACCTGTCCTACATTCGCGAATTATCGACAGCGGGCGAAACACTCGTGCACGCGCCGTTCGACTTCCACCAGCAATTCCGTTTCGTCGAGGGCGGCGATCTCGTCCGGGAGGATCGGCTGGCCGTAATGGACGCGGATTCTGCCCAGCCGGGGAAACGTCCGGGACCGCGGCCAGGCTTGAAACGCCCCGTCGATCGCCGCCGGCTGGATGGCCGCGCCGAGCGGACCGCCAGGGCGGTGAAGCCGGGCATGAACCGCCCGATCCGCCCGTCGTGCGACCGGGTCCCCTCGGGAAAAATCATCAACATCTCGCCCCGCTTCAGCCGCCGCAACGATTCCTTCATCCCGCTTATGCCGATCCCTTGCCGGTCCAAGGGAATCGCGTCCAGCGAGTTTATCAGCCAACGGAACGGGGCAAAGTGGAACAGCGACTGCCGGGCGAGAAAGTTCATCCGCCGCGTAACGCCGATGCCCACCAGCGGCGGATCGAGATGGCTTTGATGGTTGGAAACCAGCAGCACGCCTCCGGTCAGGGGGATGTTCTCGCGGCCGGTGAAGCGAATCCGATAAATCAACACCGCGCTCACCCGCAGCAGATAGCGGAGAAAATCGTACCACAAGCGGCTGGAAAGGGATCGTTGGGACATAAGGGGGGGAATGTCGAAAGTCAAATGACGAAGGAAAGACGAATCACGAATCCTAAATGACCGGTGGCGAATAGGGAAGCCCAAACTGACGGCCAATAATAACTCCCCTCTCCCTTTGGGAGAGGGGCCGGGGGTGAGGGCCGCCCGCCGACAAAAATACCGAAGTTGTATTTAAACGGCCGCTAAACGGTGAATGCGTGTGTTTCGACGTTCGATTTTCGTCATTCCGTCGTCATTTGACTTTCGACATTCGGCATGTTTCTCGGGCAATTTCCTCCAGCCTATCCACCACCTGCCCGAAAGTCATGCCGTCCGTGCAAACCTCGACGGCGTCCGGGGCGGGCCGCAGCGGACCGACCGGCCGCGAGGCGTCTTCCCAGTCGCGCCGCCGCTGGGCCGCCAGCACTTCCTCGAACGTCACCGGCTCGCCTTGCGCTTGCAGGTCGCCGAGCCGGCGCCGGGCGCGCTCCTCGGCCCCGGCGGTGAGGTAGATCTTGCACTCGGCTGCCGGGAAGGCCACCGTCCCCTGATCGCGCCCCTCGACGACGATGTCGTCCCCGCCGGCCAGCCGGCGCTGCAATTCGACCAGATGCTGCGCGGACCAGCGGGTTGTCGGCGGCGTAGCGCGTCACCGCCGTCACCTCCGTGCTCCGCACGGCCTCGCTCACGTCCTCGCCGTCGACGATGATCCGATCACCGTCGACGGCAATCGTCAGCTTGCGGGCCAGCCGGGCCAGATCGTCCGGCAGGTCCCAATCGTATCCGCGCCGCAGCGCGGCCAGGGCCACCGCCCGATACATTGCCCCCGTGTCGAGGAAGCGGAAGTTCAGCCGCCGCGCCAAGGCCCGAGCGACCGTGCTCTTCCCGGCGCCGGCGGGTCCGTCAATGGTGATGATCATACGAGATGGGCCGCCACGAATTCCTCGGGAGTCATTACTATCAGTGTTGAGTTGCCAAAATCCGCCTTGTTGCGGGTGACAATTATCTCGATGCGGCCGGAAACGGCGGCGGCATTTTGAACGGCATCCTCAAAGTCGACGATCTGCGAGGCCAGCGCATCCAGGAGAATTCTCTTATCGACTTGGCGGACATCCACCATACTAATCAGATCTGTGAGAAATGTAATGGCAAACTCACGACCTTTCAACTTGCGAAGAATATAATAGATGTCCGTTGCCATAGAGGCTGTGATGAATTCATGCGTCCGATTGAAATCGGATGCTTCAATAATCCGAGCAGCAGCCGTGTAATGGGGCAGTCTCTTTAGGGCTATGTTGAGGACAACATTTGTGTCGAGCAGAATCCTCATTGGTGTTTCTTCTCCAGATCCGCAATTCTCTGCTCCTTCCATCCCTCAATATCTGCGCCCTGAAGCACACCGGACCACTTTTTTACGAACCGTTTGCCGGCATCTTTATCTCGCACGGGAGGCGTCTCTTCGTTTTCCGGAAAAACCACCACGACCTCCATCCGACCTTCGGGAGTCGATCCTTCTGGAAATGTCAAATATCCATTATCATATACGGCTTTTACTGGCAACATGATGAAATCTCCTCTCCGATTGCTGAAACACGGCTACCTCCGTCCGCCTAACATATTATACCCCTCTCCCGGGCAGCATCAATGCCGGCCTTCCTCCATAAGTCCGCAACCTCGGGCATAAAGGTTGGTTGCTAGAGCACCGCCGCCTCGGCAATGAAGGCATTGACTCGATCCGCGTGGGTGACGTTTATCAGATGCGAACCGCCGGGGATGTACTCGTCGGCCTCGACGCGGCGGGCGGGAATCACCGGATCGCGTGCGCCGTGAATTTGACGGATGGGGATTCTCTCCAGCGGCGTCGGCCGCCAAGCGAGAATCGCCTGAATTACCCAGTGCATGAAAAGGCAGTCTCTGTCCTTCAACATCTCGACCAGCAACTCGCGCTGGCCACCAGGTAGTCCGCGCCGCAACCGCATCGCCTGCCCGGCCAGCAGCTTCGGCACATTCCAAACTGCCGCGGGCAGCGGCGAAAGCAATCGGCCGCCGGCACGAAACATCGGACGAATCGCCCGGCTCGTGCGGCAACTGGCGATCAGCACCACTGCGGCTGGCGGAGGAAAAGAGGACTGCCCCCTTGCACGCGACAGTTGACACGCCATCTCGTAGGCCAACATGCCGCCGAACGAGACCCCGCCCAACACCAGCGGCGTTTCCGGCGACGGGGCGATGCTCTCCGCCATCCGAGCAGCGTAGTCGGACAGCGATTCCTTCCGCCGCGGCGGAATCCAGGGCGGCACGATCAATTGCGGGAACGCCCGCCGCTGCGGCTCCAACAGCCGCTGGTCGGCGCCCAGGCCGGGAAACAAGATCAATTGAAAAGACGAACCCATTTGTAGGAGGCGACTCCCGTCGCCGATTGCCGCGTGCTGTTCGTACTTCAATCGGCGACAGGAGCCGCCTCCTACAACTCTATCAGCACGTTAACACTCTTGCAACGGTCCGCTAACTCTCCCGGTCGATGAACACGTCGTCGGACAATCGCCGATGAGCGGCTACGCCCAACTCGCTCAGCCGCCGCCGCCGGCCCACGGCGTGCCAGGGGCCGACCTCGGCCAGCTCGGGCATGATCTCGATCAGTTGCCCGATCATCGTCTCCGCCATGCGGCGGATCGATTCCTGCTTCGAGTGCTCGCGGATCGCCAGCACGGTTTTCATCAACCGCACCAAACGGGAACGTTCGAGCACGGGCGAGGCCAGCGCGCCGTCCGCTTCGACCAGCAGTTCGGCGATCGGCACTTCCAGCGCCTTCTGCCAGGCGTACAGCGCGCTCAGCGGCAGATCGCAACCGGTCTGCTCCTGCTCGCGCACTTGCTCGATATCGAGGTTCAATCGACGCGCCACCGTGCGGCGCGAAATGCCTTGCAGCCGGCGCACCAACGCCAACCCGCTGCAAGGGCTGGGCCTCAGCCGGCGGAATCGCCACTTCCGGAGGCAGCCCAGTCTCAGTCATCGCGCAGTGTCCAATGCTCATGATAACGGGCTCCTAGATTCGCGCAACGCCGCGAACCGCAAAGAAACGGAAGAAAAAAAGATGATGCACGCACTCGGTCGACCAGCTTTCCACGTTCGGCCAACGAGAACGTCCGAACGCCGAAGCGACGCCGCTTGCCCATTAGCAACGCCGCACAGTGGACTGACCCGATTTCAGTCCGCTAGTGACCGCGGCCGCGATTCCCAAAGAAAGAAACGGCAACCACCGTCATCAGTATAGTCTACAACTGCCGCGGAAGATTGGCAAGTGATGCTTTCGGGTGGGGACTTGATGGGTGCCACTGCTGGCTTGTCCAGCAGTGCGAAGAACGGCGTAAGCTGGTCCTGCAATTCAGGGGGCACTGCTGGACAAGCCAGCAGTGGCACCCGCGCGGGGCGAATACCCGTTCAGCGGCCGACGGCACTTCGGCCTAGAGAGTCAGGTTGGGGTGGCAGTTGTACTGCCACCCCTGTTTTAGCGCTCAGTCACGTGGTGGCAGTACAACTGCCACCCCAACATGACGCTAGCCGGGATTATTCATGTGGAAACACTAGCCCGGATTATTCATAAACGTCATCCTGAGCGCAGCGAAGGATCTCCGATGCGCCGCAAACAGCCCAGATTCTTCGCTGCGCTCAGAATGACAATGTTCCTTCGTGTTTATGAATAATCCGGGCTAGCCGAAGCGCAAGCGAGGGTGGGACAACGAGTTGCCCTCGCTTGCGCTTCGGGCTAGTGTCTCGCACTCTGCGCCATGCGCCTGGCCCATGAATAATCCGGGCTAGTGCCACCCGACGCTATGCCGCCGCCATCCTGAGGTGGGAAACCGCCCGCTCCGCCTCTTTGCGGACGCGCAGGTCCTGGTCGTCGAGCAACCGGGAAATGGCCGGGATCGCCGCCGCCGCCCGAGCCCCCTGCAATCGCAGCGCGCCGGCGGCATTACGGCGGGTAATCGGATCGGCGTCGCGCAACTTCTCGATCAATTTCAGGATCAAAGGGTCTAGTTCTACAGACATTTTTCGGTACATTATCCGGACCACAAGAAAACCACCGCCAGCAACCTTGAATTATTATCGTCCGGAATAAGGCCGCGTCTTTTGTCGGGATGAAGACATCGCGGAAAAGATGACTACCCCCCCAAAGTCGTGAAAGCGCCCGCCGGCCGCGACCGGCGGTGGGGAGAATCGCCACCATAGCCCCCCGCGACCGCTGTCGCGGGGCGTTTCCGCAATCAAAACTACGAGCAGCCCATGCTGGTGCCGCAATTGTAGCAGAGGTAGCAGTTGCCGCAACGGACGGTGATCGAGCCGCAGTTGTCGCAGGACGGGGCGTCGGTCTGGAAGGAGGCGTACAGTTCGCTGCGCGATTGTTCTCCCCGGGCCGATTCGACCAATGCCGTGGCGGCCATGCGTTCCAAGGCCGCCGCGCCGACCGTCGAGCCGTTCCGCTTCTGCGCGGATTTTGGTCCGTGCCGGCCGTTGCCCGCCGCGGGGGCCGAGCCGTTTGGGGCGAGCGGGTCTTTGGCCGATCCCTGGGCCGCGTTTGGCCCGCCGGCCGTCGTGGCGGCGGGCCGCGGCTCCGGTTCCCCCTCTCCCGACTCCGCGGCCGGCGCCTCGCCCGGCGCCGGCGGCGCCAGCTTGCTCGCCTCCCGATAGCCCGGCAGGAACGTAATCCCCAGCCAGCGGAAAATGTAATCCACCAGACTCTTGGCGATTTTGATGTCCGGGTTCTTCGTGAAGCCCATCGGCTCGAAACGGGTGTGCGAAAACTTGTTCACGTACACCTCCAGCGGCACCCCGTATTGCAGACTCATCGACACGGCCGTGCCGAAGCAGTCCATCAGTCCGCCGATCGTGCTCCCCTCCTTGGCCATGGTGATGAACAGTTCGCCGGGCCGGCCGTCGGGATACAACCCCACGGTGATGTAGCCCTCGTGACCGGAGACGTTGAACTTGTGGGTGATCGACTGCCGGGTGTCGGGAAGCCGCTCGCGGCGCGGGGCGGCCAGCAGCTTTTCGGCCGCCTTGCCCGCCTTGGACTTGGTCGACAGCGGCTGCACCTCTTTCGAGCCGTCGCGGTAGATGGCCAGCGCCTTCAATCCCAGCCGCCAGCCTTCCATGTAGGCGTCGGCCACGTCCTCGGGCGTGCTCTCCCGGGGCATGTTCACCGTCTTCGAGATAGCCCCCGAGACGAACGGCTGGGCCGCGGCCATCATGCGGATGTGCGCCCGCCAGGAGATCGACCGCCGCCCGTTCCGCGGCGGGAACGCGCAATCGAAGATCGGCAGGTGTTCCGGCTTCAACTCCGGCGCGCCCTCGATCGTGTCGTGCTGGTCGATGTAAGTCTCGATGGCGCCGATCTGCTCTTCGCTGTAGCCGAGGCTCCGCAGCGCGGGCAGCACGGTCTGGTTGACGATCTTCAACATCCCGCCGCCGGCCAACTGCTTGTACTTCACCAGCGCGATGTCCGGCTCGATGCCCGTCGTGTCGCAGTCCATCATGAAGCTGATCGTGCCGGTGGGGGCGAGCACCGTCGCCTGGGCGTTGCGGAAGCCGAACCGCTTGCCGTGGGCCAGGACCTTGTCCCACAGGTCGCGGGCGGCCTCTTGCAGATACTTCGGGCAGGAGACGATGTCGTCGACCCGCTCCCAGTGCATCTCCATCACCCGCATCATCGGCTCGCGGTTCTTCTCGTATTCCTCGAAGGGCCCGACGACCTCGGCCAACTCGGTGCTGGTCAGATAGGCGGCCCCGTGCAGCAAGGCCGTGATCGCCCCGCACAGTCCGCGGGCCTCGTCCGAATCGTAGGGCAGCCCGGCCGACATGATCAGGCTCCCCAAGTTCGAGTAGCCCAACCCGAGCGGCCGGAAGCGATGGCTGTTCCAGGCGATCGGCCTGGTCGGATAATTGGCGTGATCGACCAGAATCTCCTGGGCGATGAACACCACCCGGCAGGCCGCCTGGAACCGCCGATAATCGAACGTGCCGTCCTCGAGGCGGAACTTCATCAGGTTGATGCTCGCCAGATTGCAGGCCGAGTCGTCGAGGAACATGTACTCCGAACAGGGGTTACTGGCGTTGATGCGCCCCGAGTTCGGGCAGGTGTGCCAGCGGTTGATCGTCGTGTCGTACTGCGCGCCGGGATCGCCGCAGCACCACGCCGAGGCGGAGATTTTGCCAAACATCTCCCGCGCCGGGTAGGTCGGGCCCGACTTGCTCGGCTCGGTCACCCAGTGGGTCGTCCAGGGCCGATCGGTCTCCACCGCGCGCATGAACTCGTCGCTCACCCGGACCGAGAAATTGGCGTTCTGAAAGAGCACCGAGTCGTAGGCCTCTTGCGGATCGTAGCCCTCTTCAACCAGCGTGCGGACTTTCCGCTCCTCGCGGCTCTTGCTCTCGATGAACTCCATCACGTCGGGATGCCAGTCCTTGATGGACTGCATTTTGGCGGCCCGGCGGGTCTTGCCCCCGCTTTTCACCACCGCCGCGATCTGGTCGTAGACCCGCATGAACGAGAGCGGGCCGGACGGCTTTCCTCCGCCCGAGAGCTTCTCGCGGTGCGAGCGCAACGAGGAAACGTCCGTGCCCGTCCCCGAGCCGAACTTGAAGAGCATCGCTTCGCTGCGGGCCAGCTCCATGATGTCTTCCATGTTGTCCCGCACGCTCTGGATGAAACAGGCCGAGGCCTGGGGAAATTCGTACGGGTTCTCGGGCTGGACCACTTCGCCGGTCTCGCGGTCCCAGTGCCAGTTGCACTTGGCCCCCGTCACGCCGTACTGATGGAACAGGCCCACGTTGAACCAGACGGGCGAATTGAAGGCCGCGTGCTGGTGCACGCAGAGCCAGGTCAGGTCGCGGTAGAACCGCTCGCCGTCGGCCGGCGTGGCGAAGTAGCCGTCCGCAATGCCCCAGTCGGCGATCGTGCGGGAAACGCGGTGGATCAGTTGGCGGACACCCTTCTCGCGCTCGTCCGAGCCGAGTTCGCCGTAGAGATACTTGTTGGCCACGACGTTGGTGGCCAACTGGCTCCAGTCCGAGGGGATTTCGCAATCGTGCTGCTCGAATATGACCTCGCCCCCCTCGCCCTTGATGGTGGCGGTTCGCAGGTCCCACTCCACCGTGGAGAATGGGTCGGTGGGGCCCTCGGGGCAAAACGTGGCCGGAATATGCAGTCCTTCGCTGGGCATTTTCGCTTTCGTGGTCTTCTGGGCCGGGGCGTCTGCCGTCGTGACGGATGCCTCAATGGTCTCGCTAATCTGTTGTTCCATGACTAGATTCCTTATTCCGTTAGGATTAGATGTGAGAATCCTTCCTACCATATATTGTATCTCGCGCCGGAGAGACCACAATATACAGTCGAGATCGGTCAAGTTTAACGATTTCTTCACATAGGTCAACCGTTTCTTCAGGAGTTTTTATAAGCCCTTGAGGAAAGAGGATTTGCGCTACCTGCCACCCGTTGTGGTTGCTCCGGTCGCGGCCGCCGCCGAAATGCGAAAGGGCCTTGTTTTTTCGAGGTTTGGGGATTTTTGGACAGTTGGCCGGCAAGATCGCCCGGACTGATGGGGGATTTGGAGGGTTATTGCCACAATTACGGAAAGATGAGTAAACTAGGTGTCGATAGGAAAGCAACATGAACAGACGCATCCCGATTGACGGCGAACGAATCGCGGAGTTTTGCCGGAAACACCGCATCGAGAAGTTGTCTTTCTTCGGTTCCGTCTTGCGCGACGATTTTCGCCCGGACAGCGACGTGGACGTATTGGTGAGTTTGCGCCGGGAACGCGTTGGGGACTGCTCGATTTCGTGCGCATGTCGGAGGAGTTGGCCGCAATTTTGGGGCGTCGCGTCGATCTCGTCGAACGGCAGTCGGTCGAGCAGAGCGAGAATTACATCCGCCGCCGACACATTCTGGAATCCGCGGAGCCGGTCTATGTGGCGGGATGAGGCCTATCTGCTCGATATTCTGTTGGCGGCCCGCAAAATTCGCGCGTTCACTGCGGAAGTCGACGAAAGCGGTTTTCAGACCAATGAAGTCCTGCAACATGCCGTCTTGCGTTTGATTCAGATCATCGGCGAGGCTGCCCGCAAAATTTCGACCGACTTTCGTCAATCGCACCCCGATATTCCCTGGAAGGAAATAGTGGGGATGCGTCATGTGCTCGTCCACGAGTATTTCCGCATCATTCCGGAAAAGGTCTGGGAAGTCGTGGACCGGGATATTCCCGATTTGCTTGTGAAGATCGAGCCGCTTGTCCCGCCAGAGAATCCGAGATAAGACGCAAACGGCCGGCTACCGGGGCAGGAAGTCCTGCTCGACGGTCACTTCGCGAATCTGCTTGCTGTCCGGCTCGAAAACCCGAATCTTCACCTGAATGCCCCGCAACGGAATCGGATACGGCGGCGGATTGGACTTTTCGTTATCGTCGTCAACGATGCCGGGATCCCCTCCATCGTCGATGCCATTGTTCCAAGTAGTGCCGTAATTGGTGGTCGACCAAGTGTCGTAGACCCGGGCAATGTCGTTTGAAACACCCAATGTTTGCCCCAAATGATTTAAGGATCGCAGATTAGTGGGCGAGTTGGGAGGTAGTACGCCTTGATATCCGAGATCAACGTATGCACCTTGCACCGGATCCCACGCCTTCACGTCGAATCCGATCACGTTGGTCAGAATCACATCGTCTGACATGCGGACACCATTGCCAACAACATAATCAGACCAAGGCAGATTATCGGACGCTGAAGCAGATGTGTTGTTTGACCAGAAATCAATGTGCGCTTTCGTCGGAAGAGTTCCGGGAAGTGGCGCCGCTGCAATGTTGTACGAAGAATCAGAACACTCACGAAGCGTGGGCAACCCCAGTTGGCCCCAACGGCTGACCCTGAATGGAAAAGTATCAGTTGGGTTCATACAATGCGCAAACCGAAATTCGCGCCGGGTCAGATCTCCCAAAGTGTTTGGAACCATCCGGCTGTTTATGCTGTCCCAACGTGCCGAAATATCATAATTCGCATAAAAATTTGCAGTGGTATTTGGAAGTGCAACGTTCGGCGCGATCAGCAACACGCGGCGGTGAAGCGTATGCCCGCGAATAAACCATGCGACTTCGGCCACATTCGATTGAATCGTTTCATCGTTACCGGAAACAATGTCGCGATAACGTCCTATGAAAGGCTTACCCGTGGTGCGCGTGGTGAACATCAGGATGTCGTCGTAATCGCCGACCGTTGCATCGGGGTTTCCGGTATCGCTGTTGACGGCAACCATAGTGGGGAGGATCATTGGCAATGCGGTTCCGATCGGCCCTTCGATGTACTCGAAGTACCCCTCGTTGTTTTCCGGTTTGAGCGTGGGGCAGACCGTGGCGGTGACGCCGGACAGGTCCATCTGCAAGCGGGTCTGGGCCAAGCCGAGCCGGTCGGCCGACTCGAGCACCGAGCGGCTCTCGGTGACGCTCTGGCTCACCCGGCCGAGCATGGCCGTTACGGCCGTCATCAGCAGCAGGGCCAAGGTGGTGGCCACCAGAATCTCGACCAGCGTGTAGCCGTCACGTAGGACAGGTTGGCAACCTGTCCGCGAGCGAGCCTGTCTGGGGACAGGTTGACAACCTGTCCTACGAAGATGCGCAACAACGGGCCGTTTCATAATGACCTCTTCACCTGAACCCACGTAGGTTATGCTTCAGCCTAGCGCGGCGTAGCCGCAACCAATTGTGACGACGTAAGTTCCGATTATCGCCAGAAAAACATTGAGGATGTTTCCTCAATCCTAAAGTCTAATGGTATAACACCGAATCGGTCGCTGCTTCAGCATAACACCGAATCGGTCGATCGTGCCGTTATGCGAAAGACGTTATGCCATTAGTTTTTGGGATTGAGAAATCGTCCTCAATCTTTGACGGTCTTGGGTCTTAGGTCTTGGGTCTTAGGTCTTGGCACAAGACCCAAGACCCAAGACCTAAGACCCAAGACCCAAGACCACAATTGGTTGCGGCTACGCCGCGCCAGGCTAAAGCATAACCTACGCGGCTTAATCCATCCCTCCCCCGGTGGGAGAGGGGATGGGAACAATTTGCCCAACGCCGGCCGGCCCGCTGGCCTCTATTAGTATATTCGACCTCGAATTGCCGGAAATGTCAACCGATTCTTCCGTGGCGGGCAGGGTGGACAGTTGGTATTTTTTGGGGGGCAGGAGGCTGAATTGCCCCTCGATTTCGGCCGTTTCGGACCGTTTGGCCCACAGCAGTCCCGGCCGCATACCACAGCCAAACCGCCGAAATCAGCCCCGGCCATGGTCAGATACATGGTCGGATACGGCGGCAGTCCGCTGAGCCGGGCAAAATGCAGGGTCGCTCCGGCGGCGGGGGCCCCGATCAAAAACCCCAGGTCCCAGGTGGCCAGCATCAGCAGCGTCGCCATTCCCCGATTGCCGGCCGGGAACGCGGCACTCCCCTCGGCCACCACGGCCGGAAAGAGGATCGCATGGGAGAAGCCGAAGCCGACGGCGGGCAGGATCAACTGCCATTCCCGCCCGACCAGCAGGAAGAGGACCAGGCTGGCCGTCAGTCCCGCCAGCCCGAGCAGGATCAGCGGCCGGGGCCCGAACCGTTCGGCCCAGCGGCGGGTTAAGAGGCGGGTAATGATGGCCGTGACGGCGTAGACCATGAAGAACAGCCCGATCCGCGGGATGCCCAATTCGGCGGCGAAGGGGCGGAGGAACGTGCTGGGCAATCCCAGTCCGATGCCCATCGCTACGCCGACCATCAAGATCAGTCCGGGGTTGTGACGCCGCAGAACGGAGAGGAGCGAGGGTGATTTCGTAGGACAGGTTGTCAACCTGTCCCGTATGCCCGAGGACCGCTTCTCGCCCCGGGTGGCGGCCCAGGCCAGCGGGACGGCCAGCAGGGCCAGCGCCGCGGAGAAGACGAACATCTCGACGATCTGCGGCCGGCCGATGGCGTCCGCGCCTCCCAGGAGGAAATCGCCGAGTTGGGTCCCCAGCACCGAGCCGAGGAAGCCGGCGGTCCCCAACATGCCGACCAGTTCGGCGATTCTGGCGTTGGGGCCGCGGCCGGAGACGAAGGTCATCGAGGCCCCGTTGATGCCCGCCACCGCGCAACAGTACGAAATTCGCAGCAGGTAAATGGCCGCCCCGTGGTAGCTGACCAGCATCAGATGGGCCAGGCAGGAGACGGCGAACAGCAGCAACGAGCCGATCCACAGGGGCCGCGAGCCGTAGCGGTCGATCCACGAGCCGAGCAACAGACGGGTGAAAAAGCTGCCGGCCAGTCCGATGCCCACGATCCAGCCCAGATGGAACTCGGTTCCACCCAGCAGCGTGATGAAATCGGCGTAGCGAAAGAGCAAAGCGATCGCCACCAGAATCACAGCGTTCGAGGCGTAGGCCAGCCAAAACGGCCGGCCATAAACGGTCCCTGCCTCGGTCCGGGGGGGTTCGCTCGCGGGTTGCTGTTTCGAGAGACGGGTATGTTTAAGCGTGCCGGCGGCGGAGCGGTTCATTGTGGGGGAAAGTGCGGTTAGCGGCGTTGGTTTACGGCATTCTACACGTCGGCGGGGTATAAGTCATCAGAAAAATCCGCGCGGCGATTCGGCGATTTTCCGGCAAACGCCCCACGACTGCGATATTGGTGCGGCAGTTGCACTGCCGCACCCGGGGGTGGCAGTACAACTGCCACTCCAACGTTCGCTATGTGTTCGCGGCGGGCTATTGATGTTCAGAAAAATAATGCAACATCTGTTTAGCGGCCGTCGGCACGACGGCCCGGGTTCCACCGCTGGCCGACGTACCGTCGGCCGCTAAACTGACGCATTACTTATCTGACTGTCAATAAATGAACGATTTGACACCTCCCCGTTCGTAACCTAGGGTTTATGTGCGGGGCGCTTGTCTGATTTACTCTTCTTGAAGGTCCGCTTGACCCACGACTGATTGTCCGTGCCGACGGCAAGCGCGACGATTCCACTTTTCGGGGCAGAGCCATGAAACTCACCATGCCGCAACTCGATTTTTTCGATCGGACGGACGTTCGTCTCGACGACGAGGTGAAGGCCCAGGTCCTGGGCTTGTTGACCGCGTTGTATCCGCGCAACGACCTGATGGAGCGCCGCCGCGACGTCCGCTATCCGTTCCCCTGCCTGATCCATCTCACACCGGTGGGCGCGGACGGCTTCACGCCGGTCGGCGAGACGGTGGTGGTCGTGGGCCGGCACTTGTCGCAGCACGGGCTGGGCTTCTACCATCAGATGCCCTTGCCCCATCGCCGCATGATCGCCTCGCTGGAGATCGGCCCGGGGCGCTGGTTCGGGTTCCTCATCAATCTGAGTTGGTGCCGCTTCACCAAGGACGGCTGGTACGAAAGCGGCGGCCGGTTCTTGCGGGCCGTCAATTCGCCGCTGGAAAAATCGGCATAGCCGGCATTTCTCAAGCCTCGTTCCCATGCTCCGCATGGGAACGCGCAGTCGGACGCTCTGCGTCCGCGAACGATTCCCGCCCCCGTGCGTTCAACGCCCTTGTAGCATTCCAACGGACGCGGAGCGTCCGGGCAGTGCGTTCCCATGCGGAGCATGGGAACGCGGGTCTTAGTCGGCGCGACCAACGGTCGCGGCTTTGTGGGCGGCGTAGAACTCGATCAACTTGCGGAGATTCACCTTGGCGTACGGCTCGTCGCAGGCGGGCGTGTTCCGGCCGGCGTCGGCGAACCACATGTCCAGCGTCTCCGGCATGAACACGGCGTCGTGCAGGTTCGAGCCCATCGCCACCGGCCGCTTGATGATCTCGATCAGCTTGGGCACGTCGATCCGGCCGTAGTTCTCCTGAATCCGCCGGCTGAGGGTTTTTGCCCGATCGCCGCCGGAGATCAAGACCACGTCCTCGGGCACGTAGGGGAGCATCGGATGTTGCTCGCCCGGGCGGAGGACCGTTACCTTTTCCGGGTTGCAGTGCAGCGCCCGCAATTCGCCCGAGCGGTCGCTCAAGACATAGTGATACTCGCAGGTGCGGGGCGTTTTTTCGATGATCTTCAGCGCCTGTTCGACCGTGTCGGCCCGCTCCATCACGTCGCGCAACATCAGACTCATGGGCATGCCGTCCCAAAGTCCTTCGCCGCGTCCGCCGATCTCGCCGATGGCCAGCCCCTTTTCGTTCATCGCGGTCACGGTGCCGACGAACCCGGCGTAGCCGAGGCTCATCCAGGCGTTGCGGCCCTCGGGCATGAAGACCTGGACCAGGGCGGCCGTTTGCAGGTCGATGTCGCGCATGTAATCGAGTACCCGGGCGTGCAGCACGCGGCCGCCGGTCGTGGCCTTCCCCTTCAGCGCCACGCCGCTGCAATGGAACCGCTCGGGGAAGAGGTTGCCGTAGAGCGCGTCGCGCGGCGAGACTCCGACCGCCGCGGCCAGGGCGTCGCACTCCTCGATAAACCGCGGGGGGACGTGCGGCTCGGTCCGCCGCCGGATTTCCGCCATGCGGTCGAAAAACCACTGGCCCGAGTGGACCGTGTCGGCGCCGCCGACGCCGTAGACGACGCGGTCGATCATACGCCGGGCGGTGTCGTGGACCAGCGTGCCTTGGGCCGTGCCCATCTGCCGCGGCGTGCCGGCGACCATCAGGATCAACTTGCCCTGGCTGGCGCAGAGCAGGCCGTGTCCGGCCGGGTCGCGGGCGACGATGGCGAGCTCGCCGCTCTTTCCGCCGCTGAACGCCGGGCGGACATCGTACATCCGGTCCAGGCCGAAGTTAATCGCCGCCGAAAAGACGCGGTGCAGGTCCGCCTGTTCGACCTCCTCGCGGGGCAGATCGGCCGGCGGGGCGAACAGGGCGTCGAGCGCCGGCGTGTTGGCCTGCCAGCCGCGGAACTTGACCGTTCCCGAAAGGCCCGCCACGGCAAACGAGGCCGACTGGGGCGTGCCGTCGTCGCGGAAGGAGATGCGGATTTCGCCCTTCGCGCGGACGCCCTTGGCCGGCGTGATTACGATCGTGCGGCCGGCGGCAGTCGTGTTGTTTTCCAGGACGCGACCACCGGTCGCGGCTTTATGATCGCCGGTCGCGGCTTTATCGTCCGTGACGTTGATCCACTGCAGGAGCGAGTACGGGGCCATGGCGAACGCCCCCACCGCTCCGGCCAGCGTACGCAGAGGGACCAACCGCCGGGGATCGACGGAACCCAACGGGCGGCTGCCGGGCTCGGGATTTTTCGTGCCTTCGAGCACCTTCTTTCCGCCCGCGACCAGCCAGGGGAAACTGCTTTGCCCCATCGCCAGCTCGCCCAGGCCGGAGATTTTGCAGCGGAGCGAGAAGCGTTCTTTTTCGCCGCGGACCAGCCGGGCCTGGACCTCGATCGGCCGTCCCCTGGGCGGCGTCACCGAGACCTCGACGTCGGCGAAATGGCAGCGGCCCGGCGCGGGCTCGTCGGCCAGCATGGCGACCGCTTGCTGCACAAAGGCGACCAACTGCTCGAGGGGCGAACGTTGAGGGACAGCCGTCCCTTGTGGGACAGCCGCCCCCGGCTGTCCAGGGTGATTCTGCACAGCCGAGGGCGGCTGTGCTACATGCGGCTGTGCTACATGCGGCAAATCCTGGGCAAAGAAATCGCCCATCATCTTTAACGCCCGGGGCAGCTCGGCCATCGCCGTGTAGTGGCCGAGACCCGGGAACCAGACCACGCGGTCGGAGATTCCCAAGGCCGCGGCCAGCTTCTCGGTGCATTCGCGGGGAATCACCTCATCCTCGGCGGCGTTGAGCATCAGCACGCGGCCGGCACGGGCCCGGTCGCGCAGGCCGGGGGCCAGATTCAGCGGATCGACCTCGGCAATCGTCTTGTCCACCGCCGCGCGCTCGTCCGGCGGAAGCTGTTTAATCATCCGGCTGAGCGACGGGTTTCGCGGGAGTGGTGGATGATTTGCGGCAGGTCGCCGCCGGCCAGCATCAGGCCCGTCCGGTACAGGCGCGGCTCGGCCCCGGCGGCGGTGGCGGCCACGATGGCCCCGAGGCTGATGCCCGTGATGCCGATCCGCTGCGGGTCGATCTCTTCGCGCGAGGCGAGCAGATCGACGGTCCGGCGGACGTCCTCGCCCGATTGCTTGATCGCGCCGAGGAACAATTTCGGGTTTTCCACCATTGCGTTGGGGCCGATGCCCGGCGTGCCGCGCGAGCCGTAGTAGGGGAGCTTGAAGGAGAGGGCCGGGATGCCCCGCTTGGCAAGCACCGAGCAGACCAGGTCGGTCAGGGCCTCGTTGCCGTCGAGGATGTGCAGGCAGATGACGGCCGGATATTTTACGCCCGGCTTGAGATTTTTGGGAACATAATACTCGGCCGGAACGGTGTTGTTCTGCTTGACCGGCGTGACCACCGGCGAGGGATACGTAATGTGATAGATGCGGAAGTCGGCTCGATCGGCCGATGGCCGGATGTGATATTCAAACGGGGCGTCGTTGTAGGTCTTCGAGACGGAGTGCGTTTCGGCCGCCGGCGTCTGGGCGCCCGCCCACGACGCAAGAGACAGAACCGCCGCCAAACCGAGGCCGAGGGCCAACGCCCGTCCTGGACGAAATAGCATGGTATCGCTCCCGAGAGGTTGGAAATTGTCGAACCGTATTTTAGCGTGTTCCGCGAGTCTATGCCAATGTTATACGCATTGAGACGCCGAACGGTTACACAACCGGTGGCGGGAAGCGGTTGTCCGCATCGCCGTCAGCGGGTATGCTGGAGACCGTACGCCGCCGGCGACTCCGCAGCCGCCCGATTTCCGCTGGCGGTTTCGCACTGTCCCGGCCAACTCAGCCTGGGTTATTATACGATGAACGACTGGCGAAAGACGCTCCTGGAACGGCAGCATTGGTTGACGTACCTGCTGCCGTTTCTGGTGTTCATGCTCGTCGGCGGCCTGGAGCCGTCGCCCACGAAGGCGGGCGGCGGGGCAATCGGGCTGGCCATCCCTTACGCATATTATCCCTGGGTGTACGCGGCCAAGATCGCCTTGACCGCGGCGGCGGTGATTTTCGTCGTGCCGGGCTATCGGGCGTTCCCCTGGCGATTGACGCGTTGGGGAATCATCGCCGGACTGGTGGGCGGGCCGCTGTGGATCGGCCTCGCCCTGCTCGATTGGGAACACCTTTACCTCGCCCCCCTGCTGAACGAGATCGGGGCGGGCTGGCTCGTCGGCGGCGAGCGGGCGGCTTATAACCCCTTCCAGCAGATCCCCGGCCATCCGGCCTGGGCGTGGACCTTTCTCGCCGTGCGGTTCTTCGGCCTCGTGGCCCTGGTGCCGATTATCGAGGAGTTTTTCCTCCGCGGCTGGCTGATGCGGTTCGTCATGGAGCGCGAGTGGTGGAAGGTGCCGTTCGGCAAGGCCAGCGCGTTGGCCATCGTGCTGGGCACGGTCATGCCGATGCTGACCCATCCCGAACTGGCTGGCGGCGGCCGTCTGGTTCTCGATGATTACCTGGCTGATGCTGCGGACGCGGAACATCTGGGACTGCGTGGCCGCCCACGTGTTGACGAACTTGATTATGGGGATCTATGTTGTCGCCACGGGAACGTGGCGGCTGATGTAAACACATTTCACACTTACAAAATGTCGGATAATTCGTTTAGCCCCGGCGTCCTCGCCGGGAGAGCCGCGACCCGGCGTGGACGCCGGGGCTAAACAACGCGGATGGAATGTTAATCACGAAAGAGGAACCAACATGCCCAAGCCCGTGCTGCAAGCGCTAGTTTTGGCCGATCACATTTATCAGGACAAGGTCACCGGCAAGAAGGTCATCGCCGGCACGTTCAATCGAGTCTGCTTCACGCGGATGAAGCGGCCGCCTGAGCGTCCCGCCGCCGAGCCGGGACCGGGGCCGGGCGAGAGACCGTCGCCTTCGCCCTCCCCGTCCCCCTCCTCGGCCCCGTCGCCGTTTCAATCGACCTCGGAGACGACGCTGCCCTATTCGGCGACGCCGGCGCCCCCGCCGCCGCCCGGCGCCCGTCGCATGACGGCGGCCGACGTGCAGAAGGCCGGTTCGCCTTACGCCTTCATCAGCCTGACGGACGTCCACGGCGCGGTGCCGCTCGAAATGCGTTATCGGGACTTTCTCACCGAGACGATCTTGTTCCACATCGCGTTCCAGGTCGCCTCGGAAGACCCGCTGGACACGGTCGAGGCGGTGGTTCCGGTGCCGCCGCTGCCGACGCCGCACGCGGGCGCGTTCGCCCTCGAATTGCTGGCCGAGGGCGAGTTGCTCGGTGCCCTGCGGATCACGGCCGTCGATACGTCGGAGCAGTAAGGCGGGCGAAGAATCAGTTGCGGGGTCGTTTATTTACGATTAAAGACTCTTGGACTTGTTATGGCCTCTATATTCCCCCTTCTCCCACAACCCCTTTATCCTCCCAGGTTGTGGCGGGGCATCATCACGATGTTTCGCTGCAATTGCAGGACACAATCAAGATGATCTGGTGAAGATGGGATAACGCCTCTGACATATGTTCGAGACCGCATTGACAACCGAGTCCTATCAGGCCATTTGCCAGGATCGCGTCGCAGTGTATACACAGGCGGAACGCACTGTAATTGTTGTGGCAGACGGTGCCGGCGGCATAGGCTCAGGCGACAAAGCCGCAATAGCAGTGATTGAAGAAGTTCATCGCGCATTTTTGAACACGGATTCACCGGAAGGATGGTGTAGCGTATTACATCAGATTGACCATCGGATAGGTTTAGGAGAATCTACTGCCGTGGTAGTCGATCTACGAATTGACCGTATATGCGGCGCAAGCGTCGGTGATAGCCAAGCATGGGTAGTAAAGGATGCGTACATAACGAGCCTCACGGCACATCAACAACGTAAACCGCTGCTTGGTACTGGGGATGCAGCCCCGGTCGGTTTCGCCCACGGAAGACTGGATGGCCTGCTCGTTGTTGCTACCGATGGTTTCTGCAACTACGTGAAACGCGAGGATATGGTGAAGATGCTTCCGTATGAGGATTTTGCAGTGTTGCCAAAACGACTGGTTGACCTGATTCGACTGCGCTCCGGGGCACTGAATGATGATGTCGGCATCGTTGTGTGTCGGTGCAAGTATCCGGCGCGGAAACACCCAATTGTATATGCGTTACATGCTGAGGACATTGCATAAGCCATGCTCAGCGTCATCAAGATGCCGCTTCGCTTCCTCGCCATCCTCTGGGCCTTGCCCTACACACTCCTCGGGCTGATTCTTGGCATGGTCGGCCTTTGCACGGGTGGCCGTGCCCGCGTTCGCGGACGGGTGGTAGAGTTCTACGGCGGCGGCGTGAAGTGGCTTTTGCAGCGATTCCCTGATGGACAATTCACGTTGGCGCTCACCCTGGGCCACACGATCCTGGGGCAAACCGACGCCGCCTTGGATATTGCACGCGGCCATGAAATGGTTCATGTTCGCCAATATGAGCGCTGGGGGCCATTGATGGGGCCCGCTTACCTGGGTTGTTCCCTGGTGCTGTGGCTCATGCGGGGCAGACCCTACCGCGACAATCCATTCGAGCGAGGGGCATACGAACAGGAAGATGGCAAATGATCGCTGGAGCAGACGGTTGAAGTTTGAAGAGATAAAGGGGGTGAGAGTTTATTATTCTTGTCCGCCCCCTTGTGAATTCGGTCATCATTAAAACTCCTGATCCCGTTATCTCGATCCCGATCATATTATGCGGTCAGTTGACTTTCGGCGGATATATTTCGGCCGTTTCGGGCGAAGGTCCAGAAGAGCGCCGGGCGGACGAGAAACTCGGCCAGCGTGCTGGAGAAGAGTCCGCCGATGATGACCGTGGCCACGGGATAGAGAATTTCCTTTCCCGGCTCGCCGGCGGCCAAGGCCAGCGGCGCCAAGCCGACGCCCGCCGTCAGGGCGGTCATCAGCACGGGCGAGAGCCGCTCCAGGCCGCCGCGGACGATCATCGCCCGCGACCAGGTCTCGCCTTCGTGCTCCACCAGATGCAGGTAGTGGTCCAGCAGCAGGATACCGTTGCGGGTGGCGATGCCGCCGAGCGAGATCAGCCCCACCAGGCTGGCGACGCTGAGGGTTTGCCCGGTGATCCAGATGGCGGCCACGGCCCCGACCAGGGCCATCGGCAGGGCGGCCATCACCTGCAAAGCGAGGTTCGCCGAGCGGAACATGGTGTAGAGCGCGATAAACATCCCCGCCAGAGAGATCAGCGAGAGCAGGGCGATGGTCCGGGCGGCCGAGCGGCGGCTCTGGAATTGGCCGCCGTATTCGATGAAGTATCCGGTGGGGAGCGATTTTTTGATCGGTTCCAGGCGTTGCTGGATTTCGCGGACCACGTCGACGAGGCCCCGGCCGGCAACGTTGCATTGCAGCACGATCCGCCGTCTGACCTGCTCGCGGTTGATGGTGTTCGGCCCGCCCGCTTGGATAATCTCGGCCACCGAGCGGAGCGCCGCCGTGCCGCCCTCGGGCAGCTCGATCGAGAGCCTGGAGACGGCGTCGATGTCTTCGCGATACGGCTCGTCGAGCCGGACGAAGAGGTCGATCACCTTCTGATCGAGCAGGATTTCCGAGACCACTTTGCCGCGCATGGCGGTCTCGATGTAGCGGTTGACTTGTCCCGGGGTGAGTCCGCGGCGGGCGAGTTCGTGGCGGTTCGGTTTGATGCGCAGTTGGGGGATCGTGACCTGCGGCTCAAGGATCAGGTCTTTCACGCCGGCCACGCCGGCCACGGCGTCCTTCATTTTTCGGGCTTGGGTCCGCATCTCGTCGAGGTCGTCGCCGTAGAGTTTAATGGCCACCTGCGATTGCACGCCGGAGAGCATGGCGGAGATGAGGTGGGCCAACGGCTGCTCGACGCTGGTGAAGATGCCGGGAATGTCTTCCATGGCATGTCGAATGTCGGCGAGGATTTCCGCGCGGCGGCGTCCGCAGTCGGGATTAAAGCCGATGATGATTTCCGACATGTTGGCGCCGATCACGTGCTCGTCGAGTTCCGCCCGGCCGGTGCGGCAAACGAGGGTTTCGACGCCGTCGATTTTCTTCAGCCGCCGCAGGACCATTCCGGCGACCTCTTTCGAGCGTTTCAGCGAGGTGCCCGGCGGCAGGAGGACGTTCAGTTGGGCCACGCCTTCGTCGAAGGGGGGCATGAAGTCGCCTTCCAGCCGCGTCAGGACGACGACGCTCAGCGCCACGACGACCGCTCCGGCGGCGAGGATCGACTTCGGCGACCGCAGGCTCAGCCCGATCATCTTCGCGGCCGGAACCTTCAGCATCCGCAAGACCAGCGATTCGCGGCGGCGGACGGCCTTTGCGCCGGGCAACAAAAAAGAGGCCAGCACGGGCGTGACCGTCAGCGAAACGAGCAGCGAGGCCAGGATCGACACGACGTAGGCGATGCCCAAGGGGGTGAACAGCCGCCCTTCCACGCCCGACAGGGCGAACAGCGGAATGAACACCAGCACGATAATCAGCGTGCTGAAGACGATCGAGTTGCGGATTTCGCTGCTGGCCTCGAAGACCACCTGCAGCGCCGGCTTTTGTGGTGCGGCCGTCCCGGCTGCATTTGCAGGCCCTGTTTCTTGTGGTGCGGCCGTCCCGGCTGCATTTGCAGGCGAGACGCCTGCACCACAAACGCCCGCGCGATTCTCCCGCAGCCGCCGGAAAATGTTCTCCACGTCGACGATGGCGTCGTCGACCAATTCGCCGACGGCCACGGCCAGACCGCCGAGCGTCATCGTGTTGATCGACATGCCGAACCAGCGGAAGACAATGGCCGTGACGACGATCGACAACGGGATGGCCGTCAGGGTGATGAGCGTGGTGCGGAAGTTCAGCAGAAAGATCAACAGCACGATCGCCACCAGTATGCCGCCGTGGGTGAGGGCCTCCTCGACGTTGCCCACCGCCATGTCGATGAACTTTTTCTGCTGGTACAACTCGGGGGCGATGCGGACGTCGGGCGGCAGCGACGGTTTCAGCTCGTCCAGAGCGGTCAGCACCCGGTCGGTCAGCGCCCGGGTGTCGGCGCCCGGCTGTTTGTTGACAGTCAGCAGCACGGCCGGTCCGCCGGCGAACGAGCCGTCGGGCCGCTTAACCAGGGCGGAGGCGTCGCCCCGTTTCACTTCGGCCCCTTCGACGACGCGGGCGACCTGGCCGAGGAGCACCGGCCGGCCGTCGCGGATTTTTACCACCAGCTCGCGCAGATCGTCGATCGACTCGACGCGGCCCAGCGCCCGGACCAGCAATTCGTTCGGCCCCTGATCGTCGAGGTATCCGCCGGTGACGTTGATGTTGCTGTCGCGGAGCGCGGTTTCGATCTCGCCCAGCGAAACGCCGTAGGCGAGCATCGCCTTGGGATCGACCAGCGCCTGGAACTGCTTCCGTCCGCCGCCCATCACGAAGACCTGAGCCACGCCGCTGATGGTCTGCAACCGCTGGCGGACGACCCAATCGGCGAGGGTGCGGATTTCCATGGGGTCGGTTTTGCCCCCTTCGCTCCAGAGGCCGACGATCATGATCTGGCCCATCACCGAGGAGATGGGCGCCAGTTGGGGCTTGATGCCTTCGGGCAAGCGGTCGGCCGCCATCGACATTTTTTCGGCCACGATCTGGCGATTGACGTAGACGTCGGTGCCCCAGTCGAACTCGACGTTGACCACCGAGACGCCCACGCCGGAGGAGTTCGCCACGGCCTGCACGCCGTTGGCCCCATTGATGGCCGATTCGAGCGGGATGGTGATCTGGGCCTCGACCTCCTCGGGGGCCATGCCGGGGGCCTCGGTCATCACCGTCACCCGCGGCCGGTCGAGGTCGGGAAAAACGTCGATCGGCAGATGGAACAGTTCCCAGCCGCCGTAGCCCAGCGCCAGCATGGCCGCGGCCAGGATCAACAACCGATGGTGCAGCGAAAAACGGATAATGGAGTTGAGCATGAGGGATGAAGGCTGAGGGATGAAGGATGAAGGATGAAGGCTGAGGGATGAAGGATGAGGGATGAAGGATGAGGGATGAAGGATGAACACGAAAGGCTGTCCGCCGTTCATCCCTCATCCTTCACCCCTCATCCTCTCTTAGTGGTTATGCCCCGCGTGCGGGTCGGGCGGCGCCGTCGTCTTGTTCTTCATCGCCAGGTGTATCTGGTACGAGCCGGAGACCACGACCATCGCGCCGGGGGCGACGACGCCGTCGTTGGCCAAAACGGCCGAATACTGGTCGCGGTATTCGACGCGGACCGCGCGGCGGTCGAAATGGCCGTCGTTCTTCACAAACACGTAGGACTCGGCCCCGTCCTGCACCACGGCCTCGCGCGGCAGCACGATCCGCTCGGTCCAGCGCTCGACCGGCACGAGCAACTCCAGCCGCTCGCCGGGCTTGAACCGCCAGGAACAAAAACGGCGTCCGTCGGGCGTGCGGCGGTCGCCCACCAGCGCGTTCGGCAACCGCACGAAAAACACGAACGCCCGCGATTCCGGATCGATCGTGTTGGCCAGCGAGAAGATTTTCAGGTTGGGAACCGACTGCGTCCGGCCATCGACGCGGGCGATTGCCGCCGAGACGCCCCAGTCGTTTTTCGCGGCGGCTTCCAAGGCGGGCACGTCCTGCTCGAAGGCCTTGCCGCGGATGAACAGATCGGAATAGTCGGCCAGCATACACAACGTATCGCCCGCCTCAACGTGCTGTCCGGGATCGACCTTTAATTCCTCCACTTGAAGCACGGGAGGCGCGGCGGCGTTGCGCACGGATTCTTGCTGCGCGGGAACGCTTACGGTCATCTTGGCGAGCAGCGAACGTTTGGTCATTATGCCGTCGATTTGGCTCGACGAAAGGCCGTGCAGGAGGAGCCGTTGGCGCTGCGAGCGGAGGGCGGCTTCCAGTTTCTGCCGTTCGTATTCCCGCTCCAACAGGGTCTTGCCGGGCACGGCGCCGCTGGCCACGATTTGCTTCAGCCGGTCGATTTCCCGCTGCACCACGTCCAGTTCCTCGACGGTTTGCAGCAGGGCGGCCTGGGCCTCGACCACTTCCTCGTGCGTCAGCCGCAGGTCGAACAGCGGCTGGCCCGGTGCGACCGCCTCGCCTTGCAGCGGATAAATCCGCGTCACCACGCCGGTCAGCGGCGCGGCGACCTGCACGTGCGACCGGCCGGGCCGCTCGACGATCATCGCCGGCACGGAGATCGTCCGCTCGAACGGTCCCAACTCCACTTTCGCCAGCCGCACGCCCGCGTTATCTTGCGCGGCCGCGGTCAGCCGCACGCTGGCCGCCTCGTCGTGTTCGTGGGTCTCGGCGGCATGTTCTTCGCCTTCGGCGCCGTGTTCGTGGCGCGCCGATCCGGCTTCTTCCGCGTGCTCGTCGTGCTCGTCATGCGCGAGCGGATCGGATTTGCCCTCGGCCGAATGCGCTTCGTCGTGGTCCCCATGCGCGGCAATGGAGGGCCGCGCCGCGAGGAACCGCCGCACCTCGGGTAGCCAGCGGTTCATCGTGGCCGCTCCGCCGACGGCGATCAATAGCAGCAGGGCCAGCGCCCGCGCATGACGTGCGATGATTTATGGGATTTTACTGATGGCATGGGATTGCTCCGAATATGATGCTGGGCCGAAGGCCCTTTGTTCACCCAGCCCAGGGCATCGCCCTGGGAGGCGGAATCGCGATTAAACGATCTACGGCCCAACGGGCCAAAACTCTACACCGAGTCGTTCAAGAATAGTTGGCCCTTTGGGCCGAATACGCGTCGTTGCGTCCACTCCAACCAGGGCGGTGCCCTGGGCTGGGTGAACCGGTGCCCCTTTGGGGCAAATGGCGCCGTTCGACGTTAGATCAGCAGCACCCGGTCCAGAAGATGCAGCCGCAGAGGCGGCAAGAGCGCATCCGGCGCGAAATCGGTTCCCTGCAATCACGCCCCGACGCGGCCGGCCGGCGGTCCGATAGGCAGGCGAGTGGAACGGCCGCAGGCTCGAACGGCAACCGCCGCACGTCCCATTTCGGCGGAGCGAGAAACACGCACCGATTCCCCTGGCAGAGATGCCGCTCGTGGTTTTCCGATCCCTGCGAGCCGCAATTGTCGCCGCAACAGGCGTTGTGAAGCTGCGACGACTCGATCGACGGCGCCCGATCGTGGTCCCCGGCAAAGGCGTGCGCATGATGCCAACAGCAGCCGAGCACCGCGTGTGCCACGAGCAGCACGGCCGTCAAGTTGGAGAGGAAGCAATTCATGGATATTGCACTATATCTGTCGACCAGCGCTGGGTCAACGTTGGTAATCGTTCACAGCGAGGCAGGGGACTGGTTTGTCCCCCTCGCGCCACCCGTTTATGTTGCGGAAAGCGTGCGTAGGGTGGGACAAGCGAAGCGCGGTCCCACCAATAACGGCGAAAAACATGGTGGGACCGCGCTTCGCTTGTCCCACCCTACGATCCGCAACAGCTTCACGGGGCCGCGTTCCTCGCGCCGCGAAAATTGGGACAGTCCCCCGTGAAGGTTCTTCAACGTTGTTGCAGGCTGTCGCGGAGCAAATCCCCCTCGATGTAGACCGTCGCCAACCGCAATTCGCGGAGGGCGTCGATGTAGGACAAATTCACCTGAAAATAGGTCCGTTGAGCCGTCAATAGGGTTACGTATCCAAACTCGCCTTGTCGATAGCCGGCCGTCACCAGGTCCAACGAGGTCTGGGCGTTGGGGATCATCTCGCGGGCGTACTTGTCCGCCTGGCACCGGGCGTTTTCATAGCGCTCGAACGCCGCCGCCAAGCGTTGTTGCAACTCCAGGGCCACGCGCTGAACCTCGCCCCGCGCCGCGGCCAACTCCATCTCAGCCTGGCGAATGTTCCCCTGGTTGCGATTGAACAGCGGCAGCGCGACGCCGACCTGCGCCTCGGCGATCGTGTCGCGGGTGGCGTTGTCGTAGCCCACGCCGGCCTGGAGGTCGAGGTTCGGAATCCGCTCGGCCAACTCGCGGGCGACGCGGGCCTGGGCCCGGGCCACACCGGCCCGCGCTTCGCTCAGCACGGGACTATTGCCGAGCACGCGGTTGATCGACTCTTCCCAAGTCAAACCGGCCAGTCCGTCCTGGATATTGCCCGCCAGCGGCGCCGGCGGCATGTCGGGCGCGCCGATCACCACGGCCAAATTTCGCCATGCGGCTCGATGCCGGTTGCGTGCCTTCTCGGCCAGGATTTGGGCCGAATCGGCCTCGATCCGGGCTTGCAGCACGTCCACGCGGCTAACTTCCTGGGCACGGAACAGCGCTTCGGCCGCCCGCACGCCCTCTCGGCCGATGGCGACCAACCGCTGGGAAAGTTCGACCGTCCGTTGCGCGGCCAGGACCTCGTAGAAGGCGCTGCGGACGTCGTTGATTACACGTCCCTGCTGCGCGGCCCAGGCGAATTCGGCCTGCCGGATGGCGTTGGCGGCCACCTCTTGATTGCGCCGCAGCTTGCCGGCGGTGACGAACTCCTGGCCGACGGTGGCGCCTTGCTGTCCGGCCCGCCTATCGTCGTTGATTTCGTTGCCTTGATAGGATAAGCGGGGATTCGGATAGAGGCCCGCCTGAACCCATGCCGCGCGGGCCGCCTGAACCCGGGCCGCGGCCTGGGCCAGCGTCGGATTCGAGCGGCGGGCAAGCTCCTCGAACTCGCTCAAGGCCATCGGCCGCGGTTGCGCGGCGGCAGGGCGAACTTCGGGGAGCCGTCGCAGGGCGGCACTCATTCGCGGGGCGTTCGGGTAAACGTCCTGGCCAAGGACACCGGCAGCCGGAAGAACCAACGTCGCCACGGCCATCAATAGTATCACCCGGCATAAATTCATCGTGAACCTCTTATAGGAATGTCGGCTGTCACTGCTGAAACAGTGGACTATTCCGGGAAATCCACAATGGATGTTTGGGAGTGATGGGAAAACAGGGTCGGAGGCGTGGTCCAGGAAGAGACGATTCCGACTGTCATATCTTGCGAAAACAGTTGTAAATTGCCTCTTCTCACGTAAAATTGTGGAAACATTCATATCCCACCACTGAACCAACCTCTTTCGGGAGCAAACACATGCCTTTCATTCGCTCGTGGATCGCCGTCGGCGTCTGGCTCGTGGCAACTGCAATTGCAGCGGCGGCGCCGATGAAGGCCCTGATCGTCGATGGCCAAAACGCCCACAATTGGAAAGAGACCACGCCCATGCTGAAACAGCTTTTGGAGCAAACCGATCTGTTCTCGGTCGATGTGGCCACGTCGCCGCCGAAAGGGGGCGACATGAGCCGATTTCAGCCAAACTTTGCCGCTTACGAGCTGGTGGTGCTGAACTATCAGGGAGACGATTGGCCGGAAGAGACCCAAAAGGCCTTCGTCGATTACGTAAAAAACGGCGGCGGCGTAGTCTGCTACCACTTTGCCGCCGCCGCCTTTCCCCAATGGCGGGAATATAATCGGATCATCGGCGTCGGCGGCTGGGGCAACCGCGACGAGACCGCCGGTCCCTATCTCTGTTGGCGCGACGGAAAGATCGTCCGCGCGACCGACCCGCCGGGCAAGGCCGGCTTCCACGGTCCGGCGCAAACCTTTCGCGTCGACGTCCGCGACCTCGATCATCCCATTACCCGCGGGCTGCCGAAGGCCTTCATGCACACGGCCGACGAACTGTATTGTCGTCTGCGCGGTCCGGCCGAAAACGTGACCGTTCTGGCCACCGCCTTCGCGCCGAAAGCCAAGGGGGGCACCGATGAAAACGAGCCGATGTTGATGACCATCACTTACGGCAAAGGGCGGGTGTTTTCCACGCTCCTGGGCCACGCCGGCGAGCAATTGAAGAGCGTCGCCTTCATCGCCACATTCCAACGCGGCGCCGAATGGGCCGCCACGGGAAAAGTCACGCAGCCGGTCCCCGCCGATTTCCCCACGGCGGACAAAGCCAGCGTCCGAGAAATCGCGGCCCGGCCGAAAGACGCCGCCCGGCAGTGGGTCGTCTATCCCGGCGGCGACGGACCCGGCAAAGGAAAACACGTCGTGCTCGTCTCCGGCGACGAGGAATATCGTTCGGAGCAGATGCTGCCGCAGTTGGCTAAAATCCTCGCCCGGCGGCACGGATTCGACTGTACCGTGCTGTTCGCCGTCGATCCGGCGACCGGCAAAATTGATCCGACTTGCCAAACGAACATTCCCGGGCTGGCGGCGCTCGACGCGGCGGACCTGATGATTATTTTCACGCGATTCCGCGACCTGCCCGACGAACAGATGCGGCACATCGTCCGCTACGTTGAGTCGGGCAAGCCGATCATCGGCATCCGCACGGCCACCCACGCCTTCCAAATCCCGGCCGAAAAAACCTATTCGCAATACAGTTTCGACAGCAAGGTCAAGGACTGGGAGGGCGGTTTCGGCCGGCATATTCTCGGCGAGACCTGGATCAGCCATCACGGCGCCCACGGCCGGGAGAGCACCCGCGGCGTGATCGACCCCCAGGCCAAGGACAATCCGATCGTCCGCGGCTGCGAAGATATTCTGGGGTCCGACCGACGTTTACACCGTGCGGCTGCCGTTGCCCGGTGGCTGCCGGCCGCTGGTGCTGGGCGAAGTTCTCTCGGGCATGATGCCTACAGACCAGCCGGTCGCCGGGCCGAAGAACGATCCCATGCTACCCATCGCCTGGACCAAAACCTATCGCGGCGCCGAAGGCCAGGCCGGCCGCGTCTTTGCGACGACGATGGGCTGCGGCAAGGATTTCCTCAGCGAGGGCTATCGGCGCCTGTTGGTCAACGCCGCTTACTGGTGCGTCGGATTGGAGGACAAGATCCCGGCCCGTGCGGCGGTCGGCCTCGTCGGCCGCTACGAGCCGTCGCCGTTCGGTTTTTTCGACAAGAAGAACGCCACCGTCAAGCCTTCGGATGTCGAGTGAGCGTAGCTGCGAATGTTGAGCATTGAAATTCCGTGCAACGCCGTTTAGCCCGGATTATTCATAAACACGAAGGAACATTGTCATTCTGAGCGCAGCGAAGAATCTGGGCTGTTTGCGGCGCATTGGAGATCCTTCGCTGCGCTCAGGATGACGTTTATGAATAATCCGGGTTAGCGGCCGCCGGCACGGCAACTTGCGGTGGAGCGGAGGCCGTCGTGCCGACGGCCGCTAAACGATGGTTGAGTAATCCACAATCAAATTGGCCCGCCGGGATTTCCGGCGGGCCAAATGCACACCCTTCAGTTCGTCTTGTCAGAACCCAATCCCGAGCGAAAGTCCTCGGCTGCGATAGTAGAGGTTGTATCGCGGAACGGGAGCGTAGTACCGGTAACACGGCGCCGGCCGATACCAGGTGCGCGGCGGCGGCTGAACCAACATCGTCGGCCGCGTCAGGACCGTCCCCATCAATACCCGCGGTTGGGCCGGCAGCGGAACGGGATAGCCGTAGACGGGGGCGTACCGGTATCCATATCCATAGCCGTGATGATAGTACCCGTGTGCTTCGGCGGCGGTGGCGGCCAAACACAGGATTCCCACGGCGGCCAGCATCATTGCAATTTGCCTCATGGCTATACTCCTTGTCGATTTTGGGGAGAGACTTCTGTTCTGGAAACCTTTCATAAGCAGAAAGCGTGCCAAAGATACGGCCCTCTGCCGCAACGCCTTGCACAGATGCAAGATGCGCATGTTTTCAGTCCCCTGTTCACCCCCGGGGACAACGGCCGCATGTAGTCATTGTGATTAGCCGCAGCGTCTGTTTGACTACGGGCTGCGGGCCGAATTGGCCGGCGTACGGATCTTCATTGCCGGAGGGAGCTGCCATCGTAGGTTATGCTTTAGCCTAGCGCGGCGTAGCCGCAACCAATTGTGGTCTTGGGTCTTGGGTCTTAGGTCTTGGGTCTTCGTGCCAAGACCTAAGAGGCTATCCGTAAAGTGATATTGCTGTAAACCGTGTTTTTATATGAAGATGCGCACTTTCACCTAACACAGGAGTGCGCAAATGACCACATCTACCCGAAAACCGTATTCGACCGATCTTGCCGACGAACAATGGGCTATCCTCGAACCACTGGTCCCGCCTGCCAAGCATGGGGGACATCCCCGCGAGGTCGATATGCGCGAGGTGCTCAACACGTTGTTCTATCTCAACCGCACGGGTTGCCAATGGGGCTTGTTGCCTCACGATCTGTTGCCCAAGAGCACCGTCTACCAGTATTTCAAGCAATGGCGCGAGGACGGCACGTGGCGGCGGATGATGGATGCGTTGCGAGCGCAAGTGCGCGTGGCGGACCGGCGAGAGCCGACGCCCAGCGCCGGCTCGATCGACAGCCAAACCGTGAAAACCACCGAACGCGGCGGCGAGCGCGGCTACGACGGCGGCAAGAAGATCAACGGCCGAAAACGCCATATATTCGTGGACACTTTGGGACTTCTGCTGGCCGTGGTGGTGACCAGTGCGGCGTTGGACGACGGCGCTGCCGCGCCTTTGGTGTTCAGCCAACTCGACCAAACCCGATGTCCGCGATTGACGAAAATCTGGGCGGACAACAAGTATCGCAATCACGAGTTGGAGCGGTGGTTGACGCAGAACCGCGACCATTGGGACTTGGAGATCAAGTCTCGGCCGGAAGGCACGGTGGGTTTTGCGCCGGTGCCGAAACGCTGGGTGGTCGAACGCACCTTCGCATGGCTGGGTCGGTATCGCCGTCACAGCCGCGATTACGAACGCCTGACCGAGTCGAGTACGTCGATGTTGCAAATCAGTTCGATTCACTTGATGCTTCGCCGCCTCGCGCCGCCCGCACGATCGGTGCCGTTCCATTATCGTCAGGCTGCGTGAACCCATAAATTTACCGAGAAATCTTTACGGATAGCCTCTAAGACCCAAGACCGTCAAAGATTGAGGACGATTTCTCAATCCCAAAAACTAATGGCATAACAAACGTGTTGCCGTTCAATGTGTTATGCTGAAGCATAACCTACGGACCCGCCCCCCACACCGTTGGCTCCGGGTTAAACGAAGGCCGATCGGCTTCCGGGGTGGTTGACCCACCACCGTTGGGCGTCTAACCTGAAATCTATGGGATATCGAATCACCCTCATTGCGGCGATCGTGATGATCTTCGCCGGGAGCTTGATGGCCAACCGACGGTTGGGCGAACCGCTTCGGCCGGAGTATACGCCCCGCTGGGGCTGCCGGCGGATCGTGTCGATGGCCCCCAGCATCACCGAGACGCTATACGCCCTGGGTCTCGGGGACCGCGTGGTGGGGGTGAGCCGGTTTTGCGAATATCCCCCCGCTGCCCGCGAGAAACCCACCGTGGGCGGATATTACGATCCGAACCTCGAGGCCCTGGTCACTTTGCAGCCGGACCTGGTAATCATGCTCAAAGAGCAGGCGAAATCGATGCCGGCCATACAGAAGCTGAACTTGGAAACGCTGGTCGTAAACCAGCAGACCATCGAGGGAACGATCGACTCATTTCGGGCGATCGGACGGCGTTGCGGCAAAGGCCCGGAGGGCAGGGCCTTGGCCCGGCAGTTCCAACAGCGGCTCGACTGGATCAAGGCCAAGACGGCGGGGCTACAGCGGCCGCGGGTGCTGTTCGTGCTCGATCGGACCTTCAGCAGCGGTCATCTGGCCGACATTTACGTCGCCGGGGCCGACGACTTCTTCGACACGATCATCGAACTGGCCGGCGGACAGAACGCTTGCCGGGTGCGAAGCGTGCGAAATCCGGTCGTCGCGCCGGAAGGGATCATGCGGCTCGATCCGGACGTGATCGTCGATCTGGCGCAGACCGAGGTGCTCAAAAAGCGCAATCCCCAGGCCATCCGCGCCGATTGGAAGGAATTGGCGATGGTCAAGGCGGTGCGGGACGGGCGCGTGTTGATTTTCGACAAGAGCAACGCTTTCATACCGGGGCCGCGGCTGATACAGTCGGTGGAAGACCTCGCCCGGGCACTGCATCCCGAGGTGGATTGGGGCGAGGGCGAAGAGGGATTGGGGGATAGAGGAAGGAGTTTAGCCGCCGCGTCCACGCGGCAGCTATTTTCAGTCAAATAAGTAATGAAACTGTTTAGCGGCCGACGGCACGTCGGCCTGCGGTGGAACACGGGCCGTCGTACCGACGGCCGCTAAACAGATGTTGCATTTTTTTGGAACATCAATAAACGCCGACAATCACACCGCGTGGACGCGGCGGCTAAACGGCTTTTGAATTATTGTTTGACCGATGCGTAATCTGAACACCAACGTCGTGCTCGAAGCCCGCAAGTTCTCTTGCCAAATCGCGGGCAAGCCGATCCTGCGCGACGTTTCGTTTCAGATCCGCCGCGGCGAGTACATCTCGATCGTGGGTCCCAACGGCGCCGGCAAATCCACCTTGCTGCGGGCCTTCGACCGCATGATGACCGGCGAAATCTCCGGCGAGTTGGACATTTGCGGCATGCCCTGGCGGGATTGGAAGCAATCGGACCTGGCCAAGCTGGCGGCCCTGGTGCCGCAGGCGGACAGCCGGGTGATCCCCTTCACCGTCGAGCAGTTTTTGCTGATGTGCCGCTATCCGTACATGAACCCCTTCGCCTCGGTCCATCCGAACGACCGCAAGGTGGTGCATGAGGCGATGGTCGGGACCGGCACGACCGTCTTCGCCAAGCGGCGGCTGGACACCCTCAGCAGCGGCGAGCGGCAGAAGGTGTACATCGCCGCCGCGTTGGCCCAGGGCGCACACATCTGGCTGCTGGACGAGCCGACCACGTTTCTCGACTACCATCATCAGGCCGACATTCTTTCGCTGATCGCCTTGGCGAACAAGGAGTTCGACGTTACGGTGGTGGCCGTGACCCACGATCTGAACCACGCGGTATTGGAGAGCGACCGGATCATCGCCTTGCGGGAAGGCGAGCTGGTGTTTTACGGCACGCCCGACCTGATTATGAAGCCCGACGTGCTCAAGCGGGTATATGGAACTTCGTTGTTGATGGTGGATCATCCCAAGGCGAGCCTGCCGATGATCGTGCCGCGGATGACGCCCGAACAAGACAAGGAGCTGGCCAAGTGGCGAGCCAAGGCCCGAGAGAAGATGAAATAGGTCCCGGTTGGACGATCGGCGCGCTGCTCGGTTTGGCCGTGCTGGCGGTTGTCTGGGCGCCGTTTTGGGGCATGGAAAACATCCCCTTTGCCGCGCTGTGGGGCAACACGACCGATTCCACGGCCGCCTTTATCCTCTGGAATCTGCGGATTCCGCGGGTGTTGATGTCCTTCCTGGCCGGAGTCGCCCTGGCCACCAGCGGCATGGTCTTCCAGGCCATGTTCCGCAACCCGCTGGCCACGCCGTTCACGCTCGGCGTCGCCAGCGGGGCCTCGCTGGGGGCCGCCCTCTGCCTGCTCCTCGGTTGGACCTTCTCCGTGTTGAGCGTTTCCGGCGTCACGCTCTGTGCCTTCGCCGGGGCGGTGCTTTCGATTGTCATCGTCTACGCCTTGACCTCGACCGGCCGGCAAGGCTCCTCCACGGCCACCATGCTGCTGGCCGGCGTGGCCGTCAGTTTCTTCTTCTCCAGCCTGATTCTGTTTTTGCAATACATCAGCGATCCCAGCCGCTCCTTCCAGATGCTCCGCTGGGTGATGGGCGGATTGCAAAACATCGTCGGCTTCCAGGACGTGGTGAACGTGTTCGCCTTCGTCGCCTCCGGCTGCCTGATCGTCTGGTATCTGCTGTCGGACCTGAACCTGCTGACGACGGGCGAGGACTTCGCCTTCAGCCGCGGGGTAAACGTAGGCCACGTGAAAGTGCTCCTGTTTTTCAGCGTCTCGCTGATGGTCGGCGCGGTGGTGGCAATCTGCGGGCCGATCGGCTTCGTGGGCCTGATGGCCCCGCACATTTGCCGGCTGCTGGTCGGGCCGGACCATCGCCTGTTGTACCCCACCACGCTCTGTTTCGGCGGCGCTTTGCTGGTGGTCTGCGACACGATTTCGCGGACGGTGCTGGCGCCGACGGAATTGCCGGTGGGAATTCTCACGGCCCTGCTGGGCGGCCCGTTCTTCCTCTGGTTGTTGCTCGCCCGAAAACGCGACCTGGGCACGGTTTGACGCCGGCGGTGGTTAACCGGCCGGAGGGCGTCGGTTGCAGGGCGGGAGCGGGCGACCTATAATTCAATAGCGCTAACCCGGATTATTCATAAACACCAAGGAACATTGTCATTCTGAGCGCGGCGAAGAATCTGGGCTGTTTCCGGCACATCGGAGATCCTTCGCTGCGCTCAGGATGACGTTTATGAATAATCCGGGCTAGAATTGCCGCTTGTCGAGAGTCAGGTTGATGGAAGGCAAATAGCCGGCGGCTAACAGCCGCCGGTGGGAATACGCACGATTTGAGCACATTCCGGCGGTTGTTAGTACGACTGCGCAAGGTCGGCGGGAAAAGGGGGACTGGCTCCGTGTCACAAGTTGTTTTAGCAGTTGGAGAAACGTCACTGACACGGTGCCTGTCCCCTTTTTCCCGCCGACCGTCGCGTGAAAGGGGGCAGGCACCGAAAGCCGCAAACCGTTTTGGCAAGACTAGTCGGCCACTGCGACGGAGCCCGTCCCCTTTCGCGCGACTACCGACCTTGCGCAGTAGTGTTAGCCGCCGGCTATTGTCGCACACCATGAGCAGTCCATTATCGCACATACCCGTCCGGCTTATCTTCGCGTCGATCGTCTTTGCCGCGATGCTTGCTGTCGGTGCGCTTCGGGCCGCCGAGGAGAAACCCGCCGCGGCGGCGGAGCAAAACCCGCCTTCGGCCCAACGGATCGACAAGTTGATCCGGCAATTGGGCGACAAGGACTATTTCGCCCGCCAGCAGGCCCAGGACGAACTTGCCCGGATGGGGTTCGACGCCTTCGAGGCCCTGACCGCCGCGACGGAGAACGACGACCTGGAGATCGCGTCGCGGGCAAGGTATCTGCTCCGCCTGATGCGGGTCGAGTGGACCTCGTCGAACGATCCGCCGGACGTCAAGGAATGTCTGAAGGACTACGAGTTGCAGAACGCCGCCATGCGGATGATGCGGATGGGGGTGTTGGCCGGTTTGCCCGACGGCCGGGGCATTCCCGCGCTCTGCCGGCTGGTGCGGTTCGAGAAGTCGTCTCCGCTGTCGAAGTCGGCGGCGGTGGCGTTCTTGACCCAGGCAAAAACGGCCCCGCCCAAACCGACAGCCGTGGAAGCCATCCGCAAGAGCCTGCAAAAGTGCAAGCGCCCCGGCGCGCTCTGGCTGATGGGTTGGACGCGCCTCGGCGGCAAACCCGAAGCCGAGATGGCCGAGTGGTCGAAGTTCATCGACGACGAGTACCACGTCTTGCAGCACTCCTCCAAGGAATCCAGTCCGGATATCGTCTCCAGCCTGATCCGCTTCCAGGTGGGCTGGCTGAAAAAGCTGGGCCGGACCGACGACGCCTTGAAGGTGATTCGCCGCCTGGTGGAGCTGGAGCGGGGCGATCCGCGGTCGCTGGCCGAGTTGCTCGGCTGGCTGATCGAACAGAAGGCCTGGGCGGCGGTGGACGATCTCTCCCGGCGGTTTCCGCCCCGCTTCGCCGTCGATCCGTGGCTGCTCTACATGTTGGCCGAGGCCTATGCCGATCAGGGCAAAAAGGACCGGGCGGAGCCGACGGCCGGCCGCGCCTTCCGTCTGCATCCCGGCAAACAGGTCGATCAGTTGATCAATCACTTGCGGGTGGCCGAGTTGCTTCGCTCCCGCGGGCAATTTTCCTGGGCGAGGCGCGAGTACGACTACGTCATCGAACGGAGCGGCGAGCGGCAGATCGAACTGGCGGTCGTCGCCCGCACGTATCTCTCCGAGATGCTGCACGATCAGGGCGACGACCTCGACGCTGCCCAAACCTTGGAGAAACTGGTCCAGGCCATCGACGCCGGCAAACTGAAGGCGGCGAAATTGGGCGGCCTTAGGGCCAAGGGAACACGCTCGCGGATGTATTACTTCTTCGCCTGCCACTGGGAGGCGAAACACGACGCGGCCAAACAGCGCGAGGCTCTGGACAAGGCCCTGGCGGCCGACCCCGAAGACATCGACGTGCTGATCGCCTGCCATCAACTCGCCGGACAGACGCCGGAATACCGCGCCAAGATCGCCGCGCTGGTCGATAAGACCGCGGAGTCGCTCCACGACGCCATCGCCCAAGACCCCGACAGCGCCTCCCCTTACAACCAGTACGCCTGGCTGGCCGGCAACGCGGGAGGCAACCTGGACGAGGCCCTGAAATGTGCCCTCAAGGCAGTGGAACTCGCGCCCGAGGAGGGCGGATTCTACGACACCCTGGGCCACGTCTATTTCGCCAAAGGCGACTACAAAAACGCCGTGAAAAGCCAAACCAAGGCCGCGGAGCTGGACCCGCACTCGGCCATCATCCGCCGTAAACTCGATCTCTTCCGCCAAAAGCTGAAGGAGAAAATTCGTTTAGCCCCGGCGTCCACGCCGGGTTCGTAGCGCAACGGAAAAGCGGCAATATCTTCCCGGCGTGGACGCCGGGGCTAAACAACGGAATCCGCGGATGCAAATGATGGAAGTGAACACGGTCCGCGTCAACGGCGCCGAAATCCGCTACGAGGACCGCGGCGGCGGCCCAACCTTGCTGCTGGTCCACGGCTTTCCCCTGGATCGAACGATGTGGTCTGCGCTGGCGGCCATCCAAAAGCAACTTGTGGTGCAGGCGTCCCGCCTGCTCCGTGCAGCCGAGACGGCCGCACCACAAAACACGTGCGCACAAATGGGGACTGTCCCCTTTTCCCGACATCGCCTCATCATCCCCGACCTGCGCGGCTTCGGCGGCAGTCCCCCGCGGGGCGAAGCGGTCTCGATGGAACTTTTCGCCGACGATCTGGCCGCGCTGCTCGACGCCCTGGCGATCGACGGGCCGGTCGTCTTCTGCGGGCTGTCGATGGGGGGCTACATCGCCCTGCAATTCTGGCGAAAATATCGCGCGCGGTTGCGGGGGCTGGTCCTCTGCGACACCCGCGCGGCCGCCGACTCGCCCGAGGCCGCGAGAGCCCGGGGCATCCTCGCCGAGCGCTTGTTGCGCGAGGGGACGGCGCCGCTGGCCGAGACGATGCTCCCCCGGCTGACGGCCGAATCGACGAGAAGCCGTCATCCCGAGCTGCTCGATCGTTTGCGGGGGATGATTTCGGCGGCCGACCCGCGCGGCTGCGCCGCTGCTTTGCGGGGCATGGCTGCCCGGCCCGACATGACCCCCGCGCTCGGAGAGATCAAGTGTCCCACGTTGCTCATCGTCGGGCGGGAAGACGCCGTCACTCCGCCGGCGGAGATGCAAGGCATGGCCCGCGCGATACCGGCGCGAAGTGCGTCGAGATTCCCGCCGCCGGTCATCTCGCGCCGCTGGAGAATCCCGCCGCGGTCGCCGCGGCGCTGGCGGAATTTCTGCAAGACATTGAGTGACGCTCGGACAAACAAGGCAACTTTTGTTTAGCGGCCGTCGGTACGACGGCCCTGGTTCCGCCGCAAGCCGCCGTGCCGGCGGCTGCTAACCCGGATTATTCATAAACACGAAGGAACATTGTCATTCTGAGCGCAGCGAAGAATCTGGGCTGTTTGCGGCGCATCGGAGATCCTTCGCTGCGCTCAGGATGACGTTTATGAATAATCCGGGCTAAGGATCGGCAAATTAATAACTGTCGCATTTCAGAAGGGGACAGTCCCATTTTCGTCGAACGAAAATTGGGACAGTCCCCCACTTATTGATTCGCCGGCCCTAAACGGTGTTGCGTTATCATTCCGACGGACAAAAGCCCCCGGTGAATACGCCGGGGGAGAAGCGGTGTCGCGCCGGCCGCCGGCTTATCCCCGCCGCAGCCGCCGCCGGGCGAAGAACATCCCCACTAGTCCCAGCAGCATCACGATCTGGCTCGGCTCGGGTACCGGCGCCGTGGTGGCCGACCATGCCAGTCCGTAGGCCACGCTCGAAATCGTCCCGTAGGTCTGGGCGTCGTAGAGGACGCGGAGAAAATAGTCGTCGGTGCCGGCGAGGGTGAAGTAGAGGTGCTCGACGTTGTTGTAATTGCTCGCCGAGTCGGCGATCTTCGTGTTCGTGGTGGCGTTCCAAACTTGCAGGTCCAAATCGGCCAACGCGTTGTCCTGCCCCACGGAGAAGTCAGAGCCGCCGATGCTCCGGTTGCAGAACCAGGACAGCGTCGCGGTGAGGTTCGTATTGCCCAACAGCGATGCATCGAAATGATAATCGTTGTATAAGCCGACCGTGGCGACGCTGCCGTAATCCCAGCCGATCTCTTGGATCTGGCCGCCGCCGAGTCCGGCGACGTCCTTGGTGCCCGACAGCAATTGGTCGTAGCCCTTGTCGAGATTCATCACGCCGGCGCCGTAGGTCCAGTCCAGCGATTGGGTGGTTTTCAGGACCCCGCCCTGCATGGATTGTCCGTTGTTCCAGCCGGTGGGTTTGGTGGCCGAGTTCAACAGCACGGCCTTGACCACCCGGGTGTCGCGGGAAGTGGCGGCCAGCCCTTTGACCCTGCTGGCGCTTTTCAGCAGGGCAACCCCGCCGGCTACGATGGGCGAGGCAAAGCTGGTGCCGTTGCCGGGGGCGTAAGAAGTAGTGTTGCCGGTATTGCTCGAATCGTAAACGGCGCCGACGATATTCGTGCCGGGCGCACAAATATCGACGCCGGCCCGAACGCCGTGAGTGGTAACTCCCGTATCCTTGTTGTAAAAGTCCAGCGGTCCGCGGCTGCTGAAGCTGGCGATAGTGTTGTAGCTGTTGGCGTTGCCCATCGCCCCGACCGAGATCGAGTTGTATCCCGAGGCCGGACTGCCGACGGTATTCGTGCTTGGGCCTTCGTTGCCGGCGGCGCAAACCATGGTGGTCGCGGGGTTCTGATAGGCCATTCCGTCAATATTCTTGGTGAAATCGCTATTCCCGGCCGGGTCGGTGCTGCCGATGCTGCTGTTGATGACGTCGGCCGTGCCGAAAAAGTGGTTGTAGACGTTGACCATGTCGGACATGTAAAACGAAAAGCTGCCATCGGCGTAAATTTGGTTTGCGAAGGCGCCCGAGCGAAGATCGGTGCCCGGCGCCATTCCCGTGGGATAGGTGGGCGGCGTTGAGCCGGACACGTTGTCGCCTCTCCCGCCAAGCATCATGCCGACGGCAGTGGGGTGGAAATAATAAATCCCCGATGCCCCGTACGGTCCGGTGTATAGTTCGGTGACTTGGGTCAGCGACTCGTGGTGGTTCCAGATGTGTCCGCCTTCCACGTTGGCCGAGATGGTTTGTTGACCCGTTATGCCGTCGTTGTAGAACCGATCGGCGCCGAGAAACGCGGCGATATCGATCTTGGACCCTGAAACATTAGAACTCAAGAGGTTCCGAGCGGTATTGTCCGGAACCGCATCGAGCATGAACGCCGTGTCAGCGTACGCCGCCGGCGCCGCGAGTGCCAGAATTACTGCAAAGACAAACCAACCGAAAAACTGCTTTCCCCGGGTGTGAGCGCTCATGAGCGTGCCTTCTTCTCAAAGCGGTAAAGTATTGGTCTTACTGCCGAACCGACTGACTTCGTTTGCCGAATCCTGGACAAATATAGGGGTCCAGCCCCTATGCCTATTCCCCTAATTTAGACATTGGGGAAGTTAAAGTCAAAGATGTAGATGCGGAATTTTTGCGTTTTAACGCAAGTCTACTGATTACGGGGTTAAATTACCCACCGGATGGGGCATTGAACCCAAAATAGCGGAGCGCGTTGCCGTAACAGATGTTGCGCACCATCGAGCCGACCAACTCCAGGTCGTCCGGCAATAACCCCTGCCCCATCTCACCCCCCAAAAGATTGCAGAGAATGCGGCGGAAATACTCATGCCGCGTGTAGGACAGAAACGAGCGGCTGTCGGTCAGCATCCCCACGAACAGGCTCAGCAGCCCCTGGCTCGAGAGCGAATTGAGTTGCCGTTCCATGCCGTCCTTCTGGTCCATGAACCACCAGCCGCTGCCGAACTGCATCTTGCCCGGCGTCGCGCCGTCTTGGAAGTTGCCGATCATCGTGGCCACCACGTCGTTGTGCGCCGGATTCAAGTTGTAAATGATCGTCTTCGCCAAGCGGCCGTCGCGGTCCAGGCGGTCGAAGAAGCGGGCCATCGGCCGGGCGACCGGCGGGTCGCCGATCGAGTCGAAGCCCGAGTCCGGCCCCAGCGCCCGATACATCCGCGTGTTGTTGCTCCGCATGGCGCCGAAATGGAACTGTTGCGCCCAGCCGCTTTCACAGTTCATCGCGGCCAGTTGTTCCAGCGTCGCCGATCGATACTTTTCGGTCTCTTCGGCCGACAACTGCTTGCCGCCGCGGACGCGCCGGAAGGCCGCCGCGACTTCGGCCGTCGTGCAGTCGGCCGCCGGAAACGTCTCCAGGCCGTGGTCCGCCAGCCGGCAGCCCCGCGCGTGAAAAAAGTCGTGCCGCGACCGCAAGGCATCGAGTAACCGGTCGTAGTTGTCCTTGACTTCGACGCCGGCGGCGGCCGCGAGCCGCTCGACCCACTGGTTGAAGGCCGGCGGCGATTCCACGGCCAGCGCCCGATCCGGCCGAAAAGTGGGCAAAACCTGAATCGTGAAGGCCCCGTCTTCGGCGATGGCCCGATGATGCTCCAGCGAATCGGTCGGATCGTCGGTGGTGCAGACCACGCGGACGTTCATCTGTTGCATGATGCCGCGGGCGGAAAACTCCGGCCGGGCGAGCGTGGCGTGGCACTCGTTCCAGATGCCCTCGGCCGTCTCCGGCCCGAGCAGCCGGTCGCCGATGCCCAGCGGCCGCTTCAATTCGAGATGGGTCCAATGGTAGAGCGGATTGCGGAGCGCGAGGGGGACGGTCTCGGCCCATTTCTGGAATTTTTCCCGGTCCGGGGCGTCGCCGGTGATGAAGCGCTCGGGCACGCCCGCCGCGCGCATCGCCCGCCATTTGTAATGGTCGCCGCTGAGCCAGATTTGGGTGAGATTCTCGAAGCGGCGGTCCGCGGCGATCTCGGCCGGCGGCAGATGGCAGTGGTAGTCGATGATCGGCTGAGGAGCGGCGAACTCGTGATACAACCGCGCCGCGCGGTCGTTCTGCAGCAGGAAGTTGTCGGTGATGAATTCTTTTGCCATGGCGCTGGGCTATTGCAGGAGGCGACTCCCGTCGCCGATTTTGCAGCGGTTAATCGGCGACGGGAGTCGCCTCCTACAACTCATGCGAATCGACAAAAAAACCCCGCCGCTCGCGGCGAAGCGAAACGGCGGGGCCGGAACAGAGAAGAGGCCGATGTTTCTGATGATACCAAGTTTTTAGAGGATGTCTAGTAGCGTTTCATTGAAAACAGTGTGAAAAAACAACGGCGAGTGCATTTTTCCACCCGCATTAGGGGTAAATCCGGCCTATTTTAACACGAATTCGCCCGTAGGCGACTTTTTTCGCGGCACGACAGTTGCTCACTGTCGCCCCGCCGGGCAAAAAGTTACATTGATCGACATGGAAGACTACAACGAATATCTCCGCGTGTGCGAAGAGGCCGTCCGCGCCGCCGCGGGCGTCGTACAGGATTGGATCGGCCGAATCGATGTCCGCGAAAAAGGCCCCGCCGATCTGGTCACGCAGGCCGACCTCGCATCGCAGGAAACGGTACGCCGCATCGTCCTCGGCGCCTTTCCGGATCATTCCCTGCTGGGCGAAGAAACCGAGCCGGTTGGCGGAAAAGGGGACTGGCTCCTTTTGCCGGAACGGCCCGAAGGGTGCGCAGCACAAAAGGCGCCTGTCCCCTTTTCCGCCCGGCCCGCAGGGTGCTCCGCAAAAAAGGTGCCTGGCGCCTTTTCCACTGCATACCGCTGGATCGTCGATCCGTTGGACGGCACGACGAACTTCGTCCACGGCGTGCCGCACTATTGCGTCTCGCTGGCGCTGGAGCGCGGCGGCGAGGTGCTCGTCGGCGCGGTCTACGATCCGTCGCTCGACGAATGTTTCACCGCCGTCGCCGGACAGGGGGCGCGGCTGAACGGCCGGGCGATCCGTTCCAGCGGCGTCGCCGATTTGTCCGCGGCCCTGGCCGCCGTCGGCTTTCCGCCCGGGGTGCGCGAGGACTCGCCTGACCTGCGCATGTTTCTGAAAATGACGCCCCGTTGTCAGGCCATCCGGCGGACCGGTTCCGCGGCCTTGAATCTCTGCTACATCGCCGCCGGGCGGTTCGATCTGTTCTGGTCGTATTCGACGCACATCTGGGACGTGGCCGCCGGAGTGCTGATTCTCCGCGAGGCCGGCGGCGTGGTGACATCCTCGACGGGCGGGCCGTTTCAGCTCGAAGCCGCCGATTTTCTCGCCGCCGCCAACCCGGCCCTGCACGCCCATCTCCGCGCGGTCGTCGCCATGCTCTCAAGGTAGTTGGTTTCCTTCACCGACCGTCAGCGCGGCTTCGTGATCCTCAGCAGCAAGACGCCGAGATCGAGCGGCTCATCGGTGCGTCCGCCGGGAACGTCGGGCACGGTGAAATCCGCGACGAGCGACCCGACGATAACAAGGCGCTGGCCGGGCGTCCGCGGATCGGCAAACATGCTCTCCCTCGTCTGTATCGAAGCCCTGAGCATATACTCGCCCGGCGGAAGGTCGTCGAGCCGGAATGAACCGTCCGGTTTGAGTTTGGCCGCGAATTGGGTCTCACGGTCGCCGCGGAAGGCCTTTCCGGCGTCCGATTCGAGCCATTGTGTTTGCCACCCTTTACGTCTCTGCCACCACAGATTTTGAATATCCGTTTCCGACGGCTTGGGCATCGACATCCCGCGCTTGGCGGCCTCGGTCTCGACCCGTTGCCGTTCTTCTTCCGAGCGGAAGGGAAGGAAATTTGGAATCTGTTTGAATTCCTCGGGCCAGGGAATGTCCGGCAGCAAACGCTCGGCTTCGACTCGATTGACGGAAAAATCGAAAGCCCGGCGGTCTGCCTCGGCGAACGCGACGCGGCCGACCACCGGCCGCCCGGTGCCGCCGATGTCTTGCCGCACCGTTCGTCCGGCGGACGCCTCGATGGGCACGCTGCGCGCGGCGGTCGTACACGTCATCCCTCCTTCGCTGGCCAAGGTAATCATCCGCTTCAGTCGCGGAGAACCGGGCACGGCCCGCTCGAAAACGAAACGTCCTTCGGCGTCGGTTTGCGTCTGGTAATCGAAATAAATCCTCCGGGCGACGGCCGCGCGACGCCTCTTTTCCTTGATCCGATCGAGCGTTTCCTTGGGAATCTGGTCCAGGGTCTCTTTGGGAATCTGATCCAGCGGAATTTCCCGGATTTCGATCATTTTGATCACTTGCTCGATAGGCGACAGTTTTTCGAGTTTTCCGGGAAACGGCGCTCGTCCGCCCGGCTGATTACTCTCGTAGTCGAGCACAACCGTCTCTTTCGCGCCAGGGTCTTTGCCGATGCGCAGGGTTCCTTCCACTCGGGCCCAAGGCTGCAAGGCGATTTCCTTCACGTCGGCTTCCTTCTCGACCCGTGCGAAACCCTTGTCGTGCAGAACGACCAGGATGTACGGTTCTCGTTGCGGGGGCAATGAGAAGCGGCCGTCGGCGCCCGCGCGGACGATCAAGTTGGGTTGGCCCTGGAGCGGGCGGCCGTTTCTCAGATAAATACCCCGGCTCGCCGTGCAAAGGGCCACTTCCGCGCCGTCCGCCGGCCGGCCGTCGGCCGAACGGACCGTGCCGACAATTGCATCTCCCTTGGTTAACTCGACGTCGAACGTCACATGCCGCTCGTCCGCTTTCAGCCAGCGGGCTTCGCTTGGAAGATAACCGTCGGCTTCGATGCGGATCGCACGATGAGAATTTCCCGATGTATCCCACGAGGCGCTGTATCGCCCGCCAGGATTCTCGACGCGATGCCCGTCGCGCCAAGTCGTGTTGGATTTTCCGTCTCCGTATATATAACCTTCGACCACGCGGAATTTCGTCACCGGGCGATTTGTTTCCCGGTCCACGACGCGGCCGGCGACGCTCCATCCGCCCGGCTCCAATACGACGACTTGCTCCGGTTCGCCGGGAATGAACTTCCGCTCCACCCGCGTGAAGCCTTCCTTATAAATGGAGCAAGTAAGCGCGTCGTTTGGAATCCACAGCCTGCTCCAGCGGCCTTCCGCGTCCGCAAGCGTGTGCCGGTCGTTGTCGCGCCGGATGCCGCTTTCATAGTCCAACATCAGCGCTTCTCGATATTTGTTGTTGAAGACCGTGCCGACGGCGGCCTTGGAAATCGGCCGGCCCTTGGCGTCCACGACCCGGATGCGGATCATTTCGCCTTTGCGGAGCTGGAGATCTACCGTCCGGGGTTGCTTGTCAATGGTGATTTGTTTCGAGTCCGGCGCAAAACCCTTTGCCGCGGCCGCAAGGGTGTACTCCCCCGGCTCGTACACCGCGAAACGGAAACGGCCGTTTTTGCCGGTTGTGGTTCGGGGATAATCGCTTCCAAGAAGCCTGGGGAACAGTCCCACGTCGACTCCGGCCGCGGGTTTCCCTTGCGGATCGGTCACCGTGCCGTCCACGGCAATCCCCTTCCGCAGTACGATTTCCGCGGTCCGCGACCGCAGCTTGTCGAGCGGCAACGTCTCCCGGTCGAAACGTTCGACGCCGGCCACGTCCGGAACGTTTGACCAACAGTTTCAACTCGAATCCCGTCAAATCCTTCGGGATGCGATTGACTTGCCATTTTCCGTCCGCGTCGGTCTTGACCGTATCGTGGATCGAAATCCAGAGCGGATCGTTGGGCAATGTTTTGCGTCCATCGACCGTTACTTCCGCGCCGGCGATCGGTTTGTCGGACTCGTCGCGGACGGTTCCGCCGAAGACCGTGCCGCGCTCCAGTTTGAATGTGTATTCCGCCGGAAGTTGAACGTCAACGCCGTCGCCTCTCCAGGATGCCCCGGCGGTTACGTAACTGCTTTTCATTACGAGAATCTGAAAATCCTTGATATTTTCTTTCGGGGCCTTGATCGCGGCGCTGCCTCCCTTGTCGGTTCGATAGCGAGCGGGTCCAACCGGCAGGACCGTCATGCACCGGACGGTGAGGCGGGCGTCTTCGAGCGGTTTGCCCTCGTCGTCGAGGACGTGGATTCGCACTGAACGAAAGCCGGGTTTGACCGCTTCCGGCTCGTTGGATTTTTCCAAGGGATCCTTCTCGGCAGAGTGAGTCGCGGCAGCGTCCTGATTTGTCCGGGGCGGCGGTTCCGCCGGCGCCAGCCGCACCGCCGTCAGCAACGCCAGAGAGAGCAGGCCGGCCAGCGCCGCGCCGACGACCGCGCGTCGCTTGAGCGACGCGATGAATACTTTTCGATTGAGCGCGGCGATTCGACGCCGCACGTCGCAGCTTCGGGCCATGGCCAACCCCGCCGCGGGAAACGCGCCCGCGCCCTCCAATGCGACCCTGGCCAGCGACCGGCAATACAACTCCACGTTGCCGATCAGCGACGCCGATACGGCGTCGCAAACCGCGTCACAGGCCGAGCGATGCGCCGATCCGATCCGCCACGCCAGCGGATGGAACCACAGCAATATCGACGCCGCCTGCAAAACCGCGTTCCAGCCGAAATCACGCGATCGAACGTGCGCACAACTCATGGGCAATGACCCCCGATAATTGCACCCGATAGTCCGGCCGGCGCATTCGCTCGGGCAAGACGATTACCGGTCGTCTCAGCCCGTAGAGAAACGGCAAGACGACATGTTGTGAACATAACACTTGTGCATTCCGCCGGCATCCCAACCCGACCGCGATTCGACGCGATAGCGAGGCAATCTCTTCGGGCGCGGGCCGCGCACCGCGCAGCAACCCGGCCAGCCGAAGATGTCCAATCGCCTGACGTATCACCAGCAAAACCGCGACGGTCGCCCAGGTGCCCAACAGCACTGCTCGCCAAGGAACGGGACGGCCGGAAGATTCAATCGCGAGAACCGATTCGGAACGCGATTCCGTCGGAGTGTGCCGCGCGATCGACGCCGTTTCGACGGTCGCAAGAGTCCTCGGCGGCTGGGAGGAGTCGTCTTCGACGAACCGGATGGGATTCTCGGCGGCAAGCGGTTGATCGGCGGCCTCGGGCAACCGCGTTTCCGGGGTCTCGACGCGAATCACCAAACCGGGTGTCAAAGCACCGCCGACGGCCAGCAGGAGAAGGCCGACCGCGGTGCCGCGCCACAGGAGCATCCGCCATCTAGGATTGACGCCCGCCAGCGCGGCGTGGACCAACCAGACGACGGCCAGCAACAGCGTGGCTTTCAAGAGCAAGGCGGCCCAGCCCGACGTCGCGGTCAGCCGCACAAAATCTGCGCACGGAATTCCGAACAGTGTCATCGCTGATTCTCCTTCACCCGACGGATAAAAATTGGCGGTTTTCAAAAACGGTTATTGCTCGGCGAGCCGCTTGAGTTCGAGCAAGTCGGCTTCCGACAGTTTTTCATTCCGAATGAGTTGACAGAGCAGATTTTCCACCGAGCCCTCGCAACAAACGCGAGTCAATTCCCCGAGCATGGATCGGAAGGTCGATTCGCGGCGCGTCTTCGCGCTGTAGTAGAACGCCTTTCCCACCCGCCGGCGAACGACGTGGCCCTTGTCCAACAGAATCGCCAGATAGGACCGCAAGGAAGGATTTTTGATTTTTCGGGGAAAATGCGCGTGAATCTCGGCCGGCTTCAATTCGCCGTGCTCCCAGAGGATGCGCATCACTTCCATTTCGCCCCGCGTGAGTCGCGACATGATAAGCCTCCTGGAATCAGATAGTTACTTAATGTGCGGAGAATACCACACATCACGCAGCGAGTCAATGCCAAGTGCGGATATTTCCGCACAACAACCGACGCACCCACAAGTAGGGTGGGTCAAGCGGAAATTGACTGGTTGTTTCGTTTGCGTGCCACGGGCTCTGCCAGCGTTGCGTCAAGGCAAGCACTGGCAAAGCCGGTGGTATCACTCTTCGCTTGCCCCCCTGCCCACTGCCCATTCTCCTTCCTCAATAAGATGCTTTCTTCTTGCCCCGAGGTTAGATAAACTAGAGGGATCGGAACAGACTCTTATCCGCCCCACAATCGTCCACGCCGCCGTGCTGGATGAATGGAAATGATATGTACGTCCGCCGGCTCGGCCGGCGGGAGAGGTGAGCTTGTCGAATCCCATGCGCATCACAGCGGCAGTGTTCGGCTGCCTTCTGATTTGGAGCACCGCGGCCTCGGCGCGGCCGATCGGCACGACGCCGACCGACTTCTGGGCGCCGCTGGGAAAGTTCGGCTCCGGGGTCAACTCCGCGCAACAGGCGTCGGACGCCCTGCCCGGCCGGGTCGAGGAATCGCGGCCTTCGATCTACTACCTGCCCGACAAGAATGGCAAGCTGCAGCCGATCCTCGATTTCAAGTATGAGGATTTCGAGGAGCTTTACAAGTTGCGGCATCGGCTCGGCCGCCGGATCGAGCCGCCCCGCTACGTGCTGCAACGGATGACGGCCGAGGGGCAGGTCAAGGAAGGCCGTGCCGAGTTGACCGTCCGCTTCCGGATATTGGTCCGCGACGACGATTGGGTCCGCGTCCCGTTGCGGCTCGACCAGGGCTTGCTCCGCGGCGAGGTGCAACACAAGGGTCCGGGCCGGCAGTTCGTCGATTTCGAGGGCGGAGATGCCGGATACGTGTGTTGGATTCGCGGCAAGTCCGAAGCGCCGCATGAGATTACTATGACGATGCTCGTTCCGCTGGACGTGCTGGGCGACGAAACCCGCTTGAAACTGTGTGCTCCCCGCGCGGCGACGTCCGAGTTGACGATGACCGTGCCTGTCGCCGGCGCGAGCGGAACGGTCTCCGAAGGGGCCACGCTGCTGTCGTCCCGGGCGGCCGAGGGCGGGGCGACCGAGTTTCGCGTTGCCCGGCCGGCGGGCGATTTTCAGTTGGCCTGGAGCAAGCCTGCCGCGCCGGGCGAGGAAACGCCGGCCGTCCTTGAGGCGGTGGGCACGCTGTTGGCCCGGCTCGACGGCCGCGGCGCGACCACCGAGGCCACGCTCTCGGTGAAAAGCCTCGGCGCCGCGTTCGATCGCTTCACCGTCCGCCTGCCGCCCGAAGCGGAGCTTGTTGTCCCGGCCGTGAGTGCGGCGGGCTACTCCGTCGCGCCGATCGCCGCAGCCGGCAAAAAGGGCGATCCACAGCGGTTGGTCGAGGTCCGTCTGGCCAAGAAAACCAGCGGACCGATCGACGTCCGTCTCGCCTGCCGCCGCGATTTCGATGCGGCCGGGGAGGGGCCGTGGATCGAGCTGTCCGGCTTCGAGGTCGTCGCCGCGGCGCGACAATGGGGGACGATCGGCGTGGCCGCCGACGGTCGGCGGCAAGTCCTCTGGGGCCCGACCGATCGGACGCGGCAGATCGATCCCGTGCCTGACGCCTTGCGGAAAGAGAATCCGATCGCCGCCTTCGAGTATTTCGGCCAGCCGTTTTCGTTGAAAGTGCGGCTGGCCCGGCAGGGGACGCGGACCGCCGCCGCGCCGCAGTACGTGCTGCTGGTCGATCGGGACCGGGTGCAACTCGAGGGCCGACTTTCCTACACGATCCGCGGCGCGGAAGTGACGACGTTGAGCGTGTCGATTCCCGGCTGGAAACTGGACGGGGTCGGACCCGAGCTGGTCGTGGCCGGCGACGGCGTGGCGGTGGACGGGGATACGGTTTCGATCCCCTTGGCGCGACCCACGTCGGGGCCGTTGGAGTTGCGGTTGCGGGCGCATCGAGAGATCGGCCAGTCGGCCGCGTCGCTGGCGGTCGCATTGCCCGAACCGGCAGGCGATACGATCGCTCCCGCCGTCGTGGCGGTTGTCCCCGCCGACAACGTGGAACTGATCCCGAAAGAGCGGAGCATCGAAGGGCTGAGCCGGCAGGCGGGCTCTCCGCCGATGAAGCTCCCCAAGCGCCAGCAAGCAGCGTTCTATTACCGCGGCACGGGCGGGCGAGCCCTGTTCGCCGCCGACGTCCGCGTGCATCCGCGCCGCATCGCGGTGAGCGCAGCCGGCCAGATAGCAATTGCCGACGGAGCCGCGGCGGTGCAACAGACGTTCTCTTACGTCATCCTTTACGAACCGGTCGGGCAACTGATGCTGAACGTGCCCCGCGAATTGGCGACCCCCGGGCGGATTCAGGCCTCGTTGGACGGCCAGCCGCTCCCGCTGATCCTCACCGGCGACGATCAGATGACGCCCGTCTCGCTGAGGGCGATCTTGCCCGAGGCGCGGATCGGTCCCTGCAAATTGACATTGCAATACTCCGTGCCGGCGGCGGAGCCTGCGCCGGGGCGGCCCGCGGCGGTCGCCGTCCCGCTGGCGATGCCGGCCGAGGGTGAGCTTGCCGCGAACGTTCTGACCGTCAGGACGGCGCGAAACGTCCGTCCCCGGCTGGAAAAGGACGGCTGGTCGGAAGCGAAGCGGCTGCCCTCACCCCCGGCCCCTCTCCCAAAGGGCGAGGGGAGCATCAAGCCCTCACCCCCGGCCCCTCTCCCAAAGGGCGAGGGGAGCATCAAGCCCTCACCCCCGGCCCCTCTCCCAAAGGGAGAGGGGAGTTATTATTGGTCGGAGGCAAAGCGGAACGGTGCGGAGTATGATGCCCGGTCGGGACTGCGGTTGACGGCGGCCGGTCCGCTGCATTCGCTCGATTTGAACCTGGATTGGCAAAAAGACGACGACGCCCGGACGACGGTGGTCGATCGGGCGCTGATCCAGTCCTGGTTCACGACCGCGGCACGGCAGGACCGCGCGGTGTTCCAGTTCACCACCGACCGGCGGGAGATTGAGATGACCCTGCCGCCCGGCGCGGCGGAGCAGGTGGTAGTTCTGGTCGACGGCGTCGAGGCGCGGCCGCGCAGAACGGCGGCCGGCGGCCTCTCGATTCCGCTCGGCGGCCGGGGCGAAAACCGCCGCGTGACGGTCGAACTGCGGTATCATTTCACCGATCCGCGTCCGCCCCGCGGCGCGATGAACATCGAAATCCCCCGCTTGAAATCCGAGACGTGGATCCGGCGGACGTACCTGCAACTCATCCTCCCGGCCAACGAACACCTGATCGCCGCTCCCGACGGCTGGACCGGCGAATATGCCTGGAGTTGGCAGGGCGGCTACTGGTCGCGACGCCAGTCGATCGGTCAGCGGACGTTGGAGTCGTGGGCGGGGGCCGCCCCGTTGGCGCCGGAGACCGACGCGGCGAACCGCTATCTCTTCAGCTCGTTCGGCAAACCGCCGCGGGTGGAACTGCGGACAGCCGGACGCGCGTGGATCGTGCTCTGGGCCTCCGGCGCCGCACTGATCCTCGGCCTGCTGTTGATCTACGTCCCCGCCGGACGCCGGCCGGCGACGCTGTTCGTCCTGGGGTTGGCGTTGCTGGCGGCGGGATTGATCGCCCCCGAGCCGACGCTCTTGCTGGCTCAGGCCGCGGTCTTGGGTTTGGTGCTCGCGCTGTTGGCGGGTTTGCTCGAACGGGGCCTCATCGGACGCCGGCCGCCGCCCCGCAAGGAGCCGTCCAGTTCGCGGGTCGAACTGAGAACGGTCGGCGCCATCACTCCGCCGCCGGCCGAACGCCTGTCGTCGACCGGTTCGATGCCGTCGATTGCTCCGCAAGCCACGGGGAATTCCGGACGATGATCGTGCCAGTGATGTTTTTGCCGTCGATCGCGGGGATATTGCTGGGGATTGCCCCGACGCGGTACGACCCCGCCGCCGTTTTTCCCGAGGGGGTTGATCGGGCGGCAGAGCAAACTAACGGCGCCGCGGATACCATCCGCTTTCGCCGCGTTATGGCTCCCGCCGACCGGATGAAGGACTGGCCGCTCGGCGGCGAGCGATATCTGCCGATGGATGCGGCCGAGTTCGAGCGGCTGGTTCGAGTGCTGAAACCGCGCGACGCCAGACACCCGGCCGCCCCCGCGGCGGCGATCGTCTCGGCCCGATACGAGGCCCGGCTGGACGGCGAGCGGCTGATCGGCAAAGCGGTTCTGGAGGTGGTTCTCGCCCGCGCCGGGCCGGCGGCCCTGCCGCTCGAGCCTTGCTCGGTGGCGCTGGGCGATGCCCGTTGGCAGTCGGTGGACAAGTCGTCCGCGGCGGCCGTGCTGGGCTTGACCGATAAGGGCAAACTGGCGGTGCTGGTCGAGCGGTCGGGGCGGCTCGAGTTCGACTGGACGTTGGCTGCGCGGCGCGATTCGGGCGACGTTCCCTATTTCGACTTCGAGCTGCCGCCCGCGGCGGCGAGCCGGTTGCTGGTCGAGTTGCCCGACGATTATACCCCGTCGGTCGATAGGAGTTTGGTCCTGGGCAGCGAGCCGTCGGGCAAGCGCTTGCGCCGCTGGCGGATCGAGCCGCCCCGCCTGGGACGATTCCATCTGCACCTGATCCCGGCCGGGGCGGAGGCCGGCCGGCCGCTGGCGCTGTTGCGTGAGTCGCGGACCTACGACTGTTCGCCGCGGGGATTGGACCTTTCCGCCCAGTGGAAACTGCAGGTCCACAACGAGCCGCTCGAGCGCGTCACGATCTTGTTGGACCCCGGGCTGCGGTTGGTCTCCGCCCGGCTGGGCGAAAGCACGATCCCCTGGTCGGCCGCACCGACGGCGGGCGACGGAGGACCGACGAAGATCGAACTGCGGCTGCCCGAGCCGATCCGCGACGCCGAGCGGGTAATCCGCCTCGGCGCGATCGGACCCGTGACGCTCGATCACCAGTGGCGGCTGCCGCGCATCCGCTCCGAGGGCCTGCTCTGGCAAGAAGGCGACGTGACGGTTCTCATGCCCGAACCGTTGGCCGCCGACCGCATCGAACCGGTCGGCTGCGTGCAGACCGACGCCGGGCCGCTCTCCGCGCCGCGGGAGGGACGTTCGGTGCAGTTCCAGTGCTTCGACCCGGACGCCACCATCGAGGTGCTGATGGCCCTGCGTCCAAAAGGCCGCAACGCGTCGGATAAGCCGGGGCCAGTGGCGCGGCCGTCATCGACAGGGATTGTAGTGCGGCCGTCCCGGCTGCAGAGCGCAGGCGAGACGCCTGCGCCACAACTTGTTCCCGGACAACAGCCGGCGGTGAGATACTCCGGCACAATCCAGGTAGCGGCGGAAGTGGGAGCTAGCGCGATCCGAGAGACTTGCCTACTGCGGTGCATGCCGGAAGAGGGCGCGGTGGATCGGGTGCTGGTCCGCTTGGCGCCCGCTCGCCGGACGGCGCCCGTTTGGACCCTCGACGGCCGTGGCGGACAACTCGCCGCGCGACGCTGGTCGGACAAGGAACAAGCGGCGGCGGGCGTGGACCCGTCGATCGAGACCTGGGAGCTAACGCTGCCGCATCCGTACAAGACGCCCTTCGAGATCGCCGCCGTGCGGGAAACGCCCATCAACGAGATGCCGAAAATGGGTGCCACTGCTGGCTTGTCCAGCAGTGCTGGGCTGCCCTCCCCTTCAAACACTGCTGGCCAAGCCAGCAGTGGCACCCACACGCAACCCACATCTAACACTGCTGGGCAAGCCAGCAGTGGCACCCAGCGGGAAACGCCCATAAAGCCGCGGCCGGCCCTCACCCCCGGCCCCTCTCCCAATTCGGGAGAGGGGAGAGGAAATGACGGCCCCCTTCCCGGAGCGGGAGAGGGGAGAGATAGCGACGGCGGCGCCGCGCTCACACTGGCGTCGCTGCCCGAGGCGGCCGCGCAGCAAGGGGTGATCGTGGTTCGCGCGGCGGGCGACGAAAATCTCGCCATCGAGAATCGCCTTATGCAACCGATGCTCCCCCAGCCGGCGCCGCCCGAGCGGATACAAAATATCCGCGGCGCGTATCGTTATGATCCGTCGGAGGACGTCGGCCGATGGCGGGAATCCGCCCTGCGGATCTCCCCGTCGGCCGATCGGACCGCGGCGTCGGCTTGGGTCTGGAGCCTGGGGTTGGAATCGTGGTATCAGCAGGGAGAGACGGCCCGGCACGTGGCCACCTACGAACTCCAGATCGCCGGCCGGCGACGGCTGGAGTTGACTCTGCCGCCGGGCGCCGACCGCGAGAACGTCCACGGCGTGTGGATCGACGGCCGGCCGGCGGCCTGGCAAGCGGTTCGCCGCGGCGGGCGGCGGCTGACCTCAATCGAACTGCCGGCCGATCGGAAACATCTTCGTGTGGCCGTGGAATGGACGACCGTCGAACCGCGCTTGGGGCTCGTCGGCATGTTGAGCGCCGTCCCGCCCGAGCCCGACCTGCCGGTGCTGGCGCGGAGTTGGACCGTGCTGCTGCCGCCGGGCTATGAAAGCGAGACCCGGTCCGGCCGTCCGGCGGCGGACTCGCCGCAGGGTTGGAGCGGCTGGCGGATGGACGTGTCCGGCTCGTCGCCGCCGAAGCTGCGCTATGCCCGCCGCGATTCGCTGCGGCTCTTCGGCATGGTGGCGTTTCTACTGGTCGCCGCCGCCGGATGCCTTGGCAGCCCGTTGAAAAAGTCGCTTTTGGAAAGTTCGGGTGCCACTGCTGGCTTGTCCAGCAGTGAAAATCCGGGAAAATCTCTACGCACTGCCGGACAAGCCGGCAGTGGCGCCCTCATCCCACAGACTGTTGGACGCCCGCGGCGGGAAGGTGGGCCGTGGGCTTGGCGCAAGAGCGGCGTTTATTTGCCGCTGTCGTTGCTGGGCATATTCGCGGCCGCGGCGGCGTTCCTGCCCGAGGCATACACGCCCTTGGCGTGGGGCGGCGGGCTGGGGGCCGTTTTCTGCCTGGCGCAGCGGTGGATTCATCGACCTTCGCCCGTCCTCGCGCCGGCGCAACCGCGGCGGACTCGCTCCGACACTACGGTCTCCGCCATTACACCGCTGGGACTGCTGCTTCTCGCCGCGACGGCGGCGGTCCTCGTCGGCGGATCGGCCCTCTCGGCCGAGAGTCCTGAAGCGGCCCGTGCCGCGACGCCGACTTACCAGGTTTTCGTTCCCGTCGACGCCCAGCGAAAACCGGTCGGCGGCAAGGTCTACGTGCCGGAGCGGTTCTATCAGGAGTTGCTTCGCCGCGGGGCCTCGGTCGGCCAACCGCCGCGGTGGATGATCTGCGGGGCCGTCTATCGTTGCGAACTGAGCGGCGAGGATTCCTCCGCCCGAATGACGGCGGGCACTCTGCGGGCGCAGTACGATCTCCGCGTATTCGAGCCCGGCGCGACGGTCCGCCTGCCGCTGCGCGACGAGGGAGCGACTTTTCTCGCCGGCAGCGCCCTGCTGGACGGCCGGATGATCGAGCCGCGGCGGGAGGCGGACACGGCCTCCTTGGCCTTTGAGGTAGCCGAGCCGGGGCAGTACCGGCTGGAGCTTTCCTTGCGGCCGACGATGAACAACGTCGGGGTCTCGGCCGGTTTCGACCTGTCGATACCGCGTGTGCCCTCGGCGCGGCTGGAATTGACGTTGCCCGACGGCGCGCCGGCCGTGGACGTCCCCTCGGCCCGGGGCGGAGTCCAACTCGGCGCAGGGCCGCGGCAGTTGCAGGCCGAGCTTGGCCCGGCCGAACGCTTGACCGTCCGTTGGCCGGAGGCCGCGTCGTCGGGCGGCGCCGTGGAGGTCGAGCAATTGGAGTGGTTGAAAGTGCAGCCCGGCTCGGTGCAGGCGGTGGTCAAGTTTAGGTTTCACTCGGTCGAAGGGCGCATCCAACAGGTTCGCCTGGCCGTCGATCCCCGGCTGCGGCTGCTGCCCCCGTCGGGTGACGAGCAACCGACCGCCCGCATCGACGCCGAGTCGGGAAACGTCCGGCAGATCACCTTCCGCTGGCCGCGCCCGCTGGCCGGCGATGCGGTTCTGGAGGCCACCTTTCTGCTCGGCGGGGCCTCGGGCGTGGGCAACGTCCCCTTGCCGAAGATCGAACTGCTCGATTTCCAGCCCGTAAAAAAATTGGCCGCCTTCAGCGTCGATCCCACGCTGGACCACGACGAACGGATCGACGAGTCGCTGGAAGCGGTGTCCCCGGCCGATTTTCTCCAGGCTTGGGGCAAGGCGGAGTCGGCGCCCCAGGCCGCCTTCCGACTGCCCGAGGGACAGGGCGGTTGGACCCTCTCGACCCGGCCGCACCAAACCCGCGGCAAGGTCGATCAGAGCCTGACCTTGAGTTTCGGCCGGGACCGCGCCGACGTGCGGTTCGAGGCCTCGATCTCGGTCGCTTCGGGCTACGTTTTCCAGCATCGCCTGACGGCGCCGAAGGAATTGAAAATCGAAAGCCTCTCGGTGATCGAGGATGACATCGAGCGCGTCCAGCGCTGGTCGCGGGACGAAGACGGCACGCTCACGATATTCCTCGTCGGCCCCGCTTCCGGGACGCAGAAACTGATCCTGCGCGGCTGGTTGCCGGTCGAGGAGGGCCGGTCGTGGCCCCTGCCCGCGATTCGCGTGCAGCGTTGCGAAATGAGTTCGGCGACGATCCGCTTGTTCCGGCGGCCGGACGTGCTGCTGGAAATCAAAGGGAAGGAAGGGGAGCAACTGATTCTGGATGACATTCCTGCCTCCGCCCCGGACGCGGCGGGAACCGCTCAGCAGCCTGTTGAAAAAGGGTGCCACTGCTGGCTTGTCCAGCAGTGCAGGGAGATTTTCCCCGAATTTCACTGCTGGACAAGCCAGCAGCGGCACCCAAACCCCTTCGGAACGACTTTTTCAACAGACTGCCCCAGCCGAGGATCTCGGCCGCCTGATGCGAACGCTCCGCTGGGACGGCGCCGGCCGGCCGCCGGCCGCCGTTACAGTGAAGCCCAATCGTCCGAGGGTGTCATCTGAACAGACCGTGCGGCTGCAAGTGAAGGATCGCCGCTGGTCCGTCCGGGCCGAGTTTCGTCTCGCGGCCGGCGGGGGATTGCTGGATGAGATCCGCATCCGGGCGCCCGCCCCGTGGAACGGCCCGTTCACGGTCGATCAGCCCGGAGAGTTGCAGGTCAGCGACCTGCCGGGCGAGGGGCGATGCCTGGTGTTCCGGCCGCAGGAAGCGATCTCGGGCGATTTCAAGTTCGCCGTTTCCGGCCCGCTCGAATTGGCCCCGGGCGAGCGTCCCAGTGTTCCCGACGTCCGCCTGTTGAGCGCCGAGAATCTCCGCCTGGAAATCGTCTTGCCCGAGCGAGTCGAAAATCGCACCTATCATTGGCGGACCCGCGGGTTGAAATCGGTTGAACTTGGCACAACTGCTGTAGGAGGCGACTCCCGTCGCCGATCATCGGGAGGCGAACCACAAGATCGGCGACAGGAGTCGCCTCCTACAACGAGCTCGTCGCCGACAATGCGTCAATCTATCAAACCGCCACCTGCAACTCGTTGTTACGAAGTCACGGGCGAGCAGTATCGGGCTGCGCTGGATTCGTCGTCGACGGCGCCGTGGGATCGGTCCGGCGGGCCGACGTTGGGCTGGCCTGGCAATCCGACGGCTCGCTGCGCGGCGCGGCCGTGCTGGAAGTCGAGCCGGGGGGAGTGGCGGAACGAACCTTGCGCCTGCCCGACGGTTGCGAGTTGATCCAAGCCACGGTCAATGGCATGACGACCTCGCCGCGGCGGGCCGGCGACAACCTCTGGCGGCTGTCGTTGCCCTCGGCCGACGAGGTGCAACAACTCGAAGTGGTCTATCGTGGCCGAATGTCCGATGATGATCGTTCCGGCCGTGTCCGCTTCGATGCGCCCCGGTTGGGATGTAGGACAGGTTGTCAACCTTTCCCGCCAAATCCGACAGGTTGTCAACCTGTCCTACAAGACACGCCGGTGTTACGGACCCGATGGATCATCGCCGCGCCGCCTGACCGCCTGCTTTCCGATCCACAAGGCGCGGCAGTTGCCGGTCCCTGGCAGCCGGCCGACATTTTGCGGAGGGCGATTACCGGATTTAATCCGACGGTGAATCAATATGCGTCGGCTGACGGGGAAACGACGCTCTCGCTCGTTTGCCGGCCCGTGGGCGGCGACCGGCTGCCGCGATACCTGGCGGGGGCCGTCGCCCTGGCCGCCTTCGCCTTGCTCGGCCTCGCCGTTTTTCGCAATTCCCGCACTCCGAATTCTCAGTCTTGACCTTCCAGCCGCAAACCGACAGTTGCCGGGCGGGAATCTATTGGAACGTCACCGTATTCAGGACGTTCTCGACAGCGGCCTTTTCCGCGTCATTCGTGAAAGACACGGTAATGGTAAGAGCATATCCCTTAATGATAGCCACGTAGCATTTCTGTTGTATTGTCATCCCTAAGATTTGTATTTCGCTGCACTGCACGTCGAAATCGCGTCCCCCCAGTCTTTCAGTCGTCACGCCTCTTGGAAACGTCACCTTCATCTGACCCGATTCGAGCGTCTTTCTCACATGAAACAAGTAGTCCTTTCCGGTTTTTATGCCCGGAATTTCGCGGACTCGCTCGGCAACGGCAATAATGTTCGGGTTATACTCGACCGGCGCCCGACCGGATACTGGAAGACCATGAACATGTTCACCGTCCGCAATTCCGAGGCCTTCATTGCCGCGTTGAGATTGGGGTCGTTGGACATCATTTTCACGCCCATCTGGAGAAACTTCTTCTGCGTTTCCCGATCCTGAACCTGCCAATCGGCGGGCAGTTTAACGCTCATGCCGAAGTATTTGTTGGTGTAGACCGAGTTTTCAAGCGCGCCGAAGTCGATCTCCTCCGACGCTTTGGCGTTGGAACCGTTCACCGTCGGCGCTCCGCCGGCATGGGGCTTGTCATAGGAGCCGCTCCCGCAACCCAGGACGAACAACGTGCCGGCCAAAACCAATAAATGGAATCGAATCATGGTCTCTGTCTCCTTTGCGGGATACATGCACCGGAAGCAACCGGCGAAGCTGAAATTGCAGGGGGCGGTATTTCAAGTACAAGCGGCCCATCCCGGACCGCTCTGAAGCGAAAAACATCGGGAAACAACTACCGCAAAGGTACACGCAACAGCGGGGGCTGGCAAGTCCCGCCGCGTCACTAGCCGGCAGGGTGCGGCCGTTATACTGAGTACCTGTTGCGGAAAGGCGGATTTCGTCACCCTGAGCGAAGCGAAGGGTCTCGAAACGCGGAGATTTTTCGCTTCGCTCAGAATGACAGTGGCCGATGGCCGCTTTCCGCAACAGAAACTCCAACGTATCCCCGTCCGTCAGGTTAGTCGCCAATGCCAGCGTAGAGTCTGCCTGGCGGCGATAAAAAAACCCGATTAGGGCTATTCATTACCTCCGGCATAGGTTATGATGACGGTCGTCGGGACTCATCCATTTCTCATTTATTTTCGGTCCATCTGGGACGGCGAAGGGCGCTTGTATTTTCACGGGAGGTGAAATCGATCTCTGCGTAAGGGATTCCGCAGCATCGCATATCGACAGACCAGCCTTTCGGGCAAAGGCGAAGGAGGCGTTTCCCATGTCGATCAAATGCGTTTGTAGGAACGGGCACGTGTTGCGCGTCAAGGATTCGCTTGCCGGTGTGGTGGGGCTCTGCCCCGTGTGCCGCGCCGAGGTGAGGGTTCCCCGGCCGCAACCGAAGCACGCCTGCATGTCGGAGGACGCGATCCTTCATATTCTGGGGGACCAAGAGGCTCCCCCCCGCCAGGATTCAATCCAGGACACCGTCGAGGATTTCAATATGTTCTCCGATACCTCGTTGTCGGGGATTCATCGGCAGGCCACGCCGAAAAAGTGTTGCGACCGGTGCAACCAGGAGGTCTCGGCCGGCACCCACATCTGCCCCCATTGCCACACCTACATCGCCAGCCTGAAGGACTTCTAGTATACTTGAGTTGATGGAATCAACCATATCGGTCGTCAACTCGCAGTCGCTGCTGACGCTCTTCGGCGAGTGCGATCAGCACTTACGGCGAATCCGTGACGCGCTGGGCGTGAGCATTTCCGCCCGCGACGGCCGGATTCAACTCGCCGGCCCCGAAGCGGCAGTGGCTCAGGCGACCGAAGTCTTCGAGCAGTTGCAACTCTACGCCAACCGCCACGGCACGATCTCGGCCGACGACGTCGGCCGGGTGCTGGCCGGCGTGCGAAACGGGCAGCCGTCGAACGGCGCCGCGCCGTTGGACGTGTCCCGGGCGGGCAAGCAAATCCGCCCCCGCACCCCCGGTCAGGCCGGATACATCGAGGCCATCCGCCGCCACGATATTGTCTTGTGCTACGGGCCGGCGGGGACGGGCAAGACCTACCTGGCCGTGGCCACCGCCGTCGCCGCGCTGAAACGGCAGGAGATCCGCAAGATCGTGCTGGTCCGCCCGGCGGTCGAGGCCGGCGAGAGCCTGGGATTTCTGCCGGGCGATTTGCAGGCCAAGATCAATCCCTATCTGCGGCCGTTGAACGACGCCCTGCACGAAATGATGGACCACGACCTGATCCGCAGCTACACCGAGGCCGACTTGATCGAGGTGATTCCGCTGGCCTACATGCGGGGGCGCACGCTCAACGAGGCCTTCATCATCCTCGACGAGGCGCAAAACACCACCGTCGCGCAAATGAAAATGTTTTTGACCCGGATGGGCGCCGGCTCGAAGATCGTCGTCTCCGGCGACGTGACGCAGATCGACCTGCCGCCGCGGGCGCGGAGCGGCCTGATTGACGCCCTCTCGCGGCTTCACGGCATCGAGGGAATCGCCTCGGTGAAGCTCACCGCCGCCGACATCGTCCGCCATCGGCTGGTGCAATTGATCGTCGAGGCCTACGAGGACCGGCCGAAAAAACGCCGTTAAAGAGCGACATTATAGCAATACAGAATGTTTAGCGGCCGCCGGCACGGCGGCCTTTTTGCGCGACAGTCGCAGGCCGTCGTGCCGGCGGCCGCTAAACGGATGAACCGCAAAATACCGGAATTTATCGATAACCGATCATGCCGTTAGGGTTTCACAAAAGCAAACGCTCCGAGCGGGTGGCGTCGTTGGAGTTGCCTCCCGGGCAATGGGAACGGGCGTGGAACAATCTGCGCCGGCGGGACGTGCTGGGGAGGATCGGTCTGGCGCTGCTGGCGGCGGCTGTCATCTGCAGCGTGATCCGGGGCTGGGACCCGCCCGATCCGCGGTACGTGTTCCGTGCGGGCTATACGCCGCCGCGCGACATCGCGGCCACCGTTCCCTTCTCCAAACCGAATCCACAGGCCACCCAAGTCGCCCGCGAGCGGGCCCGCGCCCAAGCCCGTTACGTCTACGAGGAAGACGCCGAGCCGCTGGTGCAGCTTCGGGCGCAGTTGCGAAACACTTTGGCCGAGGTGGCCGCCGCCGATTCGTTGGAAAAGCTGGATCCGAAAATCAGGCAGGATTTCGGGTTTTCACTGGACGGGAAGAAAACAGCGACGAAAGAGCAGGAGGAGCAGTACCTCAAATTCCGGGCGGCCTTCACTCCCCAGAAAAACCTCGATCGGGTCGAAACGGCGGTTGCCGAGGTGTTCGCCCCCTTCGAGGAACGCGGTCTGCTCGACAAACTGGACCAAAGCCTCGGCCCCGGCAACCAGGAAGAAATCGTCGTTTATCCCAAGGGGCACCCCAACTTGCGGCAGAGGGTCCTGGTCTCCGACGTGCTGATCGGCGACGGCACGGTGCTCCGCGACGCCCTGCGGAGGCGGGGCGAGATTGCCGACGTGGCCGACCGCTTGTCCGCTTGGCTCTTGCCGAGGTTGAAACCCACCCTCCGCGTCGACCCCGCCTTGACCAAGCAAAACATGGACCAGGCCGAGGCGGACGTGGGCGAAGTGATGACCCAATATTCGGCCGGTCAAACCCTGGCCAAGGCCGGCCAACCCCTGAACGAGGAGCAGATCGATCTGCTGGGACTGGAATACGCGGCGGCGATGAGACTGCGCCACTCCGAACACATCGGAGAAATGATCGCCCGGCGCTCGCCGTGACGGCCCTGGTCTTCGTCGTGCTGGTGCTCTGCGGAATATACATGCGCTATCGCCAGCGGGGGCCGCTGACCAGTCTGACCCGTCTGCTGGTCCTGTTGTCGCTGGCCGTTTCCGCCGTGGCGGCGGCCCACTGGCTCGCGGCCGATCCCTGGCGCGGCGAACTGGTTCCCGTGCTGTTGTTCGGCATGACAATGGCCATCGTCTACCGGCAGGCGCTGGCCCTGTTGCTCTCGGGCATGGTGGCGGTCGTCGTCGTGCTTTCGGTCGGGCACGGTTTGCAGGAGTTCTTCCTGCTGACGGGCACCGCCGCCGCCGCCATCCTCAACCTCGGCCACATTCGCAACCACCGAAAGCTGATCTACGTCGGCGTGTTCGCCGGCGGCGTAGCCGCGCTACTGCAATTGGGCATGGGAATTATCGACAACCAGCCGATCAACTTTACGCTGTTGAAGAACTCCGCCATCAGCGGACTGTGGTGCGTGGCGGCCGGCTTCATCATGCTCGGCCTGCTCCCCTTCGTCGAGCAACTCTTCGGCGTGCTGACCGACCTGAGCCTGCTGGGACTGGGCGACGTCGCACACCCCCTGCTCCAGGAGCTTGTCCGCCGGGCACCGAGCACCTACAACCACTCGCTCACCGTCGGCGCGATCGCCGAAGCCGCCGCCGACAGCATCCACGCCCGCGGCCTGCTGGTCCGCGTGGGGGCCTACTATCACGACATCGGCAAGATGCTCAAGCCGGATTATTTCGTCGAGAACCAGGGGGCCGCGGAGAACCGCCACGAGACGCTGGCCCCCGCCATGAGCACCCTGGTGATCATCGCCCACATCAAGGATGGGGCCGACCTGGCCCGGCAGCATCGCCTGCCGCAGCCGATCATCGACCTCATTGCCCAGCATCACGGCACGACGCGGGTCGAGTTTTTCTACGACCGGGCCACCGAACGGCAGCAGTCGGACCCCAACGGCGGCGAGGTCGACGAGAGCACCTACCGATACCCCGGCCCGAAGCCGCAGACCAAGGAGGCGGCCGTGCTGATGCTGGCCGACTCCGTCGAGAGCGCCAGCCGGACGCTGGTCGATCCGGCCCCCGCCCGAATCGAGGGCCTCGTCCGCGAAATCGCCGAACAACGTCTGCGGAACGGGCAATTCGACGAAAGCGGCTTGACCTTGCGGGAACTCCGCACCATCGAAAAAAGCCTCGCCATGTCCCTGGCCTCCATCTACCACGGTCGAATAAAATATCCCGAGCAGAAGTCGAATGGGTAGTGCGCGGATGATTTATCAAGACGTTTCCTGGGAACGAATGGAGCGAGCGGTGGATAAAGTCCGCGAGCGGTTGATGCGGGCGGCCGCGGAATTGGATCGGGCCGGCGTGCCCTACGCCGTGCTGGGCGGCCAGGCGGTGGCCGCCTGGGTCTCCCGCGTGGATGAAGCCGCGGTCCGCAACACGCGGGACGTGGATATTCTGATTCGCCGCCGCGATTTGCCCGCCGTGATTGCCGCCCTGTCGGAAGCCGGTTTCGTCCATCGCCATGCGGCTTCGCTAGAGATGATGCTGGACGGCCCGGACGCCAAGGCCCGCGACGCCGTGCATCTGGTGTTTGCCGGCGAGAAGGTTCGGCCCGAGTATCTCTATCCCGCCCCCGACGTTGACGAAAGCGAGCGGTCGGCCTCGTTTCGGCTCCTGGCGTTGGAATCGCTGGTGCGGATGAAGCTCACTTCTTTCCGCGACAAGGATCGGATGCACCTCCGCGACCTGATCGACGTCGGTTTGATAGACGCCGGGTGGCGCGAGCATTTGCCGCCGGAGTTGGCCGCCAGATTGCAAGAACTGTTGGACAATCCGGAAGGTTGAATCGCCGAAATCCAATGCCCGCCACCCACGTGATCTCCATCGCCAACCGCCAAAAAATCGTGCCCATCGACCGGCGGCGGATTCGCCGGACCGTCGCGGACATCGTTCGAGACGCCGGCTTTCCGAACGCGGAAATCAGCGTGGCCGTGGTCGACGATGCCGCCATCGCCGCGCTGCACGCGGAGTATCTCGACGACCCAACCCCGACCGACGTGCTGAGCTTCGTGCTGGAAAGTTCGTCGACGCGACTCGAGGGCGAGGTGGTCGTGAGCGCCGAGACGGCCGCGGCCAATGCCCCCCGATACGGCAATCCGCCCGAGGTCGAGTTGCTGCTATACGTAATTCACGGTACGCTGCATCTGGTCGGATACGACGACGGCACGCCGCGCGAGCGGAAGGTGATGCGGAAACGCGAAAGGGCCTACCTCCGAAGAGCAATGGAATGACGAAATGTCGAGAAGTCGACGTCCGTCGGAAGACAAGATGAACTGTTCCGAAACGCCAAATGTCGAAAATTACTCTTTAGAGCCGTCGGACAGCGAGTTCGGAGATCTGTAGAAAAAACGCAGGAACCAATCGATTTGATTTCCCTGTCCAGTTCGCTCTATTGCCTCCTGTTCGATCACCTAACCTTCGAATTTGCAATCATTCGCATCGATTCCCACATCTCTGCCATGCCATCCGAAAAAGCCTCCGCCATCGTGATTCGGACCGTCGAGTTCAGCGAGACGAGCCTGGTGGTGACGATTTTCACCCGCGAGTTCGGCAAGATAGGGGCTTTGGCGAAGGGAGGCAGGCGGCTTAAAGGCCCTTTCGAGTCTGCTCTTGACCTGTTGGCCCTCTGTCGAATAGTCTTCCTCCACAAATCGTCGGACAGCCTCGACTTACTGACCGAAGCGAAGCTCCTGCGGCGGTTCCGGCCGGCCGGCCGGGACCTCGCCGGACTGTACGCCGGCTACTACGTCGCCGAGTTGCTCGACGGTTTGACCGACGAGGACGACCCTCATCCCGAACTGTTCGATTTGGCCGACCAAACCCTGGCGGCGTTGGCCGCCGGCGAGTCGGTCGCCAAGCGGGTGGCGCGTTTCGAGTTGGGCGCGTTGCGACTCCTGGGCCATGCGCCCGCACTGGACAACTGCGTCGAGTGCGGCGCGGCCGTGGCGCAGTCGGGGCGGGTGGCTTTCGGTCAACTCGACGGCGGAGTGTTGTGCAACAATTGTCGCGCAGGCAAGAAACAGGTGGTAATGGTCGGCGCCGGCGTGTTGCGGGCAATGGCGCAATTGGCCGACCCGAACGCGGCCCTATGGCGTAGAATGGAGATCGACCCGCGCAGTTTCGGCGAGCTTCGAGGCTTGTTGAACGGTTACCTTACGCATCTTTTGGGCAGGAAGCCCAAAATGCACAAGTATCTTGGTAAATTGGGAAACTAATAAAATTGTCCCCTCTCCCGCTGGGAGAGGGCTAGGGTGAGGGCAGTTCGAGCGGATAACTACGAATACTATCAGAGCAATGTGGGCCGCCCTCACCCCCGGCCCCTCTCCCAAAGGGAGAGGGGAGATATTTCAGCACGTTCCAATAACACAACGCGGACAAGGAAGTCCAGCCATGTCGAGCGAGGGATCGCGACTATTGATAACGCTATTTTGCCTGCTGGGATTTTTCGGCGGATGCGCCGGGGTTCCGGCCGCGCCCCCACACGCCCAGAACGCCGGCGCTGATGACGACGAGGGCTGGCTGTTCAGGCGGTTGACGGGCCAGACCGCCAAACCCGCCGCCGAGCGGCAGCCGGCCGCGGCGGTTGCGGCGACTTCACCCCCGACCGCCCCAAGCCAGCCGCTGGGGCCGATGATTCCCGGTCCCTCCTCTCCGCATGGCACGGCGAATCCTTCGGCGACTGAGTTGATCCCCTCGCCGCCGAACTCGCCCGCCGGCCCGCCGCCGACGATTCCCGAGGCATTGCCGCCGCCACCGGACGGCGGAGTGAGCATCAACAGCGCCAAGATCGAGGCCGAGAAGCAGAAGAACGGGATTCAGCATTTCCGATCTCGCGCCGGAAAACGTGTATAAAAACATGAAGAAAGCCGCCGGTTACGGCCCGGACGAGAAGATCGCCCGGGCGGCGATGAAAGAGGGCGAGAAGCTGTTCCGGGAGAAGAAGTACAACGCGGCGGCGGAGAAGTTCGCCACGGCGGCCGCCCGCTGGCCCGACTCGCCGTTGGAGGAGGACGCCCTGTTTCTGAAGGGCGAGTGCGAGTTCTTTTCCGACCAGTATCCGAAGGCCGACGACACCTACGGCGGCTTGTTGAAGAAATACGCCAATACGCGGCATCTGGACACGGTGATGGCCCGCGAGTTCGCTCTCGGCCGTTATTGGGAGCAGTTGAACGACAAAAAACCGCTGTGGCCGATCGCGCCGAACGTGACCGACGGCAGCCGCCCGCGGTTCGACACCCTGGGCTATGCCATAAAGGCATACGAGCGGGTGCGGCAGAACGATCCGACCGGCCCGCGGGCCGACGATAGTTTGATGGCCCTGGGGAACGTCTATTTCCGCAGCGGCCGCTTCGAGGACGCGGCCTACCAATACGATCTGCTGCGGAAGGAATATCCCAACAGCGAGTTCCAGATGCAGGCCCATCTGCTCGGGCTGCAGGCGAAGATGCGGGTCTATCAAGGGACTTCCTACGACGGCGCGCCGTTGAAAGAGGGCGAGAAGATCGCCGATCAGACGCTCAGCCAGTTCGGCAACAAGCTCGGCGACGGAACGCAAGCGGGTCGAGTTGGCCCGCGCCCAGATCATGGAGGAAGAGGCCAACCGCGACTTCGTCGTGGCCCAGTATTACGAGCAACGAGAGAGCTACGGCGCCGCCCGCTTGTGCTATCAAAGCGTGGTCAAGGATTATCCGCACACCGAAAAGGCCAAGCAGGCCCAAGCCCGGCTCGATGCGCTCCGCGGCAAGCCGGACGAGCCGCCCGACCGCTTCGCCTGGTTCACGGGTTTGTTGGATTCCAAACGGAGATAGGCATTGCCATGAGCGACAAACGGTACTACGCGGCGCCGTTGGCGATGTTGCTTCTGCTATCGGGCTGCGCCGGCTACCAAATCGGCAACCAGACGCTATATCCCGCCGATATTCGCACCGTCTACGTGCCGATGTTCGACTCGAACAGCTTTCGCCGCGGTCTCGGCGAGCGGCTGACCGAAGCGGTGGTCAAGGAAATCGAGGCCCAGACGGACTACAAGGTGGTCAACGATCCGAACACCGCCGACAGCGTCCTTTCCGGCGCCATCGTCTCGGAGCGAAAGAGCGTGCTGGTCCCCGACCTCAGCGGCAGCGCCCGCGAAGTGCAAGTCGGCATGACCGTCGAGGTCAGTTGGGTCGACCGCAAAGGCCGCCTGCTCCGCGAGAACGCGCAGGTCCCCTTGCCGTCGGAGATCGTCAACATCAGCGGCACGGGCGACCTTGTCCCCGAGGTCGGCCAGTCGGTCGCCACCGCCCAGCAAAAAGCCATCTGCCGCATGGCCGAGCAGATCGTCGGCTTGATGGAAAAACCGTGGTGAGAAGTGGTTAGTGGCTAGTGATTTGTGAGTATTAGTGATTTGTGAAAAACGCCCCGCGACTGGGGTCGCGTGTGAATACCCGCTTGCGGTTTCGCAATTTCCAGACGTGCCAACTTCGACGCACAAACCCGCCGACCACTGGAAACTCCGCACGCGAACTCTTGCGCTGGGCGAACTCCCCCTGCTGATGGGCATCGTCAACGTCACCCCGGACAGCTTTTCCGACGGGGGGCGATTCCTCGACCCCGACAAAGCGATTGCCTACGGTTTGCAACTGGCCGCCGAAGGGGCCGACGTCCTCGACATCGGCGGCGAAAGCACGCGGCCGGGCGCCGCGCCGATCGACACGCAGGAGGAACTCCACCGCATTTTGCCCGTCGCCGTCGCCCTCCGTAAACAGACCGACGCGCCGCTGTCGATCGACACCTCGAAAGCCGCGGTGGCGGAAGCGGCCCTCGACGCCGGCGTCGAGATCATCAACGACGTGACCGCGCTCGAAGGCGATCCGAACATGCTCCCCTTGGCGATCAAGTCCGGTTGCGGCGTCTGCCTGATGCACAAGCAGGGCGAGCCGCGCACCATGCAAGCCGCCCCGCATTACGACGACGTCGTCGCCGAGGTGTTCGGCTACCTCCGCAGCCGCCGCGACGCCCTGCTGGCCGCCGGCGTCGAACAAGACCGCATCGCCCTGGACCCGGGCATCGGCTTCGGCAAGACCGCCCCCCACAATCTCCAACTGCTGACGGACATCGGCAGGCTGCACGATTTGGGCTGTCCCATCTTGGTGGGCCACTCGCGGAAACGGTTCATCGCCGCGCTGATGGACCGCGGTATTCGAGACCTTGAGTTTCACGGCGCACCACCTTCCGACGACCGCCTGCCCGGCACGATCGGCGTGGCCCTGTCGCTCGCCCGACAGGGGGTGCAAATCCTCCGCGTCCACGACGTGGCCGCCGTCCGCCGGGCGCTGGTCCTCTTCCAGGCGGCCGGTGGGCTGCAATAAGTCGCAAGCGAGAATTCGCCGTATTTCGCGGCCGAATCGGCATTGACTTCCCGCCGCTTCTTGGGGACACTTCCACCGCGCGGCAATGCCAACCGGGGACCGACCGATGGGCCGAACTACCTTCTGCGACCTCCCCCGCTCGGATACTTTGAGTCCCGAGCGCCTGCGGTCTCTGCGCTCGCTGCACGAGACGGCGGCCCACCATTTCGGCACTGCCCTTTCCACGTTGCTGCGCTGTCCGATCAAGGTCAATCTCGACGGCATCGAACAACTCCCCTACGGACGGTTTCTCGATCGGCTGACGCGGATTTCCTACTTCAACCTCTTGCGGGCGGAGCCGCTCGGCGATTCCTTGCTGTTGGACGTTGAGCCGTCGATCGTCTACCCGATGATCGACCGCCTGTTGGGCGGGCGCCGCGATGATGACCCGCCGCCCCGCCGGCCGCTCAGCGACGTCGAGTTGCCGTTGGCCGCCCGGATCGTCCGCATATTTCTCGAACCGATTTCCCAGGCCTGGCGGAACGTCGATCTGAAACTGGAAGTGATTCGGGTGGTGAGCAACCCGCGGCTGATGCGCGCCATCCCCGCGGACGAAATGACGGCCGCGATCGATTTCCGGTTGACCATCGGCGCGCGGCGGGGCATGATGCGGCTCTGCATCCCCTGCCGGACCATCCAGCGGCTGGACTCCGTTCAAGCGGAAGCTACCGAGACCGCGCGGGCCGATGGCACGCCCGCGGCCGCTCCTTTGAAGACGCCGCCGCGACCGATCCGGGATCGTCCGTGGAACTGAACGTCACCCTGGCGACCACGCCCATTACGGCCGCCGAACTGTCCGGTCTGCGAGTCGGCGACATCGTGGCCACGGAGACCCTCGCAGATAGTCCGGCGGTGGTGTCGATTGGCGGGGGGCCGAAGTTTTTGGCCCAGCCCGGCGTCTGCCGCGGCCGCAGCGCAGTCCGCATAACCCAACCGATCGGCGAACGATGAAGCGGGAATTTTCCAAGGGAGTAACCTAACCAGATCCGTTCATCTTCCTTCATCATCATTCGATATTCAGCATTTCCCGACGTGTTTCTCTCCACACTCTGCCTCCCCTCTTCCGTTTTTGGCCCAAATCCTTCATACTGTGGTGTTGTCGGGCCCGTAGCTCAGCGGTCAGAGCAGGG
>CAVTCJ010000001.1:0-526574 GCA_963733145.1 uncultured Planctomycetota bacterium | reverse complement strand
CCAAAGCGACATCGCCACATCTTCGTTCTTAGCACCTCTCATGCCTCCTCGTACCACTGCGTGAACTCTTCGGTGGTGGTCTCAGCCGGAAGTCTCGCATAGCGCCGTCGTGCGGCGAACATGCGAAGCGCCAGGTAGACCACCGGCAGAATACCGACGAAGAGGAAGATCAAGTCGCCCGGCATCCGCATCCACTCGATGAGGCGGGGCCACGGCTGCTGGAAGAACTCCGGTTGCCTGGCGTGCCAATAGCCGTTCTGGACGGCATCGAAGAGCTGCATTCCACCCATCGGGATCAGGTTCGCGCACAGCATCAATCCCAGGCCGACGTTCAGGCCCCAGAACGAGAACTTCATCGCCCTCTCGGAACCTCGGTCGGGCGGAATGAAGTGTCGGGCAATGAACATGAAGAAGCCTATCGCCAACATGCCGTACACGCCCATCAGCGCCCCGTGGGCGTGGTTAGCCGTGAAGGTGGTGCCGATCTCGTAGTAGCTCACGATGGGCAGGTTGATGAGGAAGCCGAACACCCCCGCGCCCAAGAAGTTCCAGAAGCCCACGGCGATGAGGAACATCACGGCCCATTTGTGTGGGAAGTCGGCACTGGAGGTGCCGATGACCGAGCTTGATCTCTCCTGAGCGCCCAGTCGCATGAAGCGCCAAGCCTCGAAGGTCAAAAGCACCAGCGGGATCACTTCCATCGCCGAGAACACGGCCCCCATCGCCATGTGAATCGCCGGGCGCCGCTGAAGTAAAGATGGTGCATCGTGCCGATCACCCCGCCGATGGAATAGAGGATGATGTCGAGATAGACGACTCGGGCAGCCGTGGCGGGGCGAACCACGCCCAAGAGAACGTAGATGTATGCCACCATGATGGTCGTGAACAGTTCCAAAAAATCCTCGACCCAGAGGTGAACCACCCAAAACCGCCAAAAGTCCATCACGGCGAAATTTACGTTCTTGCCGAAGACCATGCCTACGGCATAAAAAAGTGGGATGCTGAGCGCACTATAGAGAAACAGGTAAGGCAGATTGCCTGGATGTTCGTCCGGCAAACGGCTCCACAGCCCACGCACGAGGATGACCACCCAGAAAAACATCCCGGCGGTCAGCAGGATTTGCCAAAGCCGCCCGAGATCAAGGTACTCCCAGCCCTGAGCGCCGATCCAGAACCAAGGGCCGCTAGTGGGAATGATGCCCTTGAGGCTGGCCGCCTCGCCCAGGAGACTCCCGACGACGACAACCACCAATGCGCCAAACAGAATCAGCGCCAATTTGTCCTGGTGTTTTGGCTCGCGTCGGGCGATCATCGGGGCCAGGAAAATCCCCATAGCGAGGTAACTTGCAGCGACAAAGAACAGAGCCAACTGAACGTGCCACATACGCGACAGGTTATAAGGCAGCCAGTCGCCCAGTTTCAGACCGTAGAAACCGCCCGGCTCGACATGATAATGGGCATTGGCCGCTCCCAACATGCCCTGCAAGAGGAACAACCCGGCAATCACCAAAAAATACCACGCCGTGGCACGCTGGGCTGGCGCGAGGCGGACTTCCTCCGGCGGGCGGAACCGCAAGCGTTGGCCGGGCCGCTCTTCATCGGCCCGATGCCAGCCCAACAAATCCCAGCGTCCGACGACGAAGAACATCAGCCCCGTTCCACCCAACAGCGTAATAAGGCTCAGTGTGCTCCAGAGTATCGCTTCCGCGGTCGGCGTGTTGGCGGCCATCGGTTCAGACGGCCAGTTGTTGGTATAAGAGTAATCGGTGCCGGGCCGTGTGGCGGCTGCCGCCCATGCCGACCAGGCGAAGTAGGATGCCAACTGATGGATTTCATCCCGATCGGTAATGGCCGGTCGCCGCAATCCGGTCTGCTCCGCCACTGGACCGAAGTAGCTCGCATAGAACGAGGCAAGATGATGAAAGGCATGAGTCTGGCTGGCCGTGTAATGGAGGACATCGGACTGCGGATCGAAGCGATTCTGCTTCAGTTCGTTGCTGGTCAGCTTGCGGGCCTCGGCCTCGGCTGTCCCCGGGCCACGGTGGAAATCGACCATCGCTTTGGCTGCTTCGTGCAGGTACTGGGCAGTGAAATCCGGCCCCAGGTAGGCGCCATGACCGAAGATCGTGCCGTATTGCATTAGCCCGTATTTCTGAAAGATGTGCTGACCGGCCATGATGTCGTCGCCGGTGAAGAGCGTGCTTCCGTCTTCGGCAACCACGCGACCGGGAATTGGAGGCGGTTCCGCGTGGATACGGTAGGCCAGGTAGAGCAGCACTGCGAATCCCGCAAGAAACGTCAGGATGGCGACTTGCAGCCACAAGGATGAGATGACCATACGCCGATTGGCACCGTTGGTAGACGGACTCATTACAACGTCTCCTTGTGTACTGGATTGCATTGAACCGGGAAAAGAGCGCCCGACGGCACCGGAAAACGTGGTCAAGAGACTTGCTTGACTCTGTAATATATTATGGACTCGATAATATCAAGACCCTCAGTAGAAAGACAGGCAAGGTGACAATCCAAGTGGACGGGAAGATGACAGTTCGGGACTTGGTGGGACGTTATCCGCAAACCCGACCGGTGTTCGAGAAACATGGAATCGACTATTGCTGTGGGGGTGGCAAGTGCCTGGCCGAAGCAGCCCGCGAGCGCGGTCTAAAGCTCCCAGCGTTGGTCGATGCCTTGGAAACGGCCCTCCAGACAGTAAAAGACAAGGCACCGGCAGCCGACAAGGACTGGTATGCCGCACCTCTTGGCGAGTTGGTGCGGCATATTGTCGATGTCCATCATGGCTACATGAAAACGGCGCTGCCACGGCTGAGATCGCTGGTGCCAACCGTGCTCAAAGCCCACGGGGCACACCACGGCGACGTGCTACGCCAGGTGCAAACACTCTTCAATGCCCTGGACGCTGAACTCAGCAGTCATTTGATGAAGGAGGAACAAGTGCTCTTCCCTTACATCATAGCCATCGAGGCGCATGTTCAGGAAGAGATGCCCGAGCCATCGGCTCCATGTGGCTCGGTGCGTCATCCGATCCAACAAATGGAATACGAACACGAGAACGCCGGCAAAGCGCTGGCGAAACTCCGTGAAGTTACCCACGACTACGCCTTGCCCTCGGACGCCTGCCCAACCTTCAGAGCCATGTACGAGGAACTGCAACGCATGGAGGCTGATTTACATCAGCACATCCACCTGGAGAACAACATCCTTTTTCCGCGCGATTGAGTTGGAGGGTTAGGATTATTGTTCGTGGCAGATGTCGCATGAAGACCCGTGAAAGCGGTATGCCCGAAGTGGGTCTGTGGGCAACCTTTTTCAGCCCCGAAGAAGTATTGCGCAAGTTGTGATTGCCCACAGCGGGCGACGTGGTTGACTTCGGCTGTGGATATGGCACGTTCACCATTCCCGCCGCAAGGATCACCGCCGGCATGGTTCACGCGGTGGACATCGACCCCGAAATAGTGGCGATCAAGCTAACGAACATCGTCGTGTGCCCTTGCCGTGGGAACGCGGGGGAGATAGAATGGGCAAATGGGGTGATCCCTCGCAGGATTGAGAATATGGGCCTTCGTCGAAGAGCAACGATCTACGTCGTTATAGGCACTCTGCTACTCTGCCCTTATACATGCCTGGGCCGGGCAGCCGCCATTGCTGAAACGGTTGATTGTGCTCGGGACTGTCCAGACGATGATTGTTGCTCTCCGACGCCTGCCCCGGACTCTGGCAAAGATCGGCCGAGTGACTCCAGCAGGCAGGGCGGGAATTGTCTTTGCCACGGTGCGGTTTTGCAAGCACCTGCGATATTACCGGGCGTTGACGCTGGCCCGGTGGCGCTGGTGGCGGTTGATGATTTGCTGGCCGTGACAAGATCGTCCATCTTCCCTGACAGCCTCTTCGCGGTCGAGTACACCGTCTGTCACTTCCCCGCGGTTGATTCCGGGAGGGAAGTGCGCGCGCTCATCGAGTCGCTCCTGCTCTAATCCTCCCTCATTCCGCTTTGCGCGGCTGGTCTGCGCTCACATTCATGGTGCGCGCGCCATTGCAGCCGCTGTCAGTATCCCTCAAGAAGACAGTTTCGTTGCCAGGAGCTTGCCCATGAGTCACGTAACCATCGACAATCCTACCATCCACACACCGGCGACAGGACAGCCGCAGCAGGAGAAGTCGCAAAGCGGCAGGTCACCCGAGGCAAGCAACCGCCTAACGCTGCTTGCCCGGCTCGGTCGCCAATTTCCGACCTTTGTCGTTATCGTTGTGCTCACAGGGCTAGGCATTTACGGCCATCAGTCAGACTGGAAGTTGCCGAAGTTCTCGGCGCTGACTGGCGATGGCGTCACGGAGCGGGATGATTGGTGCGAAGAACATGGGGTGCCGGAATCGCAGTGTGTGGAATGCCACCCCGATCTGCTTCCCCGAGGCAAAGATTATGGCTGGTGCAAGGAACACGGTGTTCACAACTGCCCGCTCTGCCATCCCGAGGTCGCACAATTGAAACAGACGCCGATAGTCACCGATGCCGATCGCCAACGGGCGGCCCGTGCGCGTGGCGGCGGCCCCACGCCCGGAGAACAACCCCATCTGCAAGAACTATCGGCGACGAATTCAGTTCGCGTCCCTGGAGTCAGTGAAGAAGGCGGGCGTGGACGTGGGGCTGGTAGATCGCCAGCCCATCGTTGAGTCAGTTGCTGCCAACGGACAGATCACCTACGACCAGACCCGTTTTGCCAGCCTCTCTTCGCGTCTGCCGGGGACGGTGTGGCAAGTAGAGAAGAACGTGGGCGACCGGGTTCGCTCCGGTGAAGTCCTTGCCTTGGTCGATGCGGCCGAAGTGGGCCGGGCCAAAACGGAACTCATTCAAGCCTTGGCCCAGGAAGAATTGCAAAAGAAGGTCGTCAACAGGCTGGAATCGCTGTCCTCCGACGGCGTGGTGGCCGGGCGTCAGGCCCAAACGGCACAGACCGAATACGTCCAGGCCCGAGCGCGCCTGCTCAGCGCTCAGCAGGCGCTCGCCAATTTTGGCCTGCCCGTGAACGTCGAACAATTGCGGGGACTAACCGACGAGAAATTAGTCCAGAGTCTTCGATTGCTCGGGCTTCCTGATAGCCACGCCCAACATCTCAGCCCTGATGAGACGACGGCAAATCTCCTTCCTATAAAGGCCCCGATGGACGGCATCGTCGTAGCTCGGCAAGTCGTGGCCGGAGAGGTCGTTGACGCCTCGCGGGTGCTGTTTCAATTGGCGGACACCAGCCGGATGTGGCTCATGTTGAACGTTTCCGTGGAGGACGCCGGCAAACTCGCTCTGGGGCAGCCAGTTCGCTTCCGGCCCGACGGAAGCCACGACAAGGTGAGTGGCAAACTCGTTTGGATCAGCACGACGGCCGACCCCCAGACACGGATGATTGCTGTGCGAGCCGAACTCCCCAACCCGAGCGGACGGCTCCGCAACGAGACTTTCGGGTTGGGCCAGATCATTCTCAGAGAAGAACAGGAAGCCGTCGTGGTTCCCAACGAAGCGGTCCATTGGGAAGGCTGCTGCCATATTGTCTTCGTGCGGGATAAGGGGTACTTCGACAAGCCGAACAGCCCCAAGGTCTTTCATGTCCGCGAAGTGCGATTGGGGGCCAGGATGGAGGAGTCTACAGAGATCATCGCCGGAGTCTTGCCAGGGGAAGTCGTGGCCACCAAGGGCAGTGACGTGCTGCGGGCGGAGTTGCTCAAGAACAACCTCGGCGAAGGCTGCACCTGCGGCAAGTAAATAATCTCCCCTCTCCCGTTTTGGGAGAGGGGCTGGGGGTGAGGGCTATGCTCAACTGGATCATTGATTTCTCGCTGCGACATCGTGTGTTGGTCATCACTGTTACACTGGTCTTCGCTGCGCTCGGTGTCTTTTCGCTAGGCCGCCTCGACATCGACGCCTTCCCGGACACGACGCCCGTACAAATCCAGATCAACACAGTTGCTCCCTCACTCTCGCCCGAAGAGACGGAGCGTCAAATCACCTTCCCGGTCGAGCAGGCCATTAGCGGGCTGCCGGGCTTGGACATGGTGCGATCCATCTCAAAGTTCGGCCTGTCCCAGGTGGTCGTTACGTTCAAGGACGGGACGGACATTTACTTCGCACGGCAGGTGGTCAACGAGCGGCTCGGCACGGTGGAGCTGCCCCAAGGAATCGAGCGGCCACAAATGGGACCGGTCTCGACGGGACTCGGAGAGGTCTTCCATTACGTCTTGACCTACGAGGGCTATGACTTTTCCAAGCTACCCGAAGAGGAGCGAGTCAAAAAGCTCACCGAGTTGCGGACCATTCAGGACTGGGTGGTCAAACCGCAACTCCGCTCTGTCCCTGGCGTGGCCGAGGTGAACAGTTGGGGTGGCTACGAGAAACAATATCAGGTCCGTATCGACCCCGGCCGGCTGGTCAAGTACGGTTTGACGTTTGACCAGGTTACGGAGGCCGTGAAGGAGAACAACCGCAACGTCGGCGGCGGAAACATCGCCGTGGGAGCACGGATGCTGCTGGTCCACGGCCAGGGCCGGACGGTCAACGTCGAACAGATCAAGAACATCGTCATCACTGCCAAGGATGGCGTGCCGATCCACGTCGGCGACGTGGCGGACGTGCAGATCGGCCATGAAATCCGCCTCGGAGCCGTGACGGCCCACGGTCGGGGCGAAGCGGTGCTCGGTCTGGGCTTCATGCTCATGGGCGAGAATGGGCACGATGTCACTTGGGCGTTGAAAAACAAGCTGGATGAAATACGAGCGACGCTGCCGCCGGGCGTCACGATCCAGACGGTATACGACCGCACCGAGTTGGTGGACCACGTGATCGACACGGTGCGCAAGAATCTGTTTGAGGGTGGGCTGCTGGTCATCGCCGTATTGTTTGTCTTCCTCGGCAATCTCCGCGCAGGCTTGATCGTCGCGCTGGCGATCCCGCTGTCGATGCTGTTTGCCTTCTCCGGGATGCTGCGGTTCGGCATCGCGGCCAGTCTCTTGAGCCTGGGTGCCATCGACTTCGGCTTGATCGTTGATAGCTCGGTCGTGATGGTCGAGAACTGCGTGCGACATTTGACCGCTGCGGAAAAGGGGACAGGTCCAATTTGCCGGAACGGCCCGGAGGCGGGCACCGACGCGCAGCGTTGGTCGTCGCACAAATTGGACCTGTCCCCTTTTCCGCAGCGCAGCCGGTTGGAGATCATCCGCGATGCCGCCGTCGAGGTCCGCAAGCCGACGATGTTCGGCGAACTGATTATTATGATCGTCTACCTGCCTATCCTGGCGCTGGAGGGCGTGGAAGGCAAGCTGTTCCGGCCGATGGCCTTGACGGTGATCTTCGCTCTGGCCGGGTCGATGATCCTCTCACTGACATTGATGCCCGTGTTGGCCAGCGTGATGCTTCCAAAACGAATAGCCGAGCGCGAGCCATTGGTGATCCGCATCCTCAAGCGGCTCTATGCCCCGGTGTTGCGGTTTACGATGCACCACAAGTTGGCGGTGCTCGGACTGGCAGTGGGATTGCTGGTGGTTGCCTTCGGGATGATTGCCCCCAACCTGGGATCGGAGTTCATTCCTAAGTTGTCCGAAGGTTCCATCGTCGTCAACGTCATCCGACTGGCGGGAATCGACCTGGAAGAGTCGCTCCGCTACAACACCCGGATGGAAAAGGCCCTCCTGGCGGCGTTCCCGGACGAGATACTGTACGTCTGGAGCCGCATCGGCAGCGCCGAAGTGGCGACCGACCCGATGGGCGTGGAATTGTCCGACATCTTCATCACCCTTCGACCGCGAAGCCAGTGGAAGCGGGCAGGGACCCAGGATGAGCTGACCGCGCTGATTCAGAAAGAACTCCGCGACATGCCGGGACAGCGGATTGCCATGACGCAGCCCATCGAGATGCGAATGAACGAGATGATCTCAGGTGTTCGCTCCGATGTGGCCGCCATCCTCTACGGCGACGACTTCGACCTGCTGGTGAAGAAGGCTGCCGAGATCGAGCGGGTTCTGAAATCCATCCCCGGCGCGGCTGACGTGAGCACGGAACAGGTCACGGGCCAGCCCGTCCTGGAAATTCGCGTCAATCAGGATGAAATCGCCCGCTACGGCATCCCGGCCAACACGGTACTCGACCTGGTTGAGTCCTTGGGAAGCAAGCATCTGGGAGAAGTCTACGAAGGGCAGTTGCGATTCCCGTTGGTCGTTCGTCTGCCCGAGAAACTGCGTGCCAGCCCCGAAGCGATTGGCGCGATCCTGGTAACGACTCCATCCGGCCAGCGCATTCCCCTGTCGCGTCTGGCAACCATCGAGACCGTCGAGGGGCCGTCCACGATCAAACGCGAGTGGTATCAGCGGCGGATCACGGTCTCAGCGAACGTCCGCAATCGAGACCTGGGCAGCTTTGTGGCCGAGGCTCAGAAGAAGGTCGCCGAGCGGGTGCAATTGCCCGCCGGACGCTATCGCGTCGAGTGGGGCGGCCAGTTCGAGAACCTCCAGCGAGCACGAACAGCGTCTAATGATCGTTGTGCCGCTCGCGCTGGCGCTCATCTTCGGGCTGCTCTACATGACGTACCGCAACGTGATCGACGCCGTGCGAGTATTCACAGGCGTTCCTTTTGCCTGGGTCGGCGGCATCTTCGCTCTCTGGATAAGGGAGATGCCGTTTTCCATTTCCGCGGCCGTTGGGTTTGTAGCTCTCTCCGGCGTCGCCGTGCTCGACGATATGCTGCTGGTTTCCTACATTCGCCAATTACGAAGGCAGGGCGTGGCGCTGGAAAAGGCCGTCGAGGATGCCGCCATGACCCGGTTGCGTCCCGTACTGATGACCGCGCTGGTGGCGAGCCTGGGTTTTGTGCCGATGGCCTTCAACACGGGCATGGGTGCCGAGGTGCAGCGTCCCTTGGCCACGGTGGTCATCGGCGGCGTCTTCAGCGCGATGGTGATGAGCCTGCTGGTGCTCCGCGTGCTGTACATGGTCTTCAGCGGCCCAGTGGGGCCGAAGAAGAATGGTGTTCATCAAGCCGACACGGATTCGCGGCGTGTGCCCGAACTCGATTTCGGCATCGTTTCTTGAAGGAGGAACTGGCGATGGTGTGGATGCGAGTGAGTCTATTGTCTGTGATGGTGATGGCGACCCTGACGGTCGGCGGTTGCGGCAGCAGCGCGACGAAGGGGCCTGAGTCGTCTAAATCGGCGACACCGGCCGCAGATGCGTCTGCGGTGGCAATCAACTGGTGCGTCGAGCACGGCGTGCCGGAGGACATCTGCGCCCAGTGCAACGCCAAAGGTCGCGGCCGAGTTCCAGAAGAAGGGCGACTGGTGCAAGGAGCACAACCGGCCTGAATCGCAGTGCTTCCTCTGCAATCCAAAGTTGGCGGACAAGTTTGCCGCTGAGTATGAGGCCAAGTACGGCAAGAAGCCGCCAAAGCCGGAAGAGAAGTAGTAGTGATGTGACCCTACAAGTCTCAATATCAGCGTGAAACAGGTGGTCCACATGAAGACCCGTGAAAGCGGTATGCCCGAGGAGAGTGTCTGGGTGACATTCTTCACGCCCGAGGAAGTCCTGCGCAAGCTAGGAGTGCCCCGCGCAGGCAACGTCGTGGATTTTGGCTGCGGTTACGGCACGTTCACCATTCCCGCCGCGAAAATTACCAGCGGCACGGTTCATGCGTTGGATATCGACTCGGAAATGGTGGCGATCACCAAACAGAAAGCGAAGGCCGCCGGACTTGGCAATGTCCGAACCTACGTGCGCGATTTCGTTGCCGATGGGAGCGGAATGCCGGACGCGAGCGTCCAATATGTGATGCTGTTCAACATTCTGCACGCGGAGTGCCCAGACGCATTATTGTGGGAGGCGTACCGCGTGCTGCCTCCCGGCGGTAAGCTGGGCATCATCCACTGGAATTGTGATCCCGCAACCCCGCGCGGCCCAGCAATGGCCATCCGCCCGCGCCCGGAACAGTGTCGGGAATGGGCTGAGTCGATAGGGTTTTCTCTCATGGTCCCTGGAATCATCGACTTGCCGCCGTACCATTACGGCTTGGTTCTCGAACGGCCTGGAGCAATTGGCGATCCCTAGCGACATCTCCGCCGACCTCAACGCCCGCGCTGCTGGATTGTGGCGGTGTTTAGCAAAGGGGGTCATTGCGATGTCAAACGGTAGCCAACACCTGGTTCAGTCAGGAGGAATCGAGGGCGGGCGGGATCGGATTCGATCTTGCGGCGCAACTGGGCCATGTAGACCCGGAGGTAATGCGTCTCGAACACGCTGTCCGGCCCCCACACTTCCTTGAGAAGCTGCTTGTGGGTGATGACCTTACCGGCGTGCTTTATCAACGTGGTCAACAAGCGATATTCGATGGGAGTAAGGTGGATTTCTTCGTCGCCGACGAACACTTGTCGGCGGACAAGATCAACCCGCAATCCATTCAATATGAATACTGGCTCCCCAGACTCGCCAACGCCTTGCGCAGCGCGGCGAAGGACGACGCGAATGCGGGCCACAAGTTCGCCCACGCTGAACGGCTTGGTCAGGTAATCGTCGGCACCGGCGTCGAGCGCCTCAACTTTCTGATGCTCTTGGCCTCGGGCGGAAAGCACAATGATAGGCATGTGCGACCACTCGCGGACTTGCTGGATCACTTCCATGCCGTCAATGTCGGGCAAGCCCAGGTCCAGAATCACCAGGTCGGGCTGCTGGCTGGCGGCCTGCATCACGCCGTCACGTCCGGTGGCGGATTCCACCAGCCGATAGCCGTGGCCCACCAGTGACACCCGCAAGAATCGGCGGATTTCCTGCTCGTCTTCAATCAGCAGTATCTTGGGGCCGTCAGTGGTCATGTTTCCGCCTCTCTCGCAGGAGGGTCGGGCATTATCGGTACTGATTCCTGAAACGCCACCGCCGGAGGCTCACCCTCTAACGGTAATGAGAACCGAAAGACTGCACCGCCACCCGCGCGATTCTCCGCTTGCATCCGACCGCCATGAAGTTGCACGATACCCCGACAGATGGCCAAGCCCAACCCGGCTCCCATCCGTGTCTTGGACTGACCGGCCTGATAAAACTTCTCGAACAGTCGGCTCGGATCACCGGGCGGTAGTCCAGGGCCACGGTCAGCCACTTCGATGACGATGGAACCGCCTTCTTGGCGAGCCGATACTTCGATGGGCGTATCGGTCGGAGCGTGCCGAATTGCGTTCTCAAGTAGATTGACCAGCACTTGCTGAACGAGCAAGTCATCCAGTGGAGCAAACGGCAGGTCTTGTGCGACGTGAGTTGTAACAGGACGCTCTTTCAGTTGTCTGGAAATTCTGGCCAGCGAAGCCCCGATCACTTCCTCTACCGGCTGCCATTGTTTTCGTATCTCCAACGCTCCGGCCTGTAAGCGCGTCATGTCCAGAAGGTTCGCCACTAGCCGATTGAGCCGCTGGGATTCGTCCAAGATCGAAGCAGCCAGTTCACGCCGCGTCTTGGGGTCAAGCGTTTGATCGTTTTCCAACAAAGTGCTGCTGGCCCCGGTGACGACCGACAACGGTGTCCGTAAGTCGTGCGAGACCGCACTCAAGAGCGAGCTTCGCAACCGCTCGGTTTCGATGTCCAATCTAACTTGTGCGGCGTCCGCTTCGAGGTCGGTGCGTTCCAGCGCCAGCGCAATCAGACCGGCAAACGCCTCTAGGAGATGAAGTTGCTCGATGTCCATCATTTGTGTTGAGCCGGAAGCAATGACGCCGAGAACACCAAGAGTTCCGCGCGAGGTCGAGAGCGGCAAATAGACACCTTCCGAACCCGGAAGCGTGGCCGTTCCTCGTCCTGCCGTTTGTCCATGCTCAAGCACCCACTTGGCCACCGCTTCGTCGTGAACACTCAACGCAAAACCCGCAGAGTCCGTTCCCGAGGGGATCAGCCGCCGCTCCCCATCGGGCAAAAGGACCACCGCGCGCACGTCCGAGGCAGCCATGACGTGCCGCGCCGCGATTCGAGCTATTTGCTGGCAGCTTTGGGTTGCGGCCAATTCCCGGCTTATCGCGTACAATGCGGCCGTGCGCCGTTCTCGACGCCGAGCAGACTGAGCCTGAAACTGAACACGAGCCGTTAATGTGCTAATCACCAACCCTGTTGCAAGCATGACTAAAAACGTGAGCCCGTATTGGGTATCGCCCACGGCGAACGTCCAGCGCGGCGGCACAAAACAGAAGTCGAATGCGGCCACGCTCAGAAGAGCAGCGAGTATTGACGGGCCGCGTCCCAGCCAAAGCGCCACGGCGACCACGCCCAACAGGTAAACCATCACCAGATTGGTCGGTGCAATGTGCGGCAACAAGGCAGCGCCAGTGCCAGTGCAGCCCAGGACCACAGCCAGCGCCCCCAAGTAGCTCACGCGAGAACCGGGCATCCGCTGAGGCGGCGCAGCAACGGCCCCAGCCGGTTGAGGATCGCCGCTGATGACATATACGTCGATGTCCCCACATTTACGAGTGAGTCTGTATACCAGCGAACCACGAAACAGTTCCTTCCATTGTGGCTGCTTGGGCTTACCCACGACAATCTTTGTTACGTTTCTGCTGCGGCATATTGGATCAGTTCCTCGGCGATGGTTTGCCCGCTGAGCGTAGCTGTTTCGCCTCCAAGTTGCTCGACAAGCCGCAGCGTTTGCGTGAGTTGTTCTTTCTCTGCATCGGAAAGCTGGGCATCGCCGGGTGTTTCGACATGGACAGCCACCCACGGGGCTTTCAGGCTTGCCGCCATGCGGCGGGTCGCTCGAACTAGGCGGTTGGCGAAAGGGCTTGGGCCGACGCACACCAACAGTCGTTCACGGGCGGGCCATGTTCCACGTACTGCGTGTTCATCGCGGTATACGTCCATCTGCTCGCCAACCCGCTCCGCTGTTCGTCGCAGGGCCAACTCACGCAAGGCAATCAGGTTGCCCTTCGTGAAAAAGTTGGCCATTGCACGCTCGGCCTCGCGTGGGACATAGACCTTACCTTCCCGCAATCGTTCCAAAAGATCGTCGGGCAACAGGTCCACCAACTCTACGTCGTCGGCCTGCTCGAAGATTGAATCGGGCACCGTCTCGCGGACCACCACGCCAGTGATTTGCGCGATCACGTCGTTGAGGCTTTCAAGATGCTGCACGTTCAGTGTCGTATAAACGTCGATGCCAGCATCTAGGAGCCGCATCACATCCTGCCACCGTTTCGTATGCGTGACGCCTGGGGCGTTGGTGTGTGCCAATTCGTCAACGATCAGCAATTGCGGATGCAATTCCAATGCGGCATCCAAGTTGAACTCGAAGAGCTTCGTTCCACGATAGTCGATTTCCAGCCGGGGGAGCATGTCTAAACCCAGAACCAGGGCTTGGGTTTCCGGCCGGCAATGGGGTTCGATGTATCCTACGACGACATCCGCGCCTTCTTTGCCAGCCTTGCGAGCGGCCTCCAGCATGGAGTAAGTCTTGCCAACGCCTGGCGCTGCTCCGAAGAAGATTTTCAGCTTCCCCCGAGCTTGCTTTGCCTCTTCGGCTTGCACGCGAGCCAGCAGGGAGTCGGGATTGGGGCGTTGGTCGGACATGGTAAAAAACGGCAAACCACTGTTAGCGCTGTTTGCTGTCCAGATCGAGGTTCAATTCTACCACGTTCACCCGTGGTTCGCCCAGCAGGCCAAATGTTCGGCCGGTCGTATGTCGGGCGACCAGTCGCCGCACGGTCTGAACGTCCAACCCACGAACCTTTGCCACTCGTCCGACTTGGTATTCGGCGGCGGCGGGGCTGATGTGCGGGTCAAGTCCGCTGGCCGAGGATGTTACGAGGTCGATGGGAATCGGGGCGTCGTTGCCGGGGTCGGCTTTTTTGAGTGCCGCAATCCGCTCTTGAACGGCTTTCACTAGATCGGAATTGGTCGGCCCTAAGTTTGATCCGCCCGACGACTCGGCGTTGTACGGCATTGGCGACGTGGCCGAAGGTCGGCTCCAGAAGTATTTTGGATCAGTAAACCATTGGCCAATCAGTGACGATCCTACCGGCTTGCCATCCCGATAGATCAGACTGCCGTTGGCCTGTTCTTGGGAAAACAACTTGCGCAATTCCGGTAATCGCCAACGGGTAGACGATTCCCGTGAGGACGCTAAAACCACCAGCAACAGAAACGCCTGTCTCGTCTGCTTCCACATGGCGACCTCCGTAGACAAGATGTAATGCCAACAGCAGCAGGTCGATTAGCTTGATGCCGATAAACGGAACGATCAAACCACCCAATGCCGAATACCAGAGATTCCTCCGCAGCAATGCCGCCGCGCCGATGGGACGATAACGCACGCCGCCGAGCGCCAAAGGGATCAGTGCCACGATAATCAAGGCATTGAAGATCACTGCCGACAGGATCGCGCTGGTCGCCGTTGCCAAGTGCATCACGTTGAGCTTGCCAAGCGCCGGATACGTGCCTACGAACGCGGCCGGAATGATGGCGAAATACTTTGACACGTCGTTGGCCAAACTGAACGTGGTTAGCGCCCCACGGGTTATCAGAAGTTGCTTGCCAATCTCAACAATCTCGATGAGCTTGGTGGGATTGGAGTCGAGATCGACCATATTGCCTGCCTCTTTGGCGGCCTGCGTGCCGGTGTTCATCGCCACGGCTACATCTGCCTGGGCCAAGGCGGGCGAGTCGTTCGTGCCGTCGCCGGTCATCGCCACCAAATGGCCAGCAGCTTGGTAGTTGCGGATCAGATTCAGCTTGGTCTCGGGGGTCGCTTCGGCAAGGAAGTCATCGACGCCTGCCTCGGCGGCAATGGCAGCGGCGGTCAAGGGGTTGTCGCCGGTAATCATAACAGTCTGAATGCCCATTTGCCGCATCTGAGCAAACCGTCCCCGCATTCCACCCTTCACGATGTCTTTCAAGTGGATGACGCCAAGCGCCCGGCCGCCTTCTGCCACAACCAGCGGCGTGCCGCCCTGTTTCGCAATCTGCTCGACGTGACCCGCCACGTCTGCGGGAAAGTGCCCGTGATGCTGGTGGACATAGCTCTCGATGGCGTCGGCAGCCCCTTTGCGAATCTGTCGCCCTTCCAAGTTGACTCCGCTAATCCTGGTCTGCGCGCTGAAAGGGATGAACGTGGCGTGGAGTTCATGGACGTTGCGGCCCCGCAATCCGTACTTGGTTTTCGCCAACACTACAATGCTGCGGCCCTCTGGCGTTTCGTCGGCCAACGATGCCAATTGGGCGGCATCGGCCAATGCGGATACGGCCACGCCTCCGGTCGGCAAAAACTCAACGGCCTGACGGTTCCCCAGTGTAATAGTGCCCGTTTTATCCAAGAGCAGCACGTCCACGTCGCCAGCGGCTTCCACCGCCCGGCCTGACATCGCAATCACATTGGTCTGGATCATCCGGTCCATTCCGGCGATACCGATGGCCGAAAGCAGTCCACCGATCGTCGTGGGAATCAGGCAGACCAACAGGGCCACCAGCACCGTGACGGTGATGGGCGTGCCACGCCCCGCTGCCTCGACGCTGAACAGCGAGAACGGCAGCAGTGTCACACAGACCAACAGAAAGATGAGCGTCATGCCCGCCAATAGAATATCCAGGGCGATTTCGTTGGGCGTTTTCTGCCGCTTCGCTCCCTCGACCATCGCAATCATGCGATCCAGAAAGGTCTCACCGGGATTGCTTGTAATGCGCACGACCAGCCAGTCGGACAATACTCGCGTGCCGCCGGTCACGCTGCTGCGGTCCCCGCCGCTTTCGCGGATCACCGGAGCGCTCTCACCCGTGATGGCACTTTCGTCTACCGAGGCTACACCGTCGATTATTTCTCCATCCGCCGGAATGTATTCGCTTGCCTCGACGAACACTACGTCTCCCAATCGCAAATCCCCCGCCGGGACAATGGTCACATCGGCACGTTGCAGCATCATCTGAAAGAGCGGTTCATGCAGCGGCTCCTTGGGCGGTTGGAGAAACTTCTTAGCGCAGACCTCGTGACGTGCCTTGCGTAGGGCGTCGGCCTGGGCTTTTCCACGGGCCTCGGCCATTGCCTCAGCAAAATTGGCAAAAAGCACTGTGAACCACAGCCATATCGAAATCACCAGAATGAACCACGGCGGTGCCTCGCCGGTGCTCAGCAACGATTGCACGAACAGGCCCGTAGTAAGAATGCTTCCCACGTAGACCGTAAACATCACGGGATTGCGAACTTGCTCTCGTGGGTCGAGTTTCGCAAACGCATTGACCATTGCGCGCTGCATGATCTTCGTATCAAACAAGCGGTGCTCTTTCACCTTGGCCGTCATTACTCACCCTCCCACCATCATCAACTGTTCCACGACGGGACCAAGCGCCAGTGCTGGCACGAAGGTCAAAGCCCCCACCAGGATCACCACCCCGACCAGCAGCAGCACAAACAGCAACGTGTGAGTCGGCAGCGTTCCGGCACTTACAGGAGTAGCCTTCTTTCGCGCCAGTGCCCCGGCAATTGCCAGCGTCGGAATCGCCAGCCAATACCGGGCCACAAGCATCGCCAGCCCCAGCGCGATGTTGTAGAACGGCGTATTGCCATTCAGCCCGGCGAAAGCACTGCCGTTGTTGTTGCCCGCCGATGAAAAGGCATACAGCACTTCGCTGAACCCGTGTGGGCCGGGGTTTAGGATGCTCGCTCTTCCCCAATCGGTTGCGACGGCGACCGCCGTGCCAACCAATACGACCATTGGCGGAATCAAAATGACCAGGGCGGCCATTTTCATCTCGAACGCTTCGATCTTCTTGCCGAGATATTCCGGCGTGCGCCCCACCATCAGCCCGGCCACGAACACCGCGATGATAGCGAACACGAGCATCCCATACAACCCACTGCCGACGCCGCCAAAAATCACTTCGCCGAGTTGCATGAGCCACATCGGAACCAATCCGCCCAGCGGCGTGTAGCTGTCGTGCATCGAGTTGACGCTACCGTTGCTGGCGGCCGTGGTTGCCGCTGCCCAAATTGCCGACTGGGCAATGCCGAATCGAACTTCCTTGCCCTCCATGTTGCCGCCAGCCTGTTTGTCGCTGGCCATCTGATCGACGCCGAGGGTAGTCAACCGGGGATTGCCGGTTTGTTCGGCCCAGTAACCAAGAACCAGCAGCGGCACGAAGATCACCAGCATCGCCGCCAGCACCGCCCAACCCTGTCGGGTGTCGCCCACCATCTGCCCGAACGTGTAGCAGAGCGAAGCGGCGATCAGCAGGATGGACAGCATCTCGACAAACCCACTCAAGGGCGTCGGGTTCTCGAAGGGGTGTGCTGAGTTGACGTTGAAGAAGCCGCCGCCGTTGGTGCCCAATTGCTTGATGATTACTTGAGACGCCGCTGGGCCAACCGCGATATGCTGCTCCGTAACACTCTTGCCATCGGCACCCGTTGTCGGTTGGATCAACGTCACCGTCTGATACGGCCGCAACGTCTGCACCACTCCTTGTGACACCAGCACCAATGCTCCGATGACGGACAACGGCAGAAGAATGTAGAGCACACTTCGGGTCATGTCGCACCAGAAGTTGCCGATGGTCTGCGCCGATCGGCGCACGAATCCGCGAATCAACGCCACCAGCACAGCCATTCCCGTAGCTGCCGACACGAAGTTTTGCACGGTCAGCCCAAGCATCTGCGTCAGGTAGCTCAGTGTTGTTTCACCGCCATAGCTTTGCCAGTTGGTGTTCGTGGCAAAACTGACGGCCGTGTTCATCGCAAGATCAGGCGGAACGGCGGCCATGCCCTGCGGATTCAGTGGCAATAAATGTTGCATCCGCTGCAAGGCGTATACTGCCAAGAAGCCCAGCAAATTGAACATGAGCATGGCCTTGGCATAGGTCGTCCAAGCCATCTCCTCTGTCGGCTCAATTCCACACGCGCGGTAGATCAGCCGTTCGAGCCATCCAACGGCCCAACCTAGCCCACATGGCTTGGCCTCATAGACCCGAGCCATATACCAGCCCAGCGGCTTGACCAGAAGCAGCAAGACCGCCAGAAACAAACCGATTTGCAGCAGTGCGTATGATGTCATGCGAACCACTCCGGTTTCAGCAGTGCCAGTACAAGGTACACGAACAGGATTGCTGCGACGACACCACCGATCGAGTAAATGACACCATTCATACGTCAGCCCTTATAGTCGTTCCAGCAGGCCGACCATTGCCCAGGACAGCCCGACAAATGACGAAACGATGGCCAAGCAGATCAGTTCCATGTCGTCCTCCGTCGTCCCACCAATCGCCAGCAGCCAAGTATAGGCATGAGCCGCATCAAGATGCTGCAAAAACTGGCTGTGTGAACATCAAGAAAACGTCAAGATTGGCCCATGCTGTTCAGCCGTAGTACCAGTTCGTCATCCATCTGCAAGACGCTCGGTACAATGAAGAATCGCGGCAATGTGTCTTATCGCCCGGAAGCCGACGCTGGCAGTGTTGCCTGCCAGCAATGCCGCTCACACGTCAACTGGATCGGGGACGGCCGGTCGAATGGGCGAGAAGTGTGGCGGCCGAACCGTGACGATGCGGGCCGGGGCCGCGCGGCGCTTCGCGTCATGGTCGCCTTCCGCCGCGTCGGCCGGATGATTGGCTCGTCGGGGAGGGCAGCCGGGATCGCCGGCCAGTCTCATTGCGTGCAATCCGACAGCGCCAGCATCGCACGTCGAATGGGCGCGGGAAGCAGCGGCCAGGCCGCGACAATTCGAGCCAGATCGGCCGCCAAAACCCCCACGTCGGAAACTGCACCGGAATTTGCAGCGCCTTCGGCGAGAAACTGCGAATTTCCCGCGTTTTCGAGGGGTGTTCCGGTCCTGTCCTCTCCGCTAGTGATTTTTGCAGGTCGTGGCAAGTCATCGCAAGGTAGTAAACATTCGGTTTTCCCGTCTTGAATTCGTGGCGTTGCCGGCCGTTGGGGGCGCAGCGGCGCACAATGCCATATAGTGCCGGGCGGCAACACGCCTGGAATCGGGAAATGATCTGGTGAGAGCCGGCTGGGGTGGTGGGCCGCCGTGCCGGGCCAGAGACGGGTCACGAAGTATCGTAGACTTCCGGCTTGCTGCAAAACGGGGCACGCATTGCGGTTTTGACTTCCTCCGACCTGTTCCAAGGAAGGAAATCCGCCACATTCTCCGGAACCTTGCCGCCCGCCGCCGCGCAGGCTTCCAAGTATCGGGTCAGCCATTGCCGTGGGTTGATCCCCTGAAGCTTCAGTGTCGCCAACACCGAGAAGAGCAGCGCCGCCAACTTCCCGCTCCACAATGCCCCTGAGCCGTAGAAGTTCTTCCGCCCGACCACCGGACCGCGCTGCGTGCGTTCCGTGCGATTGTTGTCCATCGGCACAGCCGGATGTTCGATGAAGATCGTCAGTCCTTCCCCGTGTTCGTTTAGGGCCGGCGAATCAATAAGTGGGGGACTGTCCCAATTTTCGTTCGACGAAAATGGGACTGTCCCCTTCTGAAATGCGATCCAAGGTCTTGCGGCAGGCAAGTCCTTGCGGCTCAATTGTTCGTCGCGCTTTGCAGACATGACCTCGACGGCATCGCGCAGCTTGCTATCATGTGCGGCAAACGCGGCTGGATCAGGGCGGCTGAGAAGTCGTTGCCGATTGAGATGGTACAACTCGCGGATATCCTGCAGCCGCTCCAAGGCCCACGGGACTCGTGTAGTGTCTCACGCAGATGGTTACTTATGCGGCGGAGGGCGGCCTTCCAGAACTCCACTTCCTCCCGAAGCTGTCGCACTTCCTTGCGCAACGATTCCACTTCGGCCCGCAAAAGCAGCCCGAGAAGGATTGCCACAGAAAGCCGGCGGCGCATCTGCCGGCCACGGAAGGTCAACGGCCCGGGCGGAGAGATTCTGTCGATTCCTGCTCGATCCTGCCGGCACTCGGCGAAGCGAGTTCTCCCGGATGAAGGAATCCGCCCTGCAAAGCTCTATCGCATCGGTAGCCATGCCGCGAATACTACCGATGCGCCGCTCGACGCGCCACTGTCAGTTCGCCCCCTCAAAAGGCGGGGGCGGAGCGGGAAAACCGAATGTTTACTCGGCCGGTAATCTAACTCTTCATTTCGGCTAACTTTACGTCAAGCGAGGGCGACGGGAATCGAACCCGCAACCACCGGATCGACAGTCCGGTACTCTAACCAATTGAGCTACGCCCCCGTAACTCGCAAACGCTGAATTATACCCTCAAATTTTCGGCCCGCAAGGTGTTTTGATTCTGCAAATAATCGAGGATTGAAGTAGTCCAGTCGAAGGATTTCGGGGATTGGGGACGCGCCTACGCCGGACCGCGATATTTCCCGCTAAGGATCGGCAAATTAATAACTGTCGCGTTTCAGAAGGGGACAGTCCCATTTTCGTCGAACGAAAATTGGGACAGTCCCCCACTTATTGATTCGCCAGCCCTAATAGGTGGTACGGTCGCAGAGTGATTATGGCGTCGAAAACGGCTTGTTCTCAGGTATCTTCCGGCCGTTGCGATCGCCTCACGAGAAGTGACGGGGGCAAAGCCAACTCGAAACTACCACCATTCTGAAAGCGAGCTATCGCACCCGGCAACGGAAGCGGAGCAGGCCGCCCTGGCCCGGCTCGAGCGGCTTGGTCAACTCGCAGCGGACGGCCGCCGAATCGCCCTCGTTCGGCTGGGTCGAGAACTTCGCCTCGACGCTGCACTGGGCGCTGTCGGCCACGTACTCGAGCCGCGTGTTCAGGCTGTCGATGATCGTGACGTTGGCGAGCGTTTCGTTGCCCACGTTGTCGAAGCGGAGGGTGAAGTCGACCATCTCTCCCGGCTTGGCGAAGGGCGTCGAGGCCACCTTGACCAGTTGCAGTTTCGGCTTGCCCGGCGGCGAGGAGACGGTGTAGAGCGACAGCGCCTTGTCGTACTTGACTTCGGCCATTGCGCCGGTGCGGTCGAGTATGACCTGGACGGCTTGGACGTTGGACCAGGCGATGGCCGCCTGCGAGGAGTCGGCAAGGAAGGGCATTTCGCTTCCTTCGTAGACGCCCAGCCGGAGCACCGAGAGGTTTTCAAACGGTTTGAAGGAGTTTTGGAAGCCGCGGGGATGGATTACGCTGGAGAGCACGTTACCGCCCGCGCGTGTGCGGAGGGCCACGACCGGCCGCGCGGCTTTCTCGCCCATCGCCTGGACGTTCTGTTCGGCGTCGGCCACCGGTTGCGTGATGGTCGGCGTTTCGAGGCGTTCGGGCAAGTGGACCCCGCCGACGTGCTGCCGCTCTTCGTTGGCCACGAGGCTGACCACCTGACGGACGGCGCCGAAGCGCGGGGCATAGATATACACCTTGTTGCTCGGCTGGACCAGTGTTCGGCCGCCCGGCGGATTGTAGGTCGCCACGGCATCTTCCATTTCCAGTCCGCCCAACTCGCCGCCGCCGCTGACTGCGGCGGGCACGCCCACGTCGCCGCCGTCGCGGATATATTCATCCGGGGGCCAGGGCCGGCTGATTCCCGGCGGCGCCCAGGGACCTTGCGGTTCGTAGGGCATCGGCGGGCCTTGCTCCATGCCGGGCGGAGGGCAGTCCGTAGGACAGGTTGACAACCTGTCCTGCGTGGCCGGCGCACCGGTGTAGGCCTCGGCCGGCAAGGAATCGCCATATCCAGTTGGTGGGACTGCACTTCGCTGGTCCCACCCTACAGTCCTTACGCTTTGCTGCTCCTGCCCTACGGTCATCGCGCCTTGCTGATCTCCTCCTGTCGCTCCTCCCATAAGACCCGCGGCGCCGTGCGGTCCGGCGGGGCTGCGGCAGGAGCAAAGGATCAGTGCGCAGAGGGCGATCAGGGCCATCCGCCAGGGATTGGGCCAAAGGCTTTCGTCCGACTGTGGTTGAACGTAGTGGTACAGCCGCTCTGGCTTGGCGTGTTGGGCGCCACTGCTGGCTTGTCCAGCAGTGTTCCCCGCACTGCTGGACAAGCCAGCAGTGGCACCCGTCAATTCAGGTCGGCTGGGGCAGTAGTGCGTCATGGCCTGGGCTTGGTTTGTCTTGGAGGAGCTAAGGATGAACTGACCGCTCTGCCGGCCGGAAGATTCCGCTCATCGCCGTTCGCCTTTGTCCCGGGCGGTGGCGGCAGCAGACTCACGGTTCGGCTGGGCGGGAAGTCCACGAACGGCGGCGAGCCGAAGAAGAAGAAGGGGTCCGATCCTTGGTCGGGCAGTCTGGCGCCCAGTCGCAGAATCGCCACCGGGCGTCCCAGCCCGTCGGCCACCGCCAGCGGGTCCTGGCCCGGCGCGGCCTCGAACCAATTTTGTCCCGGCGCGTTTTCCGCCGCCGGAACGGCGCGGCGGGGGTCTTCGAGAAATATCACCCGCGTTACGAACTTCGCTTGGAGGGCCAGCTTCAAGTCCTCTTCCGTCAGTTCGACGGGAATGGGGAAGCGCAGCTCCTGGCCGCGCGGCGCGTAGGTGCGGTCGATGATCTCGATCGTGGGAAAGACTTCCATTCCCTCGGCCAAACGGATGTTGGTCACTCGCAAACGATATACCGCTCCGATCAACAGGCCGGCCTTTCGCGGGGCCGGCGCGGCTGGATCGAACTGATTGTCCACCGCCAGCGAGACCAAGACCCCCTTGGGGGCCTTGATCTCGACCGGCTGATAGAACCCGGGCAATGGTCCTCCCCGCTGGAGTTGCTGGCCGCCAATCGCTCCCGGTGGCATCACGCCGTGATGCAGGTAATGCGCGTTCGGTTGTTGGGCGGACAGCATCGCCGCCGCGCTCAACCACCAAAACGCCAGCAGCGCCGTCCTGCCCGGAAATAATCGACGGCGGTGCGCCTGCGTCGCCAGAAAGCGGATCGATCGGACCATTGTCGCGAGTTGGTTCAAGTGTCGTAACGTGTCGAAGACCAGAATGAACTACGTGATTTGTGGTGCGGCCGTCTCGGCTGCACCTTGCAGGCGGGACGCCTGCACCACAACTTGATTTTATTGACCGTCAGAAAAGTAACGCAACTGTTTAGCGGCCGACGGTACGTCGGTTAGCGGCGGAACACGGGCCGTCGTACCGACGGCCGCTAAACAAATGTCGCATTTGTTTTCTGAACATCAATAGACGAATGCGTAGTGAAAAAAACGCCCCGCGACTGCGGTCGCGGGGGTTTGTCTCTCCTCCGAGTCCTTCGCCCTGCGTCCGCAGTCGCGGGGCATCGCAAAACCGCCGGCTTCTGCCCATTATTGCCCGGCGGGGCAATCTTCTCCGTTGTCGTTGTTCTGGTTGTTCTCGGGGCACTGCTCTTCGTATCCGTACCCCTCCTGATTCGCACAGTCCGGTTTAATCACCTCGCGGGTGTCAAACAGGGGCTGCTTGAAAAATCCGACGCCCTTGCGGGTGTTTTCCACGATCCGGGCACGGTCGGGCGGCCGCGGATAGCTCATTCCCGGCCGCTGTCTCACGTCGATGCGAATCTTGTCGGTCGGCTCAGGCAGCCGGACCCGCGTGTGGTTCTTCATCACGTGCTTCTGCAAACCGGCGGGAACTCCCATCGGCACGCTGGGCGGACCGGGCAAACCAATCGGCGTGCCGCACATCGGCATTCCGTATTGAGGGCCGGTCACGCCGGAGATGTAGCCGCTGGGCATGGTCGTGGGCGTGCCGACCTGCATCCCCATCGGCATCGGGGCCATGGGCGCGTTTTGGGGGCCGCCTTGGTATCCTTCCGGGCACTCGTAGGAGGTCGGGGCCACGCCGCCTTCCTGCATCCCGTCGCTGGGAACCTGGAGGTCCTTGTTGCCCAGCCGCACAATCGCCAGGATCGCTCCGCGGCGGTCGGCCTCGACGATCGGATCGACGCCCGGATCGAGCCGCGTGCTGACCAACGTTTCCACGCCGGCCAGGGCCAACTCTTGATACTCGGGATCGGGCAGATAGATTACTTTGGTGACGAAATTGCCGCTAAGGACCTGGTCGAAATCCTCCGGCGTAAATTGCACCGGAATGGCGTTGTGCGCCAGGAAGGCCTCGGTCCGCGGCATCACCGGACCGATTTCCAGCGTCGGATAGAGTTCGACGCCCGGCCGGCCGGGGATATTCGACAGTTTCAGCCGGTAGATGGCCCCTTGCGGGAAGTTGTAGCGGCCCGGACAAATCAACGGTTCCGAGTCGAACATTCCCGGGCCGGAGATGTCCCAACTTACCGCCATGCCGTCGGGGCCGACGAAAGCCATCTGGGAGGTCACTGCCGGCGAGGGCATCTCGGGCTGATACATCATCACGCCCGGTCCGGGACCGTCTGCGCCCGGCCCGGGATGCATGAGCATGTTGGCGGGCGGGAGGTTATTCTTGTTGCACGGTGTACGGCATCCCGCAATCACCACACACGCAACCAACAACGACAAAAACGAAGACCTCATGGTGTCCCCCCTAATTTTAAGGCAGCCGAGGCCGCAACCAAAGGGTTCAGGCGTTCCAGGTTTGGGAGTTGAAAACCACGTCGTTTCAAACAGACACTCCTCATTCCAGGCAGACTGAACCTGTATTTTGTTCCAATTCGGCGTCCGACGCGGAAGGTACTCGCGCAAGACGCCTGCCTGAAGTCTATTGGTCGGCGCGATATAATGCGATTCTTTGGAAAATCCGGCAGAACTGGCAAAATACATCCAGACCAACCTCGTTGACGCATCTCCCGCAGTCAACCCAGTGTGATTTTCTGCTTGCAAAAGGCGGCATATCCAAGATGTTGGTGCGGCATTTGAACTGCCGCGCCGGGGTGGCAATGCAACTGCCACCCCAACATAAGGGGAACGAAGGGGAACTTCGTGCCCAATCCGGTCTTGACGGCTTCGGCGGCTGTCCGTTATTCTCCGCCCCCTATTCGTGATGGGGCCGGAGCGGCCCCTGCTTGTGGCCTGCGATCTCATCTTACTGTTGGACATCTCATCTGTAGCTTTATTGGACCATGCAGCACCGACATTTCCGGCATCCGGCTTCATGCCTATTATCCATGGGAGTTTTGGCGGCCATCTGTCTCAGTAGCGGATGTTCCGAGCGCGTCTATCGCGTCGCCAACTTGCCGCCCGAGTTCTACGCCCCGGCGCCTTTGGACCTCGAGGCCTTAAATCTCTCCGGATTGACCGACCAATCCGTTAGCGCCGAGGTCATTCAGCCGGGTGACTTGCTCGAGATTTCCATGGTCACCGACTATACGAAACTCACTACGACCTCGTCGCCGGTCCGCGTTGCCGACGACGGGAGCATCGTCGTCCCCTTGGTGGGTCGAATCAGTGTGGGCGGGCTAGAGGTCGAAAAAGCGGAGCAATTCATCAATTCCCAGAGCATTGTCCGCGGCGTGTTTCGCACGCCCTGCATTACCGTGACCATGAAGCAATGCCATACCAGCAAGGTGACGGTGGTGGGAGCGGTGAACAAGCCGGGGACTGTCTCGCTGCCGCGCGGTTCGACTTCGCTGATGGCGGCGCTCCTGGCCGCGGGCGGATTGAGCAAGGACGCCGGTACGGACGTGGAGATCCGCCATACCGACACGCGCAACCTGACGCGGGCGATGCCGCCGCCCAATCTCCCGGTCGGCGCCGACGGAAGCGCTGCGCAGGCCGCTTACGCGCAGGCGGTGTCCCAGGTGACAAGAGTGGACCTTGCCGGGGCCACCGCCGGCGCGGTGAAGGTTCCGGACCTCGCGGACGGCGACGTGGTCCACGTCTCGAAGCGCACCTTGCAGCCGGTGCAGGTGATCGGATTGGTGCAGAAACCGGGGCAATTCCCCTATCCGCCCGACAAGGAGCTGCGCGTCCTGGACGCCCTGGCGTTGGCCGGCGGATGCAATAATCCCGTGGCCGAAGACATCTTGGTGATCCGCCACGTGGCCACCGCGGCCGAGCCGGTCCGCATCAAAGTCAGCCTGCAAGCCGCAAAGAACGGGCGCGACAACCTCCTCCTGGCCCCCGGCGACACGGTCTCGGTCGAGCAGACCGCCCTGACGGCCGTCGCCGACACAATCAGAACGTTCATCCGCTTCAGCGTGGGAGGCACGCTCTCGTGGTTCTAAGCAGTCGTCTAAAATCAACATCGTGTTTTGTGGTGCAGCCGTCTCGGCTGCTCGGAGCAGGCGGGACGCCTGCACCACAAGTTGTTGCTGGACACCCGCTAAGCTCGAAGCACAGCATCGACGTGTTTCTGCTGCGGGTCGTCGACTGCGGCCTGGCGGGAGCGGTCTTCGCCGTGCCGCTGTTGATGGGCGGGCGACATCCGGCGGGGCAACTCGTGCTGACCGTTTGTGCCGTGGCAGCGGCCTGGGCGTGGAGCCTCAGACAGTGCCACCGCCACGACAACGCCTGGCGGCCGACCGCGGCCCTGCCGTTGCTGCTGCTAGGAGCGCTGCTGCTGGTCGTTCAGGCTGTCCCCCTACCTGCCGGATTGCCGTCGAAACTGGCCCCTCGCGCCGCTGAAGTGTTGCCCTTGTGGTCCGCCGGCGACGGTCCCGCACGGTTCGGCAGTTGGTCGTACATCTCTTTCACTCCGGCGGAAACCTTGGCGGCCCTGGTCATTTTCCTCGATTATGCCTTGTTGTTCCTGGTGGCCGTGCAGCGGATTCGGCTCATAGAAGACGTGGAACGGCTGTTGCGCTGGTGCGCCTTGTCGGCCGTAATCATGGCCGTCGTGGGCCTACTGCAATTGCTGTTCGGCAACGGCAAGTTCCTCTGGTTCTACGAGCATCCCCTGTCTTTGGCCTCGGGCGTAGCCAAGGGCACGTTCACCAACCGCAATCATTTCGCCCAATTCTTGGCCTTGGGGCTCGGTCCTTTGATCTGGTGGCTGCAAGATTCCATGCGCCGCTCGCACGGCCTCGATACTAAGAAGGGTCGTTTGCCGGCGTCCGGCGTCAGCCGCGGTGAATTGAGAACCTACATGCTGGCCTTGGCGCTAGGGCTTGTTTTGTTCGCCGGGCTGCTCTCGCTCTCGCGCGGCGGCATCGCGGCGATGTTCCTCGCCGCCCTGATCTGCACGGCGGTCTGCTATCGCACGGTCTCCTTCGGCGGCCGCTTGCTGGCCGGGCTGGCGCTCTCGATCGCTCTGATCGCCGCCGGTTTGGGAATCTTCGGTTACGAGCGGGTCAGCCATCGCCTGGAAAGCCTGACCTCCGGCTCGCTGGATCAGGTCGACGAATCGGCCGGGCGAAGAACCATCTGGACGGCCACGATCGCCGCCGCCGCCGACTATTTGCCGATGGGAACCGGGGCGGGAAGCTTCCAGCGAATCTACCCGATGTACACCGATTTGAACTCGGACGCGCAGATCGAATCGACCAATGCGGAGAACAGCTACCTCCAGGAAATCCTGGAAACCGGCGTCCTCGGCGCCGTTCTGCTGCTGGCGGGCATCGGGTTGTGCGTCTACTGGTGTGTGGGCGGCGTCTGGTCCTCCGCGCCGCCGCGATACAAAGTAGCCGCCGGGGCGATTGCCGCCAGCTTGGCCGCCTCGATGGCCCACGCCGTGGTGGACTTCATCTGGTACGTTCCCGCCTGCATGGCGATGGCCGTCATCCTGGCCGCCTGCGCCCAGCGGATGTGGCAACTGTCGCGGGGGCAGAGGGCAGAGGCCAGAAGTCAGAGGTCAGAGGTCGGGGGCCGCGGGTCGGTGGTAAGTGAGCGGGGTGCGGCGGTCGGGCCGGCGCCCTCCAATCTCTCTTCTCTCTTCCCTCTTCCCTCTTCCCTCTTCCAACGCCTAGCCTGGCCGGCCGTTGCGGTCGGTCTGACAATCCTCGGCGGTTGGATGATCGCGAACCGCTTCGGCCCGACGATGGCGCAAGCGTATTGGGACGAATACATGGTCGCCCGCAACGTGCAGCACGTTCGCCCGGATATGCCAGATGATCCCGATAACGCCGATGCGGGCGTCCAACGGCGGTGGGTTGCCTGTTTGGAGAAAGTTGTGCGTTGGTCGCCGTCGCACATCAAGGCCCATTTGGCGTTGGCCGAGGCCTATCGCCGGCTGTTCGACGCCCTGCAAGCGAATTCCGAGAACCGCATGTCCTTGGCCCACATTCGCGACGCGGCGCTGCAATCGCGGTTCCCCTCGGGCGCGGCGCTCGATGAATGGCTCTCGCGGGCGGTGGGCGCCCATTGGGTGCTTCTCCGGCAGTGTCTCGATCAAACTCGACAGGCGCTGGCGCTGAGCCCCCTTGAGGGGCGCGCGTACGTCTATATGTCAGAGTTGTCGTTTCTCTGCGGCAACAGGGACGTCCGCCACGTATACCTTCAACAAGCCTTGCGCGTGCGGCCTTACGACGGCGCCGTACTGGAGGCGGCTGCCAGCGAGGCTCTGCTGGCCGGCGACGTGCGAGGCTGGTTGGAGTACGCGCGGCGGGCTTTTCGCTCGGGGCCCCGTCGGCAGCGGCAGATCATCGGCGAGCTGATCTCCGCCACAGCGCCCCAGAATGTGCCGGCCGTGGCCGATTATGTGATTCGGGAGTTGCAACCGGACTTGGACGGACTTCGAGCGCTGCACGCCGAGTGTCTGAAACATTGTCCGGCGGGACAATTGGAGTCTCTGGCCCGGCGCCGGGCGATAAAAGTTGAAGAGGAAGCGGCAAAAGCAGACCAAGCCAAGGCCGCCGCATTATGGCTCGAAGCCCGGTCGCTGCACGCCCAATTGGACGATGGCGCCGACGCGCTGCGCTGCGGCCGCAATGCCCTGAAATCCGATCCGAACAGCTTCGACGCCCATTATGCGTATGGCCTGGACCTGTTGAAAGCAAGGTCGTTCGCCGAGGCCGAGAAGTATCTCACGTGGTGCCGCCAGCGCAGGCCCCACGATCCCAATGTAGAAAGCAAGCTCCGCGAGGCCCTCAAAGGACGGCTCGACGCCCGCCGCGCGGCTGCCGAGAGCGATAAACTGCGATGATCCCCTCCGAACCATTCACCGACATCCATTGCCACCTGCTGCCCGGTCTGGACGACGGCGCGACGGACCTGGACGAAGCGCTGGCGATGGCCGAAATGGCCGTCGATGACGGGATCGAGACGATCGTCGCCACGCCGCATCAGTTGGGCAACAACGCGCGAAACTCGGGCGATATGATCCGCACGGCGGTCGCCGCTTTCCGACGGCAACTCGACCGGCGGCGATTGCCGCTGCGCATCCTGCCGGGCGCGGACGTGCGGATCGAACCGGACCTGCCGGACAAAGTCCGCAGCGGGGAAGTAGTCTCCCTGGCCGACCGTCGCCGGTACGTGCTGCTCGAATTGCCCCACGAAGTATACCTGCCGCTGGATCGTTTGCTGACCGAGCTGGCCCGCGCCGGAATGGTCGGCATCCTTTCCCATCCGGAACGAAACCGCGGCCTGATAATTCAACCGAAAGTTTTGCCGCCGCTGGTTCGCCAGGGGTGTTTGTTGCAGGTGACGGCCGGCAGCTTGACGGGCGACTTTGGCTCACACATCCAGAAGTTCGCGGAATCGCTGGTTGCGCAAGGACTCGTCCATTTTGTCAGCACCGACGCGCATGGAACGCGGTCTCGCCCGCCGATCCTCGGCCGGGCATATCAGCGGGTGGTAAAATTAGTGGGCGAAAATGCGGCCACGGACCTCTGTTGCCGGAACCCGAGGGCCGTGGCGACCGGCGGCACGGTATCGGCGGGAAGCAGAAATTCGGCAAAGTTTGCCCGATTGGGTTGGTTTCGCCGGACGTTTTCTTCAGAACCAGCGGCGGTAGAGACGATATAAGCCATGATATTTTGGACCTTCCTGGGGGCGAGTGGCGTCCCCATTACACCTAAGCCCGCCATTTTCACATATTGGTGGCGGTTGGGATAAGTTAGCTAAACTCTTCGTTTATTTTTTAGGAGACGGTAATGAAAACTGGATGGATCTTGAAAAGCGTGATGATCTCGCTGGCAACGCTGGGGCTGTGTCTGCCGGAAGTGGCCTTTGCCGCTGCTCCGGCCGCACCTGCGCCTCCGGTTGTTGACGTCGCCTTAAACGACGGCGGAGTGTTGCAAGGCCAGGTCGTCGATCTGCAAGGAAGCGGAGTGGCAGGTGTTCCCGTCTCGGTTACTGCCCAGGACCAAAAGGTGGTCAACACCACAACCGCTGAGGGTGGACGATTCAGCGTCAAGGGCCTGCGGGGCGGTGTGTATAAACTCGTCGCCGGACATGGGCAAGGCGTCTACCGGATGTGGGCGGCCAACACGGCGCCCCCTTCCGCGCAGAGAAACGCCATCGTCTACACCCAGAACGGCGGCGGCGGAGGCGGGGGACTGAAGATGTTCCTCAGCAATCCGATCGTCATTGCCGGTCTGGTAGCCACCGCGATTGCCGTGCCCGTGGCACTGGCCAATTCCGGTTCGTCCAGCCCTTGAGCTAGACGCAGATCGAAAAAAGAACTCAACGATTCATGGGGCGGCAGTTGATCTGCCGCCCCATTTTCGTCGACGCGTTAATAGATGCGGTTGCGGATCGTAGGGTGGGACAAGCGAAGCGCGGTCCCACCATGCTTTTCGCCATGATTGGTGGGACCGCGCTTCGCTTGTCCCACCCTACGCGCACTTTGCGCAACAGAAACTCAATAGGTCACGGCGGCCTTCTCCTCGATCCAACCTTCGCCGCCGCCCGGCAGGCGGATCAACAGCCAGTCGCCGCGCCGTTCGAGCACGCGAAACTCCGTCGTTTCGGACAGCTTCTCCTTGAAGGCCGGTTCATAGTCGACTCCGTTCCCTTTTCGGGCGACGGTTTGCGGCGCGATGACGACGCCGTGCAGGGTATTGTCGAAGCGGTTCCAATCGTAGGCGGCCGAGAGGGCCAGGACTCCGGTCAGAACCAATCCCACCCAGGCAACCCGTCTGAGCGTGCGCCGGGCGACGAATAATCCGAGCGTGGCCACCGCAAACGTCGCCAGCGCGGCAAGGGCCGCCAGGTAGAACTTTTCGGGATAGCTCAGCCAGTTCTGCCAGAAGAGGATCGTTTCGATCACGGGGCGGCGCGTGGTGGGGGCGTCGAAGCCCCGCGCGACGGAAAGGTTGTGGATCAGGTACGGATTGCGGGGCAGATAGCGCAATGCCTGGCGATAAGCGGCGATAGCCCGGCCGGGCTGCCCGGCCCGCATCCAGGCGTTTCCCTGGTCGTACAGCACCGCTCCCGAGACGCCGTGGCTGTCGATGATTTCCTGATACAACGCCGCCGCCGCGGCGAAATCGGCGGGGGTCCGGGCCTCGTCGAACGCTTGCTGAGCCGCTTGAAGCTTCTGCGCCGCATGCAGATTGACCGTTTCCAGGCATCCGCCGACCAGCGGCAACGACAGCAGAGCGCACTGCGCCGGCGATCGACAGAATGACTCTGGTGCGTCTCGAAGAGGGTTTCGTTGTTGTATTGGATGTGTCCGTCATGGCGTCACGCGGTTCTGTGTTTTTTCAGTGCCGAGGCCAGAGGCCCCAAGAGGTTTTTCGCGTCGCCGGCGAGCGCGACCGAGGCGCCTCCGGCCGCGCCGTAGCGGACTGCCTCGCAGGTGTCCAGCAAGGATCGCAAGCGGTCCACCAGTTCGGCGCCCACGCCCAGCGTTTCGAGCCGGCGGCCGGCCTCGGCAGGGGTCAGACTGGCGGCGGGCAGATCGAGCACGTCGGCCACCAGTCCGAGCAGTGCGGCGCGCACCAGGTCGGCCCCTTCGCCGGTTCGGCCGGCGGCGAGCGCGGCGGTCGCCTTCTGAAGGCACGCGGCGTGCGGCGGCGTATGCCCCGCGGCGTCGCAGCAAGGCCGCGTCGCCGCCGAAACGCCGCCAGCGACCGACCGCGAGCGAGATCAGCCCGTAAGCGGCGGCCAACGCGGCCAGGGCGATCAGCCAGCGCCGCGGCCGCACGGCTTGATCGGTCAGTTGGGCCGGATCGGTGATGTTGGCGAAAATCCCCGATTGACTCGCTTCGAGCTCGCCGTGATTGCCGTTTCCTCCCCACGGCGCGGCGACGATGTCGCGGCCGGCCAGGCGGACGGCCTTTGTGACCTCGATCGGAATCGGCTCCGAATGGATCGTGACGTATCGGCCGTTCTCCACGTCGAAATAGGCGACCGGCACGGCGGGAAACTCCGTGGCGCCGGCATCCAGCGGCCGCAGACTGTAGGTGAACTCGCGGCTGTCGCCTTTTTTCTCTTCGGTGGCGTCGTAGATTTTGAAATGGTCGGCGATGGCCGGAATCTTTCCCAGGGCCGGCGGCGAAATCTCGTCCCACGCGCCTTCGCCGGATAGTGTGAGAGTCAGCGTCATCGGATCGCCGGTCTTCACCTTCCGCGGGGCCAGCGCGGCGGCGAGCGTGAACCGGCCGACGGCGCCGATGTAGCAAGCGGGCCGTCCGTCAGTCGGCACGTCCTTGACCGTTACCGTCAGCGGCTTGGCCACGGCAAAAACGTCCTCGCCGACGGGCCGTCCGTCTTCGACTGCCGCGGCGAACGTGCCCTTCAGGATCGCCGGCCCAAAAGTGTAATCACCGATTTTGCTCGCGGTGAACGTGCGGCGAAAGACGTACTGCCAGTAGTCGGCCTCTGTCCCCGATTTGTCGGCCGGACGGACCTTTTCCGCCGGCGGCAGGAAAGCGAGCCGTTCCTCGTTGAACAGCGAAAAGACCGATTCGTGCTTGAGATCGTTGACGTTGAAGCCTTCGCCGCGGCTGTTTTCCATCGTGCCGAGCCATTGCCGCCACGCGACCTTCGGCGCGAGGCCATGCGGCAGTTGCTCGTCGATAGCCCAAGGTATTTTCAGCGTCGGAGGGGCGGATTGCACGCCGACGGGACTTTTCGATTCGTAAGGCGACGGCAGGGCCTTGACGGCGATCGAAAGGGTTACGCTGAACGGCTGCATCGGATAGACCGAAGCCCGGTCGGCGGTGATTTTCATCCGCACCAGGTCCTGCTCGTCGGGCGCGAGGACGGTCAGCGTCACTTCCCGGCCGCGGAGTTGCCGGCCGCCGATCTTCACGGTCGGCGCGGGAATGGTGATCGTGCCGGTCCGCCGCGGCGTAAGACGGTAGTTGTACTGCCGGCCGTAGCGGACGACCTCGGACATCTGCCCGTTAATGATCGTCACCGACCGCGAGTTGAGCGATTGCGGGGCGAGAGTCTTAACGTCGAAGTCCTTTTCCAGCGGCTGCATGTCGGGCTCGACGGGTTTCTCGACGTGATTGAGCGTAACGCTGTAGTTCAGCGACTCGCCCTCGTAGAGCCGGGTGCGATCGACCTCGACGATCATCTCCGGCTCGGCGGCCGCCGCCAACGGCAGCCACGCGAGCAGGGCGATCATGATTAGCAAGATGCGTTGCATATCGGTTACCAGTCCTTGTCCACTTTCTGCCGTTGGTAGAGTCGTTCCTGCAGCAACTTTTCCAACTCCTGCCGTTCTTGGCGTCGCTGGCGGGCCTTGCGCATCACGGCCTCGGCCTCCTGCTTGGAGAGCTTTTCCTGTTGCTGCCGTTGCCGTTGGGCCTGCGATTGGTCTTTATCGCGGTTTTGTTTCGGTTCCTGCTTCTGCCGGTCTTCGTGTTGTTGGTTTTGCCGGTCCTGATTCTTTTGTTGCTCTTTGTCTTGCTTGTCTTTCTTCTGCTGATCCTTCTTTTGTTGCTCTCTATTCTGCTTGTCCTTTTTCTGTTGACTTTTGCTTTTCTGATCTTGTTTGTTTTGATCCTTCTTTGTCCTGTTGTGTCCTTGTTCTTTTGATCTTTGTTTTTCTGGTCTTTTTTCTTTTGGTCCTGTTTCTTTTTCTGGTCCTGTTTCTTGTTGTCCTGCTTGTTTTGTTGCTGCTGTTTGGGCAACATTTCTTTGAGCAGTTGCAGGGCTTCCTCTTGGCGAGGCAAGGCGTCGGCCGGTTTAGCGGCTTCGAGCGCCGCGACGGCCTCGCCGCTGAGCTTCTCGACCTGTGGCGCGAGTTCCGCACCGGCCTTCAACGCCCGCTTCATCTCTTCCATCTGCTTCTTCTGCTTTTCGGCAGCTTGAGCGGCGTCCTCCGGCTTGCCGTTTGGCTGAGCGGGCAGGGCCGGTTGCGCGGCCGGCGCCTTTTCGAGCCGCTCCAACTCGCGTCGGGCCTTGGCCGGCAGGATCCGCCCGTAGCCGCTGATGAAGCGCTGGTTCCAAGCCGCCTCGCCCCAGTCGGGTTTCTTCTCGCCTGTCACATCTTTTTTCTTCCCATTTTCATTCTTCTCATTACTCCCCTTCTTTTCATTCGTTCCCTTCGACTGCTTAATCAACCCCTCTTGGGCTTTGATGGCCTTCTCAACCAGCGTGACGAACGGCGCCACGGCCATAAACTCCTGGTCGAGCTTCTCGACCGCGGCGGACTGCGCGGCGACGGCACCGGGCAAATCGTCCGCAGCCAGCGCATCGGCCGCCTTCTGCATTGTGCCGTGGATCTCGTCGGTCAGGTTGTTCAGCAGCGACAGGGCTTTCTTGGCGTCGGCGCCGACGGCCGGCTGAGCCGCGCCGCCCGGCTGCGGCGATCCGCTCAAGGCCGCGGCGATCTTCGCCTTCAGCGGCTCGATCTCCTCGGCCAGGTAGCCCTGTTCCTTTTCGATTTTTCGCACTCCCTCGCGCCGCAGGGGCGAGGCGGGCGTTTCGGACAAAGATCGGCCGCCGCTGCGCAACTCCCGCTGCCGGTGTTCCAGCATTTCCAGGAATTGCAGCAGGTTCAGTTCTTTGCGGAGTTTGTCCCGATCGCGCTCCCGCCATACTTCTTCGATGTGCTTGATCCACAGTCGGACCGCTTCCAGGTTGTAGCGGGCGTCGGCCTGCCGGGGATCGACCTCCAACGCATCGCGGAAACAATCGGCCGCCTGATTCATCGCGGCGATGCCTTCCTTGCGGACATCCGTCGCGGCCGCCTCGGGATGCTCGCCAAACCGGGCCTTTGCCTTCGCCAGTGCGAGACAGCCGAGATTGAAATGGGCCGTGGCGGCCAATTTTGCATCCTTGGACAGCGCCGCCGCCCGAAACTGCTCGACGGCCTTGTCCGGCTGCTTTGCGGCCGCAAACGAGCAACCGAGATCGAAGGCGATTCGTGCCTGGTTGGGCAACGCCTTGTCGGCCGCCGAAAACGCCTCGGTCGAGACCTTGAAATCGCCGCTGCGGAAGGCCGCCAGCCCGCGGTCCACGTCCCGGGCGGCCTGCGAAGTCGAGGCCAACGCCCGGCCGGGAATCAGCAGCAAGGCGATCAATATGCAACTCGCCGCGTTTATTGGACGATGGCTAGACGGCCTATTCCGCTCATTCTTGGCCGACGTACCGTCGGCCGCTAAACGGGAAGGCGACATATCGTCGGCCGCTAAACTGGAGTACGACGGAATCAGCATCTCGGCGGCAAACAGTACGATCGCCAGCAGCAGGAAGATCTGATACCGATCGCGGTGCATCTTTCGCTGCTGATTCTGCACCCCTTCGCCCCGGGCCAGATTGGCCAGATGGTCTTCGTAGACCTCGCCCAGGTCGTAGGACTTGGTGCCGGCGGGCACGTTGGCGCCGCCCGTGGCCAGGGCAATCTGCCGCAGCACGTCCTGATCGGTCTTGGACCAATGCACCTTGCCGTTGTCCTTGAGATAGACCATGTTGCCGGCGTCGTCGCGGACGGGGATTCGGGCACCCTCGGCGGAATCGCCCAGCCCGATGGTGAAGATTTTCACGCCCCGCTCGGCGGCCTGCTTGGCGGCTTCGAGCGGATACGAGTCCTGATCCTCGCCGTCGGTGAACAGCACCAGCACCTGATCGTGATCGGCGCGCGGGGGCATCGAATCGAGGGCCTTGCGGATGGCGTCGCCGATCAAGGTTCCGCCGCGGGGTGCGCTATGCACGTCGATATTATCGAGAATGGAGAGGAAAAATCCCTCGTCGGTCGTCAACGGGACCTTCAACGACGGCTTGCCGGCGAAGACGATCAGCCCCACGCGGTCGCCGCCCAGTTTGGCGAGCAGGTCGCGGATGTCCGATTTTGCACGTCCCAGGCGGTTCGGCGCCACGTCCTCGGCCAGCATCGAGCGGGAAACGTCCAGCAGCATGAAGCAATCGACGCCCCGGCGGACGACCTTCTCGAAATAGACGCCGAACCGCGGCCGGGCAGCCGTGGCGATCAATGCCACCAACGAGAGCAGGATCAGCGTCCCTTTGATCCACGGGCGGGGGCCGCCCAGACGCGGCATCAGCCGGGGCGTCATCGGTTGCCCGACGAAGCGCCGCGCTGCGGCCGTCCGCTTCCGCTCCGCGCGCACCAGCAGCCACGCCACAACGGGCAGAATCCATAGCAGCAACAAGATGGCGGGGTATTGGAAATACATCGGGGTTCGGGATTAGGGATTAGGGGTTCGGGGTTCGGGGTTCGGAGCTGTGTTACCCTGATTTCCGCTTGCGGTTTCGCAATGACTTATGACCTCCGACTTGCCTTTCCTCCTCACGGCAACGACCGGAACCGTGTGGAAACCAGCACGACCTGCGCCAGTATCAACACCAGTCCGGGAAACAAGGCGTATTCATAGAACTCACGGTACTCCGTATATATCCGTCCTTTGTTGGTGGTCTTTTCCAGTTTGTCGATGTCGGCGTAAACCTCCTTCAAGGCTTCGGTGTTCTGGGCGTTGTAGTATTTCCCGCCGGTGGTCTTGGCGATCATCCGCAGGGTATCCTCGTCGAGCCTGACGGGAACCCGCTCGAGCACTTTCCGTCCGAAAGCGTCAAAGACCGGAATAGGCGCGAATCCGGTGGCGCCGATGCCGATCGTGTAGACCTTGATGCCGAAAGTTTTTGCCACGTGGGCGGCCTCTTCGGGCGTGACCGCTCCGGTGTTGCTCTCGCCGTCCGAGAGCAGAATGATGACTTTGCTCTTGGCCTTGATTTTTTCCAGCCGTTCGACCGACAGCGCCAGCGCGTCGCCGATGGCCGTGGACATGTCCTCCTTCAGCAGCGCGGCGTTGATTACCCGGCCTGCGGAGTCCTCGATCGGCTGGGGTATTTTCACCGTGTCCAACATCTTCCGCAGCGCATCGTGGTCGAGGGTCAATGGGCATTTGGCTTCCGCGAATCCGCCGAAATCGACCAGACCGATCATGTCGTCCGGCCGGCCGGGCAACGAGTCTTTGCCGTCGACGAAGTCGCGGAACTCTTTCTTTACAACCGCCAGGCGATTCACCCGCTTGCCGTCCAACTCGAAATCCATCGCCTGCATCGAGCCCGACCGGTCGATGCACATCTCGATGGCGATTCCCTCGGCGCGGACGCGGAATTCCTCGCGGCCATGTTGCGGGCGGGCCAAGGCGACGACGAGCAGCCCCAATCCGGCCGCCGCCAGCCAGGGGAGCAATCGCCGCACGCGCTGCGCGGTGGTCCGCGGCAGCGAGCGGAGGATGTCCACGTTCGAGTAGGTCACCGCCGACGCCGGGCGCCGCGCGATCCACCACATCAGCCCAGCCAGCGGCAGAAGCAGCAATAGCCACAGCGGGTCTTGAAAGCGAAAGCCGTTCATGGGGCCACCTCCTCCGGCGCCGGGGCCAGTGATTGCTGCGCCCGCCGCAAGCCGATAAACAATCGGGCCCGGCGCACGCTCTCGTCGAGGTCTTCACCCCGCGGCCGATGGGCGGCGAACTTCACCAGATCGGCCGCCTCCAGAAAATCTCGCAGCCGCGCGAGGTTGTCCTGCAACCACCCTTCTCCGTTTTGGGGTAGGGAACCGTTGGAACTCCCCTCTCTTTTTTGGGAGAGGGAACCATTGGTACTCCCCTCTCCCTTTGGGAGAGGGGCCGGGGGTGAGGGCCGCTCGCTGTCGTCCGCCGCCCTCACCCTAACCCTCTCCCAGTGGGAGAGGGAACCGCCGCGGCTAATCTCCCGCAAAAACTCCTCGGTCGTCTGCTCGGGGGCGCGGATGCCGGTGGTCCGCTCGATATAGCGGCGGACGATCGCGGTCAATTCGACGTAGAACAACTTCACGTTGCGTTCCGCCAGCCCCGAGGCAACCAGCCGGTCCAGTTCCTGGTCGGCGATTTCTTCCGGCGTGAGAATTACCACAACCGCGGCCGAGACGCGGCGGCGGCGACGGAAGAGCCATCCGCCGGCGATCAGCGAGGCCACGGCAAACCCGGCGACGGCCCAAACCCAGAATGGTGTCGGAGCGGACAAATTGACCGGCCCGGCAGCCGCGCGCATCTCGCTCAGCGACGGCGTCTTCTCGCCCACCTGCGAGGTGATCTCGATCGAGATCGGCCCGGTTTCCAGGGTGTGGGTCTTGCCATCGCCGCCGGGCCTCAGATCGGAAAAGGAAATCGGGATCGGCTCGATGGTCATGCGGCCTTCGCGGGTCGGGTCGAGCGTGAATATCTGCTGGACGATGTTGCGTCCGTCGCGGACCTTCGGCAGCGGCTCGCGGCAGTCGCGGATGACGAAGTCACCCAAGGTTTTGCCGAAGAGCGGCTTCTGTACCTTCACGCCCTCGGCCGATTCTATGGTCAACGTCAGCGTCGGTTCGTCGGAGAGCCGGGCCTTGGCAGGGTTGATCTCGATCGTTGCCCGGACCGGGCCCCGTTCCACGGTGCTCTTCGCGGGCTGGGCCTTCAAGTCTTTCGGCTGCGCGTTCGGATTCGCAGTGCAACCGGATAATATGAGAGTCAATATGGCGAGCGAGGTAAGTGGATAATAGGCGGTGGCTGGGCTGCGAAAAAGTTTAAATGAGCAATGTGATTGATATAACCTGCTTTTGTTCTTAATGGTCGAGACATATTCGCCCCAAAGGGGCGCCGGTTCTCCCAGCCCAGGGCATCGCCCTGGGGAGAGGGTGGATTTGAGGGAACTGGTCCGGCCCAACGGGCCAATCATTCCGTGATGAGGCGGACGGGAACGGTTGGCCCGTTGGGCCGTCGGGCAATAACTTGCGTCCTCTCGCTCCCCAGGGCGATGCCCTGGGCTGGGAGAACGAAGGGCCTTCGGCCCACAGATAGTCTTATCGCATCGGGAATAAAAGTGCATCATCGGAACCGCCTTTCTCTCATGCGGAAAAAGCGGCGGAGACTTTTCTGATAGTCCTCGTCGGTGCCGATCGACAGTTGATCGACGCCGGTTCTTTTCAGTCGTTGGGCGAGCGCGGCGGCCCGCTCGGCGGCCCGAGCGCGGAACAGCTCGCGGACTTTGGCGTGGCGGGTGTCCACCTCGACGACCTCGCCGGTCTCGGCGTCGCGGAGCGCGACAAAGCCCACGTCGGGCAGGGCCTGCTCGCGGGGATCGCCCACCGTAACGGCCACCAGATCGTGACGCTGATTGGCCACGGCCATCGCGTGCCGGGCCTCGGGGGCTTGAAAATCGCTCATCAGAAAGACCACCGCACGCCGCTTTTGCACGCGGTTCAGATAGTCCAAGGCGGCGGCCAGGTTTGTTTCCCGTGCCACCGGCTCGGCGGCCACCAATTGGCGAATCAGCCGCAACACGTTCGTCCGCCCCTTGCGCGGCGGGAAGTAATCGACCACGCCGTCGCAAAAGGTGAGCAGGCCCACCTTGTCGTTGTTCTTCAATGCTGAAAACATGAGCATCGCCGCCATCTCCACCACCAGGTCGAGCTTCGAGCGCTCGGTCGAGCCGAACACGCCGGAGGCGGAAACATCGACCAGCAGCATCACAGTCAGTTCGCGCTCCTCGCAAAAACGCTTGATGAACGGCGCCCCGGCCCGGGCGGTCACGTTCCAGTCGATCGTGCGGATGTCGTCGCCGGGCTGATACTCGCGGACCTCGTCGAACTCCATGCCGTGTCCGCGGAAGACGCTTTTGTACTGGCCCGACAGCAGATCGTTGACCGTGCGGTTGGCCACGATCTGAATCCGCTGGACCTTTTTCAGGATGTCGAGGATGTCTTGCATGGTTCGGAGGTTCGGGGATTTAGGATTCGGGGCCGCTCGTTTAGCCCCGGCGTCCACGCCGGGAGAGCTTCGCGGCGGCGAATAACCGTTCGTACCCGGCGTGGACGCCGGGGCTAAACGAGCGGCTCAATTTGTTACGGCACCGGCACGGTTTCCAGGATTCGCTTGATCAGGTCTTCGCTGGCGATCTGCTCGGCCTCGGCTTCGTAGCTGACGATCACGCGGTGGCGGAGCACGTCGTAGGCGATGTCTTTAACGTCCTGCGGGGTGACGTATCCGCGGCCCTGCAGAAAGGCGACGGCCCGGGCGCCCGTGCCCAGGTAGATCGACGCCCGCGGCGATGCGCCGTATTCGATCAGCGGGACGAGGTCGTTCATTCCGGCCGCGGCCGGATCGCGGGTGGCGCGGACCAGGCTGATGATGTAGCGCTTGATCTGCTCGTCGATGTAGATCATTTTCACCACGTCCTGCATGGCGCTGACGTCCTCGGGCTTCAGCACGGGCTTGATCGGCCGGGCGGATTCGTCCAACGCCATGTCCAACACCCGCTGCTCCTCGTCGGCCTCGGGATAGGTGATCTTCACTTTCAACATGAAGCGGTCCACCTGGGCCTCGGGCAGCGGATAGGTCCCTTCCTGCTCGATCGGGTTTTGCGTGGCCATGACCAGGAACAGCCCGTCGAGCGGATGAGTATTCTCGCCGATGGTGACCTGCCGCTCCTGCATGGCCTCCAACAGCGCCGACTGGACCTTGGACGGTGCGCGGTTGATTTCGTCGGCGAGGATGAAATTGGAGAAGATCGGCCCCTTGCGGGTGCGGAAGGCCGCCTCGCCGGGCACGTAGATCATCGTGCCGATCAGGTCGGCCGGCAGCAGGTCGGGCGTGAACTGGATGCGGCGGAACTCGGTGGCCAACGCCTGGGCGAGCGACTTGATGGCCGTCGTCTTGGCAAGCCCCGGCACACCCTCCAAAAGAATGTGGCCGTCGGTCAACAGTCCCACCAGCAGCCGGGAGATCATCTCCTTCTGGCCGACGATGGTTTTGCCCAATTCCGCCTGCAACTGATGAATCGCTTCGGACTGCTGGGCGACGCGGTCCTTGATTTGATGAACGTCGATTTGCATGAAAAGTCTCCCCTGTTCAGTGGTCTGCACACCCGATAGTTGCCGCAGGGTTTCCCATCTTGCCAAGTTTCTTGCCGGGATGCCGCGCAGGGTGAGCGACCGAGAGAAAGAGCACGATGCGCCGCCGGGACGATCGGCGCGATCGTTACAGATGGAAAGAACCGCTCGATGGATGCCGGCACGGCGGCATAACAATTTAGCCCCCGGTGTATTCACCGGGGGGCGAAATGTTATGCACCCGGCTGAAGCGCGGCCAGCGCTTTAAGCACCTTGATCCGCACGCGATCGGCGACGCCGCGATCCTTTGCATTGACGCGTTCCAAACCGTTTGCGCCGGGCGCGTCGAGGACTTCCGGGGCGGCGGTTTGCAGCAGCGACTCGGCCGTCTTCAGGGCCGGGCCGCTTTGTCCCGCGGCCTGGGCCTTTTTCACCGCCGCGCGAAGCATGAACAACGTCTGATAGTCTTCGGTCCCCTCGCGGATGGCCTCCATCTGCTTGGCGGTGATGGCGTGGTCCGGGTCGATGAACAGCGGCGTGTAAGGGCCTGGCGCGGCCAGGTACTCATTCCATGACGACGGACAACGGTTGTCGCCGAAGGCCCAGAAGAACGAGCCCGTGGCCCCGTAGCGCCAGCATTCCCAGGCCTGGAGGCGATAGTAGGAGTATGGATCGAGGAGCCGGGGCTGGCTGCCGCACGAATAGAATTGCAGCGTCTTGCCGTGTTTTTGCTGATCGAGAAAAAACTGGTCGTAGGCTTTGCCCAGTGAAATCCACATCGGCCGCATGATGCAGAGCACGTCGTTCAGCTCGAAGACTTCCCGCGGCGCCTTTTCCGGCTTGGTGTAGGTCGGATCGTTCCAGAGGACGACCTTCGGCGCGGCCGCGCGGATCGCCCGGGTCCAGGCCAGCATCGGCTCGACGTTGTTTCCTTCGTGCGGCTCGTCGAAGACCATGATTCCCAACCGCTCGGGGCCGATGCCCTTCGACTTCAGATGTTTGAGGTACGCCGTAAGCCAGGTCTTCACGCGGCGATCGAACAGCGGCGTGCCGGCCTTCGCACCGTCCAAATCGCCCGAGGAAAAATGATAGCCGATGGCGACGTACACCATATACCGCTTGGCGTCCGGCCACTCGGCAAGCCAGTCGTCGAGCTCGCGGGTGTCGATTTCGATTTGGTCGTGGTCTTTGCCGGTGTATTTGAAGTGTTTGAACACCGCGCCGCTGGCCCAGGGGGCGTTGACGAACCGGTCCCTCAGACATTTCACGAACTGGGCGCGGTTCTTTGGCGTGATGGCGTATTCCCCTTTTCCGTTCGTATAGCTCCAGCCGCCCACCAGCAACTCGGGTTGGCGAGGAAACCGCATCGGATACACGTGCAGACTGACCGGCACGCGGACCGGCGGGCCTTCCCGCGGCGTGAGCACGACCGCGCCTTCGTGCACGCCCGGCGGCAAATCGACGACGTGAAAAGTAAACCACACCTGCCGCAGTAGGCCGGGAAGGACGCGGATTTTCCAGGCCGCACCCTCGCGGGTCGCCTCGGGCAACGCGGCCGCCACCGGTATCTTCTGCACCGAGTCGGTCCACGGCACTTCATGCACCGTGACGTACGACGGCGCCGGCGAACCGGGCAGCCCCTCGAAGCTAAGCGTCAACTCCATCGGCCGGTCCGAGGCGTTGGCCACGTTCACCGCTCCCGCGCGGTACTCGCCGAGCATCGTATGCACGACGACCTCGCCGGGCGGCTGCATCTGTGGCAACTTGAACGGGGCGAGAGGCTCCCATGGCGCCGCGGCTGCGGCCGAAAGGAGCGGCCGACCCTCGGCACGCCACAGCTCGGCCTGCACCGCGAACAGCCGGGCGTGGGCCTCGTTCATCGGAAGCACCGCCCGGAACGTGGAATCGAGCCGGAGCGTTTTGGCGTCCAGTTTCCCCGCCGCCTCGGTCGCGCGCCCGAGGAGCGATTTCCGCGCGGCCTCGTCCGACAGCTTGGCGCCGCGAATGGCCCGGACCAGCGCGGCGGAATCGGATTTGAAGCGGGTCTCCACGGCCGATAGCAGCCGCTCTTGGTCGGACGGTTTGTCCGCGCCGAGAATCGGCGCCGCCACGGCCAGCGAAAGAAACAACAACGTGCCTACGTGCATCATTCGTGAGAACACGATTTGAAGGGGCATGATTCGGACTCCGTAAGAAGGGGCTTATCGAGGAAGGCAAACCGGTGGGAGCGAACGCCTAGCGGCCTACTATCTTATCCGTTGCCGAAAGGCATTTCAATAACCCGGCAAAAATTCATGGTTGCTCGATCCCCTACGCCCGGGCAACGACGGCCACGGCGACCATTGCCGCGCCGGACTGCTTGAGCATTCGGGCGGCCTCGCTGCACGTCGCGCCGGTGGTCAACACGTCGTCGATCAACAGGATTCGCGCGCCGCTGACAACCTGGGGGCGACGGACGCGAAACGCCCCGCGGACGTTTTGAAAGCGGAAGGTGGGACTTCCGGTCTGGGGCTTTGTGTTCCGGTGCCGGATCAATACCCTTTTCCGAGCCGGGATACCGAGGGATTTCGCCAGGCACTCGGCCAGCGTCTCGGGATTGTTCTTTCCCCGGCTGAGCCGCCGCCTCCAATACATGGGGACGGGGATAATCAGTTCGGCTCGAATCGCGGACAGATGCTCGCCACGCCGTTCCCAGAGGAGTCCGCCCAGGGCCAAGGAGAGCGGATCGTGCAGCGGATATTTCATCCTCAGGACGGCGTCGCGGAGTCCGGTATGATATCCGCCCAGTGCGACTACCGAATCGAACCACAGTTTCGTATTAATGCAATCAGGACAAACGTCGTATAAATTGTCATTTACGGCCAACGGCGCCCCGCAACGCGGGCAGCCACGCCACTGAACCGGACCGCAGCGGGCCAGACACTTCGGGCAAAGGAGCGGTCCCCGAGGGGCATCAGACAGATCGGCGTCGCAATAGACGCACCGCGGCGGAAACAGGAGCCCACAACAGGCCCGCCGTAGATTACCGATTCGATCCTGCAAACCGCGAACCAAATCCATCATGCGGGCAGTATAACTTCCCGTCCGGCTTGGCTCCAGCCTCTTGGACGGATTAAACGCTCCGAGACTGTAGGAGGCGATTCCTGTCGCCGATTGCCCACGGAATCAAACCCCTTTCGGCGACAGGAGTCGCCTCCTACAATGGGTAGGTAGAATGAAGAGGTTAATTTTCCGGCCGTGCTTTACCGCGTTTTCGCCGGCGTCGAGCCGTCGGCCGCCGACCATTCGAGCAGCTTCTTGCGCGGACGCGGGGTCTCCAGCGACGTCTCGCGGCAGCCGTCTTGGAGCCGGCGCTCGGCGGCCAGCCGTTCGAGGAACTCGGGCGAGGCCCGGTCCAGCATGATGACCTGGCTCTTGGCGGTGGGATTATTCCGCGGACGGATGACGCAGATCACTTCCGCCCCATCCTTCAGATTGCGGCGGATTTCATCCAGGGCGGCCTGCTCCTGCGGCGACATCCGATTCGGCGTCGCGGCCAGCGGCGGCAAGCGTTCCGTGCCCGGCATCCGTTCGGGCATCGGCGGCGGCGCAGCCGCCAGGGCCATCGGTCTCGATTCGGCGCCGCGGCCCGTCGCTCCGGTCGGAGTCACAGCCGGAGAGCGATAGATAAAGGAGAGTTTCGCACTGTCCAATTCGGCCCGGATTGTGGCCGGCGCGGCGAACAGGCCTTCGCCGTCGTTTGGGCCGACCCCGTTGTACGGCCCATTGTTGTCGTTCGGGACCGCGGCGTTGCAGACGCCGATCAGGTAACCGTCGCTGGAGAACAGCCCGCCGCCGCTACGGCCTTCGACCGGCTGGCCGGCCACTTGGATGTTCGGCGGTCCTTGGAACTTGTCCAGCGAGTTCACCCGGCTATGCCGCGGGGTAGGGTTCCGGCCGTCGTTGCAGCCGACGCTGACGACCGGCAAGCCGGCCTGAACGCGATAGTCCGGCGGGGCCAAGCGGGCAGTCGTCACGGGCCCCTCGGGGCGAATCGCCACAATGCCCACGTCCCGCGTCAGATCGTAGGAAATCAGCCGGCCCTGGACCTGCCGCGGCCGGCCGGAATCGAACAGATCGACCTCGATCCGGCCCTTGCCCTTGGAATCGCGGAAAATATGCCCGCAGGTCAGCACCAGGGCCTCACCGTCCCGGGCGTCGATGATCGTGCCCGAACCGCAGGAAAATCCGTCGCTGTCCTCGATCCGCAAGCGGACGCTGGCGGCGAGCAGGGCGGCATCGGAGGCCGTATTCCCGGCCTGCCGGCTAACCGGCAGAACGGCAATCGACTCGGTCTCGATCGTGCCATTTGCCGACCGCCGGCGGCGGAGATGCGGAAAGCCCATTTGCCGGCGGCCCGCCCTGGAATGACGCGGGAGCGACCCGGTTGTCCCCCGGCGGCGCTTGCGGCGGCAGCGTTGCAGGGAACGGCTGAACGGACGGCGCGGGAGTCTGCGCCAGCAAGGGCGGCGCAGCCGGCGGCGCATTCGATGCCCCCAGTTTGCACATCCGTTCCAAGCGGCTGAAACTGGTGCCGCCGACCGTCCGGTCCACTTCCCGTCCGTCGACCAGCATCACGAAACAGGGGATACTGGTGATGCCGTACTTAGCCGCCAGCGGCCGATTTTGATCGATGTTCACCCTCTGTACGGGATAGCCGTGCTCCGCCAACGCCTCGACGGTGGGACTCATTGCCCGGCACGGGGCACACCAATCGGCGTAGAAGTCGATTAACACGGTCTGGCCTGGGCTGGAAAGGGCCAAGACCGCCAGGGCCGCCTGTAAAGAGACCATTGGTTCCCTCCTGGTCGATGCGCGAAATCCTTTTCGCCATTTTCGTGCGCCTAATAATATGGACTTGGGACGGTTTGGCAGTTCGCCCCACACACGGAACAAATCAGCAAGACGGGCTCCAAACCCGTCCCGCGCGTCTTGTCCTACGCGCGGAATCCGCGAGGAGGATGCATTGTCGCTAAATCGGCGCTTCGATACAAGCGCAATATTTTGCGAGTTGATGGCAGGATTCCATAATTCTCCGCCTAACGAAGGCGCCCTCGCCGTTGGCGCCGGGGCAACCGGTTTTCGACAGGGGTGGAATGTCGCAGCCGCCTTTGGCCTGGGCTTTTTCGCGCAAAAATCCCGGTGTCCAAGAAAATGCCTATAAACAGGTACTTTTAACGGCATAAAGATCCTCATACATACACCACCCATTGGTGGCTGACATTTCGTGAAGAGCCGAAAAAAACGGCAAATGTCGTCCGCGCAAGTAGAACGCTGCCAACGACTTAATGTCCCTGCGGCCTCCGAGCTTTTTGCCTACTCAAAAAAATCCGCGTGGTTCATTGGGCCCCCCTGCCGTCGCCGACCGTGTGGAAATAGCGGGAAATCGCCGAGGGGAGTGGGGAGTGGCAAACTTCAATTCCGCCGGGTGGAACCCCCTTTCTGAAAAGGGTAATTTACACCCGTCCGGTCGATCTGAACGGCTGGGACTGCGACCGTCTTGGGGCATCGCAGGGTATCTTGGCGTTGGTGTCATTCTGAGCGCAGGGAAGAATCTCCACACTTGCGGGGCGATTCTTCGCTGCGCTCAGAATGACCAGTTTGCCAGGATTTTCTTGCCGTACCCCCGCCTTGACACCCCACAAGCCGGCGGATATGCTTACTGGATTGTCGAGGCCACTAACTTGTGGTGTCGTAAGAATTTGTAACGTCTCGGCCGATTTTGCCGTCGTCGAGCGAGGCGTGGAAAATATCCTCGAGCCAGGAAATCGAATGGACCCCAACGAACTGCTTCGCATCGTTGACGCGATCCACCGCGATAAGAATATCGACAAGGAGATCGTCTTTGAAGGGATCGAAGCGGCCCTCGTATCGGCGGCCAAGAAGCATTATGGCGAAGAAACCGAGGTGACCGTAGAGATCGACCGCGAGAGCGGGGCTATCCAGGGTGTGCATGACGGTGTCGCCATGGATCCGGCGGAAATGGCCGAGCGAATCGGCGCCCAAACCGCCAAACAGGTGATGATCCAGAAAATCCGCGAGGCGGAACGGGACGCCCTCTTCGACGAATACGAGGAACTCAAGGGGCAGTTGGTCACCGGTACGATCCAACGATACGAGGGGGGAGCGGCCACCGTCACCCTCACGAACGTCGAGGCCATCCTCCCCAAAGGAGAGCAAATCCCCGGCGAATCGCACCATGCCAACGAGCGCGTCCGGGCGACGGTCTACGAGGTCAAAAAGGCCGGCAGCCGGGTGAAGATCATCCTCAGCCGGACCAAGCCCCAATTGGTGTTGCGGCTGTTCGAGCAGGAAATACCCGAAATCGCCGAAGGAGTGATCGAAATCCGCGCCATTGCCCGCGAACCCGGCTATCGCACCAAGGTCGCCGTCAGCAGCACCGACCAGCGGGTGGACTGCGTGGGGGCCTGCGTCGGAGTCCGCGGCAACCGCATCAAGAACATCGTCGACGAGTTGGCCGGCGAGCGGATCGACATCGTCCGCTACAGCGACGATATGCAGGTGCTGATCCCCAACGCGCTCCAGCCCGCCGAGGTCGAGGAGGTGATCCTCTGCCAGATGCTGGGCCGGGCGATCGTCCTGGTCCAGGAAGACCAGCTCTCCCTGGCCATCGGCCGGCGAGGGCAGAACGTCCGCCTGGCCAGCAAGCTCTGTGTCTGGGACATCGAAATCATGACCCGCGAGGAACTCGACGAGCAGATCGAGCAGGCCGTGCTGGGCTATTCCTCGATCGAGGGCGTCGAGCCGGAGCTGGCCGAGCGGTTGGTGGGCGAGGGCTTCCTCTCCTACGACGACCTTTCGGTCATCGAGCCCGACGCCTTGATGGAAATGGGCGGACTGACCGCCGAAGCCGCGGATCAAATTGTGGGTCAAGCCGAAAGCAAGGCCGCCGAGGCCGAAAAGGCCGCCGCCGTGCAACGCCGGCAACAAAGAGAACAGGATCGGATTGAGGAAGAGGCCGAAGTGGCGGAAGAACCCGAAACAGCAGCCGATGAAGCAGCCCCTGAAGCCGATAGCGAACCGACGGAAAGCCCCGAAGAAACAGCCAAAGCAGCCGGCGCGGAAGCCGATCAGCCGCTTCCTGAGTTGTCCGACGGCGGCGCGGCCGCTGAGCCGTCCCGGCAACTCGATGTGGAGACGTCCGATGACGCCATCCCGTAACGGAGACAGAATCCGAGATACCGACCGAACAGCGTACTACGCCATTTACACTAGGAACCGGCCCCGTGCCCATCCGCATTTACGCCTTAGCGAAACAACTGAAGCTCGACAGCAAAGTGCTGGTCGACATCTGCACGAAAGCGGGTGTCACGGGAAAAGGGTCTGCGCTGGCCAGTCTGACCGACCAGGAGTTGGAGAAGGTCACGGCCTTCATCAACAGCGGCAAGGCAGCCCGTCTCGGCGGCCCCGCAAAGGCGCCGGAAGGGGCTAGGACCGCCGCGCCGCCGGCTGCTTTGCGCCGCGAGGATTATATCCCGCCCGGTGGCAACGCCGCCGGCCGAGTACCGGTTCTGCCCCCGCGGCCGTCGAAGCCGCCGGAAATCAAGAAGCCGCCGGAAGCCGCGCCTGCTCCAGCCGCGCCCCCTCCAGTCGAGCCTGCTCCAGTCGTGCCCGTCGAGAAAGAAATCGCCAAAGAACCGGCGAAAAAGATAGAAATTGGAAAAGAGAAAAAGGTAGAGAAAGAGAAAAAGGCCAGAGAAAAAGACGGCAAAAGAGAGGGATAAAGAGAGAGAGGACCGCGGTCCGACGATCAAATTGGCTCCGTTGCCGGCGGCGTCGAAGATGCCGCTTCGACGGAAGAAATCCCAGCCTGCTCCGCAGAAGCCGGACATCAGGCTCCCGCTGGACGCAATCCGCGCCGGCAAGGCGGGGACGAAGCCCCTTTCGGAACACATTCGGAAACACGAGCAAAAGCGGCTGGCGGCCGAATCCGCCAAGACCTCGCCCCGCAAGGATGGCGCGCAGTAAGACCCATGCCAAGGGCGAGGAGCAGGTCGGCTCCGGGAAGGAGCGGCCGCGCCGCGGCGGCCGAGCCGGAGCGGTCGCTAAAGAGCAGGACGATTCGGTTACGCTCGGCGGCCGTGAGCAACGGCAGTTGAAGCGGAAAAAAGCGGCCACGGCTCGGCGGCGAAAATTGCCCGACGAAGAAGATACACCCACCCCGGTCTTGCGGCGGCGCACCCGCATCCGGCGGACGGGCGCCAACACCGCGGCCCCGCGGCGGGAGAGCGTGACCATCGCCTTGCCCTGCACGGTGCGGAGCTTCTCCGAGGCGATCGGCATGCCCGCCCGAGACATCCTCGCCAAGCTGCTGGAGTTGGGCACGATGAGCAACATCGCCGCCACGCTGGATGCCGAGATGGCCGAACTGTTGGCAGTCGAGTTGGGCGCCGACGTCAAGTTCCAGCTTCCGGTGAACGCCGAGCAGCAAGTCATCGAATCGCTGGAACAAGAGGACGACCCGGACAAACTCCTGCCCCGGCCGCCCATCGTCACTTTCCTGGGCCACGTGGACCACGGCAAGACCTCGCTTTTGGATCGGATCATCGGCATCGACGTGGTCTCGAAGGAGAAGGGGGGCATCACGCAGCACATCCGCGCCTATCGCGTGGAAAAGGACGGCCGCGCGGTGGCCTTTGTCGATACGCCCGGCCACGAAGCCTTCACCGAAATGCGCGCCCGCGGGGCCAACGTCACCGACATCGCCGTGCTGGTCGTCGCGGCCGAGGACGGCGTGATGCCGCAGACCGAGGAGGCGATCAGCCATGCCCGCGCGGCGGGAGTGCCCATCGTCGTGGCGCTGAACAAGATCGACCTGCCGGGCGCAAACCCGCAGCGGGCCTACGAGCAGTTGGCCGCCAACGAGCTGCTGCCGAGCGAATGGGGCGGCGAAACGGAAGTCATCAAGACCAGCGCCGTGACCGGCGAGGGCATCGACGCCCTGATGGAAACGTTGTTGACCGTGGCCGAATTGCACGAATACAAGGCGGCCGCGGACCGTCCCGCCTGCGGCACTTGTCTGGAGGCCGAATTGCAGGATGATCGCGGCGTGGTGGCCAAATTGCTGGTCCGCAAAGGCACCCTCCGCGCCGGCGACGTGGTGGTTTGCGGCAGCGCGGTCGGCCGCGTCAAGGCCATGTACGACACGCTCGATCCGCGGAAAAAACACCAGGAGGCCGGCCCCTCGACGCCGGTGAACGTGACCGGCCTGGACTCGCGCCCGGCGCCGGCGACCGTTTCTACGTTTTCGAGGACATCGTCCAGGCGCGGCATCTTGCCCAACAGCGGGCGGCCAGCCAACGGCAGCGTGAGTTGGGCAACGTCGCCCCGCACGTCACCCTGGAAAGCCTCTACGAGCGGCTCGGCCAGGAACAAAAGGTGCAAACCCTGAACATCATCCTCCGCGCCGACGTGCGCGGCTCGATCGAGGCCATCCGCAAGGAGCTTTCCAAGCTCGAGCATCCCGAGGTGCAGATCAAAATCTTGCAGGCCACCGTGGGCGGCATCAGCGAGGCCGACGTGCATCTGGCCCACGCCTCCGACGCGGTGATTATCGGATTCTCGGTGGTTCCCGACGAGGGGGCCCGCAACCTGGCCGAGAAGTTGGGCGTGCAAATCCGCCGCTACGACATCATCTACCAGATCACCGACGACTTGAAGAAGGCCCTGGAGGGAATGCTCAAGCCGGAGCGGCAGGAACGCGGCCTCGGCCGGGCGCTGGTGCAGCAGGCCTTCCACATCAGCCGCGTGGGCACGGTGGCCGGTTGCCGCGTGCTGAGCGGGACCATCCAGCGCGACGGCCGCGCCCGGATCATCCGCGAAAGCCGCGTCATCGGCGATTACCAAATCGATTCGCTGAGACGCGAGAAGGACGACGCCCGCGAAGTCCGCGAAGGAATGGAGTGCGGCATCAAGCTGGTCGGATTCAACGACATCAAGGAAGGCGACTTGCTGGAAGTATACAAGATTGAAGAGATCGCCCGGACGTTTTGAGAAGCGGGTAGCTGGTTGGGGGCGATCTCATTGCGAAACCGCAAGCGGTTTGTGGAACGCATTGGACGACACTAAGTTGTCGGCCAAGAACAACTTCGGCATATGTAGGACAGCCGCCCCCGGCTGTCCAGGGCAATTCGCACAGCCGAGGGCGGCTGTGCCACAAGTTGTTTTCGGACAACTGCTAACCACTAACCTGACCATTACCCCCCATGTCCTCCCGACGCACAGAAAAAGCCGCCGCCGCGATTCGCGAAGTCGTGAGCATGGCGATATTGGCCGAACTGAAAGACCCTCGCGTCCGGGACGTGACGGTGACTTTCGTCGAGGTGTCGTCCGATCTGCGTCACGCCAAGGTTCACGTGTCGGTGATGGGCGACGAAAAGCAGGAGAAACTTGACGCTCCGCGGCCTGCAGAGCGCGGCCGGTTTTCTGCAAGCGAAAATCGCCGAGCGGATCGATATCCGTTACACCCCGAAACTGAACTTCATCCTGGATCAAGGCGTGAAGCGTTCGATCGCCGTGGCCCGCATCCTGGATGAAGTTCTCCCCAAGGAAGAGCCGTCCGAGCCGGACGAGGAGTCAGTCGAAGCGGAGGACCAAGAATCACCGATTTGACTTGCGATAATCCGCGTTTAGCCCCAGCGTCCACGCCGGGGGAGCGGCGGCAAGCAGGACGTAGATTTCCCCGGCGTGGACGCCGGGGCTAAACGAGAGGCATCCCACATACAACCTGCACGTTCCAATTGATCCCCAAGAGCCATCTCCATGACTTCCACCAGCCGCACCGCACAGTTTGCCAAGGTCCACAAGGTGCTGAAAAAGCACTTCAAACCGGCGCCTTCCCATGCCGGGCGGACGGTGATCGAGCACCTGCTGTTCGCCTGCTGTCTGGAAGATGCCCCGCACGACGCCGCCGAAGAGGCGTTCGCGTCGCTGGTCCACACGTTTTTCGATTGGAATGAGGTCCGGGTAACGTCGATTTCCGAGTTGTCGGAGGTGATGTCCTCGTTGCCCGACCCCCGCGCCGCCGCCAACCGCGTGAAACGCGTGCTGCACTCCGTCTTCGAGGCGACCTTCAATTTCGACCTGGAAGATTTGCACAAGAAGAATTTGGGCCCCACCGTGACCTGGCTGACGAAACTCGACGGGATGACGCCGTTCACCGTGGCCTACGTCGTCCAGGCGGGACTGGGCGGACACTCCATTCCCATCGACGGCGGCACTATGGAGGCGCTCGTCGTGCTGGACCTGGTGACCGAGAAAGACGCCGCCGCCCAGACCGTGCCGGGCCTGGAGCGGGCCGTCAGCAAGGCAAAGGGGAGCGAGTTCGGTTCCCTGCTGCACGAGTTGGGCGCGGCCTATTCCGCCAACCCCTACTCTTCCAGCGTCCGGGAAATCCTCCTCGGAATCAATCCGGAATGTGGAGCGCGGTTGCCCAGGCGGCGCGCCAAGCGCGCTCCGCGGACGCCGCCGGAGACGCCCCCCGCGAGCGAGAAGCAGGAGGCCGAAGCCAAAGCGGCGCGGGGCGAGCCATCGACCGAACCCGAGCAGAAATCGGCTGCCGGAAAAGAGCCGGCCGCCCTGAAAGAGTCGTCGGCGGAGCCGGTGCGGAAGGGCCGGAAGAAGAAGCCGGCCGCGCCGTCAAAACCCGGCGCACAGACAAAACCTTCATCTCGAACCGTCGCCTCGAAGAACCGTTCGTCGTCCGAGGGCCTCGCCAAGCGGAAGCCGCGGTGAACCAGGGGCGAGCGATGAGAACGATGTCTCCCTTTCTTATTCTCTGTCTGACGTGCCTGACGATGTCGGCGGCGGCTTCGCCCGCCGTTGTGGGAGGCGACTCCTGCCGCCGATTGCGAGCCGACAACTCGGAGAATAATCGGCGACAGGAGTCGCCTCCTACAATCACTACCGCGACAGAGGTTTTCGTTCCACGGCGGCCGCGGAGCGAAGCCGATCGCGACCATCTCGAGGCCCTGTCGCTATGGGCGGCGGGAAGATCGCACGAACACGACGAACAGTACGCCGAGGCGCTCCACTGCTACCAGCGCGCACACCGCTTCGATCCCCGCTCGCCGGAGATTGTCCAGGCCATCGTTCCGCTTGCCGATCGGCTGAACCGGGACGACGTTGCCGCCCGCTATGCCCTGATCGACGTGGAACTGAAGGGCGTCGATCCGCTGTTGCTCCGCCGGCTGGGCGTATATCTGACCGGGGAAGGAGCTTACTCCGGGGCGGCGACCCTTTACGAAAAGGCGGTCGCCGTCCGCAAACACGCCGGGCAATCCGCCGCCGACGTCTTTCTGCGGATGGAATTGGGGCGGCTGTACCTTCTCTCGGAGCAATACAAACGGGCGGCCGATTGTTTCGCCTTCGTCACCGAGGCGCTGGATCACCCCGACCGTTTCGGCCTCGACGATCGGCTGAGAAAGGGATTGCTCGACGACCCCGCCCAGACCTACCAACTGCTGGGCGAGACTTTCTTGGCCGCCGATCGCCCGGCGGACGCCCGGACCGCGTTCGAGAAGGCCGGGCAGTATGCCCCGGCGAAGGCCATGCGGCAGTACAATCTGGCCCGCGTCTACGCCAAAACCGGCAAACCGGCCGAGGCCCTGAAGGCCCTGGACGCCGGCTTTGCCGAGCGTCTCTCCGGCCAGGGCATGGACCCCTACCAAACGCTGGCCGACGTGCTGGATAAACTCGGCAAGCAGGACGAATTGATCGGCCGGCTCGAAAAACTGCACGCCGCCGAGCCGGACAACCTGCCGCTGGGCTATTTCCTTGCTGCCCGGCTCCGCGACGCCGGAAAAGACGAACAGGCGGGAAAGCTCTATCGGAAGTTGCTCGACGCCAAACCGATGCCGACCGGCTACCGCGGGCTGGCCGACATTCTTCGGCGGTCGAAACGCTACGAGGCCCTGCTCGATCTGCTGGGCGAGAGCGTGGAGAAGATCGGCGTGCTGGATAGTTTTGGCGGCGTAATTCATCACCTCACAGCCAAGCCGGAAGCTGTCCGCGAGGTCCTTCAGGCCGCGGAACGCAGGGCTGGAAAATCGTCGGAGAAGATCGGCTACGACGCCGGCATGGCCGCGGCGCTGTTGGCGCTGGAGGCAAAACAGTACGAGCCGGCCGGCCGGTTCTTCCGTCTGGCGCTCGAGCGCCAAGCCGAAGGACGCGGCCGAGGTGTTCCTGGTCTGGGGCGTGGGTCTACTGTCGGGAAATCGCCCGGCCGAGGCCGCCAAGGTCTTCCGGCAGGCCATCAATGACAAATCGCTGTCGGCCGAGAATCCGGCCTTCAATTTCTATCTGGCCGGGGCGCTGGCCCTCGAGGGCGCGCCGACGAGGCCCTGGCCGCCGCCCGGCTTGCCGCCGAGGCGAAGAAGTATTCGGCCCGCTTCCGCGGCCGCCCGGCCTGGGTGCTCTACTATTGTAAGCGCAACGCGGAAGCGATGGCAGCCTATCGGAAACTGATCGACGAATTCGACGGCGACCATGCCGTGGCCGAGACCCGCCAGGTGGTGCGCGAGGCGCGGATGGCGCTGTCGAACCTCGCCGCCCTGAAAGGCGACGAGCCTCAGGCCGAGCAGTGGCTGGAAGAGGTGCTCGACGAGTTCCCCGACGACCCCGGCGCGCTGAACGACCTGGGATTTCTGTGGGCCGATCGAGGCAAGAATCTCGCCCGGGCGGAGCGCATGATCCGCCGGGCCGTCGCCGCCGATCCAAAAAACGCCGCATACCGCGACAGCCTCGGTTGGGTGCTGTTCCGCACGGGGAAATACGCGGCGGCGGCGGCCGAGTTGGAAAAGGCCGCCGGCGTCGAAACGCCCGACGGACTGGTCCTCGATCATCTCGGCGACGCGTATCTGAAAACGGGACAACGCGACAAGGCCGCCGCGGCCTGGCGAAAGGCGGCCGAGGCGTTTCGGAAGGAAAAAGAACCAACGAAAGGGAAGGAAGCCGAAGAAAAAATAATGCAAAATGCAAATTGAAAAACGCAAAGTGCAAAATATATTTTGCACTTTGCATTTTGCAATTTCCATTTTGCACTTTGGAGTCCATAGCATGTCTGGTCATTCCCATTGGGCGGGCATTAAACACAAAAAAGCCCTGGTCGACGCCAAACGCGGCAAGCTCTGGAGCCGGCTCGCCAAGGCGATCATCGTCGCCGCTAAACACGGCGGCGGCGATCCCGACGCCAACCTCCGCCTCCGCTACGCCATCGACGACGCCAAGGCCGTCAGCATGCCCAAGGACAACATCCAACGGGCGATCAAGCGCGGCACCGGCGAACTGGACGGCGGCAACCTCGAAGAAATCGCCTACGAAGGCTACGCCGCCGGGGGCGTGGCCATGCTCTGCGAAGTCCTTACCGACAACCGCAACCGCACCGCCGGCGAAATCCGCAAAATCTTCGAGCTCCACAACGGCAAACTCGGCAGCACCGGCTGCGTCGCCTGGATGTTCGACAGCAAGGGCCTGCTGATCCTCCCCTGCGACGCCGTCGAAGAGGACCGGCTGATGGAGCTGGCCCTGGAGGCCGGCGCCGAAGACGTCCGCCGCGTGGGCGACAAGTTCGAGGTGATTTGCGGGCCGGCCGTCTTCCGCGACGTGGCCAAGGCGATCACCGATGCGGGCCTTCAGCCCGAGTTCAGCGAAATCACCCGCCTGCCGCAAAATACGGTCGACATCGACGACCCGGAAACTGCGCAAAAAGTGCTCAAGCTGATGGAGCTTCTCGACGACCAAGACGACGTGCAAAACATCTCGGCCAATTTCAACATCCCCGACGAAGTGATGCAGGCGATCGGCGAGGGATAAGCTAAGCCTCACTCGCCGCGGCGGGGGCTCGACTTGGCGGCGCGGCGGGCGGCGCGCTTGGCCTTGAATGAGGCGGCGCGGTCGTCTTCCGGCTTGACGCCGTAGTCGACCAGTTCCAAGGTGCTGCGGCGGACGACCCGCCCATCCTTGTCCAGCTCTTTTGAGCTGTGGCTGAAGACCCCGCCGGGCACGTCCGGCAAAACCACCGCCAGCGTGGTCACCGAGCCGTTGCTGTTCTTGTGCATGGTCTTGACGTAGCTGCCGGAGCGGGTTTCGCCGCGCAGCCGCACCGGCATCTGCAAGGCCAGCACCTCGAAGCTCGTCGAGCCGAGCACGTTCTTGCCGTCCGGATCGGTGGTGACGCTGAGCCGCTTGAGGATATACGGGGCCACGGTCGTCGAGTAGTAGAGCCTGACGGTCGTCTTGTCGTTCGGCGAAACAAGCTCGATCTGCTGCACCTTGCAGGGAATGGCGCGGTCCTCGATCACCACCTGGCCGTCGGTCGGACCCTTGGCGTTCGAGTCCGGCGCGGCCAGTTCCCCGTTGAAGCCCTGCTTGATGACCTGCGGCTCGGCCTGGAAACTCTTTCCGGCCACTTCCATACAGGCCTGGACTTCCAAGCTCACGCCGTTGTCGTCGATCTTCATCAGCGTGGTTTTGGTGTCGGTCTTGCTGGTGCTGACGACTTGGCCCTTCTCGTCGAGGGTTTCGGTGATCACCCGGACCAGTTTCCAGGCGCCCGGCTCGAACCGTCCCCACGGATTCAGATCGGCGGTGACGGCAGGTTTCGGGTTGGCGGCAGGTACGGGAGTGGGGACTGGAGTTGGGATTGGAGTCGGGGCTTGCGCCAGGCACGTCGCCGTACACGCTGCACAGATCAACGCCGGCGCCAGGGTGCGAAAGGCCAAACGCGGCATTACTTGTTCCCTCCTGGGGACCGATTTCGGAACGCGGACCATTGTCCCCCCACCACTTGTCGTATGACACTCTCAATTTATCGAGTTGTAGGACGGATTTCCTAATCCCTCCGGTGTGGTGGACGGATTAGGAAAGCCGTCCTACAACTCGACGTTGTAAGTGTGTCGGATTGCGGGGACAACGTCCGCGGACAGCCGTTGAACTGTCCTACAACACGAATCTAGCTTTTCGGAAAGCCGCAAAGACGCGGCACTTCGTCTCGTGCCGACTATAGGGGCCCTGCCGAATCCCAACCGCCATTATAGCCGATCCGATCAAAACAATCAGCCGTTGCAGGCAAGAAAAGCACGAACGGCGAGACAGTTTTGCCCCCCCGGCAGGGTGTGACGCATTCCGGCTGTGCGGCTTGGGTTGGGTGGCCGGCGCGGAAGTGCTTCAACTCGCTTTGCAACGGGGCGTGACCCCGGCCGAACGCATGTCGTTGGACGGCCCCGCGGTGGCCGCCAACGCCTCGTTATCGCTGTTCGCCGCGGCACTGTCGGGCGTGCCCTCGCCAGATCGCGTGCAGCACAAACCCGAACCGCGGGCGAGCCGTCAAAAGAAGCGAGCACGAGGCGTTGGTCGAGGCCCACCGAGCGCGAATGGCGACGATGGAGGCCAAAAAACTCTACCGGCTTCGGGGTCAGACGGTGGAATTGGGCTTTGCCGATTTGAAGCAGCACCGTTCCCTGCGTCAATTTTCGGGCCACGGCAGAAGTCGCGCACAACGACAAGTTGGATTGACAGTACTTGCGCATAACCTGCCCGTTGTCCACCGCGCCAAACCACCACCGAAGAACAGCGCGGTAACCCAGCTAAGGCGTCGTCCGGGAATAACTTACCGAATTACATGGGCTTGCACGTCCTGCAGGGAACGCCCTCCGTGGCGTTCTGTGAGCCGAAAAAAGCCTTTCTCGTCAATCCCGGAACGCCACGGAGGGCGTTCCCTACAGAACGAAATCGGTAGTTTATTGTCGGACGACGCCTAACTACCGAGAAAATAACAACTTAAAAAACGGACGATCTCATAAATCGCCGGGCTACTGTCAAACGACCCTCCGGGTCGAATTCTCCGCGGATTGTGTTTCTTCACCAATTCAAAATGGGGGTAACAGCAAGGCATGGACGCGGGGGCTAAACTGACAACGGAATACGGAATACTGAAAACTGATCTTTCCCTACTGCACCGGCAAGTGGTTGCCGGCCTGCTTCTTCAGCACTTCGGCCAGGATGTCGCAGCCTTCATGGGCCTGTTCCTCGGTCAGATTCATCGGCGGCAGCAGTCTGATCACGGTCCCGTGCGTGCAGTTGATCAATAGTCTTCGATCCAGGCAGGCTCGAACGGTTTCGGCGCCTTCGATCGAAAGCTCGACACCCACCATCACGCCGCGGACGCGGACTTCGCGGACCAGGTCGCACTCGCCGCGGAGCCGCTCCAACCGCGTGCGGAAAACCTCGCCCAGCCGCTTGGCGTTCTCCAGAAGCCCCTCCCGCTCGACGGCCTCAATGAAGGCCAGGCCGGCGCGGGCGGCGATCGGATTGCCGCCGAAGGTGCAGGCGTGCATGCCGGGCCGCAGGCTGGGGGCAATCTCGGCCGTGGTCAGCAGTGCCCCGCCGGCCAGCCCGCCGCAGAGCGCCTTCGAGAGGGTCATCACGTCGGGCGTCACGCCGAAACCCTGATAGGCAAACCAGTCGCCGGTCCGCCCGCAGCCGGTTTGCACCTCGTCGAAAATCAGCAGCAATTCGTGCCGGTCGGCCAGTTCGCGCAGCCCCGCCAGGAAACCGCCGGGCGGAATGCGGACGCCGCCCTCGCCCTGGATCGGCTCGATCATCAGGGCCGCCGTCTCGTCGTCGATCAGCTTCGCCACGGCGTCGAGGTTGCCGAACGGGGCATAGACGAACCCGGCCATCAACGGGCCGAGGCCCTCGTGGTATTTCGGCTGTGCCGTGGCCGTGGTCGCGCCCAGCGTGCGGCCGTGGAATCCGCCCTCGAAAGTGATGATTTTATAGCGCCGGCGCGGGGCATTGTGCAGCCGGACGAGCTTGATCGCCGCCTCGTTGGCCTCCGTGCCCGAGTTGCAGAAGAAGGCCTGGCCGCCGAAACTACGCTCGGCGAGGGCCTTGGCCCAAAGACCCTGAAGCTCGCTGTGCCAGGTGTTGGGAACGTGGATCAAGCGGCCGAGTTGCTCGCGGACGGCCTCGACCACCGCCGGCGGACAATGGCCCAGCAGGTTGCAGCCCCAGCCGCAAAACAGATCGAGATAGCGCTTCCCCTCGGCGTCCCACACGTAGGACCCTTCGCCGTGGTCCAACGCGATCGGATAACGCCCGTAATTGGGGATTACGTAGCACTGAAAGAGATCGAGTACTTCTTCCGAGTTCATGGGGGTGTGATCTGACACGTTATTCTCCCTCGGATACTTTGAGAAATAGTGCAACTTCTGTTTAGCGGCCGTCGTTACGACGGCCCTGGTTCCGCTTCAAGCCGCCGTACCGGCGGCTGCTAAACGGAGTTGGAATACTTTCTAAACGTGAATGATTATCGCATCGCCGCGTGGACGCGGCGGCTAAACTTTCGATCCCGAATCCCGAACCCCGAACCCCGAATCCCCCACAATCTGCGTTCCCACGCCCTTGTTGGTGTACACTTCCAGCAGCAACGAATGGCGCAGCCGGCCGTCGATGATGTGCACTTTCCGCACGCCCTTCTCCAACGTTTCCAGGCAGGCCTGGACCTTGGGGATCATGCCGGCGCCTATCGAGCCGTCGGCAATCAACCGTCCGGCCTCTTCGGCCGTCAGCGAGTGGATCAGCGAGCCGGGATCGTTCGGGTCGCGGCGGACGCCGTTGATGTCGCTCAGATAGACCAGTTTTTCGGCCGATAGGGCCTGGGCCACCGCGGTGGCGGCGGTGTCGGCGTTGACGTTCAGCTTTCCGCCCCCCTCGTCGATGCACATCGACGGAATCACCGGCACTACTCCGCCGTTGCACAACTCGACGATCGAATCTCGATCGACGCGGGTCACAACGCCCACGAAACCCAGATCGACTGGCGCCCCATGCTCGTCGCTGACCGACGTGCGCCGTCCGAAAAGCACGTTCTTGGTGTCGAAGTTCAAGGATTGAGCCTCGCCGCCCAGCTCGTCGATCTGTTGGACAATTTGCCGGTTGACCTCTCCCGCCAGGACGCGCTCGACGACGGCCAGCGTCTTGGCGTCGGTATAGCGACGGCCCTGGATGAAGCGGGGCTGCAACCCGGCCGCGGCCATGGCGCGGTTGATCGCCGGTCCGCCGCCGTGGATGAGGACCGGCCTCATGCCGACCGTCTCCATAAAGACGACGTCCAGGAGCAGGTGGACCATTGCCCGCTGGTCCTCCATGACGCTCCCCCCCAATTTGATCACGGTGATTTTGCCGCGAAATTGGCGGATCCATTGGAGGGCTTCCAGCAGGACCTCGGCTTTTTGGATGGCCTCTTCCAAAGCATCGCTCCTGAAATACGCTCTTTTGGCGGGCGAGGGGGCTATCCCCGAACGGAATCCCAGTTGGGGAAAACGCCACATTTTAGTGCCGCGCGGCCGCCTGTCAACGACACTCCGTTGCGGGCCTGCCGAAAAAGGGGGCCGCCCCCACTGGAAGCCCACGGCCTTTCGTGGCATGATTGTGGGCAGTTGCAAACGGATCGCCGGATGGCGTCAGGCCCGCTCCGGGCAAACCCGGCCGCCACACTCTAATTTTTAATTCCCAATGAATTCCATGAAACTCTTCACCGGACGAGCACACCCGGTTTTGGCCAGACGAATTTGCGAATATCTGGGGCTGCCGTTGGGCCGGGCGATAATGGGCAACTTTCCCGACGGCGAGATCTCCTGCAAGATCGACGAGGACGTCCGCGGCCGAAACGTCTTCATCATCCAGCCCACCTGCCCCCCGGTAAATGAAAACCTCATGGAACTCTTGATTATGATCGAGAGTTTCCGCCGGGCAAGCGCGGAGCGGATCAACGCCGTCATTCCCTACTTCGGCTATGCCCGGCAAGACCGCAAGGACGAAGGCCGCGTGCCGATCACCGCCAAGCTCGTGGCCAACCTGATTACCCGCGCGGGGGCCGACCGCGTGCTGACGATGGACCTGCACGCCGCACAAATTCAGGGCTTCTTCGACATCCCCGTGGACCATCTGTATGCGGCCCCGGTCATCGACGAACACTTCAAGGCCATGGATTTTGACAACGAAGACCTTGTGGTGGTCAGCCCCGACGAAGGGAGCATCAAGCGGGCACTGGCCCACATGAACCGGTTGGGCGGACACCTGGCGATTATCGACAAACGGCGCAGTTCGGCCGAAAGGACCAAGCAGGCCAACATCATCGGCCAGCAAATCGAGGGCCGCGTGGCTCTGATCTTCGACGACATGATCAGCACCGCCGGCTCGATCTGCGGCGCCGCCGAGGTGATGCACGACCACGGCGCCCGGCAGGTGTTCCTGGCGGCCACCCACGGCCTGTTGGTCGGCAATGCAATCGAGCGGATCGAAAAGGCCCCCATCGACGGCCTGGTGTTGACCGACACCATTCCCTTTCCCCCCGAGAAGCAGATGCCCAAGCTGACGGTTTTGAGCGTTGCCCCGCTCTTGGGCGAGGCCATCAAGCGAATCCACCGCAACGAATCGGTCAGCAGATTGTTCGTGTGAGTACAGGGTGTTTTACGTGTTTATTGACCGTAGTTTTGCAACACCGTTTAGCAGCCGCCGGTACGGCGGCTTGCGGCGGAACCAGGGCCGTCGTACCGACGGCCGCTAAACGATTGTTGCATTACTAATCCGAGGATCAATAGCCCCCGCGTCCGCGCGGGGAAAAATGGCCGGTTATCCCCATTTTCAAGGAGACAGCAGACATGACAGCTCTCGCGGAAAAGGGCGCTTCACTGACGAACAGGTTGGTCGGTTCGTTGCCCAAGATCGGCATCCGGCCGGCCATCGATGGGCGACGCAAGGGGGTCCGCGAATCGCTCGAAGAGCAGACGATGGGCATGGCCCGAGCCGTCGCCAAGCTGATCTCCGACAATTTGCGTCATTCCTGCGGGGCGCCGGTCGAGTGCGTGATCGCCGACACCTGCATCGGCGGCGTGGCCGAGGCCGCCCGCGCCGTCGAAAAGTTCGCCCGCGAGGGGGTCGGCGTCTCGCTGACCGTTACGCCCTGTTGGTGCTACGGCTCCGAGACGATGGACATGGATCCGCTGCTGCCGAAGGCCGTCTGGGGCTTCAACGGCACCGAGCGGCCCGGCGCGGTGTATCTGGCGGCGGTGCTGGCCGGGCATAGCCAGAAGGGACTGCCCGCCTTCGGCATTTACGGCCGCGACGTGCAAGACGCCGGTGACGGCGAAATTCCCCTCGACGTTCGCGAAAAGATTCTCCGCTTCGCCCGCGCCGGGCTGGCCGCCGCCACTCTTCGCGGAAAGTCCTATCTCTCGCTGGGCAACGTCTCGATGGGCATCGCCGGATCGCTGGTCAATCACGACTTCTTCGAGCGCTATCTCGGCATGAGGGTCGAGACGGTCGATATGGTCGAACTGGTCCGCCGCGTGGAACGCGACATCCTCGACCCCGAAGAGTTCGCCCGGGCGCTGGCCTGGACCAAAAAACACTGCCGGGAAGGCGAAGACCAGAACGCCCCGGAAAGCACGTTTGCGCCAGAGCAGAAAGAGCGGGTCTGGCAATGGTCGGTGAAAATGGCCATGATCGCCCGCGACCTGATGGTCGGCAATCCCCGGCTGGCCGAACTGGGCTTCGGCGAGGAGGCCCTGGGCCACAACGCCATCGCCGCCGGTTTTCAGGGACAGCGGCAGTGGACCGACCACCTGCCCAACGGCGATTTCATGGAGGCGATCCTCAATTCGTCGTTCGATTGGAACGGCATCCGGCAGCCGTACATCATGGCCACCGAAAACGACAGCCTCAACGGCGTGGCAATGCTCTTCGGAAACCTGCTGACCGGCACCGCGCAGGTCTTTGCCGACGTGCGGACCTACTGGAGCCCCGCCGCCTTGAAACGGGTCGCCGGCTACGAGGCGACCGGCCGGGCCACCGGCGGGCTGATCCACCTGATCAACTCCGGCGCCGCCGCCCTGGACGGCTCGGGCCGGCAACAGATCGACGGCCAACCGGCCATCAAGCCGTTCTGGCAGATCACCGATGCCGAGGCCCAACAGTGTCTCGACGCCACGACCTGGTACGCGGCCATCACCGAATACTTCCGCGGCGGCGGTTTCTCCTCGAAGTTCACCACGCTCGCCGGGATGCCGATCACGATGACGCGTGTGAATCTGGTCCGCGGACTGGGCCCCGTGCTGCAACTGGCCGAGGGCTGGACCTTCGAGTTGCCCGAAAACGTGCACCAAATCCTCGACCGGCGGACGAACATGACCTGGCCGACGACCTGGTTCGCCCCGCGGCTGAGCGGCGAGGGCGTTTTCCGCGACGGCTACGCGGTGATGAACGCCTGGGGCGCGAACCACGGCGCCTTCAGCTACGGACACGTCGGCGCCGACCTGATCGCACTCTGCTCGATCCTGCGGATTCCGGTCTGCATGCACAACGTGCCGGAGGCGGACGTGTTCCGGCCCAGCGCCTGGAACGCCTTCGGCACGAGCGGCCTGGAAGGAGCCGACTTCCGCGCCTGCGCGACCTTCGGCCCGCTGTATGGCTAATTTACCCCTCCAGGAGACCGTTGTTGCAGAGACCAGTGGAGTAAATGGCGTAAATATAGTCACATGGTAGCCTATTTAGCGAAACCATCTTGGCAAGGCGATGGCAAATAGTACAATTAGAGTATGAGCGCACACGAATTATTGGTTCAGGAAATCAATGGCCAGCCGGAAGCGGTGCAGCAGGAAGTGCTGCATTTCTTGCGGTTCCTCGTCCAGCAGCGGGAGGAGGCCCAATGGAGCGACGTGCTGCCTGATCGTGAGGTCGAGCAAGAAGTATTGGACATCCTCGATGGCTGTGAACCCACGGCACGGTGAAATTCGGCTCGCTGACATGGGGTTGGCGGCAAAGGTACGTCCTGTGGTAGTACTGTTGGATGACTCTTTGGCCATTGAGCGGACTCTGATCGTCCACGTGCCAATTACAACCCAAAACCGCGGTGGCCCGCTTGAAATAGAAGTCGGCCATCTTCGCTTTCTCGACCGCGCTTCAGTCGCCAACGTGCAAGCTATTGGGTCATTGCCTCGCGTTCGATTTAAGCGACGACTCGGCACTCTGCCGCGGGACGATTTGGATCGGGGCAAACAAGCCATCCGTCTCGCCTTTCAGCTATGATGGCACGATTGGCGCTTGCTCCTCTGGGGGTGAAAACATGATCCATCGCAAACTCGGTCCTTCGGGCATTGAGGTCTCGGCCGTGGCCTTCGGCGCTTGGGCCATCGGCGGATGGATGTGGGGCGGCGCCGACGAAAACGAGGCCACCGCCGCCATCCACACCGCGCTGGACCACGGCGTGAACCTGATCGACACGGCCCCCATCTACGGCTTCGGCCGCTCCGAGGAGATCGTCGGCCGGGCCATCGCCGACCGCCGCGACCAGGTCGTCGTGGCCACCAAATGCGGCATGGTCTGGGACCGCGAAGTGGGCGAGTTCTTCTTCCACTCCAGCGACGACGGCGTGACCTTCCGGCCGTCGAAAAAGAAAATCTACAAGTGCCTCCGCCCCGACAGCATCCGCGCTGAATTGGAGGCCAGCCTGACACGGCTGGGCACGGACCACGTCGATCTCTACCAGACCCATTGGCAGGAATCGACCACGCCCATCGCCGATACGATGGCCGAACTGACCAAGCTGAAAGAAGAGGGCAAGATTCGCGCCATCGGCGTCTGCAACGCTTCGATGGTCCAAGTGGCGGAATACGGCGCGGTCGACTCCAATCAGGAAAAATATTCGCTCCTCGACCGCGAGATCGAACAGAACGGCAGCCTGGCGTACTGCCGCCGGCAGGGGATCGCCATGTTGGCCTATTCGCCGCTCGGCAACGGGCTGCTGACCGGCAAGATCGGACCCGACCGCCAGTTCGACGAGGGGGACCTCCGCCGCGGCAACCGCCGTTTCAGCAAGGACAATCTCGAACGGGTCGCCGACATGCTCAACCAAATCCGGCCGATCGCCGAACGGCATCGCGCCTCGCTGGCCCAACTGGCCATCGCCTGGACGATCGCCCAGCCGGGCCTGACCGTCGCCCTCTGCGGCGCCCGCAATCGGCTGCAAGCGACCGACAACGCCACTGCCGGCAGCCTCTCCCTTTCGCCGGAGGAGTTGGAAACGATCGGCAGCGTCGTGCATGCGTAGGGAATCGCTTTTTCGTGACGGTACGAAATCACGAACGTGCCATGAAAGGGGACAGGTTGTCAACCTGTCCTACTTGCGAAACCGCAAGCGGCTTGGACATCCTATTCCGGCTTTATCACTCTTCCCTCTTCGCTCTTCTCCCTTCACTCTTCCGCCTCAACCGCTTGCCGTCGTCCTTCGGCGACGTTGATCCGGGCCAGCAGCGTGGCGCCGATGATGAAGAATATCAGCAGGCTGAACGCGGCCAGCCGAGCATTGCCGGTCAGATAGATGATCAGTCCGAAGAGTCCCGGCCCGAAGACGCTGGCGGCCTTGCCCGAGAGATTGAAGAAGCCGAAAAACTCGGCGGCGTGTCGTTGCGGGGTCATGGTGCCCATCACCGCCCGGCTTACCGACTGGGTGCCGCCCATCACCAGGGCCAGCACCATCCCCATGATCCAGAAGGAGGTTTTGTCGCTCACGAATAGGGTGGCCACGAGCAGGCCGCACCAGATGGCCAGACAGGCCAGCAGAGTTTGTTTCTGGCCCCAGCGGTCGGAGAGCCAGCCGACGAGGAATGCGCCCGGCGTGGCGACCAACTGAATCATGAGCACGAGCAGGAACAATTCCTCGACCGAAAATTGCAGCGATTTGGTTTGGATTGCCAGGGTCGGGGCCTGGGTGATGATGGTCTGCACGCCGTCGTTGTAGAAGAGGAAGGCCAGCAGAAACAGGGCCAGGACCGGAAAGCTGCGGACGTTCGCCAGCGTGTGGGAGACATTGCCGAGCGCTTTCCGCGCGGCGCGGGGAAGCGGATCGGTCGTCGCCGGCCGAGGTCCCCGGTCGCGAAGGATCCACACCGTAGGCAGGCTGAACAGTCCCCACCACAGCCCCAGCAAAAGGATGCAAACGCGGTGCTGATCGACCACGCTATCCAAGCCGAGCCGGCTTCCAAAGTGAAAGATCAATCCCGCCAGGACCAGCGGGACCGATCCGCCGATGTATCCCAAACCGTAGCCCAGGGCCGAGACCCCGTTGATCGAGCGTTCGTCGGTGATTTCGGGGAGAAAGCCGTTGTAGGGGACCAGCGAGAGTTCGAAGCAGACGCCCATCAGCACGAAGGCGGCGACCACGGCCCAAACCTGGTCGTGCGGAATCAGGGCCATCGCCACGGCCGCCAGGGAACCGCAGAAGGCCAGTCCGGCCAGCCAGCGGCGCTTGCTGCGGTTGGCGTCGGCCACCGCGCCGACGATCGGCGAGAGGATCGCGGCCACCAACATGCCGCCGCCGATACCCCAGGCGAAGACCACCTGCCCCGCCCGGCCGGGCAACACGATTTTCTGGATGTAGTTCAACACGACGGTGATCAGCAGCGTCGAGTAGGCGCTGTTGGCCCAGTCGTACATCGCCCAGGCGAAGACCTCGCGGCGGGTGGTCGTGGGTGTCGGCGTGTGACTCGGTGTTGGCGTGTGCCTCGTCGAAATCTGAATTGGCATAGGGGGATGCACGCTTACCGCGGAAGGTCAACGTAATTCGAGGCAACGTAGAAGGGCAGAAACGTAATCAGCGTCAACGCCCAAAAGAACATATATCGTCCAATAATGGGCACCTTTGTTAGCAAAGGAGATCGAGTGCGGATCGGCTTGGAAAACAAAAATATGGTTGTAACCAAACAGCCGAGAGGAAGGAACCCTAAAACCCAGGTCAGCCATTCGCAACCGGCGGCCTGTAGTGTGGCGGCGTAACGGGCGGCCAACACTGCCACACAATCCAAGAATGCCATTGATCCAATTATGCCTAGGGCGTGTTGACCAGAGTTCATATCCCAGGCCCTTCAGTTGTTAAGCCGCGGCACAATTACGGCAACTCCTTGATGCGCACGTTGCGGAAGGCCACCGCATCGCCGTGGCCAAGCCAGCCGATGTAGCCCTTGGCATTGTGCAGGCCGGGATGCGGATGGCCGTCCACCGTCTTGCCGATCTTGGCGATGTCGGCGTCGAGGATCACGGTTCCGTTGAGCGTGACCTTGATGTGGCTGCCGTCGGCGAGGATCTCCTCTTGGTTCCATTGTCCGGTGGGCTTGAGGAAGCCGCGCTTCGCCGGCACGACGCCGTAGATCGAACCGTGATACTGATACGGCTTCAGGACGCCTTTGTACTTGGGGTGTTCGTCGTCGAGGATTTGGATCTCCATGCCGACGTAGGCGGGCGTGCCTTTCAAGGCCGTGCGGATGCCGACGCCGTTGTTTCCGCCCGGCGGCAGCTTGAACTCGAAGCGGAAGATGAAGTTGGCGTACTCTTTCTTCGTGAAGATGTTTCCGCCCGGCTTGCAGACCATCGTGCCGTTTTCGGCGGCGTAACCCTTCACGTCTCCCTGCCAGCCGTTGAGGGTCTTGCCGTCGAAGAGGCTGACGAAGCCCTCTTTCGCCTCCGCGGGAGAGAGTTTGACCGCCGGGGTCTCGTCGGCCAGAACGGGAACAGCGCAAAATACAAGTAAGACAGCGGCGAGACGTTTAATCATGATATGACTCCGGGAGGTTATTTGATTTCTGGAATGGATAGGGAGCGGCAGATTTTCTTGGCAAGAAGGTTGGGGATCTCCGTGTGACGTGGCACTGCTTCAATATGTCCCGTTTGCGGGTTCATCCACAACGAATGACCGCCGCCTTCTCGTTTCAGAAAGCACCCGTTTCTCCGCAGGTGCTTGATAAGGGTCTGGCGTTTCATTCCACGGCTACCGACTCGAATTGCGCGTTTTTCGGAAGTCCCCGCATGGCGTCCTCGCGGCGATCTTCCAGAATTAGGTGGATGGCTTTAGCCAAACTCTTCAAGCAGGCGGCCTTGGTCCTCCCTTGGCCGTTGGCGCCGGGCACCTCTGGACAGTAAGCGATAAACCACTTTCCTTCCCGCTCGACAATCGCAGTAAATTCGTTGTGCATGGCATGTTCCCCGTCTTATCTTCGAGCGGATTCAGTTTCGTCCATATATACTGGTTTCAGCCCGTAGTAAAGTACATCCGGGTCGATGTCGGCGCCATTCGACCAGGCGATCGTTCCACCTTCGATCTGCATCGAGCGGAATAAAGCGGGATTATCACGTATCTGTTCAAAGATAGGACCATGCAAGAACGGTTCCAAATCGATTTCCCGCCGCGTGCCATTGTCGAACTCGACTTTTGCCATGAACCCGTTTAACGGCGACAAGGCACAGACTCGAACTCGCGGGCCAAGTTTCACCATGATTCGGCTCCTATTATTCCAGAGGTTCGATCGGCGCCAAGGTCGTTTGCTCTCGCGCCCGATCCCAATTGTCCCTCAACGCTTGACGGTGTTCCAGTGCCCATTCGACAACCATGTTGTTTGCCCGCCGCGGCAAATGCCCCCGAAGAATTTCCAGTGTGTCTATAACGTACACGGCTTCATCGTCACCATATTCCGCGTGAAAATGCGGAGGTGCATGATCGTTATGCCATTAGTTTTTGGGATTGAGAAAACGTCCTCAATCTTTGACGGTCTTAGGTCTTAGGTCTTTGTGCCAAGACCCAAGACCCAAGACCTAAGACCACAATTGGTTGCGGCGATGCCGCGATAGGATACATGTAGATGCTCACTCCGAAGAACCGGCTTATCCGCGGCATGAAAGAGCCTCCCAATCCAATTTCTTTTCATGTGTTGCTCGTTTAGAGGACAACCGCACTGGAGATCGTTTGCCATCATGTCTCTTAGCTCATCGCGAGCATTTACAACATCATGCGGGTTTTCTGGACGGTGCTGTAAGGGATGTGCTGTAGATTGGAATACCAACATATTGTACTTATCGTATACTTCCAGCAGATTTTGAGGACCAAGCAACTTCAATCGGTGATGAATGTTAATTTGTTTAGTCTGAAGTTCTATAGGAGGAGTTTCTCCCTCAGCCCCTCGTTTGGCCAAGGCCAACTCATTGTCCAGAATCAGGTCAATCGCATCCAAATACAGTTGCAGCTTCAGTGCATGCAGTCGATTGCGTTGCTCACGTCTTTCAATCCAACGTTGCGTTAAGAAGGCAACAAACGTAGCAGCAAACAGACTCCCAAGCAATGCACTGACGAGTGCATTCAACATTATATCCGGCATGCTCCATGCAAAAACCATAGGTTCTCCGGGTGCGAACGCTTTAATTCTTCGTCTTCCCCTTCGTCAACGTCCGCAACTCCTCGGTGGTTTTCATCGAGCAGAACTTCGGCCCGCACATGCTGCAATAGTGCGACTTCTTGTGGTCCTGCTCGGGCAGCGATTCGTCGTGCATCCGCTGGGCCGCCTCGGGATCGAGCGAGAGGCGGAACTGCTCGGCCCAGTCGAACTCGAAGCGGGCCCGGCTCAAGGCGTCGTCGCGGTCGCGGGCGCCCACCCGATGCCGGGCCAAATCCGCGGCGTGGGCGGCAATCTTGTAGGCGATCACCCCCTGGCGAACGTCCTCCAGGTTCGGCAGCCCTAGGTGCTCCTTGGGCGTTACGTAGCAGAGCATCGCCGCCCCGTACCAGGCGGCCATCGCCGCCCCAATCGCGCTGGTGATGTGGTCGTAGCCCGGCGCCACGTCGGTCACGATCGGACCGAGCACGTAAAACGGCGCGTAATCGCACAACTCCTGCTCCATGCGGATATTGTGCTCGATCTGGTCCATCGGAATATGGCCTGGCCCTTCGATCATCACCTGGCAGTTCAGCTCCCGGGCACGGCGGCCCAGCTCGCCCATCACTTTCAACTCGGCGAATTGCGCGGCGTCGCTGGCGTCGGCAATCGACCCCGGCCGCAGCCCGTCGCCGATGCTCCAAGTGACGTCGTACTCGTGCATGATCTCGCAGAGATTGTCGAAGTGGGTGTAGAAGGGGTTCTCCTCGCCGTGGGCGGCCATCCACTTGGCGATCAGCGAACCGCCGCGGCTGACGATGCCGGTCACGCGCCCGTCGCACAGCGGCAGGTGCTCGCGGAGCAGCGCGGCGTGAATCGTCATGTAATCGACCCCCTGCCGGGCCTGCTGCTGGACCACGTCGAGAAAGTCGCGCGGCCGCAGGTCCGTGATCTCGTCGAGCTGCTCGGCCACCTGGTAGATCGGCACCGTGCCGACCGGCACCGCGGCGGCCTCGATGATCCGCGCCCGAACGGCGTCGATCTGCTCGCCGGTCGAAAGGTCCATCACCGTGTCGGCGCCGTGGCGGACGGCGGCGAAGAGCTTTTCCAATTCGCAAGAGGGATCGCTCGATACGGCCGATTTGCCGATGTTGGCGTTGATCTTCGTCCTCGCGGCAGTACCGATGCCGATCGGTTTAAGCCCCTTCTCCAGATGGGCCTTGTTGGCCGGAATCACCATCCGCCCTGCGGCCACTTCCCGGCAAACCGCTTCCGGATCGATCTGCTCGTCTCGGGCGACGGCCTCCATTTCGGCCGTCACCTCTCCAGTCCGAGCGCGTTCGATCTGAGTCATCCTATCACCTCCATATTGGCAGGACCAAAAGTGCAGTATAGAGGTGCCGCCGGATTCGGTCAAACGGCAGTTTTCCCATGAACTCAGTGCGGGATTGCGGGGGACGGCATTTCGAGGCTTTGGTAGGGTGGGACAAGCGGAGCGCGGTCCCACCGAATTTTTCTCGGTTGTTGGTGGGACTGCGTTTCACTCGTCCAACCCTAGGAATTAGCCCGGATTATTCATAAACGTCATCCTGAGCGCAGCGAAGGATCTCCGATGCGCCGCAAACAGCCCAGATTCTTCGCTGCGCTCAGAATGACAATGTTCCTTCGTGTTTATGAATAATCCGGGTTAGCGGGTGTACATAATTGCCCATATTACCTATTCGCCGGATTCCGACTAATGCTCAAGATCGCTGCAATCAGAACCGATACCTTCATTTATCGAGAGTGACTAGTCAATTGGTGCGCACCGCAGGGCGTCTACCCATCCGCAGGGAAGGAAGTCAAGGCATGGACGCAACGGAATCGAATTGCAGGGTGTTGGCCCGGTTTCCAGACCTGAACGCTTGCCGTTCGGACGCCAAGAGCGAGAACGAGTGCGAAAGCGGGGCCGTGACATTCTTCGGGCGGATGTTCAAGCAGTCGTATTCCGTGAGCTTTCTATCCGGACTGGTGGCGTTGTTGTTGGTGGCGTCCATTGTGCCGTCGTTCTTCGGCCGGAAGACAGCCGTGCCCGATCCGGCGGCCACCGTCGATTCGGCGTCGGAATGGCAGACCGGCGCAACCCCGGCGCCCAACCAGGACAGAGTTGCGCAGACCGTCGCGTCCCGGCCGATGACGCTGGTCTCCGCCGCGCCCGAGCAATCGGGCGTTCCCGAGAAAATCCCATTGCCCGACGAGGGAAAAACCCAGCCGTGGCCGAACCCGACCGCGAAAGCGCCGTTGATGTCGAGTTGGCCGAGTGCGGGCCGGGCCAACGATGCACAAAACAACCTCGGACCGAGGACCGCCGGCGAGGGCGCCGGACGTCCGATGGCGGTCCGACCTTCTGAATATCAGGCCGACGCCCGAAACGCCGCCGTTCCGCATGATTCGGCCAGTGGATCGGGGAAAAATACTAACGACAAACCTGCCGCCAGGAACCGTTATGACAGCACTAGACCAAGCGTTTATTAAGGCCTTCTCGCAGCAAGACTCGACTCCCGTCGCCGTTCTGCGCCGGCCGGGCGCGACGGCCGTGAAGAACCGACCGTCGCCCTTCGAGCCGAATCGGAACGTAGAGGACGAGACTCCGTCGAGAAACTACGTACCGAGACACGAAGCGCCCGCAGCCGCGGAGAAAGCGCCCGCCATCGCCGCCGCGATGTTCGACCGCTTCGACGGCATCCTGGCTGCGCTGGAGAAAATGCCCCATCTCCAGCCGGAACCTGCATGCGCTGAACATCCGGAAAACGGGCTCGTCAACGAAAACGTTGAGCCCGGCTTGAACGGATTCTCCTCGATCGAAGTCGGATCGAGCTTTTGCGCGATCGGCGGCGCGGAATGGGCCATCGGTGGAAACGAGGCCCTCCATCCGCACGTCGGCGAGGAACACGTGGAAGAGCAGCATCTTGATCCCGCCGTCAACGAGGTCTCGAACCATTGCGATCGGAATCTAAACAACTGGAATCCCGGGACGGAACCCCAGCCGTCCATTACCGAGCCCCCAACCTCGACTTATGAACCGTCGGCGCCGAACCTCGAGTGCCGAAACCCGGCGCCCGAATGTTCAGCGGTTGTCCAAAAACAACTTGTGGTGCAGGCGTCCCGCCTGCCCGGTGCAGCCGAGACGGCCGCACCACGAAACACAAAGCAGTTTTCGGCCGACAGCCTGGCTCCAGTTTCCGAACATGAGCCCTCGAACCACGCACCGCTGCCGCAGTGGCCCGAGGCCACAACGCCTGGCAGCCTGTTGGAAAAGCCGCTCCTGGGAAGTATGGGTGCCACTGCTGGCTTGTGCAGCAGTGAAATGCCGGGGATTTCCCCCCTCACTGCTGGACAAGCCGGCAGTGGCACACTTTATAAACAGGATTCAAGCCCCGAATCCCGAACCCCGAGCCCCGAACCCCGGCCATATCAACCGGCGTGGCAGGTCGAACGATTTTCCTGGCCGCGGGTCTGCCGTCGCCTGATGTCTCGAGCGGCCGACGAGTGGGACCGGCTGGCCGACGCCCTGATGGCAATCAACGCCCAGGGGTTGAAGGTGTTGGCGATCGCCGGCTGCCGGCGCGGCGAAGGGGCCACCACGATGCTGCTCTGCGCTGCCCGCCGGCTGGCCGAACGGGGCGTCAAAACGGCGCTGGTCGACGCCGACCTCGGCCGCCCACGGCTGGCCAAGCGGTTGGGAGTGCAGCCGCAGATGGGCTGGAACGAGACATCGGAAGACGAAGGCAAACCCATCGATCAAGCGGTCGTCGAGACTACGGACGGCAACCTGGCATTGCTGGCTCTCCGCGAATCGGAGGGGAACAGGGACCAACCGGCGAACGATTGGTCGCAATGGTCCGTGTGCCTGGAACAACTCCGCCGCCACTACGAGGTGGTGTTGATCGACCTCGGCCCGCTGGAAAACAACCTCTCCGGCGGCGAGACGCCCCCTTGGGCAATGGAGAACAGCATCGACGCCGTCCTCATGGTCCATAATAGTCGCATTACTCCCCAGGAAGACCTGGAGCAAATGCAGCGGCGCTTGACCGAGGCGGGGATGAGTGCGGCGGGAATCATCGAAAACTTCACGGCTATGTAACTCCAGGAAGCACCGTACCATGTACAAACAATACTGGCGATTGAAACAGAAACCGTTCGAGAACGCCGCCGATCCGCGGTTCTATTATCCCGGCGAATCGCACCAGGCGGCGCTGTTGAAACTGCGTTACGCCGTGGAAAACCGCCGCGGCGGGGCGCTGTTGTGCGGACCGTCGGGCGCCGGCAAGACGATGCTCACAACCATGCTTCGCGGCGCCCTGGACGAATGTTACGCCCCCTTCGTGCATCTGGTGTTTCCGCAGATGCCCGCCGCCGAGTTGCTGGCCTATCTGGCCGACGAATTGGACGGGGGCGACGTGGTCACGGCCTGCGACACGCATACCAGCGTGCGGCGGATCGAGCGGTTCCTGGCCGCCAACGCCGAGAAGGGCCGGCACGCGGTCGTCGCCATCGACGAGGCCCATCTGCTTGAAGGGCCGCAGGAGTTCGAGGCGCTGCGGCTGCTGTTGAACTTCGAGTACGAAGGCTCGCCCGCGATGACTTTGCTCCTGGTCGGCCAGCCTTCTTTGCTGCCGATGATAAATCGCATGCCTCAATGGGAGGAACGGTTGAGCGTGAAGTGTCTGCTCCGTCCGTTCAACCAACTGGAAACGGCCTCCTACGTGGACCATCGGCTGCGGATGGCCGGGGCCAACCGGATGCTGGTCGAGCCGGACGCCGTGCCCACGCTGCAAGAGCTTACGCACGGCCTCCCCCGGCGCATCAATCGCCTCTGCGACTTGGCCCTGCTGGTCGGCTATGCCGAGGAGCAGCCGTCGCTGGGGGCCGGACATTTCGAGTCCGTCAGCCGCGAGTTGGTCGCCGTCGCGCCCGACTGAGTGCGAATCTATCGACCGTCAGAATTGTAATGCTACATCGTTTAGCAGCCGCCGGCACGGCGGCTTGCAAGGGAGCCGGGGCCGTCGTGCCGACGGCCGCTAAACATCACTGGCATCGCTTATCCGAGAACCCAGTTCCGCAGCGTCGTCATGATCGCGTTTGACTTCCATGTTCCTCACCACGGTTCTGCTGCTGACGACGTCCAATGTGTTTATGACGATCGCCTGGTACGGGCATCTGAAGCATAAACAGTCGGCCCTCTGGGCGGCCATCCTGATTAGCTGGCTGATCGCTTTCGTCGAGTATTGCTTTCAGGTGCCGGCCAATCGCCTGGGTCACAATGCCGGCATTTCCGCGGCCCAACTGAAAACCATTCAAGAGGTAATTACTCTCGGCGTGTTCTGCTTCTTCTCGGTGCTGTATCTCGGCGAGCCGCTGAAGTGGAACTACCTGGTCGGTTTCCTGTTGATCGCCTGCGGAGCGCTGTTCGTGTTTTCGCCGTGGCAAGCGGCCGCTCATTAAAGAGATTCTCTTGCGGAATGCCGGAGTAGGGTGGGACAAGCGAAGCGCGGTTCCACCAATCTCGGCGGAAATTGTGGTGGGACCACGCTTCGCTTGTCCGACCCTACTTTCTGCAACAAGCAGGCCGGTACAAAAATGGAGTCAACGAGCGGTACGGCGGGCTTTTTTCGTCGGTCGACCGCGGCCTTGCTTGGCCGCCAGATAATTCGGGTTGTCGGCCTTCCCGGTCAGTTCGTAAAGAAAGCGGCTGCAATTCGTGGGCCGGGCTTTCCCCCATTTACGCCGGCTGAGGGCCAGAGTGAGCGTCAACCGCCGCTGGGCCCGGGTAACGCCCACGTAGCACAAACGCCGCTCCTCGTCGATCGCGGCGGTGTCCCCGGTCGAAAAAGGGGACAGGTACATTTTGCCGGAACGGCCCTCCGGGTGCTGCGCACAAAATGTACCTGTCCCCTTTTTCGACGCGGTATCGTCTTTCAGCCCGATGGACCGATGGTGCGGCAGCGTGCCCTCCTCCATGCCCACCATATACACTTCCCGAAACTCCAGCCCCTTGGCCGCGTGCAGGGTCATCAGCGCCACCGCGTTCCGCTGCAACTTCGAGTCCTTGTCGCGGTCGGCTTCGTTGCCGGTCAGCGCCGTCTCCTGCAGAAAAGCGGCCAGCGCCGATAATGGGGTCGGGAGCGGAAAAGGGGACAGGTCCAATTTGCCGGAACGGCCCTTCGGGTGCTGCGCACAAATTGGACCTGTCCCCTTTTCCGATGCCGCCACCGCGTTGACCAACTCCTCGACCGACGCCCAGCGGGCTTCCCGATCGTTCACGTCCGGGTACAAGCGCGCAACTCGTCGCGATAGCCGATCTCCTGGATTAGCGTTTTCACGAGTTCCGAGAGCCGCGTCGATTGCTCGGCCAAACGCCCCCGATAACGGTTTAATAGCTGACAAAAGCGTTCGACGGCCTGTTTGGCGGCGTCCGACAGCCCGCTCAATTTGCCCACCCGCGGCAGAATCTTGCCCAGCGGTTCGCCGCTTTGGATCGCCTCTTCCATCAGGCGTTTGACGGTGGTCTGGCCGATTCCGCGGGGGGGCGTGTTGATGATCCGCAGCAGCGACGGCTCGTCGGCCAAATTGGCGAGCGCTTTCAGATAGGCCAACACGTCGCGGACTTCCTTGCGGTCGTAGAAGGACATTCCGCCCATGAGGATGTAGGGGATTTTCGCCCGCCGCAGCTCCATCTCGAAGGCCCGCGGCTGCTCGTTGGTCCGGCAAAGGATGGCGAAATCCTTCGGTTTGCGTTTCTTTTCGGCGATCCGCAGGGCGATCTCGCCGACGACCGCTTGGGCCTCCTCGATTTCGTCATCGAGTTGCAGGATCCGCGGCGGTTCGCCGCCGCAAGTCGCCCGCAAGACCTTCGCGTGGCGGAGTTTGTTGAAGGCGATAAGGCGATTTGCCCATTCGAGGATTTCGTGCGTCGAGCGGTAGTTTGTCTCCAGGCGGACGACCTTGGCCTCGGGCCAGTCGTTTTTGAAGCGGAGGATGTGGGCCACCTCGGCGCCCCGCCAGCCGTAGATCGACTGATCGTCGTCGCCGACCACGCACAGGTTTCGATGTCCCGCCGGCCAACGCCTTGACGATCCGATACTGGCTGGCGTTGGTGTCCTGATATTCGTCGACCAGCAGGTGATCGAACCGCCCGGCCTCCTCGCGGCGCGCGGCCGCATGTTTTGCGAAAAGCTCCTCGGTGCAGAGCAGCAGATCGTCGAAGTCGAGTGCGCCGGCGGTCTTCAGCGCGTTTTGATAGCGGCGATAAGCGGCCGAGGCGAGATGCTCCTTGTCGGTCTGGGCCGCGGCGGCCGCCTGCTCGGGGCGAATCGAGGCCGATTTCCAGCGTCCGATGAAGTAGAGCAGGTCGCCCGGCCGGAGAAAGCCCTCGGCCACTTTGATTTCGCGCAAGGCGGCTCGGGCCACGCTCTCCTGATCGCCGCGATCGTAGATGGCGAAGTTCTGCGGATAACCCAGCCGCCGAATGTGGCGGCGGAGGATGCGGACGCAGAGCGAATGGAACGTCGAGATTTCCGGCCGCTGCGGGAGTCTCTTTCCCAGCAGCACGGACGCCCGCTCCTGCATCTCGTCGGCGGCCTTGTTGGTAAAGGTGACGGCCAGAATCCGCTCCGGCCGGATGCGGTTGCGGATCAGCTCGGCAATGCGGTAAGTGACGACGCGGGTCTTTCCCGTGCCCGCCCCGGCCAACACCAGCAGCGGCCCGGTGAGCGTGTTGACGGCGTCATATTGGGCGGGGTTCAAATCCATCAATCCACCTTCGTAGGGTGGGACAAGCGGAGCGCAGTCCCACCACGGCATTTCCCGTGACTGGCCGAGAGTGTCCGGAAATGCGACCATTTTGCCCGCCGTGAATACACGGCGGGCAGAGCGGGAGAAAACCCCGGCCGTGCCCCCGGTGTGTTCACCGGGGGCTAAATATGGCGATCCAATCGAGCCAATTTCCAGACGCACACAGTCAATATACCAACCCCAAATGTTAAACGGACGGGGTTGTCTAGGATAGGGGCCACGCGCTTGCAATTCTCGGGGGGATGAATCATACTGGAGGTTCTCCGGCAAAACCGTTATTGTCGGTGCAACCTTCCCATAATGTAGGACAGGTTGCCAACCTGTCTTGATTTTGGGACAGGTTACCAACCCGTCCTACCCATACCCCATTTGAAGTGTGGTGTCGCAATGAAACTCGCCAATCGATCCGTCCAACTCTTTGTGCTCGCTGTCTTGCTTTCGTTGGGATTTTCTTCCGGTCCGAGCCTCGGTCTGCGAACCGCCTTCGCCCAGGACAACACCATTATCCAGCCGCCGAAGGACCTGGCCGGATATAAGGCCATGGAAACAAAGATCCGAGAGGTGGTGGCAAAGGTCTTGCCGGCGGTGGTGGGCATCCGCGTCGGCCACGCCTCGGGCAGCGGCGTCATCGTCAGCCAGGACGGCATCGTCATGACCGCCGGACACGTCGTCGCCAAACCCGGCCAGGACGTCACCTTCATCTTTGCCGACGGCAAGACCGCCAAGGGAAAAACACTCGGCATGGCGATGCCGTTGGACATCGGACTGATGAAGATCACCGATCCGGGCAAGTGGCCCTTCGCTCCCCAAGGCGATTCCAACACCGTGAAACCGGGCGAGTGGTGCATTGCCTTCGGCCATCCGTTGGGCTATCGGCCGGGCCGGCCGCCCGTGGTCCGCGTCGGCCGCGTGCTCGAGGTGACCGATACCGTCATCCGCACCGACTGCCCCCTGGTCGGCGGCGATTCCGGCGGACCGCTCTTCGATCTGAACGGAAAAATCGTGGGCATCAACAGCCGTATCGCGGGACCGGCAGACGTGAACCTGCACGTCCCGGTGAACCTCTTCCGCGAGCACTGGGACCGGCTGCTGAAAGGCGAATCCTGGAAGACCGATTTTCCCAGCCGCGACGACGAGGACGTGAAAAAGCCGTTCCGCGAAATCGTCCAGGCCGCGAATAAATGCGTGGTCCGCGTCAAATGCGACGGCAAGGACGCGGCGCTCGGGACGATCGTCGGCCCCGACGGCTGGATATTGACCAAGGCCAGCGAGTTGAAGGGGAATATCGTCTGCCGGCTCGCCGACGGCCGCGACCTGAAGGCCCGCATCGTCGGCATTCACCCCATGCTCGACCTGGCGATGCTGAAGGTCGACGCCGTCGATCTGCCCATCATCCCTTGGAAAACCGGCAAGGAGGAAGTGGGGCAATGGCTGATCTCCGCCGGGATGGGCGAAGACCCCTTGGCCATCGGCGTGATTAGCGTCCCCCGCCTGGCGATTCCGCCCATCAGCGGCGTGATGGGCGTCCAACTCGACGACAAGGGCATTAAAGGCGGAGGCGCTCACGTCATGAACGTGTTCCCCAACAGTCCGGCGGCCAAGGCGGGCCTGAAAAACAACGACTTCATCACGCGCGTCAACGGCGCTGCGGTGGTTAACGCCGAAGAGGCCAGAAAACTCATCCGTAACCACCGGCCCGGCGAAACGCTCATGCTGACCGTCAAACGCGGCAGTGAGACCCTGGACATCCCCGTCACACTCGGCTTGCTCTCCACCCCGGGGCTGCAACGACAGCAAATGATGAACAGCATGGGCGTGGGGGTCAGCAAGCGATCCGACAATTTCCCCGCCGTCTTGCAGCACGACACGGTGTTGAAGCCCTCCGATTGCGGCGGCCCGGTAATTGACATAAGCGGAAAGGTTGTCGGCATAAACATCGCCCACGCCGGCCGCACGGAAACCTATTGCATTCCCACCGACGTGTTGGTTGCGCCGATGTACGAAATGATGTCCGGCCGACTCTCGCCGGCCTTGCTCGAAGCGGCAAAGAAGAAGGCGGCGGAACAACTGGCCACCGCCGAAAAGAAGGCCGCCGAAGAACGGGCCGCGGCAGATAAGAAGGCCGCTGAGGAAAAGAAGGCCGCCGAAGAAAAGGCCGCCAAGGAGAAGAAAGCCGCGGAAGAAAAGAAGGCGACTGAAGAAAAGAAGCTGCCAAGGAGAAGAAGGCGGCTGAGGAAAAGAAGGCCACCGAAGAAAAGGCCGCTAAGGAAAAGAAAGCTGCTGAGGAGAAGAAGGCCGCCGAAGAAAAGGCCGCTAAGGAGAAGAAGGCCGCCGCCGAGAAGGAAGGCGCCGCCAAGAAAGCAGAAAAGAAATCCACCCCCGAAAAGAAACCGGAAAATAAAAAACCCGAGACTAAAGGCGGTCCTTCGCCTAAACTCTCGGGCGGCGTCTTGGTGCAACATGCCTTGGCGGCATGATGCCCCGGCCATTGTTTGATTGATTAGTGTGTTAGCTGATCGACCATGAAGAGCCCGTTGTCGGCAATGTTCTCCATGGGCCGATAGGGATTGCTTCGCTGGCAGAGGGCCGTCTTGCCCGGATACCAGATCAACTGGATCGACGCGCCCCAGGACTCATCGGCGTGGGCGACGCCGTTGGCCCGGCCGCCCTGGGGAATCTTGTAGTTAACGATGTTGTTCAGGGCGAATCCCCGTCCCAAGGGCACCCACAGATCGGCCCCGACCAGACCGTCGCCGCGTCCGGTTCCGCCGCCCCAGACGCGTCCCTCGCCGCCGCCCTCGAAATTGCGGCGGAAATAGAAGGCGAACATGTCGGTCGGATCCAAACGGATGTTGCGGAAGTTGCCGAAGTCGTATGTGTCGGTGTTCAATCCGAAAGCGCCCATGAAACCGATCTCGTTGCAATCGTTGATCACGTATCCGATGTCGGTGCGGATCTGATTCAGGTCGAAGGTGTCGTAGTAGCGGTCGTGCATGTAATCCCAGACCACGCCCCACTGCAACCCGCGGCAGAGTTGGCGGCGGAAGATTCCCGCCGTGACGAAATACTGCGTCCGGTCGGTGCCCGGCGCGGAGGCTTGGAGTCCGCCGAAATTGCTTTGCGCAAACCTGACGCCCATCTGATAGCCGCACCCCCAGGGATCGCCCAGCGGGCCGGAAATGCCCAATCCTTCGTTGAACCCGAAGTTGCCGTTGGTGCCCCAATCGACCGGGCCCTTGAATCCTTCGCCGCCGGCGAAGACCGTCAGATTTTTGATCCACCAGCCGCAGCGGCCGTCGAAACATTCGTAGCCGAAATCGCAGGTTTCGCCGCAGGACGGTCCGCCGCACGAATCACACTCCCCGCCGCCGCACGAACTGCATCCGCCCGGCGCTTCGCCCGCGAAAGAGCCTTCCTCGGCGATCGGTTCATACTGAGTCGTCCCCGGCGGAATCACCTCCATTTGCTCGTTGCTGACCAGCCTGGCCCGATGCCGGTTGGAGGAATATCCCGGCGCCCGCGGCATCTGCGGCGGGCCGAACATCTCCGACTCGTAAGACGTCCGCCGCGCGGATCGGTAGCTCTGCTCGGAGGGCAGCGATTCGGCCGGCTTTTTCGCGGCCGGCTCTTCCTGCACGACAGGCTTTTTCAACACCCGTTGTTGCCAGTTCAGCGTCGTCGACGTGCTTTCCGTCGCCGGAGCGGACTGCCATGTATCTGTGTTCGATACTGGTTTCCAATCATCCGCCCGAACATTTTGACCAACGGCCCAAATTGCCAGTCCGAAGAGGACAAATCCAGCGAGCCGAATATTGGTTAGTTTCATTATCCCAACCTCCTCACAGGGGGTAAATATCCACGGAGCTTCCACGGGTGATGTGGATGGAAAAGTCATCGGAATTTGCCGAAACGGAACTTTCGTCAAAGCCGAAAAAAACGGTAGTATTTATCCATGCTACGCATATTTACAGCTTGACTATGCTGCCTATGGTTCCATAATTGCCGAAAATGATGTTGTTGGCGCGATCGTGAATACGATCCGTTGTGATAACGCCGACCTCTTGGCAGCCGCATTCGGTGGGGCAATAATACCGACCATGATGAAACCGCAAATGGACAAAATCGTTATTCTGGCCCGGGGACTTGGCACTCGCATGCGCCGCGACGACTCGGCGGCGGGGATCGACGGCCGACAGGCCGCCATTGCCGACACCGGGGTTAAGGCCCTGATTCCCATCGGCCGGCCGTTTCTCGACTACGTGCTCTCGGCCGCGGCCGACGCCGGTTATCGCCGGGCCTGCCTGGTGATTGGCCCCGAGCAAGAGGCGATCCGCAAGTATTACGGAGAAGAGATTACCACCCGCCGGTTGGAGGTCGCTTTCGCCCAGCAGGCCGAGCCGAAGGGGACGGCCGACGCCGTAGCCGCGGCCGAAGACTTTGCCGACGGCGAGCACTTCGCGGTCATCAATTCGGACAACTATTATCCGGTCGAGGCGTTGCGCGGGCTCGCGCGAGCAGGCCGGTTGCGCGGTGGCGCTGTTCGAGCGCGACGCCATGCTTGCCGGCAACGTGACCGCGGACCGGATCAAGCGTCTGGCGGTCGCCCGAATCGACGGAGAGGAAAACCTGGAGGGGATCGTCGAGAAGCCCGACGAGGCCGTGCTGGCCGCGATGCCCCGCCCGCTCTGGGTGAGCATGAACTGCTGGCGGTTTGGGCCGTCGATTTTTGAGGCCTGCCGGGCGATCAAGCCCTCGCCCCGCGGCGAGTTCGAGATCCCCGACGCCGTCAGCCATGCCATGCACGTCCTGGGCGAAACCTTCCGTGCGCTGCGGGTCCGCCTGCCGGTGCTCGACATGACCAGCCGGGCCGACATCGCCTCCGTGGCGGCGCTCCTGGCCGACACCAAAGTAACGCTATGACCGACCTTTCCTTCCCCGGTGCACTGAACGATACGTAACCGTTCACGGGGCGGTTGGGGACTGGTCCATTTTTCGGCGGGAAAACATGTTTTGCGAGTAAGACGTCGTCCGAAAACATGGACCTGTCCCCTTCCCGCGGCGCTAGGGGGACAGTCCCATTTTCGCGGCGGCTAAGTGTTTTCCTCAAGCAACGTAACTGGCGCCGCGAAAATTGGGACAGTCCCCTGTGAACGTTTACAACGATACCGACAAGTTGGCGCGGGCCTTGTGCGCGGCCGGTTTGAGCCGGCAGTCCTGCCGGTCGAAAGCGCGGCTCTTCGCCCGGGCCGCTGAAGCGCTCTCCGTCACCGGACAAACCGCCGGCGCAAAGCCTACCTGGGCCTTTTTCGTGCCGGGGCGAATCGAGGTCCTCGGCAAACATACCGACTACGCGGGCGGGCGGTCGATGGTCGTCGCCGCCGAGCGCGGGTTCTGCTTCGCCGCCGTTCCCCGCGATGACAACCAGATCGTGGTGATCGACGCCCAAACCCACGAGACGATCGTCTTTCGCGCCGATCCTGAGTTGAAGCCTCAACTCGGCGCGTGGTCTAACTATCCCATGACGGTCGCCCGGCGGGTGGCGCGAAACTTCCCCGGCGCGGTCCACGGCGTCGACCTGGCCCTGGCCAGCGATCTGCCGCCGGCCGCCGGCATGAGCACGTCCAGCGCGCTGATGGTGGGCGTGTTCCTCGTCCTCGCCGAGGTTAATCGCCTCTCCGCCCGCGACGAGTATTGGCACAACATCGGCGAGAGCATGACTGATCTGGCCGGATACCTCGGCGCCATCGAGAACGGCCAAACCTTCGGCACGCTGGAGGGCGATCTAGGCGTGGGCACCTTCGGCGGAAGCGAGGACCAAACCGCCATCCTCTGCGCCGAGCCGGGACGGATCAGCCAGTACGCATATTGCCCGGTCGAATTCGAGAAGTCGATCCCCGTGCCGCCGGGCTACGCGTTCGCGGTCGGCGCGAGCGGCGTGAAGGCCGAGAAAACCGGCTCGGCGCTGGAGAAATACAACAACGCTTCCCGGCTTGCTTCCGCATTGTTGGAACTCTGGCGGCGCGAGACCGGCCGCGACGATCCGCACCTGGCGGCCGCCCTGGACAGCGCCCCCGATGCCGCCGAGCGTCTCAAACGGTTGGCGGCGTCGGCGCCGGAAAATGAGTTCGATTCACGCGCGCTGACAAACAGGTTGGAGCACTTCATGCTCGAAAGCGGCGAGATCATTCCCGCGGCGGGCGACGCCCTGGCGGCCCGCGACCTGCACGCCTTCGGCCGGCTTGTCGATCGTTCGCAACAGGCGGCCGAGCGACTTTTGGGCAACCAGGTGCCCGAGACCGCGTTTCTCGCCGCCTCGGCGCGCCGGCTGGGCGCCGCGGCCGCGTCGGCCTTCGGAGCGGGGTTCGGCGGCAGCGTCTGGGCCTTGGTCGTAGCGGACCACGGCGAAGATTTCATCGCCTCCTGGGGCGACGAATACCGCCGCGAGTTCCCCCGGCACGCCGATCTGTCGTTCTTCTTCACCACCCCCGCGGGCCCGGCCGCCGTTCGCATCGAGCAGAAATAACCGCCGGAGAAAATGCAATCTCGTTTAGCAGCCGCCGGCACGGCGGCTTGCAGCCGAATCCTGGCCGTCGTGCCGACGGCCGCTAAACGGTAGGGCGGGACAAGCGAGGCGCAGTCCCACCACTATCGGCGAAAACGTTGGTGGGACCGCGTGCGCCCGTCCCTCCCTTCTTTCCGCAACACGAATTACTTGATGTTCTTCGTCATGTACTCAGCCAACTTGTCCTTGGGGGTTATCGCCACGGCCTGGGCAAACTCCTTTTTTGCCGCGTCCTTGCTGCCGGTCATGGTGTACTGATAACCGAGTAGGAAATGGCCCGCGGGATCCTTGGGGTTCTCGCGAACGAAAGCCTCCAGGGCTCGCAACTGCGCAGTGTAAGTATCCGCGTTGCCGTAGTATGAATAAAGCGTCTGCCAGTCGATCGGCGGACCAAGCTCCAAGGCCGCGTGGGCCTCATTGGCAGCGCCGCGGTACTCTTTTTGCGCGAACATCGCCAGAGACATCAATTCGTGGACGGCCGGGTTCTGCGGCATCTCCACCGCGGCGTGACCGCCTAGCCGCAAGGCCTCTGGATAGTTCTCGTTGCGGAAGGCATCCATCGCTTGGTCGAGATATTCCTGGCCCAGCGTGGTTGTCTGGCCGCTTTGCGCCGGGGGTTCCTGCATTACCGTAGTTTGCGACGGCGGCAGGTAATCCGGCGAAGAGCCGTAAGGCTCGGTGTAATAGCCGTAATCATACGACGGCCCGCCATAGTCGTAGCCGTAGTAATGGTAGTTGGGCCAGAGGTAGGCGCCGAACCAGCCGGGATAGAGATACGGCCTCCAGGCGTAGCGGTCGTAGTCATACCCGTGCCGATGGTACTCTCCACCGTGATACCAGGCTTCGCCGTGCCCCCACCCGTTCCAGGGCTGCGTGTGGCGCCACTCTTCCCGCGGTACATTTACGCCGCGTCCACCACGGAAATCACGATTTTCGCCTCGGCCGGAAAACTGCTCGCTGCGGCGTTCAAATTGCTCGGCCGGTTGACCCCGCGATTCAACGCCGCCGAACGAACGGTTTACGTGGCCTCTTTCCGAATAATGGGCCCCGCCGTGATAGTTCTCGCCGCCGTGCGGGCTCTCTCTACCGTGAAAGTTCTCGCCGCCGTGGGTGTTTCCTCCACCGTGAAAGTTCTCGCCATGAGATACATTGCCATGCTCGCCACCGCCGTGTTCACCGCCGTGGCCGCCACCGTGTCCGCCGCGGGCGAGCCCGCTGCTTGCGGAAAGCAGCAGCACGGCGATGCCCACCAACGCCGATCCAGTACATTTTTTCAACCGACTCATAGTCGTGTCTCCTTTCATGAAATCCGAACTGATCTTGTCCCGTCGCATGTGACGATTAACTCGCCCACTAATGAATTATATGAACGGGCCGGAATGGAAAACCGCCCAATCGGCGTGCCCTTCCGGGGCAGAAAGAGTATGCGTCGCACGGCGGGTGCGGGCGGGCCAGGTTAGGTGAACGTCAAGCTCAATGTGGGGGACAATAGTCGGCGGCTACGGATCGGCAAATTAATAACTGTCGCATTTCAGAAGGGGAAAGTCCCATTTTCGTCGAACGAAAATAAAATTGGGACAGTCCCCCACTTATTGATTCGCCGGCCCTAACAGCCGCCGGTGGGAAAGGAGAATTTCATCCGCCACATTCCGGCGGCTGTAATCCACCGGTTATTTTTGAGATTTTTTTCGACAGATTTCCCCCAACGACGGCATCACAGCCACTTCTCGCGGCGATACCAATCGGCGGTCTGGCGGAGCCGTTCCAACAGCGGGGCTCCGACCTTGAATCCCAACTGCTCGGCGGCCAGCCGGGCCGAACAGAGCCAACTGCCGGCGGTGATTTCGCGGGCCTTGTCCACGTTCACGAACAACGGTCTATGACGGACCCGCGAGACCAGTTCGCCCGCCATCGCCACCGTCCACACCACCGGCGAAGTGGTGGGGATCACCATCACCCAGCGTCGCCCCAGGGCCTCGGAGATCATCCGTCCCAAATCGGAATAGAAAGGACTGACCTCGCAGGCGGCGAAATAGTATCCCTGCGGTCCACTCGAGTTTGAGGCGCCCCTGGCCGGCAGTCGCCGGCCCCGCTCCGCCGCCAAAATCAACAGTTCCGCCAGATCGCCGGCATGAATCAGCGAGAACCGGGCCCGGGCGAGACCGGGCGCGATATGCACCCCAAACCGGGCTATGTGATGAAACAGGGGGAATCCCATGCGGTCGTGCTCGCCGAGCACGATCGGCGGGCGAACGATGGTGATCGGCACGCGATCGGCGAAGGCCTCGGCCACACGCTCGCCGGCCCGCTTGCTGTGGCCGTAGTGCGAGACCGGTTCGGGCCGGTCGGCCTCGGTCTTCGGCTGACCGTCGACGGCCGGGCCGGCGGCCGCCAGCGAAGAGACCGAAACCAGCACCGGCGGCGTGGACTGGCCCGCACAGGTTTGAACGACGTTCGCCACCCCCCACCGATTCACCTGGTAGAACTGCCGCGGGCTCAGCGCCCGAGTGCAGCCGGCCAGATGATAGACAATCTCCCGGCCGGCGATTGAAGGCAGAAGGCTCTCCCGGTCGGTGATGTCGCCGTAAACCAATTGGGCGCCGAACCGGTGCAGCAGTCCGATGCGGGAACTCTTCCGCACGAGGCAGGTGACTTCATCGCCGCGGGCCGTCAGCGCCGCAACCAGGTGTATCCCGATAAATCCGCCGGCGCCTGTTACCAAGACCTTGGCCATGAGGTTGGGAGCAGGTAAAGGATTAGCGATTTGGCGTAAACCTTCGTTTACCCTTGCCACGCATAAGTCAGGCGAAGTGCCTGGAGCACCGCGCCGGTAATCTGCCGGACCGTAACCGATTTCGAGAGGACGGAGTCGGCGTGGGCGAGCCGGGCCTGTTCGACCATCCACTCGTCCAACTGCGCCGAAAGCAAAATGCACGGCAGCATCGCCCGAAACTCCTTCATCCGACGCAAGGTCTCCAATCCGGTCAGCTTGGGCATGTGCATGTCCAGAAGAACCAGATGGACCTTCTCGCGGCGGACAATCCCCAACGCCTCTTCTCCGTCGGCGGCCAGGAGCGTGCGGAACCGCCACGGCTCGAAGACCACCCGCAACGTCTCGCGGAACCCGCGATCGTCGTCGGTAATCAATAATGAGGGCGTTTCGACCAGCATGGCTCGTACTGCCTTATATGCGGTAGTTCCACACCCTAGGCCCGCAAGTTTTGTGCCTATCCGGCTTGACCCCTCAGTTTCGAGGCAAGCTGTGATGGTAACTGGCAACCGGGTAACATCTTACAAGATTACCTCATCTATTACCACGTTGAAAATCAGTGCCATCGGCATCCCAGTTGACTTGTCAGGATGGGTAAAAACTGCCTTTTTGGCAGGAAATACATTGACGAGTATAGAATACATTGTTGGGGTGGCAGCTTTACTGCTACCCCCGTTGCAGGAATACAACTGCCTCACCAACGAACCCATTTAGCCCCCGGTGAATACACCGGGGGCACGGCATGATGTCTTCTCCCGCTCTGCCCCCCTGTATTCACGGGGGCTAAATTGACTAGCCGCTGCGCTGCTGTGGGCGGTTCATCCCCTACAAACGCAAGCCGTCACCTAGGATCGGCAAATTAATAACTGTCGCATTTCAGAAGGGGACAGTCCCATTTTCGTCGAACGAAAATTGGGACAGTCCCCCACTTATTGATTCGCCCGCCCCTACATGGTGCAGCGGGCCGAATCCCTGGTGGGCCTGTTCTACTTCCGCACCTTGTACTGCTTCATCCGCGGCGCAACCTCGCGGCGCGGACGCCTCTGGTACGCCGTCGCTGTGCTGGCCTGCCTGCTGGGGATGGGCTCCAAGGAAGTGATGGTTTCCGCTCCGTTGATGGTGTTGCTTTATGATCGGGCTTTTCTCTCCGGCTCGTTCGCCGCCGCCTGGCGGCGGCGATGCGGAGTCTATCTCGCCCTGGCCGGCACGTGGCTATTGCTGGCGGGCCTGATGGCCGCGGCGGGCGACCGGGGCGGCGTTCGGTCTTCGGAGAACGAACGGTCATGCGGTTGCATTGCCGTGCCGTCCGGCGCCGGCGTCACGCGTCTAGCCGCGACGATCCCCGTTGCCTTGACGCGGATCGCAGCTCCTTCCAGATCACCCTCGCGCACTTGCGATGCAGCTTCACCAGTTGCGTCCGGCGTGAGACGAAGCTTCACTTCCCCGCCCTGCATCAAGATCACATTGGGGCAACTACAGCCTTCGGCCGCCGCCCTATTTGCCCCATATTCCCTGAATTGCCTGAAAGTCATACAAATCGCCGTAGCACTATTTTGTGATCGGGGGTAAACTCTGCGCGTGTGCATATCTCCCGGCGCCATCTGGTTTTGTGGTATCCAGGAAGCTCTCGTAGGGTGCGTGAAACGCACCACGACAGATATCGGAACGGTGCGTTTCACGTGCCCTACGGAAAGAAATACGCCCGCTACGCACTCCCGCGCAAGGAGGCCGCCATGTCGATTCGCCCCTTTCGGTTTATTCATGCCAGCGATTTTCATTTGGAACGGCCGCTGATGGGCGTGACGGAAGTGCCCGACCACTTGCGGGAGCTGTTCCTCGAAGCGCCATACACGGCCGCCAAACAGGTCTTCGACGCTGCGCTGGCCGAGGAGGCCGACTTCGTGGTCCTGCCGGGCGGGATTCTGAACCCGACCGAGGCCGGCCCGCGGGGGCCGCTCTTCCTGGCCGCGCAATTCGCCCGGCTGAGCCGAACGCGGGATTGGGATTTACTGGGCCGGTTCGCCGATTGACCCGCCCGAGTCCTGGCCCGCGGCCGTAAAGCTCCCGAACAACGTCCGCTTTTTTCCCCGCGGCCGGGCCGAGGGGATTCTCGTCGAGCGCGAAGCCGGAACGCTGGCCCGCGTCGTGGGCCTGAGCTGCGACGCCCTACGCCCCTGGCGGCCGGACGATTTCGCGCCCGATACGGCCGGGCTATATACGGTCGCCGTCGCTCACGGCGAGGCCGACCCCGCGGCGCTGCAAGCCCGCGGCATGAATTACTGGGCACTCGGCGGCCGGCACGATCGCAGCACGCCGTTGGGCGGTCCGTCCTTCGTCCACTATTGCGGCACGACGCAAGGCCGATGCCCCGAGGAACCCGGCGTCCACGGCTGCACGCTGGTTCAGGTCGACGAGCAATCGCAAACCCGGACCAGCCTGATCCCGACCGACTCGGTGCGTTGGATCGGCGAGCGGCTGGTGGTGGAACAGGCGACGACCCTGGAGGAGTTGGAGGCCCGGCTGCGGGAACGGTTGCAAGCGTTGCTGGACGCGATGCCGGCCGCCACGCTGCTGGTTTCCTGGACGGTTGCCGGCCGCGGCCCGTTGTTGGATCGGTTGCGGCGGGGCAATGCGGCCGGAGAGCTCGTCGCGCGGCTCCGCGGCGACTACGGCTATCGCACGCCGGCCGGATGGAGCGTTGCCCTGGAAGTCGAGACCGCGGAGACTCTGCCGCCGGAATGGTACGAACAGGAAACCATCCGCGGCGACTTCCTCCGCGCCGTGCGCCAGTTTCAGATGAACCCGGGCGAGCCGCTGGGGCTGGAGAAATATCTGTGCGCGGCGGACCAGGCCGGCGAATTGGCCGCGGCCGCCGCCTTTTCCGACGAGACGGCCCGCGACCGAGTCCTCCGCGGAGCGGCCACCCTCGGCGCGGAACTGTTGACCGGTGAGGAACCCGACGCATGAAAATCACCCATTTCGACATTGAAGGTTACGGCGTTTGGAGCGGGCTGCGGGTCGAGCGGCTCGCCGATACGCTGAACGTCTTCTACGGCCCGAACGAGGCCGGCAAGACGACCTTGTTGCAGTTCCTCCGCTCGATGCTGTACGGTTTTTCGCCGCTGCGCCGGCAGTATTTTCCCCCCTTGCACGGCGGACGCCCCGGCGGCTCGGTCGACGTGGCCGGTCCCAGCGGCCGCTTTCAGGTCGGCCGATTCCTGGTCGAGTCCGACGGCGTTCCGGGCGAGCAGCTTACGCTGACCGCCCCGGACGGCACCCGCCAAGGCGAGCATTTCCTGAAAGTCCTCCTCTCGAACGTCGACGAAGCGGTGTTCAACAACGTCTTTGCCGTCGGACTGCGGGAGCTTCAAGAACTGTCCACGCTCGGCGACACCGATGCCGCCGACTTGCTCTACAACCTGACGGTCGGCTTGGACCGCGTGTCGCTGGTCGACGTGATGCGGGAGATGGAAGCCTCGCGGAACCGCCTGATCGACGCCGAGGGCCGCCCCGGCCTGGTGCTGCAACTCCTGGCCGAGCGGCAAAAACTGCAAGCGGAGATCGACGAACTCTCCACGATCAACCAGCGCTACGCCCGGCTGGCGACCGAGTCCGCGGCCGTCAACGCGGAAATCACCCGGATCGAAGAGGAAGCGAATCGGACCGAGCGGCTGGCCGAAGTGATGGGCCTGGCCGCCGCCGTCCGCCAGCGCTGGCAGCAACGGGCCGAATTGGACCAACAACTCGCGGCGCTCGGGCCGGCAAGGGACATGCCGGCGAAGGCCATCGAGCGGCTGGACGCCCTCAACGCGCGGATCGACGGACGCCGGCAGCGCCTCGCCCAAATATCCGCACAGCGCGACGATCTGCGGCGCGAGTATGCGTCGTTGACCGTCAACGAGGCGTTGCGGCATCAGACCGCCCGGATCGAAGCCCTCGCCGAGCAAGAGCCGTGGATTGCCCGGCTGCAAGCGGAGATCGGCGAGTTGACGGCGGAGATCGACAAGCTGGGGGCGGAATCGGACGCCGAGGTCCGGCGGTTGGGGTTCACGGGCCCGCCCGCCGCGCTCCCCATGCTCGCTTCCGGCGAACTGCGGTTGCTCAGGCCGCCGGCCGGGCGCTCGGCGAATTGCTCGGGCGGATGAAGAAAGCAAAGCAGGAAGCGGCGACGGCCCGCGCGGACGCCGAGACGCTCGATCGGCAGTTGCAATCCTCGCTGGCCGCGCTGGGCGAAAGCAATCTGGCCCAGGCGCTGGAACGTAAAAGAGAAGCCGTCGCCCAATTGCGCCGCCGCTTGCAGAGCGACGAGCAGATCGAGCAACAGACCCGTTACCGGACCGAGTTGGACGAGCGATGCCGGAAGCTGGTCGATCGCCAACTGCTGCCGGCTGGCGTATTGATCGGGCTCGGCGCGGTGTTCGTCGTGGGTGTGATGCTCTTGCTGACCTTCCTGTTCATGCCGGTGTCATTCGTCGGCACGGCGGGATGGACCCTGGCCGTTCTCGGACTGGTCGGTGGCGGCGCCGCGGCGCTCGGCAAGGTGATGCTCGAACGCTCGAACGCCCATCAACTCGACGCCTGCCGAAAACAGATCGAGCTGCTCCGCGAACAGATTCGCCAGGCCCGGGAAGAGCGCGACGCGCTCGATGCCCGGCTGCCGGGCGAAGGCCCTATTGCGAGCCGGCTGCAAGCGGCCGAGCGGGAATTGGCCGCTGTCGAGGAATTGGTCCCCTTGGATTCCCGTCGCGAAGCCGCCCGAGCGGAGGCCGAGGCCGTCTCACGCCGCGTGGGCGAGGCGCGGGAAGCGGTCAAGGTCGCCCGGCGACGTTGGCGCGCGGCCCTCGCCGCGGCCGGGCTGCCCGAAAGTATGTCGCCCAAACAGTTGCGGGGACTGACGCGCAACGGTGGGCGAATCGCCGACATGCAACGCCGCTTGAACGATCGCCGCGAGGAACTTCTCCGCCGACGCCGCGAATTGGATTCCCTGGCCGCACGCATCGCTCAGCTTGCCGCCGACGCGGGCATAACCTCCCCCCTCTCTCTGGGAGAGGGGCCGGGCGTGATGGCAGCGAGCGCAAACTCCCCTCTCTCTCTGGGAGAGGGGCCGGGGGTGAGGGCAGCGGGCAGTGGTCAGTGGTCAATGGCCAGTGGTCAGTATGCCACCACAAATCGTGAACCGCTAATCCCCAAGCCCCAATCCCTAAACCCTAATCCCTCGGACACAATTGCCCAACTCCGCGCGCTGGCGTCGGCCGCCGCAGGACAACAGGCCGCGGTTGCCCGCCGCGAGGCCATCCGCCGCCAGGCCCGCTCGAATCGCGCCGCCGCGGCAAAAGGCGAAGAATCGATCGGCCGGCTGAACCATCGCCGCCGCAAACTGTTTATCGAGGCGGGCGTGAAGGACGAACAGGAATATCGCCGCCGGGCGCTGGAGCAGGCCCGCGCCGAAGTGCTCCGCCACCAGCGCGATGAGCTTGGCCGCGAAATCGACGCCGCGCTGGCCGCACGCTGTTCCGAGGAGGCCATCCGCCGCCAACTAGAATGTGGCGACGCGGCCGCCTGGGACGGTCGCCGCGAGGAAATCCGCCGTCAGGCCGCGGTCCTGCGCGGGCAACTCGGCGGACTGCTCGAACAGCGGGGCCGCCAGAGCGAACAACTCGAAGCGCTCGCCGGCGACCGGCAACTGGCCGCGAAGCGGTTGGATCTGGCCGTGCTGGAGAAGCGGTTGCGGGACGCGGTGGCCCGCTGGCAGACCTTGGCCGCGGCCTGCCGCCTGCTCGATTCGATCCGCGAAACTTACGAGCAACATCGCCAACCGGAGACGCTCCGCGAGGCGTCGGGCTATCTGGAACGCTTGACCGGCGGCCGCTACCGCCGCGTGTGGACGCCCTTGGGCGAACACTCGCTCCGCGTGGACGACGCCGAGGGGCGCTCGCTGCCGGTCGAGGCCCTCAGCCGCGGCACCCGCGAGCAGTTGTTCCTCGGTCTGCGGCTGGCGCTGGCGAGTTGCTACGCCCGGCGCGGGGCGCCGTTGCCGCTGGTCTTGGACGACGTGCTGGTCAATTTCGACGCCGATCGGGCCAAGGCCGCGGCCGCCGTGCTCCGCGACTTCGCCGCCGCGGGGCATCAATTGCTCGTCTTCACCTGTCACGAACACATTCTGAAGCTGTTCAAGTCGCTGAAATCGGCCGTCGTCCGCTTGCCGGGCAACTCCGAGCCGGGCCAGGTCGTCACGCTCGAAGCCCGCAAAGCCGAGGAACAGCCGAAGCGCGAGAAACGTTCCGCCGCCCCGCGTCGGGCGGCCGCCGCCAAAACCCGTCGGCCGAAACCGCGAAACGTCGCCGAGATCGAGGTCGTTGAGGACGACGAGGAAGAGGAAGATCAGGGCGAAGCGGATTCCGAAGATTCGTTGTGGGACGAAGAGCCGGAGGACGAGCATTCGGCCGACGACGACATCGACGCGGCGGCGTGAGACGATCGTAGAGAAAATCACCGCCGGCAACTATCGTTTAGCGGCCGTCGGAACGACGGCCCCGGTTCCGTCGCGAGCCGCCGTGCCGGCGGCTGCTAAACGGCGCTGCAACACTATCCGGCAGCCGATCGAGCCGCTACTCCTCGCCTTGGTCCATGAAGGCCGCCAGCTTGGAACGGATGCGATGGCTGAGTTGCCAAGCGTTCGCTTTGGAGTAGGTCTCTTCCACGGCGCCGCTGGGCGTGGCCAGCAGGTAATCGCTGCAGAAAAGTTGTTCGTGCGGAGTGAGCGTGCCGAGAAACTCACCCAGGACATTGACCGGCTGCGTTCCCTCTTGGCCCAGATACTGCGGCCTTTCGCGGAGCGCGACCAGTTCGCGTTTGCGGCGGCGGACCTCGCCGCGAATGTAACGCACGATTTCGTCCTTCGCCAAGGCCCGCAGGAAGGTGATCAGCCGGCCGCCGCGCCGGGGTTTGTACCGCGCGAGCACCTCGCCGTCGTTAGCCACCAGTGCGTACCAGACTCGGGCGGCGATTTCGTCCACTTGGCTCACGTCCGTGCCTTGCCCGCCAAGCATGATCCTGATGGAGACCACCAAGGGATCGTGGCACTGATTATACAATTCCTCCCAGGCCGCCACCTCGCCGGCCAGGCAGCGTTTGGCCAGCAAGCCATCCGCGCGCAACTTGCCGCGGCGCTCGGCGCGGCTTTCCTTCGATTCGGAACTCGGGTCCGCGGGTGGAATCATCGGCATTTCGCCAGGCTCAACCTGGGATGGCTTCTTTTTCAACATCGCTCAACCGTCGGTTGACGGCCTCTGGGACGACTGCCGACACAACATTGAGTCTATCCAATGGGTGAGGAACAGTCAACAATTTCAGGAGAGTTCTAAAGGGGGGGTGACAAAAGGGCCTATGGCGGCAGAGGGGGATTGCGCAAACTATGGCAGCCATGAGATTTGCGACACTGGGAGCGCGCCGCTATTTCTCTTCGTCCCGGCCTTCTTCCGGCATATCCGGCAGTGGTCCCCGGACAGTGTCCAGCCAGTCGAGATATTGCTCGATTTCGGCCAGCGGCATCCCCAGCGAGAGCGCGGTTCGAATCGCCTCGGCGCGCTCCAAGAACGTGCCCGCCTGTTCCAACATGAGCTTGGCGATTTCGTGTGCCATACCTGTAAATCAAGCATAGCCGAATGTATGGACCAATTCCAGGCCGGATCGGCCGCGTCGCGCGATGGTTTCGGTGGAACGTCACTTGTAACCCGGTAATGAGAGTATCCGCTTGCGCAGCGTTTCCCGCTCGGCGAACAGGCGGCGATCGGGCACTTCCCCGTAGGCCGCAACGAAATCGCTCCAGTCGATACCCTCTTTCAGTCCCGCCGGATCGGGAAGGAAATCGGCCACCGCGAACTTGCTCTCCAGTTGGGACAGCAGGATATTATTCCGCGCGACGGCGTCGGCAAAGAGGATGCCGGCCAGGTCGGCCGAGAGATCGACGAAGCTGAACCCGCTGCCGCGCCGGGCGTCGGCTATTTCCTTGAGGATCCCCGTCCCTTCGGCCGCCTCCGGCCCGACGAGAACGGCCAGGGCGGCGGAAACCGTAAAGTGTTGGGCCAGGTCGCGGCGGCCCCGCATCGTCGGCGACCCGAGGGCCGACAGCCGCTCTTCGCGTTCCGGCTGCGATTCGAGTTCCCGCCAGAGTTTCCCCAGCCCAGGGCTGTTCCAGAGCAGATCGGAATCATCCATGCCCGCCCCCAACCCCAACAAGAACGCCCCCGGGGCAACATCCGGCGGCAGTTCTCCGGCGGCCGCCGCGGCTCGGTGAACGTAGTACCCGCTCAGCTCGTCGCCTTCGCGTCTGACCGGCTCGCCGTTGTTCGCATGGGCTTTATCGGTCAACAGCCGGTTCTCTCGGGCGGCCTCGTGAATCGCTTTCAGCACCGTCCGCGCCCGGCAATTACGGACTTGAGGCGCTCCGGCGGCGCCAGCACCAGTCCCGGAGTCTGATCCAGCATGGCCAGATACCGCTCGGCCGACGTATCGCCCGGCAAATCGGCGGCGAGCGAGCGGTACACCCCTCGCAGTACAACCTTCGTGGCCTCGGGAAGTTGGCAGAGGCGCGGCAGCGGCCGGGTGCGAAGCGCCTCGCCCACCAGGTAGAGAGCCAGCGTGTTTCGGGCGTCGAAACCGATGTGGAACGACCGGGCCCGCGCCTGCCGGTCGCCGATGTCGGGAAGCATGACGGATTGGCCCTCCGCCGAATGCACGGCGCCGAGGAAGTGCCCCAATTCATGCACGAGCATTTCGAGGCGATCCGGTTCGGCGAGTCGGCGGCCCCACTCGCGGATGAGGATGTGCGACCGCAGCGGGCCGTGCGTCCCGCCCATCCGCGACTCGTTTCCCAACGCCTTGTACTGGCCGGTAAAACCGATCGCCAGCCGGGCCGGACCGGGCTCTACCTCGTGCTCGAACTCCTGCACCAATTCCTGCAACTGCGTGGCGCGGCTGTTCGAGGTCCACATTCCCACGGCCACCACCTTGAAGCGGACGCGGCAGGTCCGCTCGAAAATCGCCGAGGCCTCGGCCAGTCGGTCGCGGTATCGCTTCTCCCATATCCGCCGCACGGTCGGCTCCTTGTCGTCCGCCAGGATTTTGACCGTGACGGTGTATATGTCCTCCCGCTTCGGCGGCGGCGCGGCATCCGCCGGCCGGCCGGCGGGAACGCCGGGCAACTCCCCGTAGTCCAGCCGAAGCCCCCGGGCGTCCCGGCGGAAACAGTAGATTCCATTCGGTTGCAGCTTGCGCTGCCGGGGCGTGCCGGCGTCGTCGAAGATCGCGGTGACGGCCGCATCGGCAGGCGCCGCCGCAACACCCTTCGGGCTCAGGGCGTATCGTGTTTGTCGGCCGTCCGGTTCGACGATCGTCGCAACGAGCTTATCCGGCGTCTCGTTGCTCAGTACGACGACCCCCGCTTCGGCACGAAGGCACAACGCCGCGGCCGCGAAAAACACTACCAACGGGATCAACAACCGGTGCGTTGAAACCCCATGCCAAGGGGCGATGCCGAGTACGTCGTTTCCGGCCGTCGGAGGCAGCGGTTTTCGTACCTTAAAGGGGCTGGCGCCCATTATGGAGTTGCTTGTGGAGATTGGCGCGAGTATGTTTAGGGTAGAACGTGGCAGGGGATGACACGCCAAGGAGCACGTTGCGATGCCGTCCGACAATCCGCCTCCCGCCAAGATGGATCGCTGCCTCGTCGACGAGCCGCCCCCGTGCATCGTGCTCCGGCGGCCGAGCCTCGGAGAAAGGCTGCGTCGCTGGCTGGCGGCGGCGCTGACGGCGACCACGTGGTTGTATCTGGCCGGCGTGGTGGCCGTGTGGTTGCTGTTGCGGGTGGCCGGGGACCGCTGGTGGCTGGCCACCGTGCTGCTGTTCAGTCCGCGCTGGCTGTTTGCCCTTCCTTGGCCCGTGCTCGCCCTGGGCGCCGCGCTGGCACGGCGGCGGCTGCTCTGGCCGTTGGCGGCCGCGGCGCTCATGCTGGTTGGACCGATTACAGGGCTGTGTCTTCCCTGGGGGAGATTGGCTTCTCCGGCCGGGCCGGCGTTGAGAGTGCTCACCTGCAATATCGACGGGCAATCGGCCGACAGGAGGCGGCTGATGGAACTGGTGGCCGAGGCGAAGCCCGACGTGGTCGCGTTCCAGGAGATGCAATCCGACATACATTTCAACTGGCCGCCGGGCTGGCAGGAACGCCGCGCCGGCGGTTTGCTGGTGGCCTCCCGCTTCCCGCTCGGCAAGGCAGAGGTGTCGCTCCGGCGTCACCCGCCCAGCCGTTGGCCGGCCGTCGACGGCTTGCGATGCACGGTGAAAACTCCCTTCGGGCCGGTCAACTTCTGCTGCGTTCACCTCCGCACTCCCCGCGATGGACTGGACGAAACGCTCGACCGCGAAACGGGCGTCAGCCCCTCGCGCAGCGCGTCCTTGACGGCCGCCACGGCCGATCGCCGGCTCGAATCGGAGGAGCTTGCCGCCTGGCTCGATAATTCCGAGGAGTCCACGCCGGTCATCGGCACGATTGTCGCCGGCGACTTCAACATGCCCGCCAAGAGCGCGATCTATCGCTCCTGCTGGTCCCGCTACGCCAACGCCTTCGCGTCGACCGGCTTCGGCTACGGCTACACCAAATGGACGCCGCTGGGCAAGTGGACCTATGGTTTGCGGATCGATCATATATTGACTGGTTCCACCATCCGTCCGCGCCGCAGTTGGGTCGGTCCCGACGTTGGTTCCGACCATCTGCCGCTGCTGGCCGATCTCGTGCCGACGGGGACCGCGCCGGGAGAGGAATGACGGCAAATGGACCATCGGCGACGGCAGGGGGAAAGTCCCCTTATGCCGCAACCGCGCGGTCAACGTGTTTCTCGAACGCCGAGACCTGAAAATAGTTCTCGACGCCTGCGGTGAAGACGGTGCGCATTTCTGTGTCGGACTTCACCGCGGCTTGACTGGGACATGTCGGGCGTGGACGTCCTTGTGGTGATGGCCGTGGCGGCCCTCGCCGTCGGAGGACTCCGCGGCCGATTGATGGAGAATGAGCGTCGGCGTGGCGGCGAGGTGATCTGCACCGTTGCCGTTGCCGTTTCCGTTGCCGTTGCCGTTCCCATTTCCGTTTCCATTGGCGCCGACGACGCCCTGTCCGGCGGCCGGAATGGTCGCGGGAGCGACCTTTCTTCGCAAGCCGAAAGCGGGCAGCAGCCAGCGTTCGGGCAGCTTTATCATTCGCAGTCCGGTGCAGAGGATGATGCGCGTATCAAGCCACGCCCCCGCCGCACGGACGTACTCGCAATCGAGGGCGAGCTTGCAGCGGACGCTGTTCAGATCGGAGTCCGGCGGGAGGTTCAGTTGCGCCAGCCCGGTGATCCCCGGCGGCGCAACGAGCCGATTGAGATAGCCGGGAATGGATTCGGCAAGAACGTGGACGAACTCCGGGCGTTCGGGGCGCGGTCCGACGAGCGACATCTCCCCTTTGAGGACGTGAAACAGTTGGGGAAGCTCGTCCAGGTGGAACTGCCGCAGCACTCGGCCCAAGCGAGTGATTCGCGGGTCGTGGGCGGTCCGCGCCAGACCGGGCCGGATACGCTCTCGGCGTCATGGCGCATGGTGCGGATTTTGTAGATCATAAACCTGCGGCCGTTGCGCCCGACGCGGACCTGGCGATAGATGCCCGGCCCTCGGGAGGTCAATCGGACCAACAGCACAAGTAGTGCGATCAGCGGCAGTCCCGGCGCCAACAGCAGGACCGCTAAAATCCGGTCGATGATCGCTTTCGAGCGAAAATACGCGGGAAGAGACAACTCATCCCCAGCCTCTCCGTGCCGTGCCGGGACCGACGCGAAACGACGGCGTCGCCGGGCAACTCGTTTGCTCTCTACGATCGACATGGCACATCCTCCCTACTTAAATTTACTGCCCTGGACGTGGACAGATGTTGCTTTTCACGGGTGTAACGCACTCTACAAGACGGGACGGATCGAAGCGTTGCGGGCCAATTGCGTGAACTTGCCGGCGTACATTTCTCGCGCCCTCACCCCCGGCCCCCGCTCCCGGCCAACCTTCGGTCGGCGCCCGGAGAGGAGAGGAGGTCAATTTGTTTCCGCAGGTCCGACAATAAATTTGCGCCGCCGGCAGGAAATCTTCGAGGAACTTCTTACAGGGATCGTCGGTCTCCAAATCCGCTCCCGCAGGCAAGGGCGCGGAGAGTTGGATTTTGTACAAATACGGTTTGCCGGCGTACTTGAAACGCGGATCGCCGTCGGCCGACCAGCGGCCGCCGGCGGTCCAGGAATAATAAACGCGGAGCATCTCGCCGCGGAGATTTCGGGCTCTGTAGCCGAGGGCCCAAAATTGGTCTTCCCGTCCGTCCGCGCCGCGGACGACGACTGGTTCCCGTTTACCCAGGACTTGATAGTTATGAGTGGGGAAACAGATTTCGGGGGTGTGAACGGAGATTGGACCGGGCGGACCCAGCAAGAGGGTTGCGCTCACCAGTTCGCCGGTGGCCTGATTCTGATAATTGCGGACGAAATAGTCCGTGCATTCCAGCATTTTTTCCGACGTTTCGCCCAGTTTTTCGGTCGATCGCAGCCGCCAGTCGCCGAACTGCGCCGGAATCTCGTCCAGCAGCTCGGCCGCATGGAGGGTATCCGGCGACGGTCCCCAGCGATTCCGCATCCGACCTTGGAGGATGCCCGAAAGGATCGTCAGGATGAAGGCGAAAACGACGCCCAGCAGCAGATACGAACGTCTCATTTCAGTCGAATTTCTTCTTCAGTTCCGCCAGCATTTTTTTATCCGAGGGAGTCAGTATCTGGCGGGTCAGGTGATTTTTCAGTGCGGTGCGGTAAGCGGCGCGGGCCTGATCCGAGCGGCCGGCACGGTCGTAAGCCACCGCCAGATGGAAATGATACCTCGGGTCGGACAGGGTCGAGGCGGCCGCCTGTTCCAACAGCGGCACGGCGTCGGCCGCTTTGCCTTCCTGCACCAGGATCATCCCCTTGGTATCGAGCAAACCCGGCTGGGGGCCGGCGATCTCGATCGCTTGGTTGACGTAGCGCAGGGCTTCCTTCAGGTCATCCGGTTTATCGGGATCATCGGAAAGCAAGGTGGCGAGATTGTTCAGCGCGGACAGGTTATCCGATTTCAGCGCCAGCGCCTGACGGAACAAACCGATGGCATCTTTGAGTCTCTTCTGCACGACGCGAAGGCTGGCCACGGCGGAGAGCAAACTCGCATCGCCCTGGTGGTCGGAGAGGGCCTTTTTCAACAGCGGCTCGGCCAGCGCGAAGTCGGCTTCGGACGGTTTGCCCGCCAGCAGGGCGATGGCCGCCGTCGTGGCGGGCCGGGCCGAGGCGTCGGTTTTCGCCGCTGTGATGCACATTTCGACGGCTTCCTTCATCCGTCCCTGCCGAGCCAGGGCATTTACCAACGGCGGATATAATTCGGGCCGTAACGCCGCCAGCCGCCGATACCATCGCTCGGCGGCCTGGTATTGATCGAGAGACGTATAGAGATTGCCCATCGAGAGGAGGAAATTGGCCTCTTCGGGCGAGTCTTTTGGCAAGCCCCCCGCCGCCTTCTCGGCCAGCGGTTCCAGCAGGGGCTCGATCTTTTCCACCTGCCCCTTGCCCCGGAGCCAGCGCGCCCGGACGGCAGCCGCGGCCAAATCGCCGGGCCGGCTCGCTTCCAGTTGTTTCAACCGCTGGTCGGCTTCGTCGAACAACTCGTGGCGGATCAGCAGGTCGACGTAGGACGCCAGATCGGCCGGCTCGGCGTTTTCTTTGGAGATCAGTTTCAGATATTGCCGGCGGGCCTGCTCCACGTCGCCGACAGATTCATAAAGCCCGGCCAGCATACGGCGATCCGCGTCGGCCGCCTTCTTCGGATCGGCCACCAACTCTTCGAGGATTGTTCGGGCCTGGTCCAGGTTTGCTTTTCCGCCGCGCCGGGCAAGGATCATCGCCTGCAAACGCCGGTCGGCGTCCGAGTAGGCGCCTTCCTTGCCGGCTTCTTCCACCAGACGGCGTGCTTCCTGCCAGGCCTGCTCGCCCCCGCGAGCGACCAAGAGCTGGGCCAGCATCCGCCGCGCCGGGCCGTAATCGGGGTTCTTCTTCAGCACCCCGCGGAGCAAATCCTCGGCCTCGGGCGCATCCGTGGCCGATCCGCTGCGGAGCAGGTATCCGGCCAGGTTGGCTTGTGCCGCCGGATTGTCCGCGTCGATCCGCGCCGCTTCCCGGAAGTTGGCGAGGGCCTGCTTTCGGTCGCCCAAGGATTCGTATCCCCGGGCCAGCAGCGCGGCCCGCTGCAGCGGACTGAGCTTCTTGTTTTCGGCAATTCGTTGGAGAATCTTCCGCGCGTCGTCGGGGCGATCGGCGCGGACGTAGAAGACGAACAAGCCCCCCAGGGTGCGCGGATCATCGGGCGCCAGCTCGACGGCTTCCTTCAGCGTCTTCTCGGCTTCGGCGCTTTTCCGGGCGGACAACAGCAATTGGCCCAGCCAGAGTTTCGCCTGGGGGTCTTTGGGGCTCTGCTCTACTCCGCGGCGCGCCGATTCCAGGGCGCGCTCGGTTTGTCCGCGCCGCACGGCCACGCGGCTTTCCAGCGAGGCCTCGCCGGCGTTCGAGGGCGCCAGGTCCTGCATCAAGGAGAGATAGTGGTCCGCCTCACCGGCCTGATTCGTCTGAAGCAGGAGCATAATCAGCCGTTGAAAAGCCTGCGGATTCCGCTCGCCAAGGCGGATCGACTCGCGGTAGGCGTCCGTCGCTTGATCGAAATTTCCCCGGGCTTCCGCCAGCAGCCCTTTCAAGTAGTACGCCTGGGGCCAGGCCGGGCGTTGCGTTTGGATAAAGTCCTGCAGTTTCGACGCCTCGGCGAGTTTGGAATCGTCCGGCCCGGTCGCCTCGGCCAGCAGCCGGAGGGCCTGGAAATATCGCCAGAACGGGCCGTTTTCGCCCTCGAGCTTGCGGAGTTCCGTCTCCCATTGCCGGGCTTCGTCCAATTTTCCCGACGCGAAGGACGTTTCCGCAAGCTGAACCAGCCAGCCGACCTTATCCGGCTGCTCCTGATGCAGCTTGAGCAGTTGTTCCCGCGCCTGATCGGGACGGCCTTCCTGGCGCTCGACTTGGACCAGTTCCATTCGCAGCGCCGGCCGCATCTTTTCGGGCAGCGTCTTCAACCCGTCGTTCAACAACTTCCGCGCTTGTTCGTATTGCTTTCGAGCGGCGCAGATGCGGGCCTTCAGCAGACAGGCCGGAGCCTCTTGGCCTTTGATCGTCTCCAACCGTTTCAGAACGCGGTCCGTGTCGGCAGGCTGATCGAGTCGTTCGTAGGCCACGGCCAGCAAGGGCAGGACGGCGGGTGAATCCGCATCTTGTTTTTCGACTTCGCGACACAGCTTCAGGGCCGCGCGGATGGATTGATCGTGCAGCGCCGGTTCCTGGCTGCGGGCAAGGTTGTAGTCGACCTCGAGCAACTTCAGACGCCAGGCGCCGGTCTCCGCCGCTTTCCCTTCGGCCGGCTGGTTGGCCTCGGCCTTGACGGACTTCCCGTCGATTGACTTCCTGGCCTCGGCCGTCTCCTTGTTGAATGCGTCCCAGTTTCGCGCTGCCGCCGGTTTGAGCAGTTCTTTCTGCAGAAGCACATTGGCCAGGGCGAGCCGGGCCTGTGCCGACGGGTCCAAAACCAGGGCTTGCCGGTAGCGCTGCTCGGCGGCGTCGGGACGACCGGCGGACATCCAAGAGGCGGCGGCTTCCAAGAGCGGCTCCGGAGCGTTAGGGTTCAGTGCGGCGGCCTCGTCGAAGGCGATCGCCGCCTGGTCCCATTGGCCGAGTTTGGCGTACGACCGGCCCAGCAATATCCAGGCCTGCCAGTTTCGCGCGACCTCGGGAGCGGAGGTTTGATGGCCCGCCGCAACCCGCCGCAACACGGGCACGGCCTCGAGATAACGCCCCTTGGCCACCAGCCATCTGCCGCGGAGCGAATCGATCGTCCGCTTCAACGCCAGCCGGACCGGCTGCGGCTGAGTGGGAGCGATTTGATCGGTGATCCGCTGCAACTCGGCGATCGTCTTATCGGCTTCGTCCAACTTGCCCCGGCTGATCTCGACGTCCGCCAGTTGCGACCTCAGGTTGATGCCGACGGCGTCTTTTCCGGCATTCTCCAATCCGCGGCGAAGGGTCTTGTCGGCGTCGTCGAGTTTTCCCGTGCCGGCGTACAGTCCGGCCAATCCCAGGTACGCCTTCTCCTCGGCAGGGGACAACTCGATCGCGTGCTCATATAGTTTTATGGCCTTCTGCCAGCCCGCTTCCACGTCCTTCGTCGAGCCGCCGCTGCGGCGGAGTTTCTCGGCATCGATCCCGGCCTCGACCGCTGCCTGAAGAACGACCGCCAAATCGTCGGGGTTATCTTGAATCGCCTTCGCCAGATCCTTCTTGTCTTCTGTGGGGTGATACCTTAGCTGGTAGCGGTGGTGAGCCAACAACGCCTCCGCGTCCTTCGGCTTGGCCGCCACCATCTTGTCCATCACTTCGTCGGCCAAGACATACCGCTCCCGGTCGGGGAGGCTGCGCTGCTTGGGTCCCAGAAGGTCCGGCTGATTGCGATAGATTTGAGCGAGGGTCAGAGAGAGATCCACGTCGGCGGGGTTCAGTTTCCAGGCCGTTTCGACGGCCTCGCCCACCGCGGCAAGGTTCCTGCCTCCGCTGAGCGACCCGCTCCGCGATTGGCCGTAGAGGGCCAGTGCCAGGAGCCGATTCCCCTGCTGCTTTTTTGCCTTGTCCGGGTTATTCTTCAGAATGTCCCGCGCCTCGTCCTCGGCCTCGGTAAACCGCCGCAACTCGATCAACAAATCCGCCAGCCGAAGCGCGAGCTCGTCTTGCTTTTCGGCCGGGGCCACTCCCAGGGCTTGATAATAGTATTCGACGGCCCGCCCCTTTTCCCCCTGCTCTTGGCGGCGCGGTCGAAGGTCTCGGCCAGGAGAATTTGCACGTCGGCATCGCCGGGCTTCAGCTTTAGGTATTGGAAGTAGTATTGCGCGGCCCCGGCGTCGTCTTTTTTCTCGACCAACTCTTGCGCCCGCTCCAACATCGCGGCGGCCACGTGTCTTACCTGATAATAGTACCAGACGTAAATGCCCGTCCCGATGATCGCGGCCACAATCAGTGTTTCCACCAACAGCCGTAGGTTAAGAACCGTGCGGACTTTCGACCTGGCCTTGGGCCGATCCGCGGAGTCCGACGTTTGCTTACCGTTCCCTGGTTGTTCCATCTGGCGCCCTTCCGTCAACTACGGATGTAACTATACTCACCCCAACGATATGAATAGTCTTTCACCGGCACGCCGTTCAGCACGATGCCCACCGTCCGGCTGCCGGCCGCTTCCAGCCGGTCGATGATTTTTCGGAACTGGTCCACCCGGCTGTAATCGCGCATCACGCAGACCAGCGTGGCGTCGGCCCCCTTGGTCATTACCAGAGCCTCGCTGGCCGAGAGGACCGGCGGCGTGTCGATCACCACGTACCGATAGCGGTCGGGAATCTGCGCCAGCACGTCGCCCCAATTCCCGTTGCCTAAGAGCGTATGCGGACTAACGTCCAGCCGTCCGGCGGGCAAGACGTGCACCATGTCGCTCCAACTGGTGACGATCGCGTCTTCCAGGCGGCACTCGCCGCTGAGGACTTTGGCCAGGCCGGGTTCCAAATCCACGTCGAACACGTTATGGATGTCCGGGCAACGCAAGTCGCCGTCGATCAACAGCAATTGTTTTCCCGTCGCCCGGGCGAAACTCACCGCCAATTGCGAGGCCACGCTCGTCTTTCCCTCGCGGTTGGTGGCGCTGGTCACGGCCAGCACCCGCATGTCGACCAACTCTTTCGACAGCGTCAGACTGGTGCGCAGGCTGTCGATGCTCTCCTCGAAGAGCCGCAAATCGTGCTTGACCCTCCCGCTGGCCGTGCCGTGGCCGATGGGCGAGCGCATCGGCAGCCGGGCAATCTCGCCTAGTACGGCCACCTTCGATTGGCGTTCCAGGGCCGTGGAGTCGCTTACTCGCCCGACCACCCGCTCCCACAACACCGCCAGTCCGAACGGCACTGCGAGCCCGACCAGCAAGGCCAGCGCCATCGGCTTGAAGGGAAAGGACTCGACGGGCGCGGGAGGTATTTCAGCCTTCTGCATCAATTTCACTCGGCCCGGCGCGCCTTGCTCGGTTTGGAGCTCCACGGCCCGCTGCGCGATCATCTCGAAGACCTTTTCGGCGCGGGCCAGTTCATCTTGCTTGAAGCCCAATTCGAGCGTGTCGCCGTTGCTCGACGCTACGTTTTTGCTCTGTTCCTGGAACCGTTTGGCGAGCATTTTTTCCAGCACGGCGCTGGCCGCCCGGTCGGAACGCATTTTGGACAGCGTGTCCATCTTCTTCTGAAGCTGGACCGAGCCCAGTTCGGTTCGCTTGGCCAGCAGCGACAGCTCTGCCTCGCGGAGGGCCCGCTGTTTCAGTTCGGCCCGGATCCGGTCGAGCGTCTGCTGATCGTTGCGAACGTCGGCCAACAAGCGTTGATAGATGGGCGATTGCGCCCCTTTGGCGACCCGCCGCTCGGTTTCCTTGAGATTCATCTGCTTGGCGGAGATGATTTCCTTTTGCCGCCGGACTTCGTCGCTCTCCTCGACGATGCGGTCGGCCATCACGTCGCGGAGCGCGAGTTCCTGCCTGGACAGCTTTTGCCCACCCTCGCCGGGCGCCGTGTCCCAATCCTTCTCCGCCGTTTGCAACTCCTCTTCGGCGGCCTTGATCCGGGCGTCGAGGACCGTCCGCTCCACCTGGACCTCGATCAACCGGTTTTCCAGATCGGCCAGCGGATGCGCCTTCGGCGAATCGGTATCCAGCTTGGCCGCAAAGGGGTCTTTATTGGTCGCATCCTGGGCCAGGGAGCGGACATTGTCTTGGAGCCGCATCACTTCCCGCGAACGCCGCTCTTTTTCCTGGTTCAGCAGTTCGATTATCCGTTGATTTTGCTCCGTGTCGGTTTGGTCGCGCAGTTTGAAGTACGATTCCGTCACCGCATTGACCACGTTCGCCGCGTTCTTCGGATTCGGAGAAGAGAACAGGATTTGAAACACGTCCGAATTCCCCACCGAGGCGACCCTGATTTGCTTCGACAGCCAGTCCACCTTGTCGGGCTGTTTGGCGATTTCCGGCACCTGGGCAATCTCCGGCCGCTTGACCACCGGCCCGAGAACCATTGGGCTGCGGATGATGACGACCTGCGTCTGGGCAAATTGCTTCGAGCGTCCCTCGTCCCGGCTGGCGAAGGCCAGATAAGGCGTCTGCTCGTCGAACCGCAGCCAGGCCGCGGCCTCGTAGACCGGCTCGAAAAGCAAGTACACCAGCGTGACGCCGCCGGCGGCCAGCAGCAGCGCAATCGGCAGGGCCAGCTTCCACCAGTGCCGCAGGGCGGACACCACAAATTGGGGCGTCAGCCCTTGGTTCGACGGGGCCGCCGCCGGTATCATTTGCCTTCGGGATACGATTTGCAGGTTTGCCATATTCTTCAACTCCCTACGATCGGCCGCGACGCATCAGATCCCCAACGTCGACGACCTCAACTTCCTCGACCAACCGCGAAAGATACCACAATACCAAGCCGAAAAGCCCCGCCGCGAAGACGATCATCACCCAGCCCGCCGCGTCGTGCGAGAACTTTTTCGCCGCTTCGCCCGATGCATATTGATACAGCAAACCGGTGGCTACGATCCGCGCAGAGTTGGCGATCAGTGCGATCGGAATAGTGCTGCACAATAGCAGCGCCTTCTCCCACCAACTGCGGCGCATCAAAATCACGTAGGCGAAGGCCAGCGCCGTAATGCCCACGAATATCCGCAAGCCCGAGCAAGCCTGCTCGACTTCCAACCGGTTGTCGCCGATAAGAATCGTGTGCGCCTCGGAAAGGGCCGGCTGGCCGAGGGCCTGCAAGGTCCAGCAACTCAACTTGGTGGCCGCGCCTTGCAGCGGCAGGCTCAGCCAACGTTCCACCCGGTACGGCAGCGGAACCATGAACCACAGGAAGGCGATCGAGGGGAGGCTCCACCAAAAAACCTTTCGTCCGGCCAGCAGCAACACCACCCCGCCCACCCAGGGCAAAATCGACCAGCCGTCGATCGCGTCGAGATAAAAATGTGAGCCAAGTGCCCGCATGGCCACGCTGAAAGCGATCAGCCCCAAGCCGAAAACGACATCCAACACATAGCCGCGCGTTGTAGGTCCCGCCTGCCGGGCGGGACCGCTCCGGCCTAAAAACTCTTTCGCCGGAAATAAGTCGCGCCGCGCCCAAAGGAACCAGATCGCCAACGGGGCCACAAAGAATCCGTGCGAGTAGTCCGGCTCGGTGTTCCAGGCCCCGACCAAGCCGGCCAAAGTGGGCCAGTACGCCCAGAAAAACGCCGCCGCCAGAATCATGCCGGCGATCAGGAAAACGCCCCCGGATCGGAATGGAAACGCCCCCTGAGCATAGTTGGCCGGGCGCCGGTCGATGGTTGCTCGGGGATCGTTGCGAATGGAATTGCTCGGTGCCTTCCCCGCGCCGGCCGCGGTGGAGAATTCGGCTTGCCTCTCAACCTTCATCTACGTTGCTGGCTCCCGCATGCTTGAAGAATGACTGGCACTGCATCAGTTTCTGTGCGCAGACTCCGTTCCCGTGGGTGCCGCGGGCCGGCTTTCCGGCCGCGGAAACCATCCGCCCTGAATATTGCTCTTCCCGGCGAGTCCATTCATAGCTTCCACTGCTTTGACCAACGTCCGTCCGAAAGACGTTCGAGGTAGAGGGATCAAGCCTCGATCCCTTGTGGACCGCTCAAAATTTCGTTTCTAAATTACCGGCAGTATGTTTTTGAAACCCTAATCCTCACCGCTGCACGCCGACGAAAACCATCTGTTTAGTTTCTGTTGCGGATCGTAGGGTGGGACAAGCAAAGCGCGGTCCCACCATGATTGGCGCCGTTATTGGTGGCGCCGCGTTTCGCTTGTCCCACCCCACTCTCGCTTTCCGCAACAGTGGTTATTTAGTGGAAATCAGTGTTCCTCCGCGCTTGGCTGTTGTTCAAGTCGTTTCGACGCAGGGCAACCGTTCACGTGGCAGCCGGGGACTGGTCCATTTTTCGGCTGATAACCGTGTTTGGCGGGAAAAACGCCGGCCGAAAACATGGACCCGTCCCCTTCCCCCGCGAAAAAAACGGCGCCGCGGAGGGCCTGCCGCGGCCGGTCGCACCGGATCGGGCGCAGGCTTTTCGCGACGCCGTATTCGCAAATGCAGTTGCCCGATTCCCCGCATTTCATCACTCGGCCATCATCAGAGCTAGGTACGATATTCAGGAAATTGGTCGATGAAAGTGCTCAGCCTAACGACCACGTCGAAAGTTGTCAACAATTTTGTGGTTCGCAACACCCCCATATGGCTAGTAAAAACCGCGTTTTCCCCCCACTTCAGTATGGTTTTTCCAAATTATTTTTTCGTTAGTGTCAGGATCACCAGTTTGGCGGTCTAATAGCTCTAATACATTCTCCCAATCACTTTTTTTTCAGCGGTTCCATCGCTCGACGGGCGAGTGAATCGCAACTTGGGTTTGCAGTTGACGTTATTCTACGCCCGCAGGCAACTGTCTCCCGAACGAAAGTCTCCCCGGTACTCTTCCCCAGCATCTACCGGCATACAGTTTGCCGCATTGGCCCTTAACCCGGATTATTCATAAACGTCATCCTGAGCGCAGCGGAGGATCTCCGATGCGCCGTAAACAGCCCAGATTCTTCGCTGCGCTCAGAATGACAATGTTCCTTCGTGTTTATGAATAATGCGGGTTAAACCGCCCCATCCCAAAAATTCCGCCTTCCCGCGAAAAAATTCCCGTTTTTCCCGGCCATAACCCCATTCCTCCCTCGTGTAGTGTCTCGTAAATGTGGTGTCTTATTTTGCGGAGAATAGTGGAGTTGGGTGCCACTGCTGGCTTGTCCAGCAGTGCGGAAGTGCAACAGCGGTCAACACTGCTGGACAAGCCAGCAGTGGCGCCCTCCGCCGCATAAGTAGTTTCTGTTGCGGAAGGCGTGCGTAGGGTGGGACAAGCGAAGCGCGGTCCCACCAATACCGACGAAAAACATGGTGGGACCGCGCTTGGCTTGTCCCACCCCAGGATCTCCGTACTTCGCACTCCCGCCGCCCCGTTCCACTTTTCCCCCCGACTTTTCCGTACTCCGTACTCAGAACTCCGTACTCCGTACTCCCTCCGTACTACCTCTGCCCGGACGCACTCGCCCACCATCCCCGTTCCCGCCTTCAGATTCCTTGGATTTCCCCCTCCCTAGAGTTATTTTTAAGAAAATTTCCTAGGCGACTGTCAGGAATCGACTAGCGGCGGTCTATAGGTGGGTAGAAAAGCGGGCAAAGCAACGCAAGGTTTACTTGGCTTTTAATCGTAATAAGGTATGCCCCAGGGAATCTGCAGAAAAATTGGAGAATCAACATGAGAGTCAGAATTGCACTAATTGGATTCGTTTGCATGATGTTGTCTCTTGCCGCAACGACGGCTCAGGCATCGATTTATGTCGAGACGTTTTCTGCCAACGCCGACAGTTGGAAGTATGGGTACAATGTCAACTTCTCTACTGTATTGCCTGCGACTTGGGTGGCCACCGGAGGGAATCCAGACGGCCATATCAGTGGTGTTTCGTCGAACCTTTACGCCGTCTGGACTTTTGACACGTCACCTTATGGCGACATTACGGGCCTAACAATGACGATTGACACCATGGTCACGGACGGTGAGACCGGGACCGCTCAAATTTACGTAGGCCGCAACAACACTTATTATATTGATGGCACATGGGCTATCGGGAACGATCATAACTGGACCACGCATACTGCGCTGCTGGATTCCTCACACTTTACGCATTGGACTCAAGGTGGCGCTGGTAATGCATCTTTGGCGTATGTCTTAGCGGCACCCGACGACATTGGCATTTTCTTTGGCGGTGGTCTAGTCGGCGGAACGGGGAACGTCCTCGTGGACAACTTTGGCACAGTGGCCACCGTTCCCGAGCCGGCAACAATCCTCGTCTGGTCGCTGCTGGGGGCGGCGAGTTGGTTGGGCATGGGCGTTTGGCGGCGCGGACAGCACGGCGGCCGCCGGTCCTGGTCGGAAGAGAACCGCATGGCGATCCACGACATCATCGCCCGCGGCGGACGAAATTGATCGAAAACCTATTAACCCGGGGTTGCACGACCTCGTTTGACACGAATAACCCCACCGGAGAGTTGTTTTTAGGAAAATATATTATTCGGCCGTCAGGAATCGCCCTACGGCGGTCTATAGGGTTTTAGAGGATTACGTTCACACGTCATTTTTAACATAACGGTTGCTTCGGTTCTTTTCATAGGCGGGTGCTTTCAGCCGGAGCGGCGAACAACGAAACGGCCCGCATAGGGCCAAGGGAGAATGAGATGAAGCGCTTTATGATTTTGCTCTGCTGTGGTAGTGGTGGTGGGGCTGTATCGGCCATTGACACATCGGCTGTCATGGCTTCCGTGACGATTGCAGGCACCCGACACCGTGGCCAATGCCAATGTGAACTCGACCTACGGTCAATTACCGCCCGATTTAAGGTCGGCACAAGCCAACTGTGTTTCACTTTCAGATGCAGCCCCGGTGATTGTTACGGGGTCGGTGGACTTGATGCACTGCCAAGCAACTCATCGGCTCGTAGGCGTTGATCGCCAAGGATCGCTACGACGCCTGGGTGACCGCTGGCTACGATCCAACAAATACGATAACGCGATTTCTTCGGGTTTATTGACACAACCTGCGCGGCTTTTAACAACAATAATGGTGGACAGTCTCTGGCCTCGGCCAACAGATAACAACCGGCAAATACGGTTCAAAATTATGTTGGAGGCAATAATCTTGGCCAAACCATTACGGGTTTTGAAATGGACTTCGGGTTGACGAGCATGACGCTGACGAAAGGTACTACGAATAACCGTTGGATATGTGAACCACTAGTAACTGTTTGACATCCGGTACGATACCAAGCGGACCTGGAGCGAAGGTGCTTATGCCTTTGTGGGTACGTTCTTCAACAAGTCGGGCGGGGATCACTTCATCGGATGTAACGTTTTGCACAAGCCGTTCCCGAGCCGGCCACGATGATCGTTTGGGGTCTGCTGGGCATGGTTGCCGCCGGCTTCGGCCTGTGGCGGCGTCACCGGTAGGCTGATGTAGGTCCCGCCTGCCGGGCGGGACCTGGGGTTGGCTTGCGGGATTTCGGCTTGATTGGTCTATCGGGTTCCGCCCGGCAGGCGGAACCTACAAGCGAAACCAAACCAGGGCCGTCCACTTCGGGCGGCCCTTTTTCGTTCGTTGGGACTTGCCTCTTGCCCCCCTCATCGCCCCGCATCCCACCATGGCGCATCGCGCCAACAATGGCTGCCAAGTTGGCCCAGTGTTGACAGCATGTTTGGGGGGTAGTATAGTTATTAGTGTAGTTGTTCATTGTTGCGAGGAGATTGCACCATGAAAGCCGTGACACAATTCACCAAGCCGGAAGAGGTCCGGGCGCTGCCGATTCTGTTGCGTCATTCGGCCGGCACGGTCTTGCCCAACCGGACCTATGTTCTCGATGAGGAAGCCGTGGCGGAACTCCGCAAGGCGGGTATCAGCTTCCTCACTCTGAGCCGCGAATCCCACTCGCCCGGCCTCGAGGGAGTAGCGTCCGGTGAAAGAGTATGACATCTTCGTGCCGCTGTATTTCAACGACGGCAGCCCGATCGAAGCGGAAAAGTTCCAGCAGTTGCAGGAAGTCCTGCTCGACCAGTTCGGAGGGTTGACCTTCTTTCCACAGCCCAATAAGGGCGTTTGGCGAATGGCGGGCATGACCTATCGAGACGAAATCGTGATCTACCGCGTGATCGGGTCCGCCGCGGATGAAGCACGACCTTTTTTGACCAACCTCAAGGTGCAATTGAAGGCCGACTTCGAGCAAGAGGAAATTCTGATTGTCGAGCGTGACGTTGAAACGCTGTGAGACCGCCGGAGGACCGGAGGCAATGCCATGAGGACGATTTCCGTCGATGCATCCGTTCAGTTGCAGTTGGGGAACCTCGACTCGGCACTGGAATTGTGCGACGAGTCGGGCGTCACCCTGGGATTTTTTCTCCCCGCACCCCAGCGGCAACACGAATTGTATGAGCAGGCCCGGACGATGTTCTCCGATGCGGACATCGAGCGGGCGCGAGGCCAGACGGACGGCTCCACCACGGAAGAAGTGCTTGCCCGCCTGAGGGGAGAATGAAATACACGGTTGTCTGGCAGCCGGTCGCCGAGGACCGTTTGGCGGAGATTTGGGCAGTCGCAAAAGACCGCCGGGCGGTCGCCCAGGCGGCAAACGCCATCGACAAGGCTTTGCGGCTCCGCCCGGCGCTTTCGGCGAATCGCGCGACGGTCTTACACGCATCCTCGTCGAGGAACCACTGGTGATCGTATACGACGTGAACGAGGGCGACCGTCTGGTACGCATTCTGGACGTGCGATATATCGCACCGCATCAATAGCGACGCTTTTTGCTGCGTTTGCCGGCAATTCAAGTCGCAATCCCCGAGCCGGCCACGATGATCGTTTGGGGTCTGCTGGGCATGGTCGCCGCCGGCTTCGGCCTGTGGCGGCGTCACCGCTAGGGCGCTGAACCGCGTAACATCCAAGCCTCGGTTGGGTCGGCAACGCACAGTTGGGGTGGCAGTTCAACTGCCACCCCAACAAACGAAAACCTCCAATCCGAAAGCCAAATCCAGGGCCGCCCACTTCGGGCGGCCCTTTTTCGTTGCGCCACACGCTCCGTGTCCCTGCTCCCGCCGGCTTTTGCTCCAGTTTGTAGCCATTCCGTGAACCCCTCGCTTTTCGGGCACCCCCTAGAGTATAATATCTGCGAGCAGCCCCGGTTGCGTTCTCGTTCAACGCCGCGGAACAGTTCGTCCCATGACAAGACTTGCTCCAAAGAAGCCGACGGTATACCTCGATACCACGATTCTTTCGTCCTACTGGTACGAAGGCGCCGATGTCCTTGCCATCGGGCGCCGGATCACCACTCGCGAGTGGTGGGACACCGAGCGTTCGCGATTCTCGCTCTGGGCCTCGTCGGTCACGGAAGATGAATTGGAGGCCGGCGTTTACCCGCGGCAGGCCGAGGCATTGGCGATGGGCCGTCGGCTGAAGTTCCTGCCGATGATTGTGGAATCGCGGCAATTCGCGGAACGGCTGATTAAGCGGCACGTCGTTCCCCAATCCAAGCCCGGCGATGCGCTGCAAATGGCAATCGCAGTCGTTCATCGTATGGACTACCTGCTCACTTGGAACTATGCCCATCTGGCGAACCCCGTAGCGCAATCGCAGTTAGAGGCCATTTGTCGGGAAGCGGATCACCGTGCGCCGCTGTTGGTGTCGCCAGAGACCATTCCCCGTGACACATTGGGCCAAACGATCAGGAGGAAATAAGATGGCCATTCGAGATGAGAATGTCGAGGTGGTTCGCGATGCGCGCCAGTCGTTGTGCCGCAAGTTCGGAGGGCTTCGCGGTTGGTTTCGGCATCTGCAACAGCGCGATCGGCGGCGAAAAGTGCCCGCCGGCGCCAGCGCGGCAAAAGAAGAACTTGGTCGGAAAATAGTCCTTAGGGGGACATCTGGCTCGTCCATCACGGTCGGAACGGATTCCGAACTCGCTACGATGATCGTGTGGGGGCTGCTGGGCATGGTCGCCGCCGGCTTCGGCCTGTGGCGGCGTCACCGGTAGGCTGAACGACACATGGTTGGGGTGGCAGTTCAACTGCCACCCCAACAAACGAAAACGATCCAATCCGTAAGCCAAACCCAGGGCCACCCTTCACCGGGCGGCCCTTTTTCTATCGAGGTTTGACAGGCAACCTTGATGGCGTGGTGGTTGAACGAAAACCCGATTGTCGACGCTTGGCATCCGGAGGGCAAATAAGCTATAATATGTTATGCCCTATGGAAAAGAAGCATCAAGGATGTTTCGCCCCCTGGCTGGCGGTTGAATTGCCTCCCCACGTCCCTATTCCGCAAGGCTAGATATATGAAAGTCCTTGTTGACAACCAGCTTAGCGGCAAACTCCGCGAAATTCACGAGCCGGTCGAGATCCGCGACGAACAGGGCCGCATCTCGGGCTACTTTCAACCTGCTGCCGCCGTAGGCGAGGGGGATCGGCAACGCCCACTTCGCTCGCCTTTCGGCGATGAGGAATTGGCCCGCCGCCGGCAGGTTCCCGGCGGTCGCCCGTTGGCCGAAATTTGGAAGGATTTCGCCGAAAAATGAAGTTCACGGTCCTCTGGTCGCCCGACGCCGAAGACGACCTGGCCGCTATTTGGCTGGACGCGGATGATAAAAACGCCATCACCCTGGCGGGCAACCAAATCGATGCCTCCCTTCTTCAAGATGCGCATCTCCAGGGCGAATCGCGGGATGGGCAATTGCGCATCCTCTTCGCCCCGCCCTTGGCGATCGACTTCGAGGTTATCGAAGACGACCGAATTGCCCGCGTGCTGACGGTTTGGCGGCCGCAATAGGGCTGAAAGTCGTGCCTTAGGGAGGTTGGCCTTATGACTGCCGAACACTTTGATCAATTGCTGGCTGCGCTCGGCGATCGGCGCCCGTTCCACCCTTTCACCGTGGAGCTAGTCGGCGGGAATCAATTCGAGGTTGATCACCCGCGGGCAATGGTCGTCCGCGACGGCGTGGCGGTCTATCTGAAGCCGGGCGGCATCCCCGTCTGGTTCGACCACGACAGTGTGACCCAGATCGCCGACGATATTGCCGGCAAGTCCGCCTGAGTATAAGGTCCCACCACCCGAGCTGGCCACGATGATCGTTTGGGGGCTGCTGGGCATGGTTGCCGCCGGATTCGGCCTGTGGCGGCGTCACCGCTAGGGCTGAAAGGCTATCCGAGAAGTATCCTCTCTCTCTTTGGGAGAGGGGCCGGGAGAGAGGGTCGAATAGCCCTCACCATAACCCTCTCCCAGAGGGAGAGGGGACCATTTTCCAATCCGAAAGCCAAACGCACGGCCGCCCACTTCGGGCGGCCCTTTCTTTCGTGAATAATTACCCAGCCGCAGCGAGGCCGGACGTCTTCGCACGGCGCCGAAACTCCAGATTCACCCTGGCCGATGGGGCATACCCCCCCACCGTAGAGCTAATTTTGAGATTCTTTTCGCCCCGCATGTCAGGAATCGGCCTTCGGCGGTCTATAGGATAATGAGTAGGCACGAAAAGCGGTGGCGCTATATGCCTACCTAGAAGAGCGGATGAACACAGAGAAGGCGGCTACATTGATGCGACATCCTAGACTTCCAATTTTGCTCTGTTTGACGCTGGCGGCCGCGGTGCTGACGCCGTTTTCGACGGCGTCGGCCTCGATCGACCTGGTGGTCAACGGCGGCTTTGAAACCGGCGATTTCACGGGCTGGAACTCTACCCTCGGTTCCGTTAGCCCGGTGCCCGGCGGCGATTACGAGGCTGTCATCGGCGGACCGGGGTTCGGTGGGATCGTTCAAGACATCGCCACCACGCCGGGCGAAACGTACACCCTAAGCTTCCAACTCGCCACGATCAACGTCAGCTACTCCATCTGGAGCCAGTTCCGCGTGACTTGGGACGGACAGGAGTTGTTCGACAGCGGGGCCACTCCGATGCCGCTGGCTTCGTTGAGCTTCGAGGTCACGGGCGGCGTCGGGAAGACAACCCCGCTGGAGTTTGAAGTCTACAAGCACACCCTCTACGGCGACGCCGACTTTAACGGCACGGTCGATCTCCTTGATCTTAGCACGGTGGGCGAAAACTGGCACGCCACCGGCATGGATTGGAGCCACGGCGACTTCAACCATGACGGCCGCGTGGACCTGCTGGATTTGTCCATCCTGGGCGACAACTGGCGGCAAAACCTCTCCACCAAAATGCTCGCGTTGAGCACCAATTTCGACACGTTCGGCCTGGACAACGTAATGGTCTCCTCCGCGGCCAAGACGCCCGAGCCTGCCGCCCTCGTCGTGTGGAGCCTGTTGGGCATGGCCGCCGCCGGATACGGCCTGCTGCGGCGTCGGCGGATTCGATAGCCGCCCGGCTCACTTCTTCGGCTTGGCCTTGGCGGCTTTGTATTTCGCTAGAGATTCCTCAAGCTGTGTTTTCCCTTCCTCGGACATCTGGGCGTCGTTCTTCGACTTTTCGACGGCCAGCGTTTGAGCCTCGACCGCCTTGTCCAGCTCGCCCTTGTCGAAATAGGCGCGGGCGAGCGTGTCGAGAATCGCGGCGTTCTCGTGCTTACTGGCATCGGCCGCTTTCTTGGCGATGGCCAGGGCCACGTCCAAATCGCGGTTTTTCAGCTTCGGCGCGTCGAGGATCGTCCAGGCGAGATCGTTGAGCAATTCGGGGTCGTCCTTCCGCTGTTCGCTGAGTTTTTTGGCGATCGGGCAGGCCTTGGCCCCGTCGTGCTTTTCCTCGGCCAGGATGTGGAACTGAAAGTATTGGGCCATGGATTTCTCTTCATCCGAAACGTCCTTGTCGGCGATCATCTCCTCGAGCACGGTCAGGGCCTTGTCGAAGTCCTTTTTATTCATGGCCGCGCCGTAGTCCGTTTTCCGCTGCTTCTGGCGCTGCTCCACGTCGGGGCCGTTGCCCGCCGGATTAGGCTTGGGTTCCTCGGCCCGCACGGCCGCGACACACGCCAGCACCGCCGCCAAGGCAAATATCGACCGGAATGTTCTCCGCATGATTCGACTCCTGATTGCACGGAAAAAAGGTGGGATTGCCGCAGGTATGACTCCAGAAACGCCATCCCATGCTATCCGCTCGCCCCATGCGAAGCAATGGGGGCCGCCGGCTCCGGAAGAGCATCCATCGACTCCCCCCACGGCGTCGGATCGTATTGAATTGCTTTCCGTCGGCCGTTTTCCTTGACTTTTGCGGCCCGCGAAAATAAACTCGGTACTGTTGGCGAAGACCGTGAATTGCCCCTGTTGTCTGGTTGCCGGGAGGGGGCCATGAATTCCACTCGCGTGCATATACTGCTCTGGCTTACGTTGCTGAGCGTGGGCATGGGGCCTTTATCCGGCTTGCCGGCCTCCGCGCAGGAAAGCCCCTTCGGCCTTCCGGCGTCAATCCATCCCGATAAGCCAGGCTCGGTCATGCTGCACGGCGGCGGCTGGGGAGTTCGGCAGTACGTGCGTCAGGAGTTTCTCCGCCTGGCGGGCGGCAAGGACGCCCGCGTTGTTTTGCTCCCGTCGGACGACGAGCAGCGAGAGCCCGGCGAAACGCTGGCGGCCTATGACGAGCGGCTTTGTCGCCCGGCCGCCTACGGGAGATGGCGGGACCTGTGCCGGGACAACAATGCCCGGTTTCAGTTTCTGCACTGGGATTGCCCCGAAGATCCCGGCCACGAGCGTTTCTTCTCCGCTCTGGAGGAAGCCACCGGAATCTGGATGCCGGCCGAGTATCAGGAATGGTTCATCCGCCGTTATGCGGGCGATCCGCTCAAGCCGACGCGTTTCCAGTTGGCCCTGTGCCGGCTCTTGGCCCGCGGTGGAGTCGTGGCGGCGTCCGGCGGAGGAATGTCCGGTCTCGCGGAAACGGTGATTGTGGGAAATGCCCCCAACGCCGAATCCGGCTGGACTCATGCCCGGCTGGCCTTCGGTTTGGGACTCCTCCGAGGAACCCTCCTGGATCAGAATTTCGACGTCTCGGCGGGGCGCGTTGAACGCTTGACCGACGCCTTGCGAAACGGGCCCAAACTCGACCGCGTCTCGCGCATTCCGGGCGTGCAGCGGCGCACGATCGGGCTCGGCGTCGATCGTCAAACCGTGGCCATTCTCAGCGGCAGCACGATCCGTGTCATCGGCGAACGCTCGGTGAATGTTTTCATCCAGAGCAACGGCGGCCGAACCGTCGCCTGGCGCCGGCTGGCGGCCGGCGGCAAACCGCTCGTGCTGACAGCCGCCTCGGCCCGGCGGTGTGAGGCTGCCCCGGCGGCGAAGGTCGACGGCGCGGAAAATCCATTCGGCGCGCTCCCGGCAAGGGCGCCGTCGTCTTGCACGGCGGAGGGAGCACCGCCGAGATGTACGATTCATTTCCGCGGCTGGCCGGTAAGTTGCGGCCGGCGCTTGTCCACTGCCCGTCCGCCAGCGACCGATACCGCCGGATGTCGAACGAGCAGTTGATGGCGAGCGATCTTGCCGAGGTGTGGAAGACGGACGCGGTTCGCAGCCTGTGCTTTATCAACACCGACGATCCGGCTCGCGCCGAACAGCCCGGCTTCTGCCGTCTTCTCGAAACCGCCGACGCGTTGTGGATCATGGGCGGAGATCAAAAAAACCTGACCCGGCTGTACGTCAATCCGGTGCAACCGACGCTCTTCCAGCAGAAGGTCCGCGAGATCGTGCAACGGGGCGGGGTGGTGGGCGGCTCGTCCGCCGGCTGCGCCGCCTTGTCGGACGTGATGATCGTGGGAACGATCGCGTCGGACGGCCGCGGTCCCGCCCGAGCCAAACTCGCCCGCGGCCTGGGAGTCCTCTCGAACGTCGTGGCCGAGCAGCACTTCGACGCCCGACAGGGCCGCATTGAGCGGTTTGCCGACCTGTTGCGCAACGAGCGGCAACTGGCCAACATATCGCCGGGCTGCAATCCCACCCGGATGATCGGACTGGCCGTGGAGGAGGGCACTGCGCTGATCGTCCGCGGAAATCGCGTGAGCGTTGTCGGGAAGAACAAAGCCCACGTCTTTCTCCAGTCGCCAACCTACGACACCTTGACCTGGCATTCCCTCGCCGCCGGCGACGTCGGCGTCGTCGGCGCCGCGCCGGACGGCTCATACCAACTTCATTTCGAGGAATGGGGCATCGCGGAGTAGTGTGGCCGTTCAGCATGGGAACATTCCGTAGTCCCATTTCCGGCGCACTCCCGTTTAGCGGCCGTCGGCACGACGGCCTGCGCCGCCAACGGGGCCCTGCGCCGATGCCCGCAAAACGGAAATTGCCGTAAATGACCCCGATTTTGGCACAACTGAAATTGTTGACATCCCTGGCGAATCCGCTACCCTGAAGGCCGCAACTGCGAGTTGGCAAGTGGCGGTGCATTTGACGTTGCCGCTACACTGGATTTATCATCCGCCTTCTCCCATTGTCTCGCCTGCACCGACACCGCCCACGCATTCTTGGCCTATGCTTTTATTGTTTCCCGGCGAGTCAAACGAGGTACAGAAAAATGCCCGACGTGCGCAGCTCATTCCGCTTGTTCCCGGTCTGCTTGGGACTGTTGTTGTCGGTGAATCCGGCTCTGGCTGAATCCACCGCCGGCGATAGGCCCGAGCATCCACGATCGAACGTCGGCGGTCATAGCGGAGAGACCGCCAAGACCGAGAAAGCCGGGGACAAGGCCGGCACGATCCCCAACGCCAAGTCTCCGCCGGTCCGCACCAAACATACGGCGGTGATCGCCGGCCAGACGATCAACTACGTCGCCGAGGCCGGGATGCTGCCGCTGCTGAACGCCGACGGCACGTATCGGGCGTCGATCTTTTTCGTGGCCTACACCAGGCAGGACGAGAAAGACAAGGACCATCGCCCGGTGACGTTCTGCTTCAACGGCGGACCGGGCTCGTCGTCCGTGTGGCTGCACCTCGGCGGGCTGGGGCCGCGGCGGGTGAAATTGAGCGAAACGGGCGCCGCCCAGCCGGCCCCCTTCGGCTTGACGGACAACGAGTTTTCCATCCTGCCCGTCACCGATCTGGTGTTCATCGATCCGGTGTCCACCGGCTACAGCCGACCGGCCGGCGACAACAAGCCGCAGAAGTTCTTCGGCGAAACGCCCGACATCGAGTCGGTCGGCGAGTTCATTCGGCTCTGGACCACGCGGCAGGGGCGCTGGCTTTCGCCGAAATTCGTCTGCGGCGAGAGCTACGGCGTGCTCCGCGCCGCCGGCCTGTCGCATTACCTTCATTCCCGCTACGGCATGAGTCTTAGCGGGTTGGTCCTGATTTCCGGCGCCGTCGATTTCAGCACCCTTTCGGAGGACGTGGGCCGTCAGGTGTTTTTGCCGGCCTACACGGCCGTGGCCCACTATCACCATAAACTGCCGCCCGACCTGCAAGCCGACTTGTCCAAGGCGCTGGCCGAATCCCGCGCGTTCATGCGGAAGGAGTATGCGGCGGCACTGTTCCAGGGCACGTCGCTGCCGGCCGCCGAGCGTACCCGGGTGGCCGCGAAGCTCGCCCGCCTTACCGGCCTGCCTGCCAAGTTCATTGAAGACCACAATTTGCGCATCGGCGGCGAGACCTTCGGCAAGGAGCTGCTCCGCGACCGGGGGCTGATCGTCGGCCGCTTCGACGGCCGCATCACCGGCAACGACGCCGATCCGGGCTCGAGCCGGCCGGGCTTCGACCCCAGTTTTACCGCCATCGACGGGGCTTTTTCGGCCGCCATGAACGCTTACGCGCGGGACGAACTAAAGTTCATTGATGATTTGCCCTACGGGGTCCTCAACAGCGTGGGCCCGTGGTCGTTCGGATCCGAGGGCCATTTTTCGCGCAGCGTGGCCCAACAATTCGCCGCCGAAATGAACCAGAATCCGCATCTCCGCGTGCTGGTCCTCAATGGCCGCTGCGATCTGGCCTGCCCCGTCGACATGATTCGCTACAACTTCGACCATCTGCACCTCAATCCGGCGGCCCGCGGCAACATCAAATTCACCGAATACGAAGCCGGGCACATGATGTACGTCAATCCGCCCGACTTGCGGCAAATGCAGAAAAATCTGGAGCAGTTCATCCAGGCGAAATAGTTGCCTGGACCGCGTGGCGGTCGCCTTTGAACGGCCGGGCGTGAAACCCCCGAACTTCGGCCGATAATACCCCTTTTTTTGAGGGTGCCGCCCAATGATGCTTCACGAGCTATTGCTGAACAGCCGCAGTTATCGCCGCTTCCATCAGGACCATCCGCTGGATGAGAATCTGCTGCGGGAGTTGGTGGAACTGACGCGGCTTTGTCCTTCGGCGTCCAACCGGCAGCCGCTGAAGTATCTGCTCTCCTGGCAGCCTCGGCAAAACGCCCTGATTTTTCCACACCTCCGCTGGGCCGCGGCGTTCAAGGATTGGCCCGGCCCCGTCGAGGGCGAGCGGCCGAGCGGCTACGTCGTCATCCTCGGCGACACGAGAATCAGCCGGCAACTCGATTGGGATTCCGCCATTGCCGCGCAAACGATCCTGCTGGGAGCAGTCGAGCAAGGGCTGGGCGGGTGCATGATCGCCGCGATCGACCGCGACGGGCTGCGCGCCACGCTGGGTCTCGACCCGCACCTGGAGATCCTGATCGTGGTGGCCTTGGGCAAACCGGCGGAGACCGTCGTGCTGGAAGACGGCGTGGCGCCCGAGGGGCGGCGCTATTGGCGCGACAGCCAAGGCGTCCACCACGTCCCCAAACGCCCCTTGGCCGAGTTGCTGATCCTACCGGGCTGAGCATCGTTGTGCAGGAGCGGCGGAAAAAAAGGGGCCTGTCTCTGTGGCCTGAGTTGGTTTGGCAGTGGGGAAAACGTCACCGCCACGGCGAATGCCCCTTTTTTCCGCCCTGTTCGCTGAGCCGGGGAGCCTGTTATATTCTGAATCGGTGAAAAAGATTCACCGCGGCGGTGTCTTCTTAGTAGAGGAAACGTTGCGAGATTCGCCGGATGGACATTCTCGGTCAAGAAATTGTCTCACGGCTGTGGGATGAGCATAGCGCGCCGTTGGTGCTCTATGCCCAACAGTTGTGCGACGACCCGGAGGACGTCGTGCAGGAGGCGTTCTTGCTCCTGGTGCGGCAGGGCGCCGTCTTGGACAACCCCAAGGCGTGGCTGTATCGGGTGGTCAGGTATCGGGCGATCAATGCGGCACGCGCCGGCCGGCGGCGCTCGCGACGCGAGACCGCAAAGGCCGTCCGCGGTGAACCATGGTTTGAAACCACCGCCGGCGACCGCCTGGACGCCGCCGCGGCGACGGAAGCCCTGAAGCAACTGCCCGTCGAGCAGCGCGAGGCGATCGTCGCCCGGCTGTGGGGCGGGCTTTCCTTCGAGGAAATCTGCGCTCCTTTACGGCAGTTCCACGAGCACGGTCTACCGCTGCTATCAACGGGGGCTTCGAGCCCTGCGAGAAAGGCTAGGCTGGTCATGTCATCCAAAACCAACGAAAACGAGAACGAAGACCTGAAGGCGTTCGAGGCGGCCCTCGGGGCCCTGCGGCCGCGAAGCGACCGGCTCGACCGGCGCTGGCGCTCACTGTTGGCCCAGGAAGCCTCGTTGACGGAGGAACAACATCTCCCCTCGCCCGACCAACCTTCGGTCGGTGCCCGGAGAGGGGCAGGGGGTGAGGGCCATGCAGCCACGGCGTCAGACGAAACCACAGCCCTCACCCTAGCCCTCTCCCGGCGGGAGAGGGGACCGAACACGCGCTGCGTCAATCCGACCGGCCATCAATTCATTTGTATTTATTGCGGCAGCGCCGCTCCGATTTCGGGGACCTGCCGCCGTTGGGGCTGGCCGACGGCGTTGCTCGACAATAACCGCCGTTGCGGCCGTTCTGCTGGTGATGCTACTGAACCGATCGGAGCCGAGAGTCGCATTGCAGGGCAACTCAGAGAGCAGTGCGTCCTCTGCATCGTCCCCCGTCGCCAAGCAGGCCGACCAGATTTCCCCCGACCAGTCCGGCTACAGTCTGGCGATGGCAAATCCGCAGCCCGCGTTTTCGGGTTCCAGTGCCGATGCAACATCTTATCTGACGTTGCGAGATCAAATTCTCAACAGTGGACTGGATTCGTGGAGGCTCCCAGCATCGGAACTGGCGACGACGCCGGGAACATCGGAAGGGCCGCTCAGCTATCGAGAACAACTTCAGTCGTCTTCTGAAACAGCAAGGCCTGCGAGGCTCGTAAATCGAGAAAGTAGGGTGGGTCGACGGCAGCGAGCCCCACCACAAGAGTTCGTCTGAAAAATGGTGGGGCTCGCTTCGCTCGACCCACCCTACATCCAAAGATTACCGAGGAGGAGTTAAATCATGCGAGCTATCGCTGGAAGCCTATTGGTGATGCTGTTGAGTGTTCTTCCATCTCTGGCGGTCTTCGGCCAAACCACGTCTTCCTCATCGTCGGCCAAGTCGTCGGAGGAGGAGAAAACGGTCCAAATCGTGTTGCATCCGGCGCCCGAGCCTCGCCCGGCATTGAAATACCAACTTCTGCCACCGTTTTTGGAACGAATACCGGGCAACGCGGCCGTCTGGTGGAACCGGCTGCCGGCCGAAAGGGACACCTTTTTCAGAGAGTTTGAGAAGGAATATGATGAATCGGGACGCATTGGGAAGTGGATGAATATCCCCTTGGGCGACCCACGTGAAAAGGCATACCGCGAAAATGAGTTGACCAAGTGCTCTATTTGCTTAAGCCCGCGGGGCTCTACTCTGCACATGGAGCGGGCGGCCCGCTTTGAGTCGTGCGACTGGGAGTTGCCTATCCGTGATGGCAACTTTATTGCAATACTTCTGCCCGAGGTGCAGCAGTCTCGCATGTATGCGCGTCTGCTGGCGGCGAAAGCACACCTGGAAATGGCCGAAGGCAAGTACGATCAGGCGGTGCGAACGCTTCAAGTCGGCTACGCAGAGGGGCGGGACGTTGCGCAGGGGCAAACCATCATCAATTCGCTGGTCGGCGTGACAATCGCGGGAATCATGTCGAACCAGGTGCAACAGTTCATCCAGCAGCCCGATGCGCCGAATCTGTACTGGGCCCTCAGCACGCTCCCTCGGCCGCTGGTGGATTTTCGCCCCGGCGGCGAGGCCGAATCGAATATACTGTATCTTCAATTCCCTGAATTGCGCGACTTGGACAAAAAGCAACTTGCCCCGGAAGAGTGGCGGGAATTGTTCCACAGGATCGTCGCAGTGCTTCCCGAGTTTTCCACTGGCGAATCGCCGGAAGCATGTCAGGCAGCCGTTATTGCCTTGGCTATTCAAGGTTACCCCCGCGCAAAACGCTATCTGATCCAGCGAGGGCGCTCGGCGACTGAAGTCGAGACCATGCCTGTGGCCCAGGTTATCTTGCTCTACACGGTGGACGTGTATGAGGAATTGAGCGACGAGCAATTCAAATGGTTCTTTTTACCTGCACCGGAGGGAAGCAAAGGGCTTGACCAAGCAAGTCGCCAGATGACCAGAAAGCACGTTGAGCAGCGTGAGATACTGCCTCTGGCTTCCTTGCTGCTTCCGGCCAGCACGGCCGCCAAAAGCGCGGAGACGCGGTGCCAGTGGACCATCGCCATGTTGCGCGTCTTCGAGGCCATGCGGCTCTACGCCGCCGGGCACGACGGCCGCTGGCCCGACCGCCTGAGCGACATTACCGAGGTGCCCATCCCAACCAATCCCTGCGATGGAAAACCGTTTGTCTACGAGCGGCAAGGCGACAAGGCAGTTCTGACATCGCAAGTCGGCCCAAGGGGTGTACCCTGGCGTTACGAGATTACGCTTATGTCAAGAACAAAATAGCAGACAGTCCCCTCGCCCGCCGGGAGAGGGCTAGGGTGAGGGCCACAGCTTCGTCAAACCCTCACCCCCAGCCCCTCTCCTAAAGGGAGAGGGTAGCAATTCCTCGTTCAAGGAGATTCATGATGAGACCGTTGATATCCGGTACATTCACATTGGTTATGGCAGTCGCAGCGGGGGTTGCGCAAGCGGAAGGCAAGTCTGACGCCGCCGCCCAGGCGAAAGCGATAGCACCACTCGTCGAGAGCGACACGGCGGTGGTCGTTCACATCGACATTTCCCGTGTGCCCCCTCAACCAATGTTCGACTTTCTCAGCAACATTCGACTGGTTGCGCCGCTGGAGAGGGGGAGCCGGCAAACGGACGGACTCGTGCCCGCGGGCGTCAAAGACGTCTACCTGGTCGCGTCTCCTATTGCCCTGTTGGCCCCCAACTCTCGGATGCTGATGGCCGTGCCTGTCTCGTCCAACGAGCAAGAGAAGGCATTTCGCGCGGCCCTGAAACTTCGGGCAGGCGAGGGCCGGCGGATCGGAGATCTTCTGGTGATTGGGCCGGCGTCAAAACAATTTCAGCCGGTGGAGCGTCCCGAGTTGACCGCGGCCTTCGAGGCGGCGGGCGATTCCGCCGCCCAGGTCCTTCTGATTCCTCCCCCCGATACGCGCCGCGTCGTCGACGAACTACTGCCGCAACTGCCCAAGGGCCTTGGCGGCGGCCCAAGCTCGATCCTGACTCGCGGTATTTGCTGGGCCGCGATCGGAATCGACGCTTGCTCCGCGCAAGGCATTCCGGCTGGTGATCCAGTCGGAGGACGCCAAAGCCGCCGAATCATTGCGCGCGAAACTGATCGACCTGCTGCGGCTAGTTGCCGGGCGACCGGACGTGCGAAAACGCGTGCCGGACGTCGGAGCTATCATCGCTCTTCTGACGCCAAAGGTCGAGGGGGATCGGCTGATCGTGTCTGCAGACGAGAAGAGTGATGCACTTGAAAAGACGTTAACCGCCCTGTTGCTGCCGTTGCGGGAGTCCGAGGCGCGCGTCGCGTCCACCAACGATCTGAAGAACATCGCTTTGGCCATGCACAATTACTACGGGGCAAACAAGCATTTCCCCTTGCCGGCCAGCCGCGGTCCAGACGGCCAGCCGCTTTTGAGCTGGCGGGTCCTCATTTTGCCTTACCTCGGGCAAGGCGCTCTTTTCAAACGGTTCCATCTGGACGAGCCGTGGGACAGCCCGCACAATCGCACGCTGATCGACGACGTGCCGTCGGTCTACCGCTTGCCGCTTTCCAAAACCGAGGGGGGCCGGACGAACTATCTGCTTCCGGTCGGAAACGGCGCCGTTTTCGATGCCGAGAAACCTACCGCGTTCAATGATATCAAAGACGGGGCGTCGAACACAATCATGGTCGTCACGGTGGACGACCGACAGGCAGTGATCTGGACCAGGCCGGACGATTGGCCGTTCGATCCCAAGGACCCAGCCAAGGGCCTTGGCCGTTTCTTCGGCGGCAGCTCCTCGGCGGCGCTCTGCGACGGCTCCGTCAGTTGGTTCAAGTGGCCGCAGAACGCGAAGGACGTCGCCGCATTACGAGCAATGTTCACCCGGGCCGGTGGCGAGAGGATAGGGTGGTGACGGGCCTCATTGCGACGAGGACATGAGGGGGACAGTCCCCTCACGGCTCACAGCGCCCGGCGGATGCGGTGGGTGCGGCGGCCGAAGACCGGCTTCGGGGCGGGCGGCTCGGGCGGCTCGCCCGACTCGGCGTCGAAATCGTCGGTCGGCTGCGGCTTGGCCAAGGCCACGAAGCCCGGCACCTCGTCCCGCTTCAGCAGCCGGTTGATCCGCATCTCGATGCGGGTCAGCTCGTTGCCTTCCTCGGGCGTGACGAAGGTGAAGGCGATGCCCTCGCGGCCCATCCGTCCGGTGCGGCCGACGCGATGCACGTAATCGTCGCAGAACTGGGGGATGTCGTAGTTGATGATGTGCGAGATGCTGGTCACGTCGATGCCCCGGCCCACCACGTCGGTGGCCACCAGGATCTTCGTCTTGCCGTCGCGGAAGCTGCGCATCACCTTGTCGCGCGTGCGTTGTTGCAGGTCGCCGTGGATGGTGTCCACGTCGCGGAAAGTTTGGCCGAGCCGGCGGCCGACCTTGTCGGTGCCCCGCTTGGTGCGGCAGAAGACGATCGCCTGCTGCGGCCGCTCGCGCTCGATCAGCTTCACCAGCAGGTCGTACTTCCGCTCGGCGTCGACCGTGAAGTACGACTGCTCGATCGTCTCGACGGCCAGGTCCTTGGTGGAGAAATCGACCATTTCCGGGTCGCGCATGTAGCGCTCGGCCAGCCGCTTGACCGGCGGGGGGATGGTGGCGCTGAGCAGCAGCGTCTGCCGCGCCTGGGGACAGCGGCGGAGGATCTTTTCGATGTCCGGCCGGAAGCCGATGTCCAGCATCCGGTCGGCCTCGTCGAGCACGACGAAGCGGACGTAGCCCAGGACCAGCGAGCCGCGGTTCATCAGGTCCATGATCCGGCCCGGCGTGCCGACGACGATCTCCGCGCCGCGGCGGAGATGCTCGACTTGTTGGCGGATCGGCTTGCCGCCGTAGACGGCCACCACGCTTGTGTCGCGGCCGAAGGCCAGCTTGACGCACTCGTCGCGGACCTGGACGGCCAACTCGCGGGTGGGCAGCAGGACCAGGGCCTGCACCCATTCCGCCTCTGCGCGGGACTTGAGGCGTTCCAGGATGGGAATGCAGAAGGCGGCGGTCTTGCCGGTGCCCGTCTGCGCCTGGCCCATCAGGTCGATGTCTTCCAGGGCGCGGGGGATCAGCCCGGCCTGGATCGGCGTGGGGTCGAGATATTCCGCTTCATTCAGAGCGGCGAGCATCGTTTTCGAGAGACCCATTCCGGCAAAGCCGGACGCGGCCGGAGCGGTTGCTCCGCCATCCGGCGAGGGTTTTTTACGGCGACGCGGCGATGGTTTTTTTGATTGAGGCAAGTGAGTGGATATTGGTTAGAGGTCTATTGGCCGCTTGCGGTTTCGCACTCCGCGGCCCATTGTTCGAGGGCCTCGAACTGCCGGTCGAAGCAGTGTTCGGCGACGCCGTAGGGGCTTTTGAAAAAACTCGCCAGAAAACGCATCTGCCCGACGTGGCCGTGGCGATGGGCCAGCTCGGTCAGCCGCACCAGGTCCAGGACCAGCGGCGCGGCCAGCACCGAATCGCTCCCCTGCCAGGTGAATTGCAGGGTCATCGGCACTCCCAGAAAACCGGCGAAGTGGATGTGGTCCCAGGCGGTCTTCCAGTCGCCCAGGTCGGGCAGATACTCGATCGAGACCAGCGTGTTCGGCTTGTAGCCCAGGATTTCGCGGAGCAGATGGTCCTTGCTGGCGACCTTCGACCGCTTGTTGGCCGGATCGTTGAGCACCTGGCCGTCCATGTTTCCGAAGATGTTGTGGCCGACCCAACTGAGGACTTGCAGGTTTCGCCGGGCGAACATCGGGGCCAGCACGCTCTTCATCAGCGTTTCGCCGGTCTTGCCGTCGCAGCCGTAATGGCAGGCCCGCTGGAGCCGGGCAAGCTCGTCGATGGCCGCCGGCGAGGCGCCGAGCGAGGGGGTGAAGTTGACGAACGAATGGCCCGCGCCCAGTGCGGCAATGGCGTACAGCGAACTGGCCGGCAAGAGGACAATCAATTGTTCGCGATCATCCAGCAGCGGTCCAGATTCCGCCCAGGTCGACGGCAGCCGGGAAACATCGGCCGCCGGCTCGGTCGAGGAGACATTGACCACCACCAGATGCCCGATCTTTTCGGCGCGGACGAACTCGGCCATGTCGCCGGCCAGCCGCTCGATGGTCCGGCGCGGCGTCTCGTCATGGGGCAGATCGAGGTCGGCCAGCGAGGCGATCGTCTCGCCCACGCCGGTGGTCGTGCCCGGGCGGATGCGGCGGTCGATCTCTTCCAGTTCGGGCCGGCACTTTTCGAGCAGGCCGGTCATGGGGATGCGGGTTTGATCGGCAATCTGGGCGACTTCGCCGACCAGCGGGTGCGCGGCGAATCTCGTGCCCCCCGACCACAAAGCGGCCCCAGTCGGCCAACTCAAGCCGTTGAAACTGGGGCAACTGACTAACCAAACCCGCCGAACCGATCAATCCCCGCTTGATGGCCGCCAGACCGAGAATGGCCGTCGAGGCCACGCCGCCCCGGGCTCCGATCAGCCAAATGCCGATATTTGAATCGTTGTCCATAACCCCCTATTGTCCGGCAACCGCGGGCCGTCGTCAACCGCTGTTGCTTGGGGATCAAAATCGTGGCCGTTGGATTACGAGCCGCCCCAGGGGGACAGTCCCATTTCCGCGGCGGCAAAGCTAATTTGCGCGGCGATGTCCCTCGCGCCGCGAAAATTGAAACAGTCCCCTGTGAACGGATGAAAATTGTAGCCCTGGGTTTACGATACCTTGACCGCCCGGCCCTTCTGCAACGACTCGGTTCTGTTTCTGGCAGAGCAGCACGGCGTCGCGGGCCAACCGGCCGGCCAACAGCGGCGACTCCTCGCCGGTGCGGACTGAGCGGACCGCCTCGGTCAACTCGGCGACGAAGCCCTCGCAGGGATCGCCCGAGCCGAGCTTCGGCCGCGTCGCCCGGCCGTCGTTGGTCAACAGCGTGAGCGGCGTGAGCGCATCGCCCAGCTTGGGCAACGCCATGTAGTCGAACAGCAGCGTGGCCCGCTCCAGATAGATCTCGAAGCCGTGCGTGAAGGGGCGGCCCTGCTGGTCGATCACGCCGCCGGCGGCCGTAACCATCCGCGGCGGATCGTAAAGAAACTGCGTGGAGAACCGTTCGGCCACCGCGCCGCGCATCGTGCCCACGCAATGCACCGCCCGGGGCATGCCGAAAATCAGGCGGATGAAATGGGCGTCGTGGACGTGGAGGTCTAGCATCGGCCCGCCGATCTTTTCCGGGTTGTAGAAATTGGGCAGCCAGTCGGGATCGGAGATGATCCGCTTGAAATGCCCGCCCAGCGGTGCGCCGTACTTGCCGCTTTCGATCGCCCGATAGGCGAACTGGTACTCGGGGAAGAAAGGCAGGACGTGCCCGATCATCAACAACCGCCCGGCCCGCTCGGCCGCGCGGACCATGCGGTCGGCGTCGGATGGAGTCAGGGCGATCGGCTTTTCGCAGAAGACGTGTTTGCCCGCCTCGAGCGCAGCCACAACGACCTCCGCGTGCCAGTCTGGCGGCAGGCAGACGTCGATCAGGTCGAGTCGCCCGTCGCAGAGCATCTCGTCGATGTCCCGATAGCGATTGATACCGGCGAGGTCCACGATTTCGCCCCGCGGGCCAAAGTTGCCCTTGATCGACCGCCAATCGCCGGCCAGCCGCTTGGTGTCCTGTTCGCAGAGCGCCGCGACCTTCGCGCCGCGGATTTTCCGATAGGCGTTGAAATGGGTCATGCCCATGAACCCGATGCCCGCTATGCCAACGCGAATCATTATGTGTGGCTCCAATAATAGACAGGTAGGATTACGAACGTTTCTTCTTCCGGCGGCGTGTCTTCGATGGCTTCGCGGGTTTTGACGGACTCTCCGCCAATTCCGCGCGTCGGGCAAGTTGCTCCCGGGCCAACCGGACGGCGTCGTGCAACTTCCGCTCCAGCAGTTCCTTGGGCGGCAATTCCGTCATGTATTGCGCCACGCGAATGCCGGCCGCCTCCATCCGCAAGAGCCGAACGTGCTCCGCCGACTTGCCGGCGCACAGGATCAAGCCGACGGGCGGTTCCTCGTCCGGGCGGCTCTCATGTTTTTGCAGCCAGCGCAGGTAAAGTTCCATCTGCCCCTTGTCGGCGGCCTGGAACCGGCCGAGCTTCAAGTCGATGGCCACCAGCCGCCGCAGCCGGCGATGGTAGAAAAGCAGGTCGAGATAATAGTCCTCGTGATCGACGGAGATTCGCTTCTGCCGGGCGACAAAGGCGAAATCGGTGCCGAGTTCCTGAATGAACGCCTCTAGTTCGCGCAAGATCGCCTGCTCCAGATCGCGCTCGGCGTAAACGTCCTTCAGCCCGAGAAAATCGAGGATGTACGGATCGCGGAAGACCAGGTCCGGCGACAAGCGGTCTTCCTCGCGGAGGGCCTGCAAGTCCCGCCGAATTACTTCCTCCGGTTTCTTGCTGATGGCGGTGCGTTCAAAGAGCATTCCCTGAATCTTGGACCGCAAAACGCGAACACTCCAACGTTCGATGCGGCACATTTCCGCGTAGAAATCACTCTGGAGTTGTTCGTCCAAGGGGAGGATTTCCTTGAAATGGCTCCAGCCCAATTGTTGCGACAGTGTAGCGACAATCTGCTCGTCCGGAAATCGTTCGGCAAACTGGACCATGTGCCACAACCCCTTTTCGGAAAATCCCCTCCCATACTCCGGGACCAATTGTCGCGACAGTGTAGCGACAATTTGTTTTCCGTATTCCGCTCGCTGTTTGCGGAGAATATCTTGCCCGACTCTTTTCCCCACGTGCCAGTTTAAAGCAACCAAACCCACATTGACGGCCTGGGCCACGTGCTGCCGGGCCGCTTCGATCATTTCCCGGACATCGGCCAGCAGCCGGTCGGTCGATGGCGCGACAGGCTGAGCCGTGCGCCGCGAAAGCTCACCAGATTTTTGTTGCCGTGATTTCTTCATCGTCTTCCCTCAAGTAATGACCAAATACACAAACGAAACGCTCCGAACAACAAACAAGCAGTTTTGGGATCCCGCTTAATTACCTGCTTTGTTCGTTCCCGGCTAGATGGACGGACCATCATCACATGTGTTTACGGAATCAACGGCAGCACTTCCGGTAAGCATTTTCTCCCGCTCCTGGGCAATCAACTCGCTACATCTAATGGCACAGTCTCCACAGATCAACACCGACTTGTGGCCTTCAGCGAATGGACCGGCAACATGGTACGGCCGACGACAAAATGAGCACCGTCCAGGCAGCGGCGGGAGGAATGAAAGACGGCGAATAAAATTGTTGATTCTGTCATTCATATTCATACCCTCCAACAGCAATTATCCCGAGTCAAACAGTAAAACGAATGGCTCTGCGAAGCCTCAATGGTCTTACGTACTAACCACTTTCGTAAACCGCTCGAACCCCTCGTCCCACGCCGCCGTGTTCTGCGGGGTGTATTCCTCGACGGGGAAGCTGCGGCGGATAATCTCGCGGGCTTCGGCGATGGATGATACGTCGCCGTCGGCGATCGCCTGCATCATCAGATTGCCGACCGCCGTGGCCTCGATCGGACCGGTGACCACGCGGCGGCCGCAGGCGTCGGCCGCGGCCTGGCAGAGCTGGCGGTTCTTGCGTGCCGCCGCCGACGATGTGGATCGTCTCGATCCGCCCGCCGGACAGCTCCTCGCACATGCCCGAAGACCTGGCGGAACTTCATGGCGATGCTCTCCAGCGCGCAGCGCAGCACGGCGCCCTTGTCCTCGGGCGCGGTCTGGCCCGTGCGGCGGCAGAACTCGGCAATTGCAGCGGGCATGTCGCCGGGGGCGAGGAACTCGGCCGCGTCCGGATTGACAAACCGCTGCAACGGCGGCGCGGCGGCGCTGAGTTGGTTGAGGGCCTCCCAATCGAGGTTCGCCCCGGCCGAGGTTCCAGGCCCGGCGGCACTCCTGCACGAGCCACAGGCCGGCGATGTTTTTCAGCAGCCGGGTCGTGCCGCCGACGCCCCCTTCGTTGGTGAAATTGAGCCGCAGCACGGCGTCGTTGACCACCGGCCGGGGCGACTCGACGCCCATCAAGGCCCAGGTGCCGAGGCTGATGTAGCACCAGTCGGGCCGCTCGCCGGCGTGGCTCGCCGCCGGGACGGCCATCACCGCGCTGGCCGTATCGTGCGAGCCGGGCAGGACGACCTTGGTCCCCTCCAGCCCGGTCTCGGCGGCCAGATTCGCCCGCAACGGGCCGAGCGTCGTCCCCGGCTGCTCGATCCGGCCGAGAAACCGCGTGGGCAGCGAAAACTTTTCCAGCAGCTCCGTCGGCCCAGCCGCCTCTGAGCGGATTGTAAAACTGGCTCGTGCTGGCCTCGGTCATCTCGTTGCACTTCACGCCGGTCAGCAGCCAGTGGAACAGGTCGGGCACCATCAGCAGCGTCTCGGCCACGTCCAGCAGCGGCGAGCCGGCCAGTTTCATCGCCAGCAGTTGATAGAGCGTGTTGAACTGCATGAACTGCAAGCCGGTGTGGCGGAAGATCTCCTCGCGGGGAACGATGGCGAAGGCCCGCTCCATCATGCCGTTGGTCCGCGCGTCGCGGTAATGGTAGGGATTGCCGAGCAATTCGTCGCCGTGGGCCGAGCAGGCCGAAATCGACGCCCCAGGTATCGACGCCGACGCTGGCGATCTGCCGGCGCCGCTCGGCCGCCGCCCGGAGCCCGTGCCGCACGTGGGTCCACTGGCCGAGGAGGTCCCAATAGAGGCGGCCGCCGACCTCGACCGGTCCGTTCTCGAAGCGGTAGACCTCTTCGAGCCGCAACCGCGATCCGTCGAAAAGCCCCAGCACGTGCCGTCCGCTGGAAGCGCCCATGTCAACCGCCAGATAAGCCTTCTCGGTCATAGTTGATTACCGCCTTTTTTGAAGTGCGTCGAAACGTTGCCGGCCATGCGAAGTCGCGCGAGCACGAAATAGACGCGTTTATCCCCGGCGTCCACGCCGGGCGGCAATTCCCCGTGGGATGGCGGGTTCGTCCCGGCGTGGACGCCGGGGCTTGACGGGCCGAAATCCTCCCGAAATCGCGCTTGTCATAGTGGCCATTTCCGGGTCGAAGGTCAAGTACCCGGAGAGATTGTGGACAATGTTTACCATCTTTTATATAATTCAGTGCGTCGGAAGGAGAGAGGGAGTGAAACTATCCGCCAAGACGGAATACGCCAGCGTCGCCATGTTGGAGTTGGCGTCGCGTTATGCCTCGGGTGCGACGGTTCGAATCCGCGAGATTGCCGAGCGGCACGGTGTACCGCCCCGGTTTCTGGTGCAGATTCTACTACAGCTAAAGGGGGCGGGGCTGGTCGCCAGCGTCAGGGGAGCGGCCGGCGGGTATCGGCTCGCCGCGGCCCCCCAGTCGATCTCGCTGCGACAAATCGTGGACGTTATCGACGGCTGCCCGGACGGGAATGGTCCGAAAAGCAGCGCCTCGCCCGATTCTCCCTTCGTGCAGACCCTCGTCCAGGCGTGGCAGGACGTCTGCCGCCGTCGAGCGGAAGATGCTCGACGAGATTACCTTGGCCGACCTGTTGGAGCGGGCGAAGGAACACGACGAGCGGATGTATCACATCTGAAATCGGGGGATTTGCGGCGAAAATCACGTCGGGACGGCAAAATGCGATTGCCGCCCATCTCCCCTTGCCGCTTATGGGGCAACAGCTTATGATGATAGGCTTATGAATCTCTAGTTAGGGAGGTATAGCTGTGGGATCGACACTAATCGGATTGGCTTCCGGGGTGGCGTTGTTCGCCGCCGACAATGCGGCGCCCGCGAAGGACGCCGCGCCGGCGGGCAGCATGTTAAATATGCTGCTGCCGTTTGTCGCCATTTTCGTCCTCTTCTATTTCCTCCTGATCCGTCCGCAGCGGCGCGAGCAGGCCCGGCGCAAGGACATGCTCGGCGCGGTGAAGAAAAACGACCGCGTGCTCACGGCCGGCGGCATCTACGGGGTGGTCGCCAACGTCAACCGCGACGCCGACGAGATTACCGTCAAGGTCGACGAGGCCACTAACACCAAACTGAGGCTGACGTTCAGCTCGATCGCCCGCGTGCTGGGCGAAGGGGCGTCGGACCAGTCCGACAACAAGTAGCCGTAGGGTGGGTCAAGCGAAGCGATGCCCCACCATTGGAAAATAATGGAAAAGATTAGCATTGTGGTGGGTCATCGCTTCGCTTGACCCACCCTACTGCCGACAACAAGTAAACTATTCAGGAAACCACTGGTCATGTCTTGGTTCGTTAATCCCTTGTTCGCCCAGGTCGCGGAGCCGAAGCCGACCGGGCTCCCCTGGTATATCTCTTTGCTGGTCGCGGCGGCCGTAATAGCGGTGTCGTTATTCTTGGGCAACTACTTGGGCAAAAAGTTGCGCATGCCCGACCACGGCTGGAAGATCAGCCTGATCCTGTTCAGCCTCCTGGCCAGCGTGGCGATATTGCTGCTGGGGCCGAAGCTGAAGTTGGGCATCGACCTGAAAGGGGGTGTGATCCTGGTCTACGAGGTCGACCAGACGCAGAAGGGCGCCGGCTCCGTGAACATGGACGATCTGATCGAAGCCATCCAGCGCCGCGTCAATCCCGGCGGACACAAGGAAATCACCATCCGCAAGTACGGCCTCGAACAGATCGAGGTGATCGTGCCCGAGGTCGACGAGGCCGAGGTCCAGCGGCTGGAACGGCTCATCACCACCACCGGAAACCTGCAGTTCCGCATCCTGGCGAATACGCGCGACGACAAGGACCTGATCGAACGGGCCTTGGCCGATCCGAAACGGTCGAAGCTGCTGAACGCGGCGGGCAAGCTGGTGGCGTGGTGGGTGCCCGTCAAAGAGGAAGAAGCGGGCAGTATCGCCAACGATTCTCAGATTGGCGTTCGCAAGGTAAAGCAGGGCAAAGCCGAAGTTACCGAGGTCCTGGTCAAGAACGACGACCTGAACATTACCGGCGCCTATCTGACCGACGCCCGCTCAGGCGCCGACGAGAAGGGCCGGCCCTGCGTGAACTTCACCTTCAACGAGGAAGGCGGGCGGCGGTTCGGGGAAATGACCGGCAGCCACCTCCCCGACGAGCAGACCGGTTTCCATTACCGGCTGGCGATCATCCTCGACGACGTGTTGTACTCCGCCCCGCAATTGAACAGCATCATCTATCGGAACGGCGAAATCACCGGCACTTTCACCAAGGACACAGTGACCAACCTGGTCAACGTGCTCAAGGCGGGGAGCCTGCCCGCCGCCCTTGCCAAGGAGCCGATCAGCAAGCTCTACAGCGGTCCCACGCTGGGCCAGGACACGATCACCAAGAGCACCCAGGCGATGATCATCGCCTCGATCCTGATCCCCTTGTTCATGCTCTGGTACTATCGTTTCAGCGGCATCGTGGCCGACTTCGCCTTGTTGCTGAACATGCTGATCCTCTTCGCCATCATGCTCTCGGTCAAGGCGGTCTTCACCCTGACCGGTTTCGCCGGCCTGGCGCTGACGGTGGGCATGGCCGTGGACAACAACGTGCTGGTGTTCGAGCGGCTCCGCGAGGAATTGGCCCGCGGCGCCGCCCTGCGGATGGCCATCCGCAACGCCTTCCAGCGGGCGAGCACCACCATCATCGACGCCAACCTGACCACGCTGATCGCGGCCACCGTGCTCTACGTCATCGGCACCGACCAGGTGAAGGGCTTCGCCGTGCCGCTGTTCATCGGCGTGACGATCAGCATGTACACCTCGATCTTCGTCGCCCGGGTGATCTTCGACGTCGCCGAGAAACGCCATTGGATCACCGAAGTCAAGATGATGCACTTGATCGGACACACGAACATCGACTTCATGCGGTTGTTCCGCTACACGATCGTGGCGTCGGCTCTGTTCATCATCATGGCGATAGCGGTCTCGATCGAACGCGGCAAGAGCCTGTTCGACATCGACTTCACCGGCGGCGTATCGGTCCAGGCGGAGTTCAATCAACCGCAAGAGATCAACGCGGTGCGCCGTGATCTGAACGACCGCCCCGCATCCGATCCCGATCGGCTCCCCGATCTGGCGATTACCGAGGTAAGCCTCAAGAACGAGGCGCCGGGGCTTCGGTTCATGATCAACACCTCGGAAATGGACATCGATAAGGTCAAGATCGAGCTGAGGAAGGTCTTCGGCGACAAACTCAAGCGGAATTCACTCGCGTTCACGCCGCCGGAACTGATTCCCGCCGGCGGGCGAGCCGCGCTTCCGTCCGAAAAGGCGCCCGCCGCCAAGACCCCGCCTCCCAAAACGGAGCAGCCCCCGGCGGAGAAAACCAGCCCGCCGCCGGCGAAGCCGGCTGTTCCCAAAGCGGGCTCAGAGAAGGCAAAACCGTCGCCGCCGCCCGCCGGCAAGCAATCGCGGCTCGACCTGCCGCCGCGGAACATGCTGGCCTTCAGCGGCAATCAAGCCCTGGCCCTGATGTTGGCCGCCGATCCGAAGGCGCCCGCGGCTGACGAACCGGCCGCCGAAAATGTAGCACAGCCGCCCTCGGCTGTGCAAAAAAATGCGATACCGCCGAAGGCGGCCGCGCCTGAAGCCGCGCCGGCAAAGCCGTCGGCGGCGGCGGAAAAGCCTCAATCCGTCGAAGTACCGCCGCCAAAAGCCGTTCCCCGAAAACCGCTCCCCGCGGAGGCCGCCAAGCCGTCCGCCGCGGACAAAAGAAACCTTGCCGAACCCGACCCCTATGCCGGCGGCGTCAGTTCCCAACTGACCTTTCTCTCGCCGGTGAACCACAAAGCCGTCGAGCAGTATTTGGGCACGGCCCTGGATAAGGCGGGACTGTCGCTGGAAGGGGTTTCCTACGACATCACCAACGAAAAATATACGGCCGGCGAAAGCAACAGGTATGCCGACTGGACCCTGAAAATCATGCTCCCGCAAAAGCAGGTCCAATCCCTGCTGGACAGCATGAAAACCTATCTCGCCGACAATCCGACCTTCCCCACCTCCAACCGCATCGGCACAACGGTGGCCGGCAACACGCGGCAGTTGGCCATCGCCGCCCTGACCGCAAGCTGGTTGTGCATCATCATCTACCTCTGGATACGGTTCCAGGGCGTGGCCTTCGGTCTGGCGGCCGTGGCGGCCCTGATCCACGACGTGTTGATCATGTTGGGGGCCGTCGCGGTCAGCATCTACGTCGCCCCATACCTGAGTTTCCTGATGATCGATGCGTTCAAGATCAACCTGCCCATTGTGGCCGCGTTCCTGACGATCATCGGCTATTCGGTCAACGACACGATCGTCATCTTCGACCGCATCCGCGAGGTCCGCGGAAAAGACCCCAACCTCACCCGCGAGATGGTCAACCTGAGCACCAACCAGACCCTCTCCCGCACCTTATTGACCTCCTTTACCGTGCTGTTGGTGGTCGTCGTGCTCTACATCCAGGGCGGCGAGGCGATTCACGGCTTCGCCTTTACCCTGATCGTGGGCGTGCTCACCGGCACGTACAGCTCGATCTACATCGCCGCCCCGATTCTGCTGTGGCTGATCGGCAAACGCGAGCCGACCAAGCGAGTCAAGACGCGGAACGGCGCCGCCAACCCCCGGCAAACGAATCTGCCTTCGCGCCGGCCATAATTGAAATCAAAAAGCCGCGACCGTTGGTCGCTCCGGCATTGCCGTCCGATGCGCATTCCCGAACGGCGTGACCACCGGTCGCGGCTTTGTGGCACGGAACGGCAAACCATGCCGGGGGCTAAACCATGCGGCTCAACCGCATCCGGCCGTCGGCGATCTCCACGGCCACGCCGCCGGGAAAATCACGCCGCGCGGTAGTCGCCGGCAACGCGGCCAGTCCGGCCAGTTCGTCCCACTGCGCCATGCCCATCGCCTGCAGAGGCCAGTTCATCCGCCGCCACACGGACATCAACAACTCCCGGACGGAGTACCGCGGCCGTCCCTCCAGGGCGCTCAGATCGACGCTCGTCGCGTTCGGGCCTTCGTCCCGCACGCAGCGCTCCGACAACTCGCCGACCAGGGAATCGACCAGGGCTTGGGCCTCGCCGGCCAGAGTGCCGAGCCGCAGCAGGGCTTCCTCGATCTCGGGATTAAAGCGCTCGCGCAGCCGCGGCAGCAGTTCCAGGCGGATTCGATTGCGGGTGAAGCGCCGGTCGGCGTTGCTCGAGTCGCGGCGATAGGGCTGGCCCAACTCGTCGAGGTAGGCGATCAACTCCGCCCGCCGGATGCCCAGCAGGGGACGCACCAGCGAGGCGTGTCCCAGGGTTCTGACCCGCGCCATCCCCGCCAGTCCGCGGATGCCGGTGCCCCGCACGATCCGATGCAGGATCGTCTCGGCCTGATCGTCGGCCGTATGGGCGGTGACGACGAACCGGGCGCCGAGCCGGCCGGCCGCCTCTTGCAGGAAGCGATAGCGGCAGCGCCGGGCGGCGGCTTCGAGGCCCTCGCCCGCTTCGGCGGCTGCGCGGCGGACATCGACATGTCCGACCTCGCAGACCACACCCAGACGGCGGCACAAGTCGACCACGAATCGCTCGTCGTGGTCGGCCTCGGGCCGCAGCCGGTGGTTCAGGTGAGCGGCCGAGACGCGTCCCTCGCCGGCGATTCTGACGGCCGTCAAGGCCCGCAGCAGCGCCACGCTGTCGGCCCCCCCCGAAACCGCCGCCACGATCGTCACGTCGGCCCAATCGGAGGGGGGCCAAGCTGCCGCCAGTTTGCTTTCAAGCGGATGGGGCATGGTCGGGAGTGGGACGGTGGCTAGTAGCTAGTGGTTAGTGGCTAGTGAAATGAAGAGAACAGATTATGGCAAAGCAGTCTACTTCCCGCCAACCGGCAAGACAACTGTCTTGGGCGGGACGTTTTGCATCCCCCCCGACACCCTCCGTCCACCGCAGCCATGCTTCCCCCCCGTTTTCCTGCGCGATCGAAATAAACCGCTGTCCGGCAAGAAGCTATCCAGCTCAGGCCGGGAAACTCCAGTTGCAGTTTAATTCATCTCTGTTAAGATTATCTTAGGTAATTAAATAGTGTCTTCGGTGGGCCAAGCTGCCGGCCGAAGTCGACGAACGACATACTGATTGAGTGCTTTCCGGGTGATTTCGGTTTTTGTGGCGTAATTGGCGGCAAGAACCATCCGATGGCCGGGGTTACTAACGACGATGGAACTGTTTGCGATCATTGTCCTTTGGCTGGCGGGCTTATGTCTGGCGGGCTTTTTACCCCGCCGGACGGGGAACCTCCTGGTTCCGGCCCTTGCCGACCGCCCTCCACAACGGGTCGGCTGCCCTCGGGCGGCGACACCCCCCGGCATCGGCTGGATTACAATGCGGCTTGAACCTGTTTACTATGGACTCACATTTTCGGAATCCACGCCCCCGAGGCGCGTCAAAACGACGCGGCTTAAGACCCCGCCACACGGCGGGCAATAAGGCGACGTTCCGACGGGTTTAGCCGGTTTGTCTTGTCCCCGGCGGAGAAGGCGTTTTTCCGCTGTCCGCGCGGCAGACGATTCCGCCGCGCCGCACGCCCGAACCGTTTCGCCCGATCTCCACTCGGCAGTTCGTTCTTCGTCGGCTTGCAGCCGTGCGCTTCCGGCCCCGCCGGGTTTACGGGGAGCGTGATAGTGAATGGAAATGCATATCTAATCATAATCGTCATCGTGGTTGCCGTGATGGCGTCCGCGTTGACGTTTCTGCTTTACCGGCTGCTGGATCGACTCCGCCGCCGGGACGCCGAATCCGAGGCGCGGGAGATCGTCCGCAAGTCCCAGATCGAGGTCGAAAACCGCCGCCGCGAGGCCGAGTTGGAGATCAAGGAGTCGGCCCTGAAGCAGCAGGCCGAAAGCGAGAAGGAGCTCCGCCGGCTCCGCGGCGAGCTGCACGAACGCGAACGGCTGTTGGACAAACGGCAGGACACCCTCGAAGAACAGGCCGAGGTGCTGCGGAAACAGGAGAAGATGGTCGAAAGCACGCAGCGCAAGCTCACCGAGCGGATTCAGGACTCCAACCGCCGTCGGGAAGAGCTCTCGAAACTGCTGGACATGCAGCGGCAGACCCTGCACGAACTGAGCGGACTGAACAAGGAGGAGGCCACCCGGCGGCTGCTGGAAATCCTCGACGAGCAACTGCAGAAGGAGACGGGGGCGGCGATCATGGCCCACGAAAACCGCCTCGCCGAGACCTGTGAGCAGAAGACCCGCGAGGTGCTGCTGACTTCCTTGCAGCGGTTCGCCGCCGCCCATACCGCCGAGACCACGACCAGCACGGTGGGCATCCCCAACGACGAAATGAAGGGCCGCATTATCGGCCGCGAGGGCCGAAACATCCGCGCCTTCGAGAAGGCCACCGGCGTGGACGTGATCATCGACGACACGCCGGGCGTGGTGATCGTCAGCGCCTTCGACATGATCCGCCGCGAGGTCGCCCGCCTCTCGCTCGAAAAATTGATCGCCGACGGACGCATCCACCCCACCCGGATCGAAGAGATCGTCTCCGGCACGCAGCGCGAGCTCGAACGGCACATCCAGAAGCTGGGCGAGCAGGCCTGCCAGGAGGCCGACGTCCACGGCCTGCACGAACGGTTGGTGAACCTGCTCGGACGGCTGCATTTCCGCACCAGCTACAGCCAGAACGTGCTGCGGCACTCGATCGAGGTGGCCTTCATCGCCGGCATGTTGGCCGACGAGTTGGGCTACGACGGCAAGCTCGCCCGGCGCTGCGGACTGCTGCACGACGTCGGCAAGGCCGCCGATCACGAGATCGAGGGCGGGCATCCGAAAATCGGCGCCGACCTGTTGAAACGCTACGGCGAAAAGCCCGAGGTGATCCGCGCCGCCATGGGCCACCACGACGACCTCCGCCTGGAGAATCCCTACACCATCCTGGTGGCCACGGCCGACGCCTGCAGCGCCTCGCGCCCGGCGCCCGCCGCGAAACCCTCGAACGCTACGTCAAACGGATGGAGGAATTGGAGTCGATCGCCAACAATTTCGCCGGCGTGGAGCAGGCCTACGCCATCCAGGCCGGCCGCGAGTTGCGGGTGATTGTCAGCGCCAAGGAGACCAGCGACGAATCGGCCGCTAAAATCTGCCACGACATCGCCTCCGCCTTCGAGCAGCAGCTGCACTTACCCCGGCGAGATAAAAGTGACCGTTTTGCGGGAAACCAGACACGTGGAAATGGCCTAGAGCCCTTAATAAACTGCGAATCCTCTTCATCGGCGACATCGTGGGCAAGCCCGGCCGGCAGATCTGCACCCAGGCCATTCGGCCGCTGCGCGTCGAGGAGGACCTCGACCTGGTCGTGGCCAACGCCGAGAACTCCGCCGGCGGCTCGGGCCTGACGCCGCCGATGTATCACGAACTGCTGGACGCCGGCATCGACGGCATCACGCTGGGCGACCACTGCTTCAAACGCCGCGAGGTGTTTTCGATCCTGCAAAGCGAGCGGCGGCTGGTCCGGCCGGCCAACTACCCGGCGCTGGCGCCGGGCCACGATTTCATGGTCCTGAAGGCCCGCCGGGGAGTGGGCGTGGCGGTGTTCGTGCTCCAGGGCCGGGTCTTCATGCCGCCGGTCGATTGCCCCTTCCAGGCCGCCGACCGGGTGCTGGCCGCGTTGCCGGCCGACGTGAAGGTGGTGCTGGTCGATTTTCACGCCGAGGCGACCAGCGACAAGCAACTGATGGGCCGGCACCTCGACGGGCGGGTCGCCGCCGTGCTGGGCACCCACACCCACGTCCCCACGGCCGACGAGTGCCTCCTGCCGGGCGGAACGGCCTTCCAGTGCGACGTCGGCATGACCGGCCCCTACGACAGCATCCTCGGCCGGCGGATCGACCGGGTGATGGAAACCGTCCGCACGTTTCGTCCCACCCATTACGACGTGGCCACCGGCGACGTCCGCCTCAGCGGCAGCATCGTGGACGTCGATCCGCAAACCGGCCACGCGACCGCCATCCGCCGCATCTGCATCGACCAGGCCGCCGCCAAACGGCTGGCGGGAAAGTAAAATTCTCCCCTCTCCTTCCGGGCGAGGGGCCGGGGGTGAGGGCCGCCACGCCACCGGGATGAACCTTGTTCCCAAACTCCGCTTGCGAACGCACTGCCCGGCCGATCTTGCCAAATCTCGCCCTGAAGACGATCCTGAAGCTCGTTCCTTCGGCTGGTGGTTTCCGCACAGTTCACGCAAATGGTGAAGTCCAAATGACTCCATGGTTGACTTCTGCTTAACAGCTTCACATTTCGGGGAAAGACAATGCCAGACGTAAGGTGCATCATGGCATGCGTCTTCTTTCATTTGTAGGAGGCGGCTCGCATCGCCGATTACTGCTCGACAAACCTGAACATCGCAATCGTGTCCAGATACGCGCCCGAGCCGAGCTTGACCTCCCTGGGCCGACGCCCTTCCTCGACGAAGCCGAGCTTTTTGTAGAGCCGGATGGCATTTGTGTTCGTTGCGAAGACGTCCAGGCAGATTTTGTCGATGAGCGGATTTGCCGTGGCCCAGTCGATCGAGGCGCGAAGCAGGGCCGTTCCCACGCCTTGCCGTCGCCACTGGTTGACCACGGCGATTCCCAGGGTTCCGCGATGCGAGATTCGCCGGTAGGGGCCGCTCTCGAAACTCAAACTTCCGATGACCTGCCCCGAGGCCTCGGCCATCAAGGCGATTTGACCGGGGTGATCGAGGTGATTCGTCACCCACTCCCGTTCTTTATCCACGGAATCGGGAAATTCATCCGGCTCGATGATGAAGAACTCGGTTTCCGCCGCGACGGAGCGAATGTAGTCCAGCAGCACGGCGGCATCGCCGGGCTGAGCCGTGCGGACCGTAAACGGCCGGCCGGCTTTGGAAACGCAGTTCTGCGACGGGAAAGTGGACACTTGGCGGTTCCGGTGCGAAAAAATGAATTTCTGGGGAGATGTGCCGGGCGGACGGGAAAAAGCTCCTGGAATCCCTGAAATCCTCCCCCCAAGATAACATTCAGGCGTCAGGGGTCAAGAATCGCTCCCACGTCCACTGTCGCGCCTGGCAGCGCTATCTCGCGGTAATTACCCCGGATTTTGGGGCTGGACAACGCCGGGCGTAAAGCGCATCATGTTGCGCTCGCGTTTTTTGGCACAATACGATGTTGGGCCCCGATGCGATCCCTCGGCATGAGCGCCGGGGCGAAACAACAAGTGTTCGATATACAATTCCCAGCCCCACGGAAGCCACTCCCATGCCAAACTGCGTTCTTGCCTATTCCGGCGGCCTGGACACCTCGGTGATTCTCGGCTGGCTGATGGACGAGGGCTACGACGTGCATTGCGTGTACGTCGATCTCGGCCAGCCCTGCGAGGACCGCGAAGCGATCATGCGGAAGGCCCGCGACATCGGGGCGGCCTCGGCCCGGATGGTCGACGTGCGGGAAGAGCTGTGCGGCGCCTTCGCCTTTCCGGTGCTGCAATGGGACGCGAAATACGAGGGTCTATACCTGCTGGGCACGTCGATCTCCCGGCCGCTGGTCTCGAAGGTCTGCCTGCAAGTCGCCCGCGAGGTCGGGGCCGAGGTCTTCGCCCACGGGGCGACGGGCAAGGGGAACGATCAGTGCCGCTTTCAGCTTGCGGCCGAGGCCCTCGATCCGGCGGTGCGGATCATCGCCCCCTGGCGGATCGAGCGGTTCCGCGAAAAGTTCCCCGGCCGCACCGAGATGATCGAATACTGCCGCGAGAAAAAAATCCCGGTCGGCGTTTCGCTCGCCAAGCCGTTCAGCATCGACCAGAACTGCCTGCACATCAGCTACGAGTCGGGCAAGCTGGAAGACCCGGCCCGCGACGGCTTCGAGCTGGTCGAGTTCGGCATGAGCGTCGCGCCCCAAGCGGCGCCGGACCGGCCGGAAAACGTGCGGATCGGGTTCGAGGCCGGCATTCCGGTCAGCGCCGGCGGCCGGCGGCTGAACGCCTACGAGGTGGTCAAACTGCTGAACGTGATCGCCGGGCGCAACGGCGTCGGCCAGATAGACATGGTCGAGAACCGCTTGGTGGGGATGAAGAGCCGGGGGATCTACGAAGCGCCCGGCATGACGGTCCTGTACGCGGCCCATCGCGCGCTGGAGCAGTTGACGCTCGACCGCGACCTGATGCACCTCCGCGACCGCCTCTCACCCGAGGTGGCCGAGCTGGTCTATTACGGCTTCTGGTATCACGCGAAGATGGACGCCCTGATGGCGTTTATCCGCCAGGCTCAGCGGCCGGTAACGGGTGAGGTGAGCCTGAATCTCTACAAGGGGAACATTCTCCTCTCCGGCCGCAGCAGTCCGAACAGTCTGTACGATGCGGGCATGGCCACGATGGAGGGCGGCGGCTCGTACAATCAGACCGACGCCGAGGGATTCATCCGCATTCAGGGTCTGCCCGGCCGCGTGCAGGCGCGGGTCCAACCGCGGGAGTGCTGAAAACAGAGGAGTGAATATAGAGGAGGGAACAGAGAGGAGAGAAAAGAGGTTGTATGCAATCAACGCCCGCCGACTGCAGTTGGGGGGGTGGTTTTGGGGGCTCGTCGGCGGTGTGTGATTTTTTTCACTGAAACAACAATGGAAGAAACCTCGGCCTCCGGCCTTCCCCTATCGCGGGCAAATTGGTAAATTAGGGGATTCGATTGCGTATTCCGCCCTTGGAGTCCGAATAATGGCCAAACCACACCGCAAAATCAAGAAAGCCAACCACGGCAAACGTCCCGCCAACGCCAAGGCCCGCAAGGGCAAGCGCCGCGAAGTCCGTACCTGATCATCCCCGGAGGAATTACGCCGTGGCGAAAAGAGACCTGATACTTGATTTCTCGGAGTATGACCTCGACAACGTCGTGGCCGACATCGAGGCGATTCATGAAGCCAACATGCAACGTTTCGAGATGGAGCAGTTGACGGCGATCTGCTTCGAGGACCCGGAGCGGGGCATCTGCGTCGGCTACAAAGACCTCACCGATAAAGAGTTCTGGGTGCGGGGCCACATGCCCGGTATGCCCCTGATGCCGGGCGTGCTGATGTGCGAAGCCGCCGGCCAGTTGTCCAGCTACTACAGCCACAAGTATCACCTGATGGAGGGGGTTATCGGCTTCGGCGGGCTGGAAGACGTTCGCTTTCGCGGCGTGGTCCGGCCCGGCGACCGCTTCGTCATCGTGTGCCATCTGCTGAAGCTGCGCCGTGCGATCATGACCTGCGAGTTCCAGTGCTTCGTTCGCCAAAACCTGGTCTGCGAAGGTAAACTGAAGGGCGTGGCGCTGCCCAAGGACTTTCACCTCATGTGATCGGCGAACGCATCCAGGCAGTCCGCTCCGAGCGGGTCGGCAATTCTTCCTTTAGCCCGCCGTGAATACACGGCGGGCAACGCCGAGGGGCGTTCCAGACCGTGCCCCCGGTGTATTCACCGGGGGCTAAATGTGAACGGCGGTTAAGTCGGATCACGGCGCGTTTCACGCACCTTACGATTCACGCCGTGATGCCCTTGGTCAGGGCCATGAACGCCGTCTCCAGGTTCAACTCGTCCTCCCTGAACAATGTCAGCTTGAAGCCGGCATCGATCAACATCGTGGGCAACTCGCTGTAGTCGGACGCGTTTTCCGCCAATGTGGCCGTCATCCGCCCGTCGCTGACGTTCACCCGCTCGACCAACTCGCTCTGCTCCAGCAGCCGGGCGGCAGGCTCCTGATCGCCGACCACCGCAATCTTCAACACGGTTTGCCGACGAATCAGTTTCATCAGCTCCTCGACGGTTCCGTTGAACTGCAACACTCCTTGCTCGATGATGCCGACCTTGTTGCAGATGTCGGCCAGCTCGGGGAGGATGTGGCTGGAGACCATGATCGTCTTGCCCAGCTTGCGGAGTTCCTTCAGCAGGCCGCGGATCTCGATCCGTGCCCGCGGGTCCAAGCCGCTGGCCGGCTCGTCCAACAGCAGCACCTTGGGGTCGTGGAGCAGGACGCGGGCCAGCCCCAGCCGCTGCGTCATGCCGCGCGACAGACTGGTGACCAGCGCGTCGCGCTTGTAGCCCAACTCGACCAGCTCCAGCGTGTCGTTGCAGACCTTTCGCCGCGCGGGGCCGCGGATGCGATACGCCGCCGCAAAAAACTCCAGGTATTCGATTACCCGCATGTCATCGTACACGCCGAAGAAGTCGGGCATGTAGCCGATCATACGGCGGATTTCCTTCGGATGAGTGTAGATCGAATGGCCGCAAACGCTGGCCTCGCCCCAGGTGGGCTGCAAGAGCGTGGCCAGAATGCGCATCGTGGTCGTCTTCCCCGAGCCGTTCGGACCGATGAAGCCGAACAGGTCCCCCTCGGCCAGGTCCAGGTTGAGGTTCTTCACGGCGTACAGAGTGCCGTAGACTTTCGTGAGGTCTTGGGTCTTGATCATAGTGGTTAGTGGCTGGTGGCTAGTGGCTCGCGGCTAGTGAAGGAGTACAGGTGCTTCTTCGCTAGTGCTCTGTCCAAATTGAGTTTACGGGTGCCACGGGTGGCTTGTCCACCCGTGCTTCCGGCACTGCTGGACAAGCCAGCAGTGCCACCCAACTGGTAAAGTCAAAATGGACAGAGCACTAGCCCCTAGTGAAATAATCCGTAGGGCGCGTGAAACGCACCATGCACTGCCGGTCGGGGTGCGTTTCACGCACCCTGCAAAAAATCACAACCCCTCCGTGTCCGCGCGGGGGAATTATGTTGGATGTGCGGGCTCGTCCGCGGCGGAGCGTATAAAATTTGCCACGTCGTTGTTGCCGGACGAGGCCTGGTCATTCCGGGCATCCAGCAAGACGTATTATAGCAATCGTACCGCCGTCGCCGACACGGCCGGCAATTTTGCCCCAACTCCATACGTAACCTAGGTTTTCATTGACGGAAGCATTCACCTATATCTACACGTCAATGAACACCACCCCCGAACCATTGTCCGAATCCACTGCCGCCCCAAACGGGGCGGTTCCGCTGATCTCCGCGCCGACCGCGGCCGAGCGTCAAATGACCGAACTCAACTCCCTGTTGCGGGAGTTGGAGGCGGTCAGCGCCGCCGGGCATACGCTGCCGCCGGTGTTCAGCAGCACGGCCGACGACCAACTCGTGCAGATTCGGCTGGGAGTGGCCGCCGGGTTGTTCGCCGCATTGCAGTGCAAGAACACGGCCGTGGCGGGCCATGCGCTTGCGGGTCGCCCTGACCAGTTCGGCCTGGGCGATCAAGATGGAATTGTTGCCGGACAACCGCGAGGCGATCGAGTTGGCCGCCTTGCTGCACGACGTGGGCTTGATCGGCGCCCCGGACCACGTGTTGCTTAAGCCCGCCGCGCTCGATCGGGACGAATCGGGGCTGATCGCCAAAGCGCGGAGGATGAGCCTGGAGATTTTGCGCCGCGGCTGCGCGTCGGAAAAGCTGCTGGAGATCGTGGAGCACGTTCCGGCGTGGTACGACGGCAGCCGGAAGGATTATCCCTTGCGGGGACGGCGGATTCCGCTGGGAGCGCGGATGATCTCGATCGTCGAGGCCTTCGACGCGATGACCACCGACCACGTATTCCGGCCCGCCCGGTCGCAGGAGCGGGCGATGGCCGAATTGTTCGAGTGCTCGGGCACGCAATTCGATCCGAAGCTGGTCGAGCGGTTCGCGGAGTTTTGTCTGGAAGACCAGACGGCGGCGCGTTGGGAAGCGGCCCATCGTTGGCTGCGGACGCTCGATCCGGCGGCGGTCAACTCCTATTGGGAGATGAACTTCGCGCCCATGCCGGCCGCCGAGCCGAACGTCGGCGCGCTGTTTCAAGCCCGGCTCTTGGACAACATGTACGACGCGGTGTTGTTTATCGACGCCGCCGGCCGCATCGCGCTCTGGAACCGCGGGGCGGAGCGCTTGACGGGCATCGGCGGGGCCAGCCTCCGCGGGCAAATCTGGCGGCCGATGCTGCTCGAACTGTCCGACGAAAAAGGGCACTCGATTCCCGACGCCGAATGCCCCCTGCAAACCGCGATTCGCACCGGCGTGCAGTCGCTACGGCGGTTGACCATCTCGGGCCGCGGCCGGCGGATGGTGGCCGTCGACGCCCACGCCATTCCGGTCATCGACCACCAGGGCGCCACCCAGGGCGCCGTGATGCTGTTCCACGACGCCTCTTCGGAGATTTCCCTGGAGCGGCGCTGCCAGACCCTACACGAGCAGACCACCAAGGATCCACTCACCCAGATTGCCAATCGGGGGGAGTTCGATCGCGTACTGTCGATGTTCGTCGCCGCCCACCAGCAGCAAAAAGTCCCCTGCAGTTTGATGATGTGCGATATGGACAACTTCAAGCGGGTCAACGACAACTACGGTCATCAAGCGGGCGACGCAGCCATTCTGAGCCTGGTTTCGTTCTTGAAGAGTTCCTGTCGTCCCGGCGACCTGGTGGCCCGCTACGGCGGCGAGGAGTTCGTGATCCTCTGCGCCGACTGCAACAACGTCACGGCCGCCCGCCGCGCCGAGCAAATCCGCCAAGCGCTCAGCCAGGTCGCGCAGGAGAAGATGGGAGGCCGGCCGGTGACGGTCAGCATCGGCGTGACGGAAATTCAGCCCGGCGACACGCCGGAGACCATGCTCCGCCGCGCCGACCGCGGGCTGTTGATGGCCAAGGCCAAGGGGCGCAACACCGTCGTGCAGCTTGGCAGCGGCATCGGCGGCGAGCCGGACGAAAAGCCGGCCGAGTCGCGGCGGTCGAAGCCGGCCCGCCCCAAAGACGTGCTCGAGCAGGACCTGATCACGCCGGTGCCGGTGAAGATCGCCGTGGAAAAGCTCCGCGGTTTCGTAGCCGACCATCGGGCGCGTATCGTGTCGATCGACCGCAACACCGTCCGTATGGAAATCGAACTCCAGCCGGAGAGCCGCATCCGCCGGCTCACCGATCGCGCGGCCGTCTTGAACGTCGAGTTGCAGTTTGAGGAGGAGCGGCTCCAGAACGATAACGACGTTGAGCCGCCGAGCCCTTGCAGCGAGACGACGCGGACCAAAATCCATATCGTCGTCGGTCCGCGGTCCGACCGCGACCGGCGGCGGCAAGACATCATGGCGCAGGCGCGGGAGGTGCTCTCCAGTTTCCGTTCGTACCTGATGGCGGCCGAGGATTGGGCCCATCCGCAGGCCGGCAGGTGGAAGCGCATCAAGCGGATCATCGCCCCCTGGCTGGTGCGGAAGTGAAGCCGGCGGTCGCTAAACAGTAGGGTGGGACAAGCTTTATCGCGGTCCCACCACAATTTTCGCCGTTATTGGTGGGACGGCAGCTAACCCGGATTATTCATAAACACGAAGGAACATTGTCATTCTGAGCGCAGCGAAGAATCTGGGCTGTTTGCGGCGCATCGGAGATCCTTCGCTGCGCTCAGGATGACGTTTATGAATAATCCGGGCTAAAGCTTGTCCCACCCTACGCGCTCCCAGCCGTCTATTCACGGCGGGCTAAATGGCACGATCCCCGACGCCGGCGCATCACTCGCCCGGCAGCGCATAGCCGTACCGCTCGATGTACGCCCCCCAACGCTTCGTCACCTGGTCGCGGACCTCGGGGGCCAACTCGTGTCGATTGACCTTGTAGTCCTTGGTCCGCTCGACGTAGCGCCCGATCCCCGGCAGGGCGGCGGCGAAATCGCCCAAGTCCAACCGCTCGTACACCTCCCGCATCCGGCCGATCGGGTCCGCGACCAGGTCTTCGTAGCGGATCTCGCAAATCCGCGCGGGATCGACCAGCTTGCGGTCCTCCTCGAAGACCTCATACATGCGGTTGAAGGTGTTGAAGACGTGCTCCTCCAGCCCGGCGTAACGGGGTTTTTGCAGGCCGTGGTAGCGGTACATCCGCTTCCAGAGCTTGATGGTCGAGGGGAAGATCACGTAAGGATCGCGGACGATATGCACGAACCGCGCGTCGGGAAACATCTCCAGGAGGGTTTTCACCCGGCAGGTGTGCTGCGGCGTTTTCAGCACGATCCGCGCCGGATTGCGAACCGTCAGGCACTTGAGGAACCACTTCAACTCCCGCTTCCAGCGCTCGAGCGCCGGCGGGGGGACGTTCCGCAGATCGAGATACTCGGGATAGGCGGGCGGGTGATTGGGAAAGAGCAGTGTCAGGTATGGCGAGGGGACGCCCATGTTGCACAGCGCCCACTCGTCCTCCTGGGGGCTGTCGAAGCCGACGCTCATGTTGTCCATCGGCCGGCGATGCGGCATCAAGGCCCACAGCCACCAGGCGAACAGCCGCCGCGAGAGCAGGAAATGGTTCGGCGCGAAGCAGGAAAACGTGTCGGGATACGTGTGCCGCGGATCGCAGACCAACAGTTCGTGGAGCAGGGTCGTGCCCGACCGCCAGTGTCCCAGCACGAAGACGGGGTGTTTTTCGATCTCGGTGCGGTCGATTTTCCGGCCCATAAACGCCGTCTGCAAGAGCCAGAGCAGCGAGTTCATCAAGCTCAGCCCGGTCAGGATCAGGCGCCATGCCGATTCGGGTGGGACCGAAGTGGCAGCGGTTTTTGACGATTTCGCGGAACCAGCCGCGGACGCCGATGCCGCTCCAGATGCGCAGTTCCCAAGGGCGGTCCTTACGCCGCCCGAGTCGGTTGTCGGTTTTTTCGCCCTTTGTTCCACGGCTTGTTCCACTCCCCGGTCCCCTTCCTGCACGACGTTTAGCCCCGGCAATTGTGCCGGGCGCCCGGCACAATTGCCAGGGCTAAACAACCGACCACTTCCAGAATCGCCAAATCTGGTTTAGATTCTAATGTTTTGCTGGGAGGGAAACAACCGCTCATGCGTTGGTGCTGGATAGACCGATTCGTCGAGTTTCACAGCGGCAGCCGCGCCAAGGCAGTGAAAAACGTCTCGCTGGCCGAGGAGTGTCTCCGCGACCACTTCCCGCACCACCCGCTAATGCCCAACTCGCTGATCGTCGAAGGGCTGGGGCAGACGGGCATGTATCTGGCGTGCGAGGCAGTCGGCTACGCCGGCCTGATCATGCTGGCGAAGATTTCCTCGGCCCGGTTTTATGGCGAGGCCGTGCCCGGCGACGTGCTGACCTACGTCGTCTTGCTCGACTCGATCCAGGCCCAGGGGGTGTCGGTTTCCGCCTCCTGTCACAACGGCGACCGGCTGCAAGGCGAGGCGAATCTGTTGTATGCGCGGATTCCCGGCCACGAGGGCGATCTCCTGGCAATGGCCAAGCAAATGCGTCTGCTGAAGGTGTTCGAGATCGGCACGACGGCCGACGGGCAACGGCTTCGTCCGCCGGCATTGCTGGGATGAATCGAAACCATAAGTGGTAATTGCGTCAGAATTGTGGTGCAGGCGTCTCGCCTGCTCCCGGAGAATGCAGGCGTCTCGCCTGCTCCCGGAGAATGCAGGCGTCTCGCCTGCTCCCGGAGAATGCAGGCGTCTCGCCTGCACCACAATGAATAAGCAATCAGACTGTTGTTACACTGTCTATGAGCAAAAATCACCCATGCAACAGCCTCTCGACGACGGCCGGATAGACCTGTGGCACGTCCGCTTGGACGAGGCCCTCGATCCGGGGTCGCTTGAAGAGTGCCGAGCATGGCTCTCGACGGATGAGTTGGAGCGGCTGCAACGCTTCACCCACGTCGAATCGCGGCGGCAATTCCTCGTCGGCCGGGCACTGCTCCGGGGGATGCTTTCGCGGTACACGGGCCGTGACCCCCACGCGCTCGAGTTCCGCTACAATTCTTACGGCAAGCCGACGCTGAAAACGCCGGCCGAGCCGCCGCTGGAGTTCAGCGTTTCGCATACGCGCGGGCTGGTGGTATGCGCTGTGGCGGCCTGCGGCGCGCTGGGGGTGGACGTGGAATGCGCGCGGACGGTGTCGAACCCGCTGGAGTTCGCCCGACGGTTTTTCGCCCCGGCGGAGGCGGCGGAGTTGGCATCGCTGCCCGCCGCACGGCGAAAAGCCGCGTTTCTCGAATTCTGGACGCTCCGCGAGGCGTTTGTGAAGGCCCGGGGCGTGGGACTGATGACGGCGCCCGCCGATTTCGCCTTTTCGCTCTCCGGCCCCGGCGAAGCGAGAGTATCGTTCAACAATTCGCGCGAAGAAACCCCGGAAAACTGGCGATTTATCCGGTTTTGCCCAACCGAAGGTTATCGAGGAGCCTTGGCCGTTGCCCGGCCGTCGTCGGAAAGGCCGGCAATTTCGATACGGTCAGCTCCGCCATTTTGCGATTGGGAATCGCTTTCAAACCGCGAAATCAATATGTGAGCAATAGGCGATCCGCAACGATCTCCGATTCCAAGGTTTTCCCGTTCATTTGGAAGCGGCGAAGCATTGAGCGGCCGCAATTCACAAACGCTTCGCGCTCAAACAACCCCTTGGGAATAGGCAGGTGGCAGGTTACCTTCCCGGAGCGTTTGGTCCCATCGATGCTGAGGGCGACGTAAACGCCGCGTTTTTTACAGCGTGCAATGACCTCGAAAAGACGCCGCAAATTGAAAGACTGTGCACCATACAGAATGTTTTGGCTATGGCTGTATGGCGGATCACAGTAAACTACGTCGCCTGATTCTGCCCTATCCATCGCCGCTTCATAGTCCATCAGGGAAAAGGTGGTCCCGGTCGCTCGCTTGTGCCACTCGTCTACCCTGCGGGCAAAACTCTCGGGCGGGATAGGGTTGTGAATGCCGCACGGCGTTGACATATATCCGTCCGCTTTGCGAAACCGCACTACACCGCCGTAGCAAGCGCGACAGAGAAAAAGCAGGTCGGCCCCGTTTGGTTTTTCATTGTAGCTGGCTTTAATCCTCTCGTATCCGGCTTTCTTTCCCACCCTCTTGGCGGCGGAATACCTTTTTTGATACCAGAGTTTCAGGGTTTCTGGCGAGTTTTTAAGGGTCCGCCAAATTTCCATTAAGGGAGGAAATGCGTCAGAGGCAAAACCCCGCTTGGGTGCCAACGTCGCCAAGACGGCCCCACTTCCCAGGAAGGGTTCATGATAGCTTCCGAACGACTCCGGGAAGTGCGATGCTATCTCATGCGCAAACCGTTGCTTATTTCCTATCCATTTCAGCAGTTGATGCGTGAAAGGCCGCACCCTTAGAGCGGCTTCCTCTCGATCAAACAACAATTGTTGGGTCATATCCCCTCCTTGCAGTCGCAGCACCCAATCCAGCAACAGTGTATATCCGATATTGGGATATTCGTCAAGTTCGGTATTGTCTCTGTTTCAATTTTTTCCCATTCATTAGGCAATTTCAACCGATGAATCCGATGTTGGGATGCTTTGCTCGTTGGATTTGGAGCACGCATGCAAAACCTCTATCCACCCGAAGAGAGTAATGTACTGCTGTCCCAGCTTCGTCAGATTCGATTGGACGCCAACCTGCGTCAGGTCGATCTGGCGGAGCGATTAGGACAGCCTCAATCCTTCGTAAGCAAGTATGAGTCGGGTGAACGCCGCTTAGATATACTGGAACTGCGTTCACTGTGCAAGGCGGTGGGCATCTCCCTTGCTCAGTTTGTCTCCAAACTAGAAGAACGCCTGCCATGAAACCGAATCCGCGATTTTTGAGGCAGCCCAAGCACTTCTGGGCAAATGTCCGCTCCATTAGCCAAAAACTCGGCTACACGGAACGCGGTGAAGGGAAAATCAAAATCCCGGCTTTATCGGAAATGTGCGATGCGCTGCGTAGCCTTGGGCTGGATTCAACACATCTTGCCGGCTCCAAAGGCAAAGCAACCCCTTTGGGAAAAACAATCCTGAACTACTTCAAATTTCGAGCAGAGATCCTCAACAATCAAGTCGAACCGAACTTGATGAATCTGGAACAAGCAGCAAGCCTGTTTGCCGAGCAAAAACAACGGCTTCGTCCCACGTGTCCCATTCCCATGAACAAGCAAAACAAGCAAAAGGGGAATAAAAGGACGGAAGCCTATTTCACCGGCCTGATCAACATGCTGATTGAAGCGAACGCCAAGGGCTGTCCGTGCGATTTTGATCCGCGAACATTGACCACGATAACGATCGACAACATGCCGCTGCGGACTCTTGCACGCCGGATCGACGGAGCTTTTCCCAAGACTGTCAATCCCGTAGCCGTTTGGGAGATCAAGGAATACTACTCTACCACCACCTTCGGTAGTCGGGTGGCCGACGGGGTTTACGAAACTCTTCTGGACGGGATGGAACTAGAAGAATTAAGGGAGCATGAACAGATCGACGTCAAACACTACCTGATGATCGATGCCCATTATACTTGGTGGAATTGCGGAAGATCGTATCTCTGCCGAATAGTGGATCTGCTCCACATGGGATACGTTGACGAGGTGCTCTTCGGTCGGGAGGTAGTTGCCGAATTGCCCCGGATAGTCAAAGAATGGGTCGTGCTGGCACGGAAAGCCAACAATCGAGAACAAATCGGGTAATTATCTGCTACGAGCCACCCGACGGGCGATAAGAACACGGCAATCAGACAATGCCGCAAGCCCTTGTTTGCCAACTACTTAATGAGTGCCGAAGACAGGACTTGAACCTGCACTCCCTTGACGGGAACTAGGTCCTGAACCTAGCGCGTCTGCCAATTCCGCCACTTCGGCCTGAGCCCTGATAATAGACTATCGGCCGGGGAAATCAAGGGGTATTGCCCAGGGGGTGGAAACCCCAGCGGCGAATCCAGCGGAGGTAGGCCCGGAGGTGCAGCCAGGCGTCGGCCGAGAGGAGATTCCGGCTGGCCCGGCTTTCCAGATGGTAGCAAGATGCCGCCCCGTGGTAGAACACCTGCCAACCCGCCCGAGCCATCCGAATGCAGATGTCCACGTCCTCGAAATACTTGCCGTATCCTTCCTCAAAATGCCCCACCCGCTCGATCGCCTCCCGGCGGGCCATCAGGAAGCAGCCGGAGAGCCAGTCGCACTCGAAGGTGTCGCTGGGGGCGTGCTCGGCATAAAAGTGGTGCTCGAGGGTTTGACGCAACAGCCATCCCAGGCCGCAGCGCCGGGCAAGGATCAGCGGCAGCGTCTGAAACCGGCGGGCGGCGTAGGCCTCGGCGCCGTCGTCGTGAAGGATCCGGCAGCCGGACAGCCCGCAGCGCGGCCGGCCATCCATGAACTCCACCATCCGCTGCAGACAATGCAACCGCGGGTCGAAGTACATATCGGTGTTCATCAGCAGCACATAGCGCGCGGCCGAGGCGTCAAGGATGCGGTTCAAGTTGGCGGCGTAGGACAGGCGGCGCTCGTTCCGCAAAACCACCGTCTCGGGAAGATATTTGCACCACTTGGAAATGGGGCCGGGCACGTCGTGGGGCGCCGCCCGACGCAAAGACTCCACGTTCCGCTCGGCGATCCCCAACTTGTCCTCAGCCGTCGTCCAAGAACAACTTCGGTGTTTTCGGAGACGATCCGCCCTCACCCCCGGCCCCTCTCCCAGAGGGAGAGGGGAGTAATTATTGAACGGCCGCTCAGCTTCCAAATTTCCGTCTTGCGACGAGGCGTTGTCGACCAGCAGCAGCCTCATGCGCAGTCCCCGGCCGGAGGCGGCCATCGTCGTCAGCAGCCGCGGCATCAGCTCGCGCTCGTGCGTGTAGATGACGCCGATGTCGAGGTCGAGTGAGGGCATAGTGAGTCAGTGGGGTATTGTGGGAGGCGACTCCTGTCGCCGATTGTACTAGAATCACACCTCTATCGGCGACAGGAGTCGCCTCCTACAGTCTCAAAATGTTACGTCGACAAAATTTCTTTTCAGGCCGCCTTGCGTTGACTGGAATATGTATCGTCGCCGTTCGGCTTTTCGAGAACGGCCGGTTTATCCCGGGCTTCCGCCTTGGAATGATGCAGCAGGTTCCTTGCCCTGATGGAGAATGTCCTCAGCGTACGAAAAGCGGCCAGTTTGACCAGGGCGAACTCGTGGTGGCCGAACAGCTTCATGCGGATCAGCAGCACGATCAGGGTCACGGCGGCGATCCAAGCCAGCGCGTCGCGGCGGAAGATCGTGGCGGCGGTGGCCGCCCCACCCATCGTCAAACACAACGCGCCTAGCAGGCAGAGGACTTGCCAGGGGGTCCAACCGCGTTCGAGCAGCCGATGGTGGATGTGGCGCCGGTCGGGGGCGTCGAACCGCTGTCCGGTCAGCCGGCGGCGGACCAGGGCCGCGGCGATGTCGAACATCGGCAGGGTCATCACCACCACCGGGGCCGTAATGGCCAGCGTGGCCGAGGTCTTCAGCGAGCCTTGAATCCCCAGCAGGCCGACGCTCAGGCCGATCACCATGCTCCCCGAATCGCCCAGGAAGATGCTTGCCGGAGGCAGGTTGTAGGCCAGGAATCCGGCCAGCGACGCGGCCAGCACGAAGGCCATCAGGGCCACGTGCGGATGCCCCTCGCCGACGGCGATGACGCCCAGCATGGCGGCGGTCGAAAGGCCCACGATCGAGGCCAGCCCGTCCATCCCGTCGATCAGGTTCAGCGCATTGATGCACCCCAGCAGCCAGAGGACGGTCAGGGGAACGCCCAGCCAGCCCAACTCGATCGGATAGCCGAAGGCGACGACCCGATCGACGTAGTATCCCATCAAGATGATCGGCAGCACGGAGACGGTTTGCAGGAGCAACTTGACCCGGGCGGGCATATCGAAGCGGTCGTCGATGCTGCCGACCAGGCAGACGGCCCCGGCGGCGAGCATCCAGGCGGTGCATAGTTCGATGAACTCCGGAGTGGCGCCGTTGCCCAGCCGGGTCGCCAGCAGTCCCAGGACGGTGGCGGCGTAGACGGCGACTCCGCCCCACAGGGGCACGGGCCGCTTGTGCAATTTGCGTCGGCCGTCGGGCAGGTCCACGATGCCCCAGCGCCGCGCCGCCGTGCGCACCACCGCCGTCAGCGCCAGCGACGCCGCAAAGGCCACCGCGGTTGTCAGCGTCAACGAGTCCATCGTGCCGTCCGGGGTTGATATTCAGGCCGCGCGTCGTCTCCGCGACTCGCACAATAACGCAAGTAACCCGCTGCCTTGGAAGCGACAGCGCCAATTGTTTTCACGGCGGAAGCGGGCGGTTTCGGCCGCATCGAGCCGTTGGGCAAGCGCCGCCCGAACCACGGCCGCCGGGTCGGCCGCTTGATCGAGGAAATACACCCCTTCTTCGCGGCCGCGGAGCGCCATCTCGCCGAAACTCGTGCTCAGCACCGGCAGTCCGGCGGCGCGGTACTCGTAGTACTTCACCGGGTCCACTCCGGCGGTCAGAGCAGTGTTTACAAACGGGATCAAACCCGCCGAAAATCGGGCCATCCGCTCAGCCGCCTCCGCATGACTGCAAGCCGGCGAGAGCCGCACGTTCGGCGGCAACCGCTCCGGCGGCTTCACCACGCACGGTCCGACCAACTCCAGCCGGGCCTCCGGCATCGACCGGGCCAGGCGAATCACCAGCGGCCAGTCGAACCACGGTCCAATGCAGCCGACGTAGCCCAGAATCGGGGAAGGATGAAGGATGAAGGATGAAGGATGAAGGAGAGGTGCGTGATTTTTGCCCAATTGGCCAGTACCGCCTTCATCATTCTTCATTCCACATTCGTCATTCGCACAGGCGTTCGGCACTTTCTCCACGCGCAGGCCACGGCGGATGAACTTGTCGGCCAGATAGGTGGACGAGGCCACGATCAGATCGACCCTCTCGGCCACGGCCTGTTCGCGGCGGTGCATGGCGCGGCGGGATAGTCCGCCGTAAAACTCCGGGAAATTGTCCATCGCGTCGTAAAAACTGCCGGCCGGTTGCAGTTCGTCGAGCGCAGCCGAGGCCAATGCACAGGGGCGCCCGACGCCGACGATCGTCGGTCCGCCGGCGGCGTATTGTTCGATTTTCCGCCAAGACTCGCGCCACAGCAGCCAACGGTTCAGCCCCGCGCCCAGCGGCAACGGCTCGATGGGCAACGCGGGCACGTTCAACACCCGGACGCCCGAGTCCGGCAACGACGCCTGGCCGTCGTTTGCTCGGCCGCGGCCCAAGTCGCGCCAATTCGGCAGACGGCAGGGATATGGATTCACCCACACCACCGACTCGACGCCCCATTCGATCCAGGCCCGCACCATGAAGTGCGGCCGCTGGGCGTAGCTGTCGGCGGCAACGGGTGAAAAATATATTAACTGCATTTGTATTGTCCGACGATTGCCGGAAACGGAACCATTTAGCCCGCCGTGAATACACGGCTGGCAGCGGCGGGTGGGCGCTCCGGGCCGTGCCCCCGGTGTATTCACCGGGGGCTAAATTATCGCGTGTTCGCTCTGTCTTCTTCCTTCTCCCTTCTCTCTTCTCTCTTCTCTCTTCTCCGTCCTCCGTTCTTTCACGCTGCCTGCCGTTTCTCACCGGGATTGTTTTGTTGCGTATATGCCTCGATCACTTCCTCGGCCGGGCCATTCATCTTCACCCGGCCGTGGTCGAGCCACAGCACTCGATCGCACATCAGCGCCAAGGACTGCATGTCGTGGCTGACGACGATCACTGCCCGGGCGGTGGACATCAGGGTCTTCATTCTCTTTCGGGCCTTGGTCTGAAAGGTCATGTCGCCGGCCGAGAGGACTTCGTCAATGATGAGGATTTCGGGGGCGATGGAGGTGGCGATGGAAAAGGCCAGCCGGACCTTCATGCCCGACGAATAGTAGCGGATCGGCATGTTGAGGAAGTCGCCCAGCTCGCTGAACTCGGCGATGGGCTGCATTTTGGCGCTGATCGAACGGGGCGTCTCACCCTGCAAGTAGCCGCGATAGCGGATGTTTTCCCAGCCGTTGGCGTCGGCCTCGAAACCCAAGGCGATTTCGAACAGCGCACTGATGTGTCCGACGACGTGCCGGCGGCCGCTGGTGGGCGGATAGATGCCGGCCAGCAGCTTCAGCAGCGTGCTCTTGCCGGCGCCGTTGTGGCCGATGATCCCCAGCCGGTCCCCCTCCTCGACCATCAGATCGACGTGTTCCAGGGCCTGCACCTCGATGGAGGCTTTCTTCGAGCGGCGGAACAGCCCGTGCAGCAGGTAGTCCTTGAGATGGACGCCGCCGCCGCGCCGCACGCGAAACCTCAGCCCGACATCTTCCAGTTTTATCAGCGTCATTGCATCAGAGGTAAAAGATCATTCGCTTTTCAAAGCAGCGCAGGGCCAACATGGCCAGCCCGACGAGAATTAGACCGAACAAAGAGCTGAGGCCCACCGCCCACAGCGAAGGAAGCTCGCCTTTCAACAGCGGATTGCGGATCAACTCCAGCAGCGTGGCCAAAGGGTTGTATTGAAACAGGACTGCCAAACGCTGGGTTTTTCCCGTCAATTTATCGGGATCGATCATAATCGGCGTCAGGTAAAACAGCATCTGCATGGCGATCCCGATCAGGTGTTGCGAGTCCTGAAATATGACGTTGGCCACGCCCATGATCACCGCCAACGACCAGCCGACGACGAACAGCAGCGCGAATGCGGGCACGAGACAAACCAGCGCCGGCAGGTTTCCGAATCCATGCACGCACCACACGAAAACCATGGCGACAACAAACCCCAGCAGGAAATGGAAGCCCGCGCCCAGGGTCGTACGCAAGGGGTAAATCGCCAGCGGCGCCGGATGCTGACGGATATACGATTCACCCTGGAAGAAGCTCTGGCATCCCTGCATTACCACGGCGGTGATAAACCCCCAGAACGTCAACCCGCTTAGCAGAAACGGAGCGTAGTCCCGGATGGATGCCCCGAACATCTGGCTGAAGACCAGGCACAACACGGCGGTCATGGCGATCGGCTGCAAGAGCGACCAGCCGATGCCGATCACGGTTCCCCGATAGCGTTTTCGCAAGTCGATGCGGACCAGGGCCAGCCAGAAGTGCCGCAGACGCCAGATGTCCGATATATAATCCGTCACTTGAGCCTCCCTGCTCAATCCTCGGCGCATTTCCTCCGAACGCCAACGCCCAGTTTAACCCGGAGCCAACGGCGACGGCTTTCACTGTTGGATTACCAAACACCGTCGCCATCGGCTCCGGATTAAACGGAGGTTTCCTCCGAACGCGGCCTGACACAACGCGCGTGAGAAGGATACGCTCGGCGTGGGGCGACAGTATACAGGCTTGGCCCTCGGCAAATCAAGAGAAAATGGGTATCTTGCCAACCCGCCGCCTCGCCGCGAATCGGCGGCGCTGCCTAGTGCCTCAACCGACCTCGGTTGACACGTTGGGTGCCACTGCTGGCTTGTCCAGCAGTGCGGGAAACACGGTTGGACAAGCCAACCGTGGCGCCGTCAATTCAGCCCGGTTGAGGCACTAGCCCGGATTATTCATAAACGTCATCCTGAGCGCAGCGAAGGATCTCCGATGCGCCGCAAACAGCCCAGATTCTTCGCTGCGCTCAGAATGACAATGTTCCTTCGTGTTTATGAATAATGCGGACTAGCTATCGGGCGGTAGTTGAAATGCCATCCATACAAGCGAAAAGAAGCTGCATTTTCCTCGTCCGCAGCCGGGAAATGTCATAATGGGGAACGTGGGCTGAATTTTCCGGTGCAATCGTGCCGGACAACAATCCTGGTCAGGAATCGCACATTTTTGCCAGTGGAAAGGGACTAAAATCAATTTGCCAGTGCGCTCAACAGTGGGTAGAATACATTGACTGGTGAAGTTGGTCCGGAACACCGACGGCGAAAGTAATCCCGCCCTTTTCGCCCCACCAAACACGATTCCCGCCCGACCAAGGAACAAGAAGATGCGATCCCGCTTGAGCGTTGTTGTGCTGCAGCATTGTTTACCGCGGTCTTGTCGTACACGTACCTGTTTGCGGCCCCGGCGGCCAAACCCGATCCTTACCAGGTGCCCAAGGGGTCGGCGCAGGAACTGGCCGATTTTCTTATCAAGTTGACCAAGGTGACGCCGGCCAACGCGGCGGAGAGCGAAAAGATGCGGGCGGCGCTGATCGACGCCGCCGATGGAATTCTGGCCGCCAAACCGGACGAGCAGCAACTGGTGTTGGCCGTCAGCGCGAAATCGCAGGCCCTGGGAGACGACTTGGACAAGCTCGCCAAGTTCGCCGTCGCATTGAAGGAGGCCGGGCACGAGAAAATTGCCCGCGAGGTTCGCGGGTTAATCCTTCTCCGCAAATTGAAGTCCGTCCCCTTGACGCGGGCAAACGTCAAGGCGCGGACGACGGAGATCGTCGGCTTCCTGGCCGACGGGGCGGTCGAGGGGGGCACGGACGCACAAATGGCGCTGAACGCCGGGCGGATGGCCCAACTGTCCGGCGATGCGAAATTCGCCGCCGACACCTACCGCAAGCTGCAGCGGATTTTTTCCGGTAGCACCGATCCCGGCGCGATCCGTTTCGGAAAATTGCTGGAGGGAATCGTCCGCCGCATGGAATTGCCCGGCAAGACGATGGAGATCGAGGGCCACGTCCTCGGCGGGGGGCCCTTCGATTGGCCGAAATATCGGGGCAAGGTCGTGCTGGTCAACTTCTTCGCCACCTGGTGCGGACCCTGCCGGAAAGAGATCGAAAACATCAAGCATTGCTACGATCTGTACCACGACAAGGGGTTCGACGTCGTGGGGATCAGCACCGACAGCAGCCAGTTCAACCTCGAGCAGTTCGTCAAGGATAAATCTTTGCCCTGGACGATCGTCTACGGCGACAAGAAACCCAGCCCCACGGTCGAATACTACGGCGTGGCGGAGATTCCGCAGATGATCCTCGTCGGCAAGAACGGCAAGGTGATATCGATCGACGCCAGCGGGGAAATGCTGCTCAAGGCGTTGGAGAAGCTTTTCGGTCCCGCCGGGAAGTCATCCCCTTCCGGGCCAAAGTCCTGAGCAGCGCTATCCGATTGGTCCCCTCTCCCTTCGGGAGAGGGTTAGGCGTTGTCCGGGAATAACTTACCGAATTACATGGGCTCGCACGTCCTGTCGGGAACGCCCTCCGTGGCGTTCTGTGAGCCGAAAAAAAGCCTTTCTCGTCAATCCCGGAACGCCACGGAGGGCGTTCCCTACAGAACGAAATCGGTAGTTTATTGTCGGACGACGCCTTACGGTGAGGGCTTTGCCGTTAGTCCGGATTATTCATGTGCAAACACTAGCCCGAAGCGCAAGCGAGGGTGGCGCCACGAGTTGCCCTCGCTTGCGCTTCGGGCTAGTGTAACGCACTCCGAGTCACTCCGTCCCGGCACATGAATAATCGCTAGTCCTCGCTGCCCTCACCCCTGGCCCCTCTCCCAAAGGGAGAGGGGAGTTCTCTTTCGCTGCCCTCACCCCTGGCCCCTCTCCCAGAGGGCAAGGGGAGACTTATTTCCAACACGTCCTGAGCAGCGAAGGCCCCTTGAACAACAGCCGCTCGATTCCCGGCGAGAGCGAATCGAGTTTCCGCGAGAGGTCCAGAGCCGCCAACGCAGCCGCGCGGAAGAGCGGGTTGCGCCGGCGGAAATTGCTGGCGAACATGAAGCGGAACACCTCGTGAATTTTCGCCTTCATCTCGGGCGAGTAGCGGAAGAAGTCGGCGTCCAGGACCACTCCCATCCGGTACATCACCGCTTGATAAAAGGGGTGGGCGCCGGGCGCGGGGCGTCGTAGTTCCGCTCGTCCCCCAACCACCAATCGGCCAGCTCGTAGCGCTCCTTGTGCCGCTCGTAAATCTCCGTGCCCGGAAAGGGGATCAATACCGACGCTATCGCCGGCTGGAAAACCACGTAGGGCGACAACTCCTCCATCAGCCGGCGCGTGGTTTCCGTGTCCTCGACGCTCTCCCAGGGGAAGCCAAGGATGAAAAACGCCACCGGCCGGATGCCGTAGCGCCGCGTCAGCGGTATCACCCGCCGCACCATCTCGACCGTGTGCGGCTTGTGAATCCGCTTCAGCGTCTCCGGGTTGCCGCTTTCCACCCCGTAGTCGATCTGCACACAGCCGGCCCGGGCGGCCAGGTCGAGCAATTCTTCATCGACCGAGTCGATCCGCGTCATCATGTTCCAGGTGAATCCCAGCCGCTCGTCGATCATCCGCCGGCAGATGCGCTCCATTCGTTTTCGGTCCATCGACATCGCGTCGTCGACGAAGTAGAAACGCCGCGTGCCATATTGCCGGTTGACGGCGATCATTTCGTCGACCACGGCGTCGGCCGAGCGGAAGCGGAACTTCTTGCCGAACAGCCCGCCGGCGCAATAGGCGCAGCGGCCGGGGCAGCCCCGCGAGGTGAAAATCGAGGCGTGCAGGTCGTCCGTCGCGCCGAAATCGGCCGCCTCGACCAGATGCCGGGCGGGCGGCGGAAGCGCGTCCAGGTCGGCCAGCGGCGGCCGGGCTTCGTTCTGATGAATCGTCCCGTCCGGCCCGCGATAGGCCAGCCCCAGGACCGACTCCGGCGGAGCGGCGCCCAGCGCCGCCCGGACCGCCTCGACCACGGTCGGCTCGCCTTCGCCGAAGACCACCGCGTCGAAACCGTGCTCCAGCGGCTCGGTGGGCAGAATGGTGGCGTGCGGGCCGCCGGCAATCAGCTTCGCCCCGCCGCCGCGCAGCTCCGCCGCCAGCCGATAGGCTTCCTTGACCAACGGAGTGACCAGCGTCATGCCGATTACCGCGGGCCGCCACGCGTTGGCGGCCGCGACGATCTCGGCCGCCGAAAGCCGCTTCTTGGCGGCGTTGGCGTCCAGCAGCCGGACCTGGTATCCGGCCCGTTCCAGCACCGCGGCCAACATCATCATGCCCATCGGGCAGGCGAGATGGCTTTGAGTCCGCGAGGGTGGGTAGATCAACAGAATCCGGGCGGCGGCAGGCGGCATGGACGTTTTCCGTGGTGCTGATTTTCCGTTTAGCGGCCGTCGGCACGACCGCCCGAGGCGGCATTGCAGGCCGCCGTGCCGGCGGCCGCTAAACGGGCGACGCTCGCGCCGCCCGCTACTGCACCAGCCGCAGCTTGGGGTTGGTGATGATTTTCTCGAAGATGTCTTTCAGCACGGTTTCGTACGCGGAAGGATCGGCGGTGCCGCGGGGGCTTTCGCCGTCCGGGTTGGCGGTGGCGCCCATGCGGGCCATGCGGTCCATGAAGTCGTAGTTGCAGCCGCCGCCGACGCCCGCCGCGTAGAGGTTCCAGTTGCCGCCCTGCATCATCGAGGTTCTGCATGAGCGCGGCGTTTTGGGGGTAGTTTCCGCTGCTGTAGAAATTGCTGCTGGGATTATTGTACTTGTAGTTATTGATCGTGGTGGACGAACTATCGTAAAGGTTCGGATTGCCGTCGGTCAGGAGCACGACGATTTTATTGGCCCTTTCGCGGCCCAGTCCCCCTTGGCTTTGCGGCTTGAGGTGGCTCCGCGCCAAGTCGAGGCCGACCTCGGTGGCGGTGCTGGCGCCGTAATTGCTGCACGCCTGCAGCCGCGTGCAGGCCTCCATCGCGTCGCTGTACGAGCTGGTCAGGGGCTGTTCGACCTTCGGGCTGTCGCCGCCGATCTTGTCGAAGGTGATGACCGAAACCCAATCCTTCTGGTTCGGGTCTGTGATGTTGGCGTTGCGGTCCCGAATGACCTGCATGGCGGCGATCAGCGCGCGGCGGCAGGCGTGGGTGGGCATCTCCCGCGGCGGAAACTGAAACTGCTCGCCGTCGACCGACTCGTAATGTTTCGGGCAATACGGGCTTTTCAGCGAGAGGGGCGTGTAGTTGTACCCGTCCGGCTTTCGCTCCCGCCCGTTGTCCATCATGTAGGTCAGGTAACTCTTGTAGCCCAGATTCGTGCGAAACGAATCAATGAACTCCTTCCAATAGCTGTAGTTCACATCGGCATTTGGCACGGGAACGGCGGCCGGCATCAACGAGTCCCGGAGTTGCTTTTCCATTACCCACGCATAAGCCTTCCAGGTCTTCGTACTGGAGGAATCGGTCGAGAGGACTCGGTAGCGCGAATCAATCGACGAATTCCGCAATGGTCCGCCGCTCTGGGTGAGATAGGTTACCCAACTGCTGCTGTTGTAGATGCCCAACGGCTGGCCCGCGTACTGCCAACTGCCGGGGTAATTGCCGAAGCCGAAGTCGTCGTAGACCTGCTGGGCCAGTCCGGAGTTGAAGCTGGACATGGTGGGGTTGGTGTCGTAATTCATCGAGCCGGACAGATCGACGACGAAGGCGATGTCGCGGGGATTGACGGTGGCGATGGCCGAGGCTTTTTGGGCCAGCGACGAGAGCCCGAACAGCCGGCCGAAAAACAGCTTGGTTTCGCCGCCGCTGTCGGCCGCGGTGCGGACGGTCACTTTGATGGCGGTTCCCAGTTGCCCGGCCGGCATGGGGGTGAAGGTTTTCGTGGCGGCGTCCCAACTGCCCAATTCGACGTCGCCGGCGTTCAGTTGAACGTGTCTGCCAGCGGCCATGTTGGCGTCGGCGAACTGTTGGGCGACCTGCACCATTCCGGCTTGCGACTCGCCCGAGCTGCCCGCCGCGGCCAGGGCCGCCGCGTCGGCCGCCGTTTGCAGTTGCGTGCGGACCATGCCGATGTAGCCGAGGTCCACCGCAAAGGCGACGAATCCCAGCAGGAATACGAGCATAATGGCGGCCAAAACCACAATTATCCCGCGACGTTTATCCGATCTCGATCGTGAACGTTTCATGGTGGACTCGCTGATTAACAGAGGAGGCAGCGGCGGTTGAGCCGTTGCTTTTAACTATGGAACGGACCTATTTCCATCCATAAATTCTTTAGGTCGAAATCGGGGCCTTGTCAAATCGCGAACGGCCGGTCAGCCGGAATCATCCATAGAATCAAACCAGAGGGTAGCACAAGCGACGGCAACCGGTTACGTTGTCGCCGATCTTAGGGCCGGCGCATGGAAAAGCGGCGACTCGACCGGGCAAAGAGTGTGGCGTTTGAGGCGCCGCCGGTTGAAAAACCGCCGCCACCGGCCGCAGTACGTTGGAACGGCATGCCCCCGGTGTATTCACCGGGGGCTAAATGGCGGCCGACGTTAGTTTTTGGGCTCTTCCGGCAAACCCTCGCCCCGCTTGGGATGGCTCGGCGGGCGTTTGGGGGCGGGCTTGGCCGCATGTTTCTTCTTCCCGCCGGTCAGCGGCTCGGCCAACTCGATCGTCACCTTGTTGGCCCGGGCCAATCCCGGCCGGTTCGGCATCATCACGCCTTCGATCGAGACCTTGTCCCCCTTGGCGACAATGGAGAAGTCGGCCACGTCGACGCCGATCTTGGGCTCTTCGGTCAACTCGAACTTGACCAGGGCATGACCGGCCTGGAGCGTGTATTTTCCACCCCGGACGCCGCTCAACCGACCCACGATGCGATAAGTCCCGGCTGCCACTCCGCGTTTTGCGCTATAGCCTCGGGGTGATTTTTCGCCGCCGAAGCCGTCCCCTTCTCCGCCCGACGCGGCGCCGGCCGGAGAAAGACCGAGGGGCTTGTCTTTGGAAGTGGTGACGATCGTCAACTCGCCGATCTTCTCTTTCGCCTCGCCCCGCTCGTTCAAGTCCGCCTGAAACTCCACGGTCAGGCCCGGCCGGAGGAAGTCGGCCGTGGCCTTGCCGGTCACGCTGACCGTGGTCCCCAGCGGCACTGCCACCCGCCACTGCTTGTTCTGGTCGTCGACCACCGCCAGCATTCCGCGCGCGGCGGCTTCGATTGTTCCCTTGATTTCCACCGGTTGGGCGTTGTTCTGTTGCCCCATCGGTTGACGTTGCCCCGTCGGTTGACGTTGCCCCATCGGTTGACGCTGCCCGGGACGCTGATACCCCTGGGCCTGAGGCAACAGAGTAATGCACGACAATAAACCTACGGAAAGCGCGAGGCGGGAAAGCATGGGCAGGCTCCTAAAAAATGCCGCGGGGAAATTGCGCGGCCCGTCGCCGCTCAAATCAAGAATACCGCCGATTGTCAGAAAGTAGGGTGGGACAAGCGAAGCGCGGTCCCACCACCATTTCCATCGTTATGGGTGGGACCGCGCTTCGCTTGTCCCACCCTACTCACTGACTCACTCACGCACTCCAGAACAGATACAAATCAAGGATACCGCCGATTGTCACGCTTGACCAGCAACATTTCGATTTTTTGCCCGCTGGCGGCCCGGAAATAAACCCTCTACAATACCCGAGGAGGGTTAAGCACATGAGTTCCGAAGTCCGTCAGATCACCGTCCCCGAGTTCACCGCCATGAAATCTTCCGGGCGGAAGATCACGATGGCGACCGCCTACGACTATCCCCTGGCCGGATTGGTGGACGCCACCGGAATAGAGGGAATCCTCGTCGGCGACACTCTCTCTATGGTCGTCCAGGGGCATCCCAACACCCTGCCGGTTACACTTGAGGAGATGGTCTATCACGCCGAAATGGTGGGCCGGGCGGTCCGCCACGCACTGGTCGTCGTCGACATGCCTTTTCCGAGTTTCCATCTCGGCCCCCACAAGACGATCGAGAACGCCGGCCGCATCCTCAAGCAGACCCGCTGCCAGGCGGTGAAACTCGAAGGGGGCGCCGAGCAGGCCGAAGTCATCGCCGCCCTGGTCTCGGCGGGCATTCCGGTGATGGCCCATTGCGGACTCCGACCGCAGAGCATCCACCAGCTTGGCGGCTATCGGGTGCAGCGCGACGAGCGGCAACTGCTGGCCGACGCCCAGGCGGTTGAGCACGCCGGCGCGTTCTCGATCGTGTTGGAATGCATTCCCGCCGGCATCGCCGCGCGGATCACCGCCTCGGTGAAGATTCCCACGATCGGCATCGGCGCCGGGGCGGGCTGCGACGGCCAAATCCTCGTCCTCCACGACCTGCTGGGACTGAACACCGGCTACGTCCCCCGCCACGCCAAACGCTACGCCGATCTCTCGAAGACCATCGTCGACGCCGTGACCCAATACCGCGACGAGGTCCGCGAGGGGAAGTTCCCCGGCGAGGAACACGCGTTTTAAGGGACTTCGATGTTGGCAATCGGTTTGTTCAGCAATGAAGAGAGCATGAAATTGCTGATGACTCTTGCGCCCTTTTACGGGCGTTGTCCGCCGCGGGCGGTAAAGGGGCGTAGACGCCCCGGCAAAGTGCGGAACGCACACCGGAATCCGCCCCTCCGAGCCCAGCGCAGAATCTCCCTGGACTTACGAAGATTCTTCGCTGCGCTCAGAACGGCGCCAACGCCAAGAAAACTTGCCGCACCCCCTTCCACCCCCGCGGACCCCCACTACCGGCGTGTTGTTATGTGCTATTTTCGGATACATGCCTTGCTGCTGGACTTTGCCGTACATCGACTCCTATAATTTCGCGTCCGAAACGATATTCCATTTTATAGTATCCGTCGTCCGTGTTTTGTCGGCTCGTTATGTGCCGGAGTGGGAATAGATTGCCCAATAGCCGGAAGCTAACACTACTGCGCAAGCTCGGCGGGAAAATGGGGACTGGCACCGTCGCCACAAACCGTTTTGGCAAGGCTAGTCGGCCACTGCGACGGAGCCGGTCCTCTTTCACGCGACTACCGACTTTGCGCAGTAGTGTTAGCCTCCGGCTGTTGTTGACGACATCGCTTGCCGGATACTCAATACACGGTCTAATTCCCGAACGCTTAGGATCGGCAAATTAATAACTGTCGCATTTCAGAAGGGGACAGTCCCATTTTCGTCGAACGAAAATTGGGACAGTCCCCCACTTATTGATTCGCCGGCCCTTAACAAATCGAATGAACATCCTCTCAATCAGACAAATAAAGGAGATGCCATGTCACGCAGTTCGATTCCAATCCTGGCGGCCTTGATTGCCGTTTCAGTTGCCGCTCTCGCGCGAGGCCAAGAGGCCGGAACGGCGCCCCCGGCCGGCGCGTCCAATGCCGACGAACAAGCGGTTCGCCGGGTGACGCGGGATTTCGTGGGGGCGCTGAACGCCGGCAGCGCCGAGAAAGCCGCCGCCTTGTTCCTCCCCGGCGGGGAATTGGTCGACGACTCGGGAAACGTCCACAAGGGCGCCGCCGCGATCAAGGACTTGTTCAATCGCTTCTTCGAGAAGTTCCCCGGAGCAACTTCCACCATGACCGCCGACTCGGTTCGGATACTCAGTCCGTCGTTAGCCATCGAGGAGGGCCGGCACGTCGTGTCGACGAAGGACGGCCGCTCGTCCGCCGCCATGCGATATATGTTGGTGCTGGTCAAAAAGCAAGGCCAGTGGCGGATCGTCCTGGGCCGCGAGCAGGAGGACGACGAGGCGCTCACGCCGCACGACCATCTCCTGCCGCTGGCCTGGCTGGTGGGCGATTGGGTCGACGAAGGCGCCGACGCGGTGGTGCAAATCTCCTGCAAGTGGTCGGACGACAAAAACTATCTGCTCATCGACTTCAACGCCAAAGTTCAAGGCAGGCCGGCCATGAAGAGCACCCAGCGGATCGGTTGGGACCCGCTCACCGAGAAGGTCAAATCCTGGGCGTTCGACGCGGACGGCGGCCACGGCGAGGGAATCTGGTCGCCGGTCGAGAACCGCTGGGTGATCAAGTCCACGGCGGTCCTGCCCGACGGACAGACCGGCTCGGCGACGCTCGTGCTCGAGCCGCGCGACAAGGACTCCTATCTGATGAAGGGCTTCGACCGGATTCGCGGCAAGACGGCGGAGCCGGATTTCGAGGTGACCATCGTTCGCAAACCGCCGGCGCCGGCCAAGTGAATCGGACCCGGCCCTGGAAAACCGAAGCGGGAAGGAAAATGCCATGAGACATGAAATTCACTCTGCTGTTGGCGACCCTTCTGGTCGCGGGTTTTGTCCTGGAATTGACCGCGCCGACGTTGTGCGGCCGAGGTGGCGGCGGAGGACGCGGCGGCGGCGGAGGCGGACGCGGCGGGGCGGGAGGAATGAGGCCCTCGATGGGCCCCAGCGCATCGCGGCCGTCGCCAAACGTCTCGCGGCCGTCGCCGAATGTCTCCCGGCCCAGTGCGCCGGCGTCGCGGCCGTCGTTTTCTCAAGCCAACAAGCCGAGCGCCCGCCCGGCGCCCTCCCCCTCGCCGCGCCCGGCGATGGGCGGAGTCGGTTCGTCCGGACAGGGCGGCAAACCGGCCGCGCGGCCTTCACCGGCGCCGCGACCGTCGACGCCGAACGTTTCGCAAGATCGTCCGAGCCTGGGCAATGTGAACAGGCCGTCGACTTCACCCCCCGGCGCTTCGACTCGTCCCGCTCCGCGTCCCATGCCCGGCGAGCGACCGGGCGCGGGCAACCGTCCCGGTGCCGGCAACCGCCCCGGCGAGGGCAACCGTCCTGTCATCGGCGGCGGGAATCGTCCCAGCAATGGCAACCGCCCCGTCATCGGCGGCGGAAACAACAATAATATCGTCAACCGCCACGGCGGAAACAACAACTTCGTAAATATCAATAATAATCGTCCCGGCTGGGGACTGAACGACAACCGGCACGGCCATTGGTCCGACAGTTGGTATAACCATCACGTCCCGCGGCACTATCACGGCTGGTATCACGGCTGCTGGAGCGGGAACTGGGGCCGCTATTGGTATGCGCCCGTCGTGGCGGGCGCGACCGTCTGGGGCATGAGCGCGTTGCTGCCCTCCTGGGGCTACGACTACGGCTATACCTACGCCAACCCGTACTATGTCCCGTCGTCCTCAGTGGCCTATGACTATTCGCAGCCGATCGTGGTCAACAACTACAACGCGCCCGGCGACGAGGAGTCGGCCGAGCCGGGTTCCGCCGCCGCGGCGCCTGCACCCGAGTCGCCGCAAACGGCCGAATCCTATCAGACGTTCGACCAGGCGTTGGCGGCCTTCAAGAAAGCCGACTATCGCAGCGCCCAGAAACTCGTCGGGCAGGCCCTACGGAACTCGCCTAACGATCCGGTGATGCACGAAGTCTCCGCCCTCTGCTTTTTTGCCCTGGGCGACTATAACCGGGCGGCGGCCGTCTTGGACAATCTGCTGGCCGTCGCGCCCGGTATGGACTGGACGACCATGAGCGGGCTGTACGGCAACATCGACGAGTACACCGCGCAGTTGCGGTCGCTGGAAGCCTATTGCCGGCAGCAGCCCGACGACGCCGCGGCCCATTTTGTGCTGGCCTATCATTATTTGGTCGCGGGACACGGCGACGCGGCGGCCGAGCAGTTGAAAAAGGTCATCGCCGTGCAGCCCAACGACCAAGTGGCCGCGCGGATGCTGGCGGCGCTGACGCCCCCGGCGGAATCGGCGCCCCGAACCTCCCCGCCGGCCCCCGCTGCCGAATCTCCGCCGGCCGCCGCTGGACCGACGACCGACCTGGTGGGAACCTGGCACGCCGAACGCAACGGCGACAGCTTCACCCTCGCGATCGACGAGAACAGCCGGTTCACCTGGAAGGCAACTCCCAAAGGCAAACCGACCGTCACCCTGACCGGGACCATGGCTACGACGGGCGATACCATCTTGCTCGAAAGCCAGGACCAAGGTACGATGGCCGCACAGGTCGAATCCGGCGGGGCCGACCGCTTCCAGTTCATCGCCGCCGGCAGTCCGCCGGACGACAAGGGGCTCACGTTCCAACGCGTCAATCAAAACGGTTAGACGGGTGACACATGGCTGAAAAGTCCTTGCCCAATGCAAACTACCTGCTGCTGATCGGCGTCGCTTTGCTGGTCTTCGGCTGCATGGCGATTGCCTCGCCCGCCGTGGCCGGCACGTCGGTGGTGATCGTCATCGGCGCGATTCTGCTCGCGACCGGCGGCTTTCAGGTCTTTCACGGCCTTCGCGAGGAGTCGTGGTCGAGCAAGCTGCTTCCCCTGGTTTTGGGCTCGATCACGTTTCTGAGCGGATTGGTCGTGCTGGCCCATCCCTGGTTGGGAATGACCGTATTGGCGGTGGTCCTGGCCCTCTACTTTCTTGTCGAAGGCATCTGGAAGATCATCGCCTCGTTCTCCTACCGGCCGGCGTCGGGCTGGCTCGCCATACTGGCCAGCGGTGTGGTCGCGCTGCTGCTCGGTTTCCTCATCTGGAGACAATGGCCCCTGTCGGGCTTGTGGGCGGTCGGCGTCCTGGTCGGCGTCGATCTGATCGTCACCGGTCTGGCGATGCTCGTACTGGCGGCCACCGTTCGCCGCTTGAAGTCGTTGGCGTAACGGCAAGAGGATTTGTTCAACGTCAATTTCGCGGAACTCAAGGCCGTCCAACTCGTCGGCATCAAACCACACGGCGGTCGCCGACTTATTCCAGCTCTTCCCGCGTGAAACATATATGATGTACACAGCTACGGCATTTTTTATCGCCTTTGCGCTCTTCGGCGGGATAATTCTGTTTTTGGAGATCGGCCGAAAGCTCGGCAGGCAACAGTTGCAGAAGGACGCGGAGGGAGCGCGGGCCGGTTTCGGTGCTATGGAAGGGGCCATCTTCGCCCTGCTCGGCTTGTTGCTGGCCTTCTCCTTCTCGGGCGCTGCCGGCCGATTCGATTGGCGGCGACAATTGATCGTTGAGGAGACCAATGCGATCGGCACCGCTTATCTGCGACTCGAACTCCTCCCGCCTGAGGACCGCGCGGCCATGCAGGAACAGTTCCGGCAGTACGTCGATGCACGGCTGGAAACCTATAAATTGCTCCCTGACGTTCAGGCCGCAAGAGCGTCGCTCGCCAGAACCAACGTCTTGCAAGGCGAAATCTGGAGCCGGGCGGTCGCCGCCTGCCAAAAAACGAAATCTCAACCCGTCTACATGCTCCTCCTCCCGCGCTGAACCAGATGTTCGACATCACGACCACGCGCACCTTGGCGGCCATGACTCATCCTCCCACCGTGATACCCGTCATGCTTGGGGTCTTGGTGCTCATCGGTTCGCTCTTCGCCGGGGTGGGCATGGCCGCCGGCCGCTCGCGAAGTTGGATCCACGTTATCGGCTTCGCCGCCATTCTGGCCGTCACGATGTACGTCATTCTCGATCTTGAGCATCCACGGCTCGGTCTGATCAACGTCGATGCATTCGACCAGGCCCTTGTGGCACTGCGACAAAGCATGAAGTAGAATGGCGTCAAGCCAACGCGCTCCCACGTTGAACTACAAATCAACTTCGCGATACTCCGTTTAGCCCGCATTTCTCACCACCAGGGGAAAATTAGGCACAGAGTGTTCAACACTAGCCCGAAGCGCAAGCGAGGGCAATCCGTTTCGCAACCCTCGCTGGCGCTTCGGGCTAGTGTAAGCCTGGGGAGAAATGCTGGTTAGCCCACGCACTTGTGGTGCAGGCGTCCCGCCTGCCTGGAGCAAGAGAAACAACCGCGCCGCGCAGGCGGGACGCCTGCACCACAATACGCGCCACATCCGAAAACCTTCGCATGACCAGCCGCCTCCACCGACAAATCGAACGCACTTCCGCCGCGTCGCTGTTCGTCGGCGAGGCGGGCGAGACGGAAACTTGCTTCGTGGCGTCGGTCGACTCGGCAGCGGTCGAGCCGAAACGCGCGGCGGCGGACATTTACTCCCGCATCGCCGCGATCCTTGCCCGCCGCGGCCTGAAAATCGTGCAGGAACGCGTCTTCGGCAGCCTGCGTTCGCGGAGCGCCGTCGTTGCCGCCCGGGCCGAGGCCCTTCGCGCCGGCAGGATTCCGCCCGAGGGGCCGATAACCTACGTCCAGGGCCGTCCGCTGTGGGGCGAGGGGTTGGCCGGCGTGGTCCTCCGCGCCGCCGCCGGGTCCGCGCTGGACGATTATGAAATCATCGCCGACCGCGGAACGCCTTGCGGCCGAATGTGGCGGAGCGGCGGACTGCGGTTCATCGCCCTGCAGAACCGCAACGGCCTGTCGGAAGGCCACGGCCCCGCCGAGCCGGCCCCGCTTCAGGTCCGCCGCTTGATCGAAGGGGCGGACCGCCTGCTCCGCGAGCACGGCTCGTCCTATCGCGACGCCGCCCGCACCTGGTTCTACCTCCGCGACATTCTCGCCTGGTACGACCGGTTCAACGAGGTCCGCAACGAGTGTTACCGGCGGTTCGGCCTCATGCCCGGCCCGGCCGACGGCCGGCTGCTGCTGCCGGCGAGCACGGGCGTGGGTGGCGAATCGGCCGGCGGCGCGGCGGTCGTGATGGACCTGCTGGCGGTCGCCGCTCCGCCGCAGGCCCCGCCCTGCGTCAGCCAGCTCAGCAACGACCGCCAGCCTCGACGCCTTTTGCTACGGGTCGGCCTTTTCCCGCGCGGCCTGCATCCGCCGGGCGGACTGCACCACGCTCCACGTCTCCGGCACGGCCGCTATCGACGAGCATGGGCGAAGTCTGCACCCGGCGGACTTCGGGCGTCAGACTCGACGCCACGCTTGACAAGATCGAGGCCCTGCTGGCCCCGCAGCGGGCGGGCCTGCACGATTTCCGCGCGGCGACGATCTTCGTCAAGCGCGCCGCAGACGCCCCGGTGTTGCGGGCCGCCTTATCCCGCCGCGGCCTCCAAGAGTTCCCCGCCCTCTGCGTCCGCGCCGACTTATGCCGCGACGACCTCCTCGTCGAAATCGACGGAGAGGTAGTGGTTTATTGACGGGTGATCCGGCGGCCATTAGTTGCTGTTGCGGAAAGTAGGGTGGGTCAAGCGAAGCGCAGCCCCACCATCGTTTTTCCCGCAGTTGGTGGGGCTGCGCTTCGCTTGACCCACCCTACACGAACTTTCCGCAACAGAAACTCATTAGGGAAACTGGGCTTGTTTCCAAAATAGCCGTCGTGCGTACAATATCTGTGGTGCTGTTGCCTTTGGCAACGTGGACCGGAAACGTGGGGAGCAGGAATGACCAAAGACCCTATATGCGGGATGGACGTCGATGAATCGTCCGCGTGGCAAGCGGAGCACGACGGACGGCTCTTTCGCTTTTGCAGCGAGCACTGCCGAGATACATTTCTTGCGCAAGGCGAAGAAGGGGACAGGTCCGACTTGCCGGAACGACCCGGAGGCGGGCACCGACGCGAAGCGTTGGTCGGCGCACAAATTGGACCTGTCCCCTTTTCCTCAGCGGGGACGTATTTTTGCCCAATGTGTCCAGGCGTGACCGCGGAGAAGCCGGGCGCATGCCCAAAATGCGGAATGGCGCTGCAACGGAACCCCAGCACGGCCGCGGAGGCAAAGGTCGTCTACACCTGTCCGATGCACCCGGAAATCAGGCAGGATCGGCCGGGGGCTTGCCCGAAATGCGGCATGGACCTCGTGCCGGAACGGGGCGAAGCCGAGCCGGAAGAGGACGACGCGGAGTTGCGCGGCATGACCCGTCGGTTCTGGGTCGCGGTCGCCTTGGGACTGCCGGTGCTTCTGCTGGCGATGCTGCCGATGGCGGGCGTGCCGCTGGATAAATGGTTCGGAGCGAAGACGATTGCCTGGATCGAGTTCGTGCTGAGCACGCCCGTGGTGCTCTGGGCGGGCTGGCCGTTTTTCCAGCGGGCCTGGCGGTCGGTGGTCACTTGGAATCTAAACATGTTCACGTTGATCGCGCTGGGCACGGGCGCGGCCTATTGCTACAGCGTCGTCGTGCTGCTGTTTCCCGCGATCATCCCGGAAGCGTTTCGCCAGGGCGGGAAAATCGAGGTCTATTTCGAGGCGGCGGCGGTGATTACGGCCCTGGTCCTGCTCGGCCAGGTGCTGGAGAGCCGCGCACACCGCCGCACGGGCAGCGCAGCTCAGGGAACTGCTGTCGCTGGCCCCGCCGACCGCGCGATTGATGGAAGATGGTCAGGAACGAGTCGTTCCTCTTGAGCAGGTCCAGCAAGGCAATGTCCTTCGGGTCGTGCCCGGAGATAAAATCCCCGTGGATGGTGAAGTGACGGAGGGAAAGAGCAGCGTCGACGAGTCCATGATTACCGGCGAGCCGATTCCGGTCGATAAAGCCCCGGGCGACACGGTGATCGGCGGCACGGTAAATCAGACGGGCGCTTTTCTCATGCGGGCCAAGCGGGTGGGAAATGACACGATGCTCTCGCAGATCGTCCAGATGGTGGCCGACGCCCAGCGGAGCCGGGCGCCCATTCAACGCATAGCCGACGTGGTGGCGTCTTATTTCGTTCCCACGGTGGTCCTCGTGGCGGTGGTCACGTTCGTGGTGTGGTACTGGCTGGCGCCGAAGCAGCCGGCCTTCGCTTATGCCTTGGTCAACGCGGTGGCGGTGCTGATTATCGCCTGCCCCTGCGCCCTGGGGCTGGCCACGCCGATGTCGATCATGGTCGGCGTCGGCCGGGGGGCCAAAGACGGCGTGCTCATCAAGGACGCCGCCACGCTCGAACGGCTGGAAAAGGTCGATACCGTGGTCGTCGACAAGACGGGCACGCTGACCGAAGGCAAGCCCCGTCTGACGGAAGTCAAGCCGCTCGGCAAATTCTCCGACGCCGATTTGCTGAGGTTCGCCGCCTCGGTCGAGCAGAACAGCGAGCACCCGCTGGGCCGGGCGATCGTGCAGGGCGCCCGCGACCGCAACGCCGAACTGTCGCCGGTCGAGGACTTCGATTCCGTCACCGGCGGCGGCGTTTACGGGCAAGTCGCCGGCCGTGCGGTCCTGGTGGGCAAACGACCGTTTCTGGAAGAGAACGGCGTCGAGAACCTGTCGGCCGCGGACGAGACGGCCGATGCTTTGCGGCAACTGCGGCACACCGTAATGTTCGTGGCGGTCGAGAAGCAGTTGGCCGGCTTGCTGGCGGTTTCCGATTCGATTAAGGCCACCACGCCCGAGGCCGTCGACGCGCTGCACGCCCTGGGGTTGCGGGTCATCATGCTCACTGGCGACAACGAGAAGACCGCCCGGACCGTGGCCGAGCGGCTGGGCATCGACCAATTCGAGGCGGGCATCAATCCGCAAGACAAGAACCGCTGGGTGAAGCGGCTGCGCGGGGAAGGACGCGTGGTGGCGATGGCCGGCGACGGCATCAACGACGCCCCCGCCCTTGCCGAAGCCGACGTGGGAATCGCCATGGGCACCGGAACCGACGTGGCCATGGAAGCCGCCGGCGTGACGCTCGTGAAGGGCGACCTGCGGGCCATCGTCAAGGCGGTGCAGCTCAGCCGCCGCGTAATGCGGAACATCCGCCAGAACCTGTTCTTCGCCTTCGTCTACAACACCGTGGGAATCCCCATTGCCGCCGGCATCCTCTATCCATTTTTCGGAATCCTGCTGAGTCCGATGATCGCGGCCGCGGCGATGAGCGCCAGTTCCCTATCAGTGGTCGGCAACGCCCTGCGCCTGCGGACGGTAACGTTGAGGTAGGTTGCGGGAAACCGGTCCGTTTAGCCCCAGCGTCCACGCCGGGAGAATAGGGGGGACGTACCGTTACGTCTGCCGCCCGGCGTGGACGCCGGGGATATTGATAGCCGGATAAGTAATACAACTGTTTAGCGGCCGACGGTACGTCGGCCAACGGCGGAACACGGGCCGACGTACCGTCGGCCGCTAAACAGATGTTGCATTAGTTTTCTGAACATCAATAAACGAATGCGATTCCGGAATCGCAAGTTATAGAACGGGCGTCGGCGACCTCAATCCCTTCGCGCGTCCAGCGAGGGCGAGGGCTTCTTCTGGGCGGCATACCAGTATTTCCACGCCCGTTCGTCGAAGTTGAAATTGCAGCCGGTGATGCGGACCAGGGCGTCGAGCACGGCCTGGTTGGTGATTTGCCGGCGGATATATTTGGGTTTCTTGCCCACCGAAAGTCCGCCGCCGCCCGAGCCGAAGCCGGCGCTCATGCCATGTTCGCCGCCCGGCGCGACGACCTTGAACTTGTGCGTCGTGACCAGGGCGTCGATCAACGGACCGATCGACGACGGGTCTTTCATCCGTCCCAGGGCGAGCCCGGCCAGATTGACCGTGAAGTTGTCCTTGTCGCGGAGTCTCTTGACGAAATAGGCGACGACCTCGGGCCGCTGCTTCTTTTCCAGGTAGTCCAGGGCGGTCAGCCGTACTTCTTCGACCGGATCGACGATGGCCGCGATGGCCAGGGCCATGTCCGACGCGGTGGTGTCGATATTGGCCAACGCCGTGATATACAGTTTTCTGACCGCGGCGTTCTCTTCGTCGCGGAGCCCCATCGTCAGGGCCTTGGTGGCGTCGGAGTCTTTAATGGCGAGGATATTCGCCCGGCCCTGGGAACCGCGGTCCGTATCGAGCCAACCGCGCCAGCGTTTGATTTTGATGAACCACGCCTGCTGCGATTCCTGCAACTTGTGTTTTTCATCGAGCAGTTGGACTTCCTGCGGCAGTTTCCACTGGCCCTTGTAACGGACGTAGCCGCGCTTGGTCATCACCTCTTCGCGCGTGACCCATTGGCCGTCGACCTGGCTGTAGCCCAGTGCGCGGCGGGCCTCCACGTGGTTGGGATCAAGCTCGATCACCCTGCGCAGGTGCGCCTGACGCTGCACGCTCAGCCGGTGTTCGAGACACCATTGGGCCAGCTTCCATTGGCCTTCGACCGTGTCCGGGTAGGTCGGGCGGATGCGCTCGTACTCCGTCTCGTCGGGGCGGGTGTGAAGCAACCGCTTCACCTGCTTGGCGTCGAGCGTGACCGTGACGCCCTCGGACACCTGGACCACGTATTGTTTCCGCGGCACTTCCTTGGGGTTGAGCAGCTTGCCGACCAAGCGCCCCCCGCCGGCCAATTCGAAGACTTCGGCACGCACCATCGTGGGCAGCAGCAATAAAACAACAATCGGAGCGAGGATCAGCTTCATTGGTCCATGCCGGGAAAATGTGCGGCTCGCGGGGGATTTTCTTATCTCCCTTTCTGATAGTATACGAAACACAAGCGAGGGCGGGCAACAGTTTTCCCTCTCTGACGACCGGCAATAACGATTTCTCCGCTCACAACCCCCCAAATTGGCCTAGGATCGGCGTTCGGCATTCAGATACCATAGCGATCATGTCCAAACAGATACTATTTCTGCTGGTGGCTGCCGCCGTGGCGGGGGGCGTCTATTTCTTCCTCAACTACGACATTCAGCCGATAACCCAAAACGGCAAGCGGTCCGGTTGGAAGATCGTGCCCAAGCAGTCCGCGGAGGGAAAGGCGGCGGGCGGCGGCGACGCGGTCCCCCTCGACCCCGGGACGAAGCCGACCATCCGCATCGCCACCTTTCAACTCGGCCGGCTCGACGAGGCCAAGCTGGCCAACCCCCAAGTGTCCAACGTGTTGATCCATTTCTTTCCGCGGTTCGAGCTGGTGGCCGTGCAGGGCGTTCGCGGCAAGAACCGTGGCGTGCTGGTCCGGCTGGTCGAGCAGATCAACGCCGCCACCGGGCGGAACTACGACTTCGCCACCTCGCCCGAACAGCAGCGCGACGCCCTGGAACACTACAGCGCGTTCGTCTTCGACAGCGCCCGGATCGACGTCGATCGGCGCACCGTCCGCTTCGTCGAGGACCGGTTGAACCGATTCCGCGTCAAGCCGCTGATCGGCTCCTTTCGCGTGCGCGGGCCGGACCCGGCCGAAGCTTTCACCTTCACGCTGATCAACGTCGAGTCCGACGACGAGCGGACCGACGCGGAGCTGGACCTGCTGGCCGCGGCCTATCGCGCCGTGCTGAAAGACGGCCGCAAAGAGGACGACGTGATTCTGCTGGGCGACTTGAACACCGACGACCAGCACTTAGGCGGCTTGGGCGGACTGTTGGGCGTGACGCCCCTGCTCTCGAAACTCAACGACAAGTTCACCACCACCCGCGGAACGCGGCTGCTGGACAACATCCTCTTAAACCGCCTCGCCACGCAAGAGTTCACCGGGGTGGTGGAAGTGGTGGACATGATGCGCGAGTTCGAGCTGACCATGCCGGCCGCGATGGAGGTTTCCGAGCATCTGCCCGTCTGGGCCGAGTTCAGCGCCTACGAAGGCGGTCAGCCGGGAAACGCGGGCGGAAGATAGCGAAAACTAGCACACCCTCGTTCCCATGCTCCGCGTGGGGACAAGGGGTTCAAGGGGCTTGCGAGGAACGCCGCCCTCACCCCCGACCCCTCTCCCAAAGGGCGAGGGGAGATTATTCCGGCCCCTTCTCCTGGACCAATCGGCTGATCTGCTTGAACTGCGGCGTGCCGGCCGCCTCGCACCACTCGAACATCGCCGCCTCGGTGCTGGTCAGCGTGGCCCCGGCCGAATCCATCCGCGCCAGGGCCGTGCGATAGTCCACCTCGAACCGCGCGCCGATCGCGTCAACTGCCAGGTACACCCGGCGTCCATCGGCCAGCAGATCGAGCACGGTCTGTTGCACGCAGACGTGGGCCTCGATCCCACAAACGAGAATCTTGTGGATGCCGCGCCGCTGGATGTCGTCGAACAAGCCCGGGCAGCCGCCGGAGCTGAAGGTCAGCTTTTCGGGGATCGCCGCCGGCAGCCGCTGGGCCAGTTCGCCGGCCGTCGGCCCCAGCCCTTTCGGATACTGCTCGGAGGCCAGCACCGGCAATCCGAGCACTCCGGCGGCGTCGATCAAGCGCCTCACGTTCCAGACCACGCGCAGCGCGCCGGCAATCGCGGGCAGCAGCTTTTCCTGCACGTCGACGACCAGCAGGGCCGTGTCGTCGCGCGACATCAATTCAGGGCTTCTCGGCAGTGTGTGTGCTTCATTCATGTTCACAGCATAGCGAAACTTCGCTCGGGCGGCAACACGCCGAATCATTTGTTCTTTTAGCCCCGGTGTCCACGCCGCGTGCGCTGGGGAGCGAAATGCAGAGCCATTTCACCCGGCGTGGACGCCGGGGCTAAACGAAAGATGCCCTGCTAATTCTCCTCATCTTCCTCGCCGATTTGCCCCACCTGGGCTTCGAGGACCTTCTGCCGGCGGACTTTGCGGACCACGACGCGGCAGCGGGGGCGCGCGATGATGTCGCCGCCGCGGGGTAGCTGCTGTAGATGGCCGATGACCCAATCGCTGACGGTTTTTAGTCCGCCTTCGGGCGGCGTCGGCGGCGGGTCGGCCGCCAGGTCGATGCCGGTAAGCTCCTTGAAGCGATCCAGGCCGATTCCGCCGCCGACGACCCAGGCCCAGCCAGACCGCACGGCGTGGACCGGCAGCCGATCGTACTCGTCCTGGATGTCGCCGACCAATTCTTCGAGGATGTCTTCGAGGGTAATCAGGCCGACCACTTTGCCCTCCGTGTCGCGGACCAGCGCGATGTGGGTATGCTCGCGGATCATCCGCTCCATACAGGCGGTCAAAACCAGATCGGCGTCGAGGCTGGGCAGAGGGCGCAGGATCGCCCGCAGCGAGGCTGCGTGCGGCCGGCTCAAACGCATCAGCGCCACCAGGTCCTTGAAGTTCGCGTACCCGATGATCGATTGCGGATCGCCGCTCCGCTCGGCCACGGGGAAGCGGGTGTGCATCTCCAGGTGGGCGGCGATCAGACACTCGTCCAGCGAGTCCTCGACGCTCAGCAGCGTAATGTATTTCGCCGGAAGCATGATCTCGCGGACCGTCTGGCTGGAAAGCCGGGCCGCGCCGAGAATAATCCCCTCTTCGCGCTCGCCGATCAACCGCGAGGCCCGGGCCGAAGCGGCCTGCGCCCGCAGCTCGAGCAGCTCGACGGCCTCCGACCGGGCGCCCGGATGAATTCGCGGCCGCCAGCGCCGCTCGCTCCAGGCCATCATCGTCGTGACGCAGGTCTCGAAGAGCCAGACCGCCGGCCAGACGCTGAAACAGAACCAACGCATCAGGGGCGAGAACCGCAGGCAGACCCATTCCTTGTTCCGCAGGGAAAACACTTTGGGCGCCAATTCGCCGAACATGATCGTAAGAAAAGTCAGCGGGAGCACGATCAGGGCGATGGCCAGAATGGCGGACCAGACGGGCGATAGCCCATATTGCTCCAGAGACGGTTTGATTATGTCCCAGGCGCCGGCCCCGCCGATCGCCGCGGCGATGGCCCCGAAGAGGGTAATCGCCACCTGCACGGCGGCCAGGCTGGCCTCCATGTTTTGCTTCATGTACAAGGCAGCCTTGGCCCCACTGCGGTTCTCGCCGACCAGGACGTGGAGCCGGGCGACGGTGACGGCCGCCAAGGCGATTTCATAGCCGGCGAACACGCCGTTGAAAAGCACCATTGCCGCGATCACGCACAATTCGACCAGTACCACGAAAACAACCTCCTTTTGGGGTGTTCTACCACAGTTTCGGCAATCTGTCGAGCCGGGGTCGGGGAGACCGCGACAGATCGCACCTTAATTCGTGTCTGCTGCGAACAGTAGGGTGGGACAAGCGAAGCGCGGTCCCACCAGGTATTTGGCCGGTATTGGTGGGACCGCGCTTCGCTTGTCCCACCCTACGCACGCTTTCCGCAACAGCAACTGATTAGTTACTGTTGCGAAAGGCGACAATCCGGCCGAATCGCCCTTTCCGCAACAGTAACCAATTATAGTTCCTCCTCGTGCCGTGCGAAGCGCGGGTCCGTCACGCCCAGCCGCAATTTCCATTCCTGCACGGCACAATACAACACGGGCACGATGAGCATCGTCATGACCTCGATCGTCATTCCGCCGAAACAGGGAATCGCCATCGGACGCATGATGTCCGAGCCGCGCCCGGTCGAGGTGAGCACGGGTATCAGGGCCAACAGCGTCGTGGCGGTGGTCATCAGGCAGGGACGCACGCGGCGCAGCCCGGCCTCGAGCGTGGCGCTGCGGGCCGCCGCGGCCGTGGTTATCTCGTTTCGCCAAAAACTCTGGTCGAGATAGGTGGCGATCACCACGCCGTCGTCCGAGGCGATGCCGAACAGGGCCAGAAATCCGACCCACACCGCCACGCTGAGGTTGATCGGCCGGACCTGAAACAGGGTCTGCATGTTCACGCCGAAGACCGAGAAATCGAGGAACCAGGGCTGCCCGTAGAGCCAGATCAAGAGGAACCCGCCGGCCCAGGCCACGAAAATCCCGCTGAAGACCAGCGCAGTGGTGATCGTCGAACGGAACTGAAAATACAGGATCAGGAAGATCAACAGCAGCGCCAGCGGCAGCACGACCATGAGGGTTTTTTGCGAGCGGACTTGATTTTCGTAGTTGCCGGCGAAGGTGTAGCTGACGCCGGTCGGCAGAAACAACTCGCCGCTGTCGATTTTCTGCTTCAGATAGCGTTGGCAGTCCTCGACGACGTCGACTTCGGCCCCGCCCGGTTTCATGTCGAAAAGCACGTAACCGACCAGCGACGTGTCTTCGCTCTTGATTACCTGTGGGCCGCGGACATATCTGATCGAGGCCACTTCGTCGAGCGGGACCTGTGCGCCGCTCTTCGTCGGGACCAGGATCTTTTCCATGCCCTCGATGCTGTTGCGCAATTCGCGGAGGTAGCGGACCCGCACGGGATAACGCTCGCGGCCTTCGACCGTGGTGGTGATGCGGCGGCCGCCGATGGCCACCTCGAGCACGTTTTGGGCGTCGCGAATGCTCAGTCCGTAGCGGGCCAGCTTGCCGCGGTCGAACTCGATCTCCAGATAGGGCTTGCCGACGATCCGGTCGGCGATCACGGCCGACGCCTCGACCGACGGGACCTCTTTCAGGAGCCGCTCGATTTCCAGGGCGGTGCTCTCGATGGATTTCAGGTCGGGGCCTTTCACCTTCACGCCCATCGGGGCCCGCATCCCGCTTTGCAGCATGACCAGCCGGGCGGCGATCGGTTGCAGCTTGGGGGCCGAGGTGACGCCCGGCACTTGGGCCGCGCTGACGATCTCCCGCCAGATGTCCGCCGGCGAATGGATCTCGTCGCGCCATTGCCTGAACGGCCGGCCGGAGGCATCGGGGATCAGATTTCCCTTCTCGTCGCGGATGAACTCGCCCTGCGCTTCGTCGTAGCGGAACTTCAAGCGGTTGCCGCTCTTGTCGGTCACGTACTCCGATTTGTAATTGACCATGGTCTCGATCATCGACACCGGGGCGGGGTCCAGGGGGCTATCGACGCGGCCGATTTTCCCCACCGCCGTCTCGACCTCGGGTATGGCCGAAAGACGCCGGTCCTGAAGCTGCACAATGTCCAACGCCTCGCCGATCGAGGCGTGGGGCATCGTGGTGGGCATGTACAGAAACGAGCCTTCGTCCAGCGGGGGCATGAACTCCTTGCCCAGGCCGGGAAACGTCCGCGTCGCCAGGGTCCAAGGCCGGGAATTGCGAATCGAGGCGGAATCGACCCCCAATCGCTCGGCCGTCCAGGGCACAAATGAGAACACGCGGTCGAAGCCCAGCCAGACGGCAAGGCCCGCCAACACTACGGCGGCCGGAATCGACAAAAAGAGGAGCTTGTTGTTCAGACACCAGCGGAGCATCGGCGCGTAAAGATAGTGCTGGAAGACGAGAAAGAAGGCCAGCATTCCGCCGATCATCCCGCCGACAAAGATGAAGTTCCGCAGAGGGCCTTTTTCCGGCCCCAGCGGCAGCCAATGGTTTGATAACAGCAGCCCCACCGCCAGGATGGCAACCGCGTTGACGAGCCACGGCCCCCAGCCTTGGAATCGCCGCGGGATGCGCTGCCGGAACAATCCATAGGCGCCCAGAGCGGCAATAATCGCGCCGGCCCAGAATGCCAACCAAAAGCCGACCACGATCCCCGCCAGGATCAGGCCGCCCAGGAACAACCGCCGCAACCGCTCCGTGCGCAGATGGCTGGCGAACAGCAGGTGGGCTGCCGGCGGGATGATCGTCAGGGCGACGATGACCGACGCGGCCAGGGCGAAGGTCTTGGTGAAGGCCAGCGGCCGGAATAGTTTCCCTTCGGCGCCGATCATCGTAAAGACCGGCAAGAAGCTGATGACGGTGGTCGAGACGGCCGTGAGCACGGCGCTGCCGACCTCGCTGGACGCCCGGTAGATGACTTCCAGGCGGCTCTCGGCGGGATCGGCTTCGTCCAGGCGGCGGATGATGTTTTCGCAGAGGATGATGCCCATGTCGACCATCGTGCCGATGGCGATGGCGATGCCCGAGAGGGCCACGATGTTGGCGTCGACGCCGAACGTCTTCATGGCGATGAAGCACATCAGCACGGCCAAAGGCAACAGCGAACTAATCAGCAACGAGCTGCGCAAGTGCATCACCATCGCCAGAATGACGATGATCGTAACCAGGATTTCCTCGGTCAGAGCGGTGTTCAACGTCCCCAGGGTCTCGTGGATCAGGCCGGTGCGGTCGTAAAAGGGGACGACAGTCAAGTGGCTGGTGGAGACCCAGCCGGGCCACTCGCCGCGGGGATTGGACCGCAACCAGGACAACCATCCCTTCTGGTTCAACTCCGCGCCGGCGAAGGCCGCGAAGCCGTGAGCCTTGGCGAACGCTTCCACTTCCCGTTGATTGGTATGCCGGAAATCGACGACCGCCTTGGTGGGCATGCCCGGTGCGATCTCGGCGATCTTCCGCTTGACGTTTTTGATGGCCTCCAGGGGATTGAAACCGTAGCGGACGACGACCACGCCGCCGACGGCTTCGCCCCCCGCCTTGTCCAGGGCGCCGCGGCGCATGGCGGGACCGAGCGTCACGTGGGCGACGTCCTTGACGTAGATCGGAACGTTGTCGTTGACCGCCACGACCGTGTTTTCCAGGTCCGCGAGGCTCTTCACGAAGCCCAGGCCGCGGATGAAATACTCGACCTTGTTGACTTCGATGGTCCCGGCGCCCACGTCGATGTTCGAGTTGCGGATGGCCGTGAACACGTCCTCCAAGCCGACCCGGGCGGCCCGCATGGCGTCCGGATCGACGTCGATCTGGTACTCTTGCACGAAGCCGCCGACCGAGGCCACTTCGCTGACGCCGTCGGCCGAAGTCAGCGCATAGCGGACCTGCCAGTCCTGCACGGTGCGCAGCTCGCCGAGGTCCCAACCGCCGATCGGCTGGCCGTCGGGGTCGCGGCCTTCGAGCGTGTACCAGAAGATTTGCCCCAGCGGCGTGGCGTCGGGGCCCAATTCCGGCCGGACGCCGTCGGGCAACGTGCCCGCCGGGAGGCTGCTGAGCTTTTCCAGCACCCGGGAACGCGACCAGTAAAACTCGACGTTCTCCTTGAAAATGACGTAGATCGATCGAAAAGCCGAAGAACGAACTGCTGCGGATCGTCTTTACGCCCGGCACGCCCAGCAAGGCGGTGGTCAAGGGGTACGAAATCTGGTCCTCGACGTCGCGCGGCGAGCGGCCCGGCCAGCTCGGTAAACACGATCTGCTGGTTCTCGCCGATGTCGGGGATGGCGTCGGTCGGCACGGGGTCGCGCGGCAGCGGTCCCAGGTTCCAATCGAAGGGGGCCACCATCAGCCCCCAGACCACTACGGCCGAAACCAACAGCGCCACGACCAGCTTGTTCATCAGGCAGAAGCGGATGATCCGGTCCACGACCGATTTGTGTTCCGTGTTTTCGCGGGGAAGGCTTTGTGGGTCATTCATGGGAATCCGCTCCGTGGGGCTGCTGTTCCTCGCCGTCGGTCGAGTCTTGTGCCGCGCCGGCATCGGGCGACATCATGCTCGGCTTGGCTTGAATCTGGATTTCGCTGTCGATCTTGAAATTGCCCCGGGTGACCACCAACTCTCCCTCGGCGAGACCGTCGAGGACGACGTAGTAATCGCCGGCCTTGGGGCCGAGGACGATTTCGCGGCCCTCGAAGGTGGGCTGCTCGGTGTCCGGCAGTTGGACATAGACCACCGCCCGCTTGCCGGTAATCAGCGGGGCGGAGGCGGGAATCACCAGCGGTTCGCCGGCATCGGCTTCGGTTTTGTAACCGAGCGATTCAGCCCGCTTCAGGGGCATGCCGCACAAATCGCACTTGCCCGGCCCGTCCTTGACGATCCAGGGGTGCATGGGACAAAGCCATTTGCCCTTCAAGTCCGGGGCGATCAGCCCACCCTCTTCGCCGAGCTGGGCCTGGACCTTGCCGCTGACGAACATCCCCGGCTTGAGCTTTCCCTCCGGGTTGGGAACGATCACCCGGACCTTGACGGTGCGCATCCGCTCGTTGAGCATGGGATTGATGAAACCGATGGTTCCGCTGAACTCCTGGCCCGGCAACGATTCTGTGGTGAAGGTTACTTTCTGCCCGTAGCGGAGCCAAGGCAGGTCCGACTCGTAGGCGTCCATCTCGACCCAAACCTGGCTCAGGTCGGCGACGGTGAACAGCCGGTCGCCGCGTTTGACCCGTTCGCCTTGTTGGCGGAGTTTTTCGATCACCACGCCGCCGAACGGGGCATAGATCGTCAGATGATCGGTCGGCGTCTTTTCCGCTTCGATGCGTTTGATTTGAGTCTCCGTCAGACCCAACAGGCGAAGTTTATAGCGGGCCGCTTCGGCCATGTCCACTTCGCCCGGCGACAGGCGGCGTCCGGCCGTTCCACCCGCCGGGGCATATCTTAGCGCGTTGATCAACTCGGCCTGCGCGGAGTACAGACTCTTCGCTGTACAGATACACCATGTGGTCGCCCTTCTTGACCTCGAGGCCGGTGTAATCGACGAACATCCGGTCGATCCGCCCGTCGACCCACGCGGTGATGTGTCCCAGCCGCGTTTCATCGTAGTTCACCTTGCCGACCATCTCGATGTCAGTCTCGGCGGCTTTTCGCGCGACGGGGACCGTTTGCAGGCTCATCAGCGCCAGGGCCTCCGGGGCGAGCGTCAGAGTCGGCGTGGGGCCGGCGGCGGACGTTTCGACGGGAATCAGATCCATGCCGCAGAGCGGACACTTGCCCGGCCCGGGCCGACGAATCTGCGGGTCCATCGAGCAGGTCCAGACGGTCGCCTTTTTCGCCGGCTGGACCTCTGCCGCGGCGTGCGCCTCGTGTGCCGGCGGCGCCGGACGCCGCTGCCGGTCATGGAACTCAACATGTATCCCAGACCAAGGAACATCGCCGCCTGCAACAGCAGCAATTTTCCCCAGTGCCGCCGGAAGATTGATTTTAACCCGTTTGATATGGACATAACTGATCTCCAGTGAATAGGCTTAGAAGGGCGGGCAATAATTCACGCTCTGATAAAAATTGCAACTATTGTTTAGCGGCCGTCGGTACGACGGCCCTGGTTTCGCCGCAAGCCGCCGTGCCGGCGGCTGCTAAACGGTATTGCACGGCCATTCTGACGGCCATTTGTCGCCGAACGGCGCGCATGCCCGGTATACATCGGTAGCCATCGGGCGCTATCGAGCGCAGTACGCGCGCAGGCGCCATTACCGAGGTCGGGAAATCAGAGAAGAAAGCGGCAGAGTTCGCTGCAATGCTCCAAGGGAGTCGCAACGGGAGGCTGAACCCCTTCGTGCCAGCCGGTGGAAAGAGAAGCGGGCGAAGCCACGTCCGCGGCCGCAGACGCTACTACGGCATAAAAGCCGATCTGCTCGGTCGTCGGGCCGTTGGTCGACGGGGGAATCGCCGGTTGAGAGCGTGGAACTCGCCGGCAGCGGCAAACCATCTGGCGGCAATGGCAAACCGTCGCGGTTCCGTTTCCACAGCAACACGGGCAGCGGCCGGGCTGAGTCGCCAAATCGGCCGATTGCTCCGGCATGGGGCGAGGGGAATCGGCGCCTGCCTTTGCGGAACCACTACCGCAGGCCGAAAAACTGGACAAACTCCCCGCCACCGGCAGCAGAGCCGCACAAGCCAGGGCAATGGAAAATGGCGTTCGTTTGTTCAGAGCCTGCATACTATAAGTGTACAAGAAATAGCGAACCGAGGCAAATGCACTTTAATTAAGCGAATTTGCCAAGTATGCCATTAGTTTTCAGGATTGAGGAAACATCCTCAAGTTTGGGATGGGTCTTAGGTCTTGGGTCTTCGTGCCAAGACCTAAGACCTTAGACCTAAGACCCAAGACCACAATTGGTTGCGGCTATGCCGCGTTATGAATGACGCCACCCATCTGAAGTGGCTCGCTGGACACAACCGTCAATCCGCCTACTTCAACAGCCCCTGCAACTCGTCGAGGAACGCCTCCTGGCCGGCCTTGATCTTTCGCCGGGCCGCGTCGAGGTCGAAAAACTCCGCCCGGTCGATCTCGGGGAAATCCTCGATCCGGCCGGAATGGGGCGGCCACTGCATCGAGAAAGTGTTGCTTTCGAGGGTGCTCGGATCGCAATCACCGGCAAAAGCCCAGGCGTGGACGATCTTGCCCCCTTTCTGCTGGATGGGATTCAACGGCCGAAACGGGCCGCTCGGCTGCAGGCCGGTCTCTTCCTCGAACTCGCGGAGGGCCGTCCGCAGCAGGTCTTCGTCCGGCTCCGGCTCGCCCTTGGGGATCGACCAGGCCCCGTCGTCCTTTTTCGCGAAGAACGGTCCGCCGGGATGCGCCAGCAGCACTTGGACGGCGCCGTCCTGTATCCGATACATCAGCAATCCGGCACTGATTCGAGGCATGATTCCTCAATCGCGATCAGCGATCACTCGACCCCCTGTAATGATCGTAAAGCTCATCGGGATTATCGACATACAACTCGACGTGGCCGCAATCGCCGCAGACGTAGGCGGTCAATGTGCCGTAAAGCCGATCCTTGAAAATCATGGCGCCAGGATCGCCGTAGACCACGATGCGCAGTTTGCCGCTCGAGTATTCGCCTTGGTCCTGGATTGTTGCTCCGGGAATTATTTTCAAAGAGCCGCACCTCGGACACCGCGGCGCGTCTTCCGCGCCAGGGGTTGTCGAACCTAATGATTGTTCCAACTCGGGCAACTCGGGCCAGCCGTCCTCATCCGCCGGCTCCTTGCTGAACCCCGGGTCTGGTTCGCCGTCTTCGTTTGCCCCGCAATTCCAACAAACCTCGAACTTGCCGGGCACGGATTCTCCACATTGGGAACATACCCACGTCGTCGGCCGGACGGATTCCGCCGCGGCGGCCGGATGGTCGGCGGACAACGGCCGTTCATCGGCCGTGACCTGCGGCACTTCTTCCACAGAAGCCGCCGGTTCGACATCCAGAAGGGCAGCGCCGCACGCCCGGCATATCTTGTGATTTTCGTCGTACTGCCGAAAGCATTTTGGACATTGCCGCACGTCAGGTCTCCTTCGTCCGACAGTTGTGCCCGGTGCATTTCACGCGCCCTACGCGGCTTTATGGTCAACTGTTTGCCGTGCCGGCGATGCCCAACTCCGCGGCGTATGGCTTCAGCGCGTCGATCACAAATTGAATGTGGTCCGTCGCCTCGACGCCCAGCAGCTCGACGCCCTGCTGAATGACTTGCCGATCCACCTTGGCCGCGAAGGCTTTGTCCTTGAGCTTCTTTTTCACGCTCTTCGGCGTCAGGGTGGCGACGCCTTCGGGCCGGACCAGCGAGCAGGCGACGACGAAACCGGCCAGCTCGTCGCAGGCCAGCAGGGACTTGTCCATCATCCCCTTGGGTTGCACGCCCGGCTCATTCCGATGAAAGACGACGGCGTCGGCGACGGTTTCCTCTCCCTGCGCCCGGAGCCAATCGACGATCCGCCGGGGATGATCCTCGGGCCACTGTTCGTAGTCGGCGTCGTGCAGCAGGCCGGCGACGGCCCAGGCTTCGGGGTCGGCGCCCGGCTCGCCGTACTTTTCGGCCGCCGCCCGCATCACGATCTCCACGGCCCGGGCGTGCTTGAGCAAGGAATCGGTCTTGGTCCAGGCGTGGAGCTGAGTCAGAGCTTGGTCGCGATTCATGCTTGCGGTCTCCCTAGACTCCCTGTAGGAGGCGACTCCTGTCGCCGATCGAAAGTCGTTTCAAAAAATCTCCCCTCTCCCTTTGGGAGAGGGGCCGGGGGTGAGGGCGGCTCGCGGTTCTCCGTCAACTGGAGCCCAAAACGGCCCTCACCCTAACCCTCTCCCAAAGGGAGAGGGGACCGTAATCTTGCGCTGTCGGCGACGGGAGTCGCCTCCTACAATTGCTTAGCGGAAATTACCCAGCGACTGGATGTACTTGACCGAATCGGCGATGTAGCGTTTCGTCTGGGCCTCGTTCATCTCGACGCCGTGAACACCTTCGACCTCGATGGTGATCGGGCCGCGGTAATTGTGCTCCTCCAGCACCTTCAGGACGCCGGGGAAATCGACCACGCCTTTTCCCAGCGTGGGAAAGTTCCAATCCATGTACTTGCCGTCGTGGTCCTTTAACTCCACCGTGGCGACGTAGCCGATGATTTTTTTCAACTCGGAGACGGCGTCGGTCCCGCGGTTGTAGAAGGTGATGTTGCCGGTGTCGAAGTTCACTCGCACGTTGGGATGGTTGATCCGGCGCATGGTTTCAAGATGTTCGGCGGCATTGGCGCCCATGTCGGGATGGGTTTCCAGGGCGATGACGACGCCGTGCTTTCGGGCGATGTCGCCCGCCCTACGCAACCGCTCGCAGGCCACCTCCTTGCTCACGCCGGTATGTTTCGGCGAGAGGAACATGTATTTGACGCCCATCTTCTCGCAGACGGCCAATTGGGCGGCCAATTCGTCGACGCTCGATTCTCGCCCCAGGTCGGTCTCGCCGTGCAGGACCACCGACCGGAGATGATGCTCGGCGAGCCGCTTTTTCAGCGCGGCGACCTGATCGGCCGCGGGAACGTTCAGAAAGACATAGTGCATTCCCAGCGAAGGGAGGTGCGTCCAGCCGTCCGCCTCGTAGCGGCCGTAGTTCACCAGCCTCAACCCCAGGGGATTTTCCAGCCGGGCCGGTTTGGCCCCGTCGGCGGCTTGTGCCGCGCATGCGAAACCGATCGCACAGAGCAGTGATGCAGTCAGTAGGGTGCGTGAAACGCACCGGCGGAGCGCACGAGCGGCAAATCTGATGCTGATTGCGGACATAAGATGCGAAGCCATATCAAAGCCTTTCTGCGTGGTCAATCGGCCGCCGCCGCCAACTCTTATCTGGTGCGTTTCACGCACCCCAAAAATATATATCCCCGCCGACGCGGAGCGTCGGGGCAAGTCGGTTCCCATGCGGAGCATGGGAACCAGGGGTGGTTTAATGTTCGAGTTTGATGGATTCCGTGGGAATGCGGATCAGGTCGGCGACGACGTGGCCGCCGCGGTTGATGCGGCAGAGCGTGTAGACGTTGCCGTCCTTGTCCACGGCGATCGAATTGACGTACAGCGGCCGCTGGCCGTCGTCCATGAATACCGCGCCGTGGTCGATGTACTTTTCCGTGGGGATGTCGTAGGTAATCAGGTGCAGGTCTTCGAGGCCCTTGGCTTCGCCCTTGCCGGTGCTGTCCTTGCCGGCCAGCCGCCGGCCGTTGACGTAGATCGGCGCCGCCGGTCAGGTAGTACAGCGTGCGGCCGTCGGGACCCAGCGTGAAGCCCAGGTATCCGTAGCTGAACTCGTCGAACATGCCGCTCCGCTTCGAGGGCAACGAAGTGAGCCGATCGAGCACGGTCACGCGGCGGGCGCGGGGATCGAAGCGGAAGAGGTAGCCGGAATTGCCATGAACGCCGTAAAAGCACTTGTCGGCCGGGTGCCAGACGATCTGCCGCCAATTATAGCCCATGTGCCCCGGCGAGGTCGGATCGTAGAGGCCGAAATAGTCCTTCCGCAGGTTGTCTCCCTTGAGGGTTTCGATCTTTTCCCGCTCGTAGTCGTAGCGGAGGATGTCGCCGTCGCCGTTGGTGAAATAGACCGAGCCGTCGGTCGGATCGATGGCAAAGGCGCGGCAGATGGTGCGATAGCGCCGGCCGCGGCCGGCTTCGCCGTCGAGGCACGTCGGCCCCATGTCTTTCGTCTCCTTGGTCGCCAGATCGTAGCTGACGAAATGGGCGGTGGGCCAGGTGATGCCGTAGAGCCGGCCCCGCGCGGTGTCCATGCCGATGGTGATGATGCCTTCGCCCCGGAGGGGAATGCCGTAGTCCTCGAATTTGCCCGTGGCCAGGTCGTAGGAGAGAAAGTGGCCGCCTTGATACGGCTTCCAGCCTTCCGGCGGCGGGCCGATCACTTCCTTGTCGTCTTTGATAACGTAGTAGCCGTTGTGGGTGGAGAAATAGAGTTTCCCCTGCGACTCGACAAAGTTGGTGTGAACCTTGCCCTGGGCGACGGCTTTCATCCCCTTTTCGCCGCAGGCTTCGGTCAGGTCGCCGACGAACTCGATCTTCTTCGTCGCGGGATCGAAACTATAGATGCGGCCGGCGACGTCATACTTGTCGCTGCAGAGGCAGTAGTAGATTTTGCCGTCGCTGCCCACGCCCATGCCGTTGTAGGTGTCATGTGCGTACTTGAAGCCCGAGTCGAAAGATTCGGCGGTCAATTTGGGGGCCGAATCAGTCCGATCCGCCGCGAGCGCCGCCGCCGGCAGCAGAATTACAAGCCCCAGCGACAACCATCGGAAACGCCTCGGGAAGTTCACATTCTGCGAAGGCATGTTGAAATCTCCCGTAAAATAATGGAGTAGTGCTCTCAGGATTTGGCCAGTTCTCCGGCGTGAGTGCGGATCTTGCGAATGGCCTCGGCTATCTGGTCCATGTCGCTGCGGGCGCCCAGGAGCATGTTCTGCGTGAACCAAACGGCGTCACGGCAGGTCTTCTCGTGGTTGGGAACCGGGCAACGCTCGGACCATCCGGCGAGTTCCTTCTCGGAAAACACGCGCCGGCCGCCGCGCGAGCCGAAGACCTCCGCGATCATCGCCGCCCAGGGCACCGGCTCGTAGCCGCCGCTGCTGGGAATGCCTTCGGCGCTGAGCGCGTCGCGGAACTTGCCCTTCGGCAATCCGGCAAACTCGTCGGCATTGTAGCGGAACATGAACAGATGCCAGGCGTTGCGCGTGCAGCCGTCGTGCAATCTGGCCGGCGTCACGCCGGGGATCTCGCGCAACAGGCCGGTGAGATACTTGGCGTTGTCGTCGCGGATTCGGGCGTGCCGCTCCAGCCGGGTCATCTGGGCCGACAGCAGGGCGCCCTGGAACTCGGTCATGCGGAAATTGGCGGCTCGGGTGGGCGTATACGTAAAGTTGTAGCTGTCGACTTTCCTTGCCCGGCAGTTGTTGTGGAAGGCGAAGATTTTCTCGGCCAGATCGCCGTCTTCCGCGAGGATCGCGCCGCCTTCGCCGGAGCAGAGGTTTTTCGAGACCTGGAAGCTGAAACAGCCGAGCGTCCCCAGCGATCCTGCTTTGCGGCCCCGCCACTCGGCCAGATGGGCCTGACAGGCGTCCTCGATCACCGGCAGATTGTGCCGCTTGGCCGCGGCCAGAACGGCGTCCATGTCCGACACGCTGCCGCCGATATGCACCGGCATGATCGCCGCGGTCCGATCGGTGACGGCCGCTTCGATCCGCTGGGCGTCGATCAGGAAGGTCTCCGGATCAACGTCGACGAAGATCGGCAGGGCGAAGTGCATCATGATCGACGTGATGCTGGCGATGAACGTGTAAGGTGTGACGATCACTTCGTCGCCCGGCCCGATTCCCAAAGCTCCCAGCGAGGCGATCAGCGCGGTGGTGCCTCCGTTGGTGGCGATGCAATGCTTCGCTCCCATCAGCCGGGCGAAGGACTCTTCAAAAGCGTCCACGCGGCGGGCGCCGCCGCGAAACCACTTGCCGCTGTGGAGCACATCCAGCAGGGCCTGGTCCTCGAGCCGATCCATTTTCGGCCAGGAGGGAAAGGGCTTGGTTCGAACGGGCTTTCCGCCCAACAATGCCAGCTTGTCCGTTGGAGCGGCGATTGCCGCGCCCCCCAGCGTCAGGCTCAGGCCGGCCGCGGCCGTGGTCGCCACGAAACGACGACGATTCAAGGAGTCGTGCATGGTTGTCTCCTTATTTCCTATCTTGCTTGTCAAGCGGCTGAACTCCCGTCCGCGCGAGGAGCCGCCGGCAGGCGGCGATCAGCGTTTCCTCGACGTTTTCGGCGAAGGGCCCCGCTTTGCCGTAGTATATCATGCTGGAATCCGGCTCATAGCCGCCCTCGCGGAGCACGCGCCGCGACGGAATGTAGCACATCACGTCGTTGGTGTAGCCGGCGACGATCAGGTCCGTTTGCGGACACTCGCGCTTCAGGCGGAGCGAGTAATCGACCACCACCTCGCCGCCCAAGGCGACCAGCGCCAGCTTGTCGCCCAGGCCGACGACCTGGACCGGTTCAGACACGTGCCACACGTCCCGGCCGGCGTCCAACGCTGCGAGAACGGTTTTCGCGCGATCCCGGCGGTAGCGGTCGCTGCTCTTGGCCTCCTGCTCGAAGGCGGTCCGATCCTTGTGGGCCAACTCCAGTTTGACTTCCTCGTAAACCGTGCGGATGGCGGGCTGCACCGGCTTCAGTGGACCGTCCAGCACGCGCCCAACCGCGTCGGCCAGTTCCCGGCCGTGCTTCTCCGCCAGTTCCATCGTGCCGCGGGGTTGCGGATTCTGGTCGGCGCCGCAAAGCTGGAGGAACATCGCCGTCGCTCCGGGATGGGCCTTTTCCAGGTCGATCTGCGCGAAGCCGGCGTAATCGCCGTTGATCTTATAGCAGTTCGCTCCCAGGGTCGTATTGTGGCAGGCATAGCCGAACAGCACCGCCCGCAACTTGCCGTCCGGACCGGCAACCTTCAGCACCGGGACGTCGTGATCGACCGGTCCGGCGGGGTTCACTCCAAACACGAACCCCTTCTCGGTGGGGACCCGGCGGTTGGCGGCGAAGCCGGCCGAACCGTGGCCGACCGCCAGCGTCGCCGGGCTGAGATCGGCCAGAGATTCGCCCACGACTTCGACTACCGCGTCGATCAACCGCCGCTGGTAGTCGATCAACCGCTGGCGATCGCGGGCGTCGCCGTCGAACATCGACTCCAGATTCGACCAGACGATCGGCCCGGAATGGGTGTGCGACGCATTGAGCACCAGTTGCCCGCGTTCCAGGCCGTATTTTTTCTTCACCCGGGCGGCGATCGCCTCGGAGACCTCGCGCGGCAGGCCGATCAGGTCGATGGTGACAATCACCACGCGGCGGCCTTGCGCGTCCTCCAACGTCAGGGCCTTGGCCCACAGATCGTGGAGGACGCCTTCCGAAGGTTTTGTGCGGGCGGCGTAGCCCGACATCCAGACTGACTCGGTAGGCGTGATGACTTTGCGGGCCACGCCGGCCTTGAACCCGCCCGATCCCCCCGCCACGCCGAACGCCAGCAGCGCCAGAATTATTCCCTGCATGATGTGATTTCCTGTTATGGGTGGAGAACCATCGTTAGTCGGAAGAAACACACGTTTCGTCGTTAGGGTGGCAGTACAACTGCCACCCCAACATTTGACTTATTCAACGGGCTGCTATTGATTCTCGGATAAGCAATGCAACAATCGTTTAGCGGCCGTCGGAACGACGGCCCTGGCTCCGCCGCAAGCCGCCGTGCCGGCGGCTGCTAAACGGTGTTGCATTCCTATTCTGACGATCAATAAACGACTCAGCTCCAATATCCGGCGATGCTATGCCAACTCTTTCCGATGCGCCCAGACTTTCTCGAAGGCGGCGATGTACTGGTCGATCAACTCGGGCACTTCCTGACGCGGCAGTGCCAGATTGACCGCCCGGGCGTTGACTTCATCGGTGCCGGGCAGGACCTTGGGCAGATCGATGGGGTGATGCCACCATTGCGGCTCGGAGTAAATCGTGCATTTATGGTTTTCGGGATACTCCCATACGGAGAGCCCCACGCCCTCGGCTTGCAGCGCTCGAACCGCCGCCGCCCGCGAAATGCCGGCCTTGGCCTCGTCGAAGAAGACCAGGTTGCCGTCATAGTACACGCGATCCTGGTCTTTGCGGCAAACCGGCTCGGAGAGGCCCGGCAACTGGCAGATCCGGTCGTTGAGCCTGCGGACTTGCGCGTTGATCGAGCGCGTTCCGGCTGTCGAGCGTCTCGAGCTGTTTGAGGATCAGCACGGCGGCCAGGGGGTGCATGCGGAGTTTCATGCCCAGCCCGGTGCCGTCGTACTTACGGTAGGGGCTGTCGGCGGCGACTCCGGCGGCCGAGGCCGGGGCATTGCCGCTGACGGCCTCGTAGTGGCCGAGGACGGTCGCCCGCTCGTAGTCCTCGCGGCGCTGGTAGACGCCCATGCCGCCTTCGATGCCCGGCAGGGGCTTGGTGGCCTGGAAGCTGTAGATGCCCATTCGGCCCCAGGCGCCGACTTTCTTGCCCTGCATCGATGCCCCGTGGGCGTGGGCACAGTCCTCGAGCACGTCCAGCCCGTGTTCCTTGGCGAAGTCGCAGATGTGGTCCAGTTCACAGGGCAGCCCCCACGAGTGCATGGGCACGACGGCGCGGACCCGCGGATTGAGCACCTTCTTGGCATATTCCACGTCAAACGTGGCGGTGCGGGGATTGATGTCGATGAACACCGGCACCATGCCCCAAAACCTCATGCTGGTAATGGTGCTGAAAAACGTGTAGGAGGGAACCATGATCTCGGTTCCCGGCGGATAGTTCAAAGCGAAGTACATCGACAGCAGCGCGCTGCTGCCGTTCATGTGCGTTTTGGCGAAGGGAACGCCGTTGAACTCCCGCCACTTGGCTTCCAACTGGGGCAAGTACTTGTAGAAGTTGCCCTGGTCGCCGTCCAAGGCGGCGCGGACAACCTCCTTCTCGCTTTGGCCGTATTGCGGCCAGCGAAAGACGCCGTGCTGCTTGGCCTTGGGAAACGTGACCGCCGGCTGGCCGCCGCTCACGGCGAGGGCTTCCGATTTAGCGGCCTCTTTGGAAACCGCCGAGGAAGCGGAACCGGCCAGATACATCCCGGCCGCGGCGGCCGCGCCCGTCGTCTTCAGAAAGTCGCGCCGCGGCGAACCCGTGTTTCGATCGTTGGCTTTTCGTTGCATGGCGAGTAAGCTCCCTTTGGGGTTGAATTCTTTCCGTAACGCTTCATCCGTCTGAACTGATTTCAGACTCCTGGTTCCCATGTTCCGCATGGGAACCCACTGACCCGACGCTCCGCGTCGGCGGCGAGAGCCGGAGCGAACGCGGAGCGTTCGGACACTGCGTTCCCACGCGGAGCGTGGGAACGAGGAACGTCTGTTTCATACGCCTAAAATGCTAAAATTTCCGGAGTGGTTGACTTCAATTCATTTGTCGCTTCCCAACGATGCGTCGAGGGCCTTGTCCACCAGCTCCTCGGTCTCGGACGTGGTGTTGGAGGAGGTCGGTTCGTAGGCCCCCTCGGCAAACGCCGATTTGTGGCAGAGGTATCCCGGCCCGCCGTCGCCGTAGCCGGCCACGGCGACGAAATCGGCGGGCCTCAATTTCTGCGCGTACAACTGGAAACAGACCATCGGTTCGCCCGGCAGGCTCAAGATGTGAACGTCGCCGATCTGCAAGGCGGAAACTCCGATGGGCCGATCGCTCCGTTTGATGAACGTCGCGCGGATGGCGCCCTTGTACATCCGCAGGACCGGATTAGCCTTCGGGTCGTTCGTCAGCGTCAAGCAGTCGCTCAAGGTGAAGCCGGGATCGGTCCGAACCACCAATTGCAGCGGATAGGTCCGCCAGGATACCGCACCGGCCGGGACCAGCCGGGTCGAGGCGATCGAGGCCTCCATGCCGGCCAGCAGCCGCTCGGTCAGCTCCTGCGCGGCAGTGTTTCGAGCCGTCGTTGTACTTGCCCACGGTGATGTCGCCGCCGCAACCGTTGAAGTAGATCTGAAAGACGCCCTCCTTTTTTTCGACCTGCTCGCGGACGTCGCCCACGAAGTCGCTGGCTGATTCGCCCGTCGCCGTAGTGAGTCTGCGGATGGGTGGCGTAGTAGTGCAGCCGGACCAGGGGTTTGTCGCCGCGGGCGAAGGTGATGGTTTTCAGATAGGGGTCGATGATCCCCTCCGGCAAAGCGCGCATGTCGGGGGCCTTGCAGGTGCTGTATCGCGTGACGACCTTGCCCTCGGGCGTAATCGCCCGCCGGCAGGAAGCGACGCGATCGACCTTGGCCTGGCCAGTGCCCACGCGGTCGAACGGCTCCAGCCGCGAGATCGACTTCCGTACGGCGTCGGCCAAGCGGCTTTCGATATCCTCGACCACCTTGGGATCGAGTTGGTACTGGGGCACGCCGGCCTCTTTCAACAGCTTCCAGGCGTCGCCGTCGACCATCGGGGCGGTGTGCTGGTGGACGGTTTGCAACGCTACCCGCGATGGGACGGTCTTTGCGGCCGAAGCAATCGCGGCGCGGAACGAATCGTAGGTGCTGCCCGAGAGAGTACACCAATCCAACGCACAGAGGACGTAGCGGTTGCCGTCGGCCTCGAGCACGATCCCCTTGGCCAGCAGGGGCGACTCGACGGTCTTGATCGCCTCGCAAGTGAACAGCGGCTGGCCCAAGGGCGGCGTGATGTTGCTTTGGAAGGTGGCTATCCGAAGCCCGCCGGCCGCTTCGACGCGGAGGGGCGAAAAGATCAAAGTGCCGGCTATCGCAATGAAAAACGCCCTTCTGCAGAAACGGAGCATGAGCATGAGGATACCCGACGTTTAGGGGTGAAGTGGCAGGCGGGACAACCCCCATTGTACCCGTATCGGCAACGTCATTCAACGCCCGGCAAAACCGCGATGGCCTTTTTCACCAGCGGCGCGGAATCAGGTTTTAGCTCCGACGCGGACGGCTCGTACCCCCCTCGGCATACGTCTTGGCCGGGCAGATATAGCTCGGACCGTCGTCGCCGTAGCCCGCCACGGCCACAAACTCGTCGGGCTTTAGTCCCTGGGCGTAATGCTGGAAACAGAGCATCGGCTCGCCCGGCAGGTGCAAAATGTGGATGTCGCCGATTTGCAGCGAAGTCAGTTCGATCGGCGGGCGCTTCAGCTTCTTGCCTTGCGGATCGGTGTCCTTCTTCCAATTCAACGACAGCGGATACGTTCGCCAGCGGACTTCTCCGACGGGGACGAGCTTGGTGGCGGCCGCGGCGGCCTCCATGCCGGCCAGCAAGCGCCCGGCCAACTTCGCCCGGTTCTCCTTGGTCCCGTCGTTGTATTTGCCGAGGGTGATGTCGCCCCCGCAGCCGTCGAAATAAATCTGAAACACACCTTCCTTCCGCTCCAACTCCTCGCGGGCGTCGCCGGCCACGTCGCTGCTCGCGCGGCCGTCGCGGTATTTCGTCTGCGGATGCGTGGCGTAGTAATGCAGCCGGACCAGGGGTTTGTCGCAGCGAAACGTCGCCAGCCGCAACTCGTCGGCCGCTTTCGCCCCGTCCGAAGCGATAAATCCGACGCCGATCAGTGCTGCCGACAGGACAATGCGAAGACCATGCATGAATGAGCTCCACGCGGGTTAGCCCGGATTATTCATAAACACGAAGGAACATTGTCATTCTGAGCGCAGCGAAGAATCTGGGCTGTTTGCGGCGCATCGGAGATCCTTCGCTGCGCTCAGGATGACGTTTATGAATAATCCGGGTTAGGATCGGCAAATTAATAACTGTCGCATTTCAGAAGGGGACAGTCCCATTTTCGTCGAACGAAAATTGGGACAGTCCCCCACTTATTGATTCGCCGGCCCTAAGTGATTCTGAAACCCCATGATTACGAAGAGAAGTCAACGCGACTGTCGGGCCGGCATCGGTTGATGGAGTTGCCGCTCCCAGTAGTCGTATTGAGGGTCGCCCCGCCGGAAAGAGAAAACGGCGTCGGGCAACGGCCGACCGTACCGGCTGCTCGAATGGACCCGGACCAAGACCACGCCGTCGCGGCGACGTTCCACATCGCAGGAGCTAAGTTCCGCAGCGTACATGTCGATAATTTCGGCCTCGTTCGTAGGTCCGGCTTCAGCCGGCGGCTTGCAGCCGACTCGCAACCGCCTAAAAGCGGAACTACGAACCAAGCCCTATTTATTTCATGGGGTGGGAAGAATTTTGAGGCGGCATTGTGCCCAAAACCGCTACACGATTCTAGGCCAATTTCCGGTAACCGTTCACGGGGCGGCAGGGCCACCCCAAGGGGACAGTCCCATTTTCGCGGCGGTAAAGCTAATTCGCGGGGCTACGTTCCTCACGCCGCGAAAATTGGGGCAGTCCCCTGTGAACGGTTACAATTTCCGCGACTCGATCGCCAAAAGCCGGCGTTTCGTGGCCGGTCCGCCCGGTGCGGAGTATGGGCCGAGACGGCCGTCGGATCGCACCACCCTGTGGCAGGGAATGATGAGCGGGATGCGGTTGGCCTTCATGCAACTGCCCACGGCCCGGGCGGCGCGGGGAAATCCGGCCCGCGAGGCCAATTCCGCGTAGCTCGCCGTGCCGCCGGGACGAATCCGGCGACATTCCGCGAGCACCCGCCGCTGAAACTCGCTGCACCAGCCGAGATCGACCTTCACGCCGCGGAACCGCTCGGGCTTGCCCGCGGCATAAGCCCGCAGCCGTTCCGTCAGCGGGGTCTCCGCTTCGACGACGTTCGCGGCGGCCAGCAGATCGGGGCGGATGGCCCTCCTCGCCGCCAAGGGCGAGGGGTGTCCAAAGGTAAGTTGCCGGACCATTTTCCCGTTGGCGACCAGGGCCATCCACCCCAGATTGCTGGGAAATATCGATAGAACGTCGGGCGATTTTGCGGCTCGTTTTTTGGTTGGCATGGCGATACCTTTGACATGTGGAGGCGAGAAGCCCTATACTTTGGGGTGTCCAAAGCCGTTCTATTTCCGTGTTTCGGCTGTCGGATCAACGCCAGGGACCGGAAAGGGCCGCGAAATACATGAACCGATACTCGTCATTGTGCGACGATTTCTACGTCAATATGATCCTCGGTACGGAGATGGAACTCCCCGCCAACCGCGAGACGGTCCTGCACTTCTTCGAGCGGGTGCAGAAAACCTATCCCACGATGCGCAACTTCTACAGCCGCGAACAGGGCGACTTCATCCTCGAAGAGGACAAAGAGCAAGGCGCCTATCGCTGGTGCACCATCGAACCGCGGCGGGTCTGCTCGGGCCAGGTCAACCCGGAGAGCATCGAGGCGGTGATGGACCAGCACAAGCTGATCCTCGAACTGGCCCCGTACATGCTCTCGGTCAGCCCCTTGGATTGCGAGGCCCTCGATCTCCTCTTCGGTTTCGATTTTACGTATCGGGGGAACCATAATCAACTCATGGCCGAGGTGTTGGGCGTAAGCCCCTCGATGGAGCCGCTGCTCGAGGGCGTCGGCCCGAAGGTGATCAACTACGAGCCGTCGGTGACGATCGCCGTGGACGAGGACTGCCGCCAACAGCTCCGTGTCAGCGTCGAAACCCGCACCAATGCCTATCAGGTCCGCATGGGCGAATATCCCGAGGAGCAACTCAGCGTCTACGTCACCGCCCGGCAATATGGCAGCCTGGACCCGGACAAGACTTTTGTCGAGACGGTCGATCGGCTCCGCGAGCTGTGTCACGAAACGATCGACAGCTACGTGATCGAGCACATTCTTCGCCCGCTGGGCAAGGCGATCATGCTGCATTGATGCGGGCTGCGAAATCGCAAGCGGCTGGCGACGTCCCGCGGCAAGGGACTCCTCGTTCCCACGCTCCGCATTCGCCCCGATGACGCAAACCATTGCTGTACTATGACTTGCGTCTCTGGATATGAAATTCTCCCCATCCGCGGGTCGCAGGCGCACAACGCTTACAACCGTGTCCCGCCGCCTCTGCCCGCGTAAGCTATTCTTTTATAGTGGGCGCTGGCCGGCTGGCGTTTTTCAAACGGGGGAAAAGGAACCATGTCAGAGAATAAACAAATCCGGAGACGAGTCTACGTAAACCCTAAAATCCAGGGGAGGTTGATTCTCCGGGTCGTGTTGTACTGGATCGTCTGTGCGATCAGCGTTACGCTGATGCTCCTTTGCTGGCAAGTGCTTTCCGGTCCGCCGCAGCCGTTTTTCGCCCATCTGAATATGGTTTGGTATCACTACGGTCCGGCGATCGTGTGTTCGTGCCTGTTGTTGCCGCTGGTGATTATCGACATCCTGGGATTCAGCAATCGTTTTGTCGGTCCGATGTTGCGGCTGCGGCGCTCGATGCACGAGCTTGCTCTCGGCGAGCAGGTCGAGCCGCTGGAGTTTCGCGAGGGCGATTTCTGGCCGGAGTTTGCCGACGAGTTCAACGCCCTGGCCCGCCGCATGGAAAACCAGCCGGCCGAGGACGACTATTATTCCTACACTACGGAAGAAGACGACGAGCCGGTGGCGGTGGGATAGGAGCAACCACGACGCTCAGAAACTCGCTTCAAGCTTGATGTCCGCTTTTGCCGCCGGTTTGACGTGCATGAAGACCTGCCGCTTCTTTGCGCTCGGCTCGCCGATCTTGAGCGTGTAGCTGCCGTCCGGCTTGAACACTTTGGGGCGGAACGCGTCGCCGCGAATCCGCAGGGCGTAGACCAACGAGCCGTCGGCCTCGTCGAATACATGCAGCACCGGGTTTTTCAGGCCCGTCACTTCGATGGTCGGCAGATAGGCCCCCGCCTTGCGGCCGTAGTTGTCCAGCATGGAGATGGTTCGCGGCCAGCCGGGATACTGTCCGCCGCTTCCGGGGTTGTTGGGATCGGCGTAGAGCGGCCAGCTTTCGATGGTGTACGTTCCCGCCGCCTTGTTGAATTTCACGATTCCATATCCGCAGGCCTGATCGTAAAGGAATGAGAAGGGGCCTTCGCGGTGGAGGGGGTGGGGATTGGCAACGGCCAGCATGGTGATCTTGTTGCCCAGTCCGTCGATGAACTCGCCCGTGTATTCCGGGTCGCCCGGGCGGCGGTTCATGCCGGGCTTCTGCGGCCGCCACCAACGCATAAAGCAACTGGCAGCCGCCGGTCCGGTGAACGAGTAACAGGCGTCGTTGAAGTCATCGATGCCGTGGTGAACCAGGGTGGAGAGGTGCTGGTCGCCGGCGATGTGCAGGGCGAAGCCGCGGCGGATGACGTCGTACGCCCGGTCGCGCCCGCTCTGCGGCCAGCCGTTGGAATCGAGGTCGGCCTTGATATAGTTATCGTATTTCCCGTGGTGCGTGGCCAGACCGGCGAAGGGGGATTGCGAGAGCACGGCTTTCATGTCGGCCCCACCCCAATCGGCGACCCAGTGACGGAGAAAATCGAGTTGCCGTTTGCCCAGCAGACGGTATTGCGCCTGGTCGAGCGATTTGGTGTCGGCCTCGGGATTGGTGACGTGGTCCGGCCGCTTCAGTCCCGCCATCGCGCCTTTCGGTCCGCTCTTGAACTTGCGGTCCTCGAGCACGGCAAAGCTCACCCGGCCGTAGACGAAATCGCAGTAGTAGACCCCGATGCCCTGTTTGACCGGCGTGGGGTCATAAGGGTCGGGCAGATGGCTGGTCTGCGTCCGCTGGACCATGTTGACCCAAGCGGGCGGCATGATATATCCGCCCGAACTGCCGTTGCCCACGCCCTTGCGGCCGCCGTCGCCCCAGATGTTCCCCTGATACATGTCGTGATCGTCGGTGATAGTGATGGCCGGCCGGTCCCGCATCAGGTCGCCGAACACCCAACCGTGCAGGAAGTATTTTCGCAGATAGTCGATCGTTGCCTTTTCCAGAGGGCTGGTTCTGGAAGCCGAAGCCTTCGTTGCCTTCGTATATCTGGTCGCCATAGAAGAACAAAATATCCGGGTTCTGGGCCTTCAGCCGCCGGACGATCTCGAAATCGGGAAAGGCCGAATCGTAGCGGCAGCCGACTACCGCCAGCTTGAGCGGATCCTTGTCGACCGGGTCGCGGCGAACCGTGCCCGTCCAATAGTAATGGCGGGTTTTGCCGTCCGTGCCCGTGAATGGATAAATCAAGCGATAGGGCGTATCGCGGGTAGAGTCCCAACCGGCGACGCGGATTGTGGCCGTCCGGGCAAGCGGATCGATCTCGGCCTTGCCGGCCTGCCGCCAGCCGCCGTCCTGGTCCCGAATCTCCAGCCGGACTTCCCGGCAGTCGTGCGCCCCGATGGGCGGCATTTGCGCGGTGATCTTCATCACTGAGCGACTCAGCGAGTATTGCGAAAAGAGGATCGGTCCGAAAACGTGTTCGGGGTTCACCGACACCTTTTCGCCGGCGAGCTTCCAGTCGGAGAACCAGAATCGCAGTGAGTCTTGCCGTTGGTCGGGGGGCAGAAGCCTGCGCATGCCGCCGGGCTGGGGCAGGAAGGTGTGGCAGAACAGGGCCACGCTGCCGACCAGCCGAGCGGCCGGGACGCCTTGCCGTTCGATGCGGCCTAGCTCGGCGCCCTTCGGATCGAAGGCCGTCAACGTGAGCCGGAAGCGGCCGTCCGTGCCGGGCTGTGCGGTAAGTTTCAGCCGCAAGTCGCCGAGCTTGCCCGCCAAGTCGCTTTTCCGCTTGTCGTCCGGCTGAAAATTGCCGATGAACAATCGCCCGGCGGCGTCCACGCCGGCGTCCAACCCCGTTCGTCCGTGGAGGACATTGTGGCGATATTCGTTCACCGCGCCGCGGATGCCCAGGCGAAAGCCGGCCCAGCCTTTTGTCGCCTTATCGTCTCCCGGGGCCAGTTTGCCCAGGTGGACCTCGGTCTCAAACGGAACGACCTTCTCGCTTAATTGCACGTTCAGCAGATACACGGCTCGACCGCCGCCGCCGAAGACGCACTCGATGCGTCCGTGGCCAAGCCGCCAGTCCTGCATCGGCCGAGCCCAATACTCGGGCCCGATCCAGACCCGTTCCGCGCCGGCCGGAAATGAGGCGGAAAACTCGTCCGCGGCCGCCGGGCCGGAGGAAATAGGGAGAAACAAGACTAATAGCGATACGGAAGCCGCCACGGCGGCGGAGCAGATAAAGCGTTTCATCGGTTTGGGGTGGGTAGGAGGCGTCGGCGGAAAGGGAAATGCGTAGGTTATGCTTCAGCCTAGCGCGGCGTAGCCGCAACCAATTGTGGTCTTGGGTCTTGGGTCTTGGGTCTTCGTGCCAAGACCTAAGACCCAAGACCTAAGACCCAAGACCGTCAAAGATTGAGGACGATTTCTCAATCCCAAAAACTAATGGCATAACACCGACGGTCCAGGGAGGCCCGCGATGCCGAGAGTCATGCTAAGGGCCGGCGAATCAATAAGTGGGGGACTGTCCCAATTTTCGTTCGACGAAAATGGGACTGTCCCCTTCTGAAATGCGACAGTTATTAATACTACAGCGCGGTAACTTGAGTCCCATTTACATACACGGGTTTCGGTCAGTTTGATGCCCATGTTCCGCAGAATTTCGACGTTTTCGCTTGATATGGCAACGACGCGCCAGGGCGTTGCGATCTTGTATGCCTGCGAGCAACGCCGCCGTACGATGCAACAGACGCGACGAGACACGGCCGTCGAGCCACCACGAGCGAATTAACCCCGACACCGCCGTATGCACTTGGCAAACGGTCCACTCGGGATTTTTTTTCCCGCAAGCGTTGTTTCGTCTCGGCCAGAAACAAGTAGCTGATCGAACTGAGAATCAAATGCCGCTTGAGGCCCGGATACCGCCGTCCTTCGTAATGAGCCAAGCCGACTTCGCCCTTGTCGTCCTCGAAGCAGCGTTCGACGCGCCAACGCGAGAAGGCCGCCAGAAGGATCGGCCCTGCCGATGTTTCCGGCGACGCATTGCTCACGAAGAACTTTATCTCGGCTGGATCAAGTACACTGCGGGCAACCATCAAATGCCACGGGCCGGTGGGCAGGCCATCCGGTCCTTGAAGGAAGAACGGCACGCGTTTGACCTCCCAAAGGATCGGCCCCTTGTGGCCGTCCTTGACGCGATACCGCACCCACTCTTGGTCCTGCAGTTCCGGCGCGTACTTGAGCATGTTCTCGACCCTGATTGCCGGACGACTGCCGGAGACGATTCGCGGCGTCTTGCGGCCGCGGCCGCGGCCGCGGCGAAAGGGCCGACTCGTCACGCGCGGCGGAACGATCCAGCCCATCAGGATGCGCGGCACTTCGGCCACGAACCGCTGCTCCCGGCCGTCCAATGCCCGCAAAAACGCGGGTTTTCCGCCATACCACTCGTCGAACGTCAGCCAGGCAAACCGCACGCCGTTGGCCCGGCGCGGTCGTACAACTCCAAGGCGATTTCCGTTTTGGGACGATAGGTCATCCCTTCGGGGATCTGCGCCTCGCGGCAACGCGCGGGATCGCCAGCCCAACTTTCCGGCAGGAACAACTCGCCATCGAGCAAACAGTGAAAATCGTCCGCGGCATAGGCCAAATGCACCGTGACGATCCCGTTTTCCTGCTTGCCGATCGTACCCAAGTATTGCCGTTGCACGCCGGGCGTCTTATTCCCTTGTTTGACGAAGCTGGTTTCGTCGATGACGCCCACGGAATGCGGATGGGAATGATCCTCGGCGACGATTTGCTGCAAGCGGTTGCGGGCCAGGTCTTCCAGCCAACGATGTTGGCTGAGGAACTCCTGAAGGGTTCGCACGGGCACGCCGGACGCCAGGGCAATCGGTTCGACGCTCTTTCGCGGCAAGTCGGAAAGCTGCCCATTAACGTAGACGGTCAGATGTGCCCGTGTGTCCTTGCGGGCAAAGCAGTCGTCGAAGCGTTTCAGAAAACGGGCAAGCATCGGTTGCAACCCACGAATCAGTTTAGCGTCCATGTCTGGCCCTCCGTGACTCAGCAGGACACAAGTTTCGCCATTTTATCCAAACAAATCAATATCAACTTAGCGCTGTAGCATTAATTTGCCGATCCTAAAGCACAACCTACGATGCAACACGGTATAACCTACTGCGATCCGAGCGGAAAATCAATACTCGGCCTGCGCCGCCTTCCGCACGAAAGACGCGACGGCAATCGTTCTATTCCAGCCGTCCGCTGATCAGATTGATGAATTCCTGGTTCGACTGGCGCTTTGCCAGTTGGGCCGTCAGTTGTTCCATGGCGTCTACCGGGTGCATGGTCGAAAGCGTGCGGCGGAGCATGGTCACTGCGCGGAGGGTCTCGGGCGGCAACAATTTTTCCTCGCGGCGGGTGCCCGACTGGCTGATGTCTATCGCCGGCCAAACGCGGCGGTCGGCCAGCTTGCGGTCGAGGACCAGTTCCATGTTGCCGGTGCCCTTGAACTCCTGGAAGATCAGCTCGTCCATGCGGCTGCCGGTGTCGATCAGGGCGGTGCCGACGACGGTCAGCGAGCCGCCTTCCTCGAACAGCCGGGCCGTGGCGAAGAGCTTCTTGGGGATGTCCATCGCCTTGATGTCCACCCCGCCGCTCATCGTCCGGCCGGTGTTGCCGACCCACTTGTTGAAGGCCCGGGCGAGCCGGGTGATCGAGTCCATCAGCATGACCACGTCGCGGCCCATCTCGGCCAGCCGCTTGCAGCGTTCGACCACCAGTTGCGAGAGGCGGACGTGGCTTTCGATGTCCCGGTCGAGGCTGCTGGCGACGACCTCGCCCTTGACCGCCCGCTTCATGTCGGTGACTTCCTCGGGCCGCTCGTCGATCAGCAGGACGATAAGTTTGACATCGGGATAATTGGTGGAGATGCCGAGGCTGATGTGTTGCAGGAGGATGGTTTTTCCGGTCCGCGGCGGGGCGACGATCAAGGCCCGCTGCCCCTTGCCCAACGGGGTCAGGAGATCCATTACCCGGGTTGTCAGCGGCTCGGGACCGACCTCGAGCTTGAGCCAATTCTCGGGGTTGATGGGGGTCAACTCGTCAAAGTTCTTGACGTTTTTATATTCCTCGGGAGGCATGCCGTCGACGTCGGTCAACTCGCGGAGCCGAGGTCCCTGCTGGCGGCGGCCGGGCTGGACCATGCCGTTCAGCAGCAGCCCTTCGCGGAGTCCGTACTTCTCGATCATGCTGCCGGGCACGAACGGATCGGACATCTCCCGGATGTAGTTATTGTTCGGGTCGCGGAGAAAGCCGTATCCGTTCGGGTGCAGTTCGAGGATGCCGCTGCCGGGTTCGACCGGTCCCGGCTCGCCATTGTCCGCCGGTTCGGCGTTTTGGTTATCGCCGTTGCTTGCCGGCGAGCGGTACGGTCGGTTGGAGGACTGCTGACGATATCCTCCACCACGGGGATTAAAACCGGAGGTGCTTCTCCCGCGCGGATGACCCTTCTTCCGTTTGCCCATTTTCATGGTAATTTATGACATTCTCCTTGGCGCGACGGTCCGCAACGGGCAGTGGCGCAACTAAAAAATAGCGACTCTTGCTGAACGTAAGGCGGGACCGTTGGAAGTGCAGTCCCAGCATGCCTTTGCAATAGCTCCCCAAACACAAGAACCGATGCCCGTCTTGGAAACCGAGCATCCCGCGTCCAGAAATCATTGTTCCGTGCGGCAACGAACTACGCCCTGCTTCTGAGCAGATCGCTTTCAGGCGGAATACCGAGGGTGTTCAATCGGTCAACGGCAGAAAGCTTGGGTCGAGAGGCGGCTTCTGTCCTTCGCGGGAAAAAAATCCTTCGCGAATCGGCCCCATGATTCCATATCCACGGGCCAGGAGCGCCTACCTGCCAGGCAGAACTCAAAACAACGGCTATCTTAACCGCACGTAGGCTTGTGTCAAGCGATACATCCGGGTTTTCTCTTCAGAAACCCGACTGTTGTATTCTATCTTATCGCCCCGGCGATGACAAGGCATTCATTTCTTCTCGGACGGAATTGCAAAACCCATCGGCAATTTCGGCATAATCCGAACCTTTTGACACCACTTCCACCCCCGTCCGTTCCGATAAAAAGCCAACGAGAACAGGCATTAGATAGGAGTCTTACGCGCGAGGATAGGTAAAATGAACAAAAAGACCGGCGTGCTTTGCCTTTTGGCAGCCATATTTCTACCTCCATCGGTGGGTCTATCGCAGCAGACGATACGCTGGGAACCGACCCTGGAAAGCGCCCAGCGGGTTGCCGGCCAATCAAACCGTCTCGTTCTGATCGAGTTCTGGGCCCCTTGGTGTTCGGTCTGCAAGCGGATGGAAGCGGAAGTGCTGAGTCAACCGTCGGTGGCGTCTGTGCTCAACAGTAAATATGTGTCGGTGAAGGTCAACGCCGACAATTTTCCCGCCACCGCGCGTCGCTACGGCATTACCGCTTTGCCTACCACGGTCATTACGACTCCCGATGGTCAACAGGTGGACGCGATTCGAGGCCGGCTGGACACGGCCGATTTCGTCGCGCACGTCAACCGTGTTGCCTTGGAGGCGGAACGGCGCTTCGCGGCGCAAAATTCGCCACCCTCCGCCGCAGCTATGGCGCCGGCGGCCGATCGGTCGCCCAACCCCGCCGCGCCAAACATCACGCCGCGCTACAACGCCAATCAATCGAACCAGGTTGCGGCCGCTCAGCCGAACGCTCAAAATTTGCCGGCGCCGCCGAGCACAGAGCCGCGGATGTATATCCCGCCGACGGGCTATGCTCCGCCGCAAAACTCCACTCCGCCCCAAAACTATTCGCCGCCGCCGGCTTCGATGTCGGCCGCGCCTCCGACACAGACCTATCCGCCGGCGAATGGCGCGCCGAGCAACATTCAGCCGCCGCGTTACAGCAATCCCCCGGCTACCTACGGGCAGGCCCCGAGCCAAGCCCCGGCGGCCCCGGCTTACGGCTATCAGGCCCCGCCGGCCATGCCCTCGCAGCCGAACGTCACGCCGAAGATGCCTGCTCCGGCCGTGGCCTCGCAGCCGAACGCTACGCCAAACCAGCCCGCTCCGGCCGTAAATCAGCCGTTGGGGCTGGACGGCTACTCTCCGGTGGCGCTCTGCGAGAAGCAACAGTGGGTGCCGGGCGACAGCCGTTGGGGCGCGATTCATCGCGGGCGGACATACCTCTTCGCCACCCCGGACGAGCAACGCCGCTTCTTTTCCGACCCCGACCGCTATGCCCCGGTCGGCTCGGGCAATGACGTCGTGCTGGCCGCCGAGCAAGGCCAAGCCGTGCCCGGTAAACGCGAACACGGCGTGTTCTATGGCAATCGGATATTTCTGTTTTCCAGCGAGGAATCGCTGGCAAAGTTCACCCGGAAGCCCGACGTCTATGCCAGCCAGGTCTTGAACGCTGCTCGTTCCGGGTCCACGGCCGGAAGTCAAATGCATTAGCCCGTAGGGTGCGTAGGGTGGGACAAGCGAAGCGCAGTCCCACCAAAATCCGTTGGGCCTCGTGGTGGGGCTGCGCTTCGCTTGTCCCACCCTACTTTTGCATTCGGTCACGATCCGGCTTTCTTGTTTCGCTCGGCCAGCGAACGGGCCATCTGGAAGATCTCGCGTCCGCCCTTGATGCCGACGTAGAACAGCAGGAACGCGTACCAGGCGATCGAGGCGAAGATCATCGCCGTCCAGAACCAGACGTAGAAGCCGCTCATGGCGTTGTCTCCGAGCGTGGGGAATCGTTCGATTTGAGGCCGCTGTTTTGGCAGCCGAATGCCCGCCCCAGCAGCGAACCGACGATCATTCCGGCGAAGGAGAGGCCGAAGGAGGACAGCCCGGCCCATGAGGCCGGTATCTGCTTCGTCGGGTCGTGGACCAGGGCGTTCACCACCAGGAACGAAAGCGGGCCGATCGCTCCCAGCACGATGGCGGCCATGGCCCCCCAGCGATTGGCGCCGCGCCAGTAAAGCGCGCCGACCAACAGGGTGAATACGCTGGCGAGATAGATGTTTCCGGTGATTGCCAGATAATCCCAGGCGCGGCCGCGCAATTCGTACCAGAGTCCATAGAAGACCAGGAACACGCCGATCGCCACGACCATCAGCCGAACCAAGAGCAACTTGGCCCGCGGCGACAGCGGCTTGCGCAAACAGGGCATGATCAAATCGTTGTAGATCACCGTGGCCCAGGTCAGGAGGTATCCGCTATCGGTCGACATCTCGGCGGCAAGCATGGCGGCCACCAGGATGCCGATGAAGCCCGCCGGCAGAATCTTGCCGAGGAACTGGGGCATTGCGGTCAGGGTGCCCACGCCCTCGGGCAGGCCGCCCTGCGCAGAAGTATAGGAAGGCGGCCGCGCCCCACAACCCCGGCAAGGCAAACCGGCCCACGAAGTAAAAACTCGTCCGGCGATACATTCTTTTCGCGGTCTTCGAGTCGCGGGCGGAAAGCACCCGCGCGATGGTCGTCTGCCAGGTAGTCATCACGGCGATTTGCAGGACGGCCTGCCAGACGAACCACATCAACCCCAGGCCGCCTACGGGATCGAACGGATCGCCCATCGCCACGGCCTCGGGTTTTTCGGGGTCTTTAGTGTCGATCAGCACGCCCTTTTTCGCAAGTTCGGCGGCGTTTGCACGGAGCCGCTGCCCCAGGGGGACAGTCCCATTTTCGCGGCGGTTAGGCTTATTCGCAACGCTACTTCCCTCGCGCCGCGAAAATTGGGACAGTCCCCTTTGAACGGTTGCTTCCGGGGGCGGCTCGAAAATCCCGGTCGGTTCGGCGTCCGACGGTTGATCAGGTTGCGACAAGAGATCCTTGGCCGCGGGAGAAGTGTCCTGGGCAGTCTGGACATATTGTTGGCCGGTGCGATGTACCCGTTCCAGGCCGGTGATCAGGTCCGGCCAGCCGACGTTCCAGATTACCAGCACGGAAGTGACCACCAGTCCCAGGCCCATGATGAGGAACTGTAAATAGTCCGTAACCAGCACTGAAATCATTCCGCCCAGCACGGTGTACAGCAGCACAATCGCCAACAGCGAGGTCATCACGAGTTCAAGACACCCGAACTGGAAGTCGTGACCGAGCAAGTTGACGTGCAAGGCCAGCTTAGGATCGAAACCGGCGATGTACATGAGGAATTCACCGCCCAGGCGGAGGAAAATGCCCATGTTCAATACGCCGCCCAGCACGATCACCAGCCCGGCCAGCCAGCGGACCCGTTTGCCGAAGCGTTTCTCGAACAACTCGGGGATGGTGATGACGCCGGCCTTGCGCAGGGGGACGATGACGAAGCCGGTCATGCCCACCAGCAGCATGGCGAGGCAGCCAAGCACGCCGGGGATGGCGCCGGCCAGTCCGTTTTTGAACCCCAGCTCGGCCGTGTACATTACGGTGACGATGCCCAACTCGGTGGCGGCCAGCGAGGCGATGCCGAGGTTCAGGTCCATTTCCCGCCCGGCAACGGCGAAATCCTCCACGTCGCGGACGTAGCGCCGCATCCAGACGCCGGCGGCTATGCAGCCGACCAGGTAGACGGCGATGATCGTCCAGTCGATGGGGGTCAGTGTCATGCCTGCGGTTCCAGTGCGAAGACGACGCGATACGCCCGATACCCGGCGGCCAACTGCTCGGGATAGAGCCGGGCAAGCTCCTCGCACAATTGACCGGCGGTCGAAAACCCGTCGGGAATCGCGTCGGCGTCGGTCAGCCGGTCGAGGTCCACCGGATCGACGGCCGTCACGCGGATGTAGCCCGCGCCGGGGATGTAGCTCCGCTGCCCGGCGCGCATCCGCCGATACTTCCACAGCCGGATGGTCTGCGTCTTCTCGCCCGAGCGAATGGCCGCCAGAAATTTCTTCTTGAACAGGAGCATTGGCTTGAGTCTATCGGAGGCGACAGGAATCGCCTTCTGCAGGATCGTAGGGTGGGACAAGCGAAGCGCGGTCCCACCATGTCTCTCGCCGCCCTTGGTGGGACCGCGCTTCGCTTGTCCCACCCTACGCAACTGCAATCGGCGACAGGAGTCTCTCGCCGCCCTTGGTGGGACCGCGCTTCGCTTGTCCCACCCTACGTATCTGCAATCGGCGACGGGAGTCGCCTCCCACAATACGACTATTTCTCATTCGGTCCGGCCGGCGGGGAAAACGCGAACGGAATCGCCCAATCCACCTGCGCATCCTCGAACCGCACCTGTTGCACCACGATGTTTTTCTCCGGTTGGGTCAACTGGAGGTTGCCATTGGCGCGAGGCGAATCGGCCGGCAGCCGATAGCCGTCGGGAACGTAAATGTAGGCCTTCCCTTCCATATCCGGCGCCCGACTGTACTCCCCCGAGAGGACAAGCTGTTTCTCGTCCCAGGCGACCCGTTTGATTTCGTGGTATCCGCCCAACAAGTGCATGTCGGTGGCGATCACCTGCGGCCGCGTCGGGCGGCGGCGGATCAGCAAGATTCGAGCGGTCCGCGGGGCCAAAGTCAAGGAAACGCTTCCCTTATGCGGGCCGAGGTACTTCCCTTCCCAGAACTCGAAAGCGATGACCTCGGCGTCGGCGGGCAGTCCGAGCGCCGACAGATCCACCGTTCGCTCTTGCGGTTGATCCTCGAAATTCAGCAGGCCCACCGCGTCCCATTCTCCGGCCGTGTTTTTGCAGTGCATGCGCCACGTCGAGGGGCGTTCCCGCTCGAACAGGTCCAGCGGCCGGGCCGGGGGATTTCCCGGCGGCAGACACTTCTGCATCATGCGAATCCGAGCGGGCTTCAAGTCGCGGAAGTCGTCGCTGAAGGAGATGCTGCACCCGGCCAGCGTCATGATGGTCATGCGGAAGCGGGCTTCCTCCACGCCGGCCTTCATCCCCACGCTCATGTCGCAGATTTCGCGATGGTAGAGCCGGTCGTTGGCCCAGTAGCTCGCCGCCAGCAGCGGGGCGTTGCTGCGCATCAGTTTCATCCAATCGGGCATGCCCGCGTCGCCCGTGTCGTCACCGATATAGGAACTGTTGGCCAGCCCTACGTTCAACAAAGGCGGCGTCTGGCAGTAGCGGATCCAGGCCTTCGGGCCGGCGCCCCGGCGGATCGCGGCCATCGCCTTGCCAAGCGACGGCGAGCCGGCGATGAAGTCGATCTTGTAGTAGGCGGCCCCTTCGGCCGTTAGCCGGGCGAAGGTGTCCTCGACCCATTTTTCCGCCGCGGGATGAGCCACGTCCAGCCGGCACATTCCCGGATTCGGCTTCCAGAACCAGCGGCCATACACCCGGGGCTTGCCCGAGGCGTCCTGCTTCAACCACTCGGGATGATCGTGATAGAGTTGAGTTGTCTCGGCCACCTGCGTCGGGGCGATCCAGAGCCCCATTTTCATCCCGTAGCGGGATTGAAGCTGTTCGGCGAGCCACTTCAACCCGTGTGGGAATCGTTCATTCGGATACCAGTCGCCGCAGACGTCGCCGCGCTGCCAGCCGTGATCGAGTTGAATCACTTCCATGCCCAACGGCTTGAAAAACTGGGCGGCGATCCGCGCGTTGGCCAGCACGTTCTCCTCGTCGATCTTCATTCGCAGCGGATACCAACTGCACCACAGGGCGTCGGCCCCGGTGTGAACCGGCGGCGGGCAAAGGGCCGCCACCGCGTCCCCGTAGTGATCCAGGGCCGCGAAATGGTCCGCCTCCACGGCCAGCCAGACGGGATCGAGTCCGACGGACTTTCCGGCGGGCAACACTTCTCCGCCGAGATCATATCCGGCCCCGAGCGCTGATCCATCTTTGCCGCCCTGGAACGCGGCATTGACCGCAGGCCAGCCTTCCCGCGACGACAGACAGCCGATCACCAGCCCGATGGGCGAGCCCGACGGCGAGAGGGCCAGCACGCCTTGGCTTGCGTACTTCCGCTCGGTCTCGGCCGCTGATTTCGTTTTTGGCGCCGGCCGGCAAGCCGGTTTGGTGTAAGGATAGCTGACTGCCGCCGGAGGCACGGTTGCCCCGGCCAACCCCCACGCGCCCCCGCCGACCGCGGAAGATTCGATAATTTTGACTTCGTCGAGTGTGACGTCGCCGCCGGTGTGGTTGGTGACCCGCGCCGAAACGACTACTGCCGGACGGTTGTCGTAAAGGCGGATGCGCTGCTCGACCTCGATTCCCTTTCCCCAGCGGCAGAGGATTTCCCGGCCGCTGCCGATAGGATCGGTGAATGGCGCCTCCTCGGCCTTAATGTCCTCCGCCGTCAATGGCCGTTTATTCGCCAGGAGCTTGAATCGAAGGCCGCTGACTGCGGAGTCCAACTTCCCCGGCCATTCGACGTTCCACGCGCCGTTCGACTCGTCGAAGACGACGTTCACCAGATCGTTGCCCAGCCGCAACTTGCCGCCTTCGCGCTGGGCCTCGACGTTTTCTCCGGCGGCGGACAGAGAAACGGATAGGACTAGAATCAATCCGGCGCCAAGGACGCGCCACGCTTGCAGTAATCGTTGTCTTGTCATGATTGGATTCTCCAGAATGGGTGATCGTCAAGGTTGAAGAGCGTCCTGCCCGCCGTCAAGGGGGAGCCGTATTGTGTATGGAACTGCTGAAAATGTCAATTGCCCGAAGTGTGGTGAAATTGTGGAAGAATACATAAATAGATGTTGCATCCAAGACGGGAGTGTCTATTGACTTGTATCCAAATCTATTTACGCTGGAATTGGTTGCTCTTCTTAGGTGGCATCTATGGGTGATTCGCCAAAACGAATAAACTCCGATCGGCTGCGTGACTGGTTATATCTTACAGGGGGCGTGTTGGTAATTTGCGCCGTACCGTGGGGGGTGTTACTCGCCCTTTTGTTTCGTTACTCAGACAGTTATCAAATTGATTGGTATTGGGCCATTTTTTTGGGGGTTGCATTCTCGCTAGAGGCAGCACTCGTTGGGAGCCTAATTCTTGTTTTGGCTGCTTTCCTTGAACGGAGACGCAGAAACCATCGCAAACCCCCTGGTAACGAATAGGTTGGCGAGGTTTCAGTTAATGTTCATAACACATCGTTACATTGCCCCAGTGAGTAGGCATCTGCAGTTCCAAACTCTGTCCCGCCGTGTATTCACGGCGGGCTAAATGGAACGGGGCGAACTTCCCGTCGCACAACATTGAACCGACGCGAACGCTTGTGACGGCTGTTCGGGCGGATTCTGGCCGTCATAGCCGGCGCGACCTGTTTTTGCTTAGCGCCGCCGGAATAACCGGCCGATCGGTCAGAGAGGGAGCAGACGGCACGGACTGCACGGCTGTGTGTTGCAATCGAGCGACTTTTTCACGGAAGAGCCATGTATCGGATTATGCGGATTATGCCGATTGTGCTGGTGGCCGGACTTTGCGGCTGGCCGCGGCCCTCATTCGGCCTCGACGCCGATTCCCCCGCGGCATCCGGGCCGGAATTGACCAATCCCACGCAGAATGCATGGCCGCGACCGGCGGCGCAAAGCGATTGTGGTGCAGGCGTCTCGCCTGCTCAGGATTGTGATGCAGGCGTCTCGCCTGCTCAGGATTGTGATGCAGGCGTCTCGCCTGCAAATCGCAGCCGGGACGGCCGCACCACAACAAATCGCAGCCGGGACGGCCGCACCACAACAGCGGAGCATGGGGAGCAATCGCCTTGGCCGGCGCCGCAGACGGCCAAAGCTCCCCGCGAACTTTCCGCGACGGAGGCTTCACCCCTGAAGACCGCCGACCCGGACCTGAACCGTTCCGAGCAATTGGAGTTGATCGCCCGGCAGGCCGACCGGAAGACGCTGCATGGATTTGAGTTGGCGGGGCGCGGGGCATACTTCGCGGCGCGGGCGGAGTTCCTCGGCGCGCTGAAATTGATCGCCGACGGCCTGGACACCGAGCAAAAGACGGACGCGCACGGACGCGCGTTGGCGACGGCCCTGACCGCGCTGAAGGAGGCCGAGGACTTTCTGCCCGACGGATCGCGGACCGAGGCCGAGTTGGACCTGCCGCGGATCATCGCCGCCCACGACACGCCCGTGTTGAAGAACGAGACGGGCAAGATCACCGCCATGACGGCCACGAGATGCTATCTCACCTTTGCCCAGGAGCAGTTTGCCGCGGCGGCGGGGCGCGAGGTGGCCGGGTCGATGGCCTTGCGGGCGCTGGGCAAATTGTACGACGACCTGGCCGCCAAGAAGAGCCCATCCGTGGCGGCTGCCGCCCCGAAGGCGATAGTCTACTATCAGGCCGCGCTGCTGGTCTTTCCCGAAAACTACATGGCGGCCAACGACCTGGGCGTGATGCTGGCCCGCTCGGGGAACTATCTCTCCGCCAGAAAAATGTTGGAGTACAGCGTATCGTTGTCCCGGCAATCGACCACCTGGCGAAATCTGGCCGTGGTCTATCGACAATTGGGCCAAACCGCGCTCGCCGCGCGCGCGGAACGAGAGGAAGCGGCTTGCGAGCAAGTCGATGTCGCGCGGCGCAGGGCGCTGTCGTTGGCGGCAAACGCCCCGGTCCGCTGGGTCGATCCGCAGACGCTTTCGCAAACCTCCTCCGGCGCTCCGATTTTGCCCGGCGCCGCTCCGCCGCCGAAGGACGAAGGGGTCAGGACCGCGGACCGCTCGGCTGCGGCGGGAAGGACCGCCGAGCGCCGCCCGACCGCGCCCACTCCGGCCGCCGCTCAGAGGGAATACTGGAAATCGAGAACATATTAGGATACGTAGGGTGGGACAAGCGAAGCGCTGTCCCGCCAACAACGGTGAAAATCGTGGTGGGACCGCACTTCGCTTGTCCCACCCTACGGTTTGGAAATTGAGCACATTTTAGAAACTGCCATGGAACGCAACTTCAGCCATCATGACGCGACGCCGCCGTTTATTTCCATGAACTGGCAGCGGACGCTTTGCGTATACTTGGCGGCGGCGGCCGTATCGGCGCTTGCATGTTGGCCGGCGGAAGGAAACACGGGAGAACAAATCGCTCCGACGGGCGTGGCCGCTCCGGCGGGGCCTCGCCATGCCGGGATCGGCTCGGCGCGCGTTGCCTCAAATACCCCTGAGGAGCGACATTCTATTCTCCTGTGCCAGGCGCTGGGCCCCGCCGCGCCGTGCGACATCCGTTGTGTGGACGGTTCCACCTGTCGCTGCAACCGGCGCGGCTGGGAGGCGTGCCGCGTGAGCGAGTGGCAGGCCTACGCCCAGGGCGAATACGTCGGACACGCCCGGCTGGCCCACGTTGCCGAGTACCGCCTCCGGGTCGACGATCAACTCGACATGACCTATCGTCTGACGCGGGAGGAGACTCCCACGCCCTACCGCCTGAACGTCGGCGACGAGATTCAGGTGGAATCATTCACCGATTCGGAGATCAACCGCGACCTGCTCCTGCAACCGGACGGCACGATCACCCTGCGGCTCTTGGGCCAAGTCCACGCCACGGGGCTGACGGTGACCCAACTCCGCGATTCGCTCGAGGAGAAATATCGGAAGTACTACAAAATTCCGGCCATCACGGTTACGCCCCTGAAGGTGAACACGAAGCTGGAAGACCTACGGGCGACGGTGGATCGCCGGGCGGGCATCGGCGGCCAGAGCCAATTCGCCCGCATCACCCCCGAGGGAACCGTCTCGCTGCCGGCCATCGGCTCGATCCAGGCCCAGGGACTGACTTTGCCCGAGTTCCAAACCGAGTTGAACGAGCGCTACCGGCAGATCGTCGAGGGAATCCAAATCATTCCCATTCTTCAGCAGCGGGCGCCGCGTTACGTCTACGTGGTGGGCGAGGTGAACAACCCCGGCCGTTTCGAGTTGACCGGCCCGACCACCGCCATTCAGGCGATCAGCATGGCGGGCAGTTGGCGGGTGGGGGCCAACCTGCGGCAGATCGTCGTCTTCCGCCGCGGCGACGATTGGCGGCTGCTGGCCACGATGATCGACCTCCAGGCCGCGCTATTGGGCAACAACCCCACTCCGCGGGGTGAAATCTGGATCGACGATTCGGACATCATCATCGTGCCGAAAAGCCCGATCCTCATCGCCGACGACTTCATCGACCTGGTCTTCACGCGCGGGCTCTACGGTGTGTTCCCCATGTACACGACGCTCAACTTCACGAAGCTCAGTTCGCTGTAAGGGACGTCGCATCCGGCGGCAACCGCTGGCCCACTTTGTCTTGTACTGTCCGGTAAGGATGGTATAATACGTATATCATACGTATACCCGAAAGGGGAGTCTTCCATGCACAAGAAACTCACCATCACGATCGACGAAGACGTCTATAACCGTCTGCACAAGACCGTCGGGCGAGGGAACATCAGCCAGTTCATCGAGGCGCTGGTGCGGCCGCAACTGACTGATTCCGACATGGAGGAGGGCTACCGGCTGATGGCGCTGGACGAGAGCCGGGAGACGGAAGCCCTGGAATGGTCGGAAGCCACCGTGGAGGACGCCTACGATGCAACGCGGTGAGGTCTGGTGGGTCGATTTCGATCCGTCCTTCGGCGGCGAGATCCGCAAACAACGGCCCGCGGTGATCGTCAGCAACGACGTCTCCAATCGGCACCTCAACCGGGTGCAGGTCGTGCCGTTGACGAGCAAAGTGGATCGGCTCTATCCGAGCGAGGCTTACGTGATATTGGGCAACCGGCAAAACAAGGCCCTGGCCGATCAGATCGCCACCGTTAGCAAGGCCCGTCTGAGCAACAAATCCGGTCGTTTGTCCGACGCCGACCTCGAGCAGGTTGAACAGGCGATCAGGCGGCAACTGGGAATATAGTCTCGACCGGCATTGACTGATATGTGAGCATTGCGCTTGACGGATCGGCGAAAAGTGTTATTATTGAATTAGCGATTCCCCCCGAATGACGTGCTTGCTGCCCGGATTCTCGACGGCTGGGAGCTCTTTTCATGGCGGTAAAATGCCCTAAAGGCCACTGGTACAATCCCGAGCAAACGGGGGGCGGGTGCCCGAAGTGTGCCTCTCAAACTCAAGCCGGCTCTTCGATCTCCGACGACGACGTGCTGGCCATTATGAGTTCTCCACAGGTGGGCGGAGGAGTCGTCACCGAAGACGACGAGAAGGCCGAGAAAAAAGACTCTTCCGGCTCCGCCATCATGCGGCGGAAGAAGATTTGCCCCGAGTGTTCGCACGAGGCGTCGTTCTCGTTCGTCTACTGCCCCCGCTGCGGCGCACCGCTGAAGCTGGCCTCGGTGAAGTTGGAGTAGCAATCTACTTTTTTACGTTTTTTGCCCACTGGTCCAACTGTTTCTTGACCCAAGCCAGATACTCGGGACGAGGCAGTCCGTAGGGGCGGAACTTTTCGGCCAGGCCCTGGCCTTCGTCGTAGAGGATGGCCCGATGCACGCCGAGTTTGGCGGCCTCGGGCGAGTCCATCAAGCTGCTCGAATCGTTGGCGTTCATCTGGAAGAGGACGCGCATCTCGAAATCCTGCATCACCCGCCGGTCGAGCATCCGCGAGACGTTGGCGAACGTGTCGCACCAGATCAGCGTGTGGATGCCCAGCGGCGGGCCGTCGCCGAGCAAGGCGGCAAGTTGTTTCGCCGGGCTGGCCGGTTCCTCGTCCCCGCCGCTGGAAAAGCCGTATTCGTCCTCCTTCCGCAGGTCGCGGAAGCGGCCCAGGTTGTAGAGGAACAGGTAGACGGGCGGCGGCGTTTTCGCTCCCTTCCTGGCGGCGGGCGGAGAGTTCGGCGGCCAGTTCGCCGATCAGCCCCGCCGCCTCTTTAATGCCGCCGATTTTCACTTCGTGCGGCGCGGCGGCGGCCAGCCGATTCCAGAAGCCGACCTCGGGCGCATCGGCCCTCATGCCGTCGAGGATGTAGAACTTCGCCCCGGTCCCGTCGGAGGGATTTGCGATTGGGGATTGGGGATTAGAGGCGTCGCTTGCTGCGTCTTTCCGATTGCCGTCCTCCAAGCCGCTACGACGCCGCGTGGACGCGGCGGCTAAACGGTCATTCTGCTGACCTCCGACCTCTGATCTCTGACCTCTGACCTCCGATCTTTTCGCACTGGCCGCTGAAGCGGCCAGCCCTCTGATCCCTGACCCCTGACCAGTGACCCCCGGAGAGTGCTGCGCTGCCAGGCTCACAAAGCAGCCGGACAGCACGCCGAGGGCAGCCTCCTCGCGGTGGCCGACCATCAGCAGGTTGCTGCCATTCTGGCGCAGAAATGCCGCCGAGGTCGGTTCCTTGATGGCTACCGCCGAGCCGAGCCAGGCATGGGCGGCCGGGGCCTCCGCCGGCCACTCGGTGGCCATGAGCAACTCCTTCAAATTCTCGTTGTCGCCCAGGTCGGAGAGCACGTTCCCCTCGAAGACGATCTGCGGCTGCGACTTGAACCCCCGCCGTTCCTGGAGCTTGTCGATGCGTTCGAGGTAATCGTCGCGCTCGTTGTCCGGCAGCCAGACCACCTGGAACGGATGGTTCCCTTCGTACAGTCCGTTGGCGTCGTTGTAGATCGCCTCGCCGGGCCGGGTCAGCAGCCGGGCCGCCGTGTTGTCCTCGCTGAGGATCAGATGCGCGTCAGACTCGCTGCACTGCAAGGCGATCCGCACCGCCATCTGGCCGATCGTGCTGCGGGCCAGCGTGTAGGCCCCGCCGAGGGTCTGCGAACCGAGCATCACGTGGATGCCGAAGGCACGCCCCTGGCGAACCAGCCGGTCCAACAGCAACGCCGAGTCCTGGGCGATCCGGTCGTCCTCGGTGAATAGCTCCTGGAACTCGTCAATCACCAGCAGGATCCGCGGCAGCCGGGCGTCGGGCTCGGCATTGCGATAGCCCTTCAGGTCCTGCAGCCCGCGGCGGCGGAACAAGTCGCCGCGGTCGCGCAGCTCGGAGTCGAGCTTCTGCAACACGCTCAGGCCGAACTCCCGCTCGCTCTCGATGGCCACGACCCGCGCGTGGGGCAACGCCGATCGGGCGTAGGCCTTGAACTCGACGCCCTTTTTGAAGTCGATCAGGTACAGTTCCACTTCGTCCGGCGCGTAGCGCAGGGCCAGGTTTGTAATCAGCACGTGCAGCAGCGTGGACTTGCCCGAGCCGGTCTTGCCCGAGATCAGCACGTGCTGCGAGGTGCCGCTGCCGAGGTTGAGGTGCTGGAGTTTCATGGCCCCGGCGCGGCCCAGGGGGACGTCGATGCCCGCCCGGCCGTCGGCGGTCCACCAGTCTTTTTCCTCGGGAATGATGCAGGAGAAGGGTACTTCGACCCGGCCGCTCTCGCGTGCCGCGGCGCCCACGGTGCGGACGATCTGCTTGAACCGCTCGACCGGCGGCGGCGGGGGGAAGTCCACCGCCAGCCGTCCGAACTCGGGGTGCTTCCAGGTGAATCGCCCCTGCTTCCAGGAGAGCACCAGGCGCTTCGGACTCGAGGTCGGACACCTGGACGTTGCGCGGCAGCGGGGGCCTTCGTGTCGACGCTGAGGATGACGAACACGCCGCAGCGGCCGCCGCTGGCGATGATGCTCTTCAGCCGGGCCACGGCCGCCTCGGAAAAATTGGCCGGAAAGTTGGCGATCGCCAGCACCCGATACGGCTCGGCCATCTCGCCGGCGAAGGCGTTGTACTCCTCGATCGAGCGGAACTCCTTGCGGAGGTACACCTGGATGACGTTCTCCATGTGTTTCGTCAGATCGGCCAGACGCTGTTCGATGTGCGAGGCGTCGGTCCAGATGCGGCTGGCCACCAACTGCTCGTCGAAGTCGGCCAGGTGCATGAAGGCCGAAAAGTTTTCGCCCAACCCGACCGGGTCGATGATCGTGAAGCGGACCTTGCTGGGCGGCATCGAACTGAGCATCCGCAGCATCGCGCTCTGCATCATTTCCACGGCGGCGGCGCGGCCGGGCCCGTCGGCCTTCAACAACAGCAGCGAGCGGCGCGGAAAGGGCAGCGCCAGCGGCACCGTGTACTCGGTGCATTCGGGGCGCAGCCGGGGGTCCTCGGGCACGCCCCCTTTCAGATCGGACAGCTTCACCTTGGTGTGAGCCAGCGGAATCGCCGGAGGAATCTCGGTCGGCGGCGTCCAGTCCTCCCACTCGCTGTTGTTCCAGTCGGGGAACGACTCCCGCGACGCCCGAAAAGATTCTTCGGCCGTGCGGCGGAACTGCTCCAAGCCCTCCCGCCAGCGCTCGGACATCTCGCTCCAGCGGCGCTCGAAACGCTCCCGGCTTTCCGCCACGGCGCGGACGTGGTCGTCGCGGCGGCGCTCGGAATCGGCCAGGTAATCCGCTTCCATCCGGGTGAGCAGCGGAGGATATTTGTCCTCGATCTTATGCCAGACGGCTTCGCGCCAGGCGTCCAGATCGGCCAGTTTTTTGGGATAGGTGCTTTCCGCCCGGTGCAGGTCCTCGGCGCGGCGGCGTTCGATCTTTTCGTTGGCGGCGGCGAACTGTTTGTCGGCTTGTTTGGTCTGTTCCTTGTGCCGGGCGATAATGGCGGCGTCCAATTTTCGGCAATCGGTCTTGGCGGCTTCCAGGACGGCCGGATTTCCCAGGCCGGCCTCGAGCATGGTTTGCCGCAAGGCGAGGTATCCGGCGACCGAGCGCCGCTTGGCAATGCGATAAGTCCATCCTCCGACGACGGCCCCGACAAGGGCCGCCGCGCCGCAACTGACCGGCGCCCAGAGCCAATCCAGCCAGCCCAGCAAGAATCCGCTGGGAACGGCGGCGATGATCCACAACAGGAAGAACAGCGCCATGGGCCGCGCTCCGTGAAACCAGCCGGGCAAACGTTGTTCGGCCAGCGCGCGGGCCTGAGCTTGGGCCTTGTCCAGGGCGTGGCAAAACCGCCGGCCGGGGTGATCTTCCAGCACCACCGCCGTCGGAGTCGGTGGCGGCAGGTCGTCCCAGAACCCCCGATACTGCATGATGGCCACCGCCTGTTGCAGCAACTCTTGCAACTGCTGCCAGCGCTCGTCCAAGCCGGCGAGCAGTTCCTTCATGGGCATGTTCAACCCGCCCCGCGCGGCGTCGGAGGCCTCGATCGCCTCCCAGTGCGAATCTTGCAGCGTCTGTTGGGCGGCTTGCAGGTCGGCGGCGTGCCGGGCCTCGATTTCGGCCCGGACCGATTCGTAGGCTTTTTCCAGCCCCTCGCGCTCGGCTTTGTATTTTGTTTCCACCGCCTCGCGGGCCGCGACGAACTCCGCCTCGGTCGCTTCCTTTTTGGCGCGGAAATCCTCGGCCGAAGACTCCTGCGATTGCTGGAAATCCTTCTCCGACGTGTCCCCCTCGGAGACCAGATCGGTTTGCGACTCCTCCTCGACCTTCCGCCGCTCGGCCACCAGGCGGCACAAATCGCTGAGCAACCGTTGCGGGCCGTCGGGAGTGAAGGAATCGGACATAATCGGTCTCGTTACATGCTTTCGTCGCCGCATTGGCGCTCGGCGGCGAGGAGAACTTCGTTCAGTTTGGAAATGGCGTCGATCATGCTTCGCGCATTCGGCTCGACCGTCGAGAGATGGGTCTCCTGAAATTGACTGTAGGCCGCGTCGTTCCACTGGCGATCGACCGCCGCCAGGGTGGTGCGCAGCGTTTTCAGCGACATCTCGATCTTGCCCGCGGCGGTGTTCAGGTCCCAGTTTTTCACGGCGGTGAGTTGTTAAATCAGTTTTTCGGAAGTTCGGGTGCCACTGCTGGCTTGTCCAGCAGTGCAGGTGGCAATTCCCCGAATCTCACTGCTGGACAAGCCAGCAGTGGCACCCGTGTACTACGGGCCGTTAGCCTCCGGCTATTGCTCTTCCTCCAAAGTATCGCTCGGAACGTCGGCCGAGGGGCTTTCTCCGGCCGCTTCGGCGGGCTGGGCGGAGCCGGCAGGCGCCTCCAAACCAATATAGCTTACCAACGACTCGCTCATCTTGTTCACCGCGGCGACCGCCCGTTGCAGATCGGTGTCCAGCCAGGAGGCGAATTGGGTCCGGCAGCGCTGAAAATCGTCCACCGCGCGGTCGATCGTTGCGGTCCAGCGGCGGACGGCGTCGACCTTCTGGTAGGCCAGCTCCAGGCGGCGTTTTGCCTTTTCCACGGCCCGTTTTTCGTCGATGCAGGCCGGTTCGTGATTGCCCACTTTTTGAGCGACGCGGGCCTGCTGGAGTTGCAGCCGGGCCTGGTTCAAGCGCTCGTAGGCCCGATCCCGCTCCTTCTTCCAATAATCCTTGCGGTCGTGGTGGATCCACTCGTTGATCCGCCGCAGCTCGATCTCCAGATCGTCCAGCGCGACGGCCGACTCGCCGCGGAACTTCTGCAACGACGCCGCCACCAGCGGCAGCGCGTCGATCGAGGTGACTTTGGCGGATCGGGCCATGGACCATTACCTCTGCTGCAAATACTCTTCGATGATCTCCGCCTTCCGCGCCAGGTACGGAACGTGCTCGTCGATGAGCTCGATGAACCGGCCGAGCGATTGAATCTGCCGCTCGAACTCCTCGGAGAACTTCTTCTGCTCCTGATCGCGCCAGGTGCGCTCGAGCACGGCGAGCTGTCCGCTCAGCGACTTGACCCGCTCCTGAATGTCGGAACTGAACTTTTTCAGGCTTTGGGCAAAACGCCTCAATTCCTCGGGATCGACGATGGCTTGCGGCATGGAAGTGGTTTGGGGATTTAGGGATTTAGGGACTTAAGTGACGTAGGGATTAGGGATTTAGGGATCTAGGGATTTGACGCTTGCGGTTTCGCACTAGCCACCAGCCACTAATCCACTGAATCCCCAACTCCTTCGTTATTACGCTCTCGACAAATACTCTCCCGTCCGGGTATCGACCTTGATCCGCTCTCCCTCGCTGAGATATTCGGGGACTTGCACGACCAGTCCGGTTTGCAGCGTGGCGGGCTTGGTCCGCGCGGTGGCCGAGGCCCCCTTGATGCTCGGATCGCATTGCACCACGGTCAACTCAACGGTCAGCGGCACCTGGATGCCCACGCACTGGTCGTTGTAGATCAGCGCCTGCACGCCTTCGAGCTCCTCGGTGAGGAATTTCAACTCTTCGGTCAAATCGCCGCAGGGGAGCGAGTATTGTTCGTAGTTTCCGTCGTCGAGGAAGTGGACTTCGTCGGGATCGGCGTACATGAACTTCACCGGCCGCCGCTGGAAGTCGGCCTCGTCCATCATTTCGCCGCCGCGGAGCGTGATGTCCACCTTCTGCTTGGTGATCAGGTTCCGGGCCCGATATTTATAGATCGTGGCCGCGCCGCGGGCGGAAGGGCTTTGCACGTTGATCGTTTCAACCATGCACGGCGCCCCGTTGAAGTTGAGAATGTGTCCTCGTTTGATGTCTTTGGCGATCATTTGCGGGGGTCGGGGGTCGGAGGTCAGGGGTCGGAAGTCAGAGGTCGGAAATCGGAGGCCGGGGGTTATTGGTCGGGGGTAAGAACACGAGTAAATTATGAACCGTATTTCACTTTAATTCTAGTCCTTGATACCTGTTCTCTGACCTCTGATCTCTGACCTCTGACCTCTGATCTCTGACTTCTGGTATTATTCCGACAAAAAAGTTCCCGCCTGGGGGTCGATGGCCACGCCGCCGGTGAGCCGGGCCAACGCCTCCAGCACGACCAACAGCGCGCTCGGGTCGAGCATCTCGTCTTCCGCGTCGTCTTCCGGCTCGTCCGCCACCCGCTCGAAGTGCAGCACGTCGAAGCGTCCGTCGTAACGCTTGATCTGCTCCCAGGGGACCGGCGGCTCGGTCTCGACGCCGAGTTTTATCATCTCATCGACCAGCGCCGCCCCTTGCTCCAGCACCTCCGCCCCTTCGGTGTAGCAGATGTCGAGCGCCGCGAAATCGTCGGCCGAGACGACCGTCAGCGAGTCGAACAATCCGCCGTCGTCTTCATTGCGATTGGTCAGCTCGAAGCGCTTGCTCAGCGCCGCGACGGCCTTGGCCGCCAGCGCCATTTTCGGCCGTTTCTGCGCCTCGAAGAACACGAAATACGTCTCCCGCCATCGGTATCTATTGTCTTCAAACATCGACATGGCTGGCGGCTCGATTAGTGGCTAGTGGTTAGTGGTTAGTGGCTAGTACAAATCTTTCATGCCGCTGGCGGTTTCGCAACCGTCGATCACGCCCGGGTTTCACGCTTCCGATTCTCCCTGCCACGATTCCATCGCCGCCATCGCGGCGTCCCGCTCCTCGCGGTTTCCCCACACCGATTCGCCGCCGTCCAGGCGGATTTCGTACTCTCCTTCCCGCTGGCAATCGTCGTCGCCGCAGAAGTGGGGCAGGTTCGACACCCAGAGGATGCGATAGACGGGCACTTGTTTTTCGTCCACCAAACAGAATACCGACATGGTCTTCAAGCCTCGCAAGATTGACAATTCATAATTCCCAACTCCCGCGAACGTTTCGCGGCCGCTTCGACGGCGGCGAACAACAGCGTCTGAAAGCCGCCCGACTCCAACGCCTGCAAACCGGCGACGGTCGTGCCGCCGGGGCTGGCCACGCCCTCGACCAACGCGGCCGGGCTACAGGCAGGTGGCCAACACCATTTCGGCCGCGCCGCGGACGGTTTGCGCGGCCATCGCCGCCGCCATGTCCTCGGGCAACCCCAACTTCGCGCCCGCCTCGCCGAGGGCCTCGATCATCTGATAAACGAAGGCCGGCCCGGACCCGGACAATGCGGTCACGGCGTCCATCTGCTCCTCCTCCACCCGCCAGACAGAGCCGATTGCCCCGAGCAACTTCTCGACCAAGGCCCCGTCTTCGGCCCGTGCATTCCGGCCGAGGCAGTAGGCCGAGGCCCCGTGGCCGATCAGGCAGGGATTGTTCGGCATCACGCGGATCAGCCGTGTCCGTTGGCCGAGCCACTCGGCGAGCGACGCCAGCCGCACACCGGCCGCAATGGAGACCATCAACTGCTCGCCGGCGATCTTTCCGCGGAGGCCCGCCGTCACGTCGGCCATCCGTTGCGGCTTGACCGCCAGGAAGATCACGTCCGATCGGTCGGCGACCTCCGCGTTGTCGGCGGTCGTCGTCGCCGAACACGTGTCTTGAAGATGGGTGCCACTGCTGGCTTGTCCAGCAGTGAGGAGCGTATTTCCCGGGGACACACTGCTGGACAAGCCAGCAGTGGCACCCTTGGATGACGCTCCACCCGGTTTCAATACACGTTCTGAGACGGTCTCGGCGAACCGCCGCCGGGCCTGCTCGTCGGGGTCCGAGGCCAGCAGACGGTCGGCCGCGGTCAGTTCGGCCCGCAAAAACCCCCGGGCCAACGCCGTGGCCATCCGTCCGGCGCCGATGAATCCGATCCGTTGCTCGATCATGCCTCTGCCGCCGCTGATGGGTAAGGGTATGTTCCGTACCCAATATGCTAAGGCAAAGGGGGCCGATCCGTCAAGCTGGGGCGAAATGCACGGAAACCGGCCCGTCGGGGGTTACGCACATCGTTGTTGCACACAAGTGATAGGGTGAAGACAGCGAGGGTCGTTTACGACCCTTTCCGCCGCAGGCGGTATTAGGCCCGGCGTTTACGCCGGGTTCGCGGGCACGGCTCCCCCCTCCAAATCCATGCGTTTGTTGTGTCACGCCCGTTCACGGGCGTCCTGCTCGACCGAAGCAGGAGGCCCGTGAACGGGCCTGACATTCCGCAATCATTCGTTCACCTTCTCCAACCCGGCGTAAACGCCGGGCCTAATACCGCCTGCGGCGGGAACGCCCGTGAACGGGCGTGCTTTCCGTCGTCTCCTTGTTTCCGACTTGTGTGCAACAACGGGGGTTACGCACCCCAGCATATTTTCCCCATATTCCTTCGCCCCGAACTCAATTCCTTGCCGCTCGCCTATTCGCGAATGCGGAAAATGAAATCGCCCGACTGTTGGCCGTATTTCCAATCGACCGTGCCGCCGTCGTCCTTGCCGTCGCTGCCGACCGAGTAGACGACCGGCTTTCCGTCGATCACCTTGTACAGAAGCGGCCGGCCGGAGTATGGGTCTTGGGGGACTTCCTTCAGATCCGGCCTCGCTCTCGCGGCAACGGCCAGTTCGGGCGGGCAGTTTGTTGTGTTTCAATTGGTAACGGCGCACGGCGATCAAGCATTGAGTGCCCGACAGCCGGGTCTGCCGTCTTGCGACTGCTTCGAGAAATTTATCGACCGACGGGAAAGAGCATGGCGACCAATAACACATTTGGCCCGTTCATTGTCTTGCGGACATTCGTTATCTTGCGGATTTCGTCATTTATCGGAATCTGCTATGCGCTTGATAGATGGGGCAAGTTGCGACATGCCGAATGTTCCTTGAAAGCGTGCATTCAAGGCGGCCGTCTCCGCCGGCCAATTCATTCTCTCGAGCAAGTCGTTTTTCGGCGTCGGCAAGTTTTATTTGCCCTCGAACGCCACGAATCCGGCAAAAGTTTTCGGGGAATCCGCCCCTGTTGAAATGCGTCACAGGAATTGCGCAATAGTGACGTATTCCATCTTGATTCCCTCGTCGACGGATAGGCACGACTTCTCGCTCGTGTTCGACGAGCAGAGCCAAGAGCCGATCACATTCTTTGTACGTTCAATTCCCGGCTGAGCGAGTGTAAAGTCAGTTATGGCGGAAAGCACAATGCCATCGATTGTCCATGACACCAATTGAGCAATCATTGCACCTCGCGGCCGCAGATCGCGCGATAAACGGAGTGTGCGCCGCACCGCTTGTTCGGCCTCGTCGAAATTACCCGTCGCCCGCGCATGGTAAAGCTGGATGCACGCCAACCGGGCGAGTGTGCGCGACCCTTGGACACTCGGCAGGAGCGAGTCAAGGCGAAGGCCGGTTATGAATATACAATGGGGCCGCTGTTGAGCCTCGTCCAGTTTTTTTATTAGCGGGCTGAGACTTGGCCAACACCGCTTCGACCTCCGACAAGGGAACCGATCCCGACATGAGTTTTTCGGAATCGCTCATATCCCCGATTGCATTGCCCAATTCGCGGACTTGCTGTGGAATGTTCTGTTTCGTCCACGGCCAGCCGGGCGTTGGATCGTCCATGTACATTTCGGTGGCTACCTCGGCCAGCGCGGCGAAGTACAACGGGGCCGCGTTGTCGGCCGGGGCGGCGCGGCTTTCCAGGAATTGCTTCACGTCGAACGGCTCGTCCTTGTCCTGGCCGACCCAGGCGGGGAATGCCCGTCTCCGCTCCGGGAAGCGCTTGCGGAAGCCCCGCGGCGGCATCGGTCCCCGGGCCTGAATCGGCGGCTTTCGCAGCGTCCGTCGACTGCTGGGCGTCAGGTTTGGAGGGCGCGTAACTGTCCGTGCATCCGACCAGCATGGACGCCGGCAACAGCCCGGCCAACAATACGCAGACTTTCAATCGAGAAATTGCCGGATGTTGGAACATCTCTTTCCCCTTGCGAAAAGGCATACCGTTCGGCTGCCGACGTTTGCCAAACAAAAAGTGCAAAACCGAAAAAGGCGATTATAAAACTCCCCCGCGAAAAGGGAAAGCACACCCCGGAAAAGATTGGAACGAATGATTGCCGCGTTCGCCCGCCTCTGCTACAATGCCGGCTCCTACCCGATCGTACTTTCGACCGCCCGCGATCGACATAGCGGTCGTCCAAAAACAACTTGTAGCACAGCCGCCCTCGGCTGTGCGAATCGCCCCAGACAGGCGGGGGCGGCTGTCCTACATATACCGAAGTTGTTTTTGGACGACAACATAATCAATCCCTGGCAGAACAGGAGTCAAGGTCATGGCGAAGAATCACGAGCACGGACACGATCACGCCACTTGCCGCGGCTGCTGCGGACCGCTGGATCGGCGGGACTTTATGACTACGGTCGGACTGTCGGCCATGGCCGCGCCGGGGCTGTTCGGGGCAACCACGGCGGCGCGGGCCGGCGAGACTTCCACCGCTCCGGCCGCGGCCGCCAAACCGCGCGTCCGCGTCGTGTACCTGCACCCGAAGACCGACCGCTACTGGATGGGCTGGCCCGGCGCCTGCTACGACATCAAGGCCCGCGACGCCGACTTCGCCAAAATCATGACCGCCGCCGCCGCAAAGCTCGACGTTGATCTGGCGATTGACGCCGAGCCGATCGTGGACCTCCCCGGAGTCGACAAGCTGCTGGCCGAGTGCAAACAGTCGCCGCCGGACGGCATGATCGCCGTGGTCGGCGCCTCAGCCCCGAATATTGGCCGCACGCCGACAAGCTGGCCGCCGGCAAGGGCGACGTGCCGTTGGTCGTCTTCAGCCACATGGGCACGTCGTTCACCGGCCATCTCCAGGCCACGCGGAAGGCCGAGAAGTGTTTCGTCGCCGCTACCCAGGATCAGGATTGGCTGGCCACCGGCATGAAGCTGCTGCGGACGATCTGGGACATGAAGACCACCCGGCTGTGCATCGTCGACGGCGAGCATACCCGCGACGAGGTGCTGCCGGTGATCGGGACCACGCTGCACCGCATCCCCCTGACCCGTTGGACCGACGTACTGGCCAAGCAGGAGTTGACCGACGAAGTCCGGGCGTTGGCCGACGAGTTCGCCGGGACGGCGAAGAAGATCGTCGAACCGAACCGGCAGGACGTCCTCAACGCGGCGAAGAACTATTTCGTCGCCAGGCGGATCATGCAGGCGGAAAACTGCCAGGGAATTTCGTTGAACTGCCTGGGACTGGTCAGGGGCCGGAAGATTCCCTGCCCGCCGTGCATGGCCTGGCAGAAGCTGAACGACGAGGGGAGCGTCGGCTGCTGCGAGTGCGATTGGAACGCGGCCATCTCGCTGCGGCTGTGCTCGTTGTTGACGGGCCGGCCGGGCTTCATGCAGGACCCCGCCCCCAATACGGTCAACAACACGCTGATGGGCGCCCATTGCTCTTCGCCGCGGAAGCTCCGCGGCTTCGACCAGCCGCCCGAGCCGTGCATTCTTCGCAGCCACAGCGAATCGGAAATCGGCGTCTCGCCGCAGGTCCTCTGGCCGGCCGGCGAGCCGGTCACCCTGATCGACTTCGACGGCTCGGGCAGGCTCATCCTGGGCACGGGCGAGGTCGTCGCCAACATCGACACGCCCCCCAGCGGTGGCTGCCGAACCTCCGTCGAACTGAAAATGAACAACGTCGAGGACACCCGCGATTGCCAGGGCTTCCACCAACTGTTCATTCTCGGCCGTCACGACCGGCTCTTCCGGGCGTACTGCCGGCTGGCCGGAATTGAAGTCGTGCCGATCGCGTAATTTACGCTGATGTGATCCCGCGATATAATCGTTTAGCCCCGGCGTCCATCCAACCATCGCGGAATTACAGTCAGCAGTCTCCCGGCATGAAAACACTCGTTATCGGTCTCGGCAATCCGCTGGTCGGCGACGACGGCGTCGGCCTGCGGGTGGCCGAGTTGTTGCAGCCGCTGCTGGCCGGTCGGCCCGGCGTCGAGGTCGCCGAGGACTACTGGGGCGGACTGCGGCTGATGGAGCGGATGATCGGCTTCGATCGGGCGATCGTCGTCGACGCCATCCAGACCGGGTCCGCGCCGGGAACCATCCACCTGCTCACCCCGGACGGCATAGCGACGCAGCGCAGCGCCTCGGCCCACGACGTGAATCTGGCCACGGCCTTGGAGTTCGGACGCCGGGCGGGGGCGCACTTGCCGAAAAACGGCGACATCCGGCTTGTCGGAATCGAGGCCGAGGATATACTGAACTTTTCCGAGCAGTTTACGCCCGCGGTCCGGGCGGCCGTTCCCCGCGCGGTGGAAGCCGTCCTGGACGCACTGGACGCCTTTTCAACAGGAGAGCCGGCATGATTTCGCCCGAACTGTTGCGACGCTACACGCATTTCGTCGGCATCGAAGACGAGAGCCTCAAGCAACTGGCCATGATCGCCGAAGAGCAGACGATCCCGGCCGGCACGGTGCTGTTCCGCGAAGGCGATCCGGCCGACCACGTCGCCATCATCCAAAAGGGCGAGGTGAACGTCCAATACACCCTCGGCAACGGCGAGTTGCGCACCGTCGATACCCTGGTCGAGGGCGATCTGCTGATGTGGTCCGCGCTGGTCGAGCCGTACAAGGCCACCGCGACGGGCACCACGACCAAGGAGATGCACATCGTCAAGATCGACGGCGCCAAGCTCCGCGCCCTCTGCGAGCAGGAGCCGCTGCTCGGCTACCGGCTGATGACCCAAGTGGCGAAGATGCTGGCCCATCGCCTGGAAGGGGCCCGGGTGCAGTTGGCCGTGGTGTAGCGACTATACGCTAAAGCGACGACTCCCGGGCATATTGTCACTTGCCGGTTGGCGAGGAATCACGTCATGGCATCTGGAAATCGTCCGGCAGACGCCAAGTTGCAGCACTTCGGTGTCCACAAGTGGTCGAATAAGACGCTTCTGTTTATTGCCGCGCTCGTTTGCTGTGGTGCGGCATGGTGCGCGTGTTTCCATGACCTTGTGGCTGAGTGGAGTTGCAGTACCGCTTGGTGGGACATTCTCCGGGCCTGGATGCCGAATCGCTGGGGGATGTTTGCCTCCGCACTGTTGATTTTTTCGTGCTTCCTGCGCCGCGGCGACACTTCGACCAATTTGACCGCTCTGATCTTGATCGTCGCGGCAATTCACCTGACGGTGCTCGGCGTGGTTTTCAACATCTATTCTTGTTTTGACGTTTTTGATTCCCCATATAAGATTGTCGACGTGCTGCGCTGGGTTGTGGTCTCTGGTGTCACCCTGCCGGGACTGCTGGCGTCTATCGCCGTTTATCCCCGCGTTCCGCTGAGGCTGCCGGCCGCGGGAAAGTGGTTGGTTCTTTCCGCTGTTTGGAGTGTCTGCGACCTCGTAATTCTCGCGAGCTGCGTTCCATATTTCGCTGGCGTGATTTTCAGTTGAACGTGGCGCGACAGCAGGCTCTCTCGGGCTGACATAGGCTGACCGCTTTTCTTGCCCCTTGGTTCCCTCGCAACGTCGCCGCCAGAGCGACTCTCTCAACTCGAGTAGTAGCCGTGAGTTCAAATCCCTTCACATACAATCCCATCCCTCCCATCCCGTCGCCGACTTAGGATATTCACCTATCTTCTGGCCGGGGATTTCCCTAGTCGCTATCGAGAAATAACCGGGGCTTCCGGCGTGTTTTTCTCGATTCATTGAATCGCCCCGCGGGGCTATAAATGATCTTCCGTCTCCGGGGGTCCAGTTGCAGCGACGATGGATTTCGTTTGCATTCTGGTTTTTTTTGTTCGATCTGGGGGGGACCATGCCGCTTTCACAACAAGAACACCGCCTTCTCCGCGGGCGAAAAATCGACAGCCTGCTGCTGAAGGAAGAAAGAACGATTCAGACTCTGATAGAGTCGCGCATACGGAACTCGGGCTACCGGGAGCTGCGCGGCGTGTCGTGCCATCTTCACGAAGGGGTTGCCACCCTGAAAGGACGCGTGTCCAGTTTCTTCCTCAAGCAACTGGCCCAGTCGCTGGTGTTTCCCATCGACGGCGTGGAAGAGATCAACAACCGCCTGGAGGTCATCCCTCCGCCGGCTCTTGACTGGTAGACCCATGAAGCATCGCTATTTCCAGGAATTTCTCGAGAAACAACGAGAAACGTGAAAGGAGTCGAACATGTTTGATTATTCCCAGAGTCAACCGGACGGGGGGTCGAGCGTCATTGCCGTGAGGCCCGGCGCAACGTCCGTCGAAATATCGAAATCCACTCCCGCGGCGGCTTCCCACAAGGCCGAGGGCAATGTCATTTCGCGCAAATCCCTCGGAGGTGATCGAGCGCCCCGCCGAAACGGTTGGAGTTATTTCATCTTTCGCCAAGATCTCTGCAAGCTCCTCCACAAAGGCCGGGAGCAACTGATATCGGTCGGCGGCACCTCGTTCGTGCTCCGGCCGCAAAGGATAGAATGCTCCGCGACGGGCGAATATCGGCGCCGGAGTTGAAGCGGGCTTTTGCCCGGCGATACTAACCCGCTATGCAACACACAGCAAATCACTTCAACCTAACACTCTAAACTCCCCGCACTGCCATGACCCACATCAACAACAGGCTGAAGTTACGCAGAGTTGATCGCCAGCCGGAGCCGGCGAAGCAGGATTCCCCCGACGACAACCACCCTCGGGGCGTCAGCCCCAACTTCTGCCCTCGCTGCGGGCGGCGCTGCGCCGGCCGGCCGAAACACAGCAAAGGGAGCAACTGCTGCTGGTGCGATTGTTGGACGACCACGAACGGTTTCGGGCCTCGCTGGCCCACGATATTAACGAGGGTTTCGCCCAGCAATTAGTCGGCGCCCTGATCCATTTGCAGGGATATGCGCGGCAGCGGAAAGCCGGCCTCAACGACGCCGACGAGGACCTGCAAACCGGGTTGGAGTTGCTTCAAGACAGCATTCTCCAAACCCAGCAGATCGTGAACCGGCTGCGTCCGGAAACGCTGAAAGATCTCGCCTCGCTGCGGCTTTCCGCGCTGTGATTTTTAGAATTCACCAGGCGGTGATGACTGCTATTGCGTGGATGCCGTCGTGGTAATGTGCTTTGATCTTCTCGTCATCCACCGGCTGTGCGCGGCATCACGCGATTGTGGCATGGCGTATTTAATTGCACGTCCTCCACCCCTTGCCGATTCCAAATCCATACATATAGTATTATGTGTCAACCCTTCCAAAAGAGGAGTCCGTGTCGTGCCGGATACACCCAGCTTGAAGCAGCCGAATCAGGACGGGAAGCCGCCGACGCCCCAAGTGAAACCGCCCAATTGGATGACCCTCTTATGGCTGGTCTTCCTCGGCTTTCTCGTGCTCTGGGTCTGGCAAGACGTGATGTACTCGGCCAGCGTCCACACGATCCTCTACAGCCAGTTCAAGCAGTACCTGGCCGACGGCGAAGTAGCGGAGTGTGCCATCGGCAGCGACGAGATTACCGGCCGGATCGTGCCGAAGGAAAAAGCGTCATCGAAAACGGCTGCGCCTGCCAAGCCCGAGCAGACGAAGACCGCCCCCAAAACCGGCGAAACGGCAAAAACCGTTAAGCCAGAGCAGTCGAAGAGCACGCCGAAGGTCGGTGAAACAGCGAAACCTGGCAAGTCTGAGAAGACGAAGAGCGCCCCCAACGCCGGGACCGCGGCGAAATCCGCCAAGTCGGAGAAGTCGGCAAAGCCTGCAAAATCCGCCTTGCCGAATAAACCGTTCCTCTTTTCCACTGTGCCCGTGGAGGATCGGCAACTCGTCGATCAATTGGAGAAGGCCAAGGTGAAGTTCACGGGGAAACAGCCGAAGATGCTCACCCAATTCCTCTATCTGTGGCTGTTGCCGATCGGAATTGTCATCGCCCTGTGGTTCTTCCTGTCGCGGGGAATGCGGAGCGCCGGCGAGGCGGTGATGGGATTCGGCCGCACGCGGGCCCGGCTCATGGCCGATCGCGACACCGGCGTCCGCTTCGACGACGTGGCCGGTTGCGACGAGGCCAAGTACGAGTTGCAGGAAGTCGTCGATTTCCTCAAGCATCCCGACCGCTATACGGCCCTCGGCGGCCAGATTCCCAAGGGCGTGCTGTTGATCGGTCCGCCGGGGACGGGCAAGACCCTGTTGGCCCGGGCCGTGGCCGGCGAAGCCAACGCCCCCTTCTTTCACCTCAGCGGCAGCGAGTTCGTCGAGATGTTCGTGGGCGTGGGCGCCGCCCGGGTCCGCGATCTGTTCGCCCAAGCCAAACAGCAGGCGCCCTGCATCATCTTCATCGACGAGTTGGACGCCATCGGCCGCGAGCGCGGCGTGCGGATGGGCCCGACCAACGACGAACGCGAGCAGACGCTCAATCAACTGTTGGTGGAACTGGACGGCTTCGAGGCCAACGCCGGGGTGATCATCGTGGCCGCCACCAACCGGCCCGAGGTGTTGGATCGAGCCCTGTTGCGTCCCGGCCGGTTCGATCGCCAGGTGGTGATCGACGCCCCCGACATAATCGGGCGAAAGGCCATCCTCGTGGTTCACGCCCGGGGCAAGCCGCTGGACGACGGCGTCGATCTGGGCAAGATCGCCCGGGAAACGCCCGGCTTTTCCGGCGCCGATCTGGCCAATGCGTTGAACGAGGCGGCGCTGATCGCCGCCCGCCGCGCCGCCTCCACTATCTCCCAGCGCGATCTGGAAGAGGCGGTGGAAAAGGTAGTGGCCGGGCCGGAACGGAAAAGCCGGCGGCTCGATCCCGAGCGCAAACGCCGCGTGGCCTTCCACGAGGTGGGCCACGCCCTGGTCGCCGCCTACAGTCCGCACGCCGACGAAGTCCACAAAATCAGCATCGTCCCCCGTGGCCGCTATGCACTCGGCTACACCCTCCAGTTGCCCGCCGACGACCAGTTCCTCCTCACCCGTTCGGAATTGTTCGCTCGGATCAAGGGGATGCTGGGCGGCCGGGCCTCGGAGGAGCTGACTTTCGGCGAGGTCAGCACGGGCGCGGAAAACGATCTCGAACACGCCACGGCCCTGGCCCGGCACATGGTCTGCCTCTACGGCATGAGCCAGTCGGTCGGACTGATGCACTGCGGCCAACGCCCCGGTCAGTTCCTGCCGATCATGGACGAATCGATGAGCCGCGATTGCAGCGAGGAAACCGCCCATCAGATCGACCAGGAGGTCAAGGGCCTGCTGGATTCGGCCTATCGCGAGGCCCATGACCTGCTGGAGCAACACCGCGACAAGTTGGAGAAAATCAGCGAAACCCTCATCCAACGCGAGACCCTGGACAAGGCCATGTTCGAGGAACTGCTGGGCAACCGCATTGACGGCGCGTCGTAATCGTTTAGCCCCGGCGTCCACGCCGGGTGCATAATGTGGCGGGAAACCCTGACTTCCTCTCCCGGCGTGGACGCCGGGGCTAAACAAACGGCATCATCACGGTTCAATACGTCTCAAAATTGATGTGCACCTCGCCCGAAAACGTGCTGCTGTTGGTCCTGGCGGGCGCCGCCACCGGCGTGCTGGGCGCGATCCTGGGAACCGGCGGAGGCGTGTTCCTGGTCCCACTGCTGGTGCTCGGCTTCGGCGTCCCCATCCATTACGCCGTTGCCACGAGCATCGTCACCGTGATCGCCACCTCCAGCGCCGTGGCCAGCGTGAACGTCGAGCGGGGCACCGCCAACATGCGGCTGGGCATGACCCTGGAAACCGCCACCTCCACCGGGGCGATTATCGGCGGATTGACCGCCGGCTGGCTCTCGGCACAGACGCTCGAGGCCTTTTTCGGCGTGGCCCTCCTGCCCACCGCCTGGTTGATGTGGCGCGGCAGGGCTTCCCACTCCCCTCTCCCACCGGGAGCGGGGCCGGGGGTGAGGGCGGTTCCACGCCGCGTCAGACGCGGCGGCTAAACAGGACTCCCCTCTCCCTTTGGGAGCGGGGCCGGGGGTGAGGGCCGATAGATCGCCCGGCGATTCGCCCGAACGGCGGCCCGCCGGTGAGACACCGCCCCCGCTCGGCGCCCTGGGCGACGCCTACTTCGACCCGGTCCTCGGCGACATCGTATCCTATCGCGTCCGTCGCCTGGGCGCCGGACTCGGCATCTCCGTCTTTGCCGGCGGTGTCTCCGGCCTGCTGGGGATCGGCGGCGGCATCTTCAAGGTCCCCGCGCTGAATCTGGTCTGTGCCATTCCCATGAAGGCCGCGGCGGCCACCTCCAATTTCATGATCGGCGTGACGGCTGCGGCCAGCGCCTTTTTGTACTACGGCCGCGGCGAAGTCCTCGCGTCGCTGACCGCCGCCGTCGTGCTCGGCGTCTTGCTCGGCTCCGCGCTCGGTTCCGTCCTGAACCGCCGCATTCGCGGCCGCCACGTCCGCCGCCTGTTCGCTCTGCTGCTGATCCTCGTGGCGGCGGAAATGTTGTATCGGGCATTTCTTCCGGGAGGACGGTTGCATGGCTGACATCGGACGCGACGATCCCCGATTGGCCCGCACAGTCCACCGAACTCTGTTGTCCGGCGTTGTCCTCAGCGGCGTCTTGCTGCTCGCCGGACTGGTGATCGTTCTGGTTCGAGGCGATCTTAGTCCCTACGCCCCGCCCCTAGGCCTCGGCCAACTGCTCCGCACGGCCACGAAGGGAAACGGCGTATCGCTGCTCGACCTGGGCGTGCTGCTGCTGATGTGTACGCCCTTGGTGCGGGTTGCGGTCCTGGCCGTCGGCTGGGCGATGACCGGCTGCCGCAGATTTGCCGCCGTGGCCTTCGCCGTCCTGGCATTGCTGGGGCTGAGTTTGTTCCTGGGGATCGGTTGAAACTATACGCCATTCATTCAATAATACAAACCCTTGACCACTCCAACTCGACTATCCGACGCTTTTTCTTTCGCCGCAGCGCTGCACGCCGGGCAGCGGCGGAAAATCTCCGGCGAGCCGTACCTCGCCCACTTGATGGCCGTGGCCGCGATTGTGCTCGAATACGGCGGCGACGAAGACGAGGCCGTCGCCGCCCTGCTGCACGACGCCGTCGAGGACCAGGGCGGCAAGCCGACGCTCGAAGAAATACGACGCCGTTTCGGCGACCGGGTCGCGGAAATCGTCGTCGGTTGCAGCGACGCGGACGAAACGCCCAAACCGCCGTGGCGCGGGCGGAAGGAGGCGCACCTCGCCCGGCTCCGCAAGGCTTCGGATTCGGTCCGGCTGGTTGTGGCCGCCGACAAATTGCACAACGCCCGCTGCCTGTTGCGTGATTATCGCCTGCGGGGCAACGAGGTCTGGGAGCATTTTCACGGCGGCCGCGAGGGCACGCTCTGGTACTTTCGCGCGGCCGTCGAGGCCCTGTGGCGTGACGATTCGTCACCGCTTCTTGAGGAGTTAAACCGCGCAGTTGCGGAAACCGAAAGATTTTCCTCTTGAAATTGTGCCACGACTTGTGCTAGGTTCACGGCCGTAGCGCGGGTATTCGCAGCGCCCAAAAAACCGGCAGCAAAAGAAGCCCGTCGTCGGAGTCATTCCGGCGGCGGGCTTTTTTTGCGCTGCGCCCGGGTTATGGGAATTGCTCCAGAATCCCAACCACGTGGAACCCGAATCATGATCGCGCCGAAAATCGTCGCCGAGATTCGCCGGTTGTTGGCCGAAAAAACGCACGCCCAGCGGGAGATTGCCCTGCTGACCGGCGTCAGCCGGGGCACGGTCCGCGCGATCTCCCGGGGCAGACGCGCCGACCGCGAGCAGCCCAACGAAGAGGGGCTGGAAGGCCCGGCCGGTCCACCCCGGCGATGCCCCGGATGCGGCGGCAAGGTCTACATGCCCTGCGTGCTGTGCCGGGCACGAGACGAATACGCCAAGAATCGGCGCGTAATTCCACAATGCCGCAAAGTAATCGATTGCCCGCCGACCGGCCTCGAACTGCGGCCGGAGCATTACGCCCGATACCTGCAAGTTTGCGATTGGCGGCGGGAGAACCAGGGGCGTCCATTCAGAGGAGCAAGCACATAACAATAGTCCCCTCTCCCTTTGGGAGAGGGTTAGGGTGAGGGCGGAGAGTGAAATGAACGTGAGTATGCCAACAACGTTCGACACTGCCCTCACCCCCGGCCCCTCTCCCAAAGGGAGAGGGGAGAATTTCGAGGACTAAGAACATGAAAGAATTTCAATTCGTTCCCTACGGCGACGTGCGGCGGAAAATCCGCGGCGGCGACCTGTTGCTCTTTCGGCCGCGGGGAATCCTCTGGCGGGCAATCGCCGTGGCCGGCCGCTCCGAGTATACCCACGCCGCCATGGCCGGCTGGTGGTGCCGCCGGCTGATGTGCATCGAGATGTGCAGCCGCGGCGGCCGCGCGATGCTGCTGTCGAACCTCGTCCGCCGCTGGCCCGGCGTGATCGACGTGTATCGGGCGAACGCGGGCGGCGCCGGCCAGGCCGGCGCGTGGAAAAGCTTTTCTCGCGCCGCGGCCGTCCACGCCATGATCGACATCACCGGCCGGCGCTACGGCTGGTTCAACCTCTGCCGGGCCGCGTTGCTGCATCTCCCGCTGCTCCGCTTCCTGGTCTCGCCCGAGACCGACGACGCGGCGGGCTCCGCCTGGCCGCCGTTTTGTTCGCAGGCGGTCGCCGCGGCCACCCGCGCCGGCGGCGTCGATCCGGTCCCGAACCTGTCCGACCGGCTGACCGAGCCGGCCGATCTGTCGCGAAGTCCCTTCTACGCCTATCGCTTTACTCTTACCTGGGAGGAAATACCGTGCGAAGAAAGCTGATTAAATTGAGCCGGCCGCCGATGGTTCTGGCCCTGGCGGCGAGCCTGTTGGTCGCGCTGCCGGCGTTGTGCCGCAGCGAAGAATCACAGCCCGTCCTGCTGGCTTTCCACGCCGATTGGTGCCAACCCTGCCGGCAGATGGAACCGGTCGTGGACGAGCTTGTGCGGGAAGGCTACGCCGTCCGCACGATTGATGTGGACCGCCAGCCCGACCTGGCCAGACGATACCGAGTGACCTCTATCCCCTGCTTCGTCTGGATTGAGAACGGGAATGAGGTCCGCCGGGAGACGGGCGTTGTGGCTAAGGAGAAGCTCCGTTGGAGCGCAAGTAGTCGGACGAGGCAGACTGGCCGGACAAGTCGGACGCCGGTTCCGCACCCGGCTTGGCGCGTACGAGCGCGCCGCGGGCCATCGCGCCGCCGTGGTCCGTATCCACTGCTGGGACGGAGGCAAACAGTGGTCTACCGGTTCCGGCGTGTTGGTCCGCTGGGGACGGCGCGTCGTGATCCTCACCGCTCGGCACGTCGTGCAGGACGCCAAAACCATCTACGTCGATTTCCCCAATCGGCAGCGGCGTCAGGCGCGAGTGCTGAAAGTCGATGCCCGATGGGATTGCGCGGTGTTGGACATTGGCACTCCGCCCGACGGAATCGAGCCGGCCGCAATGGCCTTCGGCGCCGATGCCATGTTCCACGAGGGCGACCGGCTGGAATCGTGCGGTTACGGGCCGGACGGAAAACTGGCCTGCAACAGCGGACTCTTCCAGGGCTATCGCCGCTCGAGTGCGGCGGCCCAAGGCCCCGACGATTGGATGGTCATCTCCGGCCACGCCCGGCCCGGCGACAGCGGCGGCCCCGTGTTCGACGGCCGCGGCCGCGTGGTCGGAGTGCTGTGGGGGACCGACGGCCGGGAAGTCGTCTGTGTCCAAGCGGGCCGGATTCACGCCCTGCTCGACGAGGCCGTGGCCCAGACCTACCAGCAGAAGCAGTTGTTCCAGCGAAATCCCACTCCGCCCGCTGCCGGCCCGGTGGCGCCGGTCGGTCCGCAGGCCGGCGGCTGTTGTCCCGGCGGCCAGTGCGACGCCCGAGAGACCCGGCTGGGACAGGATCGGAAACCGCTCTTGCCCTGGCGGGGCGAAGCGGAGGCCAAGGACAAGACCCAGGACGAGTTGCTCAAGCGATTGATCGCCTTAGAGGAACGGCGCGCGGCCCAGCCGCCGGTAGTGGAGTCCCCGAACCCCGAAGTCCGAACCCCAAAGCCCGAGCTCGGGCGGTCGCCGTTGCTGGCGGGGCTTTGCGTTCTGTGCGGCGCGGCGGTCGGGTTTGTCGTGTTCTTTGCTGGAAAGAAGGAGTGAATCGGTGGATTGCGAAACCGCAAGCGGTAGCCCCCCCGCGACCGCAGTCGCGGGGCGTTTTCCCCTGACCCCTAACCTCTGACCCCTGATCCCTGATCCCTAGGAAGAAAACCATGTTCAACGAAATCCCCGTAATCTGGCAGTACGTGATTCTGGCCGGCGGCGCGTTGGCCGCGACCTTGGTCGGACTGTGGCTCTACAACCGCCGCGAGAAACGCCGCAAGCACGCCGTCAAGTTGGCGAAACTCATGAACCAATGGGGCCTCGATTGGTTCGCCGAAGTCTACGAAGACTACGCCGTCGGCGACTACTCGGGCCTGGTCGTGAAGCTCAAGGAGGTGATCGAGGCCGTCCGCAGCGACGAGGCGATGGTGGCCCGGCTGGGCGAGGTCGCCAAAAAGGTGGCCGCGTTCTATGCCGCCAACGACGCCACGAAGGCCGCGGAACTGATCGCCATTCTACAGACGGGCGCAGCGAAACCGCAAGCGGCTCGCTGACCTGTGACCAACTTCTGAACTGTCTGCCTCTGACCATTCAGGCCCCTGCCATGACCACCGGCGAAAACCAATCTATCGAACGGCTCCGCGACGAGTTGCACGAGTACCACGTCGACGTGCAGCGCTTGATCCAGCGTTGCGAAGCGTGCCGCGCCGACGTGGAGTGCTTGCTGGCCGACGTTTACGGCCTGCCGGGCAACAAGGAGCGGAGTCCCGGCTTGATCGGCGAAGTGGCCGAACTCCGCCGCAGCCGGCGAATGATGCTCCTCGCCCTGCGCGGGGCCTGGGTCTTGTTGACCGCCATGGCCGGCGCCCTGGCGACCGCCATCGTGAAATCCAACCACTGAGAACCGACATGACAATCCGCGATCGAATCAAAGATTTTCGCCGCGTTAAGGCCGGACTGCTGCGGCCGCATCCGAACAACTGGCGGAGCCATCCGCCGGCGCAGCAGGACGCGCTGCGGGGCGTGCTGGCCGAGATCGGCTACGCCGGCGCGTTGCTGGCCCGCGAGTTGCCCGACGGGTCGCTCGAGTTGATCGACGGCCACCTCCGCGCCGAGACCACGCCGGAGGCCGACGTGCCCGTGCTGGTCCTGGACCTCGACGAAGCGGAAGCGAAGAAGCTGCTGGCCGTGCTCGATCCGCTGGCCGGTATGGCCGAAACGAACGGCGCGGCGCTGGCCGATCTGCTGGCGGACGTCGAGACCAATAGCGACGCCGTCCGGGCGATGCTCGACGGGATGTTGGCAGAGCACAATGCGCCGGATGAGGACGCCGACTGTGGGGCAGGTTGCCAACCTGTCCTGCAGGACCAAGACGTGCCCGAGGCCTTTCAGGTCGTCGTCGAGTGCCGCGACGAGGACCAGCAGCGGGAGGTCTTCGAGCGTTTGAGCAGTGAAGGATACGAGTGCCGGCTGTTGATGTTGTGAGGAAAGTAGTTACACGTTCGTTTAGCGGCCGTCGGCACGACGGCCCGAGATCCGAGGCAAGCCGCCGTTCCGGCGGCTGCTAAACATTCACAAACGATACACTTATCCTGTCCCATGCCCAGAATCGAAGTTGAAGTAGCTTGCCCGGTTTACGATTCGTTCCGCGTCCGGCAGGTCGGCGGGATGTTCGACGTGCCACCCACCGAGCGCGCGTTGCAACAGTTCGGCGTCGACGTGCCCGACTGGGTGTTGGCCGCGGGCGGAGCGGCGAGGGCGGAGGGCGGCAGCGGCGCGGTCGGTCCATCGGACATCGAGAGGCGAAATACTCCCGCCGATAGTCTCGATTCCGCGACCGCGGGCAAAGGGGACAGTCCCCTTTTCGCCGACGCGAAAAGCGGGACAGTCCCCCCGCCGCCCTCCGCTTCGCCGCCATCGGCCTGGCAGATCGGCCTGATCGTCGGGCCCTCGGGCAGTGGCAAGAGCACCATCGCCCGGCGGATGTTCGGCGCGCGGCTCTATCGGCCGCGGCAGTGGCCGGACGATCGGGCCGTGATCGACGGCTTCGGCGCGCGGCCGATCAAGGAAATCACGCGGCTGTTGACCGCCGTGGGCTTCTCCTCGCCGCCGAGTTGGATCAAGCCCTATCGCGTCCTCAGCGGCGGCGAACAGTTCCGCTGCGACCTGGCCCGGGCGCTGTCGGGGCGGCGATGTAGGACAGGTTGTCAACCTGTCCTCAGAAACCCTGTCCCAAAAAAACACACAGGACAGGTTAACAACCTGTCCTACAATCGTCGTCTTCGACGAGTTCACTTCGGTTGTCGATCGGAACGTCGCGCGGGTCGTCTCGGCGGCGATCGCGAAGGGCATCCGCGCGGGCTGGATCGGCCGCCGCTTCGTCGCCGTCACTTGCCACTACGACGTCACCGAGTGGCTCGCGCCGGACTGGGTGATCGACATGGCCGCGGCCCAATTTTCCCGGAGGCGTCTTCGGCGACCGCCGATCGAGCTTGAAATCTTTCGTTGCCGGCGCAGTGCGTGGCGGCTGTTTGCGAAGCATCACTATTTGAGCGGCGCGTTGGCCCCGTTCGCCCGCTGTTTTCTGGCCCTGTGGCGCGGCGAGCCGGTGGCCTTCTGCGCCACGCTGAACCTGATCGGGCGAAAGAACCACTGGCGGATCAGCCGCATTGTCACCCTGCCCGACTAACACCACCAAAGAGGGGTTTTGTGTGGCAATATACCCCCGTGATACACGGGAAATACGGGCCATACACCACCATGCGTGGGGTATAACGACAATTATCAAACCGGTACGCGGTAATCACGTCAATACCGGGTGGTCAGGCATCGAAAAACGGTGTTGTACCGACGGGTGAAACCGGGGGTTGCGATCACATCGCCCACAACTCCCGCCATTGCGTTTCGTTGGGTCGGTTTGGCCCAAACACACATCCCGAAATCGGCCGTCAACGTTGCGTATACGACGTTTGGATGCAACAACCCGTTGGTGGGGTGTTTTTGATGAGATCGACATGAGACTGACGTTATGAGGGATCATCGACATTGTGGACAATGTATCGGTATTGGAATGACACGTGGACTCTAAAACCCCCGAGGAAAAGAGGAAAAAATGAACAAAATTGTAACGGACAAATTGATTCCGATTCGCCGGTTGCCTGCGTTACTGCCGGGTGAACCGACTCTCAACACAATTTACCGTTGGCTCAAAGGAATTGCAGGCGTCCGGCTTGAAACTACCGTCATCGGAGGGCGTCGCTATGTTACTGCCGAACAAGTGCGTGAGTTCATCAAACGGCGATCCGAACCCGGCCATGACATCAAAGCCGAGTCACCAGCAAGGCGTGCGCGACGCCGAGACAAGCAACGCCGACAAGCCCGTGAAGTGCTAACGAGTGATGGAATGTAACGATGGATTAGTCGGTGACGAAAAAGCCCCAGGCCGTCGCCGACAAGAGGACAACAACCTGGGGCGATTGGAGTTTACAATGTGTACTCTATCAAAAAAATTGACAGAGTGCAAATCCGAGCCGTTGCCCGATACCATTTATGGATTATTGGAAGAAGCCCGCGAACGAATCGAGATAGCGCTTGCCGACTTTCACGAGCTTGATTTTCGCGGCGATGTGATGCCCAGAGTTTGTTGGAGACTCATTCTTGGTCGCATAGAGCGTGCGGCTAACGCCACAAGTAATGCCGCCGCAGCGGTCAGGGAGTATGGGGTATGACATCCAAACGCAAAGCCCGTCCTGGCGACCTCCGGTCCCACCATCGAAGTGAACTGTTTCGCAGCGGTATTAAGGTCTCCACTGCTTTACGGGCAGGTCTTTATTCTGAAAGCAGGCCAGATACACTCCGAGAACTTCTCGGCAGGACACCTGGTTTCAAGGGTGCTGCATTAGTCTTCCCATATCCCGACTCAACCGGTCGGATGAACGGATACGCAAGGCTCCGACCGGATAATCCGCGACGCGATGGGGAGGGAAAGCAAGTAAAATACGAGGCCCCCTCTGAACAACCGCCTCGTCTCTACGTTCCACCGGGAACCGTTGCCGCCCTAGCCGATTCAACTATTTCCCTACTCATCACTGAGGGCGAAAAGAAGGCACTTGCTGCGGATCAAGCCGGACTCAAGTGCGTGGCCGTCAGTGGCGTGTGGGCTTGGCAAAAACGCCGCGACCGAAATGAGAACGGAAAGCCACGGGGCAAGCGAAAATTGATCGACGATCTCGCGTCGATTCCGATGGAAGGCCGGAAAATCTATATCGCTTTCGATTCGGACCTAGCCGAGAAACCCGACATTCAACACGCCGAGCAAGAGTTGGCAAAGGCACTTTCCGCCAATGGTGCCACTGTTCGTTGTATCCGCTTGCCGCCCGGACCCAACGGAACGAAGGTGGGACTGGACGATTATCTAATCACTCACTCGACCCGTGAATTGCGAACACTCCTTAAAAAGTCAGTGGACCCGATGCAAGTGATCCCAAAACCCTCTGGAACGGAAATACTAAATGTCGGGGATGGGGGTATACCGTGTAAAAATGTTCGTCCCCGAACGATCGAACAAGCCATGAAAGTATTTCGGAAGCATTTGCACATCAGCGACCCCACCTTGTTAGAAGTCGTCTTGGGAGTAGCAGCCACGATTCACCTGCCAGGCGACCCGCTCTGGATGATTGTAGTGGACGCAAGCGGCTCGGGGAAAACAGAATACCTCCGTGTACTTCTCGACCACCCGGAGGCCATTTTCATTTCGACCCTTACTACCTCTTCGCTTATCTCCGGGTTTGAGGACGAAACCCACGCAGATCAAAGTTTGCTGCCGAAGCTCAATGGGAAGTTGTTAGTCATCAAAGACCTCACTCCAATTCTCACGGCCAACAGTGACCGTAGAATGGAGCTACTCGGTCAATTGAGAGACGCATACGATGGACAATCTGCTCGGGCCTTCGGCGTAGGTGGAATAAAAGAATATCGCTCGATTTTCGCACTACTCGCCGGATGCACTCCTGTAATCGAGCAACACTCGGCAGCAATGCAACCACTTGGAGAGCGGTTTTTGAGGTTCCAACCGAAGCCCGGCAAGTTGACGGACAAGATTGAGCGGGCATTGCAAAACGCGAATCAGGAACCAAATATCCGCCATGAACTGGCGGAAGCCGCCCAAGGAGTCCTTGCCGGGGCATCGAAACGCCCGCCGAAACTCTGCCGGAGGGCACACGGCCTTCTTGTTGGTCTAAGTAATCTTCTTGCCGTCGCCCGTACAGAAGTGCCTCGCAACGGATATACGAAGGAGATTACAGCCATTCCACTCCCCGAGGTCGGCGGTCGCGTTGGTAAACAATTATTGCGACTGATGCAGGGCGTCGCCATGATTCACCGCCGCAGGAGCATTGGGCCGCATGAGTTCTCAATCGCTCAGCGAGTTGCTTTCGACTGCCTTCCCTCGAAACGTCGCTGCATCCTGAGAGCATTGCACAACGTCAAAGACGGGATAGCGGCTGATGACCTCGCAAAACAGCTAAGGCTGCCGAAGGCAACTGTCAAGTTGGCAATTCAGGATATGGAACTGCTGGGGTTGGTGGAAACAAAGATAAACACAAAAACGACAAACCGAGGAAACACTGTCGAAGTGCTGTCCTACCACCTAGTAGTGGAACACAGAAAAGTGATGGACGAGATAAAACGGTATACCGGGGCCGACATTTAGTATTTCCGTGATGGACCATACCGTGAGGGAAGTGTTCAATGGCAATGACAAGCAAACGCACACGATTGCTCGACATTCTGCGGAATCGTTGTGGTCCTCCCCAACGAAGGTCGGATCGTTTCGGTATGTGGTGGACGTGTCCGTTCTGCCGATCCAATGCCTCCCTCACCATGAACGTGTGGACCGAACGATGGTGGTGCGTCGCCTGCCGCGCATCCGGGGATTTACTGGACTTCCTCGCCCGCGTGTGGAACGTCACCAGAGGCCAAGCGTCTGCCCGGCAGGGGCTTTTCATTCCAAAAGACGAACCTCTGATACCCTCGAACAACCAAGGAGCGAAGCAGTGAGATTTTACAAGGAAATAATCACTCCTGGCACCTACACCGTTACTACGCTTGACGGCAGTAACTATGAAGACGTTGTGGACGTGGCGAGAATCAAGCGGCTTGTCGCCACCTACTACGAAATGCGGGCCGCTGGAATACTCATCCCCGCTCCCTACGATCATTATGAAGAGGGGAAGGCCATCGGTCCCGACGATCCCCTTCTCAGTGTTTTTGATTCCAGGTCCAACGCCGGGTGGTGGGAGCGGATGTGGTTCGATGAGGAACGTCAAGCTCTCTACGGCGAAGTGGATATTCCCCTCCCGGAAGATGCCAGCAGGATCGGCAAAACGATCCGCGAAGTCTCCCCCTATATCAACAATTACAAATCTGGAAGAGGCGTCTATTGGAAGGAAGCAATCCACCACGTTGCTCTTGTCACGCGGCCGGTCAGAAACAACCAAGAAAAACTTCCAACGAGTGACCAACCCCACGCGGAGAACACAAGGCACCACAATGATTTTACCGCCGAACTATCCATCGAACGAGGAAGTGAAACAGGAGCTTGCCCGGCTGGGGTTGGTTCCGGCGATTGCTTCCGATCAAGCCCCCAACCCCGTATGCCCGGAAACCATGCCGGACAATCTTGCGATCTGTCCAAAGGAACCGCCTTCACGACCACTTTGTATCTGACAAGGAGCCATACCAATGTCCAATTTATGTGATGAACTCAAACAACAACAAGCTGCGGTAGAGGCCCGTTACCTGGAACTGGTCACGAAAGTCGCCAGGGAAGAATCCGTCGATCCCCAGGAGGCCGCGACGATCCTCCGCGAGTGCGGCCGTACCGCAGAGCAATTCGAGCGAGAGGTCGAACGCACGAGGCGGATAACCGAGCTTCGCGGAGAAGTCTCCCGACTTGAGAGAGAGGACGAGGCGTGCGTCAACACCATGCGGAAAACAGGCGAGGAGTTGCAAAAGGCGAAGAAGGCCCGTGACAAGGCGGCAGAAGCGGCCGAAGTCGCCGCTGCCGCATACCAGGGTTTTATTTATGAACGGCAACTCCGATCAAACCAACTGCAAAAAGCCAGGTCCGAACTGCGTCAACTGGAGAGGCCAGAATAAATGCGGCGATTTTGGTGCGATTTTGGTGCAATGTTCCTCGGGAGACATATCGGAAAACCCTGCACCTGAAACGCAAAAACCCCGGAAAACAGGGACAATAATTCCGCCTCCGTAAGGCCGGGATACGTTCCTTGCTGTCGTGTTTTACGAATCCGCCCCTTTTTTGGAGTCATCCCATGTTAGACAAAACATCCCTCTCCAGCAGGGTCACTGAGTTGTTGACCTCCGGCCGCGTAATCCCTGTATTCGCCGAGAGATGCCTAACGGCCCGGCTGAAAAAAGCGACAACCGAAGACCAATTGCAAGCAATCGAAGAGGAGATTGCCAAATGGGAAGGGCTGGGACCGAACGCAGCTTCCCTTTCCAACAAGGAAGGAAACGTCCTCAATTGGAACCGGTCGATCCAGGGAGTGGCCGATCCCGTAGCCGAGCAATTGGCTCAGGCCCAGCTTGCGGCTTACGGGAATCTGCCAGGGTAGTCCGCACAAGAAAAGGCACCACTCAGGGGTGTTGTACTCCCCACCCCCTCTTGTTATACTGCACTTGGTTGCTATTCCGATATTCAGAAAGGGACTTGTGGAAAGTCCGAGACAACATTTTTCCTTGTAATCTTTCGCGTAATCGAGGAGTAACCATGATAGACGACAGCTTGATCCGATTCTGTTGTCCGCATTGTGGCAAGGAATGGCAGGTGAAATCGGAGTGGGCAGGAAAAAGTGTAAAGTGCCACGACTGTAGCACGGTAATCGTGGTCCCGCCCCCACCGCCTGAACAACTCTCCGGCGGTTGCGGAAAACCGGAGGAACGAGACGAAGCATTAGCATCCTTCACGGAATACTTGTCCGCCAATAGAGGCAACTCACGGTCAACATCCGCTCCAGATGTCAGCATCAGAGCACTAATGATTTTGACCTTTACGATTGTCGGGGTTTGCGTCATTTGCTTCTTAATTGCCATCGGAGTGAAAGGAGGAAATATAAACGCGGAGAACACATCAGAATATCTAGCTCTTTTCAGCTTATGCCTAGTATTCTTAGTATTCTATTTTCTGCCAGGAATAATTGCTGGAGCCCGGCATCATCACAATGCCGCCGCCATCTTAGTCTTCAATGTATTCTTAGGCTGGACGTTTCTCGGCTGGGTGTTGGCGCTGGTCTGGGCGTTTACGGCGGTTGACGACCGGCTGCGGTAATCCGTCGATTTCTTGTCAGCACAGAACACGACCCCAGGTGTAGGAATAAGATGATGGTTCCAGACCACCGAAGGCGTTATACCACTCTGTCCCTTCCCCGTGTTGACCAATATCGGGTGCCCGTTACACCGTGTCCGCACGCTTCGTGGTTCCACATTTTATACGGCATGACAACCTCCAATCATTGGCTTGCTGTCCGCAATGCGGGAGGAAAACTTCGACTCCACTTCTTGCGTTCGCTCATTTCCTTCCCTTCCGTCTTTTGGGAGATTTTCTTTTACTGGTTTTCTCACCGATGTCCCAGGCTATCTCCTTCATTTCGTCAGGGCCGAAAAAATACATACCTTCCGCGTTTTGATTGAGTCTACGGATAGTACCAAACTTTTCTGGGGAGCCGTATGATTGAGCGTCGGTAGTGTGCTTGCCCCAGTTGGGATCGGTAATAGAGTGCTTCCAATCACTCTTCTGAAACGCTTCAAGGACGACTATCACATTTTCGGCGATAGCCCTGTACCTCTTCACCAACGGCCCATTATTCCCCAACCGCAGTTCACGTTTCTCCGGGTTCCAATGAGGCTTCACTGACTCACCGATGCGGTTACTTTCCACGGTTTGCTCATTCAGAAAGTCTTGAAACTTCTCTGTGTAACTGTAGATCACCCGGCCGTCCGTACAAGGCATAGAATCCAAGGCATCCTGTTGACACCGATGAATGACCCGTTGGGCCTCATCCTGGGTTAAGCCCTGGCTTTTCAATCCGGCTATTAGTTTTCCATGTTCTATCTGCACGTAGTATTTGGTGTATCTTTTCTGTTCATCGTCCCACCCATATTCTATTTTCTCCCAAAGGTCGGGCCGAATGGATGGATGGACTGCCCGCATTACCTCTTTCACACGTTCCAAAGGAATACGTCCGACTCCCATGATTACACCTGTCATGTTGGGCCGGACTGACCGGCCGGTGTCGCGGGACAGGTGCGAACCGCAACCACCGGCTGGTCAACGCGGGAGCTAACCGCTGCCCGGCGAGTGTAGGTTATCCGATCTTTGCCATGATCTCCCTGGCTTGCTTGAGGTTTTTCTCCGCGTAGATTTCCGTTGTGTTCAACCGACTATGCCCCAAAATTACCTGGGCCGCTTCGGCGGACTTGAACACTTCCCGGATTTCGGTAGCGGCCGTGTGCCGCAACTGGTTCGGACTCCACTCGGGAAGCAGGTCGTTTCCCTTTCTCTTGGCGTTGGCCTTCTCAACCGCCCTATAAACAGCTACGCGGTAACTGTTGGTTGAGTAGTGCGGGTTCAACCCTGAGTTAGCCCTCCGCCTTCTACGATCACGTTCGGGGTGTTTCACGTGTTCTCGCTGCTCGGCGAACTGTTTCCTCCGTTGCTCGGCCGGTACAAAGCAATAGGTTTCCCCTCCCCTCAGCAGGTACTTGGCGAGTACCGCTTGGGCCTTGGGGCCAATCAGAATCACTCGGTCCCTTTCGTGATGTTCGGTCTTGTGCGTCCACGGCCGATATGTCCACACTTCTCCGGTGCGGTCCACGTCGATAGGCCGTAAGATGCAGACTTCTCCCGGACGGCATCCCGTCAGCCGTTGGAATCTCACCATGTCGGCGACGGTTTCTGGCAGATAAGGCAAGGTGGCTTGCACTACTGCATCCGGCACCGGCTGGATGCGTTCCGGCTCACGCACGTTTCCCTCTCCGTGTCTTAATCCTTCCACGTCCCGGATGGCGTCGTATACGCTCCCTGGAACAATCTCGTTGTTTTTGGCCCACTTGAACATGTACTTGATGCGGCTGATACGCCGGTTCACTGTCCCCCGGCTCAAATTGTTGGTGCGGGCAATATGCTCCCGAAGAGCTTGCAGCCGCATGGGACCGAACTCTTCTGCCCGGATGTCGCCGAACAGTTCCCGCAAAGGTCGCAAGGCACACTTGATGTTTCCGATCTCGCTCGTCTGTCGGCCGTGCTTTCGGTACTTCTTTTTCGCTTGAGTCCAGTATGCGGCGGCGACCTCTTCGACGGTGATTTCGTGTATGTCCGGCAACGGAGGGGCACCGTCTCTTGCCCACACTTCCGCCAAGACCCGCTGGTACGCCTGACGGACTTTGAGCGGGGCTTTCGTGCCCTTCTTCCACAGAACCACAGTAGTAATCGACTCCGCCAATCGTGACCACGCCCTGGCCCCGGACGTGTCGGCGTAATTTCGGTGGATGGTTGACGCATTTTGGCATGGTTTCACTCCATATTCATCGAACCTCAAATAGAAAATAAACGGTGTTGTACCGTGTATTATATCAATTTCAATGTTGGATTGCAAACACCATAACGTGTTATGATATAATGCGTTACGACATTATAATATACCGCATTGTAACGTTGCCCGACTACCAGGGTATCGGCATCGGCACGGCCGTCGCGGAGTCGGTGGCCGAGCTGCACCGCCGCGATGGGCATCGGGTGAACGTCACGGCCAGCCATCCGTCGATGATCGCCCACTGCCGCCGCTCACCGCTGTGGCGGGTCGTGAACGTGCAGAAGACCGGCTCGCGGCGGCCGCGCGGATTCGTGGACAATTATCGCGGCTCGGCGGGCCGGGCCGTCGTTTCGTTCGAGTATGTCGGGAAGTAGCGGAGAGAGGAGCGAAGGGCGAAGAGGGAAGAGAGAAGAGGGAAGAGAGAAGAGGGAAGAGAGCGAGGGCAGCGGGCCTGCTATTTATTCGCAATGGATAATTCCGCTTGCGGTTTCGCAACATTCGCAATGGATAATTCCTTGCGGTTTCGCACGCCGCACAACAGGAGCAAACAGATGAGCAAACGCGGCAGACGGCCGGTCCTCGACGGCGAGAAGCGAATCAAGATCGCGGCCATCATCGGCGTCGGTTGCAGCCAGAACGTAGCCGCCGAGTACGTCGGCTGCTCGCCGTCGACCATCCAGCGGACCGCCGAGCGCGACCCGGCGTTCGCCGCGGAGTTGCTCCAGGCCAAATGCAACGCGGAGTTGAGCCTGGTGAAAAACATCCGCGACGCAGCCAAGAAGGAGCAGTATTGGCGGGCGGCCGCTTGGGCGCTGGAGCGAGGATTTCCCGAGAGATACGCCCGCCGCGGTCCCGACGTGATTACCGTCGAGCAGATCGGGCTGTTGCTGTCCAAATTTTGCGAGATCGTCGTTGAGGAAGTGCCCGAAAGATACCGCAAACAGATCGTAAAGAGGATCAACGCCCTGGCCCACGAACTGGGCGTCGAAACGAAACGGGAGGCCAAGGATGACCCCACATGACAAGGAGAAACCCTGTTGGCCGGTCGATCGGGATATTGCGATACGGTATACGACCATGCTGAACGACAAGATGGCGCTGCAACACGGCCGGGCGCGGCGACTCGACCGCCGCTGCGGCTGTGGGCGGGACTTGTTGGCCTGGGGCCGGAAGTATCTGCCCGAGCATTTCTCCCGGCCGCCGTCGATCATGCACCGTTGGCTGGCCGAGCAGATCGACGCCGCGCACACCGAGCGGGGCACGAAGCTGAACGTGCTCGGCCCGCGCGGCGGGGCAAAATCGACCATCGGCACGCTCGCCCTACCGCTCCGCGCGGCCGTCGAATGTTGGGAACCATACGTCTGGATCGTCTCCGACACCAAGCGCCAGGCGTGCGCGCACCTGGAGAACGTCAAGGCCGAACTGCTCGAGAACCGGCGGCTGGCCGAAGATTTTCCGGCGGTCGTGGGGCGCGGGCTGGTCTGGCGCGAGAACATGATCGTGCTCCGCAACGGGGTGACGATCGAAGCCCTGGGCACGGGCCAGCGGATTCGCGGCCGGCGCCGCCGCCAGCATCGCCCCATGCTGATCGTCTGCGACGACCTGCAAAACGACGGCCACATCCGCTCCGCCTTGCAGCGGGAACATTCCCGGGAGTGGTTTCACGGCACGCTGTTGAACGCCGGCACAGCCCGGACCAACGTCGTCAATCTGGCCACGGCCCTGCACCGCGAGGCGCTGGCGATGGAGTTGCACCGCACCGCCGGCTGGACTTCCCGCATTTTTCGGGCGATCGTCCGTTGGCCGTCGAACACGTCGCTCTGGCAGCAATGGGAGGCGCTCTACACCGATCTCGCGCGGCGGAATTACAAGGCCGTCGCCCGGGCATTCTACGAACGCAATCGGCAGGAGATGCACGCCGGCGCGATACTCCTCTGGCCCGAAGTGGAAGACCTCTACGCGCTGATGTGTCTGAGGGTCGAGGAAGGCCGCACGGCATTCGAGCGGGAAAAGCAGAACTCGCCGGTCGATCCCGAGCGGTGCGAATGGCCCGAGGCGTATTTTGACGAGTCGATCTGGTTCGAGCGTTGGCCGGCCGAGCTGGCGGTGAAGACGATGGCCCTCGACCCGAGCAAGGGGAGCGACTCGCGCCGCGGCGATTATTCGGCCCTGGTGTCGCTGGGCGTAGACCGGCGGGGAATAATCTTCGTCGAGGCGGATCTGCGCCGCCGGCCGACGCCGGAAATGGTGGCCGACGGCGCCGAGCGGTTTAGCCATTTTCGCCCCGACCGGTTTGGCGTCGAGACGAACCAGTTTCAGGAACTGCTGGCGGGCGAGTTCGAGGCCGAGTTTCGCCGCCGGGGGATTCTCGGCGCCCGGCCGGCGCCGTTGGACAACCGTGTGTCGAAACAGGTCCGCATCCGCCGGCTGGGGCCGTATCTGGCGTCGCATCGGTTGCGGTTTCTTTCCGGCTCGCCGGGCACGCGGCTGCTGGTCGAGCAACTCCGCGAGTTTCCCATAGCCGATCATGACGACGGACCGGACGCGCTGGAAATGGCCATCCGCCTGGCGGCCGAGCTGCTCCACGGGCGGACGGCAAATGACGGCCTGGGAAACCGTCTGCCGGTGGGATGAGAAACTCGAAGAGAGAAGAGGGAAGAGAGAAGAGGGATGAAAGTGTTTTTCCTCGTTCCCACGCTCCGCGTGGGAAAGCAGTGTCCGAACGCTCCGCGTTCGCCGAATCCCTCGCCGCCGACGCAGAGCGTCGGGGCAGTGGGTTTCCATGCGGAGCATGGGAACCAGGAGTATGAAATTACTTGAGGGTGTCCTGAAATTAAAGTCTGTAGGGAACGCCCTCTGTGGCGTTCCGAGGTGTACGCCATCTCAGCGGAACGGGACAGAGCCCGTTCCCTACAGGAATATGTGCCTTTTTGAATTACGGGACGCCCTCAATTACTTCAGACGGCTGAATTGTTGCACCGCTTTTAATTTACAAAGGAACCATAACCATGCAAACCATCGACATCGGCAATCACGAGAATGAAGCTGGTCCGGTCGCGCCGCCCATCGCTTCGAGAATGATATATCTCGAACGCCGGCTGACCGAGGCCTTCGACCAGCTCTGGGACGACTTCGTCGATCCGGCCGAGGCGGTCTACGACGTGGACGGAACCCGCTGGAACCGGCTCGGCGGGGCGGGTGGCGGCGCGACGGGCATCCCCTTCGCCGACGAGCAGCAACTGGCCCAAATCCGCGAACAGTGCCGCTCCTTGGCCGTGGAAAACGAGTTCGCCATCAACGGGCACGAAAACCGCATCAGCTACATCGTCGGCAGCGGGCACGTCTATCGGGCGGTCGCCCGGCGCGGGGCGACGGCCGACGATGCGACCGTCGCCGAGGTTCAGGCGGTCATCGACGAGTTCGTCCGGCTGAACCGCTGGCACCGGCGGCAGCAGGAGATCGTCCACCGCAAGGACCGCGACGGCGAGTGCTTCCTGCGGCTGTTCCCGGCAGCCGACGGCACGACGCGAGTGCGGTTCGTCGAGCCGGCCGAAGTTGTCGCGCCCGACGAGCGTCGCGCGGACCCGGCCGCCAGCTTCGGCATCCAAACCGACCCGGACGACGTGGAGACCGTCGTGGGCTACTGGATCGGCGGGCGTCTGGCGCCGGCGTCCGAAGTCCAGCATCGCAAGGCGAACGTCGACGCGAACGTAAAACGCGGGCTGCCGCTGTTCTATCCGGTGCGGAAGAACCTCCGCCGCGCTGAAAAGCTGCTGCGGAACATGAGCGTGGTGGCCGAGATCCAGTCGGCCATCGCGGTGATCCGCAAGCACCGCGCCGCCACGGCCGCCGGGCTGTCCGAGTTCGTCGCCGGCCAGGCCGACCTGAGCGTCACCAGCGGCGCCACCGGCCGCACCAGTCACTTCCGCCGCTACGCCCCCGGCACGATTCTCGACGCGGCGTCGGGCACGGATTACGAGTTCCCCGCCGCCGGCATCGACGCCGGACGATACGTCGCCGTGTTGCAAGCCGAGTTGCGGGCGATCGCCAGCCGGTTGGTGATGCCCGAGTTCATGCTCACTGCCGACGCCAGCAACGCCAACTATAGCTCGACGATGGTGGCCGAGGGCCCGGCGGTCAAAATGTTCGACCGGCTGCAGCACGAGATGCTGGCCGAGGACATCGAGTTGTTCCGGCGGGTGCTCCGCAACGCGGTGGAGTACGGCCGGCTGTCGTCCGACGCATTGCGTTCGGTCGAGATCCGCGGCATTCCGCCCACGCTGGCCGTCCGCGACCGTTTGAAGGAAGCCCAGGCCGATCAGATTTTGTTGCGCAACGGAGCGATGTCCGTCGCCACGATGGCCATGCGCAACGGGCTTGATCCGGAGCAGGAGCGACGGTTGATACAGGGGGAAGGGGAGGAAGGAGAGCCGAACGGGAGGTAGGGGGTTTCCTGATTCATTGTAAAACATGCAATTTATTCGCAGGGACGATTGTCTTTGCGATCAGGGATACCTACTATTCTCGGTGGAGCGCTGTTTTCCTTGATTTCGGCGGAGCCGGGATGATAAATGGCTATGACGGCTAGAAAAGTGGGGAGGTGTCCAGATGGCGAAATCAGTCCGAATTTTTCTCGCGGTGAGCGTTCTGATCTCGTTTGGCGGTGCTGTCCACGGTGCGACGATCTGGACCGGCCCGGCGACGACGTTCACTAAGGCGAGCTTCGCGGATTGGACGCTTCCGGCGAACCAGGACCGTTTGACCGCAAATGTCTGGCTCACCCGCGCCGATACCCAGGGACTATTCAATATCAAGCAGGAAACAGGATACGGTAGCGTTAGCCCAGTGGACACAGAGTGGGCCTACGGGGCCGCCGCCGACTGGGCGAGTCTGACTTTCCAACCTTGGGTGACCTGGGCCGCAAACAATCCACCGGGCACGGTCGGAGTTCCGGCGGTCTTGCATTTGATTTCGGACGACATCTACTTGAACATCGAGTTCACAATATGGCCTAACGGAATCGCTGAGCCCGGCGGCGCATTCTCCTACGTGCGGAGTACGCCCGACGTACCCGAGCCGTCCAGCCTCGTCCTCGTGACGGTTGGGGCCATCTGCGCTGCCGGCCTTTGGCGGCGGCGGAAGGCGCCGGCATCGTAAGGTCGTCGTGGTAAGTTGGAGGACTCGTCGCCCTGCGAATATGCCGACAACAGGCATCTGGAGTTCGAACTTTTCAGGGAGGGGTCATAACATGACGTGGGGAAAGACTTATTTTGCGGTTGGTTCTGGTGGTCGCTCTTGGTTCGAGCGCCTTGGCGGATCCCTTGGTACAGATTCCGAAGGGAAACATTACTATCGGTTTGCAGCCCATCGCCACCGGATTGGCTGCGCCGGACTACGCGATCAGCCCGCCGGGCGACGCCGGCCGCTTGTTCGTCGTGGAACAAAACGGGCTGCTTCGCGTGATTCAGAACGGCAGCCTGTTGCCCACTCCTGCCCTGGACATCCAGGGTCTGGTTTCGCCGCCGTTGAATCCGGGGAGCTTTAACGACGAGCGCGGGCTGCTGGGGCTGGCGTTCAGTCCCGGCTTCAACGACCCGGCTCAGCCCCGGTTATCGCACGCTGTACACCTACAACAGCGAGGCCGCCCCGATGGGCGGCGGCTTGCCCACGTATATCACCCCCAACGGCGCCACGCAAAACTACGTCAACGCGATCAACGAATGGAAAATGAGCGCGGGAAACCCCAACGTGGTTGATCCTGCGTCCCGCCGCGAGATCATCTCCTTCGGGAAGAACGCGAGCAATCACAATGGCGGCACGATCGCCTTTGGCCCGGACGGCTACCTGTACCTGGGAACCGGCGACGGAGGAAACGCCAATGACGTCGGTTCGAGCCACGTGGAACCGGGCGGCAACGCCCAAAATCTGGGCGTCGCATTGGGAAAAATGCTGCGATTCGACCCGCTCAACCCATCCTTGAATCCCGGCAGTTCAGACCCGGTCAGCGGCAACGGTCAATATCGCATTCCAACCACGAACCCGTTCCGGGGAGCGGGCCAAATTCCCGAAATATATGCCCTCGGGCTGCGCAATCCCTACCGCTTCAGCTTCGATACGGCGACGGGCGATCTGATTTGCGCCGACGTCGGCCAGAACACCATCGAGGAGATCGACCGCATCGTCCTCGGCGGCAACTATGGCTGGGCGGTGAAAGAGGGCGACTATCTCTTCAACCGAACCACGACCGCGCAAGGCAACGCCGGGACCGTTGGGGCCCGCAGCCCGGGCAGTCCCGCGGAGATGATCGATCCGATCACCGGCACGCTTGGGACGCTTGAATACAGCCACTTTGTGGACAACGACCCCGCCACCGGCGAGCACATCGGCATCTCCATCACCGGCGGCTTCGTTTACCACGGCACCCAGATACCCGAATTGATCGGCAAGTACGTCTTCGGCGATCTGGCATTAGTGGGCTCTCCCTCGCGCGTAGACGGCCGTCTCTTCTATGCCGACCTCGTTACCGGGCAAATCAAGGAGTTTCTGTCTCCCGATTTAACCGGTCCGGGCGGAGTATTTCCCGATCAGCAGACCGTGCATGGCTTTGGTCAGGACGCAAATGGAGAACTCTACGCGCTCGTCACGAATTCGCCGGCAAACGGAACGGGAGGGGTCGTCTATATGCTCACCGCGATACCCGAACCCTCCACCCTCGTCCTACTCTGCCTCGGCGCCGTCGGCTTGCTGGGTTACGTTTGGCTTCCTCGTCGCAGTTCGTCGCCGCGATGATCGTGCGCAACGGACTCGACCGGGAGCTTATTGAGTTTCGCCCAGGCTGATGGTGATCATCGTTTCACCCGAATCGGAGGTGATCGAGATGGTCAGCGTGTGGTATTCTTTCAAGCCGCTGAGCATGGTCAGTTGCGGCATGTTCATGCTGCCTTTGATTTCCCAACCGTCCGCTTTCAGCCGCTCTTTATAGAAGGCCTCGACTTTCTGGACGGAATCGGCGGTCTTCAGCGTGACTTGCTTTCCCTTGTCGCCGGTCATCGACATGACGACGGCTGCCTTGGGATAGATGGCCACGTCTTTAGGGAAGTCCTCGGGCAAGGGGACGTTTTCGCCGGTCTTCAAATGGGCTTTCTTGCCGTCCTTGCCTTCGACGGAGACATCCATTCCCTCTCCTTTCTGGGTGAAGGTGGCCCGTTCGCCTTCCGGTCCCCTGACCGTGGTCGATCGCTTGCAGCCGCCTCCGAAGGAGAGGAGCAAGAGGGCGGGGCAGAGACTCGAAAGCAGAACGACTGTTGCCGATCGCGTGAAGAAATGCGTGCTCATGTTTGTTGTCCGTTGCATGTAGAGAATGGTTCGTAAACCGGTTTGTAACCGGGAAAGTAAGCTGACAAATCGGTATGCGGCGATGTATCGTTGGTTACTCCCAGGCCAAAGTGACGGGCGCGCCGGCCTCGATGCCCAGCCGCCGGGCGGCGCTGCCGCCGACCAGGGCCAGTTCCAGCCGTCCGCCGGAGCCGACCAACGCGATCAGCGCTCCGTCGGGTTGGTCGGAATAGGTGCGATAGATGCCCCAGGTCTCGTAGATGTTGCACGCGATGCAAACGCGGCGGTCGGTCGGCCGGCCGGCAAACGACTCGGCCTCGATGTTGGTGACGAGGTTCCCGAACGAATCGACCTCGATCACCGTTCCGTCGATGCGGTCGGCGGCCGAGCGGGCCTGCGGCCAATCGAGCGGCATAAGCCTCTCCAGCGGCGGACCGAGCCGGTCGGGATCGAGTCCCAGGGCCAGCCGCGCCGCCACGGGGGCCATGATGTCGCGGCCGTGGAACGTGGCCGAGACGGGGTGCCGCCAATACTGCGGATCGGCCAGCCGGATGATCTTCGCCGGCGGCATCCGCGCCGCCAGCCGGCTCAGCAATCCGTTGTCCGGGGCCACGTATTGCTGCTCCCCGATCCGCGCGTAGACAATCGCCCGATCGGTCCCCACGCCCGGATCGATCACCGCCAGATGAACCGTGTCGGGCGGGAAAAAATCGGTGGCCCGGTCCAGCAGCAGGGCTGCGCGGCGGACGTCTTGCGGCGGCACTTCATGGCTCAAATCGACGATCGTGGCCGCCGGATGGAGGGAATAGATTACTCCCTTGACGGCGGCAACGTAGGCGCTGCCGGAACCGAAATCGGTGGTCAAGGTGATGATGCTCACGACAAGCGGCTATCTGTGCTTTTGGACGGCCAGTCTTTTGGCGCCGGCCTTCGCTTTGACTTTCGCCTTAACTTTCGGATGAGAAGAGTGCACTGACCTTGCGTGCTTGGCGGACTTGCCGTTCTCCTCGCGGGCTTTGCGCATCCGCTCGGCGGAAAGGACCTGGCGGAGCAGCGCCGAGAGGTCGTCGTAGGCGCAGTCGCACGGCGCCCCGGGAGCGTACTGGTATACCGCGTGTTGAATTTTCCTGGGCAGCGAGAGCAGCGTCGAGGAGACCGTGCCCGACTCCGCCCCGGCGAGGACCACGCCGCGGCGCCCCTCGTCGTCCACCTTGCGGGCGAACACCCGGCTGGCGACGGCCAGGAACGTCACGGCGGAATCCAACGTGTGCAGGGTCAACATGCGGCGGACGAACTCGTGGCGCGGATCGCGGGGATCGTCCACGTTTCCGTCGCTGACCACGTGCAGGCCGGGCGTCAGTTCGACCACCTCGACCGTATCCCCGCCGTGAACGACCGCCGCGTAACGGCCGTCGGCGCAGACGTAGTTGGCGCCCGCGTAAAGCCCCTTGGAAAGCTCCCTGGCGGCAGCGGCCGCGGCCTCTTTGGCGGTGCGCAGCTCGAGCAATTCGCGGCAGAGCAGACCGCGGGAACGCGGCTCGGCCGGCATCGCCAGCTTGCGGCGGTTGCTGACCGCGCAGAACAGTCCGTGCTGGTTCACGCCCAGCCAGGTCCCCCCGGCTTTGCGGTCAATACCGCACACAACCCGCGGCGTACCCGACTGAATTTTGGGATATTGCGTCGGGCGGTCGTAGCGCTCCTCGCGGTTTGCGGCGATCAGGATGGGAGTACCGCGGGCCACGCGGTACAGGATAGCCATCGTACACATGGTTTCTCCACCAAGACGAAGAGAATTCAGACATACTTGTACCTGTAAGATACCGAATTTCCGATCGCCGTTGCACCCCCCAGGTGGGCTGTTCCAGGAGTGATTTTGCCTCCAAGGCCAACCCTACCGATGGTGAGTGGATCGGTCTTGGGCTAACCCGGATTATTCATAAACGTCATCCTGAGCGCAGCGAAGGATCTCCGATGCGCCGAAAACAGCCCAGATTCTTCGCTGCGCTCAGAATGACAATGCTCCTTCGTGTTTATGAATAATCCGGGCTAATAGGCCGTTGAAACATGCGTAGATTGCGGATCTTCCCGCTCAATGGGTCGCAACCCCCCCACCTATTGGACATGTAATTGAGAGTGCCCAGCAGTCCGAACATTCAGCCCCCGGTGTATTCACCGCGGGCTATTGCTTCTCAGAAAAATAATGTCGGGTGAAACGCCCGCCGGCTGCGCCCGGCGGGGTAGATGGCGCCGTAACTACCCCCGCGACCGCAGTCGCGGGGCGTTTCACCAACCCGACATTATTTATCCGACCGTCAATAAATAATGAGCGATCCCAGCCCAATTCCCCGACACTCTTATGTAGTTGACCGCTGCATCAAGCGGGCTTTGGCATTCAGAAGACTGAAACACAAGACTCGCAAATTCCGATTTCCGGAGAAGCAACTACTTTTTATGCCGGGCGGCGGCCTGCCAGGCGGCGAGTTCCTTCGCGCTCGATCTGCCGCTTCCGAAGATGGCGTTCTGCGCCTCGTGCTCGTAAATCACGGCGTCGTTTTCGACGATCGACGGATCGCCTCCGCGCACGAACAGGAACGACAGCGCGTACTGGAAATACTTCCCCAGATTCTGCCGGGAATGTCTGTATTCGTGGCAGAGCGTGACGGCGATGGTTCCGTCGTTCTCGCAATACAATTGCCGATTCATGACGACTCGGCTTCGGAACCTGTCGTACTTGGCCAGGGCGGCGCCCGAATCGCAATCTCCTCGATCGCCGAAGACGACGAGGCCCTTCTCGTGCTTCTCGCGCAACCACCCGGCGACCGTCGGATTCACCCGGTCGAGGATCGCCAAGGCGGGGGCCAGTCCGTTCCAGCGGGCTGCCGCGTCCGTCTCGTCCACGATGCAACGGGCGGACGAGATGCGATACGGATCGAGGCCGGCGAGCGGAGACATCCGCGGCATCGGGCCGTCGCCGTGCAAGCCCCAAAGACTCAGCAGACCGCAGACCAGGGCCGCGCCCGTCAAGCCGCGCAGCGCATAGCGGGGAACGTTCCGAAAGTCGGCGACGACCTTCCTGGTTTGCCGGCCGAGCAACTCTCGCCGGAAGGGCCGCGTCGGTAAGTGCCCAATCGGAACGGCGCCGGGCGATCTGGACATGTTTTCACCATCCGCAAACCAATGTTAGTCGTTCGTTAGTCCTCCATTAGTTTATCGTTGCGGGAAAGACCGCTCAATGCGGAAATAATGAAATGGCAGGAAGTTGTCGGTCAAAAAACGACTTCGGTACATGTGGGACAGCCGCCCCCGGCTGTCCAGGGCAATTCGCACAGCCGAGGGCGGCTGTGCTACAAGCTGTTTTTGGACGACTGCCAAGGGTTGCATCACTTCAATTTGCGAAAAACGGCCGGGAAACCGCCTCTGCCGGGTGGATTTTCTCGTCGGTGCTAACACAATTCTAACAATCAACGCGTTTTTTATCGCCGGGTCTTGTCTGCCGGGCTGAGCTTCTGATACAGTTGGAATCAAAAGCAGCCCGATCCATAATTTTCGGAGTCGAAGGAGTCGGCCCATTAAGAGAGACGGAGCTTTCCCCGATGCCCGGCGAGGGAGAAAGCCATGACCGATCCAGCGCTTCTCGAACCGCAACCGACCCCCGCTCCGATCGAAGGCAAATGGATCGCGGGACTCTCGCCGGACCAGTCTGTCCGCGAGGCGGCGGGCCGAGTTCTCGACGCCCGGCTCAAAGCCGTTCATTATTTTCTTCCGCTCGCCGCCGAAAAAAGCGCCGAAGACGCCGAGTACGTCCATCAGCTTCGCATCTCGGCGCGTCGGGCCGCTGAAGCGGTGCGAATCTTCTCGGGGTTGATCGAGGACGCTGAAGTCAATGCTCTGCGGGATCGGCTGCGGCGCATTCGGCTCGCCGCCGACGAAGCCCGGAATTGGGACGTGATGGTTGCACGATTCTCCCGCGTCGAGGACGTGCCTCCCAGGATTCTGGAGCAGATAACGGCCAGGCGTCGGGAAGTCCAGGGGCCGATTGCCGCGGTCCATCAGGAAGCACCGGCCGACGCCTGCCGGGCGAAGATCGAAAAGCTCGTCGAGGAGGTCGAATCTCGCCGCCGCGGAGAAGGCAAGCGAAGGTTCGGACGTCAAGCCCCCCGATACCTGGCGCCGGTGGTGAAAAAGTTCTTCAAGGCCGCCGATTCCGACCTTTCGACCGGCGAAGCGTTCCATGCCCTGCGGATCCGCGCAAGAAGCTGCGGTATACGATGGAGATCGTCGCCGTGGCCTTCGCCGCGGATTTTCGCCAGCGGCTCTATCGCCGGGTGACGCTCTTCCAAGACCTGTTGGGAACCGTCAACGATCACGCCACGGCGAATGCGCTGTTTCGCGATTGGCGATCGAAGTCGGAAGATGCCGGGCAGCGGGCCTTCTTCGAGGGCTTGCTGCTGGCGGAAAACCAGGCGATGAAAGACCTCCGGGCGGCGTTCCTGGCCGCTTGGCCGCCGAAGGCCGTCGCTCGGATGAAACGGCGGTTCCGGGCCTACTGCTGATCCCCACGCCGAGCGAATTAGTATCTGTTGCGGAAGGCGGGGGAAGACGTAGGGTGGGACAAGCGAAGCGCGGTCCCACCAATAACGGTGAAAACGGTGGTGGGACCGCGCTTCGCTTGTCCCACCCTAGTTTCCGCGCCAGAAACGAATTAAATCTCGGGGCGGATTACAGTAGCTTCATGTTGACCACTTGCCCGTCATTTCGGTTGCCCAACCGGCGGTGGGTTTCCAGGTCGATCGAGTAACTGATGAAATGCACCGAGCCGTCGCACATCGAGGCGTTCAGTCCCCCGCTGTGGGCGCTGCCGAAGATGAACTCATGAAAGCTGTTTTCGTCTTGCCGAGGCATATAGTAGGGATCGTTGCCGGCGCCAACCCAACGCACAGAGTCATCCTGGCAGCCGGTGTACATATTCTCGTTGTCGCCGGCATCGGCGACGCCGTCGGTGTAATGGTCCGAGTTCAGGTATTTTTCTCCACACAGGTACGTGTTGCTGGCGCCGTCGCGGATGTCGGACATTTTGGTTTGGCTGGCGCCGTAGAAGATGCCGTTCGAGGCGGCGGCGACTTTGGCCCAGCCGGCCCGGCCCGGATTGACCGTGCCCGCCTGATAGCTGGCCGGACCGGCCATGATGCCGCCGTTTGCTTCGTCGAAGGCGTGGAACAACTCGCCGCCGTTGCCCGCGTAATCGCTCTGGGCGAAGCCGCTGGCCAGCGGCTGCGGCGCCCGGCGGGTGGGGCAATAAAACGTCGCCATCGGCTTGGCCGTCATCTGCTGCATGGCTTCCGACTTTGCCTGGCCGGTCTTGTCGGCTTGCAAGTCGTAAACCCCTTGCGCCTCGACGTAAGGGAGAAGATTGAAAATCCATCCGCCCGGCTGTCGCCAATCGACGCCGTACTGCGGATCGCCGGTCCAATTGGAGCCCCAGCCGCCGGCGGGGAAAAAGCCGTGCACGGACTCGTGATTCAGCGCGGCCAACGTCAGTTGCTTCAAGTGGTTCTGGCAGTCCATCCGCCGCGCCGCCTCGCGGGCGGCCTGCACCGCCGGCAGCAACAGCGCGATCAAAATGCCGATGATCGTAATTACGACCAAAAGCTCGACGAGCGTGAAACCATCCGAGGTCCGACGCGGGGAAATGGCGTTCATTCGGCGCCTGCCTTTCATGCAAACGTGGAACGGAACGGCGTTGCCGCGCACGCCGCGACAGCCGTCACCGAAGGGATGGTGAAACCGCAAGAATCAATTTCCAGGGGAGGAAAAACGGGGGGATACTTGTTGGCGGGAACCCGGCCGCCGGACGAACCATCGCCGCGTGCAGCCAAGCCGCATCTTAGTATAGCCGTCTCGGCAAATCAGTCAAGAGGAGGTAGCTGAGCTTCAGCGGTTCCGCAACTGGTAACCGTTCACAGGGGGCGGCGAGAGGGGCACTCAGCGGGTACCCGGTCCATGTTTTCGGCCCACGGTCTTTCAGTGAAATCACGTCTTCCCGCCGAAAAATGGACCAGTCCCCTGCCGCCCCGCGAACGGTTACCAGCGAGCGGTGCTTCGCGGCCGACCAAAATTAACTTGTGGTGCGGGCGTCCCGCCTGCACGGTGCAGCCGAGACGGCCGCAACGGGGTTGGCAATCCACGCGCAAATTACTTGCGGAACCGCTGCATCTTGCCAGCGCGGCTTTCTCCGGCGAAAATGGGATCCGAGTAAAGCATACAGGATCGCCGCCATGTCGAAGAAGCTGTTCATTTCCACGCTGACGTGCCTGTTGTTCGCCGCGATCGCCGTCCGTGCGGCCGCCGATCCGGCGGAGCTGCGCGTCTGGCGGACGAGCGACGGGAAACAGGTCGTGCGGGCGGAGGCGGTCGACGCAAAATACGACCGGAAGTCGAAAACGACGCTGATTTACCTGAAAAAGCCCGACGGCGCGACGCTGACGATTCCGTTTCCAAAGCTCGACGGTCCCAGCCGGGAATATGCCTGGTACCACGTGCAGCGCCGGCGCGCCAGGGAAAGAGGCCGGCCCTGCGCTGCCTCCGCCGGGCACGGTGACTTTCGCCCACAAGCCGCTGTCTTCGGTCGATGCCGGGAAGGTGCCCGAGACGGTGGCCGGGAATGGCGGCGACGTACTGCTGGGCATCGCGCCGCGGATTCATGCGCTTGGCCGTCCGCCGGAAGGCTGGTGCGGCGAAGTGGCCATTCAGGAGGCCTTGTTGTACTACGGGGCGTACTATCCTCAGGAGCGGATCAACGAGGCCGGCGCCCCCGTTCATCCCGACCTCTACTCGAACGATATTCCCCGGGCGCTTACCGCCTTGGGCGTGGAGTATCGGCAGTGGCCCGGCGGAAGGTCCGACCTGGGCAATTTCATCGGCTGGGTCCGCAAGCAGATTGCCGCCGGTCGGCCCGTCCTGACGGGAGTGAAAATCTATCCCACGAGTCACGAGGAGTGGGGGCTGGATCATTTCGTGCTCGCCGTCGGCGCCAAAGGTGACGCGCTGGTCTTCAACACGACCTGGGGTTTTCGCTACACGCTCGGCGAAAGCCAGCTCCGCTCGACCCGCGAAGGCTTCTCCTTCGCCAACAAGTACCGCAGCTATTACGGCATCAGCATCGAGGGGCCGCGCCGCTCGACGACTCCGCCCGGCCGGTCCGGCTCTTCGTGCGGCAGGAAACGGCCGACCGAATGGCGGTGATCGTCAAGTGCGAGGACCTCGAGCCCGGAACCCGATATTCGCTCTACCGCCTCTCATCGGCGAAAGAGAAGCATCCACAACCGCGGATGACCTTTGAGGCCAAGCAGCGAGTGCAGGCGGTCCATGACACGATCGACCGCGGATCGCCGGCGATCTATCGTTGCCGGAAGGCGGGATAATCACCATAATGCGAGACACACATCTTTGTCCCTATTCGAGGAGACGAATCATTAACAATTCCCAATCGCGGTCGTTCGCTGAATTACATTGGTTGCCGATCGCGCTCTGCGCGGCGGCGGCGTTTTCTGTGCTCTTTGGCAGCCATTATTTGTTTGCTGCCGAACAGCGCGGTAAAACGTTGATCTATGAGGTCGTTCCCGACCCGCGGAAAGCCGGCCAGACGGTGGACATGGACCAATTGGTCAAGGCGGTCGATCGCCGGCTTAATTCCGGGCAGAAGAAACTTGCCGAAGTGAAGAAGCTCGAAGGCCGGCGATTCGAGGTCACTCTGATCCGAGAGGACGTCGCCGATCGAAAGCGGGCCGAAAAACTCCTCTCGATGAACGGGAAACTGGAGTTCCGTATCCTGGCGAATGACCGCGACGACAAGGAGCTCGATCGATCGGGCCTTGGCCCAGCCGAAGCGGTCGAAGCTGCTCAACCCCAAGGGCACGCTGGTGGCGTGGTGGGCGCCGGTCAAACAGGACGTTGTGGAAGACCTTGCCCACGATCCTCATATCGCCGTCCGCAATGTGAAAAAGGGCAATCACGAAGTCACCGAAGCCCTGGTCAAAAATGACCTCCTGAACATTACCGGCGAGTATGTGATTGACGCCCGTGTCGGGAGCGACGCAAGGGAACGTCCCTGCGTGGAATTCACCTTAAACGAGGACGGCGGGAAGCGGTTCAGTGAAATGACCGGCAGCCACCTCCCGGATTTGCAGGTCATTTTTCATTACAGGCTGGGAATCATCATCGACGACGTGTTGTACACCGCCCCGCTGATCAACAGCGTTATCGAACGGCGCGGTGAAATCACCGGCTCGTTTACCAATGAAGAAGTGCGGGATATGGCAATGGTCCTCAACTGCGGCTCATTGCCCGTGAAAGTGCGGCCGGTGGCGGCCAGCGGCGCGGCGGAGGGCGGGCATTGAAAGAGAAGAGTCAATAACCGCGAACTGACCGCGGATTCGGAACTACAAATAGAGGCTCGTGACGCTTGATTTGTCGCTACAAAGCTGCCTCTTCGGCCCTTGTCGGCGGCATTGACGTTCACCCGCGCCAGGGGCGCTGGCGGCCGGCGTGCTTCCGCACGCAAGCGGCGGCGAGCTTGACGTCCTGCTCGATTTGGAAATCGAACATTCCGGCCAGGATGAAGTCGGCCCCGTTGCGGAAGGCGAAGGAGAAGGCCACGTTCGGGCGGATGGCCCCGGCGGCCATCACCTTGAAGGCCACCCAGGGCTTGTCGATCTTGGCCATGAAGCCGGCCGTCGCTTCGGCGTCGAGGCACCAGAGGTTGTCGTTGCCCGCGTCGTGGTCGGTCGGGTTCCGCTCGAGCCATTCCCATTCCTTGCGGTGCGCCGGCGGCGTGGCCGACCAGTAGCGGTCGAGATGGAATGTTTTCACGTAGAAATCGGGGTCGAGCTTGTTTTCCTCGCAGGCGGCGGTGACTTTCAGGGAGTGGCTGCCGACGCCGGCCGGCACGCCCTGGGCCTTGATCGCGTCGATAATGCGGCCGAAGGCATCCACACTGCCGCTGCTGCGAAAGTGCTCGTCGGCCTCGCCGCCGTGGATGTAAATCAGCGTGGCCCCGTTGTCGACCAGACGCTTCATTTCAGCGGACATTTTCGCCTTGTCCGAAATCAGCGTGGTGCAGACCAGCAGTTGAATTTTCCCGGTGCGGTTGCGGTTGTACTTGAGCACCGTGTCCCAGGCCCTGGGGTCGACCTGGATTGTGTTCACGCCGCAGGCTTGGGCGAGGTCCAGGGTTTCAAAGATTTTCGCCTCGGTGTTGTACGACGTGAACAGTTTGGAGACGTACATCAAGTCGCGGGAATGCGCCCAGCCGCCGATCAGGTTTCCGCCCAACATCAGCCGGCTGAGGGCGACGCCGCGGATTTTTCCATGCGGGAGCGTGCCGGGCGGGATGGTGGTTTTGGGTTTCGCGTCGTTCGCGGTCCCGTCCCGCACGGCGGCCAGCAAGGTCTTCTCCTCGATGCTGCCGGCGGCTAGAAGCCCGCCGGCGCCCAAAACGCCCCTGGCCAGAAAGCAGCGGCGGTCGGTCTTGTCGGCCATGTCGGAAATCTCCTAGTTCGTATCGCTGGCGGAAAGTAGGGTGGGACAAGCGAAGCGCTGTCCCACCACAGTCTCTCCTCCCATTTTCTCTGCTACTGGTGGGACGGCGCTTCGCTTGTCCCACCCTACACAGGCGTTCAGAAACAGCAACTATTTCGGCGCTGGTGTCTCGTCGGCCTCTTTCAAACTCGTCACGTACAGATAGTCGGCGATCGGCCGGTCGATCTGCCGGAGTTGTTCGTGGGTAATGTTTATCGCGCGTGCCGCGGCCGCGTCCCGAGGCGACAATTTTACGTCGCCGCTGGCCGAAAAGAGCAGGATCCGATCCTTGATCTTGGGCATCCGCCGCCGGACTCGGGCCGCGGTCCCTTGCCCGAACGAGACGTGCCCCACGCCGCAGAGCACGATCGCCGTCCGCCCTCGGCCGGCGTCCGACTTCAGGTAGTTGCAGAGCGTCGAGGCCATGGCCTCGTCCCGCGCGATCTGGGCCTCGATCATCGGGCGCAAGGTTTCGGGATTGGCCGCCACGTGGACCATCATCTGCAGGGACAGCCGCTTCCGATAGGCCGGATCGTCCAGCCAGATGTCGCGGGGCAGCTCGGCGCGGGCCTGGGCGGGCATCTTGTCGAGGCCCCCGCTCCGCGCCACCTGGCGAATCGTCGCGCTCCGGGCGTTCAGCGCCAACAGCGGAACCTTGTTCTTGCGGGCGGCCTCGACCACCGGCCGGTATTGCTCGTAGTTGCCCCAAGTCCGCTTCCAATCGACCGCTTTGACAAATTGATCGTAGTCGATTTCGCCGCGGTTGTAGCGATCGACGATGGGTTGCTGGTGCGACTCCAATTGTTCCAGGGCCAGCACCAGCGAGCCGCCCCCCCGCGCCAAGTCGTCCACGATCCGGCGTTGGATCTCGTGATGCTGTTTCAAAGTGTGGTACTCGCCGAGATAGATCACGCCCACGCCGGAAAGATCGTCCAGAACGTCATCGTAGGTCACCGGCTCGCCGCGGTAGAAATCGATCCATAAATGGGTGCGGGCGTTTTGGTCTTCATCGCCGGCCGCTGCCCGGCCCGGCGCCGCCGACAGACAGAAAAATAGTCCCGAAAGTGACATCACAACGAGTCCAAGTGTAAATTTTCTCATGTTGTTCCGTTCCCTAAAGAAATGCGTCGGTTGATTCTCAATTTGTATAGCAGCCGTTGTTTAGCGGCCGTCGGTACGATGCTCCTGAGGCCGCCGTGCCGGCGGCTGCTAAACGGGATTGTATTACCACTCCCCCGTCGGCTCCATTGTATCAAATTCCCGGCGGGGGCGAAACCATTGTATTCCCGCGATTACACGACGTAAAGCCGCTTGGCGTCGGTCGCGCCGGTTGCGTGCAACGTCCCGTCAATGCCGGAAGTGTAGGGTGGGACAAGCGAAGCGCGGTCCCACCACGATGATCCCGATCCTCTTGGTGGGACCGCGCTTCGCTTGTCCCACCCTACGTGCCGCAGCACGAGCTATTTCGGCGAAACGTCGAGGACCTCGATCCGCAGTTGGCCGAGGATTTTTATCACCGGCAGCAGCGCGTTGTAGACCGAGGCCCCCTTGAGATTGCCCGCGGCGATTTTCAGATGGCCCGCGCCGATGCCGCCCAGGGCCAAGGTCCCGTCGATGGGAATCCAGCGGCCCTTGATGTAGACTTCGGTCCAGGCGTGGTAGCCGAAGGCCCGGCGCCCGTCCATGTAGACCAATCCGATTGCCACTCGGGCGGGGATTCCGCGGGCCCGGGCCAGCGCGGCCAGATAGACCGCGTGCTCGGTGCAATCGCCCTCGTGCAAGCGGGCCACCTCGGCCGCCGTGGCGAACGCCTGCGTGAAATTTTTCTCCTGCACTTCGCGGTTGACGAAACGCTCCAGGGCCACCGCCACGCGCCAGGGGTCGGTTTCGCCGGCGGCGGCCTTGGCGGCGTTGGAGCGGATCAGGGGATCGTCGCTCTGAATGTAATTGTTCGCTCGAAGGTCGTCGTCGGTCGGTTTATCGGCGGGGGCGTCCGTGTTTCCGCCGTCCACGCCGGGCCGGATCGAATAGACCGTGATTTCGGCCGTGTGCGGGTCGATCGACTTGACGCTCTGGGTCGATCCGACGGAAAACACCTTGGCGGGATCGCCCCGCTCCAAATGGACCCGATAGCGGACCCGTTTCGTGCGATAGGGATCGGGCAACGCCCGCTCGACCTTGACCATCATGCTGGGCAGGAGGTCCAATTCCGCGGCGGCGGATTTTTTCAGGGCCTCGGCCTTCGAGACGCGGAAAGATTCCAGCCCCATCGCCTCGCTGTAGGTCTTCAAGGTGTCGCCCGAGCGGTCGCACCAAACCGTCCCCTTGACTTCCTGGCCGTCGGGAAGGCGGGTGACCGTTTCGATCCGCAGCAACGGCCGGGCGCCGTCGGGCAGTTTGACCGGCTCGTAGTCCTTGGCCGTCAGCTCCATCTCGGCCACCTGATTGAAGCCGATCTCGAACGTCTTGAACTTGCGTTGTTGGCCGGGTTGCATGGGCCGGCGGAGCAGGGTCTCTTCGCCGGCGAACGGCCCGCGGCAGGCCGCCGGCCAGGGGAGCGACAGACGCGTCGGCTCTGTTTTGTCCGGCCCGAACATTTCTATGTCCAACTTGTTCCCGTTCACCCGCCCCGTGGAGCGGATGGCGCCGGGGCCCATTTGGATTTTGCTCTCGAAAGCGATCAATTCACCCGCGGGGGTTTCCATGCACGCGGCGGAGATGACCTGCTCGGTAGTGTCGCTTCCGCGGCGGAAGGTCAGGCGGCTGAGGTTTTCGATGCGGAGGAGCGTTTGGCCCGCTTCGGTCTTCCGGCTGACGGTCGTGTGTCCGTATCCCACCCGCTTGCCTTGCAGGACGTAGACGTCCCACGATTCGCGGGGTTCGAGGGGGCGGAGGCCATCCGCGGCGGCGGCCGATTTTCCCACCGGCTTTTGTTCCGCCAGCAACGGGGGCGAGCTGTTCGTGCAGCCGGCCAGGATCAACAGCCCGGCGGCAAGCGGCCGGATCGCGGAGATTATGCGGTTCATGGAAATCTTTTCTCGAAATCTCCCCTCTCCCTTTGGGAGAGGGGCCGGGGGTGAGGGCAGCGGGTGGCAGGGCACTCGCAACATTGTTTGGCTGTTCGCCCTCACCCTAACCCTCTCCCAAAGGGAGAGGGGACCAATAATTGGTAACGCTCCAAGAAGTGTAACGAAAGGCCTCCTGCCAGGCAACTCTCGGGCGTCAAAAGGGTCAGCCCCAAACTCTTCGCCAACCGTCGCCGCTCTCCATGGCCGGAGGAAGTTTTTCGAGTTCACCTGCGACAAAAGCCCTGGGGGCGGAATTCCGGTGCTAGACTAGCTTAAATGCCCGTGGAAACGGGCTTTGGGCCTCGGCCCGCGCGGTGTTTGCCGTGCCGGTTTTGGGGCGCGTGAGGGTTGTTCCAGATTTGTCGAGGACGGGAAAAAAGAGGGGTTATCGGCCGGGAAACAACGGCGTTATCACCGCCAAGCGTAACCTAAGGTTTGATAGAAAGCCCCCAGCTTCGGATCACGAAACCCGCCCCCCACAACTGTTGTTTGCCACGAGATTGAGAGCATCGATGGGTTTCCTCCAACGATTTTTCCGTAATGTGTTTCCTGAAGGCGAGATGCCGGTCGGCGCCAGCAGCTTCCAGCAACTCAGCGAGACCGAACTGGAATCGCACCTCGAGGTGTCGCGGTACGGGAACTTCTCCCTGACCGACGCCGTCCGCCCGTCTTACGACCTCCAAGTCGTTCCCAGCCAGGGCTACCGCCACGATTACTACCGCGACGAAGAGAACCGCAACAGCGTGCCGGTGCTGATGGCCTCCGTTTCCCGCGAGCATCTCTTCGAGACTTTCATGGAGTTGCTCGATCCGCTCGGATTCACCGTCGACGTGGTCCTGGAGACCAGCCACAAACGGCGGCACAAGGGACACGCCGACCTGTACCGCGAGCACATCGACTTGCCCGTGCTGAAAAGCGTCCTCTGGGAATATGAGGAACTGTTGATGAACGACGGCTGCACCGGCCTGGCGGTGCTCAATCCCGGCGTGCCGCAGGAAATCCAGTTCGACGAACACAAACTGCTGATCGTTTACGGCGAGCAGTTGGGGGAGTTCGAGGAAATCCTCGCCCAACGCGGCGTGAACCGCAACGAGCAGATCCGCTTCCTCACCGAGGCGGAGCACGTCCATTCCTCCAGCGACTTGTTCGCCCACCAGTTCGACGAACTGAAGACCCGTCTGGGAATGGACGGGGAATATGCCGGGGATCGGGAATCCGGCGACTGGGGCTTGGAAGTCCGGGATTAGCAGGCGTTGGGTGCGTAAGGGCCGGCGAATCAATAAGTGGGGGACTGTCCCAATTTTCGTTCGACGAAAATGGGACTGTCCCCTTCTGAAATGCGACAGTTATTAATTTGCCGATCCTAAGGTGCGTGAAACGCACCGGGCGAGTCGTGCTTCCTTGCGGTGTGTTTCACGCAGCCTACGAAGCGGTGTGTTTCACGCGCCCTACGAAGGAAACGAGGACGTCATCCCTTGCCGCTGACGCCGTTCTGGATTAATCTGGGCGGCGCCGGGTTTGTTCGGCTATTCGTTGCAAAACCGCAAGCGGATATTCGGCGAATTCGCTGCGTCATCTTCTTCGTGTTAGCATTTCCCAAGCCCGAATCCCCGAACCCCCTCTTCTCCATGATCCTGACGTTGATCGGCTACCGCGCCACGGGGAAAACCACGCTCGCCAGACTCTTGGCCGGGCGGCTCCGTTGGCAATGGGCGGACTCCGACGACGAAATCGAGCGCCGCGCGGGCAAATCGATCGCCGAAATCTTCGCCGAGGACGGAGAGCCCGCCTTCCGCGACCTGGAGGCCGCCGCGATCGCCGACCTCTGCCGCCGCGACCGCCTGGTGCTGGCAACCGGGGGCGGGGCCCCCTTGCGGCCCGAGAGCCGTCGGGCAATGCGCGCGGCGGGCAAAGTGGTTTGGCTCCGGGCGGCGCCGGCGGCGATCCTCGCCCGCATCGAAAACGACGCTTTGTCCGCCGCCCGCCGCCCGCCGCTTTCCGACTCCGGGCCGTTGCAGGAAATCATGCAGTTGCTCGAAGCGCGAACGCCAATCTATGAAGAGGCGGCCGATCTGATTTTCGACACCGACGCAAGACGGCCGGACGAGTTGGCCGAGGAGATCATGGCATATATTTCGGTCCCCCCGCCCTCCGGGAGAGGGTTGCCGGGCTGATCGCGTCGGCGCTGGAACGCACCGATCTCGAAGCCGAGGCCGCGCAAGTCCGGTTGGACATCGAAACCGAGCGCTTGCGAAGCTCGTTGCTGAGCGCAGTTTCGCACGACTTGCGCACGCCGCTGTCGGTGGTTGCCGGAGCCAGCAGCACTCTCCTGGAAAACGAAGAGAAGCTCGACCCGAAGACGCGGCGCGAGCTCGCCGCTTCGATCTTGGACGAATCCCAGCGGCTGAATCGACTGGTGGCGAATCTCCTGGACATGACGCGATTGCAGGCCGGGGCATTGGAAATACGAAAACAGTGGCAACCGGTCGAGGAAGTGATCGGCGCTTCGCTGGCCAGGGTTTCCCGACAACTGAAAGACCATCCGGTGACCACTTGGGATGGGCGAATCAATAACTGTCGGAATTGGCAGTCATCCTGAGCGTAGCGAAGGATCTGGTTCTGGATGCACGGAGATCCTTCGCTGCGCTCAGGATGACAGTTATTGATTCCCCGATCCTTGGCGGCGCCAGAGCGGCCGGCTTCGGATCAACAGCAATAGACGTTCATTACCGGACAATCGCCGCCAGCCGTAGATAGGCAAGGGAGGATGAGCATCGCATACCGGGACGCGGGCCGTTCACTGTTTGCCGGATTTCTCCGGCTGCTTCATCCTCACGAGGACGTACTGTTGCGTGCGGTCCGGCCCGTAGTGGACCAGGGCGGTGGACGAGTCTTGGGTCAGATTATAGAGGCCCGTCTCTACGACCAACTTCTTGTTCTTGCCGATCGTCCAAGCGGCCCGCTGGTTTTTTTCGTCCACTGCGCCGCTGACGGGGATCGTCGTGTCGAGGATCTGATCGTAGTAGTTGCCGCGAATTGCGCCGGCCTTGTCGATCGCCAGTTGGAACACCATGTCGGGCGTCTTTTGGCCCTCGGCGACCAGGCCGAACACGCCCAAGGGGAGCCATTGCTGCTTCGCGCCGCCGGCGGCGGGAGCTGATTGTGAGCCGGCAATGTCGGTGGCTTGCTGGTAGTATTCTTGTTCCGTGGCGACCGGCTCGGCGCCGTAGTACACGCGGTTGTCCTGATAGGTGATGTTGTTGCCGTAGACGTAAGGCGGGAAAGCGGCCGGGACGCCGATCCAGGCGCCGATCGCCGCGGCGGTGGGCACCGCCCAAACGGTTCTCGCCCATAAGGCAGCCGTGTATCCCGCCGGACACCAGCCCCAGGGATGCGCCACGCACCAAGTGGGCGTGAAGATGCGCACGCCGCCGTACCAGCGATTAACGGCCAACCCCTGGGCGTGGCAGTAGGTTGCCGACCAGTAGTGAGTGCCGTAGCCGGCAAAGCCTCGCCCGACCGCGGCCCCATGTGCGCTCGCCGAGCCGTGGGCGTAGACGTTTCCGCCGGGACCTTTGACGACAGTGCCGTGGGCCGATCCGCCGCCGGCCGCGGCCCCACCGGGCCCGACCGCGCCGCCGTGAATGCCGGCCGAGCCGTGGGCGATGGTCGTGCCGCCGGGCCCATGATAAACGCCTCCCCGAGCGCCGCCGCCCCAAGCCGCTGCGCCTTCCGGACCGGAGATGGCCCCGCCCCCGCGCATGGAAGCCGCCGGCCGCCGCCATTCCGCCGTCGGTGGGCAGGCCGAGAAAGCTGTTCAATTGTCCGCGATTCACCGAGCCGCCCATAGCGCCGGCATGGTATCCGCCATATCCGCCGCCGTGAAAACCGCCGGCTTCACCGCCACCGAATCCACCAGCGTGAAAACCGCCAGCCTCTCCTCCGCCAAATCCGCCGCCGTGAAAACCGCCAGCCTCTCCTCCGCCAAATCCACCAGCGTGGAAACCGCCGGCCTCTCCTCCGCCGAATCCACCAGCGTGAAAACCGCCGGCTTCTCCTCCGCCGAAGCCGCCGCCATGAAAGCCGCCTAAGCTGCCGCCCCCAAAACCACCGCCGTGAAATCCGCCCATACCGCCAAAGCCCCGCCCGAAAGTTTCAAATTGTGTTGCGGCGAGGGCGAAAATTGCCACCACGCCGAGTATAATGCAACGTTTCATCGTCGGATTCCTTTGTCGGCTAATTGTACTGTGCAGGATCGGGAGTCGCGGGAATGGGGACTGGCTCCGTCGCAGTGACCGGTAAACCTTGCCGACACGTTTTTTGGCGACGGTGCCTGTCCCCTTTCCCGCGACGGTCGGCGCCGCTCCCCGCGGAAAAAGGGGACAGGCACCGTGGCATCGCCGTTTTTCCAAGCGACAAACCAACTTGCGACACGGAGCCAGTCCCCATTTTCCGCCGATCCTGCGCAGTAGTGCTAAGTATCTGTCCGAAAACAACTTCGTTATATGTAGGACAGCCGCCCCCGGCTGTCTGGGGCAATTCGCACAGCCGAGGGCGGCTGTGCTACATCTTTTTTTTGGCCGAAAACTAGGGTTTCTCAGGCAGACGTTCCAGCACGACTTCCTCCAGATCGGGCAGTTGAGTATCGCCGACCTTGCGTTTTACCGAGCCAAACCCCAGAACATTGTCTTCCTGGGGGACGCGAATCAAATAGTCTTCGGCCGAAGTCGGGGCGCCGTCGGCCAACATGCCGACCGAGTTGATGCGCCAACCGTCGGCGACGGGCGTCCAGTAGCCCGACCCGTGACCGCCCGACGAATCGAAGGACCACGACCGCACCTGCCCGGCCTGCGGGTCCCAGCCGATGATCTGGAGCCCGGAAGACCGCGTCAGGCCGCCCTGTTGCACGGTGTATTTTCTTTCCAGGAAGCTCTTGCCCGGCAGCCAGCGGACGGTCGAAAGGACCGTGGCGTCGTCGGTCTTGACTTGCCACTTGCCGACCAGCCACTCGAACTCCTGAAGTTGGGCGTAGTTCGACGGCTGTTCGACGTTCGTTTCGCGGACGCTGGCCAGTTTCCAGCGGCCGTCGATCAGCACGTCCACGGCCGTGTAGCGGCTGGCGGTCGGCGGTATGCCGTCGTCGGACACCAGCCGGGCCATGCCGTCCTCGATGGCCGTGCCCGGGACGGGCAGTTCGATGGACTGGATTTCGATCTCGATTTTTGCGCCGGGATGGTCCTTGAAGAAGGCGGCGTATTCGTCCTCGATGGCCTGGCGGCCTTTCAGCACCCGGCCCTGACCGGTGACCAGGCTGCCGTCGAGCGTCCACAGGGCGGCCACCGCCTTGGCGTCGCCGCGGTTGAACGCCTGGACAAAGGCCTTTTCGGCCGCCCGAATGGCGGACTCGGCCGGACTTTCGCCGGATGCCTTCTCCTTGGCCGGAGCGGGCGGAACGACCGCCGTCTTCGACGCCACAGGAGACGCCTTCTTTTCGGCCGCCCAGGCGGAAAGGGCGAAGATCAATGCCCCCGCAACCACGATCGGCGACCAAGCGATTGCGGCACGCACGCGCCGACTGGAATAAGCTGTGTGCATAACCTATTTCTCCTTAGGCACTACCGGTTGTGGTGCGTTTCACGCACTCTACAAAAACTCACCACCGCTCTGTTTACCTGTCACTCACTCGCCCTGTTGTTCCGCTGTCCCTCCTGTTCGAGGAGTTTGACGTCGGCGGGCGTTAGCTTCGGCCGCTCGATCTTAAGCGTGAGTTTGATCAACTTGCCGGTGAACTTGAACGGAACTTGATAGTCCCGGTCGTCGACGGGCGTGCCGGTGTCGGAACCGACGTCGAACGTCTCGTCCCACTGGAGGATCAGCGGTATGGTATGCTTCAACTTCATCCTGGAGACCTCCCGGCCGTCCACTTTCAGGACGCCTTCGCCGGCGTGGCCGAGGCCGCTGAAGCTGTTGAAGGCCAGCGTGCCAAAGCCCATGCCGTCGTACTTGAAGTCGTACTCCAGGGTGTGCTTGCCGGGGGTGAGCGCCTCAGGGCCTTCCCAGCGGACGCGCTTCAGATCGAGAAGGTTCCAGGTGAAGACCGGTTTGCCCTTCAGCAGGTACAAGCCGAAGCCGCCGAAACGGCCGCCCTGGGTCAGCAGTACGCCCTCGGCGCCCGCCGCGGGAATCTCCACGTCGGCGCGGATGCTATACGATGCGTTCAGCAGGCTGGGCGCGTCGCCGAGCGGAATCCCGGTGATCGGCGAGGTATAGGTGAACCCCGTGCGCCCCTCCGTGATGTTCGGCCGCGGCGCCACCAATCGCGTGGCCACCGTGGCGTCCAGCGGCAGCACCTGATACTTGCGGGCTTCCTTCCAGAACAGGTCCTGCATCTCCTTCAACTTCTCGGGATGCGTGGCGGCCAGATCGTTGTACTCCGTCCAGTCCTTGCTCAAATCGTACAACTCCCACTTGAAAGCCGTGGCGGGATCAGTAATTGTCGGGCCGGTGATATCCCACGGCGGACGGATCGGCGTGGTGGCGGCCACCCAGCCGTCGTGATAAATCGCCCGTACGCCCATCATCTCGAAATACTGGGTCTTGTGCGTCGAGGGCTGGTCCGCGTTCTGCTTGTCGAAGGTATACGCCATGCTCACGCCCTCGATCGGCTTCTGGCGGACGCCGTTGACTTCTTCCGGCGCGGGGATGCCGGTGACTTCGAGGATCGTCGGCACGATGTCGATGACGTGGTGGAACTGATTGCGGATGCCGCCGGCGTCCTTGATGTGGCCGGGCCAGGCGATGCACATTCCTTGCCGCGTGCCGCCGAAGTGCGAGGCGATCTGCTTGGTCCACTTGTACGGCGTATCGAAGGCCCAGGACCAAGCCACGGCCATGTGCGGATAGGTCTGGTCGCTGCCCCAAACGTCGTAGAAATCTTTTAGCTGATCCTCGACCGGGACGTTGATGCCGTTGAAGGAGCAGACCTCGCTGGGGGTGCCGATCGCGGTCCCTTCGGCGCTGCCGCCGTTGTCGCCGCTGATGTAGATAATCAGCGTGTTGTCGAGCTTGCCCATGTCCTCGACGGCCTGGATCACGCGGCCGATCTCGTGGTCGGTATAGGCCAGATAGGCGGCATACACGTCGGCCTGGCGGATGAACATCTTTTTCTCGTCAGGCGTCAGCGCGTCCCAACGCTTCAGCAGCTTGTCGGGCCAGGGGGTCAACTTGGCGTCCTGCGGAATCACGCCCAGCCGCTTTTGGTTGACGAATATCTCCTCGCGGAGCGCGTTCCAACCCCGGTCGAATAAATGCAGGTCGCTGATCTTTTTGATCCATTCCGGCGTGGGATGATGCGGGGCGTGGGTGCCGCCGGGAACGTAATAACAGAAGAACGGCTTGCTCGGATCAATCTGGTTGATCTCGTTCAGCCACCGGACGGCGTCGTCGGCCATCGCCGTGGTCAGGTTCCACGTCGGATGTCCCACGTAGGGATAAATCGGCGTGGTGTTGCGGAACAGGTTCGGCTGCCATTGGCTGGTGTCGCCCCCGACAAACCCATAGAAATACTGGAAACCCATGCCGGTCGGCCACTGCTCGAACGGCCCCAGTTGGCTGGCTTGGAAAGTGGGCGTGTTGTGATCCTTGCCGAACCACGACGTGGCATATCCGTTGTCCTTGAGAATCTCGCCGATCGTGGCGGCGTCCTTGGGAATGAAGCTGTCATAGCCGGGGAATCCGGTGGATTGCTCCGAGATGACCCCGAAGCCCACCGAATGATGGTTGCGGCCCGTAATCAGCGCGGCCCGCGTCGGCGAGCAGAGCGCGGTCGAATGGAAGCAGGTGTAGCGCAAGCCCGCCCGCGCGACGCGATCCAAGGCCGGGGTCGGAATGACGCCGCCGAATGTGCTCGGCGCGCCGAAGCCCACGTCGTCGGTCATGATCAGCAGCACGTTCGGGGCACCCTTGGGCGGCACAATCCGCGGCGGCCACCAGGGTTTCGATTGCGCGGCGTTCTCTTTGATGACGCCGCCGAACGCCGGGTCTGGCGGCGGGAGTTGTTTGCCGTCGATCGTCGTCGTGGCGCTGGGCGAGCCCGGCGCCGCGGGATTATCCTGATCCTGGGCCATACTCAGCGCAACCACCGCGACACAAGCGACCACCGCCATACACACCGCGATCTTTCGTGAGCGTTTCATGTGTTCCCCCGATTGTTTTGCCGATGGCTCGGCTTAAGACCAGTTGACAATTGTCAATTCCCGACAGGCTTCGGATAGCCGTACATGGTGAACCGCCGACTATGTGACGGTTCCCGCGAGCTAATCACTTCCGGTTGCGGAAAGTAGGCTGGGACAAGCTTTAGCGCGGTCCCACCAATAACGGTGAAAATGGTGGTGGGACCGCGCTTCGCTTGTCCCACCCTACGCAAGCTCTCCACAACAGATACTAATAAGCTATTTACTCAGCCCAATTTTAGGGCATCAAACAACCCCCACCCAAGACGGAGACCGTGCCCACAACAGCATTTTCCCGCCCGATGCCTGACGGCTGCGTCGGGGCATGCGGCCGCCGGATGTTTGGCGGTCCAGGGGGGCTTTGCCGCTTGTAGGGGCCGGCTGACCACTGATTCCCTCGCCGCGCCCGCAATCCGCTCGCTCCGATTATTCTACCGCTCCGATAAAACCGTTAGAACCAGACCCGCTGGCGCGGGCCGGGGGCGGACTGCCCCGCCGCCGCCGATATCTAACATTATGAAACTAAGTTGTCGTCCAAAAACAACTTCGGAGTATGTAGGACAGCCGCCCCCGGCTGTCCAGCGATTCACACAGCCGAGGGCGGCTGTGCTACAAGTTGTTTTTGGACGACCGCTAACACTGCATTTCCACCCGTTATCGTAGGACCATTCCCATGAACCATGGCCGCTGCTTTGCCGTCATCGCCATTCTCGTCGCGTTGAGCCTGATTGGACACCCCGAAAACGCAGCCGGACAGGGCTACGCAACCGACACCCAGAACGTGCTCACGCCGGCGGCGGGCGGCATGGCCGGCACCAGCCTCGCCCGACCGCAAGACGTGCCCGCGGCCATCTTCGGCAATCCCGCCGCTCTGACCCAATTCTCCGGCACCCAATTCACCCTCGGCGGGGCTTGGGTCGAGGGCTATCCGACCGTAACGAACAACGGCTCGGCCAACAACGGCGTCCCCTTCAGCGTCACCTCGCGCACCCAGGGCTTCGCCATCCCGGCGATCGGCGTGATCCAGGACCTGCGGCCCCTGGGCGTGCGCGGCGCGTTCGGCTTGGGTTTCGGCGGTCTCAGCGGGCTGGGCGCCGAGTATCGCGGCCGCGCCCCCGACGGCAGCTTTCTCAACAACGCCAGCAGCGAATACATCGTGCTCGGCGTAAACGCCGCGCTGGGCGTTAAACTCACCGACCGGCTTTCGGCCGGGGCGGCCCTGACCTTGGGCAACGCCTACGAACAACTCGGCTTGACCGGCCCCCTGGTCAGCAGCGCCATGGTCAACGATTACGCGCCTGCGCGGCACGTTCGGCCTCGACTATGACTTGAATCCGAACAACACCGTCGGCGTGTTCTACCAGACTCGCATGGACTTCGATTTCCCCAACGCCGTCCGCTTCCGCGACGCCTACAACGACCTCCGCGTTTCCCAACCGGAGACCGTCGGGCTGGGGCTGGCCAACTCCAGCCTGCTGGGCGGCAACCTGCTGTTGGCCGCCGACGTCTACTACAAACTCTGGGAGAACGCGCCGCTGTGGGAAGACGTCTACATCAACCAATGGGCGTTCTCCGTCGGGGCCCAACTCACCCGCGGCAGACTGAAATACCGGCTCGGCTACTCCTACAACACCAATCCGATCAACCACTCCGTGGGCGGCAACCTCGACGGATTCCCGGTGGGCCAATCCGCCGTGCAACTCTTCCAGGCATCGAGCACGGCCACGATCAACCAGCACCGCATCACGGCCGGCGTCGGCCTGGAAGGCTTCCTCGTCCCCACGCTCGATCTGGACCTCTTCGCGGGCGGAATGCTCCACGCCTCCGACCAGTTCGGCGACTCCCAGGCGTCCGTCGCTCTCTATTACATAGGCATGGGCCTCACCTGGCGCTACGGCAATTGTTCTAGCCGGCCGGAATAGCCGGCTCACCCCGCTCACCCTCCAAACTCAAACACGTGGACCGCGCGCGGCTTGAAGTCGGCCGTGAGCCGGGAGCCGGAGGTCGGGAGGGTACGGTGCTCGAAGAGGATGGCCGCCCGGGGCGGAAGTCTTTCGGGGAGATCGAACGTTACGCGGCAGCGGGCGTTGCCCGCGTTGACGGCGATTCGATACAGCTTGCCGGCGTGGCGTTTGAGCCTCGTATGGATCGGAGCGTCGGACGCGGAGAAGGGGACCGGGCCTAGGTCGCCGGGCGCGAGGAGCATCGGCGAGAGCGTTTTGACCTCGGCGGCGATCCGCTTCATCGTCGCCCACATCTGCTTGTACTGCGGCAGGACACGCAGGTCGTAGTAGCAGTAAGCGAAGCCCAACCGCCTTCGCCTCGAACCCCTCTCCCGCACGCGGGCGAGGAGACGCATCACGGCTACTATTAATATGGGCTCCCCGGGGAGGGTATTCCGTGCGTCTGGCGGTCAAGATACAATGGGCTTGGTTCGTGTGTTCCCTTGTGGCGTGCTGGCCTATACACTGTGGGCGACGGACGGTAGCCCGATGATACTTTCGTGTGAGTTTGTTGTCTCCGTGCTGGTTTTTCCGCTGGTTGGTTTGGCGTTTCTCAAGGCGTCCAATGAGCCTGCGAAGCCGGGTGGCGGACTGCCCCCTGCGGCCGCAAAGGCAGCGGCAATTGCGGCAACCATATGGACACTTTTCCTGTTATTCGCTCTGACGCTACGAGTATTCGACAGTCGTCCGACACTTGGAGATAACACATTTGGCGGTCGTCAGTGGTTTTGGATTGGCACTGCGCCGACTAGCGCGATTGTGGCTATTGCGCTGCTTGCGGCCATACGTGGCAAGTGGAGAATCCTTGCGCTAGCGGACATTATTATACTCGTTGTGTTAGAGACGATTGCTTGGTGCAAGCTGTAAGTCGCTGCAGCATCTGCCAACGCGACCCGAGTTGTGGGCGGGCGCAGCGATGCTCCTCTTGCCCGTGCTCTCTTTGTGGTTGGTTCCGGACCGATAAAATCCCGCCAGCCTTGGCCTCGCTCCCACTCTCCGCTCTCGGGTGTTCCTCCTTGTTGGCACTCCCTGCTCTGTGCTCCGATGGAGCCGACGCGGCCACTCTGCTACGGCCGCGTTTCGCTACACCGGGATATGGGAGGTCGCTGCTCGTGCTCTATCGCGTTTTCGACTTGCCGGAAGAACTGCGAACGAGGCTGCGGGCCAAGAGGGCGAGGGCGGCAGCCACCACGGCCGAAGTCGTGCAAACGGCGACGGCCGACGGCCTGCCGAAACTTGTCGCTGCCCTTCGCGAGTTGGGCTTCCGTGCCAACGGCAAAACCCGGCCGGCACGCTTCGCAATGACGGCCAGCAGCCTGCGGGCGCTCCGAAGGGCCAGTAAGCGGACCGGGCTACCCGCTTGTCGGCTGTTGTTGGCGTGTCTGTTCCAGGTATGCGACGAGAAGGAGTAGGGCCAGTGGACCAGCGGGCGAACGGGCACGCTTTCCCGCAAAATGCTTCCGTCGCCAACGCTGTCTTCGTGGTTCTCCACGGACCGGTACTACCCAAGGCAGGCCCGCTGTTGCTGTTCCCCGCCGCCTCGTCTTGGGCCACTTAGGATCGGCAAATTAATAACTGTCGCATTTCAGAAGGGGACAGTCCCATTTTCGTCGAACGAAAATTGGGACAGTCCCCCACTTATTGATTCGCCGGCCCTAAGCGAAGCCCAACCGCCTTCACCTCGAACCTCTCTCCCGCACGCGGGCGAGGGGTTGCATCACGGGAGCGGATGGGGAGAGATTCGAACTCCCGGTGGACTTTCGCCCACAGCGGTTTTCAAGACCGCCGCCTTAGACCACTCGGCCACCCATCCAAAACACCTTGAAAACAAGGTACTTGACGTATTCGCTAAACCTGCTACCATGATTCTTGACACCCGTGCTTACACCCGTTGCTCGTACCCCAATGGAAATACTGCTTTCGTCGGGGTGAAAACGTCCAACTTGTACACTATGGGAGTGAATCATGGTAAAGATCAAGACTACCACGGGCGGGAAGCCCCGTAAAGACTTCCCCCTGTTCGTCCACCAGAACGGCCGATGGTGCAAGAAGGTTAAGGGCCAACATCGGTACTTCGGGAAAGTCGCCGACGATCCCCAGGGTAAGGCCGCCTTGAACCTATGGCTTGACCAGAAAGACGCCCTCTTGGCGGGTCGCCAGCCGCGAGCCAAGGCCCCCGAGGCAGTCGCCGTCCGCAACCTCTGCAATTCCTTCCTCTCACACAAGAAGGCCCTCTTGGAAGCCGGGGAGCTTGCAGAGCGGACATTCAAGGAATATCACGCGACTTGCGCCCGGCTGGTCAAAGCCTTCGGCCGCACCCGGCCGGTTGACGACCTGATTGCCGAGGACTTCCGCCGGCTGCGGTCGCAGATTGCCCGGCAATGGGGACCGATCCGGCTAAGTAACGAAATCCAGCGGGTGCGGAGCGTGTTCAAATACGGATATGACGCCGGGCTGCTGGACAAGCCCGTCCGATTCGGCCCGGACTTCAAGAAGCCAAGCGCCAAGGTGATGCGGGTGAATCGCAACAAGGCCGGGCTGCGGATGTTCGAGGCCGCAGAGCTTTGGGCGCTGCTGGCCGTGGCGACCGTCAACATGCGGGCAATGATCCTCCTGGCCGCGAATGGCGGGCTGGGCAATGCCGACGTGGCCGGGTTGACCTTCGGGGCCGTGGACCTGAAAAGCGGCTGGGCGACCTACCCCAGGCCCAAAACGGGTATCGAGCGGCGAATCCCCCTCTGGCCGGAAACGGTCGAAGCGGTCAAGGCCGCAATCGACCAGCGGCCCCAGCCGAAAGACCCAGCCCACAAGGCCCTCATATTCATCGGCCGCCGCGGGGAAAGCTACCTTGCGTCGAACGGCTACCGCGTGGCCGGGGAGTTTGCCCGGGTGCTGGACGCCGCGAAGGTCAAGCCGAAGAGGGGCTTCTACAGCATTCGGCACACCTTCCAGACGGTCGGCGAAGGCGGAAACGACCTTGTGGCCGTCCAGGCGATCATGGGGCACGCCCCGAGCGGTTCGGATATGTCCGCCCGATACCGCGAGCGGATCGACGACGCCCGGCTGCTGGCCGTCACAGAACACGTGAGGCAGTGGCTTTTCGGAACCGAGGAAAAACAGTAACTTGAACATGCCGGGTAGCCGCCCGTACAGCGGCGAATCGGCCGGCGGGAAATTGCGGTTGCTTCCCCTTCCGCAATCCCCGCCTGCCGGCCCGGACAGAAAGGGGAAGATCGTGGACAGTGCTAATATGCCGTTGACGGCCGCGACCGAGGGCATACGGAAGCGATGGGCATGGGACCTATACCCGTTGGCCAAGGATAGCTGGGGCGCGTGGGAACTGGAAGACGACGAACAACGCAAGGATCATCGGGTCTACATGCGCCGTCACAAAGGCGACGGCTACCTTGGCCCGCCGCTGAGCAACGCTCAGATTTTCCTTTTGATGGAGCGCGGGGCCAAGCCGGACGATTTTGCCGTCCGCGAAGGATATGTGCCTAAAGCTGACGACGTGGCTTTGCTCAAGCGGTTGTATCCCGACGCCGACCCCTATCGACCGGCATGGTACACCATCAAGGCCGACTTGGTAGCCGTGGGCAGTGATGGCGACCGGTTGGACCAAAGTGAAGCGCCTACGCTGTTGGCATTGTTGCGAACACGGGAACAATCGACCGTGGCAACCAGCAACGGCGATCATACGCCACAGAACCGGCCGGACTGACAATCAGGGCAACGGCAAGGGACGGGAAGCACCCTGCCAGAAAGCGACCATCCAAGCCCGGATGTTCGACCTGATACGGAAAGATTCATCGACCCACACATGGTCCGCCCAACGGTTTGCGGAATGTCTGGATTGCGCCAAGGGATCGGTTGGAAAGACCGAAATATGGAAAGAGCTTCGGACCGCCCGCGAGATGGCCCGGCAAGACCGAACCAAGAAGGCATACCACAAGAACCGAGAACGTTCACCTCCCGTTTCCAAGTGAACGTTTCCGAGTGAAAAGTGAATCGCTATTGAAAAACCTCTGAAAAAATAAAAAGGCCGTATTCCCCGAGGAATACGGCCTTTTTCATGCGCCTATGCCGGCGTTCACGCCGGAATAAAAGTGAACGAACGATGTAAGGGTAGGAAGTGAAATATGAGTAATTTAGAAACCTACCCGGATTCGGTCGCGGCGCTGATTGCGATTGCCCGGGCCGCCGATCGTGGCGGGGATAAGCGGCTGGCGAAGGCCGCCCGGAAGAGCTGCGCACGAAACACCGTGTTCGTTTGGAAAGGGAGGCCCCGCCATGCGAAAGTGACCTCCCCTCGCCTACTATTTGACGCCCCCGGCAGTCGCCCAGGCGCTATGGAGTTGACGTTCACAAGGTTATGAGCTTGGATTCGATCCGGCGAACTCCATGCCGTGAACGTCGGCGACGGCCAGCAGCGGCCGCGGTATAGAATTTCCCCGGCCGACCTTGCAGCGTTTGAGCAAACCGTACCGCGGGCCCCGAGCCGAAAATCAGCCGGATTCGCCGGCGACAACCCGAGGGCGTTGAAGAGTTTTTTTGAGGATAAACCAAAAAACCCCGCCGAGCCTGCCAGCCGGACGGGGTTTGGAGAAAGTGTACAAATGGATTCTATCATTAACACACACCGGCGGCAAGGGAATTGGTTGCGCGTGAGCCGGCGGAGACCGTGCCCGGTTTGTGAAAAACCGGATTGGTGCCTTTTCATCGGTCCCCACGATTCACCGGATGCAGCAATCTGTAGCCGGCTCGAATCCTGCGCGGCGGATCGGCGAGGCCGGTTGGTTACACATCTTGCGCCGCGATGGTCCCACTTGGTCGCCAAAACACCGTCGAATCGAGGTTTCCGCGGCCCGGATCGGCGCGGCCGCGATCGACTTTGGGAAAGTGGCCGCCGACTTTGCCGCCGCTGTCCGCCCCGAGGCCCTCGACAGGCTGGCCGCGGCCCTGGGGGTATCCGCCGCGAGCTTGCGACGGCTGTCCGTCGGCTGGTCGGCGCGGCACCGCGCGTGGACGTGGCCGATGCGATCGGCCGCCGGCGACGTACTCGGGATTCGATTGCGCCGACCCGACGGCCGAAAGCTGGCAATCCGCGGCGGCAAAGAAGGGCTTTTTATCCCCGAGGGATTGGTCGCCGGAACGCTCTTGCTGGTAGCAGAAGGCCCGACCGACACGGCCGCATTGTTGGACCTTGGTTTCGAGGCCGTCGGCCGACCCTGTTGTATGGGAGGCGTCGCGCTGCTTGTGGAGTTTGTCCGGCGATCGTCGCCGTCGGCCGTGGCAATCGTGGCCGACGCCGACCCGCCCGGGCAACGCGGCGCCGCGGCGCTGGGGCGAACTCTGGCGGTTCATTGTAGTATACGAATTATCACGCCACCGGACGAAGTGAAAGACGCCCGCGAATGGGTTCGCAGCGGGGCGAAGGCCGCCGACGTGGCCGCAGCGATCGACGCGGCCAAAGTTTGCAGGGTGTCGGTCTCGGCCCGGATTCGAGGAAAGGCGGGCAAGCATCATGGACGTTGAACAGACACCACCGGACGGACTCACGATAGACTGTGCCCCGAGCGGTCGCAACGGCTCGGCCTGTCTGACCGCTCGGCTTGCCGGCGACGTTCTCGCCGTCGAGAAAATCGACCTGGCGAAACCGAAATCCCGACTGGATTTTTCGCGGCGACTTTGCGAAGGCCGGCCGGGCTTGGACCGACCGACAATCGAGGCCGAATTGCTCCGGCTGGCCGCCGACTTGGCCGCTCGCCGCGAGGCCCCGCCGGCGGACCCGTCGGGTATGCCGGAGTTGGACGCAGCGGCGATCGTCCGGCCGGAGCGATTTACGACGCCCGACGTTTCCGGCCTTGCGGTCCCCTCAATGACAACGGCCGGCGACCGCGTTCAAGGCCGATGGCTCTTGTATTTGCAATGGGCCGCCGGCCGCCGCGAGCGGCGGCCAATGACCCCGGCCGTTGACCTGACCGACGGCCGGCGGCTATTTGTTCACCCCGAGCCGAGTGAACCAAGCCCGACGATGAAACCGGGCTGGAGCGCGGCGGCGCGGCGGCGCTGGCTCGATGGTGAACCGGCCCCGGACCCGGCGGAAGTGTTCAAGGCCGCGGCGACGGTTTTTGCGCGATATATCGACTTGCCGGCGGACCGCGCGGCGGGGATAACGGCGACGGTCGTCTGCTGGTCGATGCTCACATATTGTTTTTCGGCGTGGGATGCGGTCCCATATCTTTTCGTCGGCGGTCCCCTCGGGTCGGGAAAATCCCGTTTGTTCGAGGTTTTAGCGCGGTTGGTTTTTCGTCCTATCGGATCGTCAAATATGACCGGCGCGGCGCTGTTCAGGACGTTGCACGCACAAGGCGGCTGTTTGCTCTTGGACGAAGCAGAAAGATTAAAAAACACCACTGACCCGGCGACTGCGGAAATACTGTCGATGTTGCTGGCCGGATACAAGCGCGGCGGTCAAGCCACTCGGCTGGAGCCGGTTGGGGACAGCGGTTTTAAGACCGTCAATTTTGACGTGTTCGGCCCGAAGGCCCTTGCCTGCATATCCGGTTTGCCGCCGGCGCTGGCTTCGCGCTGCATCCCAATAACTATGTTCCGCTCCCCACCGGGATCGGAAAAACCCCGACGGCGGATTGACGCCGACCCGGCCGCGTGGCAGGCGTTGCGAGACGATCTACACGCGCTGGCGCTCGAACACGGCCCGACGTGGCTGGACCTGCCGAGTCGCACCGACGTTTGCCCGGCGTCGATGGCCGGCCGGGATTACGAATTGTGGCAACCGATTTTGTCGATTGCCGCCTGGATCGAGCAACACGGGGCGCGCGGATTGCTGGCAATGGTACAAGAACATGCACTTGCGACCATCGACCGTGGCCGGGACGAAGCGGTTCCCGACGCGGACGAGACGCTGCTGCACGTCCTGGCGGAAGCGGTGCGATATGGCGAGCGGCCGACGCCCCACGATATTCTCGCAAAGGCGGTAGAAGCCGAGCCAGTGGTATTCCAGAACTGGCATCCGCGGACAGTGAGCGGCAACGTGCTGAAAAGCTATGGCATCCCCACGCCACGGAAAGTACATGAGCCGGAGAGTTTCGACGACGTGACGCCCGACGTGTTGCGACGAATCCAAGAGAGCTATGGGATTCGACCTGGGTATCGAAGAGCATCAGGAAACGACCGATAAACAGTCACCCTGAAAAACCGTCCCTATCCGTCCCTATGTCCACTAATAAGTGTGTTTTCCTGAAAAAATAGGGGTTTATTTCGAGGCGAGTGGTAATGGCACCGTCCCTATCGACCCCAAAAGTTCCGGGACAAGGGACGGTAGGGACGGTAGCGGACGATGCACAAGGGGTAGGTAGAGGAGAAAAACATGAGCTTCAATGCGACCGAGTTTTTCGCGGGATTGGCCGGGCAACCGGCGACCGTCCCGCCGGCCGCAACCCCCGCTGGGCGACAACTCCCGCTGAAATTGACCGGCGATCCGCTGGCCGGTTCGCGGTTCGAGGGTTGGGTCCGCCGGCGCGATGCCTCTGGCCGGATGGGCTGGGAGCGGCCGGGCCTGCCCGATGATACCGCATGGTGGCGACGCTTCCGATTTGAGGAGCTACCGCGGCCTTGACGGCCGCCGGCGAGTGTCAGGGGCCGATTACATCGCGCGAATTCCGGAGGGGCGAGTGAAGAATGAGGGCCGGGCGGCGTGTCCACGTTGGCAACGTTCGGACGGGTTACAACTCCCGTAGGACAGCCGCCCGGCCAAAGCAAGTCGATTGTAGCTTACGACGCTCAAAAAGGGAATCTGGAAAATGACGCAACTGCAATTGCTGCACGAAGATAGGATTAGGATGCCCTTTTCGGAGTGGATTCGCCGCCCCGATTGCGACGGCCGCATGAACTGGGCTGTTTCTCGATTTGAGGACCTGCCCCGGCCACGGCCGGCCGTAGGTACTACTTCGCCCGCGGCGGCCTTGACGGTTTAGGCGAAACTCAGGAGATGCAACTCCCTTTCTTTCCACTTACCCTTCGATTTATTTCCTGGGATATGCACGAATGGCCGACCGAAAAGTTGAACCACGCCACTATATTTTCATCCCGCAGCCGGCCTGCCCGTGCGGATCGACGCGGCTCCATCGGAACCGAAGCTGGCGGCAAAGCGACGGCTCCCGGGTCCGGGATTGCCGCTGCAAAAGATGTGGCCGGCGAGTGTTCGTGGTGTTCGAGCCGCCCGATCGGGGCGAATCGGACAGTTAGGGTGCTAGGATAGGCCCACACTTTGCAACCCGAAAACCTTTACGCATCGAGGGAGGCTACCATGAACACAACCCCAACACTCGATCTTCAGGAAATAAACCTCGGCCGAGGCGGACTGGCCTTCACCGAGGAATTTTCTCTGCCAGTCCAAAGCCACGATCGTGCGCCGGAAGCGGTCAAGCACGTCGCCGCGAAGACGCCGGCCTTAAAACTCAAAAAGATTCCGCCCGAGGAAGACAGCGGCAACTTTCGCGCCCGGGCACTCAACGACTACAAGGCGCGCTTCCCTCTGCCCACGTCCTGACCTGGCCGGGGGTTCAACCCGCGCTCGAAACGATCAAACCTGAAAGGAAATGATTTATGGAATGGCGCCCTTTGCCCACAGTTCCCGGTTACGAATGGCTGGCCGGTGGGCTTCTCGCGGAAAAGCAGCGGATCCAGAAATCCACCGCCCAGCTAGAGGAGCTGCGTGCTACGGCCGACGCGCTGCAGCCGGCCGATGGCCATTCTCCCACGGATAAGAGCCCTCATCTAAATGCCTGCATAGCGGCTTGTGAAGCGGAGGCTGCAATCGCCGAAGCGGTAATCGTTTTTTTGTATGCCGTCGAAATGCAAGCCAAACAGTCGAGGGAAAAAGCGAAAAGCTGTTCTGGTCGAGATCGAGGCGGATGAGCGGCGACGGCTCGGTCTTCGCCCAGCCACGGTCCTGCCGCCGATCTGTCTGCTCGGGATGCCCGAGTATTGGGCTGCGAGATACGCCGTCGAGGATATGCCAAACATCGACCACGCCGCCCAGCGAGTGGACCTGGCTGAGCAGGTGAAGCGAGTTCGCGTGGAAATCGGACGACTGCAACAGGCCCTAACAGCGGAGCCTGGGCGATTGGAAAAAATGCGTGCAGCGGCGAACGCCCAGACGCAATTCGAGAAGTCCGTCGAAGCGGAAGGCCAGGCCCGACAACGCCCGGGTGAAGAGTACAACGAACTCGCAGCCGCATTGCTCCGCGAGCCGCCGGCCGCCGCGCGGCAGCGGCGAAAATCGTAATAGAAGGTTCGCTTGGAGGGTTTGATGGACAGCCTTCCCGGCGCCGCCGGCGGCAGGTTTTCTCTTTGGCCTGTCGCCGGCTCGAAAACACTCGCTCCGCCGGGAGAGGTTTTGATGGACGGCCTTTCCCGGCGTCGCCGGCGGCAGGAGGGTTTTTCCGATTCCCTGCCGCCGGCCTGAAACAACGGGAGGCAATCATTGGAAACTCAGTTGGAGGCCGTTGCCGAGTTGCTAAAATGAGATTTTGCCGAAGAGGGGTTTTGGTAAATTACCCTCATCGCGCTTTGAAGATAAGCGCGGCGGCAATCCCGGCGGCCGGTTTTCTGTCTCTCCGGCCGCCGGGCGTTTTTTGTGCCGCGGCTACCCCCGGCAACAAAAACGGCGTTGCGGGCCTTCACCGCGGTTTCAATCGGTAAGATCAAGCGACCGCCTATGAGGCCCGCTAAGGGCCGGTTGGCTTGGAGGTATCAAACGTCGAGGGCGGCCGTCTAAACGCACGGGCGCAACGCACACGCGGCCGATTTTTCAGAATGAGGGGGCAAAAGCATGAAACCGACCGATTCAACCGACCGCGAGTGCTTTTTGTGACACCGAGCGGCCGGCCGCGGCAAATGGTAAGTCTGCGACCGATGCCGAGCGGACCTCGCCCGGCGATCGTCAGAGCGGGCGGCGGAACTTGCCCCGGATCATTGCATGGGCTGTCTCGCTCCGAAACGCACCCCGCCGACCGCCGGCGAGGTTTATTGTCCGAAGTGCCGCTACCGATTCAACGGGAGGGCAAAACGTGGTTGACGTGCATCTACACTTTCGAGCCGTGGGGACCGAGCGGCGGAACTTGCCGGCGGTCCCCACGATCGGCGCGTACATCGTAGGCCCGGGCGTAGAGCGGCGGTTGTGGCTTGTCCAGGCCGTGGTTTTCGATCGGCTGGCCGTCGAGGTCTACGCCGTCGAGGTATCTGACCGCCTGGCGGGAGAACTGACAACGGCTTGGCGGGAATGGGCCGAACCGATCGAAGATGAGGCGACCGCTTCCGAGGCCCCTACCACCGGCTGCGTCGAGCCGGACCGCAACGTCGGAGCCGGCGGGGGGCTTTCGTCGGCCCGGGCGCTACCGGCAGCCGCGGCGATACAGCCTGGCGGATCAGCTCGACGCGGGCCGTCGCCGGCGAAACCGCACTTTCCGGCGATAGCCGCGGCAGAGGTGGGCGAAGCGGCGGCGACGTTGGGCAAGGCCGGCTGCACCGGCGACGTGGCCAACTGCACCTGCCCGGCTTGCGCCAAAGAACGGATCAAGCGAAGGACCAAAGGTTGACGCCCAACCCCGGCCGGAGCCGGTTCTCCGGCCGGCCGAATTTGTTAATCTGGGCGCTTTTTGCAAATGTACAGTAGTTTTGGGAAACGGGTGTACGTACACCCGATAGGCCCCTTTTGTAAACATTTATACACTGTACAAGCCCGAGTGGCCGAAGTGAAGAAAAGCCTTGTAAACAAGGTATTTGCCGCGTTTTCGGGAGGGTGTACGGAATCGGCCCGGATGCTTTTCAAGACCGCCGCCTTAGACCACTCGGCCACCCATCCGGCAATCTATTGGCATCGCGGCACGCCGGGCCGCGGCAATTCCGACAAAGCAGTTGTGATTCCCACGAAACGCCCGGCGGCTATTTCTTGGCCGCTGAGGTCTTCGGCAGCTTGAAGGGGTCTCTGCGGATGCGTTTGACCACGGCTCCGCTACGGAGGCACTGGGTGCAGACCCGCACGGCCTTTCGGGTCCCGTTGGGCAAGGTGACGTTCACCCGCTGCAAGTTCGGCCGAAACTTCCGGCGAGTGATCCCGGTGACTTTCGTGCCCACTCCGCCGAGGTATTTGGCTTTCCCGCGATGGGTAACCTGGTTGCCCAATACGGGCTTTTTTCCGCATACTTCACATTGTTGGGCCATTACGAGGGACTCCACAGAGGAAAACGCCGACGGCAAGATACAAACCATCCAGTATACACGTCGGTTCGGAGGCTGCAAGGGCATCATTTCCATAACCCGCAAGCGTTTTCGGGTTGGCAGGGGGCCGTCATTTGCCCGCAACCTCAGGGGGACAGTCCCAATTTCGCGGCGGTGAAGCACTCTTCCCCCGGTGATGTTCCTCACGCCGCGAAAGTTGGGACAGTCCCCTGCGAGCGTCGCAAGAATGAGGGTCGGCCGGCAACTACCATTGCAGTGGGGACCGTGGTTCGATCTTGTTTCCACAGGAGAGGCCAGTTAGTATTACAGTTGTTGCACGCCTGAGAACGTGATTTGGGATCGAGAATCAATTCGCCGCAAAAGGGGGGCGACCACGAAGTCCCCCGTTGCCGCCGGCGGATGCACGCCCGGCTCGAGCCGAACGCGATCTAAGAACTGCGCCGCTTACATCCGGCTCCCGCGCTCCATCCGGGGCGAGGGAGTATTTTCCACACATACCTTGATTTCGAGGGACTATAGATGATTCACGGGATGAAGTTTGCTCCGCGCCGGTATTTTCCGCAATTGTTGATCGTAGGCGTCCTGGTTGCGGCGATGAGCCCGGCGGCCTGGGCCGACCCGGTCGCCCCCGGCCCGAACGACCGGCACATCGCATTTTCGGTGGCCTTCGAGGTTCAGCGGAAGCACGTCTCCGGTCATCCTTTGAACGCCGAGATATCGGAACGATGTCTGAAGATGTTCCTGCAGGCGCTGGACCCGATGAAGGTCTATTTCTATCAGTCGGACATCGACGAGTTCAACAAGCACAAGGACGGTCTGGCCGAATCGATCCGCAAGGGCGACGTGTCGTTCGCCTACACGGTGTTTCTCACTTATTTGCAGCGGATCGACGAGCGGATGAAGATGGTCGATGAAATTCTCGACGGGCCGCTGGATTTCACCCGCGACGAAGAGATGATCATCGACCCCGACGCGGCCCAATATCCGCGCACGCCGGCCGAGGCCCGGGACCGCTGGCGAAAGCGGATCAAATACGACCTGCTGGTGCTGAAGGCCGACAAGAAGGAGGGCAAGGAGGGGAAGGAGGCCCGCGACAAGCTCCGCCGCCGCTACCACACCTTCGCCAAGCGGATGCACCAAACCAACAGCGAGGAGTTGTTGGAGATGTACCTGAACGCGTTCACCATGTCGTTCGATCCGCACACCGACTACATGTCGCCCCGCACGCTCGAAAATTTCGACATCGCCATGAGCCTGGAGTTGGAAGGCATCGGGGCCTCGCTGATGAGCGGGGACGACGGCTACACGGTGATCAAGCAGATCATCCGCGGCGGCGCGGCCGACAAGGACGGCCGGCTGAAGGTCGAGGATAAAATCGCCGCGGTCGGACAAGGCGAAAGCGGGGAAATGACCGACGTGGTCGACATGAAGCTGAACGACGTGGTCGATCTGATCCGCGGCAAAGCGGGCACCCAGGTCCGCCTGGAAATCGTCCCCGCCGACGGTTCCGGCATGAAGACCTTCACCATCACCCGCGAGAAGATCGAACTGAAGGACAGCGCGGCCCACGGGCAGGTCTTCGAGGCGGGCAAAAAACCGGACGGCACTTCATACCGCATCGGGGTCATCGATCTGCCGAGCTTCTACGCCGACATGGCCGGCCAGCGGGAGGGGCTGAGCGACTACCGCAGCACCACCCGCGACGTGCGAAAAATCCTCGACAGCTTCAAGAGTCAGAATGTCGACGCGGTGGTCCTCGACCTGCGGCTCAACGGCGGCGGGGCGCTGAGCGAGGCCATCAGTCTCACCGGCCTGTTCCTCAACAATGGTCCGGTGGTGCAGGTGAAGGACGCCGACAAACACGTCATGCAGTATGACGACGACGACCCCGGCATCGCCTGGTCGGGTCCGCTGGTCGTGCTAATCAGCAAGTTCAGCGCCAGCGCCAGCGAGATTTTCGCCGGGGCCATCCAGGATTACGACCGCGGATTGATCGTCGGCGACCGCGCCACCCACGGCAAGGGGACCGTGCAGAGCCTGATGGATTTAGGACAGCAGTTGTTCCGCATTCCCAACTCCCCTTCGCTGGGCGCGTTGAAGATCACCACGGCGAAGTTCTATCGGCCGGACGGCGACAGCACGCAGAAACGGGGCGTACTGTCCGACATCGAGTTGCCCTCCCTGACCTCGCACCTCGACGTGAGCGAGTCGGATCTGGATTACCCGCTGGCCTTCGATAAGATTCCGCCGGCGAAGTTTCAGAAGTTCCACGACGTGACGCCGGCCATCTGCCGGCAGCTCCGCGGCCTTTCGGAGCAGCGCGTGCAGAAATCCCCGGATTTCCAGCGGGTGCTGCGCGACATCGCCCGCTATCAGGAGCAAAAGAAAAAGAAGTCGGTCACGCTGAACGAGGAAAAGTTCATGAAGGAGCGCGCCGAGTTGAACGCCGACAAGGAAACGGCGAAAGTGCTGGAAAAACAGACCAACTCGAACAGCGGCAAGATCGAGCGCGACTACTATCTCGACGAAGCCCTGGCGATTACCGGCGATTACATCAACATCCTCCGCCAGGGTAAAGCTGGCGCGTTGGACGCGCAAAATTAAATTGCCAGCCGCGCAGCGGCGAAAGTTTGTAGCCGGGGGTGTCAACCCTCGTTGTTACACACAAATCAGGTCTCCCTTTGAGCGTCAGGGCCGAACATTAGCCAACAGGTAGCGAAGTCATGCATCCGTTGCAGGCCAATCCAAAGGGTTTGCGGACCGGGCGGATCGGCTCGTTTTCGATTCACGTAGCCACCAAGCTGTGCCACCAGCCGAATGAACATGCCCAAGGGGGGCGGGTGGGCCGGCGGATTCTCGCGGCGCATCACCTTCCACACCGATTTCCATTCGGCCGGCTCGAAGACCGCCTCGCAACTGATGTCCGGGCAACTCCGTCCCAAGCGGCACACGTACAACGTCCGCCAGGCAACAATCACATAGATCGCCAGACACGTCAACAAGCGGTCCATGTATTCAAACAACCGCTCTTCAACACGGCAGCCCGACTTCAACACGCGAAAGAAAACCTCGATCATCCAACGAACACAATAATATTGGATTACTCGTTGCACCTGCTCGATGTCGTCAATCGGCAAGCTCGTCAGCAGCAGCCATTCCACCGGCTCGTCGTTCGGCGGCGGGTTCACCTCGCTGACCGACACCACGTTGATGGCGATCGCCGGGAGACGATGGCCTGGACGAAACGGCGGACGGAGCGTGAGACGCATCGCCCGCACCGCAACCACGGCTTTGCGCGATTTGCGGGGTTGGCGTCGGCCCCGCGTTTCGCAAGCCACCTTCGCTTTTCGCCCCCGCACCTGGATCGTCCGCTCAAACAGCGCCGGCCGAGACAGGACCGCGTCGCGGACGTAATGTTCCGCGTGTTTTTGGCTGTTTTCCAGGAGCAAAGCGCGATTCTGGCAGGCGCGGATGATCCAGTCGATGGTCCCGGGCTCCCGCATTCCTTCGACCATTACTTCATAGATGTCGGCTTCGCTATCGGCCAGGCAAATCAACCGAGTGGCGGGGTTTCGCAGAGCTTCTTCGCGCCTGCCGAAGCATGGTAACCCAACGATAGCTCTCTTTGTCTTCGATCGGCGTAGCGGCGCGCTCGGCCCGAGTCCGCGGCGCGCTAACGGGCTCCTCCCTGCGCACCCAGGCCTCGCCGGCGACCGTGCCGAGCGGCGTTCCATCCTCTGTGAACGCGCACGTCAGGTGCACCAGCGCTCCGCGGCGAGGACCACCGTCCAGGGGACCGGCCCCCGCGACCTGCTGGTCCGGCCGGGTGACGTCAATTTCCGTAGTGTCCTGCGCGAGCAAGGCCATGGGTTGTGCGGCGATTCGTCGCCGCGTGGCGTCAATGTGCGGTTGCAGGACAGTCTTGAAGTTGGTGTTCTCGTTCTCGCAAAACCGATAGGCGGCGACCATTTCGGCGCGACCGCCGCACGCCGCGGGAATGCTCGCCGTTGGCCGCTCTGCCAACTGCGAAACCACCTCCGCAAGGCGTCGATTCAGGCGTTTGTCGCACAAATTGGCCGTTTTCATTTCATCCGCTACCCAGGGAGTGAGCATGTGCGATCTTCCTTGACTAGTTTTCTCCCCCCTGCGTCCATTCACTTGCTTACCATAATGCCGTATTGATCCCAATTCGCCAATATCAATCAAGAGATGTGTGTAACAACGAGGGCTCGCGCCCCTGGCTATTGACTACCGTCCCTTCGGGACTCTGAAAAAGGGTGGCATTTCAGCCACTTTGCCGCTCCACTCGGGGCAGCAGTTGTTCGTCTGCGCTACGGCAACATCAGCAGCGCCACGCCGCCCACCGCCAGGAAGGCCCCGGCGACGGCCCGCCAGCCGATCTTCTCGTGGTAATAGAAGACGCTCAGGGGCAGGATGAGCACGGGCATGGTGGCGGTGATGGTGGTGACCACTCCGGCCGGCGATCTTTCGAGCGCGAACATGATGAGGACGTTGCCGAGGAACGGCCCGATCACCGCCGCCAGCGTCAAGGTGGCCATGGCCTGCGGATGCCGCGCGGCGGCGAGCATCGCCGGCCAGCGCCGCCAAAGCGTAATAAACAAGACGTAGCCCGGCAACGAGATCAACGCGCGGATCAGCGTGGCGGCCATTGGCTGGGGATAGTAGCCCATGACGAAGCGGGAAATGACGATTCCCGCGGCGCTCGCGACAGTGGCGAACAGGGCCAGCGCGACGCCCCGCCGGCGTTGGGCGGCGGTAAGGCGGGAAATGTCCCGGCCGGGCCGTTCGAGCACCACCCACGCCACGCCCACGACGGTGACGCACATCGCCGCCCAATCGCTCGGCGTCAATACGTCGCCGATCAGCAGCGAGGCCAGGGCCGTCAGCGGCGGCGTGAGCGAATAGATCAGCAGCACCAGCCGCGGCCCGATCATCAATATCGCCTTCGCCATGCAGACGTCGCAAAAGAAGAAGCCGAGCACGCCGGAAACGCCCAGCAGGAGCCAGATGTCAAAGGGGGCGGCGGGCAGAAAATCGCCCGTGGTCAGCTTGCCGTAAACCATCATCAGCCCGCAGGCGATCACCAGGCGGATGAAAGCGATGGCCACCGAGCCGACGTACTTTCCCGCCGCGGTCACGGTCAGCGAGGAGAGCGTCCACAGAATCGCGGTGCCGACCGCGGCCAGTTCTCCGACTTGCGAGCCGAGCATGGGTGAGGTCGTGTCCGCGAAGTGATGTTGTGCGAAACCGCCGGCGGTTTAGTGTTTGAAATGCCGCCGGCCGGTAAAGAGCATGGGGATTCCGTGCCGGTTGCAAGCGGCGATGACCGCTTCGTCGTTTTTCGAGCCGCCGGGCTGGATCACGGCGGAGACGCCGGCGGCGGCGGCCGCGTCGATCGAATCGGGGAAGGGGAAGAAGGCGTCGGAGGCCAACACCGCGCCGGCGGCCCGCGAGCCCGCCTTCTTTACGGCGATTTCCACCGAATCGACGCGGCTCATCTGGCCCGCTCCCGCGCCGAAGAGCGTCCGCCCGCCGCAGATCACGATGGCGTTGGACTTGACGTGCCGGACCATTTCCCAGGCGAAGCGGAGATCGATGAGTTGCCGTTCGGTCGGTTGGGCCTCGGTGGCGACGCGCCAGAGGTCCTCGGGGTCCGGCTCGACGTCGGCCTGCTGCATCAACATGCCGCCTTCCAGGCAGCGGAAGGCCCAGGACGCCGGCGGCTGATCCAACTCGCCGACCTCGACCAGCCGCACGTTGTTCTTCCATTTTGGCCGAGTGGTGAGGATTTGCAGGGCGTCCTCGTTGAAGCGTGGGGCCACGACGGCCTCGATGAACAGCCCCGGCGCGGCGAGGACCTCGGCCGTGGCGGCGTCCAGCGGGCGGTTCAACCCCAGCACCGAGCCGAATGCGCTCTGCGGATCGCCGTCCAGTGCCCGTTGCATGGCCGTGGCCAACGCCTCGGCCTCGGCGGCGCCGCAGGGATTGTTGTGCTTGATCACCGCCGCGGCCGGATCGGCAAACCGGCGGACGACCGCCAGGGCGCTGTCGAGGTCCATCAGGTTGTTGTAGGAAAGCTCCTTGCCGTGCAACTGCCGCCCGGCGACGACGCTGGCCCCCGGACAGCCGGGCCGGGAATAGAGGGCCGCCTGCTGGTGCGGGTTCTCGCCGTAGCGGAGCATCATCTTCCGCGTCAGGCAGAGCGTCACCCACTCGGGGAACGGCCCCTTGGCTTCGATGCCGGCGAAGTAGTCGGCGATGGCCCGGTCGTAACGGGCGGTGTGCGCGAACGCCTGGCCGGCCAGCCGCCGCCGCAGCCCGGGCGTGGTGCAACCGTGGGCCGCGACCTGTTCGAGCACCTCCGAGTAATCCTCGGCCGAGGTGACGATGGTCGTAAAGGCGTGGTTCTTCGCCGCCGCGCGGACCAGCGTCGGCCCGCCAATGTCGATTTGCTCGATGGCCTCCTCCGGCGTGACGTCCTTCCGGGCCACGGTGGACTCGAAGGGGTAAAGATTCACCACCACCAACTCGAAGGTGAGGATGCCGTGCTCGGCCAGCGCTTTCATGTCCTCGGGGTTGTCGTGGCGGCAGAGGATCCCGCCGTGGACTTTGGGGTGCAGGGTTTTCAGCCGCCCGTCCATCATTTCGGGAAAGCCGGTGTACTCGGAGACGTCGTGGACCGGAATCCCCTCGCTTTCCAGGTGTTTCCGGGTCCCGCCGGTGCTGAAGATCTCGATGCCGGCGGCAGTCAGGCCGCGGGCGAAACCGACCAGTCCGAGTTTATTGCTGACGCTGATCAAAGCACGCTGCACGCGGGGCGAATCCATTGCATCATCTCCGGATTGGCGGGACGCAGAAAGTCCCCCTCGCCCAAAGGGAGAGGCGAACTTCAGTAAGTCCCCTCTCCCACTGGGAGAGGGTTAGGGTGAGGGCTCCTCGACGAAGAACACTGACACTTAGAACGCAATCCCAGAAACCATCGCCCTCTGCCCCTTTCCCATAGGAAAAGGGGAGGCACGAAACCTAACCCGGATTATCCATAAACGTCATCCTGAGCGCAGCGAAGGATCTCCGATGTGCCGCAAACAGCCCAGATTCTTCGCTGCGCTCAGAATGACAATGTTCCTTGGTGTTTATGAATAATCCGGGCTAACGGACTCTATTGTGTAAGGCTTTCCGCGTCCCAGGTCAAGCACCCCCGACAATCGGCAGGGGCAACGACAAAGGAGTGGCGACGACAATGGAATATAGCCGCGAAGCGGCGGTAGTTTGTAGCCAGGGGTGTCAACCCCTGGAATCGGGGCAGGCGTTCTTCCTTGAAAACCCCGGAGGGGTGACAGTGGCTTCTGCCGCCGCTCCGCGGCTCTGGAGGAAAACGGGCAATCTTCTCCCAGGGGCTGACGCCCTGGCTATCGACTGACGTCGCCTCTTCGGTGGCAGAGCGAGGCAACGGGCAATCTTCTCCCAGGGGCGGTCGCCCCTGGCCTATCGGTTTGAAACGACCACTTCAAGACTGTGCGGAGACAATCGACGCCCATGGGCTGACGCCCTCGTTGTTACACACAAGCCAGGAGGAATTGAGGTCACTAGGGGCGTTCACGCCCCTTGGTCCTCGCCGCGGAGCGCTGGTGCACCTCGATGTGCGCGTTCACAGAGGATGGAACGCCGCTCGGCACGGTCGCCGGCGAGGCCTGGGTGCGCAGGGAGGAGCCCGTTAGCGCACGCGGACTCGGGCCGAGCGCGCCGCTACGCCGATCGAAGACAAAGAGAGCTATCGTTGGGTTACCATGCTTCGGCAGGCGCGCGAAGAAGCTCTGCGAAACCCCGCCACTCGGTTGATTTGCCTGGCCGATAGCGAAGCCGACATCTATGAAGTAATGGTCGAAGGAATGCGGGAGCCCGGGACCATCGACTGGATCATCCGCGCCTGCCAGAATTGCGCTTTGCTCCTGGAAAACAGCCAAAAACACGCGGAACATTACGTCCGCGACGCGGTCCTGTCTCGGCCGGCGCTGTTTGAGCGGACGATCCAGGTGCGGGGGCGAAAAGCGAAGGTGGCTTGCGAAACGCGGGGCCGACGCCAACCCCGCAAATCGCGCAAAGCCGTGGTTGCGGTGCGGGCGATGCGTCTCACGCTCCGTCCGCCGTTTCGTCCAGACCATCGTCTCCCGGCGATCACCATCAACGTGGTGTCGGTCAGCGAGGTGAACCCGCCGCCGAACGACGAGCCGGTGGAATGGCTGCTGCTGACGAGCTTGCCGATTGACGACATCGAGCAGGTGCAACGAGTAATCCAATATTATTGTGTTCGTTGGATGATCGAGGTTTTCTTTCGCGTGTTGAAGTCGGGCTGCCGTGTTGAAGAGCGGTTGTTTGAATACATGGACCGCTTGTTGACGTGTCTGGCGATCTATGTGATTGTTGCCTGGCGGACGTTGTACGTGTGCCGCTTGGGACGGAGTTGCCCGGACATCAGTTGCGAGGCGGTCTTCGAGCCGGCCGAATGGAAATCGGTGTGGAAGGTGATGCGCCGCGAGAATCCGCCGGCCCACCCGCCCCCCTTGGGCATGTTCATTCGGCTGGTGGCACAGCTTGGTGGCTACGTGAATCGAAAACGAGCCGATCCGCCCGGTCCGCAAACCCTTTGGATTGGCCTGCAACGGATGCATGACTTCGCTACCTGTTGGCTAATGTTCGGCCCTGACGCTCAAAGGGAGACCTGATTTGTGTGTAACAACGAGGGCTGACGCCCCTGGCTATCGACTACCGTCCCTTCGGGACTGAGAGACACTTCGCCATTGTCCCTTCGGGATTGAGAGACCTCGGCTTATTTGAACGGGTTGTCGGAATCTCCCGGTTTGGCGGTTCCGGCCGCTTTTTTCCCGTTCTCGGTTTTGGGCTTCGGCTTAGCGCCGATCTTTACCGCCTCCTTGCGGTCCTTGTCGTGCTCGATCGGTTTGACCTGTTCCGCTTCGTGGAGGCATTGGACCAGTCCGTCCCGCCCGATCAAGTAGATGCGGTCGGTGTCGGTGTTGGCCAATTTGACGGCGATGTTTTCGGTGGGGACGGAGTCGAGCCGGGCGCCGTTGGCGGCGTTGAGGATCAACAGCCGGCCCAGGCGGTCGAGGGCGTAGACGCGGTCCTTGCCGGCGGCGACGAACTGCACCACGCCGGGCGTCCACCACAGGTTCTTGCCGGTCTTCGAACCGAGGCAGTACATGCCGCCCAGTTGCGTGGCGACGTAGACGTGATCGCCGATCACCGCCGGCGAGACCACGATCGGCTCGCCGGTGGAAAACCGCCACAACGTCCCGCCGTCTTCTTCTTTAATGGCGTAAACGAATCCGTCGCTCGAGGCGGCGTAGACCAGGCCCGAGTCGCCGAGGACCTTGGGATCGGGGGGCAAATATCCCGGCCGGCTGACGATCGGGGCCCCCGTCTCCAAGCGGAATTTGAGCACGAAGGCATTGATCATCTCGCGGTCGATGCGGCCGAAGTTCAAGTAGCCCCTGTCGGTCGGCCAGACGACGTACTCTCCGCCCGGATCGTCGCGGGTAACCAGCGGCTGCACCAAGGCCCGGCCGTAGGAGCGGCAAAACAGCGGCGGTTCGACCATCTTGCGCGGCGGGGGCAGTCCGGTGTTGTCCGGGGCCGTCTCCTTTGGTTTTTCTTGCCCCTTTTCCTCTCCCTTGGCCGGCTTGGCCGGTTCGCGTGTTGGCTCCTCGATCGCCGACAACGGGTATGCCACCACCATGCCCGAGACCATCGGAACATAGACCCGCTCGGCGCTCAGCGCGGGTCCCGCGCCCGGCGCGTCCTTGATCGCCGTCTCATACACCAGCTTGCCGTTGTAACGATCGACCAGGTACAACCGCGACCCGTTGACCACGGCCACCAGTCCGCCCCGGGCGTCGGCGGTCATGCTGGGATGCTCGGGCCGTCCGACCTGCGACGACCAGAGCGTCTTGCCGGTCTCGGCGTCGATGGCGTGGACCATCGCCGCGTCGGTCTGCACATAAAGCACTCCGTCGCGGAGGATCGCGTCGGTCACCCGCCCCCGTCCTTGATCCATCTGCACCTGGGCGAACCAGGGTCGCGTCAGATTGTGCCGGGCGGCCGTGGTTTCCGGGATCAGTTCACTCATCGCCGCCAACAACGTGCCACACGCACACCAAGCGGCCATACACGCCATCAGAAATAGAATCCGTCGATACATGATCAATCGTCCTCGCGATCGGGGGCTTATATGTGGTTTCAGCGATCCGCGGCAAGCCTCTGGGCGATTGCCGCCGACAGTGCGACAGCCGCTCTCCGAGGGGGTAAATCCTCGCCAAGCCGCGCACTTTAGCTACAACCTATTCATCATAACAATACAACCCGGAAAAAGCACGCAGCTACCATTTCATTTGATTTGCTGCCGGAAAGGTCCGTCGCCGAGCGCAATCCCACTCTCTGGTGGGGGAGATTTTGCGCAATGCCGGTGTAGCGGCGACTGCGCCGGCGGTTTTCGGCCTTTACCAGTTGGGTGCCACTGCTGGCTTGTCCAGCAGTGCCGGAAACACGGGTGGACGAGCCACCCGTGGCACCCGTAAACTCAATTTGGACAGAGCACGAGGATGTAGGCGTAGATCCGCCTGGCGTTTTCCGTCAGGTCGCGGACGAAACGTTCCGTCTTGGCGGATTCCGACGACACGTCCGAGCCACCTCCTTCCAAAGGGATATCTCCATATTGTTCAGAAATTGGCAGGCGCCGCCGAAAGAATATTCCCCGGAACGGCGGCGAACCGCAAGACATCGGACGCCATTGGGGGGCAGAGATACGTCAGCGCACGCGGGTGGGCAGAATCACCATCGGCACGCCGGCCCATTGCAGGCGGCGCTGCAGCGAAAAGGCGGTCTGGTTGTGCAGCAAGCGGTGCAGCCAGGTGTCTTTCTGGAACACCAACTGCCCGGCGAAGAAGGTCGACTTGGGAAACTTCTTGGCAATCTCCAGACAGCTCTCCTCCAGCCCGTCGACGGCGTCGGTATCGACGGCCAGGAACGAGGTGGAGGGCATTCCCAGGCGTTGTCCCAGATCGACGTACTTGCGCAGGGCGTCTTCGCAGTGTGTGCGGAGCGAATCGACGGCGCTGCTCCCCTTGAAATTGCCGGTGTCGATCACGCCCACCGAAAGGAAGACGAAGCTCTTGAAATGGTCGGGGGCGAAGCGGATGGCATTGAGCATGGTGTGGATGCCCAGCCCGCTGTAGTCGCCCACCAGGATCACGGCCGCCGGCTGGGCGGGGTCCGGCTCGGCCGTGTTCGGCTCGCCCGTGGTCGGCAGTTGGGTGAGCGTCTCGTTCAACCGCCGCAGGCTCTTGCCGACGCGATGGTAATAGCGGTTGATGAGGAAGCAGAGGACGACGCAAACGCCGGTAAGCACCAGGGTCCGCCAGCCGCCGATGAAAAACTTTTCCGACACCGTTCCCACGAGGATCGAAACGCAGAGCACCGCTCCGACGACAAACAGGATTAGCCTGCGGCGCCACAAGGGATGTTTGCCCCGCAAATTGTACCAGTGGCGGGACATCCCGATCAACGACAGCGAGAACGTGACAAACACGTTGATCGAATACATGATGACCAGCGTATTTACGTCGCCGTCGGTGTAGACCAGTATCGCCAGGGCCGCCACGCCCATCAGCAGGATGCCGTTTTGCGTGGCCAGCCGCTCGGAGAGGCTGGAGAACCAGCGGGGCATCCACGAGTCCTGGGCCATGTTGGCCAGCAAGCGCGGCCCGCCGATGAAGCCGGCCTGGGCGGCCACGAACAGCAAGGCCCCCTCGGAGAGCAGCGTAATCCAAATGAAAACGTCGCCCAGCCAGTGGGAGCCGAGCCCCAATTCCCGCATAAACGATTCGGTGAGGACCTGATTGAGGGTCTTGTCTTCGCTGGCGGAGATGCCCAGCAGCAGGTAGGCCACGATCAGACCGGCGGCGGTCAAGGCCAACGACCAGGCCATGTAGCGCATGGTCCGTTGCGCGGTGGCCACGCGTGGCTCGCGCATTACTTGCATGGAGTTCGAGACGGCCTCGATGCCGGTGTACGTTCCGGCCCCCAACGAGTATGCCTTCAGCAGCCAGCCGAGCATCACCAGCAGGCCGATTTTCGGATTGCGCAGGTCACGGCCGACTTCGGTGACAACGCTTCGGCCGACGTCCGCCACGGCGGAAAAGTTCCAGGTCAGCGCACCGGCAATCAGCAGAAAGTGCGTCAGCAGAAAGAGCAGAAAGATGGGCAGCAGTATCTGGATCGATTCCTTCACCCCGCGCAGGTTCAACAGGATCAGCAGCGCGATGACGCCGAACTCGGCGTAGAGCTTCCACGGCGAGTCGTACCACTCCTTTCCCAGCAGGCCGAAAAAGGCATCGCCCGCCGCCGCGATCGAGACCGTGACGGTCAACGCGTAATCGACCAGCAGAGCCGATCCGGCGACGACGCCCAGCCGGCGGCCGAGCAGTCTTCGAGGCGACCAGGTATCCGCCGCCGCCGCTGGGAAAGGCCTCGATCAGATGGCTGTAGCAGGTCGAGATGATGAAAACCGTGGCGGCAATCGCCAGCGCCAGAAAAATCGCCAGGGAATGATGCTGGCCCAGTTGCTTGAACGCCTCGGCCGGGCCGTAGGACGTGGACGACAGCCCGTCGGCCCCCAGCCCCACCCAGGCCAGAAAGGCCACCAGCGAGAGGTGCTTGAAGATCGACTTGTCTTCCAGGTTGCGGGGCTTGCCGATCAGCAGCGTCTTCAGCCGGTCGGGCAGAGTCGGCTCTGCCGTTTCGTCCGGCAGCAGCCCGCCGTTGACCACCGCGCCGTTTTCAGCGGCGTCGGGTGAGGGAAGAGCCACGGCCTTCGACGATCCGTTCTCGGCCGGCGGCGCAGGCTCGCCCGCAGGCGCGCCATCCGCAGCGGGAGGTTCCGCCGGCCGATTATCCGCCGGCTCCGCCGCGTCGTCGTCCGGCTGCGAGGCGGCGTCGTTCTTAGGCAAATCGGGGCCGTTGTCCATTGCTCTTCAATAAGGAGTCTGCACGTCACAAAGCCGCGACCGTTGGTCGCGCCAAGTGAGTGGAAGACCATGCATTATATTTGCGTCAGGGGCGCGACCAACGGTCGCGGCTTTATGTTGCTGACATGAACGTAATAGTGTCGTTTGCCGGAGCCTGCGATGCAAGTCCCCGCGGGGCGACAAAATGCCGCCCATATTTGTAAACGATTGCCGCAAAATAACTTGCGACATTCAGGGCCACGGCAGAAAAGGCCCCGGAAGTGGTGCGGCCGACCAAAAACCGTCAATACCGCCCGCGATAGATGCGGGCCTCGCGCAGCCGGCCGTTGGGCGCCGCGTTGGCCGTCGTCGGGGCCACCTGCCCTCGGCACTCGACGAACACCAACAGATCGGCCCGGGCGGGCGAATTGCCGATCGGCAGCGGCACGCCCGCCACGGTCGGCGCCCCGCCGTCGACGGGCATCGGCAGCGGCACCATGCCCATCCCCACCAGCAACACCTTATCCACCGGCCAGCGGAACCGCTCGTGGAACCGGTATTGCGAGACCTGCGGGACTTCGATCTTCGCCCGCTGCCGCGGCGAAGTCCGCGTCGGCACGTCGACCATCACGGGGATGATCTTCTCGATCTGGTTGATGTCGCAGCGGATCGCCGCGTCGATCAGCCGATGGTCGGCCGACAGCAGCGGGCTGAAATCCAAGGCGAAGCCCTCGTCGATCTGGCCGGGCGTGGGCTCGAAACCGGCGGCCACGTCGGGCCGCGGAAGCACCCCGCGGACATAGGGCCGGCCGCGCATCGCCGAGACCAGCGTCGATTGCCCGTTGCTCACCATCAGATAGGGCGAATTGTGCTCGCGGTAGTCGCTCCGCCGGCGCAGCTCGCCCAACAGAATGGCCGCATCCTCCTTGGCCATCACCCAGGCGTTGATGCCCGGAGTGCGAACCGGCACGGGCTGCATCAGCCGCTGGGCAATCGCCCGCCAGCTCGGGCTGTCCAGCGTCACCACCCGCATTGAAAACGAATACGTGGCCGCCTCGTTGCTGGTGAAGCGATCGACCACGTCGGCGATTATTTTCTGCATCTCGGGCGTCTGGTAGACGCGGAGCGTGCGGGGACCGGCGTTGAGGATTCCCAGCGGCCCGGTGTGCCACTTCTCGTAGCCCGTCTCGCGGAGGATCCAGTCGATGACGGCCTGCTCGGGCCGATTGGTGCTTGTCACCCGGGCGGTGTAATTGCTGATGTCGTACTCGCGCCAGTACCTGGCCGGCGTCGTTCGGCAGGACCATGTTGCCGCCGGGGATGCCGACCGTCGAGGGGCGGGCTGTTTCCGACGCCGCAGCGGGTCGAACGGCCTCGTCCGCAAGGCTGGGCAAAACGGCGCCGTCGCCCGACGGTGCAGCCGCCGCCGGTTGCGACTCCTCGGCCGCCCGCCAACCGGCATTTTGCGCCGCCGCGGCGGTGGTGAGACCAACGATGATTCCCAGGGTCAAGAATAGCCGCTTCATTTCAGCCTCCTTGCTGAACTCGTAGGACAGGTTGTCAACCTGTCCGGCACATCGGCTTGTTCGTAGGACAGGTTGTCAACCTGTCCGAAATATCGGCATTGGGACAGGTTGCCAACCTGTCCTACATTTCGGGCGGGTAGTATATGCGTATGCCGAGCGCGGGACAATCGCAATTCGCGGCCGATCCGGCCCCAAAAACCCGCCGCACGGGGGGGCGCGACCACCGGTCGCGGCTTTATGGATCGGAGGGCATCTTCACGGCGTCGGCCATGCTCCCCATCAGGGCGAAAATGCGGGGATCTATCGAGTCGGTAATGAACCGCACCGAGCCGTCGGCCAAACCGAAGTGGGCCCCGCCGGCGTGGTCGCTGCCGGGAGAGCCGAAGAAATGGTTGTTCAGCAGCTTGCCACGCTTGGGGTCGGCGACGGGTTCCAGCTTGCCGCCGTCGTAGCGGAACAGCGCTCCGGTGGTGAAGAGCGTGGCGGGGCCGCCGATCGCCCAGCCGTCCTTGCTGCCGGGCGTAAAGTCCGTGATCCGCTGCAACTCGCCGGTCATGATGGTGTTCGACGTGCCGTCGGCGATTTCCTTGAAGGTGGTGCTCACATTCACGCGCCCGAATATGCCCCAGCACTTTTCCGGCGGATCGTCGTCGGCCGTAAACGGAGCAGGGTAGAAGTTCGGCTCGAAGCGCATCGTGGCGTCGCATAGGTTATAACCGGTCTTGAGCGAAAACGCCGCGTGCCGGCCCGCGCAGCCGCCGTAGTCGGTCCCCCCGCCCGGCCACCAAGGTTCAAGCATCATCTGATGATCTTCCGGGCGCAGGCCATTTCGACGAGTTGGACAATAGAAAACCATGAGATCCTCGACTGCCGGCCCCTGAATATCCTGAGTGCCCGCATTGGCGGCGGGACTCCAACACCCGGGCGTGGTTCCTGAATCGGTCTTTCCTGATGCCCAGATCTTGGCTATACAGTCTCCTTCCAAAAATGGCTTTACGCGCAGAAAGAGGCTTGTACCGTGAAATCCCGGTTCCGTTTTTCCCGCCTCGGCCCACACGTCATACTGGTTGCCCGGCTCGATGGGATCGGTCGAGCAGATCGTTCCCGGCGGATACACCCTATTCGCTTGCACATAGTTGTAAATGGCCAGACCGATCTGTTTCAGATTGTTCCTGCATTGCGTCCGCCGGGCGGCCTCGCGGACGCCGCCTGTATGCGGGATAACCAGCGCAAGCATCACCCCGGCCACGATCACCACGGCCACCACTTCCTTCCAGGTGTATCCGCCGCGCGGCCGACCATCGAAATGTTCGTGAAGATTCATTGCCCTTCTCCAGTATCCTTAATACCGTCGGCCATGCTCCCCATCAGGGCGAAAACGCGGGGATCTATCGAGTCGGTAATGAACCGCACCGAGCCGTCGGCCAAACCGAAGTGGGCCCCGCCGGCGTGGTCGCTGCCGGGAGAGCCGAAGAAATGGTTGTTCAGCAGCTTGCCACGCTTGGGGTCGGCGACGGGTTCCAGCTTGCCGCCGTCGTAGCGGAACAGCGCTCCGGTGGTGAAGAGCGTGGCGGGGCCGCCGATCGCCCAGCCGTCCTTGCTGCCGGGCGTAAAGTCCGTAATCCGCTGCAACTCGCCGGTCATAATGGTGTTCGACGAGCCGTCGCGGAGTTCCTTCGCACGTTGTGCTGACGTTTACCCGCCCGAAGATGCCCCAGCATTTCTCCGGCGGATCGTCGTCGGCCGTAAACGGAGCGGGGTAAAAGTTCGGGTCATAGCGCATCGTAGCGTCGCAGAGGTTGTAGCCGGTCTTGAGCGAAAACGCCGCGTGCCGGCCCGCGCAGCCGCCGTAGTCGGTCCCCCCGCCCGGCCACCACGGTGCAAGCATCATCTGATGATCATCTGGGCGAAGCTCAGATCGCCGGGTTGGACAATAGAAGCATATGAAGTCTCTGGCCGCCGGCCCCGGAAAACCCTTTTCGCCGGCGTTGGCAGCGGGACTCCAACAACCGGCTATAGTTCCAGAACGAGATCTTCCACTCGCCCAATCCATGGCTACGTATCCTTCGATGAATGGCCGTATGCGCAACAAAAGGCTTGTACCGTGAAATCCCGATCCCGTTTTCGCGGCCTCGGCCCAAACGTCGTACTGATTGCCCGGCTGGATGGGATCGGTGCCGCAGATCGTTCCGGGCGGAAAGACCTTGTTCGCCTGAGCGTAGTTGAGAATGGCCAAGCCGATCTGCATCAGATTGTTCCGGCATTGCATCCGCCGGGACACCTTACGTGATGCATTTACCGCCGGCAGCAGCAGTGCGGCCACAATGGCGATGACGAAGAGGATGACCAGCAATTCGATCCAAGTCAGCCCGCGGGGCGACGGCTCGCCGTCGAGAGAATAGCGCCAACCCATGACATGCCCTCCTATGGAATGGTGTTAGCCCGACCGCAACCTCCCGTATTATGTCGCAACTGCGGGGAAAACGTCCAGGGTGTTTGCGGCCCAATTGGTCAGAAAAGAACCTTGCGGAACTGTGATTCGCTGAGCCCCACCCAGTGTAATTTCAGGCCCTTTGCCGTTGATTTATCGGGCTCGATCAGAGAAAATAGCGAATGGTGATAGGCTTTTCGGAAAGGAATGCGTCATGGGCGAAAGAATCTCGGTCGATCCCCAAATCCACTTCGGCAAGCCCTGCGTGGCCGGCACCAGGATACTCGTCCAAAATGTCCTGGAACTCGTGGATGAAGGCGTTTCCTTCGGCAAAATCATCGAAGACTATTATCCAGAGCTTTCGCTGGAAGACATCCATAGCTGCATGCGCTATGCGATCTCCTTGGTTGCCGCGGAGGAAGTGCATCTAAGCACAGGCCTCAGAACAGCTTGATTGGATATTCCAGTAGTGAAGGAACACTAATCTACACTAATTTCCGCTAATGACTGTCATTAGTGTTTATCAGCGAGAATCAGTGTTCCTGAGAAATCGTCAAACTGTGTTGATGCAACTTCTTATGTCGGCCGACGCATGAAGTACCTTCTCGACCATTCGGCGACGGGAGTCGCCTCCTACAATTCCGGTGAAGGAATGCCGGCGAGAATCCGCTCCGCGGCCGACTCGCCGCCGTGGATGCAGTCGGGGATGCCCACGCCGTGATAGGCGTTGCCGGCCAGTTGTAGATTGGGCAGCGCGGCGGCCCGGGCCTCGATCTGGGCAACCAATTCCCGGTGGCCGACGTGATACTGCGGCATGGTCCCCGGCCAATGGGCAACCCGGCAAAAACAGGGCGCGCCGCGAATCCGCAACAGCCGCGCCAGCTCGCCTTCGACCAGCGGCAAGAGGCGGTCGTCGTCCATTTCGGCCAGGTCGGGTTGGCGGGCCCCGCCGACGAACACCCGCAACAACTCCTTGCCGTCGGGCGACCGATGCGGGTATTTTCGGCTGCTGAAGCTGCACGCCAGGATCGGGCTTTGTTCGACGGCCGGCACCACAACGCCCATCCCGTCCAGCGGATGACCGATCTGCTCGATCGCGTAGCCGAGCGAGACGATGGCCGTGCCGGAGTGGGTGATCGAGGCCAGCCGGGCGGCTAGTTCCGCGTCGACCGGCTGCAAGAGCGCGGCCGTCACCGGCGAGGGCGCGGCCAGGATCAGGGCGTCGAAAGAAAGGGGAGAGGGGAGAGAGGAGAGGGGAGAGGGGGCAAACTTCGGTCCCCTCTCCATCTGGGAGAGGGTTAGGGTGAGGGCTGATTGGTCCTGGCCCTTACTGCCCTCACCCCCGGCCCCTCTCCCAAAGGGAGAGGGGAGATTCTGTTTTTCCACTTTCCGTTCTTCCTCTCTTCCCTCTTCCCCCTTCTCTCCTCTCCCCTCGACCCACACCAGCCACTCGTCGCCGCGGCGTTCGATGCGGGTTGCGGCGGTGTTGAGCTCGAAGCGTATCGGCCGGCAGACGCGAGACGATCCGCTCGACGAGGCTCAGCAGCCCGTCGCGGAGGGTGACGAACATGCTGTAACGGGGGCCGCTCTCGCGGCCGGCGTGGCGGCGGTGTTTCATCTGGCTGCGCATGGCGCGGATCAAGCTGCCGTACTCCCGCTCCATGTCGCGGAAGCGGGGCAGCGTGGCCAGCACGCTGAGCTTTTCCATGTCGGCGGCGTAAACCGCGCCGACGAGCGGCTCGACCAGCCGCTCGAAGGACTCGCGTCCCAGCCGGCGGCGGACGAAGTGGGCCATGCTTTCGTCCGACTCGTCGCGGCGCGGGGGAATGAGATACTCCATTGCGGCGCGGATTTTTCCCAGCGGACTGAGGATGCCCGTCACGGCCAGCGGCCAGAGCCGCGTGGGGGCCATCATCATAAAACCGTCGGGCAGGAGATACATCCGCCCGCGGCGGACGACAAACGTGCGGCGAAAAGCCGAGTTGGTTTGGACGAGTTGATCCTCCAGCCCAAGCCGGCGGCAGAGTTCGAGTCCCCAGGGGATGGTGGTGATGAAATTGTCGGCGCTCTGCTCGACCTGAAAGCCCTCTTCATTGAGGGTCGAGAGCACGCCGCCCGGCCGCGGTCCGGCCTCGAACAAGGTCAGGGAGCAGTGCGGATCGAGTTCGACCAGCCGATGGGCGGCGGCCAGTCCGGCGATGCCGCCGCCGATAACCGCGATGCGTCGAGGATGCTGATCTTGGCGGGTCATGCCGCTATTGTAGCCGGGAAGGGGGCGGAGGGGGAGTGCGGGGTATGCTTCAATGGGGACAGTCCCATTTTCGTTGCCACGAAAATCGGGACAGTCCCCGGTTCACGCCGCCTCGAGCCAATCCATGGCGTCTTCGAGGTCGGCGAAGGGAAAGTGGCGGACCTTGGCCGCAACGAAATGCTTCGTCAAGGTCTCGATCATCGAGCCCATCGAACTATCGGTGACCAGCGCCATGCGCTCCACTTTATGATGGTGATCGTGGACGAAGCGGATGTGGGCCGTCAGGCCGGCGAAACTTTCCCAGCCGGGGAATTCGCGGGAGTGAATCAGCAGGCCGCGGATCGAGGGATGCTCGGCCAGATAGGCATCGACCGCTTCGCTCAGCGCGAAAATCCTCGGACGACAGCGAGGAGACCGGCTCGACGACCACAATCCCTTTGTCCTCGATTATTCGATGCTCGATCATAATTTCACCCTTTCTGTAGGACAGGTTGGCGACCTGTCCCATCTGGCACCATTTCTGGAGGACAGGTTGGCAACCCGTCCTACGATCGCCACTCCCGGACCGGAAGCCGGCTGCTTTTCGCCGCCGAAAGACGTTCACCGGCCAGTTCCCCGGACACGAAAAGCGGGGCGACAAATTGTGAACGTGCGGCCATCCTACATGGAGTCTTGCAGATGTCAACCTCAAAGCCGGGCATTTTTGGGACGCCTATGCCGCAAGTCATTGTGGTGCAAGACTTTGCGTCGATCAAGAATCGCTCTCCCATCGGACGGCGGAAATCGCTACATTACGCACCCTTTTCAGCACCTATTCCAATGTCCGGTTCGGAGGACTTTTGTCATGCCTTCTGGTCGCTTACCGTCGGTCTTCGTATTGGTGGGATTGATTTGCGGGGCGGCGTTGTGGGGATTGAACGCGGCGGCGCCTGCGGCAGCAGATTCCGACGTATTCCGCGCCGCCGCAACGGATGGCGCCCTGCGTCGCGCCGGACGCCTGTCCCTCGACGGCTGCCGTCAATCCCTGCCCGTATCCTTCCACGTATCCTTCCACGGATCCGGCGACGAATCCGCCGGCGTATATCCCTCCACGTCGGCCGCGGCGCCCGGCGGCGGCGTGCAGGCGCTGTCGCCCTACGACGATGCGCTGCCGGGGATCTCGATTTCGCCCACCGGCGTGGCGAACGGCGCGGTGCAAGCGTCCTACGAAGATCAGGGGCCGTTGTACGTGCCCTACGGAAATCCGGACGCCATGACCGCCGCCGCGACGCAAGCTCCCGCAACCGGCGGCTACATCGATCCCGCGCTGGTCTACGACGAACCGTGGACGTGGCAGATTCTGCCGTCCGGGTTGATGTACAGGTCGTACCTGGCCGGCCCCCGCGAGGCGCGCTTCGCCAGCCAGTGGGTGCAGATGCGGAATCAGCAGTGGATGTGGGACGTAACGCTCGGCGGCCGGGCGGCGCTGCTCCGCTACGGCAGCAACAACGCCCTTTGGCCGCAAGGCTGGGAGTTGGACGTCGAAGGGGCCGCCTTTCCCCGCTTGGACCTGGCGCACGACCGCGACGTGGTCTCGGCCGATTACCGCTTCGGCATACCGCTGACTACCCGCCGCGGTTGTTGGGAGGCGAAGCTGGCTTATTATCACCTCAGTTCGCATCTGGGCGACGAGTACATGCTGCGTTATCCGACGACCTACAATCGGATCAACTACGTCCGCGACGCGGCGGTGCTGGGCCTGGCGGTGTATTTCGGCCCCAACGTGCGCGTCTATTCGGAGGCGGACTGGGCCTTCAACACCGACGCCGGCGCGAAGCCCTGGGAGTTCCAGTTCGGCGTCGACATGGTTTCCGCCGAGCCGACCGGCGGTTGGGCGCACCGTTCTTCGCCGCCAACTGCCACCTCCGCGAGGCCAACGATTACGGCGGCAATGTGACCGTGCAAACCGGCTGGGCGTGGCGCGGCGTCACCGGCCATCTCTGCCGCTTCGGTCTGCAATATTTCAACGGCTTCAGCGAACAAGGCGAGTTCTACAACACCTTCGAGGAGCAGATCGGCATCGGACTCTGGTACGACTTTTGATGTCGTAATAGCCGCCGGCTATTGTTCACGACGCTATCAAGCTGACGCTTAGCGGTATGTTCGGCAGATGACGGATTCACCTCCAATGCGCCGGCGTCGATTTCCCGCGCTGTCTCGGGCAAGGAGGATACTTGGCGGAACCATAATTCTCGCCCTGGGCGTCTTGCCGCAGGCCGGTTGCCGGGGCCTTCCCGCCGCCGCCGCGCCGAAGTCGTCCGAGGAGGCAATGTATCCCTCCCTGCAACTCGACGGAGATCTGGTAAAATCGTTCGTGCCGTCGAACGACCGCGATTGGGTTCCCGAGCAAGCGGTGCTGGCCCGGGCCGACGTCGACGGCCACCGGCTGACCGTCCACGACGTCCGCGACTGCCGCTGGCGCGCGCCCGGCAATGTGACCACGGCCTACTACGACAAGACCTTCGACCTGGACCGGCTCGATTCCGTCGATTTCATCGTCGTGCCGTTCAACGAACTACCCAGCATCGGGCATACGATGCTCAGCTTCGGCTTCGACGACGGATCGCATCTGGCCGTCTCGGTGGAGATCCGCCGCGAGCAGGGCGAGTCGTTCAACATGGCCAGCGGCTTTTTTCAGCAGTACGAGTTGATGTACGTCGTGGCCGACGAACGCGACTTGATCGAAAAGCGGGTGGTTTGCGATCTGTGCAACGTCTACTTGTATCGTTCCACGGCCACGCGCGGGCAGGCCCGCAAGCTGCTCCTCGACGTGATGCGGCGGGTGAACAAGCTCCACGAGAAGCCGGAGTTCTACGACACCCTGACGAACAACTGCACGACCAACATCCGCAACCACATCAACGACCTGAAACCGGACCGGGTGCCCTACGATTTCCGCGTGCTGCTGCCCGGCAACTCCGACCGCCTGGCCTACGACCTGGGCCTGATCGAGCGGCACGGCACCTTCGCGGAGACGCGGCTTCGCGCCGGGTGAACTACCTGGCCTATCTGCACCGCGACGATCCCAATTTCTCGCGTGTAATCCGCCGCTCAGCCCGGATTATTCATAAACGTCATCCTGAGCGCCGCGAAGGATCTCCGATGCGCCAACGTCATCCTGAGCACAGCGAAGGATCTCCGATGCGCCAACGTCATCCTGAGCGCAGCGAAGGATCTCCGATGCGCCGCAAACAGCCCAGATTCTTCGCTGCGCTCAGAATGACAATGTTCCTTCGTGTTTATGAATAATCCGGGCTAGAGCGGGCGGGGCAAGCGCCCGCCATTTAGCCCCCCGTGTATTCACGGGGGGCTGAATATCGCGGCGGGCTAAATGATTGCGCTCACCGGCGGCGCGTGGTCCGGTACTGTCACGCGGGACACCTGCGCCTTCTGCCATTTCTCGATGTTGGGTTGATACTGCACGGAATCGAGCATGGTGATTATGAGGAACAGCCCCAGAAACACGACGCCGACGAGAAAGATGAAGCTGTAGATGCCGCTGTCGTAGCGGAGGTGCATGAACCACAGCGCGACCAGCGAGGCCTTGACGGTGGCGATGCTCAGGGCCACGATGAGATTCAGCTCCCCCAAGTCGAAATAGGAAACGGCCACGGTCAGGGCGGTGAGCACCACCAGGGCGCCGAATACACCCAGCAAAATCCGCGGCGCGACCACGTGCGCCAGGTGGGCTTCGGTGATTTCAGACGGTATGGAGGCTGTGTTGTTCATTATCGCGTCTCCTCGAAAATATCTCGTCTCATAGCCCTCACCCCCGGCCCCTCTCCCAAAGGGAGAGGGGAGTTGAATTGCGTCGCCCTCGCCGTTTAGTGTTGTATCAAGTACAGCAACGGAAACAGGAAAATCCAAATCATATCGACCAGATGCCAGTAGAGGCCGGTCAGATCGACCGGGGTAAAGTAATCGCGGCCGAAGCGCCCCGCAGCGCCCCGAGCAGGATCCATAAAATCACCACCAGCCCGGCCGTCACGTGCAGGGCGTGCAACGCGGTCAGCGAAAAATAGATCGACATGAACGTGCCCAAATGCTCGACCCGCTTGTCGTACTCGTCCTGGCTGATGTTGGCGAAGCCCTCGGCCGCCAGATGCTCGCGGACGTAGGCTTCATCCGGGCGAAACATTTTTTTCGGCAGGGGCTCTTTCGAGCGGGAGAACCAGTGCTCGATCCGGGCCTGGCCGGGCACCATCTGGTGGTCCCATTTGTGCTTGTACTCGACGCCCTTTACCGAAAGGAAGCCCACGCCGCAGAGCAGCGTGACCGCCAACAGGCCGACGAGCGCCCCGCGCCGGCCGAGCTGCGCGGCGCGGACCGCCAGGGCCATGGTCAAGCTGCTGAATATGAGCACGATCGTGTTGGCGGAGCCCAGCGGCTTGTCGAGAAAGTGGTGGCCGTCGAAAAAAATCTCCGGATGGTTCGCCCGAAACACGGCGTATGCGCAAAACAGCCCGCCGAAAAAGAGGACCTCGGTCAGCAGAAAGATCCACATCCCCAGCTTGGCCGCGTCGTATTGCTGCTGGTGCGTGTCGAAATGATGGGCCAGGCCGGCGGACGGGTGTCCGTGGCCGTTGGCCGGCGGCATGGAAGCGTGCGGTTCGGTCATGTGATTTTGGTCCCCTTGAGGAGCGCTTCGTCGTAGGGGACGTCTTCAAGGTCATAGCAATCGCCCACCCAGGCCGGATGCGCGGGGTTCTCGGCCGCCGGCGGCGAGGCGCATTGCCACTCCAAGGTGGCGGCCCCCCAGGGATTTTTCGGCGCCCGCGGGCCGACGAACAGCGACCGCAGCAGGGTGAAAGCCACGAGGACCAGCCCGCCGACGAACAAATAGCCGCCGATGGTCGAGAGGATCTGATAGAAGGTGAACTCGGGGTGCGCTTCGAGCAGCCGGGTGTAGTCGAAGTATCGCCGCGGCATTCCGCGGGAGCCGATGATGAACTGCGGGAAATAGGTGAAGTTGAAGCCGACGAAAATCACGACCGCACTGATCTGCCCCAGCAGCATGCTGTACATCCGGCCGGTGATTTTCGGCCACCAGTAATAGATTCCGGCCAGGAAGCCCATCAAGGCCCCGCCGAGCATTGTGTAATGGAAATGGGCCACCACGAAGGCCGTGTCGTGGACCTGAACGTTGATGGCCAGCGAGCCGAGGAACAGTCCGGTCAAGCCGCCGATGCCGAACAGAAAAATGAACATCAGCGCGAAGCACATCGGCGGGGCGAGCAGGATCGAGCCCTTGTACATCGTGGCCAGCCAGTTGAAGACCTTGATCGCCGAGGGGATGGCCACGGCAAAGGTCAGGGCGCTGAAAATCATCCCCAGCAACGGCGACTGGCCGCTGACGAACATGTGATGGCCCCAGACCAAAAAGCCGATCAGCGCGATGGCCAGGCTGCTGTAGGCGATGAACTTGTAGCCGAAAATGTGTTTCCGCGAAAAGACCGAAATCACCTCGGTCACGATGCCCATCGCCGGCAAAATCATGATGTACACCGCCGGATGGGAATAGAACCAGAAAAAGTGCTGAAAGAGGATCGGGTCGCCGCCCAGGGCGGGATCGAAGATGCCCACGCCCAGGGTCCGCTCGACCATCAGCAGCAGCAGGGTGATGGCCAGCACCGGCGTGGCCAGGACCTGGATGATCGCCGTGCCGTACAGCGCCCACAAGAACAAGGGCATCCGGAACCAGGTCATCCCCGGCGGGCGCATCGTATGGATCGTGACCAGGAAGTTGATGCCGGTGAAAATGGAACTGAAGCCCAGGATGAACACGCCGACGAAGGCCAGAATTATCGGCCCCACGGTGTCGGTGCTATAGGGGGCGTAAAACGTCCAGCCGGTGTCGATGCCGCCGAAGATCAGCACCAGCAGAAAGAAGATCGCTCCCGTCACGTAGAGGTAGAAGCTGGCCAGATTCAACCGCGGAAAGGCCACGTCCCGCGCGCCGAGCATCAAGGGGAGCACGAAGTTTCCCAGCGAGGCGGGCATCGACGGGATGATGAACAGGAAGATCATAATCGTCCCGTGCAGCGTGAACAGCCGGTTGTAGGTGTGCGCGGTGGAGACGATCGTCGGGCCCGGCAGCGTCAGTTCCGTGCGGATCAGCAGCGCGAAGACGGCGCCCAGCGCCAGCGCCGAGGAAATGGCGACCAGGAACATCAGGCCGATGCGCTTGTGATCGCCCGTCAGCAGCCAGGACCGCAGCCCGGCGGGCTCGTTCAGATAGCTTTTCGCCGGCCCGGTGGAAGAAACCGTAGTGCTCATAATGCGTCGCTCAGATCATGCTTTTGAAATAGCCTCCCCTCTCCCTTTGGGAGAGGGGCCGGGGGTGAGGGCTTCGGGGATCGCACAGTAAATCATTTTATTTTCTCCCCCGATTTCTTATCTTTGTCGTTTTTATCCTTGCCGCTCTTCCCCTTGTCGCTCTTCCCCTTGTCGCTCTTCTCCTTGCCCTTCTCGGGTGTCTTTTTCGGCGGCGGCTTGTAATTCGGGCCCAGGCTCTTGATGAATTCGATCAAGGCCGTGATCTCGTCGTCCGTGATATGTCCCTTGTATGTGGACATCACGGGCTGAAAGCCGGCGACCACTTTCGCCTGCGGATCGAGGATCGACTCGCGGATATAATTGTCGTCGGCCACCACGTCGCGGCCGTCGGACATGCGCTGGGGCGTTCCGTAGATGCCCTTGAACGAGGGGCCCGTGCCGGCCGTGCCGTCGGTCGAGTGGCACTGGAAGCAGCCGCTCCGGTGATAGAGCAGCTTGCCCGCCTCGGCCAGCGGCATCGTTTTGAGGAAGTCGTCGGCGTTCTTCAGCCACGCGTCGTAGTCCTGGGGGGGCTGCACGACGAGGTTCGAGATCATCTGCGAGTGGTTGTCGCCGCAGTATTGCGTGCAGAGGATGAGATAGCTCCCCACTTTGTCCGCCTGAAACCAGATGCTCGAATAACGGCCGGGCACTACGTCCTGCTTCACCCGCAAGGCGGGAATCCACAGGCCGTGGATCACGTCCTCGGAGGTCATCGTCAAGCGGACCGGCTCGCCGGCCGGCACGTGCAGGTCGTTGTCGACGTGTCCGTTGGGATAGATGAACTGCCAGGCCCACTGCCGGGCGGAAACCCGCAAGTCGTAGCTGTCCGGCGGGGCGTTCTGCATCCGCATGAAGGCCGTGAACCCCTGATAAAATATCACCGAGACGATCATCACCGGGATGACCGTCCAGACTGTTTCGAGCAGGGCGTTATGGGAAGTCGACTTCTGCGACCTCCGCCCCGGCCGGCGGTGGTAGCGGACCACGAAGAAGGCCATCAGCCCGACCACCAGCATAAACAGCAGCGAGCAGATTATCAGCACCACCGAGAAGACCCGATCCGTGGCCGGATTGTTGGCCGCCGAGTCGGAGAGCCAGAACCCGCTCAGTTGCCCCAGCGGCAGCCCGGCGATCGGAATGGAAGCGAGCGCGTCGAACATGAAACGTCCTCAGGAATCGGGGTTTGCCGGGGGCGCCTTCTTCTTCTCCCGGCGCCGCATGATCCAAATCGCGGCGCCGACCAGCAACACGGTGAATCCGCCGCCCACCTGCATCAAGCGGAAGGCGGCCAGTCCATACCGCCCGCTCTCCGCGTCATATTGACAGCAGAACAAAAGAATCCGGTCCACGGTCGAGCCGACTTTGCCGCCGGCGGCTTCGACCAAGCGACAGCCGGATGGTCTGCGGGTCGTAGGCCACGCCGTAGAGATACCGCGACACGCGGCCGTCCGGCATGACGATGAAGGTCACGGCCACGTGATAATACTGCTTCGTTTCCGGGGAATAACGATAGTGGAAACCGATCGTGTCGGCGAGCTTCTTGATGTTCTCCTCTTTTCCCGTGAGAAAATGCCAGCCCTCGTCCGCGCCCGCCCGGCGGTAGGCTTTCAGATATTTCTCTTTCGTCATGCGTGCCCGCGCGGTCGACTCCAGCGGATCGAAGCTGAGGGTGATCATGTCGTACTGATCGCCGATCGACCATTTCATCTTTTTCAAGGCCTCGAACAGCCCGTTGAGTTGAAGACCGCACAGCATCGGACAGTTCGAGTAGTTCAACGTCAGCACCACCGGCCGACCGCTGTCGAACAACTCCTTGAGCGTGACCGGCTTTCCGCGGGAATCGACGAACTTCAGGTCCAAGGGAATCTGCACGCCCGGATGCTCGACCACGTCGACGCCCTCGAGTTGCGTCGGCAAGGCTTCCTTGCGTTGGGCGACGGCCGTGCCCTGCATTCCGAACAGCAGCATGATTACCGCCGCAGCGGCCAGGAAATATCTCCCCTCGCCCTTTGGGAGAGGGGCTGGGGGTGAGGGCGGCAACAGACTCCCCTCGCCCTTTGGGAGAGGGGCTGGGGGTGAGGGCGGCAACAGACTCCCCTCGCCCTTTGGGAGAGGGGCCGGGGGTGAGGGCGGCACAGACTCCCTCGCCCTTTGGAGAGGGGCCGGGGGTGAGGGCGGCGTAGGCTCATACAAGTGCCGCAACATCTTCCCAGGCTCTCCGGCCCTCACCCTAACCCTCTCCCAAAGGGAGAGGGGACCGATGTCTTCCTTCATCGCGATTCTCCTTTCGGCGGGGCCGGTTTTCCGCCCTGCCGCGAAAGCTCGCCCACGACCAGTTGCATCGCGCGGTCGATGGGAATGGCCACGATCCCTTTCTTCTCGTCCAGCAGGCGATAGTCGGTCAGCCGCTTGTTCTGTGCTTCATCAAGGGCGATGAGCTTGGCCGGCGGCTGGTAAAGGTCGTCGGAGGTCTCCACGCGGTCCAACTGCCAATAGTATAATGCCTGAAGACCGACGACGATGTCAAACATCAGGATGACGCTCAACGCCCCGATGAAAAACACCTTACCGATTTGTATTCCGTATTCGGCCATGATCAGAAATTCTCGAAAGCCAGCGCTTCTTCCAGCCGCGGGTCGCGCCGCGGAATCAATTCGCAACGGCCGGCGACGCGGATCACGCCGGCCAGGAACAGGCACCCCAACCCCACGAAACAGCAGAGGTCGATCGCGCTGAAGGGTAAATGCTTGGGGGCGAAGGTGGGCATTACCAGCCAATATAGGTCGAGCCAATGGGCCGCCAGCATCCACACGGCCCAGAACCCCAACAGTATTTTACGCCGTTTGATCTCCCGCGACAGCAGACCCAGGAACGGAATCAGCAAATTCCCGAACAGCAGGGCCAGGGTGATCCACACCCAGGGGCCCGTCTGCCGGGCGAGATACCAGTAGGTTTCCTCGGGGATGTTCGCGTACCAGATGAGCATGTACTGCGAGAAGGCCATGTAGCCCCAGAAAACGATGAATCCGATCAGCAGCTTGCCCAAATCGTGGTAGTGCTCGACGGTGATCGCCCGCCGCGCGACGCCCCCCGCCTGCAAGATCTCGGCGAAGAGGATCATCACCGACAGGGCGGCGACCACCGAGCCGGCGAAGAAATAGGCCCCATAGATCGTGCTGAACCATTCCGGAGCGAGCGACATCAGCCAATCGAACGACGCGAAGCTGATGGTCAGGCCGAAGAGGATCAACGCCACGGGGGCGGCTTTCTCCATCCGCCGCGTCAGCGGGTATTCAGGAGTAACTTGTGGCACAGCCGCCCTCGGCTGTGGAGACTGGCCCAAGACAGCCGAGGGCGGCTGTCCCACAAGCGCCGGATCGCCGCACTCGTCCTGCCGCGTGGAGAGCCGGAAATAATACCAGGCCAGCAGCCCCCAAATCAGGAAATAGAGCACGGCCCGGACGGCAAAAAATGGTCCGTTCAGGTAGAGCGCCTTGTGCCGCAGCAGTTCGGGGTCGGCGGACGTGCCCGGATGCAGCCAGGCGTACAGCGGCGACGTTCCCATTACGACCGGCACGAGGATCGGCAGCAACAAGAGGCCCCACCAGATCAGGTTGGTCGCCAGGATTTCCGCCAGACGCCGCACGGTCACGCTCCAGCCGGCGCGGACCAGATGTTGCAAGGCGACGAAAAACAAGGCCCCCAGTGAAATGCTCAGATAGAACGAGTAGCTGACCAGATAGGACGCCGAGAATAGCGTCATCGAATCGTCGAGCTTGTTCGACGGCCGACTCATCGCGCTCGCCACGATCAACACGACGATCCCCGCTATCGCCAGCACTGCGACGATGGGGAACCGGGGCAGGCGAAGTGTCCCCTCGCCCTCTGGGAGAGGGTTGCGAAGTGTCCCCTCGCCCTCAGGGAGAGGGTTAGGGTGAGGGCTGCCGCCGGGAGCGACGTTCGTGTCGATATTATTTCTGCTTCTCATGCCCTCACCCCCGGCCCCTCTCCCAAAGGGAGAGGGGAGATTTATCGGGTGCCCTTCAAGTATTTTCGCTTTTCGGCCGGGACGTCTTTCAGCCCGGCGTTCCGGCTCCGCTGCAAGGCGCGGACGTAAAGGATGATTGCCCAGCGGTCGGCGGGGGGAATCTGCGAGGCGTAGCTCGGCATGTTGCGGATCCCCTTGGTGATCGTCTGGAACAACTGGCCGACCGGCTGCGAGACGACCGACGGATTGTGCAGCGACAGCGGGCGGACCCATTTCGGCTCCTGCCGCTCGAAGGCCAACTGCGAGGTGATCCCGTCGCCGTCGGCGTCCAATCCGTGGCAGGTCGCGCAGTAAATCCCGAAACGTTGCCGGCCGCGCTCGATCATCTCCGACGTGACGGGCACGGGGAAATAGTCGATCGGCTTGCCGTCCGAGAGACCACTGATAAAGGGGGCATCGCCGATCACCGCGTCGGCGGCAATCGCGCCGGCCACCGGCGGCCGCATGTCCCGCGTGTCGGCGAACAAGGGGCTGTACTGCTGCGGCAGGTATTTCGGCTGAAAATCCATGTCCAGGATCAGGTGGATCCGCGGCGACGATTTCCGCTCGTAGCGATGCTGGGCGACCAGCACCAGCGGCAACACGGCCAGGGCCGCCAGGAGCACTGCCGCGGCTTTCACCGCGCCGGGGATTTTTTGCTGCGTGCCGGGGTGGCGATAGATTTCCGTGCCCGCGGCGCCCAAGGATTGCAGCAATTCGGCCGTGCCCGATTCGTCGAACTTCGGATCGGCCGCCTCGACGGCCAGGAAGAACGCGTCGGTGGTTCCGCGGCGAAACCGCGCGACCCAAAACAGCGGATCGTACAACTCCGGCAGATTGTTCAGCACCAACACGCCCCCGAACGCCGCCAAGGCCCCGAACAGAATCAGCAACTCGAAGGCGATGGGAATGTTCGCCGGCAGGCTGAAAAAGGGCTTGCCGCTGATCAAGTACGGATAGTTGACCGCGTTGGTCCACCATTGCAGGGCAATCGCGGCCAGGCAGCCGGTCAATCCGCCGAAGAACACCAGCCAGGGCAGGATGCTCCGCCGCCGGCCCATCAGCCGGTGCAGTCCGTGTACGGGATAGGGGCTGAAGGCCTCGTAGCGCGCATAGCCCGCCGCGCGCAGCCCGGCGGCCGCCGCTTTCAACTCCGCCGGACCGGCGAACTCGGCCAGGATGCCGACGACCGGAGGCGAATCGGAATTATTGGTTTCGGAGTTCATTCAGCTACATATCGCGTAGGATGCGTTAAACGCAGCCGGTACTTGCGGTCTTAGGTCTTAGGTCTTGGGTCTTCGTGCCAAGACCTAACGACCAAGTAAGACCGTAAGACTCGGACGTTCATTCCTGGTGCGTTTCACGCACCCTGCTTTCCGGCAACACGCCTTTGACTTCCGCCATGGCCACCATGGGCAAGAATCGGCAAAACAGCAAAAACAGCGTGAAAAACAGGCCAAAACTCCCCGCCAACAGCATGAAGTCGACCGCCGTCGGCCGGAACATGCCCCAACTCGACGGCAGAAACTCGCGCCCCAACGAGGCCACGATAATCACGAACCGCTCGAACCACATGCCCACGTTCACCGCCACGGCGATGATCCACATCAGCCAGGGAGTGGTGCGGCAGCGCTTGAACCAGAACAATTGCGGGGCCGCACGTTGCAGGCCGACCATCGTCCAGTAGGCCCAGGCGTAGGGGCCCAAAGCCCGGTTCAGATGCGCGAACATCTCGAAGCCGTTCCCGCTGTACCAGGCCATGAACCATTCGATCGCGTAGGAATACGCCACGATCAGGCCCGTGCCCAGGACCAGCTTGTTCATGTTGTCCAGGTGCCGCATGGTAATCAGCGACTTCAGGCCGAAGAACGCCCGAGCGGGCACGGCCAACGTGACCACCATCGCACAGCCGCTGAAGATCGCCCCGGCCACGAAGTACGGCGGAAAGATCGTCGAGTGCCAGCCGGGCACCTGGGCCACCGCGAAATCGAAGCTCACCACCGAATGCACGCTCAGCACCAGCGGCGTGGCCAGCGCGGCCAGCAGCAGGTAGGCCCACTCGAAGCGGTGCCACTGGCTCTCCGACCCCCGCCAGCCGAGGGCGAAGAAGCCGTAGGCCAACTTGCGCCACAACGTCGTGGCCCGGTCGCGGAGCGTCGCCAGGTCGGGAATCATGCCCAGATACCAGAACAGCAGCGACACCGTGCCGTAAGTGCTCACGGCGAAGACGTCCCACAGCAGCGGGCTGCGGAAGTTGGGCCAGACCGACATCTGGTTCGGATACGGGGCGAGCCAGTAGATGACCCACGCCCGGCCCACGTGGATCGCCGGAAAGATGCCCGCGCAGACTACGGCGAAGATGGTCATCGCCTCGGCGAAGCGGTTGATGCCGGTCCGCCACCGTTGGCGGAAGAGGAACAAGATGGCCGAGATCAGCGTGCCGGCGTGGCCGATGCCGATCCAGAAGACGAAGTTCACGATCGGCCAGGCCCAGAACACCGGGCTGTTGTTCCCCATCACTCCCACGCCCGTGGAAATCAGATAGACGATGGCGGCGAAGAACATGCAAGTGGCGCTGACGGAGATCGTGAACGCGACGTACCAGGCCAGCGGCGGCCGGGGGCGTTCGACGATCGCGCAGACGGTCTCGGTGACCGTAGCGCAATCGGCCCGCCCGAGCACCAGCCGTGCCCGCTGCGTCGGCGTCTCCGTCATGTTTTCGTCAACTGGCAGGACTGGCATGTTTGTCGTCGGTCGATTCGAGCATGGGGATTCGGATTGCGGATTTGGGCCAGGTAGATCGTCCGCGGGCGGACGTTCAGCTCGGCCAGGATGGCGTAGGCCCGGTCGGAGCGCTGCCGCCGGAGGACCTCGCTTTTGCGGTCGGCCAGATCGCCGAACACGATGGCTCCGGTCGGGCAAACCTGCTGGCAGGCGGTGCGGATTTGGCCGTCGGGGATGGGCTTTCCCGTGTTCTTGCGCCACGATCTTCGCGGCCTGGATCCGTTGGACGCAGTAAGTGCATTTCTCCATCACCCCGCGGCAGCGAACCGTGACCTGCGGGTTGTACTTCATCTTGGCGATCTCGTTTTCCGGATCGGCGTACTCTTTGTGGTAATTGAAGAAATTGAAGTGCCGCACCTTGTAGGGGCAGTTGTTGGCGCAATAGCGGATGCCCACGCAGCGGTTGTAGACCATGTCGTTCAGTCCCTCGCGGGTGTGCGTCGTGGCCGCCACGGGACAGACCTCCTCGCACGGCGCCAGTTCGCACTGCTGGCAGGGCAAGGGCTGATAGGCCAGTTCGGGATTGTCCGGCTGGCCGCGGAAATAGCGGTCCACCCGCAGCCAGTGCATCTCCCGGCCATTGATGACCTGCTCCCGGCCCACGACGGGGATGTTGTTCTCGGCCTGGCAGGCCACGACGCACGCCCCGCAGCCGATGCACTTCGACAGATCGATCGACATCCCCCAGCGATGCCCCTCGTAGGCGTGCTCCTCCCAGAGCGATTCGAGCGGCGGATGCTCTTCGTTGCGGGCGAAGTCGGGCTGCCGGCGATACTGCTCCAGCGATGCCCGGCGAATGAGGTCCGGCGCCCGCTTCGCGGTCGCCGCGGCGCCCACGGCGTCGATGGCGTGATGGTCTTGCGTGCCCGCCAGGGTTTGCGTGCGGCCGGTGGGTTCGATCGTTGCTCCGCCGGCCAGATACATGGCGGTCGTGGTGCGCAGGGGATATACGTCCACGCCGACCGGCTCGACCTCGGGTGCGTCGCCGCCCACTTTTCCGGCGGCCCGGCGGCCGTATCCCAGCGGCAGGGCCACGGTCCCGGCGGCCTGGCCCGGCAGGATGTAGACCGGGATTTGCACCTCCCGGCCGCCCAGCTTCAACGTCACCAGTTCCTCGTCTTTGACGGCCAGTTTTTCCGCGGTGGCCGGGCCAATCAGCGCCGCCCCGCCCCAGGTCAGCTTGGTCACCGGGTCGGGCAACTCCTGGAGCCAACTGTTGTTGGCGAAACGGCCGTCGTGGACCTTCCGGTCGCAATAAAAGACCACGTCGAGTTCCCCGGCGTCCTCATGGCCTGCACTCGTTCCCACGCTCTGCGTGGGAACGGACTGCCCGGACGCTCCGCGTCCGTCGGCGGAGTGTCCGACAGCTTGTGCCTGATCGGAATCACTCGGACGCGAAGCGTCCTGGGCAGTGTGTTCCCACGCGGAGCGTGGGAACAAGGTGGTTTTCTCCTCGACCGGCCAGCGGCTTCCGGCCAGCAGCCCGTCGCGCACAACCTGTTTCCACAAATCGCCGGAATTGGGGGAAATCTGCTCCTGGAATGTCCGCCGCACGAGTTCCTCGGGCGATGGGCTGGCGGCGTTATCCGTTACCGACAGGATCATCGACAGCAGTTCGATCGCCGATCGCCCGTTCCGCAGCGGCGCGATCAGGGCTGAATCACGCCATAAGTCCCGTCCCACGAGCGGCCGTCGCCCCAGGATTCGAGAAAATGGGCGCAAGGCAAATGCCACGTGCAGTGCCGCGAGGTCTCGTCGCGGTACGCGCTCAGGTGGACGCTCGTCCCGACCCGCTTCAGGGTCTCGCCGAAGTTCAGGTCGGCCGGGGCGTTGTAGACCGGGTTGCCGCCGAGAATCAGCAGCGAGTCCACCTTTCCGGCGTTCATCTCGGCCGTCAGCGCGCGAATCGCCTCGACGTGCGTAGGCCGGTCCGTGTCGAACGGCCGGGTGTAGACGATCGTCCCCTGTTCGCCCACGTTTCCCAACAGGGCGTTGATCCGATGGACCGCCGCATGGACCTCGGGCGGCTGCGACTGTCCGGCGCAGACGATGCTCCGCCCGCGATTCTCCTCGGCCAGAAGGTCGCCGATGACGGCCGGCAAAAAGAATTCATTAAACCCATCAAACGGAGACGAAGGCGCTGTCGAAGGGTGGATGCCTTTCGCCAACTCCCGTTCGAGCTGCGCGGCGAACTCGGGAATCCGGCTCGCCCGCAAGGGGAGCCGATGATCGGCGGCCGCCCCGGTCAGCGATACGCCGCTCTCGACGGCGTACAAGCGGCTCATGCGGCCCGCCTCGGGCTGCCGCCCGGCGGCGAAATCCCGCGCGTAGCGGATTGCCGCCGGATGCGCGCCAAAAAGATCGGCGTCGAGGCAGACAATCACCCGAGCGCGGTTCAGCCGCAGATGTGTCCGCAGCGGCCGGCCGAAGGCCAGCACCGCGCCGGCCCGTTGGTTGTCGTCGCCGCACGGCTCGTATTCGTACCATTTTGCCTGGGGCAGCGCCTTCAAAAGCCGTGTCCGCAGCGCCGAGAGCGTGGGCGAACCGCTCGCTTCGGCCAGGATGCGGAATCCCCGCCCCGCGGTTTCCTGCAAGCGGCGGACGAGGGGTTGGCCCGTCTTCTCGAACTCTTCCCAGGTTTGCGCTTGGAAATCGTCCCCTTTTTGCCGGGTCACGCTTTGGCTGCGATCGGGATCGTACAGCTCCAGCAAGGTGGCCTGGGCGAAGGCGTCGGTCGCGCCCAGGCTCTGCGGATGGCGCGGGTTGCCTTCGATCTTGATCGGCCGGCCGTCGACGCAGGTCACCTCCAGCCCCATCACCGCCTCGCCCCAGGGCATGGCCGTGGCGAACCGCTCGAACTGGCCGGGCGTGCGATCCTCGGGCCGGTGGGTGAAGGGAAGGATATCCTGCTTCTTCCAGCGGCAGCCGCCGGCGGCGGCCAAGGCCAGCGAGGCCCCCATCACTTGCAGCCAGCGGCGCCGATTGACTCCGCCCGGATCGGCGGCGGCGGGGAACTCCGACTCCAAGAACGCCCGATACCGGGGCGAATCGGCCAGCTCGTCCAGGCTCCGCCACCATTGGTCGTCATTGAGCTGCTCGTCATGCCGTTTAGCGGCCGACGGCACGTCGGCCTGATCGGCGGGGCCGACGTACCGTCGGCCGTTAAACCCGTGTTTTCGAGTGGATCTATCTTCTAACGATGACATGTCGAGCAATCCGTCGAAGGCGAAATGTTGTGCTCTTTCATCAAACGCCGTCCCAAGACGCGGGGGTCCTCGCCGGGGATCCAATTCATGTCGGTAACGAACTCCACCGGCCTCAGATTCGGCGCCGGATCGCGATGACACTCCAAACACCAGCCCATGCTCAGGCGCTTGGCTTGATAGACCTGTTCCATGCGATCGATGCGGCCGTGGCAAGTGACGCAAGCGACCCCGCGCCGACGTGGGCGCGATGGTCGAAATAGACGTAATCGGGCAGATCATGCACGCGAACCCACGGAACCGGCTTGCCGGTCTTCATGCTCTCTTGCAGCGGTTTGATGGTGTCCGCGTTGGGGGCGATCGTATTGTGGCAGTTCATGCAGACCGAGGTCGGCGGAACCGCGGCAAAGGCGGCCCGTTCCACCGTCGTGTGGCAGTAGCGGCAATCCAGCCCCATCTGCCCGGCGTGGACTTGATGGGAATAAGGCACCGGCTGACGGGGAGAGTAGCCGACGTCGGTCGTTTCCGGCGAACCTGCGGCGTAGAGGAGGAAAACGAGATAAATCGGACCGCCAATCAGCAAGACGCCGGCGAACGGCCTGGCCCGATTCACCCATTCCGCGAATACAGGGTCTGACGTTGCCACGGGAGCCTCGCAGGCGTTACTGAAAAAAACCGGGGGTTGCCATTCAACTTAGATGCCGTTGCGGGTTGTAGGGTGGGACAAGCGAAGCGCGGTCCCACCATGTTTTTCGTCCTTATTGGCGGGACCGCGCTTCGCTTGTCCCACCCTACAACATTTTCCGAAACAGAAACAACTTAGCACATAACGTCGCCGAAGCCAATAACAGCCTCGCAAAACGGGGGCATGATTTTAACCGGGGGGGCGGCCTGCCCTCCAAAACCTCTTCCAGCGCAACGGCATCCGTGACGGGCGCCCGGCAGGAAGAGTTCCGGCACACGTAGGCGGCGGCCTTGCCGGCAATCATCCCCTTGTCTGTCAACAATGGAATCATCGGCTCGACGGGCCCCGAATCCTCGTCGGGGTCGTACCGGGCCAGTATTTTGTTGGGGATGAACTTACGGCGAACGACTTCCAGCAGGCGCCGGGTGTCGGCGCCGCCGCGCCGCCCGGCAACGGCGATTTCCCAGGTGGGGGATAGATAATAGTCGGCCGCGGCCAAATACCGTTCGTCGCCGAGCACCTGATAGCCGCGTGCCAGGGCGGAGATCATCATTCCGTTCCAGGCCGCCGGGATTTTATCGTCCTTGCCCGGCGGGACGCGCCGGTTGCGCTCCGCGAGCAGCCGGCCCCGCGCCGACGCCAGCCACTCGTGCCACTGCTCCTCGGTGAGTCCGCGGCGCGCGGCGAAAACGGCCGGCTCGCAGGGGACGTGCAGGATGTTGCTCCCCTCGAAGTCGCCGCGATTAGTGTGGCCCCTCAGAAGGTGTTCTGAAGTTGGCCGGGGTCTTGCCCATTTTGTAACCGTTCACAGGGGACTGTCCCAATTTTCGCGGCGTGGGGGACGTAGCCCCGCGAACTAGCTTTACCGCCGCAAAAATGGGACTGTCCCCTGTGAACGGTTACCGTCGGCCATTTCGGTCAGCTTTTCGGTCTGCTCGGCGTGGCGAATGTATTTCATCTCAAAAGGGACAATTTTCCGGTGCCACGACGATCGTCCGACCAAGTACCATTGCCCTTGCCGGGAGGTTAACCCGGATTATTCATAAACGTCATCCTGAGCGCAGCGAAGGATCTCCGATGCGCCGCAAACAGCCCAGATTCTTCGCTGCGCTCAGAATGACAATGTTCCTTCGTGTTTATGAATAATCCGGGTTAAGCGATAGGAGGATAATTTGGTGTTTATCGCAGGAACTGACGCTTCGGCCGAACAATAGGTAATTCGGATGGGGCGTTTTTGCCGCAGTGCCGCCAGGATTTCGGCAATTACCGGCTGCGATCCCCCCAGCCACATTGGTTGAGAAGGTCGCCCTTTAATCAAGTTTAACAAACCGGCGATCTCTCCGCGCAGGCCGGGAGACAATTCCCCCAGAAGTTTGCCGATTGCCTGGAGTATCGGTCCACTGAGCTTTCGGTCGCAGGAGAGCGAGAATATGTGAGCTGCCAGGAGCAGCGAGGTTATTTCATCGTCGGAGAGTCCGCAAGTGCGGAGATTTCGTTGATCCTGGAGGATGTAACCGCGTTTGTTGGCATCGTAATACGCGGCGATGCCCGCTTCCGCCAGCAGACATAAATCCCGATAGATCGTCCGCCGGCTGACGTTTAGTTCCAGGGCAAGATATTGAGCGGAATACCCGATCCGCGATTGCAGCATATTGAGGAGCCGCAAACAGCGATTGAGACGTGTCGCGTGAAGACGCGTTCCGCTCAGCTTGTTATGCTTGTCGGGTTGGGATGATGTGGCCATGGGGAAGTGAATTTCCAGGGATGCACGATACGACTTCGCGCGTTCAATACTGCAAAAAAGAGTCTGTCACGCCGGAGCCCGACACGGCTGCGCATTCGCGCCGACCTGCAATTTGGCGCTGCAATCCCAACTATTGAATTGCTTTTCGATGGCACCAGCGGGCGTTTAGGGTGCAAATTTTTGCAATCGAGGCGGTTTTCTAGGCAAATCAGCGGGGGCGGTTAAGCATGGCAACGCAGGATGACCACTTTCGCAGTCTGCTACACCACGTTCGGGAGGGTTCCGAGGACGCCGCCTGGGACCTGGTCGGGCGTTATGGCGAGCCTCTTCGCCAGGCGGTGCGTCGGGCCCTGAACGAGCGGCTGCGGTCCAAGTTCGATTCGTTGGATTTCGTGCAGTTGGTCTGGAACTCGCTTTTTCGGGTCCGCGACAAGCTCGACCGGTTCAAACGTCCGGAGGAATTGACCGCTTACCTGGTGGCTATGGCTCGAAACAACGTCGGCATGGAGGTGCGCCGCCGGCTGATGACGGACAAACATAACCTCAACCGCGAGCGGTCGTTGGAGCAACTTCAGGCCAAAGGCCGCGTCAACGTTGCCAGCCCGCAGCCGGAGCCAATCGACGTGGCCATTGCCCGCGAGCAATGGGATCGCATCCTCAAAGATCAACCGGAGCGTTATCGACAAATCATCCAATTGCGGTTGCAGGGGCATACCTATCAGAGTATCGCCGAAGCCGTCCATCTGGATGAATGCACGGTCCGCCGTTTTCTCAAAAGACTTCTCCACACGGCCGCCGCATGAAAGCGGAACTTTCCACGAGCCGGACTGATTCCACCGCCGAACTCGGCGATGACCGGGAGTTATTGAGCGCCAACCGGCTTGTCGGCGCGCTCAAGTCCCGTTGGCGGCAGGGGGAATCGCCTGACGCTGCCGGCGCGTTGGAGCGTCATCCGGAACTTCAACGCCACCGAACGGTCGTTCTCGACCTGGCCTATGCCGAATATCGACAGCGTCGGCAAGCGGGGGAAAATATCGACGCGGAGTCGTTCGCCCGGCGGTTCCCCGCGCTGGAACGCTCGCTCTATCTGCTCATCGAGGTCCAGAGCCTGCTCTCCTTCGATCCCGATCTGCAGCTCTTGCAGGAAAAGCTGGCCTGGCCTGAAGCCGGCAGCCGCTTTCTCCAATTCGACCTGGTCGCCGAGATCGGCCGGGGCGCGTTCGGCCGGGTGTTCCTGGCCCATGAGCCTGCCATCGGCGGCCGCCAAATCGTGGTGAAAGTCGCCCCGCAGGGCGGCGGCGAAGCGGATATCCTGGGTAAACTCCGGCATCCAAACATCGTCCCCATCTATTCCCTGCAAAATGACGACGCCACCGGACTGGCGGCGTTCTGTATGCCGTACCTCGGCCGCGCAACGCTCTGCGACGTGTTGGCCCCGACCTTCCACAAGGGATACCCGCCCTTGAAGGCGCGGGCGATTTTAGATGCGGCCGCGGATGCCAACGGCCACCTGGACGGCCGCGATTCGCCGCCGCCCGCTCCTATCCTCCGCAATGGTTCTTACGTCGACGGGGTGATCCACGTCGTCGCGCAACTGGCCGACGCGCTGGCCCACGCCCACGGGCGCGGCATCTTTCACCGCGATCTGAAACCCTCGAACGTGTTGATGGCCGCCGAGGGGCGTCCGTTGCTGCTGGATTTCAATCTGTCGGTGGATTCCCGTCTGCCGGCCTGGAGGATCGGCGGCACGCTGCCCTACATGGCGCCGGAGGAATTGGCGAAACTGGCCCACCGGCAGAGCGAATCTTGGACTTCACATTACGATCCGCGTTCCGATCTGTTCTCGCTCGGAGTGATCTTCTACGAACTGCTGACCGGCACGCTTCCCTTCGGATCGATTCCCCAAGACCTTCCCCTGGAGGAGGCGGCCGGCAAGTTGCGCAACAACAAGCGGCCGGACCGCGGCCGATTCGAGCGCTGAACGGCCGCGTCGATCGCCGCTTGGCCCGCCTGGTTGACGGTTGTTTGGCCTTCGAGCCGGATCGCCGTCCGGAAACCGCCCGGCAGTTGGCCGCGGCGTTTCGGCGGCAGCTTTCCCCGCTCCGCCGCGGCCGGCGTTGGATGGGCAATCATCGGAGGTTGGTGCTCGGCGCGACGCGGTTCTGCTGGCGCTCGTCGTGGCGGTCGGCGGGTACTTCGCGCTCCGCCCGCCCTATAGCGTTCGCCGCTATCAGTACGGCCGGCAACTTCTCGACCGCGGCAATTATTCGGCGGCCGTCGACTATCTGACCGATTCGATCCGCGCCGACCCCGATTCCGGCGAGGCCCTGTTCGCCCGCGGGCAAGCGTTTCAGCGCCTCGGCGACTTCCAAATGGCGTACCAGGATTACGATTCGGCCAACCGGCTGAAATCCAGTCCGCTGCTGAACGCCTGCCGGGGGTACTGTTTGAGCCGCCTCCGCTTCAATCAACCTGCGTTGGTCGTTTACAATCAGGCACTAGAGGCGGGACATGACCGGCCGGCCTTGTTGCACAACAATATCGGCTACATTTATCTCTTGCTCGCAAAGTCCGACGACGCCGAAAAGCACTTGAAGCGAGCCCTGCAGCTTGACGGCAACCTGCAGGCCGCGCCCTACAACATGATGGGGCTCCTCTTGCGGCGCACGCTTCGCGGCCAACCCGACTACAACGCGGCATTCTTCCATGCCGCCAAGGCGATCGAGATCGGGCCGCCCACGGCCGACCTCTATTTTCTCGCCGCGGCCATTTATGTCCGGGCGGCGGAACAAGACCCGGCGCTGATTCAGCCGACCATCGAGTACGTGCGCAAAGCCGTCCAATTGGGACTTGACCCGGAGCGAATCTCCCGCGATTCCCGCTACGCTTTCTTGCAGAACGTGCCGGCCTTCCAGAAGGCGGTCCGCGCTCCGGCCGCCGCGTCGAATCCGCCAAAGGCCGCGCATCCGCTTGATCCGCTCGGCAAAACTACTTCTCCGCCGGCGTCTTCAAATGGAACGAATGCATCAAACGATGCACCAGCGGCGACAGGAGCACGGCAACCACAATGATGTAAACCGCCGCGCCGATCAGGGCGTCAAAGGCGGCGAAGAGCCGGCCGGCGGGCGTTTTCAACTCGTTCAGCGGACCGTTGCCCGTGATCACCATCGCCGAGTTCACCAGCGAGTCGAGCCAGCTCAGCCCTTCCAGAGTTCGATAGCCCACCGCCCCCAGCGCCACCGCCAGACAGTCGATGGCCAAAGCGGCGGCGAGGAACTTCGCCATTCGCAGGGCAAAACGCCGCCGCGACAACAATCGTTCGTGAGCGCGTTCAAACATGGGCACATGAACAACCTGAAAAAGGGCTCGCGGCTCTTCGGCTCCTCGAAGATACGCCAAGATTACAGAATCGAAGCCACCCAATCAATCCCCCCGGCGTTGTCCAGTCCGTTCCGCGTCCCGGACGCCCTATTCGTCCGTCAACTAATTGCTCCCCTCGCCCTTTGGGAGAGGGGCCGGGGGTGAGGGCGGACCGCTTCCGAAAACACCGAAGTCGTATTTCAAACGCGGCTCTTTTCACGATCGGACGGCGGCAGCCGGGCCGCCGCGGTTCAGCGCGTGGCAAGCGTGTCCTCCGGCGCACGACGTGCGCTTCGAGGCACGGCAAAAACCTATCGCAACTGCTCTTCACCGTCAAGGAAGACAGCGGCGCCCCTGGTATCGCCCTTTGTCTCCGATCGCCTTGATCGCCGCCTTTCTCGCCCCGTGCTTTCTTCATCGCTTACCGAATGCTACAATCAACCGCTGAAACGTCGAGGACATCGAGTGAGGGATGCCATGTCCGACAGCGAGAAGACAAACGAACGCTCGATGGGGCTTGTCGCGGCGACCAGCGTCGGCGTAGGAGCGATCGTGGGGGGCGGAATTCTGGCCCTCGCCGGGATTGCCTTCGCCACCACCGGTCCCAGCGCGATTCTGGCTTTCGCCCTGAACGGACTGCTCGCCTTCCTGACCGCCTTCAGCTTCGCGGAACTAGCGGCCAAATTTCCGCAGTCGGGCGGAACCTACACCTACGCAAAGAAGGTCTTGTCGGTAGAGACCGCCTTCGTCATCGGCTGGATCGTCTGGTTCGCTTCGATCGCCGCCGGGGTGCTCTACTCCGTGGGCTTCGGCTATTTCACGTCGGTGGCCGTGGCCGAATGTTGGCGGCTGATTTCGGGCTCGTCGCCCGCCTGGCTGGCGTCGCGCTCGGCGGTGGTGGTCCTCGGCCTCGGGGCGATCGGTTTCTACGTCGCCCAACTGACGCGGAAGAGCGGCGGCGGCCACGGCCATTGGGAAAACCTCGGAAAACTCGCCGTCTTCGCCGTCCTGATCGGCGGCGGCTTGTACGCCCTGGCGGGCCGCTCGACGGCCTCGATCGCCGCCGGCATGACCCCGTTCTTCTCCGGTGGGGCCTTCGGACTGTTCCAGGCGATGGGCTTCACCTTCATCGCCCTGCAAGGTTTCGACCTGATCGCGGCGGCGGCGGGCGAGGTCCGAGACCCGGCGCGAACCATCCCCCGGGCCATGTATTTGTCGCTGGCAGTCGCCCTGGTGATTTATATGCTGCTGCTGTTCACGATCATCGCCGCCGGCCTCGAGCCGGGTGAGTCGATCGTTGCGGCCAGCCGCAAAAACCCCGAGGAGATCGTGGTCATCGCGGCGCGGCGATTTCTGGGGACGCCCGGCTTCTGGCTCGTCTTGATCGCGGCGATTCTGTCGATGTTGTCCGCGCTGCGGGCCAACTTGTTCGCCGCCTCGCGGATCGTGTTTGCGATGGCCCGCGATCGGACCATGCCCTACGTGCTCACCCGGACCAATCGCGCGGGGCACGCCGATCGCGGCGATTCTGGCGACCGCCCTGATTATCGCCATCGTCGTCGTGGCCTTGTCCGACGTGGACGCGGCCGGCGCGGCGTCCAGCCTGATCTTTCTGATCAGCTTCGCCGCCGTGCATTGGATCACGATCCTGGCTCGGATCCGGCAGAGCGGGCGCAGGGGGGACTGTCCCAATTTTCGTGTCAGCGAAAATGGGACTGTCCCCTTTGGGCCGCGCAGGGGCAAGCGGCGCGCGCGGCGGTTCCCCTGGCTCCCCGCGATCGGCGTCGCAAGCTGCCTGACGCTGGCCGTTTATCAGGTGGCCACGATCCCCAGCGCCGCGCACGTCGCCGGCGTATGGCTGTGCCTGGGCGTGCTTTTGTTCTTGGGATTGCTGGCCCGGCGGGCCCGCGTGGTCGATGCCTCGGCGGAGGCGCAGGACCCCGAAATCTCGCGCCTCCGCGGCAGAAATCCCTTGATCCTGGTCCCCATCGCCAATCCCACCAACGCCGCGGCGATGATCGAAGTGGCCGGCGCGCTGACGCCCCCCGGCGTCGGCCGGGCGCTGCTGCTTTCGGTCGCCGTGCTGCCGAAAGACTCGCGCGCGGGCGACGACGTTCCAGCCGTCCGACGCGCCCAAGCCGTGCTCGGCGACACCCTGCTGGCATCGGCCCGGGCCGGCCTCTTCCCCGAGGCCCTGGCCACCGTGGCGGTTGACGCCTGGCGGGAAATCGGCCGCATCGCCGCCGAGCACCACTGCGAAAGTCTGCTCCTGGGCCTCACCAACTTCGCGGGCGAGGCGAATGAGTCGCATCTGAACGAAGTCCTCGCCACCGCCAATTGCGAGGTGCTGGTCCTGCGACTCCCCGCCCGGCTGGCGGCTCGCCGGCGTGCGGGAGATACTGGTCCCGGTCGGCGGCCGCGGCTGGCACGACCGGCTTCGCGCCCGGCTGTTGGGCAGCCTGTTTCGGACGGGCGACCGGCAGGTCACCTTCCTGCGCGTCGTGCCCGAGGGCGCGTCGGAGCAGTCGATCGGCCGCGTGCGCCGGGCGGTGGCGCGGATCGCCCGCGACGAAGCCCCCGGCCGTTCCCGCGTGCAGGTCGTGGCCGGCGGGGATGCGGCCCGGACAATCATCGAACACGCCGCCGAGAGTCATTTGGTCGTTCTGGGCGTCGAGCGGACCCGCGGCCGCCGGGCCGGCTTCGGCCGGATGACGCTCCACATTGCGCGGGAATCCGAATCGCCGATCCTCATCATCAGCCACCGCGGAAGCTGAATCGCATAAAGGGAATCGCATAAAGGGATCGGGAGTCTTTATGTAGGCGGAGCGGAATGGAACGGCTGGCAAAAAATAAAGACTCCCGGCGCCGTTTACTCGTCCACCCGGCCCCTTAACTCGTCCTGATAAGCGGTGACGCGTTTACAGCGACGGGGTATCCACGTCCTCGGGAGGCACATCCGGGGCATCGTCCCCGGGAACTTTGGCCATTTTCCGCTCGACCAGACGTTGATGCTCGACTTCCTGATCGCGAAGTTCCACGAAAAGCTCTTTAACTTGGGGATCGGCAACGACCTCCAAAGCCGACACATAAAACGCTTCCGCTTTTCTCTCGCTCTCCAGGGCCACTTCGAGCGCGTGATGGGTGGACATAAACGGCCGCGGAGTTCCATAGTCGGGAGCTTCCACGTCTTCCACCATCTCTTTGCTGACTTGCACGGAAGCCGTCGCAAAGAGTTCCGTGCGTCTGTCGCGGATTTTCTGGGCATGTAGGGCTTCGTAACCGGACATAGTCTCAAAAAAAGAGGCCGCATCGCCCTCATACCGGGAGCCCAGCATTTCCGCAAATGTGACGTATCGTCCTTCCGCTTCCTCTTCGATCAGGACCGCCAAATCCAAAGCGTCCATCAAACTCAATTTCGTGAAATCAATTGACGCGTATCCCATTGTATTTCCCACCCTGTGAAAGAGTTTTTCATCCATCGTCGCAACAGATTACCAGCCAGCGATAGACTGCCGCCTTACGAACCGCAGTATAGCAGTTTTTAGGAAGAGATGGAAGATACTGGCGGCACGACATGACCCGGTGGGCTTATCTGCCACGAGGCACTCCTCGTCGAAATCGACGGGGAAGCGGTGGTTTGTTGACGAGTGACAAGGTAGCATTGGATAGGCAGGCGAGAACGCTTATCTGTCGTCCAGAAACAACTTGTAGCACAGCCGCCCTCGGCTGTGCGAATCGCCCTGGACAGCCGGGGGCGGCTGTCCTACATATACCGAAGTTGTTTTTGGACGACAACTTATCTGTCAACACGCATAAGTCGAAGTGACATCTGCACACTGGTTGCTTGGCCGTCGTGCCCAGAAATCGGTGGTATTCCAGGAGCATCGAAAAACGGTTGGCTTTCCGGGAACGGCGGCCCAACCGCAGTCCGTCGGAACCGTACCCCCTTTCCCAGGCTTTGCGCCATGCGCGCGGCGCGGTAGGATCAAGTTACATGGGACACCGTGGCATGTACAGACTTGCTGGCATCCTGGGCGGTATCTGGATCGGGGCGTACATGGCCACGTTCGTGTTTGGAGCCATCTTCACGGCGGCCGGCGCGCCGAGTTGGCTGCCGCTCCCCTGGTCGAATTTTCAGGATTTCGTCGAGGGCCCGGACGGTAGGGTATATGTGGGCCTGGGTTTCTATCATCGCGTGCTGTGCTACAGCCGCGACGGGCAATTTTTCGCCTCGTACCGACCCCCATCCGGCAAAGGTGTAAATCTCGCCGCCGATGCAACAGGTCATATCTATTGCCGAACCACGGGCGGTATCGGCGTATATAACGGCGATTGGCAGATTCTCCGCGAATACTCGGAACACTACAAGCCTGACCACGTGTGGCGGCTGCGAGCCGAAGGCGAACCTGCTTTGGTCCCGGCACCGGTGGGCGCTAAAGTGGCGGATCGGCCCGCAAAGCCAAGCGACATCATCTTCGACTTTCGCGGTGGCCGGCGATCGTTCGCCTGCGCTGACGGCACAACGCTCATCAGACGCGGCAACCACCTGGAGCGCCTGTCGGCACACGGTCAGGTGATTACGCGGTACGCTGGCCCCGTCCTCCTATGGCCGTTGACTTTTCCATGGCCGGCACTCACCGCGTTGCCGGCGGTGTTCTTGATGTGGTATATCCCCACCCGGAAGAAACAATGGGCGAGCCAGCCCGGCGTCGCGCGGGTCGGGCGAATGGTGTTGGTGGACGTGCTGGCGACTGTATTGCTCATAACTGTAATAGGAATGATCTGGTTTGGTGGCCTGATGACGATGCTCGACTTCATAAGCAGCCACAAGGATTGGTCCGGGATGATCCTCATCGTGCCGGTCGCGTGGTTCTTTCTGCTGCCGCCGGTGTACATCTGGGCTTGGAAGATACTGCAACGAAAACTCGGCGGTCCCAATACCTTCCAGGAGCAGTGACCCGCCACGGCGACGAGAGGCACAGGCCCCTGGCAGGCGAGGCGTCGTGGGATTACCGTCCAAACATTCCTTCGTTTCGTCGTACGTCAATCGGCCATTCCACAATCCGATCAGCAACACGCTGGAGAAGTCCCAAATTGCCGTTTCGCTAATCAGAGTCCCAAGACCTCGCGAAATTGGCGAAATACAAGGCGCTCCAGGCGGCAATAATACGGCCACTTTGCCGGATGTATGGTAATTCTCCAGTCGTCTTATGCACTATTGGCTCGTTGTGGCAAACACGGGCCGGGGTCTTGGCCGCGCCCTTTCTTCTCTTCCGAAAAGGGCCGAGGTTGCGGGACCGGAGCCCATGTTTCGTACTCCGTTCTGTAGGGCCCAAAAACTTCGCTTGAAACCGCCGGCATGATTTGATAAAGTGTACCGATGTATATTTCTCTCGCGGACTCGTGGCAGGACGGACGCGCGGAAAAAACGGCCGAAGGGAGTCGCGGCAGAACAGTTTGACCGTTTTCTCGGGAACACTGATCCTCGCTAATAGACGCTAATGACGGCAACGGAAATGGGTGCATTCCGCACTTTGTTAGCCCGAAGGGCTTTCATAAGATAGCCCGGGGTTGCCGCGCAGCGGCTACCCCGGGTGAGAAGGGCAAGGGAGGCAGAAAACCCCAACGGGGTTTCGGAGGTGTCACGCCGCACAACGCAACCCTTTCAGGGTTGATCTGTGACGCACGCCCCTTCTTCCCAGGGTAGCCGCTGCGCGGCAACCCTGGGCTGCCATATCACAAGCCCTTCGGGCTAGAGGGACAATTCGCGCAGCACAAAGTGCGGAATGCACCCAACGGAAATTTCGCAAATCAGCGTTCCTTTGCCGACGGAATGTTTGTCAAGTTGTTTTCACACGCATACGTGGTCTCGGCCGGCGGAGATCTTTGACAAGTTGGTATGCGGACTGATGGGTGTCGCGGTATGCGCCCAGGCCCCGGCGGGCGAGCAAAATGTCTTGAGTGTCTCACCGATGCAACACCCTGCCGTCATAGGAGGGGGGCGACGGCGGCCGTTTTACAATCCACAATTCATTGCCACACAATGTGTTGCGCCATTTTGCCAGTCTCGAATGCAAAACTCGCAAAGTGAAATTCTGTTGCATAGCAATTTGGATGCGTTTAACTCGCGAGGAGGGCGAGAAGCCTCAAATTGGAAAACTGAGGTTCTGCTGACCAACTGGCGAACGACGCCGCAACGGCCCTCACCCCCGGCCCCTCTCCCAAAGGGCGAGGGGAGGTAGTAAAACGGAAAACTGAGGTTCTGCTGACCAACTGGCGAACGACGCCGCAACGGCCCTCACCCCCGGCCCCTCTCCCAAAGGGCGAGGGGAGGTAGTAAAACGGAAAACTGAGGTTCTGCTGACCAACTGGCGAATGACGCCGCAACGGCCCTCACCCCCGGCCCCTCTCCCAAAGGGCGAGGGGACGTAGTAAAACGGAAAACTGAGGTTCTGCTGACCAACTGGCGAACGACGCCGCAACGGCCCTCACCCCCGGCCCCTCTCCCAAAGGGCGAGGGGAGGTAGTAAAACGGAAAACTGAGGTTCTGCTGACCAACTGGCGAATGACGCCGCAACGGCCCTCACCCCCGGCCCCTCTCCCAAAGGGAGAGGGGAGGTAGTAAAACGGAAAACTGAGGTTCTGCTGACCAACTGGCGAATGACGCCGCAGCGGCCCTCACCCCCGGCCCCTCTCCCAGAGGGCGAGGGGAGATTGATAATGTTCGAGCGCGTCAAACACATGCTGATCAAGGAGTTCATCCAGGTCTTTCGGGACCCGCGGATGAGGGTCGTGATTTTCTTGATCCCCTGCGTGCAGGTGCTGGTGATCGGCTACGCCGTCTCGACCGACGTGAAACACGTGCGGACGGCCGTCTACGACCGCGACAACAGCCGGCCCAGCCGCGATCTGATCGCCCGGTTCGTCAGCTCGGGCTATTTCGACGTGACCGAGCGGATCGGCGACGACGACGCGGCCCGGGACCTGCTCGACCGGGGCGAGGTGAGCGTGGTGCTGCATTTCATGCACGGCTTCGCCGAGGACATCGATGCCGGCCGCACCGCCCGGCTGCAAGTGCTGATCGACGGCACCGACTCGAACACGGCCGGCATCGTGGCCAGCTACGCGGTGAAAATCGCCACCGCCTACTCGGAGCACGTGCTGGTCGAGCGGGTCCAGCGGAAGTTCGGCCCCGCCGGGAAGACCGGCACGATCGACCTGCGGACCCGCGCCTGGTTCAACGAAAACCTGGAGAGCCGCAACTTCTTCGTCCCCGGCGTGCTGATGATCGTCGTGGCCCTGAGCACGCTGCTGCTGACCAGCATGGCCGTGGTGCGGGAAAAGGAGATCGGCACCATCGAGCAGATCATGGTCACGCCGATCACGCCGGCGGAGTTCATCCTCGGCAAGACGATTCCCTTCGCCCTGATCGGCCTGGCCCAGGCGATCATCGTGGCCCTGATCGGCGTGTTCTGGTTCGAGGTTCCCATCCGCGGGGCCGTCGTTCTGCTGCTGTTGGGAACGGTTCTGTTCCTGATGAACACGCTCGGCGGCGGGCCTGCTGGTCTCGACCTTCAGCGAAACGCAGCAGCAGGCGATGATGACCACCTTCCTGGTGTTTTTTCCGGCGATGCTGCTCTCCGGCTTCGCCTTTCCGATCGCCAACATGCCCCAGGTGGTGCAATGGATGACGCTGGTCAATCCGCTGCGCTATTTTCTGGTGGTCGTGCGGAGCATTTTTCTGAAGGGCGTGGGGCTGGATATTTTGTGGCCGCAAATGCTCGCGCTCTTCGCGTTGGGGACCACCATGCTCTGGCTGGCCGTGCGGCGGTTCCATAAGACGCTGTAAGTGTAGCTGTAGGGTGGGACAAGCGAAGCGCGGTCCCACCATGAGCGAGCGAAATCCTGTGCTGGTGGGACCGCGCTTCGCTTGTCCCACCCTACATTCCGCGCTGCGCTTGACCCACCCTACTTACGCGCCCGTCTCCGGATGAGCAGTCAGCACTAGCCGCTCGTGGGCTTCGATTGCGGCGCGAAGCTCATCCACTGAAGCGCCGCCGCGGCGCCGGCTATCGACGATCAGCAGGAACTCGACGTTCATCGGCTTCTTTGAAAACCGTTGCGAACTGACCCGGTATCGCTTGTAGCCCTGCATTTCAATGGCGACGCGGCCACGCTCGACGTTGCATTGCAGCAGATCTTCGAGCGGGATCATGCCGTCGGTGCTGTAGCTGGTGAGGATATAGCGGGCGTCGATCGTCTCGAGCAACCGCCGATAGGCGGCCGCCGCCTCGCACGGATAGTTGTACGCGCTGCGGCGCTCGGTCCGCCAGTCGAGCCGGATGGCGGCCTTCGTGCCGCGGCCAATGCGGCGCGTAAGCGGCGGCTTGTCCCAGAGGACCACGCTATTCAGCACGTGGTAGTTGCTGCCGTAAGGATGCTGATTGTAGGGCGGATCGAGGTAGGCGATTTCCACGTTCTCGCCCGCGAGCCGCTCGGCCAGCGCTTGGGCGTCCTCGCGGAAGACCTGATTGTCCAGCCCGTTGTCGAAAAACACGGCCGGCTCGAGCCGCAGATCGCCGGCGATGCGATACAGGGCCGTGCCGGTTTGTCCGCCCCAGCCGTTGTGAAACCCCTTGAACACTCCGCTGGTGTTGCTGCGGTAGCAGGCCTGATAGACCAGCGGGGCCAGCAGACACGCTTCTTCGGCGGCGTTGATTCGTCCGGCCTGCTTCCAGGCCGCGATTTGCCCGCGAACAGCGTCGATCCGCAGGCCGTTTTTCCGCATGTAGAACAATCGGTCGCGGCGGATGTCGAAGTCATCGTCGTCCGGCGGGCAAAGATGGTCCGTCACCCAACCGGCCTGCGGCGGCAGTGCGTTCAATCGTTTGATTGCCCCTTCGTATCCGCCGAGTCCTGAAAAATCGGGCGGGCGATTGCAGGCCACGTAGCAGCGGTTGAGCGCCTCGGCGTAGGGCTCCCAGTCGTTGGCAATGGCGCGATAGCCCAGCATCTTGGCCAGCCGGGCGACGACTCCGCTGCCGGCGAAGAAATCGACGAACGTGCCCCCTTCGGCGCCGGTCCGGCGGATCGCCCGCTGGATCAGCCCCAGCAGCTTCCGCTTGTTGCCGATGTAGGGGATCAGTTGGTTGAAGAGGTATTCGGCGGTATGCGCCGCGGCGTGTCGCTTGCCATCGTAAAGTAGTGGTGGGTTGCCCATTGCTCAACCATCCGGGAACAGGGGCATAGAATGTGGAGCGGCAAGTGCGGGGAGAAGCGTTTCGTCCAGTTCGCGATCCACGTGATTGTGGAAGGCATCTGCTTCGGATGCGGTTTCCAAGGTTGTCAGCAGTTGTCCATAGAGGACAACCCTTCTATCGTTCCGAGAAAGATGAAACCCTGCCGCTTGCAGACGGCGTAGTTTATCCTTGCCTGAAGCCAGGGCATCCTGCACCGCGACGTGATTATTGTATGTAGTCGCCTTTTTGCAGACGACGATGATGTCAAGTTGGATCGGTTCCTTTGCTTGGGATTTTGGCGTGGCGACCGACATTTCCGACTTGACGGGATGCGAATTGACAACGGTGAACCCGGCCTCGATAATCGCTGCGGCCAAGGCCCTCCAGCCGTCGTCCCGAGAATGGTGATAAGTGAACGCAAGAAGTCCGTTGTCCTTCAAGACGCGGTGACATTCGCCAAAGACTGCCCGCAGCTTGTTCGAGAACTCTTCGGCGTCGGCATCCTGGACCTCCTTCGTATTTCGCGTGCTCGGCGGCGGTTGAGCGTTGGAGGATTGCCGCCAGGCTTGGAAAAAATCGGCCAATTCAGAATAATGGACATTATCGAAGAAAGGCGGATCGGTTACGACTAAGTCCAAACTCTTTTCATGTAGTTCAGAAGTGGAAGAATCCCCGCAGGAAAGAGCAATTGCCCGCGGCGGCAAAGCAGTTCCCCAGGGGTGCAAAGTGCCCGAGAACGGCGGGGAGCACACACGTCCGCTTGCGCGGCCCGTTCCGTTGACTTCCGTGGGTGAATCGCGGTAGTCAAGGGCGCGCATCAAACGGCTGCGGAAGAGGTTGGAGAAGGAACCGGAGCTTTTCGACGTTCCCCACACGTTGGCCTCAATGGGCATGCGTTCCGGCTTGAGGATGTGGTGGGAGAACATGTGCCGCACCGCCCCCGTGCCCTCGCCTTTGTAGGAAGCGAACAGATTGTTGAATTCGAGAACGCCCGAGAACAAGGTCAGCAGGGCCTCCCTTGACGGAACGTCGGCAAGATCGGCAATTGCCGCACGAAGCAACAGAAGTGCTAGGAGTTGCCGGTCGTTAAAAAAATCCCGCCAATGACGGAACCCATATTTCATTGCCTGTCTGGTGTTGTAGCCATGCTGTAGAGCGAGAGCCGGAATCGCCAGAACCGCCATCGGCCGCCTTCTCTCGAAGCAAACCGGAACAACGGTCATAAGCCTCGAAGTCGCCTGGCAACGGGGGAAGGTATTCCTTCTCGCCGTCCCTCCTCAGAACGAGCTTTGCGTACAATCGAAAGGGCGGCCTCTTGCCTTGGACGGCGTCGATAATGGCAAACTCCGCGCGGCATTGTCCGCAGAAGGCCATTCGACCGCGCCGGCCCGCGCGCCGGGTGGAAGACGAAATCACACGCCGGACAGCAGACGTTCGTTTGGCCATATATCCCGCCAAACACCTGACCGCACGATGGGCAAAGAATTTGAACCGCCGGATTTTTATGCGGGCGAGCGTTCTTGGCGAAAACGTAGGACGGGAATAAGTCCACGGTTTCTCCGCATTCGGGACATGCCGTTTGCATGACCCAGAAATAATACAGCACGTCGCAGATTCGACTCCGCGAATCCTCGGAAAAATAGAGTGCGCGGATCGTTTCTCCCACGCCGTGAGACAACTCCTCGAAGTGCCGCTTGATCTTGCGCGGTCCAGGGGGCCTAAGGCAACGCGGACGCTTTCCACGGCGACCGGATTGATGTCGCGTCCCAGTGCGGTCAAACCGAGTTTGTGCGCCTCGCCGACAGTGGTCCCCGATCCCATGAACGGATCGAATACGGTCTTGTCGGAGAAGGCGTGGCGACGATAGAACTGTTCGGCTAAATCCACGTCGTCGGGCAACAAGCAGCCCAGCAGAACCCCCCGGAAGACGGTCCCCAGCCGTTTTGCCCACCATTTATGTACGTGATAAATCGGCCGATGGACCTCTTTTCGCCAACTCTCGCGCTCACCCAGCTTCGAGAGAAACTCGAAGGGGAAAGCGTCCCTTTCAATGAGTCGCGGTCTATTCATTTTCTGTCTCGCGGACATCTTTCAATTCCGACCCCGATCGCACCAATATCGCGCATTGTCGCCGGCGCGATGTCCGAACCCTTCAGCCGCCAAGCATGGAAGACGTGTTCTTTTCCCGCTCCAGGATTTGGGACCGTCCGCGGCACAAGACGGTTTGTCCGCAAGTCGAAGGAATATCCCACAACCATGCTGGGTGCTTCCGCCCGCTTTAGCGTTCCGACGGAAATGAACGACTTGTCTAGCTGTATTTCCACCGGCAATATCAGCGTCTGACGATGCGCCACGCCTTTGACAAGCCTGAAGGGCGTGGGAACGACGTACATCTTTCGATCACGAATGAGAATGTCGCCATAGCTCCCAAATCCCTTGACGCTCTTGTTCTTGTGTTGGTACTCATGGTCCACGTTGAGAAAGTCGCCGTGGCAGACGACCAAATCGAGCACAGGAAAAGTATTCCCATCGGGATTCTTTGGATAACGGCCGAACACATAGTAAATTGTCCGGCCGTTGCATTGTCCGGTGGGAACTTGGCTGTTGCTGTCGAAGCTGGCGTCGCGCCCGGGGTAGGCCAGCCCCTTGATTTCATAACCCTCAGTGAATTTCACCAACGTGAAGTCGGGGTATGAGTTTCTTCCTCCTTGATCGAAATTTATCCCAGTTTCCAACAACCGCCTCCGAAACCAATCCTGGAAATGAAATTCCTTGTCTCTGCTGCTCTCGCGCTCAATAAGCATCCCTTTACGAATCGCTTCCGCACAACATTGAAATACGGCGGCAACAGACATGCTTAAATCACCCTTTCGTCATTCCGTCAGGATTCGAGTTACCGCCGCGATGACCTCGGCCGCGCCGGCCGTCAGCGGAACGTCCTGCTTCGCGCCGGTTCGCAGGTCTTTCACCTGGCAGACACCCTTGGCGAACTCGTCGCCGCCGGCGATCAGGGCCACGCGGAAGCCGCGGCGGTCGGCGTATTTTAGTTGCTGGCCGAGACGTTTGGGGTCCGGGTACAGTTCGACGCCGACGCCCGAGGCGCGAAGCGCCGCGGCCAGGCGGAGATAATCGTGCAGCCGGTCCTGGTCGAAGAAAGGGATGAACACGGGGGCGGGCGTGGCGACCCGCTCGATCATGCCCAGCTCTTCCATCGCGGCCAGCAGGCGGTCCAGCCCGAGCGAAGCCCCGACGCCCGGCAATTCCTGCGCGGTGAACAGCGCGGCCAGATTGTCGTACCGTCCGCCGGAGCAGACGCTGCCGATGCCCGGCAGGGCGTCGAGAAACGTCTCGAAGACCGAGCCGGTGTAGTAGTCCAAACCCCGGGCGATGGACAGATCGAGCCGCAGCCGGTCGTCGGGCACACCGCCGGCCGCCGCCCCCTCGATTACCTCCCGGAGCCGGGCGACGCCGGCCAGCCCGGTTTCGCTGCCGGCCAGCAGCGATTCGACTTGACGGAGGACCTCGTCGTTACCGCCGGAGATTTCGCTGAGCCGCAAGACGCCCCGGGCCTGTTCGGGCGTGGCCCCGGCCGCGGCGACCATCTCCTCGGCGACGGCGTCGGGGCCGATCTTGGCCAGCTTGTCCAACGCGCGGAGCACGGCGGTCGAGCGCGCGGCCAGACCGAACGATTCCAGCAGCCCGGTCAGCACCAGCCGGTTGTTCAGCCGAATGGTGAACTCGGTGAAGCCGATCTCGCGGAGCAGTTCGTGAATGACCAGCACGGTTTCCACGTCGGCGGCGGTCGAGCGGGCGCCGATGGTGTCGAAATCGCACTGCATGAACTCGCGGAAGCGGCCCCGCTGCGTGTTCTCGCCGCGCCAGACCGTGGCGATGTGGTAACGCTTCAGCGGCGTGCCCAGCTTGTCGATGTGCTGGGCGGCGAACCGCGCCAGCGGCACCGTCAGGTCGAACCGCATCCCCACCCAGCGGCCACCGTGGTCCTGAAACTTATAGAGTTGCTTGTCGGTCTCCTCGCTCCCCTTGCCGGAGAGAATGTCGAGGTATTCCAGCGCCGGGGTGTCGATCGGCGAAAATCCGTACGAGCGGAAAACGCGCCGGGCGGTGTCGATCAACCGCTCGCGGGGAATCATCGCCTCCGGCGGCCAGTCGCGGAATCCCTTCAACGTTCGCGGAGTAATGCGGGTCGGTTCGGACACGGGCAAGATCGGGGGTTCGGGGATGCGGGGTTGCGGGGATGCGGGTCTCGGGGAACACAAACCAGCCGCTTGCGGTTTCGCCGTGCAAAAATGCTGGAAATCCGTGATACGCAAACCAGCCGCTTGCGGTTTCGCAACGGACGATGCTCAGTGCTACCATAGCCTAACAAACCTGGCAAAATCGCGAAAGGGGACGCCGGCGGCCGCTCATACCGCCAAGGGGACAGTCCCATTTTCGTTGACACGAAAATTGGGACAGTCCCGCTCAGTGCGGCTCTCTGACCGCCCGCGGCCCGAACAGCGGCATGTGGCTGTAATAGACTTCGAGGATCATGACGGCCATGGCCGTGGTGTAGAGCCGGCCGCCGCGGTTGCCATAGGGATCGTCGAAGTGCCAACTGCCGGCCTCGTGGCTCGTTTGCGCCTGCGTGGCGACGAGGTGGTCGCGCATCTTGACGTTCCAGGCCTGCCACTCGGGTCCTTCCCAGAAGTGCAGCACCTGGGTGGCATAATAATCGTAGTAGATGTTGGTTTTCGAGGGGCCCCAACCGTGCAGAAAATTGACCCCCTGGTACAGCGCCGGCCGGTCGCGGTCCCAGCCGAGATACATCCGGCAGAGCAGGCCCACGGCCGTGGTGGTCCGCTCCGGTTTGCGCTGGACCTGGTAGCGGTATCTCGCGCCGCCGTCGGTCTGCACGCTGTCGAGGAACTGCTCGACCATTCCGATCGTGGGCGAGGGAACTCTCAGCCGGGCGAGTTGTCCGCTGCGCAGGGCCATCAATTGCCAGCCGGTGACGGTGACGTCGCCCGGCTCGCCCGGTGTGTATCGCCAGCCGCCCCCCTTGAGGTCCTGGGCGTAGACGATGAACTGCAGCGCCCCTGCGCGGCCTCCTTCAAGGCCTCGTCGCGGGTCATGCCGTAAGCCTCGCACAGGGCGATAGCGGCAATGCCCTGGGCGTACATCGTGCCGCCGCCGCGGAGATCGATGCCGTGCGGCGTCACCAGGGCCTGCGCGCCGAGGGCGTACAGTCCTCGTTTGACCACCGCTTGGTGTTCGCCCTGTTTGTGCGTGTAGCCTGCGCCGAGGAAGGGGAGCAGGGCCAGGCCGGTGGCGGCGGTGACGCTCGCCTCCGTGCCGGAATTGCGGCATAGTCCGTTGCAGGGCGGTTTCGTCAGGTCGAAGCTCCAACTCCCGTCCGCGCGTTGATGTGCCGCCAGCCAACGGAGTCCGCGCTCGACGGCCGCCTCGCTCTGCTTGTTGCCGCCGGAGTTTCGCGCCAAGCGGGGCCTGGCGTCCGGATCGCGCCCCTCCCATCCGCCCCCGGTGGGCGTGGTGATTGCACGGGGCTTGCCGCTTGGCTTTGGGGTGGGCTTGGCCGGACGCGAGGACGCCGCCGGCCGGGACTCTTTCGCCACCGTCGGCGATTCGACCGGCAAGATGATTTTGGGCACGTCGAGCGGCACGGCCGGCAGCGGAACCTCCGTGGGGATTTTCTTCGATCGGGCGCCTTCTTCGACGTCCGGGGTGACGATCAGCGGCTGACGGGCGACGCTCTCCACCACCGGCTCGTCTTTGCCGATTTGGGCCATCAGGCTCATCTGAGCGCTGCCCGACTCGACGTTGAAGGTAATCAACCCCAGGATGAACAACGCCGTGCCGTGAATCAGGAAACTGATCAGCCAGGCCGAGGACTCGATGTGAACCTGGTCGGACAGCCAACCCCGCCGGGCCAAGGAGGTCGGATCCTTGGATTTCGAGTTGGGGGGCAACGGGGGCGGTTTGTTGGAAATTCCCGACACTGGAATGGCTCCTGGCGCTATATCTATTATAGTTTGCCGACGGCTCAACAAAAACACACCCGGGGGGTGGCGCAACCTCGACAATCCATGTATTTGGAACCTTAGCCGGGGGTCAACGGGCCCTGGAATACATTGAATCAGCGGGTTTCGCCACCGGCGGCGGTTGGCCGCCGGCTATCGTTCTCGACATTGTTTATCCGATGCTCAACAAGCAGCCGACCGAACAACACAAAGTGCGTAACGTTACGTCTTGCGGCGCCAAGTTCGAGCGCTCTATCCAAAGGGAACCAATCGTGCTATAATGCCGATTGTGAGGAAGGGACCGTAGGCCCCTCAGCTTCCCTCCAACTCCTTCGCTCCGAGTCGCCTTTGGTCGGCGACCTGCCGCGGATGTCTCTTGGATCGCGGCTGATCCGCTTGTATTTATTGTGCGACGATTATCCGCCGCCTATCATCGACCAGGGCGACGGCACGACCGCCGCCCCGACATAATTCCGTCCGTCAATTTCTGACGGATCGTCTATTTCGGCTGCTACGGCCGGAGGGAGCGTTTATGGCAAGAGATAAAAATACATACGCCAAACGTCAGCGGGAAACCATCAAGCGGCAGAAGGCGGAGGCCAAACAAGAACGCCGCCGGATCCGCAAAGAGCGGCCCGAAGAGGCCGACGTCCGAGTAGTGACCAGCGACGGCGACGCTCACCAGGAATAACGCTGCATGCCGTTCGGAAGATTATTAGACGGGAGAAAACCGAGGCAACAGAGTGAAATCGTCTCTGTTTACTCTGTTTTCTCAGTTTCCTCCCGTTCATCATTTGCCGTGATTCGTTCGTCACCGCAGACGGCTGAATTGGTTCCAGTTTTGTTCCAACCGCAAAGGAGCGGAAAATGGCGTCTCTAGGCCGAGCTATGTTCAAAGGCGATTCCGGCAATCAATACCGTTTCAAGGTGTTCCCCTTCGGCGCGCATTTCCGCAAGATCGGCGGAGTGTACATGATCGCCTATCGCGCTCACGACGCCCACGGAGAGCAGCGGCACAAGGTTCTCTACGTGGGCAACACCGAGGACCTCTCGCAACCGTTCGACAAGCACCGCAAAGCACAGGACCTCTTGCGGCTGGGCGCCAATTGCATCTGCCTGCAGTCGGACGAATCGGAGCAGTCTCGGCTGGACAAGGAGAAGGACCTCCTCGCCGCCTTCAGTCCCGCGTGCAACGATTGACTTGCGGGATTGCGCGGTGATGGATTCACGGGCTTTGTTTCGCGATGGTCCGGGGCCGACTGCTTGTTGAAAAGTCTCGGCAGGCGGTTTCAATCGTCGATTTGGATACTTCAGAAATAGAGCCAGTGGATCAGATGAAACGTGACGGGCGTGGTAAAGACCAGGCTGTCGACGCGGTCGATGATGCCGCCGTGGCCGGGTAATGTCGCCCCGGAATCCTTCACGCCGATGTCGCGCTTGATCATCGAGAAGACAAGGTCGCCGAACAGGCCCGCTATCCCGATCATTAAACCGACGAACGCGCAATACTGAAGCGACAATCTGCCTTGGGGAAAATCGGGCAGCAACGGCACGAAGAGCAACGACGCCGCCGCGGTCAAGACGGCGGCGCATAACCCGGCCGCCCAGGTCTTTTTGGGGCTGACAGCGGGGGCGATGCGGGTTTCGAGCGCCCGTTTCCAAAAACCGTCCTCCATCCTCCCCCCGAGCGCTGCGAACGACTTGCCGATCCAGTACGACAGCAAGTCCCGCACTTCGGTCAGCGTGAAGCAATACATCAAGAGGATCGCGCCGAAGTTGATCATGAACAGGCAATGACCCAGGTTGTAGACGAAGAACAGCAGCCCCAGCGAGAGCACGGCCAGCGATTTCAGGCTACCCTGCGTCCGGTTTTGCAGAACGAAGAGAATCGGCAGGAGAAGGACGAGGTATACCGGTATGAAAATGACGAACAAGTTGTACCAATTGATGTACGCGATGTAAATTACCGCCGGAATGGACAGATAGCAGACGAGGATTGAAAACCGATCCTTGAAGGAGACAATTCGCCCGGAAACCATTTCTTCCGCGGGGAGCAGCGAAAAATACTCCCGCAGCGCCCCAAAACACAGAAAACCGAGAAACACGAACGATACGACGCGGTGCGTGGCAATCGCCAGGAAGAAAACGGCGGTCATCCACCACCAGGTCAACGTGCGGTCGCGGATTTCATCGGCGGCGGGAAGAGTCCGCCATTTCATCCACCGCCATACCAAGGAGAAAAACAGCAGGACGCCCAGCAAGGGAACCATCACCGACAGCATCCTGAGGTCTTCTCTTTGCACCAGAAGACACAACGAAATGCCGATAATCAGCGCCAACAGCAGCATCCGTGCGGGCTTCATCCGTTCACCTTCCGATCCAAGTGTACGACTCGTATTTCTCCCCCTTCGCCGCGAGCAGTGTTTTGCGAATGCGAATGACGCTGGTCGCAAATACGAACACCGACATCGTCAGCAAGTAATAGGGCACGTCGCCGATGAAACCGGGCACGAAGAAGAGCAGCAGTGCCAGGATCGACATCCAAACGGCCCGGTCGGGTTTTCCGCCCAAGAACGTCTCATGCCGGCGGACCCCGCCGGGAAATCCTTTTCCTAATACGCCGAAAAACTCCGCCATCCAGGACAGGATCAACAACAGCGTCAGGCTGAGCATCGGTCCGTCCGGCACGAAAAACAGACTGCCGTAACAAATCGTATCGCCGATCACGTCCAGTCCCTCGTTGAACAATTCTCCGGCGACGCTGCCGGTGCCGTATTCCCGGGCGAGCATCCCGTCCAGGGCGTTCATTCGCCATCCGCAGAATCAAGAACGGCGGGACCAACAACAGCATCCAGCGGCAGCCTTCGTAACTGAGCCCCACATAAAAGGCCGCAGCGGTCAGCAGAACGAACAGGATGCCGAAACAGGTGGCCTGATTGGCCGTCATCCAGCGGCCGGCCATCCAACGCACGAGTTTCTGAAATTCGCCTTTTTGCAGATAAAGCATGGCCGGTGTCCGGTAAGTGACCTGGGATTGCGAAGGGGACTGAAAAAACGAATGCCAATTCCGAAAATCAGATTTTAGAGATGACGCATCGTGTTGTCTCAGACGCGGATGATATTAGCGGAATTGCCGGTTGCCGGCAATATCTACGATTGTTCCTGCCAACCGGTTTGCAAAGCAAGTTCAACATATTCATGGCGGGGATGCGTCGAGTTTATAACGCCAAAGCGATCAACCACGAGCGCATGCTGGACGAAAATCACAATGTTGACAACTCGTGGTGGAAATGGTAGCTTGCCGCCATGGCGCTCCGATTGCGAATCGCCTTTTCCAACTAGAAGGCGGTTCTCGCCGACTGAAAAACCGCCTCCAACGTGCTTAATCGAGCCGCGGCGCGATGTCGCCTTATCCGAGAGAAGACGGATTCGCAGTCGGCCGTGCAAATCACTGTCTCATAGACCAAAGGATTCGGCCCCTATTCCCGATGTGGCAATTCTGGATAGACGTGGGAGGGACTTTTACCGATTGCATCGGGCGGCGTCCCGACGGCCGGCTGCTGCGGCATAAACTGCTCAGTTCCGGCGCGGCGAAAGGGGCGGCAGCGCCCGGTTCGGACCGCGGGAAGATCGTCGATCCCGCCCGGCTGGCCGATCCGCCCGGTTATTGGGACGGTTGTCGCATAAGGTTACTCGATCGGCAGGGGGCGATCGCGGCCGAGGCGAACGTTGCGGGCTTCTACCGCGAGCAACGCGTGCTGCTGCTTGCCGAGCGGATGGACGTTGCTCCCACGGCGGGGCAATCTTATGAGCTTGTCTCCGACGAGGAAGCGCCGATCCGCGGCATCCGCTATTTGCTGGGACTGGGACGCGCGGACGCCATTCCGCCGGTGATTGTTCGGCTGGGGACGACGCGCGGCACGAACGCCCTGCTCACGCGGCAGGGGGCTGCGACGGCCCTGGTGACGACGCTCGGCTTCGGCGACATCTTGCGGATCGGCTATCAGAACCGCCCCCGGCTGTTCGATCTGGCGATTCGCAAGCCGGAGCCGCTCTTCTCGGCCGTGGTCGAGATCGACGAGCGGATCGCCGCCGACGGCACGGTGCTCAAGGCGCCCGACGCCGAAGCGATTCGCGCTCAATTGGCCGCGCTGCACCGCGAGGGAATCGAATCGCTGGCCATCTGCCTGCTGCATGCGTACATTCATCCCGCACACGAAGAATTGGTCGGCCGGCTGGCCCGGGAGGCGGGCTTTGCCGAAATCAGCATCTCCAGCCGCGTCGCCCCGCTGGTGAAAATCGTCTCCCGCGGCGACACCACCGTCGTCGACGCCTACCTGAACCCGGTCCTGCGGGCGTATATCGACGGGCTGCGCGTCGCTTTTACCCGGCCATGACATAGATTGTGGATGTTGGGGTGGCAGTTGTACTGCCACCCCGGGGCGGCAGTACAACTGCCGCCCCAACAAAACTCACAAAATTAGCAATGGCCGGGTGCTCGGCGCCGGGCAGTTGCAAATCCTCACTTCGGCCGGCGGTCTGGTCGAGGCCGACTCCTTCGTCGGCAAGGACAGCATCCTTTCCGGCCCGGCGGGCGGAGTGATCGGATTCTCGAAAGTCGCCCAAGCGGCCGGTTTCCAGCGGGCCATCGGCTTCGACATGGGCGGGACCAGCACCGACGTCTCCCGCTTCGAGGGCGGCTACCAGCGTGAGTACGAAACCGAGAAGGCCGGGGTCCGCATCGTCGCTCCGATGATGGCCATCGAGACCGTGGCCTCTGGGGGCGGCTCGATCTGCCGCTTCGACGGCGTGAAGCTGACGGTCGGTCCCGCGAGCGCCGCGGCCGATCCCGGCCCGGCCTGCTATGGGCGCGGCGGGCCGCTGGCCGTTACCGACATGAACTTCTATCAGGGCAAAATCCTCGCCGCGCATTTCCCCTTTCCGCTCGATCGCCCGGTCGTCGAGTCGCGGTTGCAGGCGATTTGCCGCGAGATCGCCCAAGCCGCCGGGCGGGATTACGAACCGCACGAGTTGGCCGACGGCTTTCTCCGCGTCGCCAACACGAAGATGGTGCAAGCGATTCGCACGATCTCCATCGCCAAGGGCGCCGATCCGCGGCAGTACCTGCTGGTGGCGTTTGGCGGGGCCGCGGGCCAGCACGCCTGCGCCGTCGCCCGCGAACTGGGCATCCGTCAGGTCCTCTGCTCGCCCGACGCCGGCGTGCTGAGCGCCTACGGGATCGGCATGGCCGACGTCGTCCGGCACCGCGTGGCCGGGGTCTACCAGCCGTACTCCGTGTCCGCGCTGGCCGAACTGGAACCCACGTTCCGGCAGCTTGCCGAGGAGGCCTGCGCGGAAATCGTTCAGGAGGGCTACCCCCGGGAGCGGATCGAAGTCCGCCGCTTCCTCGACCTCCGCTACCGGGGCTTCGATTCCTATTTGACCATTCCACAGCCCGACGCGGGCAGTGATGCGGTTTTCCAGAAGAAAATTGTGGTGCAGGCGTCCCGCCTGCCAGATGCAGCCGAGACGGCCGCACCACAAAATACGACGGTGCATGTAAACAGTGACTACGCCCGAGCCTACGTCGCCGAACACCAAAAATTGTACGGCTACGTCCATGAGGGCCGGGCGCTGGAAATTGTTGCGGCGCGGGTCGAGGCGGTCGCCGGAGCGGGCAGCCGACTGGCGCCCTCGCTGCCCGCGGCGCATCGCGAGGCCCAGCCGGCGCGGACGGTCGAGACCTGGTTCGAGGCCCGGCCGCATCAGACCGGCGTCTTCCTCCGCGAGTCGATCCGAGCGGGCGACGTGATCGACGGCCCCGCCATTCTCTGCGAGCCGACCTCGACCACGGTCGTCGATCCCGGCTGGCAGGGCGAAGTCCTCAGCGGCGGCGACTTGCTCCTGACGGATACGTGCCGGTCGGCGCCCGCCCTGCCGCGCGGAAACCACCGAGTCGGACCCGGTGATGCTCGAAGTCTTCAACAATCACTTCGTCGGCATCGCCGAGCAGATGGGAGTCACGCTGCGGAACACGGCCACCAGCGTGAACGTGAAGGAGCGGCTCGATTTCAGTTGCGCCCTGTTTACGCCGGCGGGCGATCTGGTGGTGAACGCGCCGCACATTCCGGTGCACCTCGGGCGCGATGGGCGAAACGGTGCGGCACATCCTCCGCGAAAATCCCGAGATCCGGCCGGGCGACGTGTTTGTGACCAACGACCCGTACGGCGGCGGCTCGCACCTGCCCGACGTTACCGTGGTCACTCCGCTACACGATCCCGGCACGGGGCGGCTGCTGTTTTTCACGGCCAGCCGGGCGCACCATGCGGAGATCGGCGGCAAGACGCCCGGCTCGATGCCCCCTTTCTCCACAAACCTGGCCGAGGAGGGCGCGGTGATTCGGAACCTCAAGCTGGTCGACGCCGGCCGGCCGCGATTCGACCGTTTGGAGGCGGCCCTGCTCGCCGGGCCGTATCCGACCAGAAACATCCACGACAATCTGGCCGACGTCGCCGCGCAGATCGCCGCCAATCGCCAGGGGGTGCAAGACCTGCTCCGCCTGATCGACCGCTACTCGTGGGACGTGGTCAGTGCGTACATGGGCCATATCCAACGCGCGCGGCGGAGCAGAAGATGCGGGCCGCGCTGGCCGGGCTCACCCCGGGCCGCTACCAGTTCACCGACCATCTCGACGACGGCTCGCCGATCGTTGTGACCATCACCATTGCCGACGAAAACTCCCCTCTCCCTTTGGAAAAGGGGCTGGGGATGATGGCCGAATGCTCCCATCGCCCTTTGGGAGAGGGGCCGGGGGTGAGGGCCGAAAGCTCCCCTCTCCCTTTGGGAGACGGGCCGGGGGTGAGAGCCGAATGCTCCCCTCGCCCTTTGGGAGAGGGGCCGGGGGTGAGGGCCGAATGCTCCCCTCGCCCTTTGGGAGAGGGGCCGGGGGTGAGGGCCGAATGCTCCCCTCGCCCTTTGGGAGAGGGGCCGGGGGTGAGGGCCGAATGCTCCCCTCGCCCTTTGGGAGAGGGGCCGGGGGTGAGGGCCGAATGCTCCCCTCGCCCTTTGGGAGAGGGGCCGGGGGTGAGGGCCGAATGCTCCCATCGCCCTTTGGAAGAGGGGCCGGGGGTGAGGGCCGTGATCGACTTCACCGGCACCGGGCCCGTCCTGCCCGGCAACCTGAACGCCAACCGGGCCATCGTCACCGCGGCCGTCATGTACTGCCTCCGCTGCCTGATCCAAGAGGACATCCCCTTGAACCAGGGCGTGCTCGCGCCGATCCGGATCGTCGTGCCGGAGTGCCTGCTCAATCCGCCTCCCGGCGCGATCGCCCGCGGAGTGCCCCGCCGTGGTCGGCGGCAACGTCGAGACCTCACAGCGCATTGTCGACGTTATCCTGGGCGCATTGGGAATCGCCGCCGCCAGCCAGGGGACCATGAACAACCTCCTGTTCGGCAACGGGACGAGCGGCTATTACGAAACGATCTGCGGCGGCGCGGGGGCCACGCCGGAGGCCGACGGGGCGGACGCGGTCCACACCCACATGACGAACACCCGGGCCACCGACCCCGAGGTTCTCGAACAACGCTACCCCGTGCGGCTGTGGGAGTTCTCCATCCGTCGCGGGTCCGGCGGAGCAGGCCTACGCCGCGGCGGCGACGGGGCCGTTCGCCGCATCGAGTTCCTCGCCGACCTGAAGGTCTCGTTGCTTACCCAGCGCCGTGGTCCTTACGCGCCATACAGTCTCGAAGGGGGCCAGGCCGGCGCACTGGGGCACAATAGATCGCTGCGCCGACGGAGCGACGGAAGCCCTCCCGGCCGCCGTCAGTTTCACCGCCCATCCCGGCGACGTGCTCACCATTCAGACCCCCGGGGGCGGCGGGTTCGGAAAGCCGCCCACATAATTCTATCCATTCTCGGATTTTGGAAACAATCACCCAAACAACCATTTATCGACAGTCGGATAAGTAATGCAACTGTTTAGCGGCCGACGGCACGTCGGCCAGCGGCTGAACACGGGCCGTCGTGCCGACGGCCGCTAAACGGGTGTTGCATTAGTTTTCTGAGCATCAATAGCCCCCGGTGAATACAGCGGGGGCAACGTTTGCGATTTCTCCGGATCGTGCCCCCGGTGTATTCACCGGGGGCTAAATGGATATATTGGGAGACACGCACCAGTATCCTCATCAACCGACAAATCAAGGGCAGACCCAATCGCCGTGCAACCAACACCCAACGAATCCCCCGGCCCGTGGCATCGCGACCTGACCGCCGCGCAATGGAAAACGCTGCTGGCGGCGCAGGCGGGGTGGATGCTCGACGCCCTGGACTTTGTCATCTATCTGATGGCCATTCCCACGCTGCAAAAGGAGTTCGGCTTCGGACTCGACACGGCGGGGTTGCTGGTGACCGTCTCGCTGTTGACCTCCTCGGTCGGCGGCATCATCTTCGGCGTCGTGGCCGACCGCGTCGGCCGCAGCCGGGCGCTGATGGCTACGATACTGATCTATTCCTTCTGCTCGCTGGGCACGGCCACCGCCGGCAGCGTGACGCAGTTGATCGTCTGGCGCTCGCTGCTGGGACTGGGCATGGGCGGGGAATGGGCCGCCGGCGCCGTGCTGGTCAGCGAGAGCTGGCCGGCGAAACATCGCGGCAAGGCCATCGGCATCATGCAGTCGGGCTGGGCCGTGGGATACATCCTGGCGGCGATCCTCGCGGCAATCGTCATTCCGCTCTTCGGCTGGCGGTGGCTCTTCGCGGCCGGCGTCCTGCCCGCGCTGCTGGTCCTTTGGATCCGCAAGGAAGTCGCTGAGCCGCGCTCTGGTCGCAGACCCGCCGGCGGAAGTCGTCGTTTTTCGCGATTGGCGCAAGCCCGCGGTATTGAAGAATCTGCTGCTGGCCGTGGCGCTCAGACTCGACGGTCATGTTCGCCTATTGGGGGCTATTCACCTGGTTGCCCAACTATCTGGCCGCGCCGGTTGAAAAAGGGGGCGTGGGGCTGGGGCTGATCAAGTCGGTCGGCTGGATCATACCCATGCAGCTCGGTGCGCTGGCCGGTTATCTGACTTTCGGCCTGCTGTCCGATCGCTTCGGGCGGCGGCCCACTTTCATTGCCTTCCTGCTCGCCGCCGCAGCTATCACGCCGTGCTACGGCCTGTTGGCGGAGTCCGGCCGCCCTGATGGTGCTGGGACCGGTGCTGGGATTCGTGGGCCACGGCTACTTCAGCGTCTTCGGCGCGCTGCTGGCCGAGTTGTTTCCGACCGAGATCAGGGCCACGGCGCAGGGTCTTAGCTACAACCTCGGCCGGGCGGCCAGCGCCTTGGCGCCGCTGACGATCGGCATGCTGGCCGGCGTCGGGGGCGTGGGCCCCGCCCTGGCCACAACCTCGGCGTGCTTCCTGGCGGGAACGCTGGTGGCCCTGCTGCTGCCCGAGACGCGGGGCAAGTCGCTCGACGAGCCGGCCTGAACGGGTTTTCGGTGGAGCCCATGCGCTACAAGCACGAGGGGGATGCAGTTTGTCTTATTTTGCGCAGGGTCGCCAAGCCCTCACCCCCGGCCCCTCTCCCAAAGGGAGTGGGGAGAAAAGAACCAAACCTGCACCATTTGCGTATCTCCCAAAGGGAGCGGAGAGAAAATTGCCTGTATAATTTAGGGAAATATCTTACACCTCGATTGCCGGTTGCGGTCGCACTTGCCGTATTTCCCGGTTTTTGATACCGTCCGCCGAGTTCACAGAGGAAGCTGTGCGCCGGGAAGGTCTATGATCAGACAACGCTGGTTATTACTAGTGCTATTGAGCGTGACGGCGGCCGCCACTTGGGCGTATGCCCAGAACGCGGACGACTGCGCTCGACAAGCAATTTTTCGGGCCGGAGATCTGGCGCTTGCCGCCGGTGAGCGATTTTCCCTCCTTGTCGCTGTCGCCGTCGGGCGCGCACGGACATCCCCTTTCAGGATCCGCCGGCCCTGGTGGTGCCGCGTTACGAGATGATTCCCACCCCACGGCCGGAGTCGGCGGTGAAGAAGGCTCCTCCTCTGTCGGGCGAGGTTCCCGCAGCGCCTTCCGACGTACCCGCCGGTGACGGGCATTTCACCGTGAAGCCGCCCGAGAAGATAAAGCTCTGGAGCGGCAGCTTCGACCTGGGCACGGACGGCTCGGAAGGCAACACCGAGACCTTCAATTTTCGTTGCGGCGCCCATAGCCAGCGGAAAACCAAACTCAACGTATTGACCCTGGGGCTGGACTTCACCGGACAGACGTCGAAATCCGTCGTCACCGAGGAACGGCTATTCTTCGACGGCCGCGAGGAGCAACTGCTCGACGTGTCGCGGTGGTCCGTGTTCTTTCACGAGACGGTGGAATACGATAAGTTCCAGCCGTTCGACGTGCGCGACACGTCGGACCTGGGCGTCGGCTACCGGATCATCGACCGGGAAAAGACCACCTTTATCGGCCGGTTCGGCGGCGGCTTTTCCCACGAGTTCGGCGGTCCCGAGAACGGTGAGATCGTCCCGGAAGCGGTGTTCGGGCTGCAGTTTGAAACCCAACTCAGCAAGCGTCAGAAGTTTATCGGCACGATGGAGTACGCGCCCGACGTGACATACTTCACCCACTACCGTCTCCGCACCCAGGCCGCTTGGGAGGTGCTCCTGGACGAGGAACACAATCTGCATCTCCGTGTGGGGCTATTAGAGCGTTACAACAGCGTGCCCAAGGGCTTCAAGGCGAACGACCTGGATTACGCTTTGATGCTGATGTGGAAGTTCTGAGGGGGGCGGCGGGATAAACTCAGCGGGCAAGCGATAGTAAAGTGGCCAGTAGTCGGCGCTGGCGAAATGATTCAGAGGGGTTTGCATTTGCCCGCCTCGAAATCGGCTCGGGCCTTCTCCATCATGGACCGCAATGGCTCCGACTTCTGATCGCGCTCAATCTGGCGGTCCCACCGCTCCTCCTCATATTGCTCAAACCAGGAAGAGAACGCGACGAACTCCTCCCCGGGAAGGGCCCGCACCGCTTCTTGAACTTCACCGATGGTGTCCATTGTATCACCCATTCACGGCTGGATCATGATTTACGCCTATTAGCACTACTGCGCAAGGTTGGCGGGAAAATGGGGACTGGCTCCGTGTCACAAGTTGTTTTAGCAGTTGGAGAAACGGCACAGACACGGTGCCTGTCCCCTTTCACGCGACTACCGACCTTGCGCAGTAGTGTTCGGATCGTACCCAAGAAATGTTCCCGGGCAACCCCCTTTCGCCTCACCGGGGCATGGCCCAATGCCTTCCCATTCTCGCGGCGGATGCTTGACAAAACACCGCCGATAACGACAATCCAACCTTACGAAATGACCAACGCATCTTCCCCAGAACTGATTCTGCCGCGTGAATTCCTCCGCACCTGCCGGCGGCAGATGCGGCGGCCGAAGGTGACCGACTCCACCGGCGCGGAGCTTACCGGCGCGGGCCTCTTGACCCGGACGCTGATTCTCCGCCGGCTGTTGCGCCGGGAAGTCCTCGCGCCGGACGAGCGGAACGTCGGTCTGCTGTTGCCCCCCGCGGCGGCCGCGGTCGTGGCCAATGCCGCGCTGTCGATCGACCGCCGCGTGACGGTGAATCTCAACTACACCCTCGCCGCCGACGTCATCAACGATTGCATCGCGCAGTGCGGCATCCGCCACGTGTTGACCAGCCGCCGCTTTGTCGAGAAGCTCGATCTGAAGCTCGGCGCCGAAGCGGTCTACATGGAGGACTTCAAGGCCAAGGTCTCGTGGACCGACAAGCTCGCCGCCGCCGCATCGGCTTGGCTGGCGCCGATCGCGTCGCTGGAAAAGCGGCTCGGACTGACCGAGATTGACGGCGACGACCTGTTGACGATCATTTTCACCTCCGGATCGACCGGCCGTCCCAAGGGAGTGATGCTCACCCAACGCAACGTCGGCTCGAACGTCGCGGCCTTCGACCGGATCATCCACCTTTCCGAGAAGGACGTGCTGCTGGGCGTTCTGCCGATGTTCCACGCCTTCGGCTACACGGTGACGTTCTGGGCGCCGTTGGCGCTGCCGCCGCGGGGGATTTATCACTTCAATCCGCTCGATGGCCGCGAGGTGGGCAAGCTCTGCCGCCGCCACGGGGCCACGATCATGGTCACTCCGCCCACGTTCCTGCGCACCTATCTGCGGCGCTGCGACCGGAGGATTTCGCGCGGATGGAAGTCATCGTCACCGGGGCCGAGCGGCTTCCGCCTGAGCTGGCCGAGTCCTTCGAGCAGCGCTTCGGCATTCGCCCCGTCGAGGGCTACGGCGTAACGGAAGCCTCGCCGGTCGTTTCGGCCAACATTCCCGCCAACCGTGCGCTCGGCGCGCCGAGCGATTGGGCCAAGGAGGGGACCGTCGGCCGGCCTCTGCCGGGCGTGACTGTAAAGGTCGTCGATCTCGAGTCCGGCGCGGACCTGGGCCCGAACCGCTCGGGCATGTTGCTCGTCAAGGGTCCGAACGTAATGAAAGGCTACTACGGCCGGCCGGAGTTGACCGCCGAAGTCCTCCACGACGGCTGGTACACCACCGGCGACGTGGCCGAGATCGACGCCCAGGGGTTCATCAAGATCACCGGCCGGATCAGCCGTTTCTCGAAGATCGGCGGCGAAATGGTGCCGCACCTGCGCGTGGAAGAGGCCATTGCCGGCGCCCTGGAGCTTAGCGACGAAGAGCGGACGTTCGTGGTCACGTCCCTGCCCGACCCCAAAAAAGGCGAGCGGCTCGTCGTCTTGCACACCGATCTGGGGCGCAGTCCCGAGGAGATTTGCCGCCAGTTGTCGGCGGGCGAATTGCCCCCGTTGTGGATTCCCTCGCCGGAGAGCTTTCGCCGCGTCGAGTCAATTCCCGTGTTGGGAACCGGCAAGTTGGACCTGAAGCGGATCAAGGACGTGGCGGCGGCGGAGTTTTCGCGTTGAAGCCGCAATATGCCGCTTTGGTGGGACCGCGCTAGAGCTTGTCCCACCCTACTCGTCAGCGTTTCAGCTTATCGTTCGACCGCGCGGCGACTTCGGCCTTCTCCTCCACCTCCTCGGCCACTTTGGCAAACCGCGCGCGGACCTTCGGCTGCACGTGCTCCAGCTTCGTGGCCAGCGTCCGGACGATGCGGCTGTTCAATTCGGCGGTGCGGGAAAGGCTGCCGAGGAAGGCCGCCGAGAGGACGAAGTTGTTGTCGGCCGTGTGGCCCAACAGCGGCGAAACGGTCTTCGTCACCAATTCCGCCCCCAGCGGTTCGACGCTGAGGAAACAGTCCAAGCGATTGGTGATGTAGTATCGCCCGTTGGTCTCGCGGACGTATCCGGTCTTGAGGACCAGCACTCCGCGGCCCTTTACCGGCCGGGCCAGCAACGGCCCCCGATAGGTCCCCTCGCCGTACAGCACGTGCGTGTCGAAGCTCTGGTGGACGAACTCCAACTTGACGGTCACGCCGTCCGGCTCGGAGAGGGTGAACCGCCGGTCGTCGGTCTGCCGCAGTTGCAATTTGCTGATCTTCATCAGTTCCCAGATGTTGACGATTACGTCGGGATGGCGGATCAGAAAGAGGTACATGCTGGGATCGCAGTCGATCACCTTTTGCGGCATGCGGCGAAAAACACTGATGTTCTCCAGCACCGCATCGACCTTGGCCCGATCCGCCGGATCGAGTTTATCGAGCGGAATCGCTTTGAGCGCCTCCCGGCGGGTGGCGTCGCTGGTGTCGGCGGCAGTCGAGCCCCCAGTGCGGGCAAGACGCGGTCCCGCGGCCACGGCGGACCGGCTTAATGCCAATGCCAGCACAAACACCACGAGGAGTGTCGCGATACGCGCCGCCGGCGCGAGGTGGCTCGACAATGGTGCGGAATCGGCAGGCATCCGGCTCGTAAACCCCATCCTTCCCCCCTAATGGCGCAGAGCGAAACCGTGTAGTCAGTTTCCTGATTATTCGGTTCGCGAGGGGGCTGCCGGTCAGTGAAAATTTTCCGGCGTTAAGATGGGGGAACGCGGCAATATGCCAAAGGAAGGAAAAATCCGCCAAACAGAGGCCTGGCGAAATACTAAATACACTCACCTACTGCATTGCCTACGAGCCAAAAGCGAACACCGTCGGCGCCACGTGAAAGTAGGCTGAGAGAGTTCCGATCTGATCGCGGGTTAGTCTTCGTCGGCCGGCTATTACGGCGGAGATCGTGGGGGCGGCAATGCCGGTGTCGCGCTCGACTTGCGCCTGAGTAACGCTCTTGGCCTCGATCAAGTGGGCCAGCATCTCGCCGTCGCCGACCCGCCGGCGCGGATACTTCGACTTCTCGTAATTTTCCAGCAGATCCAGGAGCACCGAAAGGTAGCCCGCCGTTCCGTGAGACAGTTTGCCCGCGCGAGCCTTTTGCGTCAGAAGCATGTTGGCCAACGACAGCGCGCGCCGATGGACTTCGGCCGATTCAATCGGCAACAGCGGCAATTGCCGGATCAGTTCGATATAATCCGTCGGCACAACGATAGGAGTATTTACGTCTGGGCCGGAGTGCTTAGTCACATTCACACTCATGTTTCCACTTCCCTTGATCATATTGTCGGTGAGTCAATACATGCAGAATGGAGACGGCCTGATATTCATAATCAACTCTAGTAATGACGCGAAACGAACCCCCCTGCACGTCGAACACCACGCACAATCCTGCCTTGGAGGCCCTGGCGTACGTTTGTTTTACATCTCCCCATTTCTTCCAATTAGCTGCTTCAATGGCCTGCAACCAACGATCGAAATGGCGTTTAGCCGCCCGACGTTTACGGCAAAAAGTCTCAATATGCTCCCTGCCGACTATCCGCATGACCGGAACACCATCCCGACCCGAGAAACCTTGACGAACGACTCCGATGTCTATATCATAACATATTGTTAAGATTGTGCAACATCGACCCGGGACACACCGCTTCCCCTTCATTGGTCTAGGTTTACATCTGTTTGCGTGCTGCAGCGATGCATGACATTAGCGAATCCATTTCCGATTTCGACGTCCTAGTCGTTGGCGGCGGGCACGCCGGCGTGGAGGCCGCGCTGGCCGCGGCGCGCTTGGGAGCGAACACCGCCCTGCTCACCGACAAGCTGGAATCCATCGCCCGGATGAGTTGCAATCCGGCCATCGGCGGCGTGGGCAAGGGGCAGATCGTCCGCGAAATCGACGCCCTCGGCGGCGCCATGGGCTGCGCGATCGACGCCGCCGGCATCCAGTTCCGCATGTTGAACCGCCGCAAGGGGCCGGCCATGCACGGCCCCCGCGCCCAGGCCGACAAACTCGCCTATCAGCGGGAAATCCGCCGCATACTCGACGCACAGCCGCAACTCACGCTGCTCGAAGAGACCGTCGAGGACCTGCTCGTCGAGGGGAGAGAGGAGAGGGGAGAGGGGAGAGAAAAACGCCCGGCGACTGCGATTGCGGGGGAGATGCCGCTTGCGGTTTCGCAACCCGCCTGGCGCATCGCCGGCATTCGCACCGCCGCCGGCCGGGAGTATCGCGCCCGAGCGGTGGTCCTTTGCACCGGCACGTTCATGCGCGGGCTGCTCCATTTCGGCGAGGCCACCACGCCCGGCGGCCGCATGGGCGAGCCGACCTCGGCGGGCGTCAGCGCGGCGCTCGCCCGGCTGGGCTTCGAGCTGCAGCGGTTCAAGACCGGCACGCCCCCGCGAATCGACGGCCGCACGATCGACTACGATCAGACCGAACTCCAGCCGGGCGATGAGCGGCCCACGCCGTTCTCCTTCCTCACCGACCGGATCGACGTGGAACAGATTCCCTGCTGGATCGTCCACACCACGCCGGAAGTTCACGATCTGATCCGGGCGAATCTGCACCGCGCGCCGATGTACAGCGGGCAAATCCAATCGACCGGGCCGCGCTATTGCCCTTCGATCGAGACCAAAATCGTCCGCTTCGCCGACAAGCCGCGGCACCAGTTGTTTCTCGAACCGGAGGGGCGAACGACCCACGAGGTCTACGTCAACGGCCTGGCGACCAGCCTGCCGCGGGACGTGCAGGATGCCATGCTGCGGCTGATTCCCGGCCTGGAACGCGCGGAAATCGTCCGCTACGGATACGCCATCGAGTACGATTACCTCCCGCCCATGCAACTCCGGCCGTCGCTGGAGACGAAGCGCGTGGCCGGCCTGTACTGCGCCGGGCAGATCAACGGCACCACCGGCTACGAAGAGGCCGCCGCCGCGGGATTGCTGGCCGGGGCGAACGCGGCGCTGGCCCTCCGCGGCGAGGAGCCGCTGGTCCTCGGCCGCGAGCAGGCGTACATCGGCGTGATGATCGACGACTTGGTCACCCGCGGCGTGGACGAACCGTATCGGATGTTCACCAGCCGGGCGGAATATCGGCTGCTGCTGCGGCCGGACAACGCCGACCGGCGGTTGACGCCCACGGCCCATCGGCTCGGGCTGGCCGACGGGCAGTCGCATGCAGCCGGCTGCAAGCGAAGGAGGCCGAGATCGCCGCCGCCGTGCGGCTGCTGGAGACCACGCATTGCGAATCGGTCTCGCTGATGAAGATGCTCCGCCGGCCGGAAACGACTTGGGCCGAGCTGGCCGCGCGACGGCCGCAACTGGCCGCGGTCTCGCCGGCCGCGGCGGAGCAGGTTGAATATGACGCGAAGTATTCGGGCTACGTCGTCCGGCAGCAGGTTGACATCGCCCGGCGGCAGCGTCTTTCCGCGCGGCTGATTCCGGCCGAGATGGACTACGCCATCGGTGCCCCATCTTCGCGCCGAGGCCCGCGAGAAGCTGGCCCGCGTCGGTCCGGTCGATCTGGGTCAAGCGGCCCGCGTCAGCGGCATCACGCCGGCCGACCTGACGGTGCTGATGATCCATCTGGAGTCTCAAACCGGCCGGCGGTGCATGGGCGGGGAATAGAATCCCAGTGCTCCTGGCTGTCTCGTTTAGCCCGGTCACTTGTGACCGGGGCGTGTGCCTGTTGCCCGTCACCGGCCACGAGTAGCCGGGCTAAACGTATAACCAATGTTTTGCACAGGAATAGGGGACGCAACTGTTATCCGTTAGACAGATGTGCCACTTTTATCATTTTTATCCTCCTTTATCCTTCCGCAAACCCCTTTGCGACCGGTTACCAGGGGATTGCACGGAGTCTGCTGGTCCTGGTAGATTAGCGGCTGTAAACAGGCGGCGTTGGTGCCGAAAGTCGACTTATCAATAAGGAGTGCCGTGTCATGGCCGTGCCACCGAAGACCCGCGCGTGGATTGTTCTTCTGTCGCTACCCTTGCTCGCGACTGTTCTTCTCACCGGAGCGGCGACCGAGCCGCAGCCGTCCCGGACCGCTGCGCAGAAAGTCGCCGCTGTCAAAGCGCTGTTGAAAGAGCGGCATGAAGTGCTCGCGAAGGTTGTGAGCATCTTGACTACGCAGCTCCAGGCAGGCACGGTGGACTTTCCCACGCTAGCGCGGGCGCAGGAAGACGCGCTACGGGCCGCGGCCGATATGGCTGAGACACCGCAGGAACGCATCGCCGCGCTGCGCGAAATCGTGGCCGTGGCAAAGCAGAAGGAGCAGTATTTTGAAGACCATCTTAAGTTGCATTTCCGCGTTACGAAAGACGAGGTCTTGCGGGCGAAAGCGGCGCGGCTGGCTGCCGAAATCGAACTGCTGCGGGCCGAGCTCAAGGCCGGATAAGTGGGCATAAAAAGGGCATAAAAAGGGGACGCAGCTCTTTTCCGTTAAATAGTTACTGTTGCGGAAAGGGCGATTAGGCCGGATTGTCGCCTTTCGCTCCGAGAAAGTAGCGTGGACTGCCCGCAACTTTCGCGGAGCGAAAGGCGACAAAAGCCTTTCCGCAACAGAAACTAAATAGCTGCGTCCCCTTTTATCTTCTCGGGGCGGAAACGCTTACCCCAGCGCCTGCTCCAGGTCGGCGATTACGTCGTCGGGGTGTTCGCCGCCGACGCAGAGGCGGATCATGTTCGGGGCGACGTGGGCCAGCTCGCGGCCCTTTTCGCCCTGCTGCTGATGGGTCGAAATGGCCGGGATCGTGGCCACGCTCTTGATGCGGCCCAGGTCGGTCGCCCGCCAGATGCGTTGCAGGCGGTCGAACATTTTTTGGGCGGCCTCGGCCCCGCCCCGCACGCAGAACGAAAGCAGATGGCCGTAACGGTTCACCGGCTTGCCGTAGAGTTCGTCGTATTCGGCGTCGACCAGCCACATGTAGCGGCTGGCCAGCTCGTGCAGCGGATGGTCGGGCAGGCCGAGATATTGCACGTCCTCGACCTTCGGATGCTGCTGGAGGAACTGGGCCACCCGCATCGAGTTGCGGCTCATCAGGTCCATCTTCGAGCGCAGCGTCCGCATGTCGTTCAGGGTCATGATCGCCTGCATGGGGTGCAGGTTCGGGCCGTAATCGCGGTTGGGCAGATACTTCACGTATGAGGCGAAGTCGCTCCGCATGGCCTCGTTGTCGATGTTGGTCACCAGATTCTTCCGGGCGATGACCGCGCCGCAGACGCCGAAGCCGCTGGTGGAGAGGCTCTTGGTGGCCGACTGCACGACGATGTCGGCCCCGTGGCAGATCGGCCGCAACAGCGCGGGCGTGGCGATCGTGGTGTCGCAGATCAGCGGCAGGTTGTGGCTGTGGGCCAGGTCGGCCACGGCTTGGATGTCGAAGAAGCCCAGGCCCGGATTGCTGGGCAGTTCGCCGTAGAGGAAGCGGGTGTTGCCGTCGATTTTCGAGGCCCATTCGTCCAGATTCGGCGCCGTCGAGGACCCAGCGGCATTCGATGTCCCGCTCTTCCATCAGGCGGACGCTGAACTGCTGGAAGGTGCCGCCGTAGCACTTGGCCGTGGCCACGAAGTTCCGCGGCTCGAGCTTGTTGTGGGTGCGGTGGACCAGGAACGGCTGCACGGCGGTCATGATGGCCGCCATCCCGGAGGAGGTCGAGCAGCAGGAGGTCTCGCCGTCGAAGCCGTAGGCTTCCAGCAGCGCCAGGGTCCACTCGAAATAATACGTCGAGGGGTTGGCGATCCGCGAGTAGCACCAGGTGGGGATCAGGTAGGCCAGCGCGGCGGCCATCTCGTCCGAATCGCGGTAGGCCTGCGAGGTGGACATGAAGATCGGCTCGATGATTGCGCCCTGATAGTCCTCGATGGCGTCCTGCATGGTGTACAGGCCGTGGACGGCGATGGTGTCGAACTTCCAGCGTTTGACCTCCTCGCGGATATAGCGGTCGCGTTCGGCCAGATATTTGTTGTTCTTATCGATGTAACGCTGCATTCCCGGGGTGATGTTGACTTCGGGACTTTGGGGCATGATGACTCTCCTGGATAATTTTCGTGGCGTTCGATCCCGTTTTACGCGAGTGGGGCAGATCACCTTGGTCGGAAATGAAATAAATCAAGCAGTTGAGGATGACATTATACTCCCCACCTCGATACCAGCAATCGGGTGAGAAGAGATGGTGGGTGAACACTCGGCGACTGTGGTGGCGGTGGTGAATCGCACTGTTTTCTCCCCCCAGTTCGCAGTCGGTCGAGATTTACCCGAAATTATTTCGCCGACTCGCAATAACAGCCCCATTGATATTAAGCTGAGCTAATGGTAACATCGCACTATTATGAATATCGACACCATACGAGTCTTCTGCGACGTCGTCCGCTGCCACAGCTTCTCGCGGGGGGCGAAGATCAACGAGGTCAGCCAGTCGGCGGCCACCCAATCGGTGCATCGGGTGGAGCAGCATTTCGGCGTGCAGTTGATCGACCGCTCGAAGCGCCCCTTCGTCCTCACGCCCGAGGGGCAGGCGTGCTATGAAGGCTTCCGCGAGGTGCTCGAATTGTACGATTCGGTCGAGGCCCAGGTGCATTCGTTGCGGAGCGAGATTAGCGGCCTGGTCCGGGTGGCGGCGATCTATTCCGTGGGCCTGCACGACATGCGCCGCTGCATGCAGAACTTCATGCGGCTGTACCCCAAGGCGAAGGTGCGTTTGGAATATCTCCGCCCGAACAAGGTCTTCGACGCCGTGTTGAATTCCGAAGTCGATTTGGGGGTAGTTTCCTATCCCACGCCCAGTCCCGACCTGAACGTGATACCCCTGCGGTCCGAACGGATGGTGGTCGTCTGTCAGCCGGGCCATCCCTTGACCCGCCATCAAGCCGTCACCGCGGAGCATCTCCAGGGGATCGATTTCGTCGCTTTCGACCGCGACCTGAGCATCCGCAAGGAAGTCGATCGATACTTCCGGCATCGTTCGATCAACGTGCATCTGGTGATGGAGTTCGACAACATCGAAACCATCAAGGAGGCGGTGGAGATCGGGGCGGGCGTGAGCATCCTGCCCGAACTCGACGGTCCTCGACGACGTCGCAGGCGGCACGCTGGCCACCGTCCGCTTGATCGCTCCCGAACTGCATCGCCCGCTGGGCATCATCCATCGGCAGCGGCGGGTCTTTACGCCCACCATCGCCAAGTTCGTCGACCTGCTCCGGCAGGAGCAAAACCGGCCCACAGAGGAGCAATGATGCGCGACGCGGAAGTCCTGGTCCGTTTCCGGCCCTCGGGCCGCGAAGCCTTCGTGCTCCCCGGCACGCGGTTGATCGAGGCGGCGGCCGAAGCCGGGCTGACGATCGACGTCCCCTGCGGCGGCGAGGGCACCTGCGGAAAGTGCCGACTGCTGGTCGTCGCCGGCGCCGCGAAACCGTCCGCCGTCGAACGCAACCGGTTTTCCGATGAAGAGTTGGCGGCAGGCTGGCGGCTGGCCTGCCAATCGGCCGTCGAAGGCCCGGCCGAGGTAGAAATCCCCTCCGCCTCGCTCGCCACGGTCGAGCAGAAGATTCTCGTCAGCTACCAAAAAAAGGGGTCAGAACTATTTTCCGAAAAAACAGTTCTGACCCCTTTTTCGCCGGTGAGGAAGCGATACGTCGAGATGCCGCCGCCCACGCGGGGCGATGATCTGTCCGACGCGCTGCGGCTGGAACGCGCCTTGGACGTCGCGCCGCTGTCGATCGACCTCGCGCTGCTGCGGGAGCTGCTCCGCGCGGATCAGAGAGGCCGCTTTTCGCGGCACCGCCGTGCTGGCCGGCGATCGGTTGTTGGACTTCGAGATCGGCAACACCACGGCCGACGCCTTCGCCGTCGCCGTGGACCTGGGCACGACGACCTTGGCCGGGGAATTGACCGATCTGGGGTCCGGCAGCGAGTGGGCCACCGAGGCCCGGCTTAATCCCCAGACGCGGTTCGGCGACGACGTGCTGTCGCGGATCGTGCTGGCGCGGGAAAAGCCCGACGGACTCGCCCGCCTGCGAGAAGCCATCGTCGACGCTGTCGACGAGATGATCGGCGCGCTCTGCCATAAGGCGGGCGTGCCGCGGCAACGCGTCTACCAGTTGACTCTCGCGGGCAACACGACCATGCAGCAATTGTTCTGCGGCGTCGATCCCGCCGCGCTGGGCGAAGTTCCCTTCGTGCCGATCGGCGGACGGGGCATCTCTTGCCTCGCTGCCGAACTCGGTCTGCACATCCATCCCCGCGGCGGCGGCTACGTCATGCCGGTGATCGGCGGATTCGTCGGCGGCGACACCGTGGCCGGACTGCTCGCCACCGGACTGGCCGACGCGGCCGGGCCGGCGCTGTTCGTCGACATCGGCACCAACGGCGAGATTGTTCTCAAGGCCGACGGCCGGCTCTCGGCCGCCTCGACCGCCGCCGGGCCGGCCTTCGAGGGGGCCCGCATCTCGCGCGGCATGCGCGGCGGACCCGGCGCCATCGAAAAGGTCGTCGTCGACGGGCGGTTGCGAATCAACGTGATCGGCAACGTGCCGCCGACGGGCATTTGCGGCTCGGGCCTGATCGACGCGGCGGCCGAACTGCTCCGCCATCGGCTGCTCTCGCCCGCAGGGCCGGCTGCAAACGCCCGACCGGTTTTCGCCTCCGGCGGGATCAGAGCCGCCGGTTTTGCCCGACCTGCTCCGGCGGATCGTCATGCAGGACGGTCAAGTCTCGTTCCTGCTGGCCGGGGAGGATGCGGCGGCCGACGGCCGGCCGATCGTGCTGACCCAACGCGACTTCCGCGAGCTGCAACTTGCCGCGGGCGCGATCCGCGCCGGCATCTCGATTCTCTTGCGGCGCGCCCGGCTGAAGCCGACGGACCTGGAGGTGGTGTATATCGGCGGCGGTTTCGGCAATTTCATTCGCCGCGGCAATGCCCAGCGGATCGGACTGCTGCCCGTCGAAATCGAGCACCGCCGCATCCGTTATATGGGCAACACCTCGCTGGCCGGCGCTCGTCTGGCGGCTCTTTCGCTCCAGGCGCGGGGCATGGCCGAGGAGCTTGCCCGACGCGCCGAGCACGTCGATCTCTCGACCGACGCCGATTTCGCCCGCGAGTTCGCCGAGGCGATGATCTTTCCCGAGGCGGTATAATGGCGAAGTGATGGATTCGCGTATGCAACCTCACATATAATAGCCGGGGGCTAACAGCCCCCGGAATGTGCTCGAATTGTGAGTCCGCTCTCCGGGGGCTGTTAGCCCGGATTATTCATAAACACGAAGGAACATTGTCATTCTGAGCGCAGCGAAGAATCTGGGCTGTTTGCGGCGCATCGGAGATCCTTCGCTGCGCTCAGGATGACGTTTATGAATAATCCGGGTTAGCCCCCGGCTATTGTTTTCGATATTGGATATTTGACACGCACAAATCAAAAACTCAACGGCAACGTGGACCCAGCCCCTCCGATCGACGAACCGTCCGGCTCGAAGCGCTTGCCGCGAAACGTCAAGCTGTTCGGCTGGGCGAGCCTGCTGAACGACGTGGCCAGCGAGATGATCTATCCGCTGCTGCCCAAGTTCCTGCTGAACGTCCTCGGCGGGAGCGCTGCCTGGCTGGGCGTCATCGAAGGCTCGGCCGAATCGGTCGGCAGTCTGGTCAAGCTTTGGTCGGGCGGCCGCTCCGACCGCGGCTGCGGCCGCAAACGCTTCGTCGTCTTCGGATACGCACTGTCCAATCTGGTGCAGCCCCTGATCGGATTGATCCTGGCGCCGTGGCAACTGTTTTTTCTGCGGATCGCCAATCGGACGGGCAAGGGGATCCGCACCTCACCCCGCGACGCCATGATCGTCGATGCGACTCCGCCGCAGATTCGCGGCCGGGCCTTTGGCTTCCATCGCGGCATGGACCATCTCGGCGCGGCGGTCGGGCCGCTGCTGGCGGCCGCCTTCCTCTGGTTCTGCCCGTCGGATGCAATCGAGCAGGGGATGCGGCATTTGTTCCTGCTGACGGCCATTCCCGGCGCGGCGGTGGTGGTTTTGCTCTGGTTCGGATTGCGCGAGCCGGCAAGTCGCGACCGTGGTGCGGCCGTCCCGGCTGCACAGGTGGCCATGTCTTCGGCCGACGTTGTCTTCCCCGCCGAGAGACGGTGTGCCACTGGCAAAACCTGCACCACAGATTCACCTGCACCGCAGCCGCGCCTCCGCCGCGTCCCACGCTGACGCTGCGGCCGTTCGATCGCCGCTTCCGGCTCTATCTGGTCGCTCTGCTCGTGTTCACGCTGGCCAATTCCAGCGACGCCTTTCTCTTGGCCCGGGCGGGACAGTTGGGCGTCGCCGTCTGGATGCTGCCGATTCTGTGGAGCATGTTCCACGTGATCAAAAGCGGCGGCAACATGTTCTGCGGCCGGTTGGTCGACCGCGTGGGGCCGCGGCCGATGATCCTTGTCGGCTGGGTCTACTACGCCGGCGTCTATCTGGCGTTCGCGCTGGCCACCGAGACCTGGCACGTCTGGGCGTTGTTCGCCGCCTATGCCCTCTATTACGCCCTGACCGAGCCGGCCGAAAAGACCCTGGTGGCGAATCTGGCCGGCCCGGAGCACCGCGGCCTGGCCTATGGCTGGTATAATTGTGCCGTGGGCGTGGCCACCTTGCCGTCGAGCCTCATCTTCGGGGCGTTGTACGAGTGGATCGGTCCGCTGGCGGCCTTCGGCGCCGGGGCCGCCTTGGCGCTGATCGCCGCGGCGCTGCTGGCGCGGATCCCGCGAACGCCGCCGGCATAGATATGCTATTCGGTTTTGGGATTGAGAAGACGTCCTCAGCCTTGACGCCGTCTTGGGTCTTAGGTCTTGCGCAAAGACCTAAGACCAAGCCCCAAGACCTAAACCCATGACCACAATTGGTTGCGGCTACGCCGCGTTAGGATATAATATCCGTCGATGTCCAAATGCTACTTCGTATCCGACCTGCACCTGTTCGCCAACCGCTCGAACGCCCATCGGTATTTGGAGCAGATTGCTCAGGCGGCGTCGCGGGCGGAGACGTTCGTGCTGGGCGGCGACATTTTCGACTTTCGCTGGGCCCGGTTGCCGCCGCTCAGGGCGGTGGAGTTGGCCATTCGCTGGCTGGAGGAATTGACGGCCGATTGTCCGGCGTGCCACTTCCATCTCGTGCTGGGCAATCACGACTACCATCAGGTCCTGATCGACCGGCTCGTCCGGCTGGAGAAGCAGACCGCCAATTTGTCGTGGCATCGGTTCTACGTCCGTTTGGGCGACAGCATTTTCCTTCACGGCGACGTGGCCGACCGGCGGATGGACGCCCGGAAGCTGGCCGAGGCCCGCGAGCTATGGCTCGATCGCCGGCGGCGCGGGCCGTTCCTCAGCAAGATGTACGACGTGGTCGTCCTGACGCGGCTGCACAAGCCGGCGGCCCATTTGGTCTATGCCAGACGGATCGTGGTGCGGCGGATTTGAGATATCTGGAGAGCATCGGCGAAGGCCCCGAAAACGGCGTCCGGGACGTGTACTTCGGCCATACCCACAAGAGACTCATCGAACTACCACTATCGCGGCTTGACCTTCCACAACGGCGGCGCGGGAATCAAGGGCATCAAGTTCCGCATCCTCGAGGCCAAGTGTTGACCGAATTCTCCCCTCTCCCTTTGGGAGAGGGGCCGGGGCAATAAAATAGCTCTGCCCAATTTTCCCTGCTCGATGTCCCCTTATCCCGCACTATTCATAAACGTCATCCCGAGCGTAGCGAAGGATCTCCGATGTGCCGCAAACAGCCCAGATTCTTCGCTGCGTCAGAATGACAATGTTCCTTCGTGTTTATGAATAATCCAGGATATATCAATCGGTAATTCCCCGCATCTACCAAATCAACTCCATGCCCTCGGCGATGCCTTTGCCGGCGACCGCGGTCACTTCTCCGTTGCTGAATCCGGCTTTTACGTTCACTCTGCGCGAGCGGTTTCCTTCTTTGATCAGCAAGCAACGGTTTGTTTCCCGGCGCCTGATCGACGGGGCGTTGTCGTCGGGCAAAGCCGCGCGTGAGCCGAATTATATTTTTTCACGGATGGCGAATTGGTCAAATCGACGACCAATTTCGCCTTCTCGGCGTCCGCCGTCGCCGCGGCCGGCGGTGCCGGCCGCAGGGCCTCGTTCGGGACCAGCAACGTGTTCGACTGATGGATCACGTCGAATTGCACGTTGGCGGTTTGGTATGGCAGCATCCCTTCGCAGCCGCCGGCATCGATCACCACCGTGTACGCGGCGTTATTGTCGTTCCGCGCGGCGTTCAGGCGGATTTGCGAAACCTTGCCCTCAAAGGTCTTGCCGGGCCGGGCGTTGAGCGTGAATTGAACGGGCAAGCCCGAGCGAATCCAGGAGATGTCGGTTTCGTTGACCGAGGCCCAGACTTGCATCTGCCGCAAATCCTTGGCGATCAGGAACAATCCCGGCGCGTTGAACGCGGCGACGACGGTTTGCCCGACGTCCACCCGGCGATCGACGATCACGCCGTCGATGGGCGACTTGATCACCGTGTTGTCGAGGTCCGACTGCGCGATCCGCAAATTCGCGGTGTTTTGCCGCACCACGGCCGTGCCGATTTTGTATTCCTTCTGGGCCATCTCGTAGTTCATTTCCGTCTGATCGTATTCGCTGCCGGAGACCGCGTTCTCGGGTAGAAGCTCTTTGACCCGCAGCCAATCCTGCTTTAGATGCGCGCATCTGACGAGCAGCTTTTCCAGGCTCGATTTGGCCACGTCGATCGTCGCCTTCGCGTAATCCACCCGGGCCTGGTAGATGGTCGGATCGATGCGGGCCAGCAAGTCTCCCTTGTGAACGATGGAACCGTAATTGATGAATTTGTCCGGTTCCTTCGAGTCGCGGCCGAACGAACGGATTTGGCCGGTCACCTGTGCGCCGACCTCGACCAACTCTTCCGGCTTCACGACGCCCACGGCGTTGATCGTGCATAGCAAATCGCCGCGCTCTATTTTTGCGGTCTTCGGCGGTTCGGGCTCGACGGCGGGAGGCTTCGCCGGCGATTTGTCGGATTTCTCCGCAGGCAATGTGCCGGATCGCATGGCGCCGACAGTGAGGGAAAAAAACACGGTCACAGTAAAGGCAGCAAATGCTGTTTTCATGGCCTTGCTCTCTTCTGTTGAACGGCGGTTGTGGGGAAACAAACGAATTTCGACGCGCTTCTGACAGGGGAGACGGAGACGATCTCACTGGATGCGGGATCGACGCATCCATTCACCAATTAGCGCACTTACTGCAGTCAGGGATGGATTACGCGACTGTTCAAGGCAGGACTTATCAAAACGGGATTCTACTTTTTCGGGGACAAAAATGCAATACGCTTCGATGACACGGGGGTAGTGTCTTGGGCGGTTGAAACGATGTCTAGAGCGGCCTGTGGAACAATCAGCTTTGAACAATGTATCGCGTTTGCCAGGCGATACCCGCCATAAGGGGACTAAAGCCAGGGCAGGTTTTTTCGGGTTTTGTCACTTGCATCGGCGTTGCCAGCCGATATGATAAACATCACAACTATGTTTATCATGTTAGTAATCATTATGCGAGACTGAGAAAATTGTCCACGCCGTGAGCGCAAAACGGTTGACAGAGCCAAGAACCGCTTGCTCCAACCAGGGGAGCCAATCAGATGAGTAGTATTGCCGCCGCTGACCTAGAGACCTCCACGACAGCAGTTGTTCACACCAGTCATGGGAATGGTTTGCGATCCGCGGAAGGCTACCGTGCCTCGGCCGTTCCCGCCGTGGTGCGGATCGCAAGTCCCGAGGAAATCGAGTGGTTGCGGCAACAGAGTCAAGCCCTCGAAGGCGCTGCCCCCGAGGAAATCCTCCAGTGGGCGATCGATCGCTACTTTCCACGTTTCACGATGGCTACCGGACTGGGGCCGGAGGGCTGCGTGATTATCTCGATGTTGGCGAAGATCGAGCCGCACGTGTACGTCTTCAATCTTGACACCGGCTATCAATTTCCGCAGACATTACGACTTCGCGACCGGATCGCAGAGAAGTATGGTATAGTGGTCGATCTGCAGCGGCCGGCACTGTCGGTCGAAGAATACGAGGCGGCGCACGGCGGCCCGCTCTATCGAACGAATCCCGACCAGTGCTGCCACGACCGCAAAATCACTGTATTGCAGCGTGTGGCCGGGGATTTCGACGCCTGGGCCAGCGGGATACGCCGCGAACAGAGCCCCTGCCGGGCCGGCACGCCCATTATTCGCTGGGACAACAAGTTTGGTCTGGTCAAAGTCAGCCCTCTTGCCTCCTGGACCAAGGAGGATGTTTGGACGCGGATCAAAAAAGAACAGATTCCCTATAATCCGCTCCACGATTGCGGATACCCCAGCATCGGTTGCCGGCCCTGCACCTGCCCGGTAATGCCTGGTGAAGGGGAGCGTGCGGGCCGTTGGAGCGGCCGGAGCAAGACGGAATGTGGACTGCACACGCAATAACCCGGATTATTCATAAACGTCATCCTGAGCGCAGCGAAGGATCTCCGATGCGCCGCAAACAGCCCAGATTCTTCGCTGCGCTCAGAATGACAATGTTCCTTCGTGTTTATGAATAATCCGGGATAACGCATATAACGCACAAATGCCACCAAACTGAACGAGAATGACATGACCCACGTGATGCCCGTGCGATTTCCCTGCGAGAGTCTGCCCGAGAACCCATCCCTGGTGCGGCTTGCTGGGAATCTATCCTCAGCGGCAGGAAGGGCTGTTCATGCAGCGGGTGAAAGCCCCGGCGGGCCGGATGACCTTGGGGCAATGGCTTGGCTTGGCGGAATTGGCCGCCAGATACACGCGAGAATACCCATTACACGTAACCACGCGGCAGAACGTCGAACTGCACGGGGTTCGTGAAGAAGACTTGCCGGCGGTCCAACAGGCTATCGACTGCGCTCGGCTTAACGGGAGCGGCCGCCTGCGGCGACAGCATGCGCAATATCACCGTTTGTCCCCGCAACGGCTGCTGTCCCGGCACGTGGGACATCGGCGATGTGGTAGGCGCCATTCGGGACGCCGTGGAATCGTTGCCCTGGCGAGAGGACTTGCCGCGAAAGTTCAAGATCAGCGTTTCCGGCTGCCAAGAGGCGTGTGGCCGGCCGTGGATCAACGACGTGGGGCTGGCGGCCAACCGGGACGGCGATTTCCGCGTCATACTGGCCGGTTCGCTCGGCGCGAAACCCGATCTCGGACTGCTGGTGTACGAATCCTTCCCGCTCGCGGACGTATTGCCATTGGTCGTGGCCGTGCTCCGGTTGTTCCACGCGGAAGGCGACCGCGGCAACCGCGGCCGTGCACGGCTGCGCCATCTTCGGCAACGATTGGGAGAGGAAGCTTTTCGGAGTCGAGTGGACGAGCTTCTGAAGACGGAGAAACGGGACGGCCACTGGCCCAAGCCCGCTCTGCGCCGTGTGGAAACGTCGGTGCCATGTCGCGCGCGGCTCCGCCTGCCGCTGGGCGACATTACCCCCGACTTTGGTATTTGAGATTGTCGAGGCAGTCCGGATTGCGGGTGGAGAAGTGCGGCTGGGGATGTGCCACGACCTGCTCATTTTTTCCGAAACCGAGCCGGTTCTGAGTCCGCGATTGGCCGCTTTGCGCGGCGGGCATTCCGTCGTCGCATGTCCCGGCACGACTTGGTGTTCCCGCGGCTTGGTCGATTCCCGCGCGGCCGCATGCCGCATCCGCCCTGAATTGCCCGGCGGCTGTGGGCTTCTGGTGGGCGTTACGGGATGTCCGAACAATTGCTCGCAAGCCGCTACGGCCGACATCGGGTTGGTAGGGCGATTGCTTCGACACGACGGCCAAGAGCGCGTCGAGGCATTTCGGCTTTTTGCCGGCGGCGGCAAGGGCGAGACGCCGGCGCTGGCCGAGGAACTTCATCCCGGTTTGCCGGCGGAAACAGTCTCCGAAGCCGTAGCCTGGCTTGCCCGGGAATATCAGTGCGTCCGGGACGAACGTGCAACGTCGTTTGCAGAGTTCGTGGCCGCTTCCGGCGACGCACTCCGCCGCGAACTGGCACGACGATACGGCGCTCCACACTCAGGTTCGTAGAGTCTCACGTAGTAAACTCAACACGAGGCCGCGATGACTACAACCATCTTGATGAAAAAGCGGATCATTGCCCGGCGGCGGGAAACCGCCGCGTATTTGCCGTTGGCGGTCCGCACGGCCGACCTGCCCTGTTTGGTTGTCGGCGGCGGCCGTGTCGGCACGCGCAAGGCCATCGACGCTCTCGCGTGCCGGGGCAAAGGTCACGGTGCTGTCGCCGAAGATTTCGCCGGCGCTACGGGGATTCGCCGATCGCGGCCGGATCGAGTGGCGCAAATCGCAATACACGCCGTCGCATTTATACGGGTTTCGTCTGGTCGTGGCGGCGACCGCCGATGATCGGTTGAATTGCCGGATCGGCCGGGATGCGGAGGCGGCAGGAATCCTATCGTGCGTGGTATCTTCGGCCGATTGCTCTCGGGCCATTTTTCCCGCCGTTTGCAGCGAAGGAGAGATTACCGTGGCGGTTCATTCACAGGGGCGGAATTGCCGGCAGTCGCAAGCCGTGCGAAATCGCATCGCGGATTTTTTGTCGGATTCGCGTCATTTGTGCGGGGTGCGGGCTGCGCTCGGCGGCCGATGCGGCGAAGGCCCGGCGCGGCCCGGCGAACATGGCGCCCGGCGGAGAGCAGCAACGGCCCTGGGGAAGGTGTATATTGTCGGTGCAGGTCCTGGTGCGCCCGACCTGATCTCTTTGCGCGGCTACCAGGCCTTAGGGTCGGCGGACGCGATTCTGGTCGATCAACTCCTGCCCGAAACTTTTCTCGAAGACCTGGATATTTCCTCGGCCGGCAAGTTGATCCAACGGCTTGGCGGCGAGGAACCCCATTGGACGCAAGAGAAAATCAACCGCTGGCTGGCGGCCGCCGCGAAAACGGGGCGGACTGTGGCTCGCTTGAAAGGCGGCGATCCTTTTGTCTTCGGCCGCGGCGATAGCGAAATCGAGCATCTGCAACGTCATAACATTCCCTGGGAGGTGATTCCCGGGGCCAGCTCGGCGACGGCCGTTCTCAGCAGCGCCGGGTTGCCGCTCACCAGACACGGACGACGAAGGTCGTTCGCTGTGGCGACCGCACGCGTGGAAGGCGGACGGGTAAGCGAATCCTTTCCCCGCGCCGACTCATTGGTGATTCTCATGGGGGTGACGGTTTTGAGCCGGGTAATATCGCGGCTGTTGGCCGCCGGTTGGCCGCCCGACGCTCCCGCGGCGGTTGTCGAGCGGGGGACGCTTGCCTGGGAGAGACGAATAGGCGGCACGTTGTGCCGGCTGAGCGAGTTGGCCCGGCGGGCAGGCGTGGCGTCGCCTGCATTGGTGGTTGTCGGCGAGGCTGCCCGGACTATTGCGGCGCTTCACCGTCGGCCCACGATCCTCTTCACCGGCTTGGATGCCGCCAACTTTCGGACTTTGGGAAACGTCTTGCACTGGCCGGCCCAAGCGGTAGTTCCCGACCCGGAGGGCCGGAAACTGCTCCCGGCCGCGTTTGCGTCGCTCGACCGGGGAGAGATGGACTGGGTCGTGTTCACCGATAAATTCGCCGTCAAGACGTTTTGGACCGCGGCCGCCAACCAACGGTTGGACGCCCGCATCATGCGCAGCAGTAAAATTGCCGCCCTCGGAACGGAAACGGGTCGCCGGCTCGAGCAGTGTCGGGTTTGCGCCGATGTGGTGATTACGAATAAGAACGCCGGCAATCCCGCCACATGGCACGGAGGATTAGCTGAAAAGAACGTGTTGGTGGTGCAAGGAAGCCACACTCCGCATGGCCTCCATGCACAGCTCGATGCGGCTGGCGCGAGGGTCAGTCGCCTGGTCTTACACCGGCTTGTACCACATCCAGAGTTGGGTCGCCCTCTTCCTGACCATGACGTTGTCTATTTTGTCAGCCCTGCCGGAGTCCGCGCCTACGAATCGACCTATGGGCCGGATGCTTTTCATGGCGCGGTTTGGTGCCTCGGCGGCGCGACAAAACGAGCGCTGGCTGAGGTCGGCGTTGCAGCAAAAGTGGTGCGGACTCCGCCGCAGTCGTTTTCTTGCGCGGCGCCGGAGAACCCTCGGAGCGGCAATGCGCACCCAACGAGCGCCACGCTCGATCAGACCGAATTGGTCGGGCCTATTTTGGAGCAGGGAGGGTGCGGATGTAGAGTATGAGCAGGCCGATAACGATCAAGATGGGTATCAGGGAGGCCGCCAGCCACTGTCTTCGAGTTTTATGTTCCCTCAAGGCGTGATCGGCCTTGCCTTGAACTTCCTCGACGACCTTTTCACCATCGGCCAGCGCCCCTTCCACCGGTTTCGGCTTGAAGGAATGCATCAGCGTCCGGGCGTTGGTCAGGGCGTTGACGGCGTTGCGTAGTTCAAATTTCGGCTGGCTGACCTCCATTCCGAGCATTTCCGCCTTGGCGAGCGTCGCCTCGGCCGTGGCGATTCCTTCCGTGAGCTTATCCAGTCCGCTGCGGATTTCGCGGGCGGTATTGGCGCCGGCCAGATTCGCTCCATACTTGCCGTTGGCGTGGCACCTCATGCAAACCGCGCCGGTTTGCATGCCGACCATCTTGTCCGAGGGGACTTGAATTCCATGGCTGTGGTGGCAGGTGGCGCAACCGGGCAGGCTCTCCTGCTCGAAACGATGTTTCATCAGGGTGCCGGCGAAGAGACCGGCAATCTTTCCGTGGCACGTGCCGCAGGCGTTGGCCACCGAGTTGACCGACGGCGGCATGGCGCCGTGGTTTCCGTGGCAGTTGTTGCAGGTCGGCGCACTGAGATCGCCTTTGTCCATCAGCGCCCGGCCGTGGACGCTCGCCCGCCACTCGGCATATTGTTCGTGGCCCAAGGGCTGGCCGTGGTACTTGTAGCCGGCCATAATTTTGGCGTCGGCGTGACATTTCGCGCAAGTCTTGGCCACGCTGGTGTGATAGACCGGCGAATTCAGGTCGTTGACGGGGAGGACCCCGAACTTGCCGGGTTCCGCGCCGATCCGTGGGGCTTGCCGTGGCAGGAGATGCACGTGGCCACCTTCGTGTCGCCGGTGGCCTTCAACGCCTTGCCGTGTCCGCTGGTCCAGTATTCGGCCAACTGATCGGTTCGGGGCGAAGGCTGGTAGTGCTTCATGTACTCGATGTTGGCGTGGCAATTGCCGCAAAAGGCGGGAACGTCGGCGGGTGATTTCACCACGCGGAAACCGGCGTCTTTCGAGTGCGCCGCCGCCACGTCCGTACTGGTCGGATCGCCGCCGTGGCAGTCCTGGCAGCGTAGCCCGCTCCGCCAGTGAATGTCGCCGTCGAAATTCTTGGCCATTATAAAAAATCGCAGTTGGTTTTTGTCCCAGACGTCGCCGTTGGTGTGGCAGGCGATGCAGGTGTTGTCCTCGTCCGGCAGCGGCTGCGTTCCCGCTTTGTTCTGGTTCGCCAGGGCTAGCGCGGCCAGCAGCGTAATCGGCAGCAAAGTCGTCAACAACGTTTTCATACGGGCACTCAGAACAGGTAACGGGAAAACCAGGCGTCCAAGCCGTCCGACAGGCCGCGGGCGGTCATGACGATAAAAAACAGCACGGCCAACACGGCCAAACAATTCAACACCCGGCGCGGCCAGCGGCGTTTTGAACTGAAGTCCAGAAACGGCACCAGCAGCACAAACAGTCCGCAAAAACTGAAGAACAACACCCCCACCGTCTCTCCTTCCAGCCACTCCAAATTCCAAAGGTGGGCCGGCAGCTTCTTCAGCGCTTGAAACATAAACAGGAAATACCACTCCGGCTTGATCCCCTCAGGCGCCGAGCCGAACGGGTTGGCCTTCTGCCCAAGTTCCCAGGGAAACAGCGCGGCCAACGCCGCCAGCAGCCCCAGGGCCACATACCAGCCGACCATGTCGCGGAGCAGGAAATGGGGGACAAACGGCATCGACGGCACTTTCTCGGCGCTTTTGTAACGCTTCACCGCACTCTCGGGGATGCTCATCCCGTGCTTTTGCACCAGATACAGGTGAACGCCGATCAGCGCGAAGGCCACCAACGGCAACACGATCACGTGCAGGGCGTAGAAACGGGCCAGCGTGTCGCCGGTCACGTCTTGGCCGCTGCGGGCCAACAGCAGCAGGTACTTGCCGATCACCGGGACCACACCCGCGATCGCAGTGCCGACCCGGGTGGCGAAGAAAGCCAGTTGATTCCAAGGGAGCAAGTAGCCGCTGAAGCCGAAGGCCAGGAACACACCCAGCAACAGGATACCCGTCATCCAGGTGATTTCCCGCGGCCCGCGATAGGCGCGCATGATGTAAGTGGTCAAAATGTGCAGAAACAGCACCCCGATCAGCAGATTGGCGCTCCAAACGTGAATCGAGCGAATGAGCCAGCCGAAATCGACCTCGGTCATTATCGACCGCACGCTTTCAAAAGCCTGATCGGGCGAAGGCTTGTAATAGAGCGACAGCAGGATTCCCGTGGCCACCTGGATGCCGAAGAGAAACAGGGCCATCCCGCCGAGAAAGTAGAAGACCGTCGAACGGTGGATGGGGACGTGCTTCTTTGCGGCCAGCGCAAAGAGGTCGTCCAGCCCGAGACGCTCGAACCAGAACGTCCACACGCGCTGTTTCAGCGTCGCTTTCGCAACGGAATTTTCAGGAAGTTCGGGAGACAATGATCTCCTCCTGTCCGGCCGTCCCTTGCAGGGTGACTTTGTATTCTTCCAAGGGCCGCGGCGGGGGGCCGGATACGTTGATCCCGTTCAAGTTGTAGACGCCGTCGTGGCAATTGCAGAAAATATCCTCCTGCGCCGGACGAAACTCGACCGTGCATTGGAGGTGGGTGCAGACGGCGTTGAAGGCCCTGACCACCCCGTCCGGCGTGCGAATGACCAGACAGGGCTGCCCGCCGAAATCGAACGGCGGCGGCCAGTGGCCCTGGGCGTCGGGCTTGAGATCGTTGACCCGATACGGCGCCACCGCCTGCAACGCCCCGGAACTGGTGGCCGCCCGGGGCCGCAGAAAGCTGACCACCGGGTAAAAGATCGCCCCCAGTGTGACCGCCACGCCGGCCTGGAGGCTGTGCAGGAGCCAATTTCGCCTCGGGATGGACTGCGGGGCATCAACCATAATCACCTCTAAGTTGTCGTCCAAAAACAACTTCGGTATATGTAGGACAGCCGCCCCCGGCTGTCCAGGGCGATTCGCACAGCCGAGGGCGGCTGTGCTACAAGTTGTTTCTGGACGACCGCTAATCCAAGGGGGCGATCGCCAATCGCCACGAATGGTTGCGAATAGTCGTGAGACAGTTTAGCAGATTCGCCACTACCTGTCAAAACACCCCCGCGAGTGATCTTCACCGATTATGGGCGGTCTTGGAAGATGGTTGGAATTTGCGTCATTCCGCAAGAAACACCAAAGGTCCGAGCGCGGCGGGGAGACCGCAGCGGTTCCGCACGTAGTTTGCGTTAGGATCGCGGCTCAGCCACTTACCATCGTGCCGATATTGCTCTTCTCCGGTCTGACCGGGCTCGAACTGTATCTGCTGAACCTCCCCTTCATGCTGTTGGCCTTCGACAATTCCCTCTACCGCGCCCGCTTTCAACGAATCCTTGGTCTGCGGGAGCATGAGATCGCGCAAGGCGGTCGCGTCTGGGACAATCGACATAACGATCGCCGGCAGCCAGTCGTGTCGGCCGCATCGGCAAGATCCGATTGACAGGCAATACAAGATGCTCTGCCAAAAGCTGCGGGGACACACGCGATAGAACCAATTGTCAGAACCAAATCCGCACGCCGCCGATCAGGGCGTTGGTTTGCACGTGGTTGAAGTCGTAGTATTCGTAGCCGGTGTAGGCCTCGAAGCGGTTGAACATGGCCCCGACCGTGCCGCGGAAGTGGAACAGCCCGGCGTGGCCCAGCGTGCCCCAGTCGATAGTCATCGAGGCGACCCACGGCTTTCGCGGGAACCAGTCGAAGCCGTAGGTGAAGTTGAAGCCGTAGTCGGACCGCTGCGGATCGTCCATCCAGTTCACGCCCAGGCCGGTCCGCCATTGCATGTTCTCGTTCTGGGCGAAGCGGTAGGTCAGGTTGCAGTCGCCCAGCCAGATGCTGTCGCGGGCGCCGCGGGGGAGCGTTTCCTGGAGATACTTCATCTCCGTGTCGATCCCCCAGCGCGACGCGGTATCGACCAGCAGACGGCCGCCGATGAAATCCAGGTCGTTGAACTCGGTGGCGTAGTCGGCCGAGAACTGGGCCGCCCAGTGTTTGCCCGAGTCGAGGGTCATGTAGCCCGAGTCGTCCGCGTAGGGAAAACGGCCGAAGGAACGAATGACCGAGTAGTCGTCTTCCAGGATCGCGATTGGCGCCCAGAACGGCGAGGTGATCGCGAAGAAACTCAACATGAACACGGCTTCGCAGCACAATCCATCCGAATCGTCACAGTTGTCGCTGCCGGAGTGCGAGTGAGAATGGTTATCGGAGGCGGCGGATTCGGAAGCCGACGATGACGGGGAATCATCATTGCCATAGTTGCGTACGTCTTGCCGGATGCGTTCGATCGTCCCCTGTCCGAAGGCCGGCCGGCCGGCGAGGACGCATCCGATCAATCCGCCGATGACGAAACCGGCCCGCAAGATAGCGAGGAGATTTTTGCTCTTGCCGAACGATGATGATGCGTTGGTCATGTCGAGCCTCATCCATGAAGCCGAGCCGCCCATCGAGCGTGTCCGTGTGGCGACATCCAATCCCCACGATGCCCCTTCGCAGGAGAAAATACTCAAATCCGATATGGTGTGTCAAGGGATGAACTGTCAGGGGGGATTATCCCAAACGAGTCGCTATTGAAACTTGATAAACCCTGTATTAGGGGGTATGATATTGCATGATGGGTGCGGGGTGTCGGAGGAAATACGAGAAATGAGCATCACATTCGATATTCCCGATGGGCTGATCGATGAACTTACCGTAGAAGCCCGGCGATTGGGGATTCCTTTGAGCGATTACGTGGTGACATTGTTGTCGACCAACCGCTCCTCGAGCCCGTTGCCGAAGACGGGAGCGGATCTGGTGGCCTACTGGCAAGAACAAGGGGTCGTTGGCTCCCGATCCGATATCAAAGACAGCCAATCGCACGCCCGCGAAGTTCGCTGTCGGGCGGAAAGACGCACCCGACATTGATTGCCGTGAGATTGCTCGATACCGACGTGCTGATTGATATTCAACGCGGTTATCAACCGGCCCTCGGTTGGTTTGCCGATCTTGATGATTTGCCGTTGATTTCAGGTTTTACGGCAATGGAACTCATTCAGGACGCCCCAAACGCACGTGATGTTCGGAAGGCGTTGAAGCTGATTTCGCCGCTGCCGATTGTGTGGCCTACTGAGACGGAGTGCAGTCGGGCCTTAGCCGATTTCACATCGTATCATCTATCTCGCGGGCTCGGTTTGCTGGATGCCCTGATTGCCGCTTGCGCCATCGGGCGTTCCGCAACGCTCTGCACTTTCAACGTCAAGCATTATGCGGCCATCCCCGAACTGGTCACAGAACAGCCGTACGCGCGTTGAGGACATAACTCAGTCGTTGTCCGACTTCTGTGAGCGGTCTTCGGAATGCGCAGCAACGACCCGTCCCCCGTCCCTCACCCCACTTCATGCACGACGATCATGTTGTGCCGCGAGACGGCCAGGCCGGTGCCGGCCACCAGCACGACACGGTCGCCGGCGGCCAGCAGTTTTTCGCCGCGGCCGAGATCGACGACGTGGCGCAGCAGCGAGGTGCTGTCCTCCGTCGGCGCGCCGGCCAAGGGGATCACGCCCCAGTAGAGACACATCCGCCGCAAGACGGCCGGCGAATCGCTCACGCCCAGGGTGAATACGCGGCGGCGGTTCTTGGCCATCGACAAGGCCGTCGCGCCGCTGGCCGTGGCCACTACCACGATCTTCGCGTCCAGTTCCTCGGCGATCCGTCCGGCCGCCGCCACGGTGACTTCGGTGATGGGGTTCAACTCAATGGTCCCCTCTCCCCTTGGGGGAGGGTTATGGTGAGGGCAGTTGATTGCGGGATTTGGAGATTTGGAGCTTTGGGGATTTGAAGATTTTTTTGACTCATCCCGCGTCCTCTGACCACTGACCACTGGCCACTGACCACTGCTCTCCGCCCTCACCCCCGGCCCCTCTCCCAAAGGGAGAGGGGAGACAATGTGCAGCCCTTCGGTCTCCAAGGCGATGCGGTGCATCATCTGGACCGCCTCGACGGGATACTCGCCGATGGCCGTCTCGCCGGAGAGCATACAGGCGTCGGCGCAGTCGAGGATGGCGTTGCTCACGTCGGCCACCTCCGCCCGGGTCGGCGTCCGCGAGTGGGTCATGCTGTCGAGCATCTGCGTGGCCACGATGACCGGTTTCCGCCGCCGGTTGCAGGCGGCGATGATCTCCTTCTGGGCGATGGCCACCCGGGCGATGTCGGTCTCGACGCCCAAGTCGCCGCGGGCGACCATTACGCCGTCGGCCGCCGCGACAATCTCGTCGAGGTGCTCCAGGGCCTCGGGCTTTTCGATCTTGGCGATGACCTGTGTTTCCGGATTGTGTTCGGTCAGCAACGCCTTCAGTTCGCGGACCTCCTCGGCCTTGCGGACGAAACTCAGGCCGACAAAGTCGATGCCGCTTTTCGCCGCCCAAACCGCGTTCCGCCGATCGGTGTCGTCGAGGGCTTTAGCGCTGATTTTCACGCCCGGCAAGTTTACGCCTTGGCGGCTACGGACGATGCCCGGCTGCACGACGCGGCAAGTCGCGCCGTCCGGGCCGACTTCTTCGACCTTCAGGCTCACGGTGCCGTCGGCGAGCATGATCCGATCGCCCACGGCCAGCTCGTCCAACAGCGGTTCGTAAGTGGTGGTCAGCGACTTCTCATTCGTCTCCGCACTTCGCACGAACCGCACCCGCTCGCCGGGATTGCAGGCCAACTGTCCGCCGGGGATTTCGCCTAAGCGGATTTTCGGCCCGGCCAGATCGGTCAACACCGCCACGGGCCGGCCGACCGCTTCGGCCGCCGCGCGAATGGCGGCCAGCCGGGGCTCCTGCTCGGCCGGACCGGCGTGTGCCATGTTCAGCCGGAATACGTCCACGCCCGCCGCCAGCAAGGCCTCGATTTGCTCCTGCGAGGAGGACGCCGGTCCGAGCGTGGCGACGATTTTCGTCCGCGAGGGACGCGATTCAATGATTAATCGCGGCGATTTCGGCATGTTTACATCTTCTCCACCACCTTGATCCCCAACAGCCCTTGTTCCCACGCTCCGCGTGGGAACACACTGCCCGGACGCTCCGCGTCCGCGCGGCTGGAAGACGTTCAACGTCAATTCGCTACGGCACGGACGCGGAGCGTCCGAACAATGCGTTCCCATGCGGAGCATGGGAACGAGGGTGTTGATTATAGTCCTTCGTGGAAACCTGTTACATCTTCTCCACCACGTTGATCCCCAGCAGTTGCAGTCCCTTTTTGATCGTCCGCGCGGTCAGGTCGCAGAGCAGCAGGCGGCTGCGACGAAGCTCGTCCGTATCGGCGCGGAGCACGTGGCACTGCTCGAAAAAAGTCGAGTACCGGTTGGCCAGATCGTACAGATACGCCGTCAGTTGGTTGGGCCGATAGTCGGCCGCCGTCTGGTCGAGGGCCTCGGCGAAGCGGAACAGTTCGAGGGCCAGCGCCCGTTCGGCCGGCGAGTCGAGCAGGATCGGCGCGCCGGCGGCGCGGAGCGCCTCGACGTCGATGTCGCCCTTGGCGAAGATGCTCCGCACCCGGGCGTAGGCGTATTGCATGTAGGTCGCCGTGTTGCCGTTCATGGCCAGCATCTTGTCGTAGCTGAAGACATAGTCGCTGGTGCGGTTCTGCGAGAGGTCGGCGTATTTCAGGGCGGCGATGCCCACCGTTTCGGCCACTTGCCGACGCTGTTCGGCGGAGAGTTCCGGACCGTCGGGCTTGGCGTCGTCACCCACCGACACGATTTCCAGCGCGCGGCGGACGGCCTCGTCCAATAGACCCTCCAGGCCGACGGTGTCGCCCGAGCGGGTCTTGAACGGCCGGCCGTCGGCGCCCAGCACCGTGCCGAAGCTGATGTGCTGCAACTCGACCCGGTCGTAACCCAGCATCTTGGCGACGGCGAAAAGCTGCTGAAAGTGCAACGACTGGCGGTGATCGACCACGTACAGAATCGCGTCCGGATGCCACTCCGCCAGGCGATATTCGAGCGTGGCCAGGTCGGTGGTGCCGTACAGAAACGCCCCGTCCGACTTGCGGACGATCATCGGCGTCTTGGGCCGCTCGTAGGACAGGTTGTCAACCTGTCCTACGGGCGAGTCGAAGAAGATGCAGACGGCGCCCTCGCTCTCCCTTGCAAGCCCCTTTTCCATCAACTCATCGACGACCGCGGCCAGCCGGTCCTCATAAAAACTCTCGCCGAGCGTGTGGTCGAACGTCACGTCGAGCCGCCGATAGACCCGTTCGATCTCGTCCTCGCAGTGAGGGAGAAACTCCTCCCACAGCCGGCGGTTCTCCGGGTCGCCGGCGTGGAGTTTCGCCGTTTCGGCCAATACGGCCGTGTTGATTTCCGGCTGCTCGTCCATCAACTGCCGAGTCTTCCGATACAGCCGGGCAAGCTCCTCGACCGGATTCCGCCGATAGGCCTCGGCGTCGAGGAAGTGCTTGTAGCCGTAGAGGATCATGCCGAACTGGGTGCCCCAGTCGCCGATGTGGTTGTCGCTGATCGCCCGATGGCCGAGGAACCGCAACACCCGGCAGAGCGAATCGCCGATGACGGTCGAGCGGATGTGTCCGACGTGCATCGGCTTGGCTACGTTCGGGGCCGAGAAATCGACGACGAAGGTCCGCGGATTGGCGACCGGAGCGACGCCCAATCGCGGGTCGCCCACCGCCGAGGCTAGCCGTTCGGCCAGCCGCTCGTCCTTTAGCCGCAGATTGATGAAGCCCGGCCCGGCGATTGCGGGCGGTTGGCACAAGTCGGCGACGTCGAGGCGGCCGATAATCTCGGCGGCGATTTCCCTTGGCGGGCGGCGCAGCCGTTTGCCCAGCGGCATGGCCATATTGGCCTGGTAGTCGCCGAACTTCGGGTCCTGACCCCGGCGGACCAATTCCAGCAACTCGGCCGGATCGTCCACGATCCCGGCCAATGCGGCCCGAAAACGCTCTTTCAGCTCCGACAGAATACTCATCGCCAGCGGCCCTATTATCCAAAGACGTTGATTCTACAGGAGATACGTCGGTTGGACTAGTGGGAGGCGGGGGGTGTCTTGCACGTAAATCAGTCTGTGTAAGCGAGCGGCGAACTTCCTCTCAATCGGCATTTTCTGTGACATTTCCCTCTGCTGTGTAGAGTAATGATAGGGATAGTGTAAAGGCATTTCCAAATGACCCCCAAGCAGGTGGAAGAACTGGCTGCCCATTGGACCCGCGCACAGCGGACGGTGGCGGCCTTCGTGCGCTCGCTGATTACCGATTTCCATCAATCGGAGGAGGTTTCTGCAGCGCGTGGCGGTCGCCTTGGTGCGGAAGTACGAACAGTACGATCCCAACCGCCCGTTCACGGCTTGGGCTATCGGCTGCGCGAAATACGAAGTGCTCATGTTTCTCCGCGAGAAGGGGACCGAACGGCTGCTGTTCGACAACGCCCTGGTCGAGCGGATTGCACAGAGCTATGAGCGGGCGGAGCAAAACCCGTTGCCTTTCGCCCAGTTTCTGGATGAATGCGTCGAGGAGCTGGACGGCCGCTCGCGGCGGGCCATCCAACTCCGCTACGGCGGCAATCTGCGAACCCTCGGCATCGCCCGGCAAATGCAGATCAGCGACGGCGCGGCGCGGATGCTTTTGAGCCGGGCTCGGACCATGTTGCGGAAGTGCGTCGAGGCCCGCTCCGCTCGATGGAAGGAAACGCAGTGAACGACGATCCGATCATCCTCGTCCACGCTTATCTCGACGGCGAACTGACCGACGCCGAGCGGGCTGCGCTGGGCGATTGGCTCAGGGCGGACGAGGCAAACGTCGATCGCTTCGTCGCCGAGTGCCGGATTCACAGCGAGCTGTGCGACAAATTGTGCGGCGCGGGGCGCGGAACCGGGGGCGAGGGATTTGGAGATTTGGAGGTTTGGAGATTTGGTGATTTGGAGATTGGCGCGGCGGTCGAACCGCCGCATCATCTCGAGGGCGACACTCCGCCTTCATCCTTCATCCTTCATCCTTCATCCCTCTCTTCCCTCCCTTCTCCCCTCTCCCCACCTTTTGTCGGCGGGCCGGTCTTCTCGTATCTGGTTGCCGCAGTGCTCCTCGGCGTGATGCTGCTGGGGGCCTGGGCATACAAGATTTCCCACCATCAAGAACTGGCCCAATCATCGCCTGAGCAGCGTTCGGCGCCGCGAGCGCCCGAGATGCACTTTGTCGGTCGGATCACCCGCACGGTCGATTGCCGCTGGTCCGATTCGCGGACCGCCGCCTTTCCCGGGGCATCGGTGCCGTTGGGCCGAAAATATGCCCTCGCCTCCGGGCTGTTGGAAATCTCCTACGACTCCGGGGCAAAAGTCATCCTCCAAGGTCCTTGCACTTATGAAGTTGAAAACGCAAACGGCGGTTTCCTCGGTTTGGGAAAACTGACGGCACGAATAGGGAAGAGTGCGAAGCCGCAAGCGGCAAACCCCGAACCCCGACCCCCGAATCCCGAATCCCGAAAGTCTCCTTCATCCTTCATCCCTCATCCTTCATCCTTGTTTTCCGTCCGCACTCCCACGGCGATCGTCACCGACCTGGGCACCGAGTTCGGCGTCGAGGTGGACTCCGCCGGCGGCTGCCTAACGCACGTGTTCCAGGGCAAGGTTATCCTCCGGTCGGCAGGGACCAAGGGATCCGGACCGCCTCTCGAATTGGGCGCCGCTGAATCGGCGCGAATGGACGCCGGCTCGGAAAAATTCGTAGTCGTTCCGCGTGGAGCGGCCGCGCCGGACACGTTCGTCCGTCGCATTGCCCATCGGGGACCGATTCGGGTGTTCAGCACCGGCCGGGGATTGATTCACGGGGAGGATGATCCGCACTGGTACATCATCGCCGGCGTGAACGACCCGAACTTCAAGCCCCACGCGGCCGTGGTGACGGCCGTCGCGTCCAAGTTTTTCCGGCGGAACATCCCCCGTCAATCGCAGTGGATTTCCACGGACGACTGGCTGCCGCTGCTGCCCGAGGGAACGGTCTATACCTTCCGAACCACGTTCGAGATCAACGGCGAGCCGCCGCCGGGCTTGGAGTTGCGGGGGGCTTTTGCGGCCGACAACCACGTCGCTGCCATTCGGCTGAACGTCCGGCCGGCGACCGTGCCCGAACACGGCGACAGACCGCCGTTCAAAGACCTCCATCCTTTCTCTATCGCGGACGGTTTCGTCGAGGGGACGAATGTGTTGGAGTTCGACGTTCGCAACCAGCAGTCGGGCATGACGCTGCGCCCCTCGCGGATGGTGCTGCTCGTAGAACTCGAAGCGGTCGTAAATCCCCGGCGGGACACGAATAAGAACACACTGAAACCCAAACAGACTGAACACAAACAGCCGGCCGACGGCGGAAAGGAGAACGCCAGATAAAAATCTAAATCACTGAAATCACCAGAGAAGTTACGGCAGAGCTTTACTTGCAGCATAGTTTTTTCATGGGAGACACGTTTATGCGATTAAGAATGAAAATTATGACCGCGGCATTCGTGCTGTGCGTCGCAGCCACGGCACAGGCGGCGCCGTACTACTACCTTACCGACCTGGGGGATATCAACGGTGGCAACTACACCCGAGCCCAGGGTTTGAACAATAACGGCGACATTGTGGGAGTGGCCAGGACCTTAACCGCCAATGTGTACTATGCTTTCCTCTACTCCGGCGGCGCCGCATACGATCTGGGTGCCTACTCCGGGGCCCCAGCGTCCAGCACCGTCAGCTACGCGTACTCCATCAACGACAGCGGGCAGATCGCCGGATATTCTAAAATCGCCGCCTCCGCCAATACTCACGCTTTCCGCTACGAAGGTTGGGAAGTAGTGGGTGGCAACCTTGTCAACGGAACAATGAATGACCTGGGAGTGCTTACGATTTTTGAAGACGACCAGACGAAAGTCGGCACTTCGAGTCGCGGTCAAGGCATCAACGAAGCCGGCCAGGTCGTCGGTTACTCGACGGTAGGCTACAGCCGCGGATTTCTTTCCCCCAGCCCCGACGATCCTATGGTTGAAGTAGGTTACCTTTACGATGGCAAGAGGGGATCAAATGCCACCGCCATCAACAATAACGGGCAGATCACCGGCTGGTCCTATGCTCACATCGGCAGCAGTGACTATTTCCGGGCCTTCATCAAGAATCCCGGCGAGGATCCGGTGGACCTGGGCACGCTCGGCGGCGACAGCGGCACGCAACAAGGCAACGCCATTAACGACAACGGCCAAGTTGTCGGAAGATCCTACCTATCCACCGAGGACGGCGGCTATCAGCGTGCTTTCCTCTACAACAACGCCGAAGAAGGAATGGTCGAGATTGCCCCTCTCGGATCGGGACTGATTAACGACGCATTGGGCATTAATAACGATGGCAACGTGGTCGGTTACTCTTATATCGCCGGCACCTCCGGAACCACTCGTGCGTTCCTCTACTCCGACGGAAAAATGTACAACCTCAACGATCGGATCAATCCATCGCTGGGGTGGACGCTTACCAATGCCACCAGCATCAACGACAACGGTCAAATCTGCGGCTATAACTCATCCACCAACCAGAGTTTTCTGCTGGACCCTGCCCTACCCGGCGACGCCAACCTGGATAAAACGGTCAACCTCCTCGATCTGGCCGAGTTGGGGGCCAATTGGCACGGCACCAATAGGAATTGGTTCCAAGGCGACTTCAACGATGACGGCGTCGTGAACCTCCTGGATCTGGCCATGCTGGGAGAAAATTGGCACGCCACCACGACGGGCATGTCCTTCAGCCAAGCCCTGTCGATGGTCAACTTCATCGTGCCCGAGCCGTCCTCGCTGGTGCTGCTGGTCTGCGGCCTGACCGGCCTACTGGCCTACGCCTGGCACAAGCGGCGTTAGAGAAAGGTTTTTCTCCGCTCGTCGGGGTGGCAGTTGAACTGGCGCCCCAACTTGGCTCTAACTGAATCTGTAGCTTCGACGGGTCATCTCGAACGAGGCGGCCCACCCTCTTTTCTTGCCCGCGGTCAATCGAACAGAAACGGGCTGTCGGGCCGCTCTTCGTGGCGGATTTCATCGACCGGCTCGCGGCGGCCGGCGCCGGCGTAGAGTCGGTTCGGCGCGTTGAACACCCAGCCGGGGACGGCGCCGATATTCTTGTAGGCATGCACCACGCCCGGCGGGACGATTGCGACCTGCTTGTTCGACTCGCCCACGGCCACTTTCATTCGCCGGCCGCGGGTGGGCGAATCGGGCCGCGCGTCCCAGAGATACAGCATGAACTCGCCCGGCCCGACGAAGGCGAAATAGTCGGTCTGCTCGACGTGTTCGTGCGGACCGCGGGCCACGCCCGGCAACGTCTCGCTCACGTAGGCCATTGTCGGGCGGCAGTCTTCGGGCAGTCCGTCTTCGCGGAAGAGTTCCACCAGCCATCCCCGGCTATCCCCATGCGGAGCGAGCGGTCTCAGCGTCACGCCTGCAATCGAACCGTCCGAATAAACGTTGATTTCATCTGGTGACATCTTTGGCTCCCGCATGATGACGTGGAAAATTGCCGGGTGGCAACGATATTTCCGTGAATCATACACATTGCCCAAAGTCTACTCGACCATTGCCGAACCATCAACCCATGCGGTGGCGGCGGGATGCTTGCCAATGCCCCGTCGGCTCCGCTAAGATGGAATGCGAACGCGGCAAAAAGAATGCCGTATGCCTGGCCCGGAATACATTCCATGAACCTGCTGAAAGAAGTCTTTGCCCACGAAGTATATCCGGCCTTCGGCTGCACCGAACCGATTTCCTGTGCCTACGCGGCGGCCGTGGCGGCGGCGGAATTGGCCGAGCCGGTCGAATCGCTGCGGCTGCTGGTTGATCCCGGCACGTACAAGAACGGGGCGGCGGTCGTCGTGCCCCGGAGCGGCGGGGCCAAGGGAAATCTCGTCGCCGCCGCGCTCGGGGCCATGCTGGCCCGGCCCGACCTCAAGCTCGAACTGCTCGCCGAAACCACCGACGAAGTGCTCCACCGGGCAACCGAGCTCCGCCGCGCAGGCCGCTGCGAAATCGAATGTCTCGCCGGCCATAACGATTTCCACGTCGAGGCCCTAGTCACCGGAGGCGGACACGAGGCGCGCTGCGTCCTCTCGGGCGGGCATACCCACGTCGCGCTGGTCGAGAAGGACGGCCATCCGGTCGCCGGGGACCACGTCCTGGAAACGGGGGCAGGCGCCTCGCCTGATACGTCATCGGCAGGGTTTCCCGTCGACGGCTCGGAGCCAGTCCCCGTTTCCCCGCCGCTGGCCTACCGTGCGGCATTGAAAAAGATGGACATGGAAGAAGTGCTCGCTCTGGCCGCGCAACTCGACGCGGAAGACCGGGCTTTCATCCGCCGCGGCGTGGAGATGAACCTGGCGCTGGCCGAATTGGGATTCGAGGTCGGGGGCACAGCCGCCCAGCTTCGCCAGATGCACCACGACGGATTCCTGGCCGAGGACGTGTTCTACCGCGCGAAACTCGCCGCGGCCTCGGCCGTCGACGCCCGCATGGCCGGCGCGGACCGGGCGGCCATGACCTCCGGCGGTTCGGGCAACCAGGGCATCGTCGCCACCTTGACCCCTTCGCTCGTCGGCCGGGACATGGGCGTCGATCCCGAGCGGATCATCGAGAGCGTCGCCGCCGCCCATCTGGTGAACGCCTACGTGAAATGCTTCGTCGGCGAGCTGTCGGTGATCTGTGGCTGCGCGATGGCGGCCGGCATCGCCGCGGCCACGGCCATCGTCTATCAGCAGCGGGGCAGCGACGTCCGGCGGATCGCGCTGGCCGCCGGCAACGTCATCGGCGACTTAGGTGGCTTGATCTGCGACGGCGCCAAGCCCGGCTGCGCCATGAAAGCCGTCACCGCCGTGGATTCCGCCATCCGCTCGGCCCTGATGGCCCTGAAAGGTTTCGGGCTGTCGTCCGACGACGGCCTGGTCGGCCAAACCGTGGAGGACTCCTTGCGGAACCTCGGCCGGATCACGTTGGAAGGGATGTTGCAGGTCGATCCCACGCTGTTGCGGATCATCCGCGAGAAAACCGCCGCCAGCGGAAAGGCATAGGCTGCCGATAGTTGTTTGTTCCGCGGCAACCGTTCACGGGGCGGCAGGGGACTGGTCCATTTGTCGGCGCAAGGCTTATCGGTGGAATCACGTCTTCCCGCCGAAAATTTGACCAGTCCCCTGCCGCCTCGTGAGCGGTCACTTCCGCCCTTCTCGGCGGATTGACCGGCACGTGCGGCCTCATCCGTCATAATCGGCACGTCGCGTTTCCACGGCAGGGTAACGGCTATTCGATGCCAAGCGACTTCGCGGGTTTGGTCGTGCGGGTTGTAGCGGCTGGCCGCGGGATTTTTTGCGACTGAAATTTTGACACGCTGTCAATAGTGAAGTACCCTAGCAATAGGCCGGGAAATCGGACCCGTTTCCCGGCCTGCTCGCCGCCAACCCCAAAAGCCGTCGTTCGAGGCCCCTTCTCGGGAGTCGGCGACCCACCCACCAACTATGGACGACATCATGCGACAACGGTCCTCTGCAGTCGGTCTTCGCGCGTTTGCCGCCTCCTTGGCGTTGCTGTTGACCGCCGCTGCCTACGCTCAGCTTCCCACCACCGTCACCATCTCCGATCCGCGCGGCGAAATAGAAGAACTACTCCGCCGCGGACATCAATTGGAAATCGAGCGCCGCTGGGGCGAAGCCCTGGCCCATTACGAAGACGCCGTGCGGCAGCACCCCAAAGAGAGCGCGTTGCAGAGCCGCTTCGACTCCGCGCGGCTGCACTATGACATCGAGCGCCGCTATGCCGACCGGAGCTTCCAAGAGTCGATCCTGCGGCTCTCGACCGAACGGGCGTTGAACCTCTACGGTCAAGTCCTGCTGAAGATCGAATCGCACTACGTCGAGACGCCGCGTTGGAAAGAGTTGCTGGACCGGGGGACCGGAAACCTGCGGGTTGCGCTGACCGAGCCGGAGTTTCTCGACCGGAACGTCCCCCAGCGCGACCGGTTGTCGATCGACCGCTTCCTGAACGAGTTGCAGAACACCGTCAATTCGTGGACGGTCGCCAGCCGCGCCGAGGCCCGCCAGGCAGCGTCCACCGTCGCGCGTCTGGCCCAGGATCGGCTGGAAATCAATCCCACGGTCGTGATCCTGGAGTATCTCTGCGGGGCCACCAACGCCTTGGACCCCTACTCCGCATACCTGACTCCCAACCAACTCAACGAAGTCTATGCGCAAATCGAAGGGAACTTCGTCGGCCTGGGCGTCGAGTTGAAGGCCCGCGACGGCGGACTGGTGATCGTCGGCGTGATCCCCGGCAGCCCCGCCGAGCAGGCCGGAGTCCGCCCCAACGATCGCATCCTCGCCGTCGACGGCCGCTCGACCGAAACTCTATCGACCGATCAGGCGGCCAACATGCTGCAAGGCCCCAGCGGGACCGTGGCGACGCTCTCGTTGGCCGCCCCCGGACAGCCCGCCAGAGAGGTCCGCGTCGAGCGCCGCGTGGTCGAGGTGCCGAGCATCGATCAGGTCGGAATCATCGACCGGCAATTCGGCATCGGATACCTCAAACTGACCTGCTTCCAGAAGACCACTGCCCGAGACCTCGACACCGCCCTCTGGAAACTGCACCGCGACGGGATGAAGAGCCTGGTGGTCGACGTCCGCGGCAATCCGGGCGGGCTGCTGATGTCCGCCGTCGAAGTGGTTGACCGCTTCGTCGACAGCGGGATCATCGTCTCCACCCGCGGCCGCAGCGCGGCGGAGGACTTCACCTACTCGGCCCACGACATCGGCAAGTGGCGGATGCCGCTGGTGGTGATTATCGACCAGGACAGCGCCAGCGCGGCGGAGATCTTCGCGGGGGCCATCCGCGACCACCACCGGGGAACCATCGTCGGCGTGCGGAGTTTCGGCAAAGGCTCGGTCCAGGGCATCTTCCCCTTGGAGGAATCCAACTGCGGCGTGCGGCTGACTACGGCGAAGTTCTACTCGCCCGCCGGCCATCCCTTCAGCAACGTGGGCGTCGCCCCGGACATCACCGTCCGCATGGTCGCCCGGCCGATCAACGGCAAGCTGCCGACCGACGGGGACGCGATGCTGAACACGGCCGCCCAAACCGCCCGTAATCTCAGCCAGGCCCTCCAGGCCCGCAATACGCACTAACCCGGTGTCCAAAAATAACTTGTGGCACAGCCGCCCTCGGCTGTGCGGAATCGCCCAAGACAGCACAGGGCGGCTGTCCCACATGCTCTTGGACATACGTCAAGGAACGGCCTGTTCAATTGCGGCGGCTTGCGAGCTTTCGACCACGTCGCCGGGGAGGATTCCCACGCGTTGATAGATCGGCCGGATGAGCTTTCGCAGGGCGGGCAACTGCCGGGCGAAGAGCAGCCCGCCGACGACGCAGAGTGACCCGGCAATTTGCACCGTATGCACGGCGCCGATGCGGCTGGCCAGGCCCCCGCCCAACAGGCTTCCCACCGGGGCCATGCCCACGAAGGCCGTGGCGTAGAAACTCATCACCCGCCCGCGTTTGTCCTCGTCCACGATGGTTTGCAGGATGGTGTTTGTGGCGGCGACTTCGATCATCATGAAGAAACCGACCGCGGTCAGCAACACGAGCGAAATCCACAATATCTGGGATGACGCGAAGGCGATCACGCACTGCGCCGAAGGCGATCCCGGCGCCGGCAATCTGACGGCCCAGGCCGAGGACGGTCTTGCGGGAAGCCAGGAGCAGTGCGCCGGTCAGGGCGCCCACGCCGGTGGCGGCGGTCAACAGGCCCAAGGTTTCCGGTCCGCCGTGGAGCACTTGGGAGGCGAAGATCGGCATGAGCACCATCAGCGGCATCGCCGCGAGGCTCACCACGGCCAGCAGCAGCAGAAGCGACCGGATCGGATGGAATCCGAAGGCGTAGCGGAAACCGTCCTTCAGTTCGAGGAAGACGTGCTTCGGCGGGCCGGTAGGGCCGCGAGGCGTCAACCGCATCGCCAGCAAAGCGACCAAGACTCCCGCGTAGCTGATCGCGTTGACCAGAAAACAGAGCCATTCACCCGCCGCCGCTATCAGGAAACCGGCAATCGCCGGCCCCACCAGCCGGGCCACGTTGAACATCGACGAGTTCAAGCCGATGGCGTTGGTCAAATGCTCGCGGCCTTCGATCATCTGCACGAGGAACGCCTGCCGGGCGGGCATGTCGAAGGCGTTGACCATGCCCAGGAAAATGCTCAACACGATCACCTGCCAAACCGTGACCGCGCCGGTCAGCGTGATCACCACCAGGATCACGGCCTGCAACATCGCCAGGGCCTGCGTGATGATGATCGTCCGGTGGAGGTTCCAGCGGTCGGTGTAGACGCCGGCCAAGGATGCAAATAGGAGGATAGGCGCCTGGCTGCAAAAACCGACCAGCCCCAACATAAAAGCCGAGCCGCTCAACCTGTAGACCAGCCAGATCATGGCGATCTGCTGCATCCAGGTGCCGATCAAGGAAACACCCTGCCCGAAGAAGAACAAGCGGAAGTTGCGAAACCGCATGCCGAACCCATAGCCATAGGAAGCCTCAAAGTCGACTAAGAACGCCTCTCGAAAATGGGCGCCATTGCCGGACAAGCCGGCAGCGGCGCACCTTTTCAGACTTATGCCCGTCCCATCCGCCGGGCCTTTTCCAGGATCGCCGGCCGGGCCGATTCCATGATCTCGCGGACGTCTTCGTAGCGCATCGTCCGCCCCTCGAAGGTCCGCTTCTCGAGCGCCGCCGAGGAACCGGGCCTCGAACTCGCGCAGATTCGACCCGTAGATGTGGAAGCTGTCGGCCACGTGGCAATAGCGGCCCAGCTCGACCGGCTCGCCCGACAGCTCGCCGATCCGGGCGGCCATTTGCGCTTGCAGCCGCGTCAGGGCGAAGATGTTCATGAAGGCCGCCTTGTAGGCGTCGTTCGAGCGGAAGCGGACGTTCATGTTCAGCAGCCGCCGCCCGTCCGCCTCGATGATCCGGCACCAGACGCTTTGCAGGCAGGCCGGGTCGTAACAGGCGTTGTCCTCCCAGACCTTCCAGGTGATCGCCTGCGCCCGGCGGGTGTGCGGCGTCTCGGCCAGCTTCCGGCAGACGTGCTCGATCTGATCGGTCGGCCCCAGCGTGGGCGCGTCGTAGCCGAACAGCCGCTGATGATACGTGTATTCCCAGCGGGTGTCGCTCGGATCGTCGGCGTCGCGGACGCAGTGGTCCTTGATCCCCTCGCAGACCTCCATCACGTATTCCTGCAGCTCCTCGAAGCCGCCGGGGAAGTCGCGGTGGATCAGCGGCTCGGCCGCCGGGTCGTGGACCGTGACGATCATCGTGGCGTCCTTGCTCGGCGGATCGTCCGGCTTGTCGTATTGGGTCTTGATGTCGCAGCCGGACTTATGCAGCAGCACCAGGGCGTTCTCCCACGCCCGGGCGATGCAATCGCCGTCGGCCGTCAGTACGGGTATTCCAGCCATGCAATACTCCTTTCCAGCAAGGGCAGGGGAGGGCAGGGGGTCATTTTCGGCTGCCGGAAAGTTTTTCGCAAGGGGGCGCTACATAATGTCGCCGTTTAGCCCCGGCGTTCAAGCCGGGTCGGTCACCGCGTGGACGCGGCGGCTAAACGTCGCTGGCCGGACGAGCCCCGTCGAGTATAATAGACAAATGCCCCAGATTTATCCCGCCACGTTGCTGTTCAACTTCGCTATGCTGGTCGTCGTGGCCTTTGCCGTCCGGTCGATGAACCGGCGGCGGGGTTTCTTCTCGTGGTGGGGGGCGATGTCGCTCGCGGGATTCGCCGCCGTGACGCTCGGCGGCGTCATGGGGCTGATGTTCGAGGACCCTTTCGGCATCGTGCGGCTCTGGACCTACGGACTGTTTCTGCACGGTACGATACTCTTCGCCGCCACGGCCGTCGTCTGGCGGATGAAATTTACCGTGGCCTTCGCCGCCGCCGCGGTCGTGCTGCTCATGCTTTCGGTCGCCGCCTACGCCTTCCTCGTCGAGCCGTATCGGCTGGAAACGACGCACTACCGGATCGCCAGCCGGAAAATCACCCGGCCCGTGCGGATCGTCGTCGTCGCCGACCCGCAAACCGACCGCATCGGACCCTACGAACGCGAGACGCTCAGCCGGGCAATTGCCGAGAAGCCGGACCTGATCCTCTTTGCCGGCGACTATTGTCAGACGTCGCCCGACAAGCAGGAATCCCTCCAGCGCGACTATCATCGGTTGTTGCGGGAAATTCACGTCGCGGCGCCGCTGGGGGCCTTCGCCGTGCGCGGGAACGTCGATCCGCCCGGCTGGCCGGAGATCTTCGAGGGTACGGGCGTAACACCCGTCGATCGGAATTGGTCGATCGATCTCGGCGAGTTGCGATTGACCTGTCTGAAGTTGGGCACGTCGAGAGAAACGTCGCCGCGGGTGTACAAAGCGACGGAGGATCGTTTTCATGTCGTGTTGGGGCACATCCCCAATTTCGCGTTGGGCGCCAGGGGAGCCGATCTGCTGATTGCCGGCCACACGCACGGCGGACAAGTCCGCTTGCCGCTGCTGGGGGCGATAATCGTCAACTGCCGGGTGCCCCGGCGCTGGGCCTCCGGTCTGAACGATTTGCCCGGCGGCGGCAAACTGTTCGTTTCCCGGGGGATCGGCTTGGAGCGCAATTTCGCCCCACGGCTGCGTTTTCTCTGCCGCCCGGAACTGGCGGTGATCGACCTAGTGCCGGAAGAGGAGGGAACAACGGATGATGAAAAGTGAACGTCGGATGCGCGCTGCAAACAATAGCCGGAGGCCGACCATCTCCGGAATGCGCGGAAATGGCAAGTCAACCGACCGGGGGCTGTTAGACCCCGGAGATTGTGAAAATCGGCCACGGAGAGCGAATATTCCGCGCCTATTGTGGTTGCTGTTGATTGTCCTATGCGGCAGTCACGGCTGCGCCTCCGCGGCCGAGCCGGACGAGAAGCTGATGTTGCCGCCGAAGTTCTTGAAACTCCTGCCGCTGCACGAAAAGCTCGGCCAGCCCCGGCCCGGCGATTGGCTGATTTCGCATCCCGAGTCGGGCCAGACCTTCCGCCAGTACGTCCGCGGCAAACCGATCAAGGCCGAAGGCCGGCGGCGGGTGATCTACATCCAGCCCTTGGGCGATTTCACTCCCACACAGAAAAAAATCGTCGATCTATCCGCCGAGTTCATGCGGGCGTATTTCCAGTTGCCGGTGAAGCTCCGCGAACCGCTCGCCTTGGACAAAGTGCCCGGCTCGGCGCGGCGGAAGCCGGGCCAGCACCGCTCGGAACAGTTTCTCACCACGTATATTCTCTACGAAAGTCCTCAAGCCGCGAATGCCCCGCGACGCCGTGACCTTCATCGGCTTTACGGCCGAAGACCTCTGGCCCGGCGAGGGCTGGAACTACGTCTTCGGCCAGGCCTCGCTCGGCGACCGGGTCGGGGTATGGTCGATCAACCGCTTCGGCGACCCGGACCGCGGTGAAGAATCGTTCCACCGCTGCCTGCGGCGGACGTTGAAAACCGCCACGCACGAGACGGGCCACATGTTCTCGATGGAGCATTGCACCCTCTACGAATGCAACATGTGCGGCTGCAACAATCTGCAGGAGGCCGACCGCCATCCCCTCTGGCTCTGCCCCCACTGCCTCGCCAAACTCTGCTACGCGACGGGCGCCAATCCGGTCAAGCGGTTCGAGGGCCTCATCAAGTTCTACAAAGCTCACGGGCTGAAAGAGGAGCAGGAGTTCGCCGAAAAATCGCTGGAATTGCTGAAAAAGTAGCGATTGGTTAGAATGTAAGGCGGGTCAAGCGCAGCGCGGCCCCACCAGCCGTAAACGCAACTATTTAGCCCCCGGTGAATACACCGGGGGCACGGCTCGGAGTTTTCTCCCGCTCTGCCCACCCTGTATTCACGGCGGGCTAAATGTCCTAGTTTCCAAATACCACCCGATAAACATTTCGTGCGACGTGCGGCGAAAGCGAGGCGGACGGTGAGCATCTACATGCCGTGCGACATCCGCGGGCAAGCGGCGACGGAGCTTTCCGCCCCGATGTACGAGGCCTGGGGGTTCGCGTTGGGCCGGCAACTGGTCCGTGGCGCGAAGTTCATCGTCGGCGGAGACGGCCGCGATTCGACCCCGCTGTTCCTCGCGGCGCTGGTCGAGGGGCTGTGCCGGGCGGGGCTCGACGTGGTCGATTTGGGCTTCCTTCCCACGCCGATGATCTACTACGCCAAGCGCCGCCTGGACGCCGAGGGCTGCGCGATCGTGACCGCCTCGCACAATCCGGCCGCGATCAACGGCTTGAAGTGGATGCTCCGCGACCGGCCGCCCACGCCCGACGAGGTCGCCGCCATGGCGGGGCAGGGCAGGGGGGGAGAGGACGAAGTAGGGTGGGTCAAGCGAAGCGCAGCCCCACCATCCGCGGAAGATTCTCGCTCAAGTAGAGAATCCGCTGGGGTGGCAGTTCAACTGCCACCCCAACCGCCAACTACCGGCCCTCACCCTAACCCTCTCCCAAAGGGCGAGGGGACCGAGCGCAGCGAGCCGCGCACGCTCGACGTTACGTTCGACTACGTCGCTCATTTACAGGAGATGTTCGTTGATTCGCTCTCGGCGCAACTCCACGTGGCGCTCGATCCCCTGCACGGCAGTTGGGCGGGAAAGGCCCGGCGCTATCTGCACGCCGTCTTTCCACAGTGCATTTTTTCGACCGTCCACGACCAGGCCGACGGCCGCTTCGAGGGCCTGACGCCGGATTGTTCCCGGGCGGAAAATCTCCGCGAATTGTGCAATGCCGTATATCATCAGCGGGCGCACCTGGGCTTGGCCTTCGACGGCGACGGCGACCGGCTGGCCCTGGTCGACGACGAAGGGGTCGTGCTCAGTCCCGAGGAGGCCATTTTCACCCTGTTTGAATTGCTCGGCGACGAACTGCACGGCGAGCGGTTCGTTTACGACGTGAAGTATTCCGATCAGGTTGCCGCGGCCGCGCGCCGGCTGGGGGCCGAGCCGCTGGCCGAGCGGACCGGGCACGCTTTCCTCCGCGCGGATGTGCGCGACCGGAGCGGCGTTCGGGGCCGAGACCAGCGGGCATTACTTTTTCCGCGAGTTGGGCGGCCGCGAAGACCCCCTGTATGTCGCCTGCCGGCTGATTGCCTGGCTCGCCCGCACCGGGCGGACGCTCGCGGAAGTCCGCCGCGGATGCCCGGCCGTGCAGATGACTCCGGAGCTTCGCGTGCCGGTTGAGCAGGGGCTGCAAGCGGAGATTATCGAGGGGGTCAGCGCGGCCTGGGAGGGCTTCCCGCAGTCCAGGGTCGACGGGGTGCGGATCGACACGCCCGGCGGTTGGGCCCTGGTCCGCAGCAGCGTGACCGAGCCGGCGTTGACGTTCCGCTTCGAGGGGCTCGATTGGCACGCCCTGGACGATCTGGTGGAACGATTCCGCGGCACGCTGCCGGCTGAAATCGGCGAGGAATTGTTGAACCAATATCGGGCGGCGCTGGGCGAATAATATCCGGGGTACAGCCGTTTAGCCCCGGCGTCCACGCCGGGTGCGAAACACAGAGGCGAGATTCGCACATGCCGGCGTGGACGCCGGGGCTAAACCGACGGGATCATCTGCCGGACGTACAAATATACAACCACCATGACCTCATCCGAAAACGACAACACGGCGGGGCAGGGCAGGGCAGGGGAAGACGAGTACGGACTGCGGATCGAACCCGAGTCGCGGCCCGCCGAGAAATATACCATACTCAGCAGCCGCCTCGACGAGGGGGAGCCGCCCATCGAGCGGCCAGCCGAGGAGGACGAGGAAGCGGAAGAGCAGCCGAGTCCGCAGCCCCGCGACGTGCGGCTGCGGCGGCTCTTCTTGTCCGGCACGTTCACTTTTCCCTTCGGCCTCGACGTGCTGGGTCAGACCATGACTCTTATCTTCGGCGCCGCAATTCTGGTTGGCATGCTCAAGCTGGCGTTGTCTTTCGGCAGCGCGAAGGTTGGCGGACTCGGCGGGGCGGGCGTGGGAGTGGTCAGCATGTTGATGTGCGCGCTCGGCGGAATCTATTTACTGGTTAGCCTGATCCCGGCATCCGCTTGGGGATTGACCGTCCTCCGCGAAACGTCCTACGGCGGCGAGCGGATCGAGGGCTGGCCGGGCCTGATGGCCTTCGAGGGAGTTGCCGACGCGATTTACTTGCTGTTCGCCGCGCTGATGTCCGCCGTGCCCGGCGCGTTCGCGGCGTCTCTGACCGGTGGATCGGGAATCCTCGCTGTTCTGCTGATCGGGCTCAGCCAATTTTTCTTCTTTCCGCTGTGTCTGCTGTCGATGCTGGACAACGTCTCGCCGCTGAATCCCTTTTCGCGGGCGGTTTGGCGGAGCGCGATTTCGCACGCCGGGGCCTGGGGCCTGTTTTTCGCTCTCGCGCTGGGGATGGCGGGCCTGATCCTGCTGACGGATATCGTCTCGCGGTTCGCCGGATTGTTGGTCAATTCCTTGGCCGTGGGCTTCGTGATCGGCGCGGTATGGATGGGATATTTCCGCCTGCTGGGACGACTGACCTGGCTCTGTTCGCTTAGCCCGGCGGACGAGACGCCGGACGAATCCGCGTCCGAGGAAGACGAGGAAGTACATGATACTATTTAACCCCTCGGCCATTTAGCCCCCGGTGAATACACCGGGGGTACGGTCGGAAGCGTCCCCAAACGCCGCCCGCCGTGTATTCACGGCGGGCTACATGATTTCAGTGTCGGATTCGCTCCGAGGAACAACTCTCATCGGGAGATGAGACGTGGAACGATCGGTGAGCATGGTTCCCGAAACCTATTGCTTCTGCCCGCGGTGCGACACCCGCGTGGAGACCGGCCGCGTTCCACTGGGCGACAAACTGACTTGCCATTCTTGCGGGCACGAGTTTGCCATTAACCGCGGGCCGCGCACTCCGGCCGGGGCAGGGCAGGGCAGGGGGGAGGAAAAACGGTCCGAGGTCCTCGAGGCGAAACCGGCTCGGCGGGAGGAGTGGACGCCCGAGGCCGCGCAACTCGCGCCACCGCTCGGGTTGTTCTTCTCCGGCATCTTCAATTTCCCCTTCCGTTTGCGAAATCTCCCCAGCACCTTGGTGCTCGCCGCGACGGCGGCCGTGCTCTTCGGCGCCGTGCGGGTGGGCCTTTGGTGTCTGGGCGCCGACAGGGAGGAGGACGACCGGTTCATGCAGGTCCTGCTCTGGAACGGACTGCTGTTTTCCAGCGTCGTGGGGACGTTCTCCGTGCTGCTCTGTGGCTACCTGGCCTCGGCCTACGGCTTGACGATCCTGCACGACACGGCCCACGGCGCCGACGAGGTGGAGAGCTGGCCGCGAGCGCTGCGGCTGGAAGACTGCGGAGCGGCGGGCTACGTGGCGAGCGGATTGCTGCTGGCCGCGCTGCCGGGGATGTTGCCCGCCGGAGTGTGGCATTGGGTCGGCGTATCCAGACCTTGGGCGATCGCCGTCGGCTTGCCGGCGCTGCTCCCCTTGTTTTTGCTTTCGATGCTGGAGCGGCAATCGCCGCTGAGCCCGTTTTCGCCGCGGGTCTGGCGGAGCCTGCTCTACGCGTGGCGGGCGTGGACGGTGTTCTATCTGGTTTCGTTCGCCGCGCTCGGCCTGTCGGCCTGGCTGTTCGGCCTGCTGGGGCGGCACGGCGGCTGGACGGTCGAAACCGCCGGCGGGGGGCTGCTGGCGGCCGTGGTTTGGATGTCCTATTTCCGCCTTTTGGGGCGGTTGGCCTGGTTTTGCTCCGGCCGCTGGGCAAATTTTAAGTAGTATCTGTTGCGGAAAGTAGGGTGGGTCAAGACGCAGGCAGCCCCACCATCGTTTTTCCCGCATTTGGTGGGGCTGCACTGCGCTTGACCCACCCTACACGGACTGAAACGCACCAACGACAACCGGGCGAGGCGTATTGCGGCGCGTTTCACGCACCCTACGGCTGTTTTGCCCCGGCCGCCTGAATCTGCTAGAATAAGCTATACTTGTCTGCCTACAAAGAAGGAGCCGCGCATGAGCCCGGTCGAATGGTATTACGCCCACGACAATCAGCAGTCGGGGCCGGTTTCAGCGGTGGAGTTGAAACAGTTGGCCGTCGCCGGCCAGTTGCAGCCCGACGACCTCGTCTGGCGCGAGGGGATGACCGAGTGGTCGGTCGCACGGAACGTGCGCGGATTGTTCGGCGACTCGGCGGTCGGTCCGGCCGTGGCCGGGCCGCAAGCCGCCGCGCCCGCGCCCGCCGCCGCGCCCGCGTCTCAGCCCCGCGCAAGTTACTCCGCTGCGCCATCCCTTCGACGCGCTGCTGGACGGGTTCCGGCCGCGCTTCTCAGTCGGACTGGTCGATTCGCTCGGCCGGTTCTTTCGCGGGTGCGGCGTTTACGGCCTGCTGGCGGCGGTGGTGCTCAGCGTGGTTTTCAGCGTGCTGATGGCCTTCAAGAGCAATCCGGCCGGCAGCCTGCTGTCGGGCGCGATTGCGCTGGTCGTGCTGCTGATCCTGCAATACGTCTCGGGCAAGTTCTGCGACGCGCTGCTGCGGCTTAACGGAGCCCACACCGACAGCCTGGCCTCGACCACATTTCCCGACGGGGTAGCGATGCTGAGCAAGGCGTTGGGCGTGGCCGCGCTGCTCGCGTCGATCATCACGGCGGTGCATGATTCATCCTTCGCGCCGATCCCGCTGGGAATTGCGGCGTTCCTGGTTTTCGCCTATCTCTCGCTGGCGGCAATCTGTCCGGCGTCGTTGAACTTCACGATCGACGGCGAGGCCGGCGAGAAAGGCGCAGTCGAGGAAGCGCTGGCCGTGCTGACGTTCCTGGTCAAGGCGCTGATGCGTGCCGTGCCTGCGGCGTTCGGCTTGGGCGTGATTTGCGCCACGCTGCTGGTGGGATACGCCTGCTATCAGGTAGCCTTCAGCGATAATATATTTGACAATAATATGTTAGGAGGCATGATCAACTCCGGCTCTGCCCGGATCAGTTTGATCTACTCGGCCCTTCTACCTGTATTCGCCTACTTGCTCTTTTTGCTCTATTACCTTCTGCTCGCCCTCTGCCGCGCGGTCCTCGCCGTGCCGCAGAAGCTCGACGCCGCCGCCACACGTGAGGCAGCGACTCCCGACGAGCAGCCGTGATTCCGCGGGCCATCAGCGACTACAATTGCTGCTTACTTCGCCAGGGCGAAGGTCGCCGTGACGTAGCATTTGAAGCTGAGCGGGCCGGGGGTGGTGCTCATGGCCTGGCGGATGTTTTCGGCCGGTTCTTCGGAGGAATCGCCGATCATCTCCCGCACCTCCGCGGCCACGCCCCGGTTGGAGTAGGGCGAATATCCCTCGTCGCCCAGCGAGTTTTGCCCGCTGCAACCGCCGCCGATGCCGATCAACCCTCCGAGTTCCACGCCCGCCGCCTTGGCCAATTCGGCGGCCTGGATTTTGGCCTTTGAGAACGCCTTGGCCATCGCTGTTTCGCGGTCCTGCGGGGAGAGATTCGCGATAAACAGGAAAGTCGGCTCGCCGAGCGGTTGCGGCGACTCGCCGTAGCGGCTCATCGTTTGCCGGGCCTCCTCGGCCATTTCCTCTTCCTCGGGCGAGAGTTTTTCGGCCTCCTTGCCGCCGGAGAGGTCGGCGGCCTTAATCTTTTCGTGAATGTCGTGCACCAGGAGCATGAGCTTTTCCTGCGACGCCGCTTCGAGCGGCCAATCGGCGCTCATACTGCACGTGACGGTGACGGTCTGGGGCACTTTCAATCCCTTGGGCGCCTTGCCCCGCGAACGCATTTGCTCGCGGACCATGGCCTCGAACCGCTTTTTGAGGGCCTCTTGGGCCGTGGAAAAGGACGTATCGCCGAAGACGATCGACTTCTGGTCGGCCTTGAGCGATTCCAACTGCAGCGCGGCGGCCTCGCGCCGCTCCTTCAGTTTGGCCAGCGCCTCCTCGGGCGTGTTCCCCTTGCCGAACAGTTGCACGTACATTCTCATGCGGGTGGGGCTCCGCTTCACGGTGGCCGTTCCCACGGCGCTGACCGCCGGCCGGCCGCCGCTTTGCATCGCCAGGTACTCCCCGTAGTCCCGGCCGAACTGCGCCCGGCCCGACGCGGCGAAAACGGCGACGATCAGCAACGCAAACAACCAAATACGTTTTTCACATAACATGACTGGGTTCTCCTTGGGTGTTGTAGCGAGAAGTAGGGTGGGTCAAGCGAAGCGCTGCCCCACCGCCGTTTCCCGCTGTTGGTGGGGCTGCGCTTCGCTTGACCCACCCTACTCGGGCTAAAATAATTGCGACTTCTTCATGGCGTCGCGGACTTGCTTTCTGAATTCGAGAATCTCCGCGCCGCTCATAATGCGGATGGTCCAATAAAACTCCTGCAAATCATATTTGTCGAGTTTGGCGAAGATGTCGCGGAGCACGGAGATGTAGCCGGGGTCGTCGAGAACGGCGATGGCCCGATAAACCAGGCGGGTAACCTGCTCGGAATTCCGCTTCTCGGCGCGCCAATACTTCAGCAGCGGCGCGATGCCCTCGCGGTCGCCGAGCAGCACCGCCAGGTAGCCGGCGTAGGCCGCCGTCTCGGCGTCCGCGTCTTTCACCAGTCCGCGAACGTCTGCCGGCTTCAGCCCGCGCGGCGGCTCGGGCACGATCGGCTGGTTGCTGGTGCCGCTGTACGAAGAGCCGAGGTTCATGAACCACCAATGCCGGCTGCTCGCCGCGGAGCGAAAGTCTTTCGGGCCCTGGGCCAAATAGGCCAAGGCGATCTTCTTCCGCGGCATCGCGGCCGCGCGCAATTCGGCCAGCGCCGCCTGAGTCGCCTCGGTCTCGGATTGCGTCAACAATTGCACCTGAAACGCCTCGCTCCGCACGGCGTCGCTGAGCCGGGCGTCGGCGGCAAGTTTCATCGCCGTTGCGGCCGCTTCGTCCCGGTCGGCGTAGGCCAGGACGGCCAGAGCGGTGCGGCGCTGCCAATCCGTCCCGGAAATCGCCCGCGGTTTCGCCCCGGCGACAATTCTCCGCCGCGTTTCGGCCGGAATATCCGAGGAAATATAGGAAGCGTCGGAATAGGCCGTAATCAAGGAATATCCCAAGCCCTGCACCATCTCTTCCTCGATTTTCGGATCGGCCAGCAGTTCCCAATAAACGTCCGCGGCGCGGGGATCGGAAACCCGGCTCATGCCGCCGATCAACTCGCTGAAGGCCGTTGTGGTGGATGCCAGAGGACGCAAGGCGCGGAAGGTTTTCAGCCGCTCGTCCCACGTGAGCCAGGTCAGCACCTTGGCGGCGGGCGCCATCATATCCGGGTTGTCGCGGACGGTTTTCAGGAGTATCGGCAGCGCTTCCGGCGCTTTTCCCAGTGTCGCCAGCGCGACCGCCGCCGCGATCCGCTCCTTGGGCGATTCGGCCGCCAGCATCTTCTCCAGCAGGGGGACCATTTTCGCGGTCCATTTGGGGCGGTGCTCGCCAGCGTAAAGCTGCCGCAACCAGGCGTCCCACCAATTTTCCACCGCGGCCGGCTTTTCCTTGGGGGGCTGCTTCTCCTGGTCCTTGGTCTTTTCGGACTTCTGTTCGGTTTTCTTCTCGGCGTCTTTCTTCTTCTCGGCCGGTTTGGCGGGCGTTCAGCGGCGGGCTTGGCCGCTGGGGCCGCCCGCGGCGCCGGAGGCGGGACGACGCCCGGCTGTGCTTTCGCCTCCGGCTTGGTCGCCGCCGGGGCGGATTTGACGGCCCCGCTCAGCAGTTTCGCCGCCAGCGAAAACAGGTTCGTGTCGATCGCCGTCGGAGGGACCTCGGCGATGACGCTGGACAACTGGCGGGACACCTCGCGCCGTTTTTGCTCGGCCGCGCTCCGCAGCCCGCTGAAATAGGTGAGCGTCGCCTCGGTCGCGGCCACGCGGACCAGGCTGTCCCGGTCTTGCAGCCCTTCCAGCAGAATCTTCTCCGCGTCGTCGAAGGAAATGTTGCACAGCGCGGCGAGCGCCGCGGCCCGGATGCGCGGATCCTTGTGCTTCGTGAACTTGTTGATGACCGGCAGGGCCTTGCCGCGCATCACGGTGCCGTGGGACAGCATCTCCAGGATCGTCGGCGCCAGTTCGGGATATTTCTCGGCCGCCTTGGCCAGCGGATCGACGGCCACGGCCAGGTCCGCCCCCGAAAGGCCCTCGACCGCCTTCGCCACGACGAACGGCTCGGGATCATCGAGCAGGCCCAGCAGGGCCACGTATACCTGGGCGGCGAGCTTCGTCCGCTCGTCCGGTTGTGCTCGCCGAAGGAAAACGACGAAGAAGACGAGTAAGTGACAAAATTGTTCGACCGGCCGACCGCTTTTCCCAGCACGGTCGCCGCCTCGGCGCGGACCTGCCAGCTATCGTGCTTCAGCAGCGAGATCAGGCATTTCACGCCCGCCGCCCCTTTATCCGCCTGCAAGACGCGGATGCCGTGGCCGATCAGATCGGGGTCCTTCTCGGTCTTCAGATACTTTACGATGGCGGGCGTCATCGCCGGGCTGGGATGCGCTTCCAGTTGCTTCAGCACGGCGGCGCGGACGTTCAGGTCGGGGTCGTCCAACAGGCGGACCAGCACGGCGTCGGCCTCGGGGCCCCCGATGTTCTGCAAGCCGCGGAGGCTGACCTCGCGGACCAGCGGGTCGGGATCGGCGAACAATTCGAGCAGCAACGACTGGTCGGCGGCGGAGGCCCGTTCGGCAAGCTCCTCGGCCGCCTTGCGGCGCCGGCGGGGATCGCGGTCGGCGAGCCGGTCGATCCCGCCCGGCCAGCTCAAGACCAGCGCGTCGTCGGCCACCAGCCGATAGCGCAGCGCCATCAGCCGGCGGCGGTCCTGGTCCGTCGCGGCGTTCTTCAGTTGCGCGTAGACCTCGGGCAACAGCGCCGCGCCCAGCCGGGCCAACTGCTGGCGGACGGCGTTGGCCTCGCGCCTCGGTGCCGCGCAACATCCGCTCGATCTGCTTTCGGGCCTGCGCCAATTGCCCGGGGGTCAATGGTTTCGGCTCGCCGCCGACGGCCTTCAAATCCTGCTCCTTCCATTTCTCCAGCTTGGCGAGCCGCTCGGGAGTGAAGGTTTTCGGCCGCCAGGGATCGAAGCCGTCCAACGGGGCGCGCCACCCATCGAGGACTTCCATCGCCGCCAGCCGGGCCGACAGTCCCCGCTCGGCAAAGGCCTTCACCACGGCCAATTTCGCCTCGTTCGGATACGGGATCAAGCGGCGGACGGCCGCCTCGCGCAAGGCCGGATTCCGCTGCTCGAACTGCTTGACGAGTTTTATCACCGCGGTGATGTTGGGCACGCCCGTCGACAGCAGCACGTCGTCGGCCGCGGCTGTCGCGGCCGGATGGTGATTCTTCAGCCACGCGGCCAACTCGGCCGGGGAGAGGTAGCCGTTGTGCTCGGCCACTTGCTGGCCGGTCGGCGTGAAAATCCGCAGGGCCGGGACGCCGACGACGCCCAACTGCTCCGCATCGTCGGCCTGCATGTCCTTATCCAGGCAGACCGCCGTCCAACCGGCCAACTCCGTCTGCACGGCGCCGGCTTCCAACTCGCGGGCCATCTTCCGGCAAGACTCGCACCACTTGGCGCCCACGATGATAAACAGCGGTTTGGCGTCGGCGACCGCGCGGCGATACCCGTCGGCGAGGCTCGACGACCAGAACACCTCTTTCGCCGGCACGTCGGCTACGGCCTTTTTCGCCGCATCCTTTTCCCGCGGTTCCGCGGCCGGCAGCCGCGCCGCCGCCGCGTGCAGCAGGCGGCCGCGAGACACAATCGCATTATAAGATCGAGTTTCATGATGGCCCTCGTTTGGACGCTTTCGTTTGGGAATCGCCGTCCTCTTTCGATTCCGTTCCGTGTTCGATTTTCTTCCAATACTGGTCGTAATCGAAAGCCGGGCTGTTCTCGCGGTCGTGACAATCGATGCAATGGTTCCGGGCCTGGGCGTAGTAGCTCGTGTGGACCTCCTCCTTGGCCGCGTGCGCCCGCGACGGGCCGTGGCAGCTCTCGCAGCCCACCGCGGTCCTCTTGTCGCCCTTTCGCAGCGACGCAAAACCGCCGGGCAGCCCGTAGCCCGTCGTGTGACAGCGCTGGCAGTCGGGATCGGCTTGGGCATCTTGCGGTTTCAGCGCTTCCCACGCCTTGGCGTGCGGCGAGGCGGCCCACAGCCGGCAGTCCTCATCGTGGCATTTCACGCAGGCCGCGTTGCCCACGATGGCGCAATCGCCGAATCCATTGGAGCCGCCCGCCCAAAGCGTCCCGGCGAAGGAGGTCTGCTCGGGCGGTATATCCTTGCTCCGCAACACCGCGCGGAAAGCGGCCAGATTGGCCGCCAGCCGAGGGTCGTCGGCGAACTTGTCGCTCAGTTCAGTGATGCTTCCCGTCCAGCGGTCCGATTTACCCGGCAGCGGCGCGTCGAGACGCACGAGGAACTTTCCCATGTTCGTGGCCGAAGTGAGCAGCGTCGGTCCCAGCATTTTCGGCGAGACGGGCTGGCCGGTCGGTCCGCCGACGATCGCATCGGCCTCGGGCAGTGCCGCGGCCAGTTGCCGCAGTTCGTCCTCGGGCAGATAGGCCAACACGATCACGGCGTCGTACGGCGCCGGCGCGGTGCGGAGCGCGTCGAGCACGGCAGGGCAGGGGGGGGCCACGTCGATTTCCGCCGTGGCGTAACGCTCGGCCAGCACGCCGACCAAGGCGATATTCCGTTCCGCCGCGGCGACGATCCGCAACGGATCGCCCACCAGCCGGCCCGCGCGGTCGCAGACGTTCGCCGAGAGCAGTGGGACGCCGGTTTTCGCCGCCGCGGCTTTCAGATATTCGGGCCCCAATCGCGCCTCGCCGGCGCCGATGTTGTGGGCGGCGGTTCCAATCAGGGCTTCGCCGCGCAGATATGGCCTCGAATTTAAGCCGATCGTAGCGCGACGTTCCCTCCACCGCGCCGCCCACGTCGGCGACGATAATCTCCGTGGAGCCTCGCAACTGCTCGATGTACGTGGCCCGGCGGGCCAGGCCGCCCGACTGGTTCGTGGTGCAGTTGCAGGGGGCGATCCAGCCGTCCGTATCGCCGCTGAGGACCACGGCCAGGGGACGCGGATCGCGCTGCCGGCAACCGGTCCACGCCGTGAGGCCGATCGCCCCGATCGAAAACAGCGATAGTAGCAGGCAATTGGTCGTCATCGTCACCGAATTGACTTGCACAATCTTGGGAGGATTCCGTTTGTTTAGCCCCGGCGTCCACGCCGGGAGAATGTGGCATATATCCCGTTGCAGTAAGCGCCCGGCGAGGACGCCGGGGCTAAACGAGTCTGCCCCCCGAAACATGTAAGTGTATTCCTAACGTTGCTCGTCATCGTCACCAGGTCAGGGCGTAGGCCAGCAGGTTCACGTTGATCTCCACGGCGTTGCGCAACTCGTTTCCGCCGCAACAGCAACAGCCTGTGGTGTGCGGGGTGTCGTTCAGTCCGTCTTGCGAATAGACGACGCCCATCCGCCCGCCGATGCTCACGCCCATCAGGGGCCGCGGCGTGCCGTGCGCCGCCTTCAGTTGGTTTATGTCGTAAGCCGTATGGAACATGGGGTGGCTCATGTCGATGTTCCGCAGGGGCGATTTGGGGAAGATGGCGGCCATCTCGCGGCGGAAGGCCCGATCCCACTCGCTCGACGAGCAGCCGGCCGAGGCGACCAGCAGCCCGCCCCGCTCGACGTATCGCCGCAGACTTTCCCGCTCGGCGTCGGAGAGCTTGAAGTCTCCTTCGCCGGTCATAATTACCAGGGGAAATTCGTAGATGTTTTCGCTGGATAGTTTCACGGCGTGGAAGCGGCGGCTGGTCGAGATGGCCGTCTCCTGTTCCGCCTTGATGAGAAAATGGTCTGAGAAGCAGCGGCTGCTCTTCGTGCCGGCGTAGACCAGGTTGGCCACCTGGACGATTCCCTCCGGCTCGCCGCCGCACTGCGCCGGGTCGTTCCCGGCGTAGGCCGGCAGGGTCAACGTTGCCAATATGAAACAGATTAGCGTTTTCATTATCCCCGCTCCTTTATGTGGGTGTCCAAGTATTACTTTGGAGTTTGTGGGACAGCCGCCCTCGGCTGTCTTGGGCGATTCCGCACAGCCGAGGGCGGCTGTGCCACAAGTTATTCTTGGACACCGGCTATGTATCCCACAACCAATGCGATGTTCGTTTAGCGGCCGCCGGCACGGCGGCCTGTGTTTCCGCCGCAGGCCGCCGTGCCGGCGGCCGCTAAACATCACGGTTTGGCAATAACTACCATCTATCGCGGCGTCTCTCCCGTCTCTTCCTCCACTCGTTGGAAATACTCTCCCACCTTACGGCGATAGCGCAGCGGAACCGAGCCGTCGCCCAGTCCGCCGGAACGAGGGGGGACAGCGGCCTTGTCGTCGGGCGGTGCGTCCGGGTTCGGGCCCGATGGCGCGGAGGCGTGGCCCTGGCGGCTGAACATCAGCTTGCTGTCGCGGCCCTGGCCCATTTTTTCGAGGCCGTACATTTCGGGCAGGCCGCCGAACAGGCCGATCGCGCCGAAGCCGTTCGCGCCGAAGCCATTGCCCGACCCTGATCCCGAGCCGAACCCGGCGGACAGCAGTTGTTGGATCGTATTGCCCATCGAGTTGCACAGCGAGGGGCGGAAAATAAGCCGCGTCCCATTGCAAGCGGAATTGCCGCAATTTTTGCACTCGTTGAGGAACTTTTCCAGGATGTCGGCCGCTTCCTTGGCCTTTTCGTGGGCGCGGGTCCCCTTGAACTCGGCCAACGCGGCCGCCGCGTCGCCGATGGCCTCCGCGGCCCCGCTCGCCCGGACCCGCTTGGCGAAATCGAGCGCCGTCTCACGCAGCTTCTCCAGCTCCGGTTTCTCGGGCAAGGCCGCCGCGTGCTCCTCGATGTCATCCAACAGCCGGGCCAGCGCGTCGCCGATCTGCCGCTGCTCCTGTTCGAGGTCCCGCATCCGCGCCTTCAGGGCGGGATCGTCCGGATTGTCCTTGCCCTTTAGCGTTGCCATCCGTTCGGCCAGGTCCCGCTGCCAAAGGACGATCATCGTGAACCGCGACTGGTCGGCCAGCAGCGGCAGCACCGCCTCCAGATATTCCAACGGCGCGGAGACATTTTTCCGGTACTCGCCGCGCTCCTTGGCGAGCCGCTTGGCCAATTCATCCAGCTTGCCTTTGAGCTTCTTGTTGATTTCCTCGCGCTCCTTGGCGAGCTTCTCCAAGGTCTTGGCCATTTCCTCGGTCATCCGGGCCATCCGCTGCAGTTCCGGCGCAAGCTGCTTGTCGAGATCGTAGGGCAGCTCGAGTTGGGCCGATTTGCGCATCGCCTCGGCTTCGCGGTGGAACATATCCTGCAATCGCTCTAGTCGTTTGCGGGTCTCCGCGCTCATCTTTTCGCCGGGCGGGAGTTTCTCCAGCTCCTTCTGCAATTTGTCCAACTCCTCGGCGAGACGCTCCATCCGCCGCCGCGCGGCGTCGTATTTCGACATCATGGCCTCAATCCCCTCGGCCTCTTTTATCAGCCGCTGATACTCCTCCTCGCTGATGATCCGCACTACGGCCACGGCGCTCTCCGCGCCCTTCGCGCCGGCCGGATCGTTGTCCTCGACCCGGCCGAAGAGCTTGATCACGTCGCCGGGCACGAGGCCGTATTGGTCGAGCGGCAGTTCCACCGGCAGGTCGCAGCGCCGCGGCTGGCCTTTCGGCAGCGGAACGTCCGTCGGCAGCGGCCGGGAATCGTTCAGGCTGCGGTACAATTGCACCCGGGCGATCCCGCAATCGTCCTCGGCCGAGAGCATCACCGGCAGCCCCGCCGAGGGCGTGGCCAGCGACATCCGCGGCGGCTGCGTAACCCGGATGAACGGCCGGGTGTCCAACAGCAGCACCACGTTGCCGGCGACCGAAAGTTGCGACTCCTGCCCCGCTTCGTCGATCACCCGGCACTCGAACTTGCCGTCGTCCTGGATGCGGAACTCGCCGACGGCCTCGCGGCTTTCCGATCCGGTCGGTTGCATGGCGACGACGCGGGTCTTAGTTTTCTCGGTCAACTCGATGCGGCCCCCTTTCAGGCGCCGGTTGCTGGCCAGGAAGACCTGCACCTTCGTGCCCCGCAGGCCGCTGACGCCGTCCTTGGGAAGCGGACCGACGTAGGCCGGGCGGTGGGTGTATTCCGGCTGCTCGATCCGCAGCCGCACGCCGGTGATCAAGGGCACGGTAATCACGCCGATGTGATAGACCTTGCTCCGGGCGCGATAGGCGCGGACGAAGTAGTCGGTCGGCTGGGTGATATTCGTCAGCGCGGCCCGCCAGCGGCCGTCGGCCTCGGGGAACATCGGCAGCGGCGGCTCTTGGCCGCGGCTCGTCGTGAGCACCAACTCCACCTGTTCGACCGGCGCCCCGCGGATGGCGGCGGAGATATCCAGCCCCTCGCCGTAGACCACCTTCGCGTCGCCCGGCGTCACGTCGAACTCGGTCAGCGAGAACGGCGGGACGTCGGCATACGGATGCAGGAAGCGGTTCCATTGGGTCGAGGCCATGCCGGGCAGCCCCAGGGCCAACGCCCCGACAATCGCCCCGAGCAGACAGAACACGGCCGCCGAACGGCCCAGCGGGCGCAGCGGAGCGGCCCTGCGGAGCGGGATTTTACCGGCGGCAACGGCGGCATCGGCCGCTTCCAGCGCGGCCAGCCCGGCGCTGAGATTCGGTATTGTGGTGCAGCCGTCTCGGCTGCAGCGCGCAGGCGGGACGCCTGCACCACAATTTAATTTTTGGTGACCGCTGAGCGGCGTCGAGTTGAGGCCGGCCAGTCCGTAGCGGCTTTGTTCGAGCTCCCAGCCGGTAAAGATGCGGCCGTCGGAATCTCCGGCCCGGTCCAATCGCCTGGCGGCGAGGTATTCGCCGGCCGCGCGGAGGGCGAACGCCGCCGAGACGATCAACAACAGACCGCCGCCGATCGCAGCCGCCCACAGCGTGGCGATTCGCCAGAGGGGCGAAAACTCCCACAGCAAATCCAGCCACGCGCCGAGCAGACAGAGCGCGACGGCGGCCGCCAGGCCCCACACCATCCCCGCCGTCAAGCCGATGCCCAACAATCGGCGCCGCAGACGACGCACGCGGTCTTGCAAGGGTAAGTTTCCGTTCATGCGAAGGCTCCGTTGTGATTACACCAATCCCGATCGGCGGCGGAGTCCCCAGGCGGCGCCCCAGAGGAGCAGCGCCCCGCTCAAAAACCACCATCGGTCCCAGGCCATGGTCCGCGCCGTGCGCGGCGGCCGGGCGCGAACCAGATGTTCCTGAAACTCGCGGGCCAGCCGGTTTGGCTCGACGTTTTCGATCACCGCTCCGCCGCTCTCCCCGGCGAGAAATTGCATCACCGCCGGCTGGGCCCGGACGTCGAGCCGCTCGGCCATGCGGCCGCGGACGTCGAACGCCGCCCGCGACGAAAGGTCGTCCGCGTCCACGCCCAACACGCGCAAGTCGTAGCGGCCTTCCGGCAGCCGGCCCATGCCGACCTGATACTGACCGGGATAGTTGCCGTGGGGAACGCAGGCGAAGGACCGGGGCTTTTCGAGCGCCTCGCCGGAGAGTTCCACCCGCGGCGGTTCGCCCGACCACTCGCGCACCAGCAGAGTCGCCATCGCGTTTTCGTCGGTCGTGAAGGTCAGGGCGTCGGTCCGCAGGGCCATCCGCTGCGAGGGGAGCAGGCCCACGTGGGTCGATAGCCAGTGCAGCAGACTTTGCCAGATTGTGCCATAGATTTCTTCCTGTTTTTGGCGATCCGGGGGGAGGAAGGCCCAACGCCACATGCCCGCCCCCTCGACCACGACCACTCGGCCCGTGCCCACCGGATGATAGGTAATCACCGGCGGCGACTGCTTCGGATCGCCGCCGACGCCGGTGGCCAGGACGGTGGACAGGGCCTTGACCGCCTCCGGCCGCGAGGCGCTGGCCAGCGAGGGCAATTCGGCCAGCGGATTGCTGCCGTCCTTTGCGGGCGGCAGCCAGTGCATCGCCTTGGCCGGGCCGGTCAATTGCACCCCGAACCGCGTCTCCGGCGCCGGTTCCCAGCGGAAGGGCATCAACTCGCCCAGCCGCTCGCCGGCCTGGGCCGTGGGCGGACCGCGAAAACAGACCAGCGAGCCCTCGCCTTCGGCCAGCCAGCGCCGCAACGTGGCCAGCGCGTCGTCGGTCAGAAAGACCTCGGCGTTTCGCCCCAGGATAAGGATCTGATACGAGGCCAACGACTTGGCGTCGGCGAGCAGCTTTCCCGGGTCGGATTCGATCTTCCATTGTTCCCCGGCGGCGCTTTGTGGAACAGCCGCCCTCGGCTGTCCGGGGTGGTTTTCCACAGCCGGGGGCGGCTGGTTTTCCACAGCCGTGGGCGGCTGGTTTTCCACAGCCGTGGGCGGCTGGTTTTCCACAGCCGTGGGCGGCTGTGCTACGTTTTGATCCTTCCGGTCTGCGGCCGGCTCGGGGCGCGGAATGACCCGCCGCAACAAGCGCCCCTCGGCGATCTGGATCACGCTGGTCAGCTCGACCGACGGGTCGCTGGCCAAGGTCCGCACCAGGAACTTCGTGTCCCAATACGGTTTGCCTTCCAGCAGCAGCACGCGGACCGGCTGGTCGATCACCCGCAACAGCAGCGCGGCCGAGTTGTTCACCGCCACGCTTTCTTTCGGCAACGCCTCGGCCCGCACGTCGTAACGGTACAGGCCGCATTTTTCCTGCGAGATGTAAAAGACCTCCTCGACGGCGTCGTCGGGCTTCAGCGCCACGTCCCGCCGTTCCACCACCTCTTTGCCGCGGAGCAGCGAGACGGCGGTCTTCGTCCCCAGCGATCCGCGCTGCCGCAGGCTGACGACCAGCGGAACCCGCTGGCCCACGAAGGCCAGCTTCTGCGGTTGCCCGAGGCTCACTTCGAGATCGTTGACCACGGCCGGCCCGCCGATCGTTTTAGCGTAGACCGGCGCGGCCATGGCCCGGGCCTTGACCGCGCACTCGCGCAGCCGATCCGCGCCGCCGCAATTGTGGACGCCGTCGCTCAGCAGCAGCACGGCCTGGCCTTGGGGGCGGTCTTCGTCGAAGATGCCTTGCAGGGCCTCGGCCAGATCGGTGCCCGCGCCGTCGGGTTTTTGCCCGGCCAGGGCATCGGGCGCCACGGCCGCCGACTTTTCGGCGAACAGCCGCACCTCGACGTCGTACTGGTCCTTCAAGTCGCGGGCCACGGCGGCGGCGATGGCCGCCCCGGCTTCGTAGCGGGTCGCGCCTTCCGGGGCGTCGCGCGTGGCCATGCTGGCCGAGCGGTCCAGCAGTATCGTCAGCATCGGCTTGCCGGCCGGCGGCGGAATCCGCTCGATCCACGTCGGGTTCAGCAGGATCAACAGCGGCACGGCGGCCGCGACACCCATCAACGCCACGATGGGCCACCAGCGCCGCGCCGGCAACCGGCGGCGACCGGCCGCCGCGTACCATGCCAACAACGCCGCCGCGGCCAACGCCAGCGGCGCCCACAACGCCAACGGAATGTACGGATCGAATGTGATGTGGGTCATCGTCTTGAGTCGAATGACTTAGCTGTTGTCAAAAATAAGTTGTGGTGCAGGCGTCCCGCCTGCACGGTGCAGCCGAGACGGCCGCACCACAAATAATTAAGTCGAATTTGGACACCTTCCTACGTATTCCTTTGACGCAACCGTCAGGCCCTCACCCCCGGCCCCTCTCCCAAAGGGCGAGGGGAGGTGCGCTAGGTGCGAAAATACAACAGTGCGGATAATTCACCCAAAATGCACACTACGCAGGCCACGGCAAACCATTTCCAAAAATCGTCGCGGCGCTGGTCCTCTTCCTCGGCGCCGTGATAGGCGGCCGAGCGTCCTTCGGCCAAGCGGTTCAAAGCCTCGACGTGCAGCGCGTCGAGCCGACTCTCATCGACCGGTATATTGACCGCCGCGGCGTAGACCGTCTTCCCTTTTCGCTCGACCTGATACACGCCCGGCGGGCCGGGTGTGGTCCAACGCCACTCGACGCCGGCCGCCTCGTCGGCCAGTTGGCCGTAAGCGTCTCCCTCGGCGGGGGCCTTCGCGTCCGCGGCCCGCACGCTCAGTCCCTGCGAGGTTTCGGCCTCGGCCGGCAGTTGGGCCACCAGCAGTTCGCCGCAGACGGCCGCGTCCGCCGGCCGGCCGCGGTCGAGCATCCGCCCGATCAGTTCGGCCAGCATGGGCACGAAGGCCGAAGTCTTCGCCAGATCGGATTTGGCCAGGTCGGCGTTGATCACGGCCAGCGAACCGGCGTCGGAAGAGGTCAGCACGATGCCGGCCGTCCCGTCGTTGTAGGTGGCCAGCAGGTCCGATTCCAGCCCGGTGTCCAGCCGCCGCGAGCCGATCCCGCCGGCGAAGTGGAGCCGGCCGAGCAACGGATTCAGGCTGTCGCCGAAAACGCGGAACGGCGGGCTGTCGCGCCGCACGGAGGCGTAAAACAGGTCCCGCCGCGTCTGGCCGGCCTCGGGCGGAGTGAACTCGACGGGCATTTGCAGCCCGCTCCCCGCCGCGTCGCCGAGCAGCTTGAGGTTCGTCGCGTCGATCGGCTCGCCGGCGACGTAGACGATCGGCCGCCCGCGGCGCATCAAATCGGCCAGCAACTGCACCGTCTCCGCCGAGAGTTTGCCCGGATGGTCCAACAGGATCATGTCGCCGGCGGTGACGGTGGCCCGATCGAACCCGGCTGGATCGACGCGGACGACCTGGGCCTCGGCCGGTTGACGCTCGTCCTTGGGGCGATGCTTGTGGGCGGTTGGGGCCAGGGCGCATTCGAGGAAGAGGCTCGACGTGGGCCGCCGCCCGGCTGACTGCCGGGTCATCAACACGTAATGTGGCGGCGGGCGGGAGCGGAGCACGAAAAACCGCCGGTTATCGGCAGGCAGGTCGTCGTCCACGTCGACCAGCCGGGCCACGCCCGACTTCCAGCCCAGTCCCCGGAGGTTGATATCCGCGGTCAGCGTCTCGCTACGGCCGGCCGGAATCGTGCCCGACAGTTGCCATCTCGAGTTGCCGATGGCCGCCTCGACGCTGACCTTTCGGGCGCTGGGCGAGTAGTTGCCCACTTCGACGGCCAACTGTGTATTGCCGGTCACGTCGGCGGCGCGGCCTTCGACGCCCACGATGGCCAGATTCGCCGCCGGCTTGGCCGCCGCGACCGACTCGAACTGGATTTGCGTGTCGGCGGGCAGGGGTGAAAAGTCGGCGCCGCCCCAGTTGGATCGCTGAAAATCGCTGATGACGACCAACTCCCGGCGGCGCTGGTCGTTGCTGCCCGCGGGGGCGAGCATCTTGGCCGCCAGGTCCAGCGCGCGGTTGGCGTCCAACCGTTGCGGCCACACCCGGCAACGGGCCAACTCGTCGCGCAGGGCCTCGAAGTTCGTCGAAGGACTATCGAAGACGGCTTGCGGCCGGGCCCCGGCGAGAATCAGGTTCGCCGCCAGCCCCGGCCGATAGCGGAGGTATCCGGTGGCCGCGGTCCGCGCCCGCTCGATCCGCCGGACGGCCCCTTGGCTGGCGGCCATGCTCTGGCTGAGGTCGAGAATCACCACCCGCACGGCGTCGCTCTGCTGGAGGTCGGAGACCTGGCGGCTTTGTCCCCACTGGGGCCGGGCGACTGCCAGGGCAATCAGCAAAATGGCCGCCGTCCGCAGCGCCAGGAGGATGAAGTCGCGGAGCCGCCGCCAACTCCGTTGCTGGTGCACGGCCTCGCGGACGAAGCGGATCGTCGAGAGCGGCATCCGCGTGGGCCGGGGACTCGTCAGCCAGTGGATCAGCACCGGCGCGGCCGCCGCCGCCACACCGATCGCGATTGCCCAAGGGTGCAGAAAAGTCATGGTTGCGCCTTTAACCGAACAATCGAACCGAAATCATTTAGCGGCCGTCGGCACGACGGCCCTCGCCTCCGTTTAGCGGCCGTCGGCACGACGGCCTTGATTCCGAAGTAAGCCGCCGTGCCGGCGGCTGCTAAACAAGGTTGCATTTTCATTCCGACAAAAACAACACGTCATGCACTCGCATCACCCTGCCCGCTCCACCAAAAACCCGCGCAATGTTTGCATGTATGGAATGGCCGTGGAAACGCGGCGGTAATCGCAGCCGCCGGCCAGGGCCAACTGCCGGACCATCGCCAGATGGGCGGCGAAGCGCTCCTGATAGGCGGCGCGGATTTCCGCCGGCGAACAGTTCACCCGGCCGTCGTTCTCCAGCCCCTCGAAGCGATAGGCGACGCCTTCCGGAAGCCGCTCTTCCTGCGGATGCACGACGTGCAGCACGACGATGTCCCAGCCGCGATGGCGGAACAGCCGCAGCCCGCCGAACACGTCTTCGAGGTCCTCCATGAGAAAATCGCTCATCGCCAGCAACACGCCGCGGCGGCGGGAGCGCTCGAACAACTCGCGCAGCCCGGCGCCATCTGCCGGCTGGGCGTGGTCTTGATCTCCTCAATGATCTGCTGCAAATGCTCGACGTGCGAGGCCATCGCCGCCGGGGCCAGCCATTGGCCGAGTGCGCCGCCAATCACCGCCAGACCGACGTGGTCCTGGCTCCGCGTGATGACGTGCGACAGGGCCGTGGCCAAGTATTGCACGTATTCCAGCTTCGAGCCGGAGGCAGAAAAGGGGACAGTCCCCATTTGGGCGAAGCCCCCTTCGGGCCGTTCCGGCAAATGGGGACTGTCCCCTTTTCTGCCTCCCCCTTTTCTGCCCCCGAAACGCATCGACCCGCTGGCGTCGATGACCAGCGTGCAGGCCAGGTTGGTCTCCTCCTCGTGCAGGCGGACGAAGGCCTTTCCGGTCCGCGCGAGGACCTTCCAGTCGAGCCGCCGCAGGTCTTCGCCGCCGGTGTACTCGCGGAAATCGACGAACTCGCCGGCCCCGCCCAGTTGCCGCGACTGGTGGTAGCCCATGAACGTCCCTTCCACGCGGCGGCGGGTGGTGAAGCGCGTATGCTCCAGCGCCGCGAGCGCGCGCAGATCGAGAAACCGCCCGGCAGTGGCAGTGCTCATGGCGTCGTTTCCTTCAACAGGTGTTCGACGACGTGGGCCGAGGTGATCGAATCGCCCACGGCCCGATGGTTGACGATGACGCGGTGCCGGAGGATGGGCAGGGCGACCGCGCGGATGTCCTCGGCGTTGGGGGCCGAGCGGCCCAGCAGCAACGACAGCGCCTTCGCCGCCAGGATCAGATTTTGCGAGCCTCGCGGCCCGGCGCCCCAGGCGACGTAATCGCGGACGAACTTGCTGCTCCGCGGGTCTTCCGGCCGGCTGCCGCTACACAGCTTCACCGCGTAGGAGACGACGTTCGCCGCCACCGGAACCGCCAGCACCAAATCGCGGAGCCGCAAAAACTCCTCCTTCTCCAACGAGGCCGTGGGCAACTCCGGCAAGCCCGCCGTGGTCCGCAGCACGATCTCCTCTTCCTGCTCGGGCGAGGGATAGCCGATGCGAATCTCCATCATAAACCGGTCGAGCTGCGCCTCGGGCAGCGGATAGGTCCCTTCCTGCTCGATCGGGTTTTGCGTGGCGGCGACCAGGAACGGCTCGTCCAGCGGATAGGTCTTGCCGCCGACGGTGACGTGCCGCTCGGCCATCGCCTCCAACAGGGCCGACTGCGTTTTCGGCGCGGCCCGGTTGATCTCGTCCGCCAACACCAGATTGGCGAACACCGGCCCGTGGCGAAAAACCATCGTCGGGCCGTGGCCGTCCTCGGTCCGCCCGAGCAGTTCGTAGCCGGTCACGTCGGCGGGCATCAGGTCGGGCGTAAACTGGATGCGGGCGTACTTCCAGCGGAACGCGGCCGCCAGGGCCTTGACCATCAGCGTCTTTGCCAAGCCCGGCACGCCCACCAGCAACGCATGTGAGCCGGTCAGCGCACAGATCAGCAATTGATCGATTACCTCGTCCTGACCGACGACGACTTCGTGCAGTGCCTCGCGGATCATCCGCACGTGAATGGCGAACGATTCCAGTTGCTGCTTGGCGGTATCCACATCATTCGCGGCAGTAGACATCGTATTCCTTCCTTTGCGAGCGTAAGAAGAAGAGTTCTCCGAAGAAGAAGACGCAGGAAGCGGGCAAGAGGTTCCGTCTTGCCCAAAATAACGACGAACGTGCCCCCTATGATATGGGGAGGGTGGGTGGTTGTCAAGCATTCGGGGTCGGGTTTTTTGGCGAAAAATATCCCGAAAAACGGACCTTGCCTATTCTGGCCGCGTGTATAGAAATTACTGGAGGGCAACCGCAGCCGACGAATGGCTAATCTGGAGGTTAGCTTTCAAGTGCGACTGAAACGACGACATTTCGGGCCGAGCGGGTGGCATTTAGATCATTAGCCCACCGTAACAAAGTGCCCTGTCCACGATGGCGGCAGACGCAGCAAAACGAGGGCGACTATCCCGATGAGGTATGCCCATGAGTTCAACAATCAACGTTCTCATTGTCGGCGACGATGAGCAGACATGCGACTTTCTGACAAAAATCTTGTCCGTGAAAGACTGGCGGACAGAGGTAGCCTGGATCGGATCAAAGGCCCTGGAACTGGCTCGGAACAACGCATACAACGCGGTCGTGTTTGACTACCGAAAACCTGGACTGGATGGCGCCGACTTGTGCCGGCGCATTCAACAAGCGCAGCCAATCGCCCGTAGTGTATTTTTGACGGGCACGACAAACATCGATACGGTTTACCGGGCGGTGGAGGCGGGCGCCGTTCGCGTTCTCGCCAAGCCGGTTGATCCAGCGGAACTCGTGCAGGTTCTCGAAGAGCAGTTGGCAGGGCAAATATAATTGCATAGGAGGTATGCCATGACTCGTTTGATCATGCGGAGAACAAGGGTGCGGAACGCGCAGACCGGGGCCACCGCTCATAAAAGTCGTTCAGACTGCATGGGTTCCGCCCTGGCTTGAGGTGCGAAGGAGTACGCCATGTCCATCCTTGACTTCCTCCTTCTACTTTTGGTCGCCGGGGTCTGTGGGGCTCTGGGACAGACGATCGCCGGATACTCTCACGGCGGGTGTCTGGTGGCGGTCGTATTAGGATTCATCGGGGCGCTTTTGGGCACTTGGTTGGCCGGGCTCCTGGGATTACCTGACTTGTTTTTGGTGCAAATCGGCGGCCAAGGGTTCCCTATTATCTGGTCCATCATCGGGGCAGCCGTATTTGTGGCGGTGCTGAGCCTGATTACCTCGCGGCGATCGCGGCTGCCGTGAGAAGCACAACGAAAAACCACTTGTGGAGTAAGGAGTAAACCCATGACCAAGCTAATCACGCGATTGATGACTGTAATCCTTGCCGTAATGGTCTCCTTGCCGACCATTGGCTGCCAGAAGCAAGAGAAAGTTAAGGATGGCGAGAAGGGGCTGGACGTTCAGGTTGAGGCCGGCGGGACCGAGGTGAAAGTCAAAGGCAGCAAGAAGCCGGATGAAAAAGGCAAACGCCTCGACGTTGACGTGGAGCACAAACCGCGCGAAGAATCGGGCGACCGCGACAAATAGCCGCATTTCCGAGGATTTCCAATCCTCACTTTCGTTTCCGCCAGACTTTCCAGGTCGATTTGAGGATGCCGGGCGTGGCGTGGGCGATGTAGGAAAACCAACTGCGATAGGGCATCTCGTAGTCGGGCACCGGGGCCAACGCCAGCGCACCCCGCCGGTCGCAGGATAACACGCACAGCCCACAGCCGATGCACCGCTCGGGCCGATAGCGGAAGGTCTTCTGTTCGAGGTCGATGGAGATGGCCCCCATCGGGCAATTCTTGGCACACTTGCCGCAGTACGTGCAGGCGGCCGGATCGTGCCGCGGGCGGAAATGGGGCGGCGCGATCCAGGACGGCGCATTGAACTCGTTGATCGACCGCATGGCGTGGCAGCAGCATCCGCAACACGAGCAGCAACATTGGCCCTTGGTCGATTCCACGTTCATGATCCAATTGACCATGCCGAACGACTCGGCCTCGCGTTTCAGGTCGAGGAGCCCCTGTTTCGAGACTTCCCGCATGACGCCGGCCTCGATGCCCCGGCGGGCCCACTGGCCCATCGCGGCGCAATTGCCGATCGGCTTTCCGCAGCCCCGGCCGATGACCTGCATGGACATGCGGCATTGACATTGTCCGACGGCGAACGCGTCGAACTGGTCGAGCACGATCTCCAACTTGTCCGACGGCAGCGCGGCGGGATGGGCCTCGATGGCCTTGCCCACCGGCAAGAAACGCACCGCCGGCGTCGCCGGCCCGTTGTAATCCAAGATATAGCCCGTGTCGCAGAGCGCCTCGAACAGCTCGGCGAACCGCCGGTGCCAGGGAGTCATCGACTCCGGCGTTTGACCGATGAGCGACATTTCAAAAATGCCGGGCACCACCGGCGGCAGGCGATACTGCTCCCGGCCCTCCGGCCCGGAGGCAGACGATGATCCGTTTTTCGTTGGCCAGCCGGCGCAGGATCGGCTCGACCTCGCTCGGCTGCCGCTGCTCGGCCCGCGCCACCTGGGCGGCCGTCCGTCCGCGATAGAGCTTCAGATGCCGCGCCACGGCGGCCTCCTCCTCGGTGAACAGATGCTCGACCAGGGCGATCAACTCGTCGCAGATCGGCGGCCCGGACCGGACCGGGCTGGCCAGCGACTCCGCCACGTCCAAGTGCGCGGCCGACGTGCGGGGATAGTCGCTCCGGCTGCGCTGAACCACCGTCTTGGTTTTCGGCGCCGCCGGACCGACGATCCGGGCACTCACCTCGATGACCCGCCGCGGACGATGTGTGTCCATAACCGGAACTCCTCCTCGCCGTGAAAAATCAGGGCAGACACATTACGATTCCGATTTCTTCTAACAAGTCAGTTGGGTCAGTTGTAAAGGGGCGGCAGGCTTTCCATCTACGGAACAGAGGGGAATCGTGAGTCATAAATGATGACTCCCGAATCTCTTATATGTCCCCCCGTATATTTCCCATTTATATTCCAATTTATGGAAATTATCCGCCTGGTGTGGGCTTCGCTTGCCGTTTCAGAATGTTCACCGGGACGTCGTTCTTTTGCGGTGCGCCGGGCGTGCTGCGGCCCTCGTTTACATAGCGTTCGAGCAATGTTGTGAGCCGCTGGACGATCTCGGGATGCTGCTCCTCGACGTTGACCTTCTCGGTATCGTCGCGGGACATATCGTAGAGTTGCACCGCCGGCAATCCCAACTTCCCGGCCTGCGCGTCCGACGGATAGCTGCCGGGCACTCTGTTGTTGCTTCCCGATCCGGGGCACAACTCCAGTTTCCATTTTTCCTGCCGGATAGCAAACCGGCCGTTGGTGGAATGATGCACGACTGCTTCATGCCGCGGGCCGTGGGGCGAGCCTTTGAACGTTGCCAGCAGGCTCACGCTGTCTTCGCCGGCATTATCCGGAAGTTTTGCGCCGACCAATTCGGCGCACGTGGCCATCAGGTCGGTCAAGCAGATGAGTCGATTGCAAGTTGCGCCCGCCTTGACGACGCCCGGCCAGCGGACAAAGAAGGGCATGCGGTGGCCGCCATCCCAGATGTCGAACTTATAACCGCGAAATCGCTGGTTGGGCCAGTGGCCGGCCTCCAGCAAAGGCTCCAGCCCGGTGTAGGGACAATGGCCGTTGTCGGAGGTAAAAATCACCAGGGTGTTTTCCGCCAGGCCATGCTCATCCAGGGCAGCGAGCACCTGGCCGAGCGCCCAATCGGTTTCCATGATAAGATCGCCCAAGGGACTGATGCCGCTCTTGCCCCGAAATGCGGCCGAGGGGGCAATCGGCTCGTGCGGCGTGGTCATGGCGAAGTAGAGGAAAAACGGCTTTTTGTCCGCCGCCCGCCGGCCAATGTACCGGACCGCCCGCTCGGTGAGCTTGGGCAGGATTTGATCAAATTGCCAACCCGGAACAATCGCACCGGGCTCATTGAGGTACATCTTGCGGTCCACTTTGAACCAGGCCGTCGGCTGAGCCGTCAGGCGATCGTTCTCGATGAACCCGTAGGGCGGATAGTTCGGGACATCCGTGCCGAAATAATAGTTGAATCCCCGCGTGGTCGGCCCGTCGGCGATCGGACGGTCGAAGAGGACTTTCCGGCCGTCGCGGGGCCAGCTCCAACCGAGGTGCCATTTGCCGATGCAGGCCGTTTGGTAGCCGCGTTCGGCCAGCAGCTTCGGCACCGTGAGGCGATCGGCGGCGATCAGCGGCGGGTCGAAGGGCCTCAGCACGCCCCATTGAAGCCGTGTCCGCCATGAATAGCGTCCGGTCAGGATGCCATATCGCGACGGCGAACAGATCGAAGAACCTGCATGTGCGTCGGTGAACACCATTCCCTGGGCGGCCAACCGGTCCGCGTGCGGCGTAGCGATCTTGCCATGCTCGGGGTTAAGGCAATGGACGTCGCCATAGCCCAGGTCGTCGGCCAGGACAAAAACGATGTTGGGGGCCTTGCCGACGGCCGATTCCGCCAAGACGCTTGCCGCGACAACGGCAAGAATGGCTATTGGAAAGGCTTTCATGTTTTTGATTCTCACTAACACACCAGTCAAACAATCCGACGATCATGTCAACATAACAGCATCCGCATGGGCTGAAGCGTGCGGTCGAAGGGATTGAACACCAGGCCGAGAATCTCCAGCGTGACGACGCCCAGTAGGGCTTCGTCCGATTCTTCGCCGAGGATCACCGGCGTGTGCGCCTCGCCTTGCGGAAAGGAGACGTGCGCCTCGGATATTGACCGTTCGATCGCGGTCCCGTCGGCCAATGTAAACGACAGCTTGCGTTTCGGCTTCAAGCCGATTGCCGTCCACACGGCCTTGGGCAACAGAGAATAGGTGGCCCCGCTGTCGACCAGAAACTTCACCGTCTTCGGTTCACCCGACGGGCCTTTAACTTGGCCTTCGACATAAGTAACGCCCATGACAGATCTCCTTTCGACGATGGAATCCTATACCACTCGGCGCAGCTCGTCAATCAGCCGTTCGATCATGGCCTCGGTGTGGGTGGCGAAGAGCGGCGATGCGCAGGCCGCCTTCCGCGGTCAGGCCGGAGTAGGCCGGCAGATAGGCGATGGCGATGCCGCGCCGCATCAACTCGCTCTGAATGCGGCGCATGTTCTCCGCGCCGCCGAGCGTGAGGCAAACGATCGGCACGGGCGAGTCGTCGGCGTCGAGCCCCAGCCCGCGCAGGCCGGCCTTGAACTGGCGGACGTTCGACCGCAGCCGCGTTCGCCGGTCGGAATCGGCGATTACCAGTTCGATGGCCTTGGCGGTGGCGGCGGCCGCGGCGGTCGGCGGCGCGCTGGCCCCGTCGAACCAGTGCGAAGACCGCCGGACCCGCTCGATGAACTCGTGCGAGCCGGGAATGATGCCGCCGAACCCGCCGATGGCCTTGCTCGCCGTGGCGGTGAGGAAGGCGGCGACGTCGGTCCCCTCTCCCTTTGGGAGAGGGCTAGGGTGAGGGCAGGCCGGAGAGGGATTAGGGATTGGGGATTGGGGATTGGATGCCTGTTGATCGGCCCGTCGCATTGACCACTGACAACTGACAACTGATCACCTCTCACCGCCCTCACCCCCGGCCCCTCTCCCAAAGGGAGAGGGGAGATAATGTCGCCCGCCCTCTCCCAAGGGAGAGGGGAGAATTTTGCCACAGTCCGAAATGTTCGAGCGTGCCGCGGCCGTTCGGGCCGAGGACGCCGACGGCGTGGGCGTCGTCGATCAACATGCCCGCGCCGGGATAGCCGCTCAACACGGCGCGGTATTCGTCCAGCGGGGCGATCGTGCCGCGGACGGCAAACACGCCGTCGGTCATCAGCAGGGGCCGCCCGCCCGGGGGAAGGTTCTGTTTCATCACGGCGGCCAGGTCGTCCGCGTCGCGATGACGGAAGGTAACCAGCGGCCGGCCGCTTTGCCGGGCGGCGTCCAGCACGCTGTAGTGCGACATCTCGTCGGCCAGCAGCAGGTCGAAGCGGTCCTGCACGGCGGCCAGCAGAATGGCGTTGCCGGCGTAGCCCGTGGCGAAGTAATACGCGGCCGGGGCGTCGTACAATTCCGCCGCGCGCCGCTCGGCCTCGAGCAGGGGAGGGCTGTTGCCGAATCCGGCGCGGTTGGTGGCCGGATGGATTCCGTAGCGTTCGGTGGCCAGGCAGGCGGCCCGGATAACTTCCGGATGGTTTTGCAGGCCGAGATAGCCGGTGCCCACGAAGTAGAGATATTCCCGTCCGTCGATCTGAACCACGGCGTCGGGCGGGCTTTGCAGCACGTGCATGTTGTCGGGGGCGAAGGATGCGAGTTGTATTCCGTCGAAAACCGCCTTGCCGTTTAGCGGCCGCCGAGACGGCTGCCTGTGCGTAGGGTGGGTCAAGCGAAGTGCAGCCCCACCAAATGCGGAAAAACGGTGGTGTGCGTGGGGCTGCATCTTCGCTTGACCCACCCTACTTTCTTAGTTGCGGTGCGTTTCACGCACCCTACTTTTTCTTCAACCGGACGGAGATTTTCCCCGAGTTGGCGGCGATCTTATTCCAGGGCACGCGGCAGCGGAGATAGAGGTCGCCGTCGGCGGGCGGAGTGAACGAGCCGGATTTACCCAACTCGAACTCCTCGCCGAGTTGGTAGTCTTTCATCAGCACGCCGACCAGGCGGCCGCGTCCGTCCGGGCGCCGCCGGCGTCGACGGGGTCGGATTTTTCGTCCGCCTTCCAGGTCCCTTCCGTTTCGTAGGCGTAGGGCGTATTGGCGCTGACGGTCAAGCCGGAGGGCTGCCAGCCGTAATCGGCGCGGACGGTGACGGTCATTGCCCGGTCCGGCGGCAGGCGGTTGGTGAACTTTTTCTTCCAATCCCAACTGCAGAGATCGACGCGGTATCCGTTTTGCAGATGCTGGCGGAAGAGGCGGAGCTCGAAGTCCATCTCCTTCACCTGCTTGCCGAAGACGTCCTGGAAGGTGATCTTCTTTCCGGCCAGAACCATGCGGCCGAAGGCGCGGTATTGGGCGTAGTAGTTGGGATTGTTGTCCAGCATGTGCCCGAGCATCCACCACCAGCAATAGTCCTGCCAGGAGCCGCCGGTTTTTTCCTCGTTGTCGATCAGGCTTTCCAGCGGCCGGGGACTGGATTTATGCAGGTAATGGATGACGACCTTGGGGACGTTCACCCCTTTGACGCCTTTTTCCCAGTAGTGGCCCATCTCGGCCATGCACTCGGCGTACCATCTGGGCCCCGGTGCGTCCGAATGCCTGGTCGCAGTAGGCATGGACGGCTTCGTGCAGGGGCACGTTGTCCTTGGCGACCGCGTAGACGTGGGCCTTGCCCACGAATTTGTTGCCCATGGTCCGGGTGACGCCGATGCAGACGCCGGCCCCCTCGCGGATTTTGGCCAGCCCCTGGGGTTCCATCTTGGCGATCAGTTCCTGGGGCCATTTCGACAGGTCGTCGACCACGCAACACTCGATGATCCCCCGCGGCGGGCGTCCCCAATAGGCGGCGGTCAGCTTCAGTTCGTCCTCGAGCTTCCTGAGCAGATCGCGGACCTTGTCCGCCGACAGGTCGGTGTAAATCAGGAAGTGCTGCGAGCTGTATTCCTGGACGGGCCCTTTGAGCGCCGATTTGCTCCTCCCCGTCCGCGGCGCAGCGCCGGCCGGGCTAGGAGGCAAGGCAAACGAAATCGCCAACAACACAGCCGCCGCAAGAGATATTTTGCCGATCATGGTTCTCTGTTCCATCGGTTCCATAGATGTAAATGCCTTGTTTTCAGCTTATCAGGCCGGGGTAAGATCCGCAAGGACGGGCGAGGCGCAGGAGCTCGTCCGGCGACCTGCCCAAAGGTCACTTTCCGGACCAAATCCCCCGCCGCGCGGCGCGGGCCTCGTCCTCGGCGCGCCGAAAGCGGTCCTTCATGGCCGCCGAATACGGGTAGCCCAACTCCGCTCCGGCCAGCCCGGCGCGGATCAATTCCTCGTTGAGCATCTTCTCGCCGACCCAGACGTAGGCCAGGATGCGGCCGTACTTGTCGCGCGACGGACCGTCGAATTCCAAGCGGACCTCGCCGCCGGAGAGAAAATGCTTGGTGAATTGCGAAGCCTCCGGCCCCAAAGGCTCGACGGGCCAGTTCGGCTTGACCGTCTCGGGCGTATTGGCGCCGATCAGCCGGACTCGCTCCGGCACGTCGGCCAGCAGAATGGTGTCGCCGTCGATTACCCGGGCCACGCGGTGCAGGCCGGCCGCCAAGGGCCGCGCGGGCGCGGACTGAAACCATTCCGGATGCCATTGGCGCAACGCCGCCAGCAGCAACACCAAAACGATCAACAGGGCCGCCTGCCCCGGCCGGCGGGGAAGACGCAGAGAACGGAAGCGGCGCGGACGGCTCATCAGTTCGTGCTGAAACCAAACGCCTTGGCGGGCTTGCGGCCCAGCGGATTCCGAATGAACTTCTTGCGGCATTCGGGACACAGATCAAACCGCAATTGCTGATACACGTCATCGCCGATCGACTCGTTCACCGAATCGTCCATCCGTTCGAGAATGTCTTGAATCTCTTCGAGATGGTCCCGGTCTTCGTCGTCGGCGTCGGCCGCGGACGGATCGAAGGCCGCATAGACTTCAATTTTGACGACGTAACGGAGATCGTCGTGCGAATCGAGTTCCCGCTTGCACAAGTCGCATGAGTACCGGATCATATCCGCTCTCCGCAGTAGGCCGGCAGACGCCGGCGGATAATAGAAAGGCCCCACATCCGACATCCGTCATCCTAATGCCAAAGCACCGCGGTTGGCAAGTCGAGCCGGAAAATATTTTTGGGGAGAGGCGAAATTGACCGAAAACCGCCGTCCGGGGCCTGATTTTCCGGCCTGCGCGGAGCCGCCTTCCGGCGGCATTGGGAGAAGCGGCATGTTTAGCCCCGGCGTCCACGCCGGGTGCGTTGCTCACCCGGCGTGGACGCCGGGGCTAAACGACATTTGTCCCGGAATCGCGAATGGTCATTTAGCGTCCAACACGCTCTACGGCAGGATTTTACGGCCGAAAAATCTCACCCCCCGCCGAAAACTCTGGCGAACAGCCCGGAAATCAATTACAATGAAAAATAGATGCAGGGGGGATGTCGTCAATGCAAGCACCACCCGTCCATTTTGGGTGATCCTTACGACGGGTGTGCAGTGGGAGTATCCACACGTGCCAGGGCTCAAGTCAGCCGCCGCGCATAGTCCCCGGGCGCGCAGCCCGCGCCGCGGCGCCGTCGTTGCCGAACGGCCCCCGACGCCGCCCCAAAGCAATGGGCTGGCTTGCAGCGTGCTGGTGCTCAATCGACTCTACATGGCCGTCCACGTGGTGAACGTGCGGCGGGCGTTCGGGCTGCTCTGCTGCGAAATGGCCGAGGTCGTCCATTTCGAGGACGGGAAATTCGGGGCCTACTCCTTCAACTCGTGGCGGGAAATCAGCGAACTCCGCGCCGAAATGAAACAACCGGAAGAAGACTGGATTCGGTCGGTGAACTTTGAGATCCAGGTCCCGCGGGTGATCCGCTTGCTCCGCTACGATCGGCTGCCGAAGCAGAAGCTGCATCTCAACCGCCGCAACGTGTTGGCCCGCGACGGCCACGTCTGCCAGTATTGCGGCCGGCGCTTCGCCGCGCCGCTGTTGAGCATCGACCACGTGATGCCGCGGAGCCGCAACGGCGCCACCACCTGGGAAAACGTGGTCTGCGCCTGCTTGTCGTGCAATGTAAAAAAGGGGGGGCGAACGCCGAAAGAAGCCCACATGAAGCTGATCCAAACGCCCACCCGTCCCAAACGAAATCCCTTGCTCTCCCTGAAGCTGAACAACCCCAAGTACGAGTCCTGGCGGACCTGGCTGGAGGGGGCCAACTGGGACGTGGGCGGAAAAGAAGTGTGGGTCGACGACGCCGGATAAATGGTAGTGTGGGTGAAACGCACAATCGACATTAGCGAGTCCGTAGTCCGTAGCGGTGGGTCAAGCGACGCGCAGCCCCGCCACCGTTCGCCCCAGTTCTGGTGGGGCTGCGACTTCGCTTGACCCACCCTACGGAGAATGCAACAAAGTGCCCTGTTCATCCGTAGTTAGTTTGTCGGATTTGTCATGTGCCCGTCGGGTATTTGCCTCCGCCGATAGGATAACATCGTAGACAGGGTATTTTCGCTCAAATGGCTGCACGGGGCCAATACGATAGTGTGGTCTTGTTTCTTTCGCCGATCCTATTTACAATCGTTAATGCGTGAACCAATAGCCCAGTCTAATTCTCTTGCCCTGCTTCCCTGGGCCTGCGAGGAATTACAGCGTGGCACTCTCCGAGATCGACCGCAACCTGCTGGACCGCTGCTTGAACCATAAGCCGAGGGCTTGGGAGGATTTCGTCGATCGGTTTATGGGGTTGGTGGTGCATGTGGTAAACCACACCGCCCGGGCTAGAAGCATCCGCCTGACCGCCGCCGATCGGGAAGATCTCTGTGCGGAAGTATTCTTGGCGACGATCAAGGACGATTTTGCGGTTCTGCGGAACTTCCGGGGGAAAAGCAGTCTGGCGACGTATCTGACGGTCGTGGCGCGGCGGATCGCGGTTCGGGAGTTGCTCGCGCGAATGACGACCGCCCGGTTGGGCGAGGCCGCTCCTACGTCCGCCGGCGCCGAAATCGCCGACCCCCATCCTTCCGACGAAGAGCGTCTGGAAGACCATGAGGAGGTCGAGCGGCTGTTGCGCGGCCTGCAAGGGACCGAGGCCCAGGTGGTCCGCATGTACCACTTGGAGGGAAAGAGCTACCGCCAGATTAGCGAGGCGGTGGGCATGCCCGAAAACAGCATCGGTCCCATTCTCAGCCGTGCCCGCAACCGCATGCGCCGGGCGGGCCTGGACTCCGCCGCCAACTGAGCCGATTGTCCCCATTCCGGCTTTCTGCTAGGATGTCGCCGAGGTGAATTTCTTTGCCCGCCTACCCATACTTGCCCGGCTTTGGCATCTCGCTTTCCTTCCTGTAACCCTTTAACGAGAGAGGGAATCATGTACCAGCGAAATTGTCTGCTCGCTCTGATTGTCTGTCTGACGATTTCCCTCGGCGCAGTGGCGCAGAGTCCGCCGCCGGCCGAATTCAACGGTCTGAGCACGAACCTGAGCAACCTCTCGCGGTTGTCCAACGCGCAGTCGCGCTCGATCAGCGCGGAGAACTTCACCGGCGAGAAGGGCAGGGGGGCAATGGCCACGGAAGGCACCGGAAAGAACGCCGCCCGCGAATTGGGACAGGGCTGGAAGGTCTCGCCCTCGATCGTGATCGCGAAGAAATCGACCTTCACGCTGGCGGAGATCAACGGCTCGGGCGCGATCCAGCAGATCTGGATGACGCCGTCCCCGCTGGCCAAGACCCGGCACTACATCCTGCGGTTCTACTGGGACGACGAAAAGGAGCCGTCGATCGAAGTGCCGATGGGCGATTTCTTCGCCTGCGGTTGGGGCAAGTATTGCCCGATCAACTCGTTGCCCGTATGTCTCAACCCAGGCAGTGGGCTGAACTGCTATTGGAACATGCCCTTCCGCAAGAAGGCCAAAATCACCGTGGAGAACCTCGACGACAATGACATGCGGCTCTATTTTCAGATCAACTATACGCTCGCCGACGTGCCCGCCGACGCGGCCTATTTTCACGCCCAATTCCGCCGCGTGCCTAAGCTGGCGACGAAGACCGAATACACCATCCTCGACGGCGTACAGGGGCCGCGGTCAGTACGTGGGCACCTACATGGCCTGGGAGGTCCGCAGTCCCGGCTGGTGGGGCGAAGGCGAGATCAAGTTCTTTCTCGACGGCGATCGGAAGTTTCCCACCATCTGCGGCACCGGCACCGAAGACTACTTCTGCGGCTCCTACGGCTTCCACAACCCCGAGACCAAACGATACCAGACTTTCAGCACGCTTTACGCGGGCATGCCGCAAGTCCTCCCGCCGGACCTGGTCGGCGTGCCCGGCCAACGCTTCGGCCTCTACCGCTGGCACATTGCCGAGCCGGTGCGGTTCCAAAAAGACCTGAAGGTCACGATGCAGGCGTTGGGCTGGCAGTCCGAGGGCCGCTATCTTCCCTTGCAGGACGACATCGCCTCGGTCGCCTACTGGTATCAGACCGAACCGCACGCCAAGTTCCCGCCGCTGCCGTCGAAGGACGAGCTGACCATTAAACCGCTGGCGGTCAAAAAGCCGGCGGCCGAAAAGCCGGCGAAAAAATAAGACTTAGCCCGGATTATTCATAAACGTCATCCTGAGCGCAGCGAAGGATCTCCGATGCGCCGCAAACAGCCCAGATTCTTCGCTGCGCTCAGAATGACAATGTTCCTTCGTGTTTATGAATAATCCGGGTTAGCGGGGCAGGGCAGGGGAGGGAGTAACACGGTTTTCTGTTCAATACAGCGACCCGTTTGCTTACCTTCAAGGGATCAACCATCCAATCCGTGCGGCAAACCGCTTGCGGTTTCGCAACGAGATCACCGTGCAGCTTGAATTTCACGAAGCTCTCTCCTAAGATGATGAGAGGCGCCATACGGTGCCTACCCGAGCGGAATCCAAATGGGGAGCCCCGGTTACGATCCGGGGTGATGCACTTTCTTTCAGTCATTTACCCCGTCAGGTGTCCAATGGATCGCAGACTGTTTCTGAAGGCAGGCGTGGGGTTGGCGGCCGCTCCGGCGGCGCTGGCGGCCGTTCCGACGGCGTTGGCGGCTGGCGCCGCGCCGCGGAGAAAAAGTATCAGAACGGCGCCAGTCCGTGGCCGCTGTGTCTCAATACCAGCACAATCCATCCGGCGCCGCTGAAGGAAAAAATCCGCGTGGCAGCCGAAGCCGGGTACGACGGAATCGAACTGTGGATCGACGAACTGGAAAAGCACGAGGCCGAGGGCGGCGACCTGAAGACGCTGGGAGCGGAAATCCGCGACCGCGGCCTGTTCGTTCCCAACATTGTCGGGCTGTGGAACTCGATCCCGGCAGACCAGGACGCATGGGAAAAATCGCTCGCGGCCACGCGGCGCCGGATGCGCATGTCGGCCGCCGTAGGCTCCGCGCACGTGGCATCGATCCCCACCCCGGATCGCGCCGATTTTGACCTGAAATGGGGAGCGGAACGCTACCGCGACCTGTTGAAGATCGGGCGTGAAGATTTCGGCATCATCGTGGCCTGCGAGTTCGTGGGCTTTCTGAAGGGCATCAACCGCCTCGGCCTGGCGTCGGCACTCGCGCTGGACGCCGACGACCCCGACGCCTGTCTCATCTGCGATACGTTCCATCTGTATCGCGGCGGCAGCGGCTTTCATGGGCTGCGTCACTTGGCCCCCGGATTCATTGCCGATTTCCACTGGAATGACGTTCCCGCCAGCCCGCCCCGCGAGCAACTCGGCGACGAACACCGCATCTATCCCGGCGACGGAATCCTGCCGCTGAAGCAGGTGCTCGCGGACTTGGCCGCCATCAATTATACCGGCCCGCTCTCGCTGGAGATGTTCAATCACGAACATTGGAAGCAGGATCCCGCCGTCGTGGCGAAGACGGGGCTGGCCAAGATGTGCGCACAGGTGGCGTCGGTGACAGGGTAGGGGAGGACGAAGGATGAGGGATGAAGGATAAGGGGTGAATTGGCGGATCGCTTCATCCTTCATCCCTCATCCTTCATCCCTTATCCCTCTTTCCCTCCGCCAGCAGGCTGGCAACCCGCAGGGCCTCGATCATGCTGCCGGTCTCGGCCCGGCGCCGCCAGGCGATGTCGAAGGCCGTGCCGTGGGCAACGCTGGTGCGGATGATCGGCAACCCCAGCGTCACGTTCACCGCCCGGTGCATCCCCAGCAATTTCAAGGCGATGTGCCCCTGGTCGTGATACATGGCCACCACGGCGTCGAATTTTCCGTCGCGGGCGTGGACCATGAGCGTATCAACCGGCAGCGGTCCTTCGAGCGACATGCCCTCGGCCCGGCCGCGCTCGACGGCCGGCCGGATGATCGAAATCTCCTCGTCGCCGAAGAGCCCCCCTTCGCCGCCGTGCGGATTCAGCGCAGAACCCCGATCCGCGGCTGAGTAAAAGGGGTCAGAACTGTTTTCTTTGTGGAGGAGGATCGCTTTCGGGATGCGGACGCCGAAAAAAGTTCTGACCCCTTTTTCGGCTGCATCAGGCGGGACATGAACTGATGGGCCAGCCGGGTCTTCGCCAGGATCGCCTCTTCGCTCAATTCGCCGAACACGTTCCGCAACGCCGTGTGCAACGTGACGTGGACCACGGCCAACCCGGCCGGCGGCGAGAGGTCCTCGCCCGGCCCGAGAAAAAGCATCATCGCGTAGTCGTCGACGCCGCAGACGTGGGCCAGCAATTCCGTGTGGCCGGGGTACTCGTGCCCGGCGCGGTGCAGCGCTTCCTTGTGCAAGGGCGCGGTCGTGATGGCGTCCACCCGGCCGTCCAGAGCCAAGCGGATGGCGGCCGTCACGGCGTCGAAGGCCGCCTGGCCCGCCCGGGCGTCGAGTTGCCCCGGCCGCACGCCCAACGCATCGTCGGCCCCGCAGGGAATGCAGGGAATCGCGTCCGGCGAGGGCCGGGCCGCCTCGGGCGATTCGACCTCGACCACCTTCACCTTCGTCCCCCACAGGGACACCGCCCGACGCATGATGCCCGGATGTCCAACCACGACCGGCCGGCACCAGTCGTGGACCACACTTTCCGACCAGGCGCCAACGATGATTTCCGGCCCTACCCCGGCGGGGTCGCCCATCGTGACGGCTATCAGCGGTTTGACGTTTTGCATAGTAATCGAGGATGTTTGCCGCAATTGTAGGAGGCGACTCCCGTCGCCGACCGAAACTTGAATTCGTGGGCCATCGGCGACGGGAGTCGCCTCCTACAAGAGCGCTTACGTGGAATTGGTCACGTAGGGAATTGTACGCGACCTCGACCGCCATGCCAACGGCGATTGTACGGAATGGGCGAATTCATTATGTTGGTTGGATTTGCGAAACCTAATTTTGCGAAACCGCAAGCGGTATTTTCGTCTGACCTCTGACCCCTGACCTCTGACCCCTGCCCCCAACTCCCCATGCGAGCGTGCGTTCAACGAGTCAGCCGAGCGTCAGTCAGAGTGGCCGGCGAAGTCTGCGGCCGGATTGGGCCGGGGATGTTGGTGCTGCTGGGCGTGGCCCGGGGCGACACCGAGGCCGACGCCCGATGGCTGGCCGCGAAAATCGCCGGATTGCGGATTTTCGAGGACGCCGAGGGAAAAATGAACCTCTCCCTGGCCGACCGGGGCGGGGCCCTGCTCGTCGTCAGCCAGTTCACCCTGCTGGGCGATTGCCGCAAGGGCCGCCGCCCCGCCTTCACCGCCGCCGCCCCGCCGGACGTGGCGGATCGCCTCTATCAGGCATTTATCCGTGCCGTCGCCGAGCAGGGGCTTCCCGTCGCCTCCGGCCGCTTCCAGCAGCACATGGAGGTCGAGCTAATCAACGACGGCCCGGTGACGCTGATTGTCGAGGGGAGAGGGGAGAGGGGAGGAGAGGGGAGAGGGTAGGGCGAACGCGGAGCGTTCGGACACTGCGTTCCCACGGAGACCGTGGGAACGAGGGAGTATGATGACTTCCGCTTGCGGTTTCGCAGTCTTCCGCTTGCGGTTTCGCCACTCACCGCCGCAAAATCCGATCGATCACCCGCTGGGCGGTCTGCTGGATGGAAGCCGGATCGCCGATCTGCGACGGCGTCCGCGGCAATTGCGGCTCCCAGAGAATCACCGCCGTCAGCAGGGCCAGCTTGGCGTAGACCGAGATGTTCGACCACCAGCCGTGGCCGAACAGTTTCAGCGCGGTGCCAAAGGACTGTTTGAAGCGGAGATGCCCGTGATGCCACTCGATGCTGTACAACTCGTCCAGCAGCAGGTGAATCACGTAGCCGAGCACGACCGCGCCGGCTTTGTAGAGCCGCAAGACTTCGTCGCCCGAGGCCAGCAGGAAGGCGATCTCGCCGAAGACCAGCGCCGCCGGCAGGCTGTGGAACATGCCGCGATGCACGGTGTAGCGGCGGAGCAAGGCGGCCCCGCCGAAGCGGATCAGCAGATACACGCCCGCCCCGGCCAGAATCATCATTTCGTGCGAGAGTCCCCACTGCTGGAAGCGGTGCAGGAGCATCATGGGCACGACGGCCGCGGCGAAGGCCATGCTCTCGCGAAGCGGGGTGCCGGAGTTGCTGTCGATGTCGGGCAACATGCCCGAGACGCCGCACAATCCGCCCGCCAACACGCACGTCGGCCAGGGGACGTCGTACATCAGCAGCGCCGCGGCGCCGTAGCCGACGCCCACCAGGCTGCTCACGGTGATGTGGGTCTTGAATCCGGCCATGTTATGTATCGGGGTTCGGGGATTCGGGGATGGCAACGCCCCGCGACTGCGCTCGCGGGGGTTCGGAGATATTGTTCAGCCGCCGCGTCCACGCGGCGCGGAGTGAATTCATAGTCCAAATGCGCACTTGACTCAATAGAGAATCGCTAGGCGTCCGTGCGTGACATCTTGACTATATTGCCGGCAATGCTCATCTTGCCGTCGCTCTCGCCCCGTAGTCGCGCCGGTCAAACCGGTATGCTCTTCGCATATTTCCCGCCTCCCGCTATACTTCCCAATATGATCCAACCTTACGATATCGTGATGCTGGTCGTTCTAGTGGGCATGACGCTGTTGGGCGTGTGGAAGGGAATGGCGTGGCAGGTGGCCGCGCTGGCCTCGGTGGTCCTCAGCGCCGTGGTGGCGATCAATTTCAGTCCCGGGTTGGCCCCGCTCTTCAGCGCCGAAGAGCCGTGGAACCGGATCATCGCCATGTTGATTCTGTACGTGGTCGTCGCCGGGGCTATATGGCTCCTGTTCCGGCTGGTGTCGAACATCATTGACCGCATCAAGCTGAAGGAGTTCGACCGGCAACTCGGCGCCATGTTCGGCCTGGCGAAGGGCGTCCTCTACTGCGTCATCATCACCTTCTTCGCCGTCACCATTAACGAGTCGTTGCGGGCGATGGTGTTGGAATCGCACTCGGGCCGGATCATCGCCGAGGGGATTCGCCGGGCCAATCCGATTATTCCCGAGGACGTGCGTTCCTGGCTGGGCAAGTACATCGACGAGTTGGACGAGAAACTGCACACCCCGCCGACGCCGCCGGCCGAGACGACGGCCGCCCCGGCGCCGATCGAAAACGGCGAAAAGACACCGGAACCGAACAAAGACGCCCCGCCGCCGAACAAGTAATGGAAGGCATCCGAGCGGCCACATTTAGCCCGTCGTGAATACACGGCTGGCAGTGCTGAGGGATGCATTTTCACCAGTCAAACACTAGCCCGAAGCGCAATCGAGGGCGGAACAACGGATTACCCTCGCCTGCGCTTCGGGCTAGTGTTCGGTTGTCGAATTCCGCAGCCGATCCACGTACATGCCCAGCAGGCGGCGGGCGCCGTCGGCCGACAGGCGCGGGGATCGCGCCGGACGCTGATCCACAATCGCCCGGCGTAGGTTCCGATCCCGAACGCGGCGTGGGTGTTGGAGCGAATCGGCGGCTCGCCGAAGACGTCTTCCAGAACCAGATTTCCGGCCACGATCTTGCCCGACGCGAGGGGAAAATGTGTGCCGAAGTATCGGCCCACGTCGCCTAAGTTCGACAAAACGGCCGTGGCAAAACAACGTTTCGATCCCACAAATAACGGGATCGCCCCGGGGATCAGCTCCATCAGACGAATCCCCCGCAGAAAGGCGGTGCCGCGCCGATAGCGGGTGGCCGGATCGTTTTCCCGGCTGACGCCGCGCAAAAATCGGCGCTCGCATCGCACCAACTCTCACGCCGCGTGAGAAAATTGTAACTCACGCCGTTGGCGGCGGGCATCCGGGCGTCGTCCCTCGTCTTCAGCTTGATGGGGATCGCAATCCTCAGCCAGCGGTCATCGGCCGGTGAAGACCGTTCCGCGTTCCACTCCCGCAGCGTCAGGAATACGTCCCGCAGCAAGAGGTCGTTTACCGTTGCACCTTGCCTCGCTGCCGCTTGCAGGAGGTCATTCGTCTCTGGTTCCTCGAACACGTGCCGGAACATTTCCAGAAAAGGAATCGCCGCGCCGCGGCTTGCGGACTCCGGGACATCGGGGCAGAGCGTAGGGTGGGACAAGCGCAGCGCGGTCCCACCATCGTTTGTCGCGGCAGTGGTGGGACCGCGCTGCGCTTGTCCCACCCTACACGATATATCCGCATCAGATACTACATCGGGGCAGAGGGGCGCCGGTTTTCTTCCCAACCAGCGCGCGGCGTCGCGTTGCCCGGTGCAGATAGCCCCGGCCCGGCTTTTCGGCCGGGCAGCGTCGTCGGCCGCGAACCGCGCTCGTCCGACGAGGCAGGCCGGATCGGAGGGCCATGGCGTCGGGCATCCAGCGGCCGGGGGCACGCGCATTCCGTAGGCCGCAAGCAAGCAGCCCAGGAACCGCAGCGCGCCGCCCCCGTCGCAACAAGCGTGATGAAATTGCAGCGTCACATCCGCCCCACCGGCGTCATAGCGCACCCAGGCCCGGAGCCCGACTTCCGAACGAAGATCGATATGTTCGCCGCGCGGACCCCCGACGGCGGCGCCGAGCGGCGCCCAATCGACGGCCGGCTTCAATTCTTCGGCCAGCGTCCAAACCGGGCCGCGCCGGCCCGAATCCTCCACCACCGCGCAGAGCAACGGATTGCGCGAAAGGGCCTCGTCGAACGACGAATCGAAAAGCGGCCGATTGATTTCGCCGGACAACTTCAGCCGCAGGGCAAACGTCATCGGATAATCCGGCCGATCATCCAGGAACATGTATTTCTCGAACGCACACAGCGGCAGGGGGAAAATCGCCGCCGCGGAGGAGTCGAACAGGCGGCGCTCACCGCGACTCGTCATAGGCTTCGCGCTCGAAGGGGTTGTCGTAGTAAGGATCTTTGCCCGAACACCAAAGGACGAACCACCACGTCAAATACATCGGCACGAACAGCGGGCCCCAACATTCGTACTGCCGGACGTGGATCAGTTGGTGCGGGCGGCAGACCTCGAGATGGCGCTTCGAGCGGCCCAGAACCACGTGCCCGAAAGTGGCCACCGGCGAGCCGGCTATGAAGGGGAAATAGCTTAGGAAGAGGGGCAACATTCCGCCCCAAAACTCGATGAGCCGGCCGGTGCGCTGGACCCTTCCACCCGTCAGCAGGCCTACTCCCCCGATTACCACCCCCCAGAGGCTCCATGGCGATGCCCAGAGAATTTTGGCCAAAGAAACGCCCCTGGGGCAACCGTCCGGGGCCGCTTCCTCCGGCGAGCTGAACGAATCGACGGAGCCGGACAGACAATCGCAAGTTGTGGCTGAGCACGGACGGCTCGCTCTCTAAGCCAACGTTTCCCATACAGTCTCCAACGGTCTCCAAGTACATTCCCGTCCGCGAAGCCGTACCCAGGCCGTAGTATTCTCCCGGAGGCAAGCCGCCGGGTCAACACGTGATAATGAACCCGATCGGGAATTTTCGGTGCATTTCCCCGCAATTTTGGGCTCTTCAACCGAACATAAGAAACATTATCGGACGTTGGGGGGAGCTCGCAAACCAGCCCCAATCGGACTGTCGAGTGAGCAATCAGGAATCCGTTTGGGGACATCCGAGCATCGTTTCAGCGAGAAAATTCGTTTAGCCCCAGCGTCCACGACGGGAAGAAACCGCCAACTTGCCCTTGCGTTATCCACCCGGCGTGGACGCCGGCGCTAACCGGAACTGAATCAACCGAACTCATTTGTCGGGATTGGCCCCCGGCTCCGCCGGCTCCTGCTTTTCCGCCGGCGGGGCATAGTCGACCTGCAACTTGGGAATCGCCTTCTTCAGCTTGGCGATCCCCTCCGGGGTGACTTTGGCGCCGTTTAGGGAAAGCCGTCCAAGATTCGGCAAGCCGGCCAGCGTCTCCAGGCCGGCGTCGGTGACCTCGGTGTCGGAGAGGAGGAGCCACTTGAGAGTCTTGATGGGGAGCAATTTTTTCAGCCCCTCGTCGTTGACTTTGGTCTCCGAGATGTCGAGGATTTTCAGGTTTTCCAGCGCCGCGAGCTGATCCAGGCCGCGATTGGTGATCTTCGTGCCGCTCAGGTGGAGCGCCTCGATGCCTTGCAGCGGACGGAGGTGGACCAGGCCCTCGTCGGTGATCGGGGTGTTGCTCAGCACCAAGGAGGCCAGCCCCTTCAGACCCGCGAGGTGCTTCAACTGCCCATCGGAGATCGGGCACTGGTCGGCGTTCAGGGCCGAGATGCGGTAAAGTTTGGCCACCTCGACAAACGCCGCGTCGTCGACCGGGTGGCCGAGGAAATTGACGCTGGTGGCTTTCTTATCGGGCGGCTCGGTGATGACCAGGAACGCCGCCTTGCCGTCGATCTTCATTGCCCGCAGGTTGGCCACGGCCTCTTGCTCGACGGCCGGATCGCCGGTCGGTTCAGGAACGCTTTTTCGCCCCGCCTCCTGTTCCGGGCCGGGATTGAAAACCGCCAAAATGGCTTCCCTTCGCGAGAAGAACACGACGGCCAATACGACGATCAAGACTAGCAATAATAATAACGCGAGGGGATTTTGTCCGCTTTGCGTTTTGCTCACGGTTCGGTCTCCTGGAGATTGAGTGGTTTGGGGCGGGGGGCGAGGTGATGTGAACTCTCTAGGGGCGCTTCCTGACGCGCCTTCTCCGTCGGCCGGGAGGCCCTCGAAGAATACGCCCATCCGGCGGAACTTTTGGTAGCGGTCCTCGAGCAGTTGCGCGATCGGCCGGGCGGCCAACTCGCGGATCGTGCCGCGGAGGTAGAGCTTCAGCCGGCTGGCCATCAGGTGATGGTCGCGGTGCGCGCCGCCGAGCGGTTCGGATACGACCGAGTCGATCGCGCCGAAGCGGAGGAGGTCCTTCGAGGTCATTTTCAGAGCCTCGGCGGCCCGTTCCTTGAAGGAGTGGCTCTTCCAAATTATTCCGGCGCAGCCCTCGGGGCTGATGACCGAATAGTAGGCGTGTTCGAGCATGGCCACGCGGTCGCCCACGCCGATTCCCAGCGCGCCGCCGGAGCCGCCCTCGCCGATGACGACGCAGACGATGGGCGTGGGCAGCCGCGACATCTCGAACATCGATTCGGCGATGACCTGGGCCTGGCCGCGCTCCTCGGCGCCGATGCCGGGATAAGCTCCGCCGGTGTCGATCAGGCAGACGATAGGGTTATGAAACTTCGCCGCCAGCCGCATCTTTCCCATCGCCTTGCGGTAGCCCTCGGGATGGGCGCAGCCGAAATTGCAGAGGTTGCGTTCCTTGAGCGTCTTGCCCTTCTGATGGCCGACGACCATCACCTTGAAGGCGTCGAGCTTGGCCCAGCCGGTGCGAATCGCCCGATCGTCGCCGAAACACTTGTCCCCGTGCAGCTCGACGAAATCGTTGAAGGCCAGTTCGAGGTAATCGGTGGTCTTGGGCCGGTCGGGATGCCGGGCGACCTCCACGGTTTCCCAGGCTTTGAGATTGCCGTAGATCTGCTTCGTCGTCTGGACCAGTTCCCGCTGAAGGCGGCGGATTTCGCCCTGAATCTCCGGCGTCTGCCCGGACTTGCCGCGGAGCTTCTCGAGTCGGGCCTCCAACTCGTAGATCGGTCGCTCGAAGGACAGTCGATGTTCGCTTCCAGCCATTCTACTTTGGTGCGACCATCGGTCGCGGCTTTACGTGCTTGCGTAGGACGGATTTCCTAATCCGTCCAGTTTCAAGGACGGATTGGGAAATCCGTCCTGCGGGACTGCGCCTTTATGTATTTGCCGGCGATTTGGTTAAATTGGCGCCCGGCCTGGTCTTGAAAGCCCGTATCATACGAAATTCCGTCAAAAAATCATCCACTGTTTTCGGGCGTAAGTCGGGATTCTTCGACATCGTCCGCCGGATCAACTGGGCGCACTCGGGCGTGACGTTCGGATTTAATGCCTCCAATGACGGGGGGAGCGACCGGAGGTGTTTGTTCAACAGGTCGTTCGAGCTGGTGCCCGTAAAGGGGGGCCTGCCCGACAATAACTCGTGTATCGTGCAGGCGAAACTGTACAGGTCAGCCCGGCCGTCCACGGCGGCTCCGCGGATTTGCTCGGGTGAGATGTAACTCTTTGTCCCTTGCGGCTTTGTTTTCATTGTCAGCCACTTCGCCATCCCCCGCTTGACCCGCTTCGCCAAGGCGAAATCGATCAATTTCAGTTCGGCGTCGTCGGTGACGAGGAAATTGTCCGGTTTGATGTCGCAATGGACCCATCCCTCGTGATGGACGAAGGACAGGGCCTTGCAGGACTCCTCGACAATCTTGGAAAGCATGGGAGCAATTTTATCCGGCCCCCCCAGGTTCAGCCGCTGCTTCAAGTTCGACGTAGCGAACCACTCCATCGCAAAATACGGCTGGCGAGAGTCCCATTGGGAGGGGTAAATCCGGATGATGTTCGAGTGTTGAAGCCGGTGGCCGATCGTGAATTCCCGACGGAGGAAGTTGATCTGCTCGCGGTTCAGGAGGTCCTTTTCCAGGAGGGTCTTGACGCCCACTATCCGCTGCCCGGCGTCGTCATAGGCCTGCCAGATCAGGCTGGCGTGCCCGGTATGAACCACGTTCAGCAGACGGTAAGGGCCCAGATACCCGGGAGTGCCACGCGCCACGATATGAAACACCTATATATAATGTCTTGCCCATCCCCGTCCAGTGTATCGAAATTGCCGCCGCAGGACAAGTGCGGGATCAGGGGTGGGGGACGGTGGGACGGGGGTCAGGGGTCGAGGGGCGGGAAGTCAGGAGTCGGAAGACGGAGGCCTGGCATTCGTTTCCAAAATATCGAGATATAGCGCCCGAAGTTGTTCGGTCATCCGCTCGTGGCGGAAGAGGTCGGTGAAGCGGCGGCGGCCTTCGGCGCCCATGCGGTCGCGCAATGCCGGATCGGCCGCGAGCTGCGCGAGCCGGGCGGCGAGCTGCTCGACGTCGCGCGGCGGGATCAGGAAGCCAGTCTCGCCGTCGAGCACCACTTCCCGGGCGCCGTCCACGTCGAAACTGACGGCCGGCCGGCCGGCGATCAACGCCTGCGGCAACACCCGGGCGAGACCCTCGCGGAGGCTGGCGTGGACCACAATGTCCATCGCCGAGATCAGTTCCGGTATCCGCTCCGGCGGCACGAGGCCGGTGAATTGGAAGTAGTCGGACAGCCCGGCCGCGGCGATCTGCCGCTCCAGCCGTTCTCGATAGATGCCGTCGCCGACGAAGAGGAAGCGGACGTTTTTAGTAGGACAGGTTGCCAACCTGTCGCCACATTCCGGGTCGGAAAAGGGGACAGGCACCGTTTGTGCAAAGCACCCGGAGGGCGGGCACCGACCGAAGGTCGGTCGCGGCAAACGGAGCCAGTCCCCTTTTCCGACCCCACCAATCATCCTCTCGGCGGCGCGGATCACGTCGTCGTGGCCTTTGAGCTTGAACAGCCGGGCGATCTTGCCGATCACCACGTGCTCGTCGGAGTAACCCAATTCGCGCCGCACGCGCTGGCGCTGCTCGCCCGATCGCAGAAACGGCTCGACCTCCATGCCGCTGTATATAGTGGTGAACTTTTCCCGCGGGGCGATGCCGGCCTCGACCATCAGATCGGTCATGGCGTCGGCGACGCTGACCAGGGCGTGGCAGCGGCGGGCGGCCCAGCGTTCGCAGCCCTGGAAAAACCAACGCGCCCCCCTGCCCTGCCAGGGATGGAACGGCGCTCCGTGGACCGTATGCACGACAACCGGCACGCCCAGCGACCAGGCGGCGGCGCGGCCGAGCATGCCCCCCTTCGCGCTGTGCGTGTGGACCACGTCGGGCCGGAAGCGGCGGAGCGCGGCCTTCAGTTGCCGATAGCTGGCCCAATCTCGCCCGGGATGGATCGGGCGGCGGAGCGCGTCGATGATTTCCAGCGGCACCCCCCCTGCCCCGCCGGAAAAGGGGACAGGTCCAATTTGTGCGAAGCACCCGGAGGGCCGTTCCGGCAAATTGGACCTGTCCCCTTTTCCGGCCCCGGCCCTGGCCCGATCCAGCAGACTTCCCTCCGGCCCCAGCGGCGGCCCGGTAATCAACAGTACGTCGTCGCCGTGGCGATGGATCAGGTCCTCGCAGCAGAGCACGGTGTTTTCCTGCGCCCCGCCGATGATCAGCCGCGTGATGACGTGAGCGATTCGCATGGGGCACAAGTGGCTAGTGGTTAGTGGCTAGTGGCTAGTGACTAGCGAAAAGGTTTCGAGAGCCGCTTGCGGCTTCGCAGGCCCGTATCGTAATGCCGTTTCATTTGTTCGAGTCGGTCAAAGAGCCGGAAACGTATTTGTGAATGATGCTGGATACGAGCGTTTGATAGGGAATGCCTTCCCGGGCGGCGATCGTCTGCACGTCGCGGAGGTCTTTCGAGGAGAGGCGGATGTTGATTCGGGCGTCTTTCTGCAGCGTTCGCCGGGCGGCGTCGCGGAGCGTCCGCTTCTCTCGCGCCAGGTTCTTGACCGGCCGCCACTCGCCGCGTTTGAAGGATTCGGCCAATGCCCGCTCTTCATCATCCATAAACTTGCCTTTCATGGATTCCTCCTCAAGTATTTGTCCGTTGCCTTCCGGCTCGGGATGATGGTCTTCAAGTAGATTTCCTCGTCGTTCTCCACGTAGGGAACCAGGTGGGCGTAGTCGTTGATGTTGACGATCAGAATCTTCTGCCCTGGATACCGATTTTGGTTTGGGTGTTCCAACACGTCCAACACCGCACCGCTTTCAAGGATCACCAGCACTTGCTCGAAGCACACGCCGCGGTTGCGCAGCAGCCATTCATTCTTCTCTCGGCTCCAGCGGATGATCTGCATTGTTGAATTCTATGACAATGTGTGCCGATTGTCAACAGCACAATTTTCCGGCCCGGCTCTGTCATTTCGGATACGACGGGCCGTCGTTCATTCACCACCAGCCTGTTCCCCCACCAATGTGCCAGAAAACGGCAGTTGTTTCCCCACCGCAGTACGGATTATTTGCTTTCTCGCGGATTAAGCATTGACATTTACGGGGGGGGGGGGGGGGGGGGGGGGGGGGGGGGGGGGGGCAGACTGGGTAAATCTGCGGGGAGTGTTTTTCGACTACGAACAAGCCGCTTGCGGCTTCGCGCTTTCCACCTTCGTTACTATTACATACTTCTTTTACAGGAGGTAGCGATGAGATGGCTTCACACTCTAATAATCCTTCTCATGGCAACCATTTTGTTTATAGACGCCATGGAATGTGGGGCATCCGATTGGAACGTTCCATCGGGCAACTGGTCCGATGGGACCAACTGGACGGACGGCGAGCCTGTTTACTCTAGTAGCAATTCCGGACCAATGGCGGCAATCCACAACGGAGGCACCGCTACGATCGATCAGGATGGCGAAGGATGCGGCGGACTCCGCGTTGACAACGCAAGCGGGATTGAGATGACTGGGGGAACGCTCCGCACGGCCTTAAGCGGCAGCTCTATCGCCGAGTCTGATTACCGGAGCGGCGGCGAATTCATCGGGAGGGGATGCTGGGGTCCTGACGGACCAGTAAACGACGCCGGTTCGTTCTTTCATCAATCGGGCGGAACAAACACAATCGGCGACGGCTACTTCGGCATCGGGGCCTCGAACTACATTCCCAATCTGGTGGTGGGCTTAAGTTGGGGCGGCGGCTCGGCAATTGGCTCGTATGAGCTTTCCGGTTCGGGCAGCCTTTCTGCGCCAAGCGAAGGGATTGGATGCAACTTCTCTGCCCCCGCCTCGCCCGGCAATGCCTACGGCCACTTTATTCATACTGGCGGAACGAATGAATGCGGTCTACTCGTCATTGGTGGCAGTGAATTCCCCGCCGCCGCGAACGCCACCGGAGTGTACGATCTCAGCGGGACGGGGCAATTGACTGCGTTCGATGAGCATATTGGGATGGGCGGCCATGGAACATTCAATCAATCTGGAGGTACGAACACACTCACGGGGGATCTCTGTGTGTCAACGGGGTGGTCTTCCCCTGGACCGTTCTCTCATGTCGTCGCCGGCATCGGACGCTACAACCTTAGCGACGGGGAACTAACAGTTTGGTGGCGCGAAGTGATAGGCGGCCACTTCACACAGACTGGAGGGACGAACACATCGAAACAAATGGATGTGTGTATTGGCGCCGAATCAGCGGATGAAGGTGTCTACAGTCTCCTCGGCGGCACACTTGTTATGCCAAAAGGCGCACCCACATCCGGCGCAATGATTGCTGTAGGTGGCTACGGCCATATCAGCGGCGATTTCACTTACGGTTCGTTCAACTTGGGCGATGCCGTTGGTACGGGATCAATTGTGGAATATACAGTCGAGGGCGGCTCCGGTCTCGGCGCTTGTCTGGAAATCGCCAGATCGGCAGACAATCCATACGGCGGCATTTTTCAAGGCTGGGGCGTCGTCGCGCTGACCGGCACGCTAACGAACAACGGCCGGGTCGTGGGAAAGGGTTACGGAACGGATCGGACCCTGGACCTGTCGAGTTTCACCGCCGTCGTAAATACAACCGACGCCGCTTCAGGATACAAACACGGCTGGTTCGCCGAGGACCACGGAAAACTCGCGCTGCCCTCGATCTCCGTGGCCGTCGGCGCGGGAGCTTACAACTGGGGCGAGTCGGCCGACGACGCGACGATCGACCTCGTCAACAGCGTGCGGATGTCGTTCGCCGACGTGAGCGCCGGCGGGGAATTCAGCATCGACCTGCTGGCCTCCAACCGCGGCGAAGTTCCCGCCCTGCCGGGCGTTTCTTTCATCGGCGCGTGGGATTTCCGGCCGCCGGAGGGTTTCGACTTCTCCACGGTCGACTTGACGTTCCGCTACGACGACGTTCTGGCTGGCGAATTGGGAATCAATGAAAACACCTTGCGTGTATACCACCTCACGGGCGGCGAGTGGGTGGACGTGACTGGCGGCCTCGACGCCGCAAACAACTGGATATTTGCAAATGGCATGACCTCATTCTCGCTCTATGCCGTCGGCGGCGCGCCGGTGCCCGAGCCGGCGACGCTGGCCCTGTTACTGGCTTTCGGTTTGACCTGCGCGGTATATGTCCGGCGAACGCTTCAAACGCTTGAATAGTACGGACGTATGGGGTCTCTGTTTCACTATGAAAGAGGCCCCCCATTGTACAGGGCCGGCCTTGACAATTCTCGATCTGTCATATATCATTTGATAGATGACAGATATTGGGTCTTAAAAGGTCAAGCTATGCAAACGGCGAAAGTGTTCCAAAGCGGCCGCAGCCAGGCCATTCGGCTGCCGAAGCAGTTCCGCGTCAAATCGTCCGAGGTCTATTTGAAAAAGACCGCGGAGGGATTCGAGGTCATTCCCCGCGATCCGTGGGAGGTGTTTTCGGAAGGCGTCCGGGAAATTTCCGGCGAATTCATGGCCGGGGGCCGGCAGCAGCCCGAGACGCAAACCCGGAACTGGCGGCCATGATCTATCTGCTCGACACCGATCTGCTCATCTATCTGATACGCGGCTTAAAGACCGCTCCGCGAGGCCGAAACGGCCGCAAGGCGGCGGCGTTGGTGGACCGCTGCCGCAAGACCCAAGCGGCGGGCCATTCCGTGGGGCTCTCGGCAATTACGGTTTCGGAACTCGAGTTCGGCGCCTGCAACAGCCGCAAGTACGAGGAGGAAATCGCGGCCGTCCGCAAAATTCTGACCCCATTCGACCTGTACGATTACGACGCCGTGATCTGTCCGGAATACTACGGCCGCGTCCGGCATGATCTCGAAGCCGAGGGGCAAAGCATCGGCGCGATGGATATGCTCATTGCGGCGCATGTTCTGGCCCTGGGCGGAACGTTGGTGACGAACAACGAGGCCCATTTCGCCCGCATCGACGGGTTGAAGCTCGCCAATTGGTTGAAGGAAGATTGAACTTCCGATCTCTTGCCAGCATACTCGAATCCCCGAACCTCGAATCCAAAGGGGGACAGTCCCATTTTCGGCGGACGAAAATTGGGACAGTCCCCTACCCTGCCCCGGCGCAAACGCCGCGTGGACGCGGCGGCTAAACGGTTTCTGATTTCCCGAATCCCCCTATCCCCGCACCCCCGAATCCAAAGGGGGACAGTCCCATTTTCGTCGGACGAAAATTGGGACAGTCCCCTGCCCTGCCCCGCCGCAGACGCCGCGTGGACGCGGCGGCTAAACGATTTGTGATTCAATACTCGACCCGCACCAGAAAAAGTCCTTGCGGCGGGGCGGTCGGGCCGGCGGTGCGGCGGTCCGTGGCCGAAAGGACTTCGCCGGGCCAGGACTCGGGCTTCCGCCCATTCCCGACCTCGACCAGCGTGCCGACGATCGCCCGGACCATGTTGTAGAGAAACCCGTCGGCTTCGACTTCGATGAGGATGAAATCCCCGCAATCGCAGTCGCGGGGCGTTTCCGATTCCCGCATCCCCGCTTCCCCGGATTCCCGCATCTCCGACTCCCGTGCTCCGCACTGCTCGCGGCTGCCCTCACCCCCGGCCCCTCTCCCAAAAAGAGAGGGGAGATTGTTTTCCACTCTGTCCGCATCAAAAGGGGACAGTCCCATTTTCGTCGGACGAAAATTGGGACAGTCCCCTGTCCTGCCCGTCGGACGAAAATTGGGACAGTCCCCTGCCCTGCCACGTTCGATGTGGACGTCGAAAATGGTCCGCACGCTGGTCGCCCGGGGGTGCCGGCGGTCTCGAAGCTGCTGAAGTCGTGCGTCCCCAGCAGCGCGGCGGCCGCGCGGGCCATCGCCTCGGCGTCCAAGCGGCCGCGGCAATAGTGCCAGACGTAATTCCGCATGAACACGTCCCGGACCGGCCCGTCGTAGATCACGTAGCGGTAGCGCTTCCGCCGGACGCTGCTGATCGGATGGAAGCCCTCGGGCGCGTCGGCGATCTCGAGCACGGCGACGTCCGGCGGCAGGTTGGCGTTGATGGCCCGATGCAGCACGTCGAGCGGCAACTGGCACTCGGTGCTGAAGCCGACCACCTGCCCCAGGGCGTGGACGCCGGCGTCGGTCCGCCCGCTGGCCAGCACGCGGATTCGCGCCGGTGATTTTCTCCAGGGCGGTTTCCAGCGTTTGCTGCACGCTCATCCGGTCGGGCTGGTACTGCCAGCCGGCATAGGCCGTGCCGTCGTAGGCGATGGTGAGTTTAATGGTTCGCACGGATTCGCACTACCGCTTTACCATGCAGGCTTCGCACCGCGCGATTTCCTCGGTAAGCTGATTCATCATCCGCTGGAGAGACTGTAAACTCAGTTCGGCGCATAACTGCGGTCGGTGGTGTCCTCAAGACGCGAGCGGTAGTGATCCTGCAGTAGCCTCAGCTTCTGACGTGTTACTTCTAGATCACGTGTTCCAAGCAGGTTCATAGAAGAATCTCCACCATCCCTTTGGGGACGAAAAATCGATCCGTAGGATAAATGGTCTTGACGAAGAAATCGAAATCCGGCGGTTGAACCAACTGAATCTCCAGGAAGGGAGGCCCTTTCGGATGTCGTTGTCAACGGCAGAATCCCGGATGTAGTCGGGGCCAATGGGCAAGACGCAATCCACGTCGTTTGGCTCGGCTGTATCCGTGACGAAACTGCCGTTTACAACAAAGCGTTGCACGCCGGCGGCGCGAGCTAACTCCACGAGCCACCGCAACGACTGCATCTGGACACGGCGCAACTCGGACCCGTCTCCGAAGCGGGAACCGACCTCATCGAGCGTCACCACATGGATGCCTGCGGGTAGATATCCACGTTCGTTGAACTCGGGAATCATGCGCTCCCCTCTGTATGATTATATCAGCACCAGCCGAGTCGTCAAGATTGTGAGTTTTCGCCCCGCACCAGCAATTCCGCGATCTGCACGGCGTTGGTGGCTGCTCCCTTGCGGAGATTGTCGCTGACGCACCAGAAAGCCAGCCCGTTCGGACAGGAGAGGTCCTCGCGCACGCGTCCGATGCAAGTTTCGTCGCGGCCGGTGCAGTTGATCGGCATGGGATACAACTCATGCTCCAAATCGTCGAGGACCGACAAGCCCGGCGTGGCGGCGAAGAGCCGCCGGGCCTCGGCCGCCGTCAGCTTCCGCTCGGTCTCGACCAGGATGCTCTCGCTGTGGCAATTGCCCACCGGCACACGGACGCACGTCGGACAGATCCGGATCGAGTCGTCGCCCAAAATCTTCCGCGTCTCGTGGACCATCTTCATCTCTTCCGACGTATAGCCCTGATGCTTGGGCGAGCCGATCTGCGGGATGCAGTTCATGGCGATGGGATGGGCAAAGCACTCGTAGTTGTACTCCTCGCCGGCCAGCGCCGCGCGGGTGCCGTCGAGCAGGTCGCGGGTGCCGGCCATGCCCGCCCCGCTGACGGCCTGATACGTGCTGACCACGACCCGGCGGACCCGGGCGGCGTCGTGTAGCGGCTTGAGGGCCTGGACCAGTTGCGTGGTCGAGCAGTTCGGGCTGGAGATGATCCCCTTGTGCCGGCGGAGCGCCTCGGGATTGACCTCGGGGATCACCAGCGGCACCTTCGGGTCCATCCGCCAGTAGCCGCTCTCGTCGATCACCACGCAACCCCGCCGGACGGCGTCGGGGATGAAATCGCGGGCGACCTCGTCGGGCGTGCTGCTGATGGCCAGGTCCACGCCGTCGAAGACCGGCCCGGCCAATGCCTCGACCGCCACCTCCCGCCCGGCGAAGGGCAGCTTTCGGCCTGCCGAACGGTCTGAGGCGATAAACTTGATCCTCTGATGCGGGAACTGCCGGGCTTCAAGCAGTTCCCGAATGATGGTCCCCACCGCGCCGGTCAGCGCCCACGACCGCAATGCAATCGAACATCGACGTTCTCCTGTTGGTTTCGTCGATGAATTATGGCAGGAAGCGGCGGGAATCTCAAGCCGGGAAAACGCTGCTCGATTTTGGGAGAACACTAATTTCCGCTCATCGACGCTGATGCAACAAATTAGCGTCAATGAGTGGAGAATAGTCTTCCGTGCCAACAAAAAACCCACGGGCCGAAGCCCGTGGGCTGGTGTTGTTTCCAACTACAAATATGAATTGTCTTACTGGGCCGCTACTTGCCCGGCCGGGGCATTGAAGCCGAAGGCCACCGCGGTGATTTCGCCGGCGGTCATCGTAACCGTGCGAGTGTCCTCGACGAGTTGACCGTTCTGGATCACCTCGGCCTTGACCACGTACTTGTAGCTGAAGCCCGGCTTCAGGCCGTAGGAGATGAACTGCCGGCGGCTGCCGGTGCTGGTCGTCTTCAGACCGTTGACCGTCACCTTGGCGTCGTAGGGGACCCACACCGTCAGAATGCCGCTTGTGTCGGCCGAAGTGGCGTTCGTCTGGGGCGAGGTGGCCGGGGCGGGCATGGCGCCGCCGGGCGGGCTCATGCCGGGCATGGCGGGCATGTTGCCCGGTTCCGGAGCCGGCTCGGTGGGCAACGTCGAGTTCGGCTCGATCACCGGCTTTTTGGCCGGGGTCGGCGTTTGTGCCGCCGGGGCCGGAGCCGGCGGGTACGAACCCGTCGCACAGCCGCAGGTCGAAACGCCGCCGCAGCCGCAGTCATAGGATGGATAGCCACAACTCCAGCCGCAATTGCCGCCCCAATACCACTTGCAACTGCCGAACAACAACCGACGGATCGGTCCCGGCCGGTAGCCGAGATACCAATTGCCGCCGCAGCCGCACGGGTCCCAGCAAATCGCCGGCGTGTAGCACGACGTATAGCAGGACGAGTAGCAGGGGCTATAGCAACTCCATGCCGTTCCGCAGCCACCGCAACCCCAGTAGGCTTCCACTTGAGGAGCCGCGGCTGACAATGCGATGGCCACAACCGAGACGATCAACAGACATTTCCAACTTGTTCGATTCATGCGTTTTGACTCCCTCTTCCTAGAAGACACGGGAAATACAGTCGATACCACTCTCAATAAAGATAGCAGGCTGCCGGCGAAAATCAAGTAGTTTGGGTTGAGTTGTGCTATGCCACAAGTTGTTAAAAATACGCAATTTAGGCCGTTTTTTTCTTGAACGGGTCGGCCTCTGCCGCCCTCAAAAATATCTCACATCCTAACCATACTCCGCCAATTCTGGGCCATCCACCCCCAATGCCGGCCGCTACAATTGACATAACCATAAGAATTGTAGTAACTTAGGCATTCCATACAAGCCGCCCCTTGGGCCTATATTCTCGTTACCATGCTCTGCATGGGTACGCGCACGGCCGGATGCTCCGCATCCGTGGGGTGGATTGCCATTGTGGATCATTCCCGGCAACGAACCCCGAAAGCGTCCGGACATTTCCCGGCCGCGTAACTCGTAACGAAGTCCCTTACACAGTCATTTTATGAACGACTCCGCCTGGGTCAAACGATTTCCCTGGTCGATCTTGATCGCCGCGGTCCTGTTGATGGGACTGGGGTGGTTGGGAATCGCCCGGGTCGAGAATCTGAGCGGAGGCAGCGGCCGGCTGCTCCACCAGCAGATGTTCTACGCCGCGCTCGCCTTGGCGCTGATGCTGGCGGCGACGGCGGTCAACTATCGCGCGCTCTGCAGCTTCAGTTATCCGCTCTACGCCCTCCTGGTTCTGCTGCTGGTGTTGGTGTTGTGCTTTCCGGCGGTCAACAATTCGCACCGCTGGATCCGTCTCGGGACGGTCGGATTTCAGCCCTCCGAATTGGCAAAGCTGGTCTTTATCCTGGCAATGGCCCGATACCTGATGCACCGCGAAAATTACCGGCGGCTGCGGGGATTGGCCGCGCCGCTGATGTTGACCCTTGTGCCGGTGCTGTTGATCTTAAAGGAGCCTGACCTGGGAACGGCCTCCGTCTTTCTGCCGGTGTTTCTGGTGATGCTTTTCGCGGCCGGCGCGAAGCGGACCGATTTGCTTTGCGTGGTGGCGGCGGGCCTGCTCGTCCTGCCGCTGCTCTGGACGCAATTGAGCGCGGACCAGAAGTCGCGGGTGGCGACGCTGTTGGACCAGCCCGCGCCGGGCCAGAAAGTGGGCCGCCACGCCTACCAGCTCTACCAGGGCAAGCAGGTCCGGGCGATGGGCGGCGTCTGGGGCAGCTTCTTCGCCGGCCAGCCCACCGACGACCCGGCGGCCTATCATTTGCCCGAGGCCCGCAGCGATTTCATCTTCTGTGTCATCGGCGAGCGGTTCGGCCTGCCCGGCATGGCCTTGACCTTGGCCCTGTTCGGCTGGATCGTGTGGCGCGGGCTGGCCATAGCGGTCGAGACCCGCGAGCCGTTCGGGCGGCTGACGGCCGTGGGCATCGCGGCCATGTTCGCCGTCGAGGCCCTGGTCCACACCGGCGTGACGCTCGGCCTGCTGCCGACCACCGGCCTCTCGCTGCCGCTGGTCAGTCACGGCGGATCGGGGCTACTGGTTCATGCCCTGGCGATCGGTCTATTGATGAACATCGGGCTGCGTCCCGGCTATGAAGTGACTAACGAGCCGTTTAGGTTTGTGGTCTCCGACGTTTAGCCGCCGCGTCCACGCGGCGTAGTCGGCGATAGTTTGCAGTCTTCGTTGGGGCGGCAGTTGTACTGGAATGGAAGTTGGGGCGGCAGTTGTACTGCCGCTCCGTGCCGCCACTCACGGGGGCGGCAGTACAACTGCCACCCCAACGTGTCGTTCACTAGCCACTAGCCACTGACCACTAGCCCCTACTTCCCCGCCGGGCCCAGTTTCAGATCGTCGAAGGCGATTTCGCCCGTGGCCCCGAGCAGGCCGATGCGGAGCACGGCCTCGCGGGCCTTGCGGGGGACGCGGAACAGCTTGGACTCGCGCTGCCAATCGAACGTGCCCCGCCACGGTCCCAGGGCGACTTCGCCGATCGTGGCCCGATTCTCGTCGTAGAAGCTGATGACGATGGCGGGCAATTCCCGCGCGGTCTGACCCGGGCGAATGTCGCGCCCGCGAACCATCACCGAAAGCTCCAGTTGCGGAACCTTCAGGCCGTCGACGGCGAAGCCCTGCAGGGCGAGGCTGCCGCGGCCGGCCGTCTCGTTGCTGAAGACGGCGTAGTGCTTGCCCTCCGGCGCGTCGTCCGCCGCAACCACTTTCAGTTGCCGCTGATAGTGCCAGCCCTCGAGCGCGGGCGGATCGCCGGCCGACTGCTCGAAGCCGCCGTTGTGGATCGATCGGATGGCTCGGCGTCGGGCTTGACCTGGCGATTCTCCTCCGCCCGGCCGGTCATCGGCACGAACAGCGTCGGCTGCAACGCCTCGGAGACCATCTTGCCGTCCTTCTTCTTCATCAGATAGAGCGTCTGCTGATAGCGCTCGCCGACGGGAATCACCATCCGGCCGCCCTCCTTGAGTTGGGCGACCAGCGCCGGCGGGACCTTTTCGGGCGAGCAGGTGACGATGATCTTGTCGAACGGGGCGTGCTCGGGCCAGCCCTGATAGCCGTCGCCCACCTTGACCTTTACGTTGTCGTAGCGCAGCCGTTCGAGGGTTTTGGCCGCCTTGTGGCCGAGCTGCTCGACGATCTCGATGGTGTACACCTCGCGGACCAGCGGCGAGAGGACCGCCGCCTGATAGCCGCTGCCGGTGCCGATCTCCAGCACCTTGTCGCCCGGCTGCGGGTCGAGGGCCTCGGTCATGTAGGCCACGACGAACGGCGGCGAAATGGTCTGGCTCTCGCCGATGGGCAGGGCCATGTCGAAATAGGCCCGGTTCCGCAGCCGCAGCGGCACGAACTCGTGCCGGGGCGTATCCCGCATGGCCTTGATGACCCGCTTGTTCTTCACCCCCGCCGCGACGATGTCCTCGTCGACCATTTTATCCCGCGCGGCGTCCATCGCCGAGCGGTATTGGGCCGCGGCCGGGGTGCATAATGCCAGCAGTAGAAAACAGGCCGCACTTCGTAGGAAAAGTTCTTTTGTTACCATATCGTTTGCACGCATTTGCTTTGCCGGATCAATTTGTCCTTGGTTAAGACAGTTGCATTTTCCTCGTGTGCCGTGGCGATGATGATCTGATCGGCCGGATCGGTGGAGGCGAGTTGCGTCAACACGGTAGACCGGTAGGCAATTATCGGCGAGAGCGGAATCAGCCGGAGCCGGGGCGTCGCCAAGGCGGTTTCCAGCCAATCCCGCGGATCGCAGAGATATCTCGATACGTTTCTTTTCAACCAACTTGCAGAATTCCCACACCGAGATGGCCGAAAGCAGAATCTCTTGCTCCTTTTGCGACTCTGCAATCAATCGTTTGACCTTGCCCGAGAGTTTTTCCGGCGCATGTTCCACCAAACCCACACGTGGGTGTCGAGCAAATAGTTCACTTGCAGGCGCTCCAGATCGATTCTCCCAACGGGGAAACGACGTCCTTCTCGGATACGAAAGTGTGCGCAAGTTTACCTGGTTCGGGCGACTCCTCGTTGTTGCGAAAGGGAATCACCTCGACCAACGGCTTGCCGCGTTTGGTCACCACGATCGGCTCCTTGGTCCGCGCCACGCGGCCGAACACTTGCAGGCAGTGCGCCTTGAACTCGCTGACGGGCATGGTTTTCATCGGACTTCAATCCTCCATAAGGAAATATAGTCAATTAAGATGACCATGTCAAGAGAATGCATTCTGCCATACGGAACATTTGCAATGAGGAGTAGCGGTCATTCGCGTTATTTTTTCCGGCTCCGGCGCTATCGCCGCCGCGGAGCGGCGAGATGTGAGTAGTCGGGTGTGGAGCGCAGCCCCCGGAGGTTGAAAACGTGCGGGCCATGCCGCCCTAGCGGCATTACGATTGGGAGGGGGTTGCGGTTGTCACGCCGCTACGCGGCTGATGTTGGTTTGGTCTCCCGATCCGGGGGTTTCACCCCCGGCTATTCACAGGCGACCGCTACGCGGTCCAAACGGATATTGGTGTTGGCTCACGCTCCGACCGATACTTCCTTCCAAGTCGAAGCCCCCTGTTTTTCCGCGGCGAAATCGGCGATAATCTGCCCGGGCGGATAGGCACGTCGGAACCGGTCGGCCGAGCGTTCGGCGCCGACGCTAAAGCAGTGAGGACCCAACATGCTCGTGCTTTCCCGGACAAAGAACCAAAGCGTGGTTATCGGCGATGAGATCACGCTGAACGTCGAGGAGGTCCGCGGCGGCGAGGACATCCGGTCTGCTTCCGCGGCGAACGTGCGGTTGGGTTTCGAGATGCCCGCTTATGTTTCCATTGTGCGGAGCGAGTTGCTTGCCCGGCGAGCGGGCGGGGGCCGGTCGGCCGGCCCTGCCGAGCGGCCGGAAAGGAAGCCCGGCGGGGTGATCGCTGTCCGCGACGGCGAGGCGCTGCTACAAATCGAGACGCCGCCGAAGGTCCCCGTTTCCCACAACGGAAAGCCCGCCGTCGGCAGCGTCACGAAAAAGCAGGGCGACGAAGGCGACCGGGAAATCATGGTCTATCACTTGACCTGCCGCGAGGAAGACCGCATCGCCATCTGCCGCAACATCATCATCGCCGCATTGGACTTCAACCGCTTTGTGTTCGATGAACCGCCGGGCTGAGCGTCGCATTTTGAAATGCACAGAATAGCACCCTCTACCTTTGGGAGAGGGGAGTACACATGGTGGGACTGCGCTAAAGCTTGTCCCACCCTACGATCTGTTTCCACGATGCTTAACCAATCGCTGAAAAACCTCGTGGTCGATCGCATTCTCCCCTGCGTGCAAACGCCGGCGCAGTACGTCGGCGGCGAGTGGAACGCCGTGGTCAAGGACCATCGCACGCTGCGGGGCACGTTTTGCCTGGCCTTTCCCGACACCTATTCGATCGGCATGAGCTGCCACGCCGTGCAGGTGCTCTACGACCTGATGAACCGCCGCGACGGCTGGGCCTGCGAACGGGCCTTCGCCCCGGCCGAGGACATGGAACGCCTGCTCCGCGAGCACGGCCTGCCGCTATACAGCCTGGAAACCTTCACGCCCCTGGCCGAGTTCGACGTGCTCGGTTTCACGCTGCAATACGACCTCTGCTACAGCAACGTGTTGACGATGCTCGACCTGGGCGGGATACCGCTGGCGGCCGACGAGCGGACGATGGAGCATCCGCTGGTCATCGCCGGCGGGCCGTGCGCGGCCAACCCCGAGCCGATGGCCCGGTTCATCGACCTGTTCGTCGTCGGCGACGGCGAGGAGACGTTGCCCGAGGTGTGCGAGTTGTGGGCGGAATTGAAAAGTTCCGGTCGTGACCGCGAATCGCTGCTGGCCGAGATGGCCGCGCGGCTGCCTTATGTCTATGTGCCGCGGTTCTATAGTCCGCAGTTCGACGCCGACGGACGGCCGACGACGCCGCGGCCGCTGCGGGACGACGTGCCCCCGCTGATCGTTCCGGCGGTTGTCGAAAACTGGGCCGAGATTCCTCCGCCCATGGCCCCGGTCGTGCCCTACGTCGAATGCGTGCAGGACCGCATCGCCGTGGAGATCATGCGTGGTTGCCCGGGCCACTGCCGCTTCTGCCAGAGCACTACGCTCAAGCGCCGCTGCGGTTCCGCCCGATCGAGAGCATCGTCGCGGCGGCGGTCGCGCAGTATCGCCACACGGGCTACAACGAAATCTCGCTGCTCTCGCTCTCCAGCAGCGATTATCCGGATTTCGACGTGCTGATACGGCGGCTGCACGAGATTTTTCGGCCGCTGCACGTCGGCGTCTCGCTGCCCAGCCTGCGGATCAACGAGCAGTTGCGGGTCGTCGGTGAGGTGCTGAACACCGACCGGCACTCGGGCCTGACGCTGGCCCCGGAGGTCGCCCGGGACGACATGCGGCAGCGAATCGGCAAGAAGATCAGCAACGAGGATCTCTACGCCGGTTGCCGCCGGGCGTTCGAGAACGGTTTTTCGCGGGTGAAGCTGTATTTTATGTGCGGGCTGCCCGGCGAGCGGGAGAGCGACCTGGAGGGGATCATCGAGATGGCCGAGACGATCTCGCGGCTGGGCCGGGAGGTTCGCGGCCAACTGGCCGACGTGACCGCCGCCGTCTCGAACTTCGTCCCCAAGCCGCAAACGCCGCTGCAATGGAACGCCATGCAGCGCCGCGAGTATTTCCATTGGGCACACGAATATCTACATCGGCAAAAGCGCATGCGGAGCGTGCGGCTGCAATGCCACGACGTCGAGGCGAGTCTGCTCGAGGGCGCGCTCTGCCGCGGCGACCGGCGGACGGGCGCGGCGATCGAACTGGCCTGGCGCGGCGGCGCCCGGTTCGACGCCTGGTCGGAAAAGCTGCGGCCCGAATTATGGTGGCAGGCGTTTTCCGCGGCGGGCATCGACGTGGACCAGACGCTGCACCTCCCCTACCCCGCCGGCGCCGCCCTGCCCTGGGATCACGTCGGCATCCGTCAAGGCCGGGCGTATCTGGAGCGCGAGTGCCGCTGCGCGGCGGAACAGTTAACGGCGGAAGGTGGGTAGAAACGTTTAGCCCGGTCACTTGTGACCGGGGATGGGATAAAATTGGTACTAGTGCATCTCCGCCGCCACCGCGCCGAGGCCGCTGCGGTAATAGTTGAACTGCACGTTCGGATGATCGGCCAGCAGCGACATCGGCACGGCGGCGTCGGGGATTCGCCGGGCGATCATCCACGCCGTGAGCCGCATGCCGAACGGATTGTCGTGTGCCCCGGCCTGCCAGATCGACACCCGCTCGGCCTTCCAGGTTTCGGCCGGCCCGACCGTGGCCGCGCGGGTCGGGCACCATCGCCACCTGCCCTCCGCCCGAGGTCCGCGCGTTCTGAATGATCGTCATCGGGTGCAGGTCGGTGACGCGGGCCGGCAGCTTGCGATACTCCTCGGAAGTCGGCGGCACCGGCCGGCCGTCCGCGCCGACCCATTCGTCCATGCCCCAAAAATGCGCCTCGCGGATGTTCAGGTCCAGTTCGTTGACCAGCCGGGCGACCAGCGGCAATTGCTCGGTCGGACCGATCGGCCCGCAGATTCCCGCCGGGTTGTCGGCAGTCGATTGACGCCAGGCGGCGATGTATTCCAACGCCTCGGCCAGGTAGAACTCCTCGAGCGTGTCGTACATCACGACGCGGAAGCCCGGCCGGCTCAATTTTGCCAAATCGTCAGCCGTTAGCCGGGCGGCGTCGGCCATGATCTCCGCGTCCAAGGTCGTGTAATCCCACCACCCCGGGGCCACTTTACTGATCGCGCGGCCCATCGAATCTCTCCCTGTTGTGTGTCATGGCGGTCATAAAGCCGCGGCCGTTGGTCGCGCCGCGATCGCGACCAACGGTCGCGGCCTTATGACGCGATTACACCCTGAGCGTCATCGGAAACAGTTCGGCCAGCAGATCGTTGCGCGGATAGGCGTGCCCGCGGTGCTGAATGAAGGCCTCGGCCGCGGCCACGCCGGCCTGCCGGCCGCGCAACCCGGCGTGCCGCCGCATGGCGTCGAGATACTCGTCCGTGCCGTGGTGTTCGCGGAGCCACTCCCGCTGGCTGGCGTGGCAGGCCAGCAATCGGGCCTTATCTTCCAGCACCGTCGAAATGTCCACGAAGGTCGTCGGCTCGACCGGCCGGCCCAGCGGATCGACGCCCTCCATCGGGTCGCAATAGTAGAGGTGCGGCACCCGCGAGCCGCGCGACCAGCGGCAACGTCGAGGCGTTCGGGGCTGCGTAGAGGAAGCTGGCCGCCCGGCCCAGCAGCGACGTCATCACGTGGTCCATCATGTAGTCGTCGGCCGAATGGGTCAAAACCAGTTGCGGGGCTACGCGGCGGAACAGGTCCGCGCACTTCCGCAACGTCGGCCGGTCGTAGACGACGAACCCGTCGCGTTCGCCGAGGCAGTGATACGTCGCCGGGACGAGCGCGGCCGAACGCCGGGCCTCTTCCGCCCGCCGCGCGGCGATCGCCTCGGGCGGCTCGGTCGTCGAGCCGCAGTCGCCGGCGGCCACCGTGGCGATATGCACCTCCCAGCCCGCCTGCGCCAACCGCAGCAGCGTGCCGGCGCAGAAGATTTCCGCGTCGTCGGGATGGGCCATGAAGGCCAGAACGCGGCGATGCTCGGCGGAACCAGTCGCAGTGTCGTTCATGTCGTATGCGATTACATCTGACGCCGCGTGGACGCGGCGGCTAAACGATCACCCCTACTTCCCCCGCAGAATCGCGTTCATGTGCTTTTTGTATGCCTCGACGCCGGGCTGGCCGTAGGGATTGATGCCCACGAGCCGTCCCTCGACCACCGTGGCCAGCATGAGCATTTGGAACAACTGGCCGAGCGAGCCTTCGTCGAGCCGGGGCAGCGTGATCGTGGCCGACCGCCGATAGTCCTCGGCGTAGGCCTGATTCACCCCGGCGTAGGCCGCGCGGAGGATTTCGGGCAGCGTCTTGCCCGAGAGGAGGTTCAGGTTGTCCTGGTTCAAGTCCGCCCTTTCGACGGCCAGCCATTCGCGGTGGGTCCGCTCGACCACGAGGTTTGTAATCAGCTTGTCGCGGCGGCCTTCCTGGTGTTGCTGGCCGCGGGAATGGAGGTCGCGGGTGTTCAGCACGGTCAGCGGCGTCGAGCCCATGCCGTTCTTGCCCAGGCTCTCCGAGAGCAACTGGTCGTACCACATTCCGACGCCTTCCAGCCCGTCCGCCCAGACCGAGAGGACGCGGATCGTCTGGCCGCGGCGGGTTTCCATCAACCGCGACAGGCCGGCGTAGTCCAGCGGCGGATTTTCCAGCGGCGGCGCGGTGCGGAAGCGCTCGTTGATGGCCGCCGCCCCTTCCAGCAGATGGCCCACGTCGAGGCCCATTACGGCGGCGGGCAGCAGGCCCACGGCGGTGAGCACCGAGTAGCGCCCGCCGACGCCGTCGGGGATCGGGAAGACGTCCAGGCAGCCGATCGACTCGGCCAGTTCGTGCAGCCCGCCCTTCTCGCCGGTGACGGCGATGATCCGGCGGCGGAATTTTTCCGCGTCGTCGCCGCAGGCCTTCCGCAGCGTGTCGCGGAAGAGCCGAAAGGCGACGGCCGTTTCCAGCGTCGTGCCGCTCTTGCTGATGACGATGATGCCCCAGTCGTCGCTCCCTTCGAGCAGATCGAGCAGCCCCTGGGTCGAGTCGTTGTCGACGTTGTGTCCGGCGAAGTAGATTCGCGGCCGGCCGCCGCGGCGCTGCCGCGAGAGCTCGTTGTGATACGGATGGCAGCAGGACTCGAACAGCGCCCGGGCGCCCATGTACGAGCCGCCGATGCCCAGGATCACCACCCGATCCACGTCCTTCGCCAGCCGGTCGCCCGCCGCCACGATCCGCTCCATCAGCGGGCGGTCCTCGTCCAGCAGCCGCTCGGGCAGGTCGAAGAAGGCGGCATCCAGCGGCTGGTTTTCTTCCGGCGGCTGAATGCCGCGCTCGTACATCGCCTGATTGTCTAGCACCTCCTGACGAGCGGCGGTCAGCCGCGGGGCCAGCCATCTCAGGTCGCCCTCGACAAGGCCCGTCTGGCGAACGAACCGCGGGGCGTCCTTGGGCACAATCAGGCCGGAATAGTCGTAAGCGATCGGGTCGAGCGGTTTCATTTGCGGGGCGAGGGGTTAGAGGAATCGGGGTTCGGGGATTCGGGAGTTTAGCGGCCGTCGGCACGTCGGCCCGTTTAGCCGCCGCGTCCACGCGGTGTAATCGCGTTCCCGGCGTGGACGCCGGGGCTAAACCAACCGGCTTTCCCCCCTTTCCCCCTTGACTGCCATTTGTTACCGTAAAACATTCTACCGATCCAAGCCGGAAAATAAAGGAGTCTCGCCGTGGATATTCAACCCCTGATCCGCGAACTGAAGATCCCGAACAAGTCGAAAATCGTCCTGCTGGTGGCCGATGGCCTGGGCGGATTGCCCGTCGCGCCCGGCGGACCGACCGAACTCGAGGCCGCCAAGACCCCGAACCTGGACGCTTTGGCAAAACGGGGTATCCAGGGAAGCATGTATCCCATCGCGCCGGGCATCACACCCGGCAGCGGTCCCGGCCATTTGTCCCTTTTCGGCTACGATCCGGTCAAACACCTCATCGGCCGCGGGGCGCTCGAGGCGACCGGCGTCGGCTTCAAGCTCACGTCCCAGGACGTCGCCGCCCGCTGCAACTTTTGCACCCTCGACGCACAGGGCAACATCACCGACCGCCGCGCCGGCCGCATCCCCACCGAGGAGAGCGCCCCGCTGGCCGTCAAGCTCCGCCAGGTGGTAATCCCCGACATCAAGGTGTTCGTCGAGCCGGTCAAGGAGCACCGCTTTGTGGTCATCTTCCGTGGCGAGGGCCTGGCCGGCAACGTGGCCGACACCGATCCGCAGCAGACCGGCGTGCCGCCGCTGGACCCGGTCGCCCACGACGCCGCGAGCCAGCGGACCGCCGAGGTGGCCAAGCAGTTCATCGCCGAGGCCGACCGCCTGCTGGCCGATCAACCGAAGGCCAACGGGCTGACCATGCGCGGCTTCTCCGCCGCGCCGAAGATCGAGAGCTACCAGCACGTCTACGGGCTGAAGGCCGCCGCCATTGCCGTCTATCCGATGTACAAGGGCCTGGCCCAGCTCGTCGGGATGGAGGTGATCGGCGAGCCGGCCACGCTGGCCGAGGAGATCGAGGTGCTCGAAAAAGCCTGGGCGGATCACGACTTCTTCTTCGTCCACTTCAAGTACACCGACAGCCGCGGCGAGGACGGCAATTTCGACGAGAAGGTCCGCATGATCGAGCAGTTCGACTCGATCGTGCCGCGGATCATGGCCTTGCAGCCGACCGTTTTGATCGTCACGGGCGACCACAGCACGCCCGCCCGGCTGGCCGCGCACAGTTGGCATCCGGTGCCGGTGCTGCTGGTGGCCGACACCTGCCGGCCCGACGGCCTGACGGCCTTCAACGAGCGCGAGGCCCTCCGCGGCGGCCTGGGCCACATCCCCGGCGTCTACCTGATGCCGTTGGCAATGGCCCACGCCGAACGGCTGGCGAAGTTCGGGGCGTAAATTTCGTTTAGCCGTCGCGTCCACGCGGTGCTGCAATACCATTCACCCTTGTTCCCATGCTCCGCATGGGAACACACTGCCCGAACGCTCCGCGTTCGCCTTGGTTGTGCCACGTTTGGACCGCGTAGCGGTCGCCTATGAATAGCCGGGGGTGTAACCCCCGGATTCTCGAGCAAAAACCACGATACGCCGCGTAGCGGCGTCACGAGTGCGACCCGCGAACAATCGTGATGCCGATACGCGGCATAGCCCGCACGATTTCGACCTCCGGGGTTGCGCTGCGCTTCACCCCCGGCTACTCACATCGCGCCGCTCCGCGGCGCCGATAGCCCCGACGCCAGCGGAAATCAACATTCCCGTTTCTATGAGACGCCAAACGATCCTCGCCACGGCCAACGGCCAATAGAACAATCTCGACAACATGGCGTCATTCCCCCTTGGCCCCGTCGATTCGGGCAATAATATCCGCCTCCTCTGCCCCATCCGCGACAACGGGTTTCTCCCTTCGCCGGCAATGCACCGACCAATGAATCAACAGTATAAGCGAGACGAGCCAGACCGCAAAGCTGATGCAGTGCGGCCAGTTGAGGCGCGAGAGGCTCGGCCGCTTCAAGGGAGGCGACCGCTTTATCGCTGAAGCCGCTGGCAAGAAGCAGTCGATGAAGCACGTCCGGCTTGAGCGCCCCGGCCGGAATGAATCTCACTCGTCCGTCATCAAGCACGACATTGATCCCGTCGAAAGAGTCGTGGTAGAAGAATCCGTTGCTTCTCAGATGGCCGCTGGAGATGTCTATGCTGGTCGGCGAATCAAGTTCGCCAATGTTGACGTCCCTCGGCTCCGTCCAGCCGATGTTCGTGTCGGCGGTCTCGACCAACAGAATGGAGTTGCCCGCGTGGGAGGCGTCGCTATCGGCGTCGAGGCCTTTGGCCAGCCGGGCCCAGGCCGTGCCCGGACCAACTACGGCGACGTAACTGGTGCAGGTTGCTCCGTCCCTGGTTGCCTCCGCGTCGCTCGGACATTCATATTCCGAAGGGCGCTGTGCAAGCAGCTTCTTGTTTTTCGGTCCGTCCCAAGCCTCGGCGAAATCGTACTGTCTTGTAACAGGTATCCCCTTCAAAGAACGGTAGGATCAACACCCGCCAACTATGCATCGGCTTGCCGTTTGTATCGGCGACGGTAGCCGGAGGAAAACACTTGTATTGCTGGTGGTAACCCTGCAAGGCCATGCTGACTCTCTGGAGATTGTTTTGGCAACGAATGCGTTTCCAAGTGTAGGGCGAACCGCTGGTGGCCGGCCGGAGCATGAACAGCAATACCGCAATCACTGCGCAACAGATGATTGCCTCGAGGATCGACTTGAACCATCTGAGACAACCGCCCATGCAAGCACAAAGACAAAATATCAATATGCCAAACTGGCCGAACATTGCGATTGAAGAGGCAAGCAAGGCGGCCAACAACAATACCGTGTACAACACAGATGCCATGAAAACCTCCTTTTCCGCCGGATGCCGTGATTGTCCTGAACAGGAAGAAACGGAGAGAATAGAGGGAATCACGACCCTTCGTGACTCTGTTCCCTCTGCCCCTCCTGTTCAGATCATACTCGTTCTCGTTTTCCCTTTCCATTACTCCACGATTCTCGCGTCGAGCCAATCGGCGCGGTCCAGCACGTCGGCGCGGTCGGCGTAATCGACCACAAGCTCCAGCCGCTTGGCCCCGGTCAGATCGACCTCGACCGGCACGGGCTTTTCGCCGCCGCGGAGGATCGGACTGACGTATTTCTCCCGGCCATCGACCAGCACGCGGAACCGCACGCTACCGCGTCGGCCGGTCGAATCGTCAATGCCCACGCGGGCCTGGAACCGCACGGCCCTCACCCCCGGCCCCTCTCCCAAAGGGAGAGGGGAGACGCGATCGGCCCTCACCCCCGGCCCCTCTCCCAAAGGGAGAGGGGAGAGGTCGAAGACCAGCCGGGCGGCGCTGTGGACGCCGATCCCTTTCAGGTAAAGCTGTCCGCCCGCAGCGGAGCGGTCCGCCGGTCACGTTGCGGTCGGCCCGCCACGGCCAGGCGAGGCTCGGCCGATCGGCCCCGGGCGGCGGAGCGACAAACGGCGTCTGGCGGTACTCGATCGGTTTCAGGTCGGAGAGATAGACGGCGCGGCCGCCGAGCGGTTGCAGGAAAACGATGTCCGTGGCCGGAGTTTTCCATGTCCGCCCGGCGGCGTCGAACGCGGCCGAGTCGCCGTCGACGACCAGCCGCGTCGCCAACAGCCGGCTGCCGTCGCTCAGGCCGAGCCAGGCGGTCAGTTTCCCGGCGACCGGCGCGACCGACGGTCGCGGCTTTATGGGGAGGAGCAGCGCCGCGATGCGGTCGGCGGGGATTTCGACCTTGCCCACCGCGGTTTCCAGCCGGACGACGTTGTCGGCGATGCCCAGCAGCGGGCCGGTCAGTTCGTCGCCGTTTGCCAGCAGCGCCCTCACCTGTTTAGCCGCCGCGTCCACGCGGCGCGGAACTGCCCTCACCCCCGGCCCCTCTCCCAAAGGGAGAGGGGAGGAAAAATTGTGCCCCTCTCCTAACGGGAGAGGGGAGTTCGATGGATGAAACACCACGGCGGCAAGCGAGTCGAGTGGGATCGAGAACTTGCCGAACAGGTCGCTTTCGGCGGTCAGATTTTTTCGGTCGGCGGAAATCGCCCGGGCGGCGATCCAGCCGCCGGCGACCGTCAGCAGCCCCCCTGCCCTGCCCTGCTCCGGGCAGCGGCCCCAGCGAACCAGATCGGCCGCGGGCATGGTGTTCGGTTTTCCATCCGTGCGGAACGTCAGCCGCCAAGCGGCATCGGCGCCGATCAGTTCGCCGCGGAACACAGCGCCGTCGATCGGTACGACGGTCGGCGGTTCGGCCCGCGCCGCGGCGAGCGGAAACAGGGCAAATTGCAGGAGGCAAATTGCAAATTGGAGATTGAAAATTGCAAATTGGAAATTGAACATCGGCGTTTTACGGAAACTGCGGATGCGAAACCGCAAGCGGTTCGCCACCCGCAAGGGCAATCGCGGGACGTATTCACTAGCCACTAACCACTAACCACTAACCACTAACCCTCCCTCACCGTTGAAAAATCGGCAAATAATTGTTAGGCATTTGCAGCACGATGCAGGCCATCGCCGTGGCATATTGGTTGCCATTCGGCGAGACCCAGGCGCCGTCGTCGCGTTGCCGGGCGATCAGCTCGTCGCGGGCCGCCGGATACCAGCGGCTCCAGCGCTCGCCGCCGGCGATCCAGGCCGCCTGTGCGGCGTAGTATTGCAAGTAGAAGTAGTAGGTTTCGCGTTGGGCGTTTGCCTGGCCCGGCTTGAATCGCATCAGATACGCCATTCCGCGGTCGATCTCCGGTCCCTTGTAGACGCCGGCGCTGAACAGGGCGACCAGGGCGGCGGCCGAGCGCGGCGGGGCGCTTTCCCGCGGGCCTTGCAGCATGTAGGCGAAGCCGCCGTCGGCGTTCTGGCTGCGTTTGATGTATGCGACCGCGCGGTCGATGGTCTCGTTGGGGACGAACAGTCCGGCGTTCCGCGCCGCCCGCAGGGCCATGATCTCGCAGGCCGTGACCGAAATGTCGGCCTCCGCGGCCGTGACCGGCTGGTATCGCCAGCCGCCCTGCTTGTTCTGGCTATCGACAATGATTTTCACGGCCTTGACGAGTTTTTCGCGGAGCCCGGCCCGGGGCGACATGCCGTGGCACTCGGCCAGGAACATGGTGGCGAAGCCGTGCCCGTACATCGGACCCCGGGCCGCGTCGCCGCCCGAGATCAACCCGCTCGGCTGCACGCAGCCCAGCAGGTAATCGACGCAGCGACTGAGCCGGTCGCCGTAAGGGCCTCGGCCGGGCGTGCTCCCGCCGGAGATCAGCGCCATGCCGGCCAACGCGCAGACGGCGGCGTTGCCCCGATACTGCCCCTCGCCGAAGCTGCCGTCGTCGTGCTGCCCGGCGGCCAGCCATTTCAGGCCCCGGTCGATGCTCTGCTTCGCGGCGGGTGTGATCTGGTCTGCCGCCGCCGGATCAGCGGCGCGGGCGGACGCCGGGAGGAGGATAAAATAACAGAGAATTGCGGAGAGCGTGAAAGCCCGTTTAGCCCCGGCGTCCACGCCGGGAAGGGAGTGGCACATTCCCCGTGGCATTGCTTGCCCGGCGAGGACGCGGGGGCTAAACAAAGTGAGCACTTTGGATCTAATCACTACTCCCTCCCTCTCCTCTTTCCTCTCTCCCTGCTCCCTCCGCCAGCCGCCGGAAATAGTCCTCGATCATTCGTTCGTACTTCGGCGGGAAATCCTCGCCGGGCGACTGCGTCAGATGTTCTCGAACCTGGGGGGGCAATTCGCCCCAGAGCCGCAACATTCTGGCCCGCGTCCGCTCCAGTTCGGCCTGGCGATCCGCTGGATTTTGCGCGGCGGCGGTTCCCGGCTGCGTGCCCGGCTGGTGGTCGGCGGCGTGAGTCTCCTTCGGTGATAGATGTTGGTTGTCTTTCGCCTCGCCGATGCTCTTTCCGGTGGAATCATTTGCCCCACTGTCGCCGGCGGCAATGCCGAGCGTCTGCTGCAAGTCGCGGACGGTCCGCTTCTGCTCGGCGGCCGCCAGTCCGACTTGATTCAGCCTGATCCGATCGGCGGCGTCGTGCATGGCGGCGGCGATGTCCCGGCGTCGGGCTTCGTCCAGGACGGCGCCCGCCGCATCGGCGGACGCGGGATCTTGACGCCGCAGTTGGCCGAGAGACTGGGCAAGCTCTTGCAGCAACCGGTCCGTGCGCTGGGCCAGTTCCAGTTGCGCCGCACCGGCGGCGGCCAACTCGGCGGCATCGCCGGCCGACAGGTCCCGCAAATGCCGGGCGAGCGTGCGGCGGCCGACCTCCGCCGTTCGCCGCGCCGCGTCCTGTTGATCGAGGAGCAAAGTCCCGAGTTTGAGCAGGAACCCGCCGTAGCCGTCCGAATTGGTGAGCCGGGCGACCCAAGGTTCGAGCGCGGCGATAACCGCGTTTTGATTATCGACGGCGACGGCGATCGAGTCGGCGATTTGCCGCTGCCCCCCCTGCCCTTCCAGCGCGAGCCGGGCCGATTTCACGGCGGCGGTCAGCGCCCCGCCGATCACCGGCAGCCGTTCCCGCTCGAGCCGTTGCAACTCAGCGAGCAGGGATTCCATCCGCCGGCGGAGGAGTGGATTTTCGACGCGGTTGTTTTCCACATCGGCCAACAGGGCGCGGACCTGACGCGGCAGACCTTCGCCGCCGCCGGAGAGCAAGAGTTCGACCTCGCGCTGGGCCTGTTCCGCGGCTTGCAGGCGGTCCAGCTCGGACCGTCGCAACGGTTGTGAACCGGCGAGACTGGATTGCAGGTCCTCCGCCCGGTCGCGGCAGCCGCGCTGCATCTCGACCGCCCGGCCCAATTCGGCTGCGATTAGTTTAACGCGTTCGGAGAGCCGAGCGAGCAATTCCTCGGCCGAAACGACGATCAGGCGTCGCGGCTCGCTGCGGCCCGACTGCCCGAGGTAATCTTCGGCCGCGGCGAAAAACGTCACTTTCATTCCGGGCTGAAGATCGAGCGGCGCCAGGTTCCAGCGGTAATCCACGTTGCGGCGGTTCCCCGCCGAGAGCGGTGCATCTTTCGGGCCCGCGAACAGCGTCAACCGCCGCTCCGGCGACGATTCGCTTGGTCGATATGCCAATTCGATCCGGGCGACCGCCAGATCGTCGCGGGCCTCGATGCGAAGCGGCGCGTCCGCGTTCGGCGTGACAGACAGATCGGCCGAAGGCTGTTCGATGACGGCCGTCGGCGGCGCGTCGGCGAGGGCTTGGATCGTCCAACGTTCGCTCTCGCCATGCAGCCCGTGCGCGACCGGTCAACTCGAACCAATAGGAGCCGGAGCGATCGATGACGAACGGCGCGCCGGGGCCGCCGATCGTAAAAGACCGGCCGCCAGCGCCGATCTTGGCGGGAATCCGCTCTCCGTTCTCCAGGCAGAGCGCGGCGGAGGCCAGCGGCCGGTCGGCCCGGGCGGAAATGTGTACGTGCGTCCCGCGGAGGCGCGGATGAGTCTGCTCGGCACTAGCGGGCGGCAGGCCGGTGTAGGCCGGCGGAACCAGTCGGATCGAGACTGTCTCGATTGCCGGCGGTTCGAGCGGAGGGATAAGCGACCGAGTATTTGCCTCGGGCCATTGTGTTTCACCGAACGGATTGACGATCCGCAGAAAGGCAGTCTCGGCGTTGGTCGGCGATATGGCGATTCGACGCCGCGACCGCGAGGCACGCCCCGGCCAACAACGCGGCGGCGCGCACCGCCCGGCGAAAGTCAACGACGGCCGTGAATTTCAACGACCGGGCGTCGGCCTCGACCGCTTCGATCACCGCGCGGCGGAGCGCGGGCGAACCGGCCGTCGGATCGTCGTCCGCCTGGCGGAGAAACTGCACAGCGCTCAGCAGCCGATTGCGGAGCGCGGGAAAAGCCCTCTCGACGATCCCGGCAAGATCAACTTCCCTGATCCGCCTAAACAGGGTTTTTCCGAGAAAGCGGTAGGCGCACCAGCCCAGGACGCCCAAGGCCGAAAGCGAGAAAATGATCCGCACACCCCGGTCCTGAACCCGCAGCAGGTAGTCGATGGCTCCCAGGGCGATGATCGACGCCAGGAGCGCCGCGCCAACGAGGCACGCCCCGCGCACGGCGTCGGCCAGCCGCAGGCGGCGCCGCAAGGCGACAATTTTTCGCTGCAAAGGATGGAGCATAAGTAAAGTTGAAGGTGGATGTCTGTTTAGCAGCCGCCGGCACGGCGGCGTTTCGCGTAACATGGGCCGCCGTGCCGGCGGCCGCTAAACGAATTCGGCATTTTCTAATACAATGATGATTTTACGCCATTCCCCGTCGTTTTCGTAATATCCATTCGGCGATCAGCAAACCGAGAAACAACGCCAACACGGGCCAGCGATTCCACAGCGGCAGCGGCGGCAGCGTTTCGACGGGCGTTGGGCGGCCCGGCGGCAGTTCCGTCGCCAATTGTCCGGCCGTGGCGATGGGCAAATATCGGCCGCCGGAGATTTCCGCGGCGCGGCGCATTGCGGCGGCGTCCATCCGCGTGCGGACGAACTCGCCCGCCGGTTGGGCGACGTGAAAAGCAAGCGCCGGCGGACGGCCTTTCGTCTCGGGCGATGCAATCCATGCGCGATAATCGCCCGGCGCGGGATGTTCCAACACGCCTCGGAAAACACCGCGTTCGGCCGCCGTGCGATGCAGTTCGACCCGCTCGGTCCGGCTTCCCGGCGACTCGACCGCCAGCGTTACGCCGCCCTCCGCCGGAGCCAGACGCGCGTCGGCGAAGCGGACCTGGAATCGCACCGAATCGCCTTCTTCGTACTCGCGGCGGTCGGTGCTCAGGGTGATCGGACCGCCGGCCTCGGCCAGTTTCGAGCGGCAGAGCCAGCGAATGGTCTGCATCCAATAGCGGGCAAAATACAAACCGTCGGCCTGCCGCCGCCAACGCCACGTCTCGTCGGTGGCATGGAAGAGGACCTTGCCCGCCCCCACGTATTGAAACAGGACGACCGGCAAGGGGCGTCCGTCGGGACCGACCGCGCTTGGGATCCACGAGTAGCACGCGGGCGGCAGGCTTCGCCTCCGGCGCCTCCAGCAGCCAGTAGAGCGGCGGCAGGTCGGCCCAAATCCGTTTCGTCCCGGCCGGATCGTTGCCCAACTGCATGCCCGGACTGGCCAGGCCCAACTCGGTCGGCCGGGCGACGAAGCCCTCGGTGATCGCTTTGTCGGGATTCGGTAAACCGGCGCCGCGAACGTCGCAGGGCATCAACCGCTCCAAGGGCGTGCCGCGATAGGCCAGGGGCATGAACCTGCGCACCGGCGATGAGGATCAGCGCGCCCCCTTTGCCGGCTGATCGACGAACTCGGCCAGATTCTGCAGGGCCTCGGGGCCCAGCAGTGCGGGATCGGCGTCGCCGAGGATCACCGCGTCGTAAGCGAACAGTTCCTTCCGCCGCGACGGAAACCCACCGAGCGCGGCGGCGTCCTGTTTGGCATATTCCGGATCGGCGTCTTGCAGGACCGTATGCAAGGAGATCGTCGGGTCGCGCTCGAGCATGTTGCGTAGATAGCGGAACTCGAAGCTGGGATACGCCCAGACCAGCAGGACGTGAATCTTCTCTTTGCGGACCTCGACAGTGCGGGTTAGCCGGTTGTTTTCCGTGTTTGCCTCGCCCGCAAGCGGCCGCGCCTCGACGACGTACTCGAACCGGCCGGCCCGATCGGGACGATAGGGAATGCGGACTGCGCAGGGGCTGATCGTCGGCGGGCGCGGTCACTTCGACCTCGGCCAGCGTCGTATGTGGGACAGCCGCCCTCGGCTGTCCTGGGCGATCCTGCACAGCCGGGGGCGGCTGTCCTGGGCGATCCTGCACAGCCGGGGGCGGCTGTGCTACATGGTCCTTTTGCGCAAGGCAATCGACACCTCTTGCCCTTTGTAGCCGACCGACGTCAACTTGCACTCGAAGTTGACCACGTCGTCGACGAACACAATGTCGTCAACCGTCAGGTCGGAAAGTTTCAGGTCGGGGAGCGGCCGCTCGCTGCCGACGCCCACGAACCAGAGGGGCACTCCGCGGCGTCGAGCCTGCCCGGCGGCTTCGATCGGGGTCGTGCCGTCGGTGTTGATGCCGTCGGTCAGGGCGATGATCGCCGAGGGTGGCGGTCCCTGCGGGTCGTCGAGGGCCGTGAGAATCGCCTCGCCCAGCCGGGTGCTTTTCCCCGTCGGCGCGGATGAGCGGATTTCCGCGACGATGTCCGGCACGTCCTGCTTTTGGCCGCGGTTTTTGCCGCTCAGGAAATAGACTCGCAAACGATGGTTTTCGGCCAGTCGCCTGAACCACTCTCCGTCGCCTGCGGTCAACAGCCGTCGCAGGATGTCCCAGCGGGATCCGGTGCCGTCATGCACATCCGTGGGCTTTGGACGATCGGCGACGGTCATGCTCAGCGTATCGTCGATCAGCACCGCCGCCTCCGGCAGCGCGGTCCGCCGCAGCGTCAGCGTAAGCCGGGCGATCATCAACATCGCCAAAGCGACGAGCGCGTATGCGAACGGCCGCCAGCGTCAAGCGGTACGATCGAGAAGCGCGTCGTCCCTGGTGCAAATACAGCGCGACGACGACGCCCACGGCCGCCGCGGCAAACAGCAAAGTCGCCCAGGGCGGCCAGGGCCAGGCCGCTTCGATACCCCAGACCGTCCTCTGGCCGGCAGCGGACGAGATGCCCAGCAGGCGTTCGATCCAGGTTGGCAGAATATGGGGCATGGGAGAAGTCAGAGATCAGAGATCAGAGGTCAGAGGTCGGAGGTCAGAAACATATTTTGTGAAAGGTGGAATCGGCTATTAGACTGTGACTTCCGCTTGCGGTTTCGCACCTATAAACGCCCAAGTTTCCAGCCAATAAAGCTATCCGCGAACAGCAATCCCAACGCGCAATACAACAGCACGACGGGCAGCCCGCTCTCCGTGCGGGTGATACCACCGACCGCAATCTCATCGGCGCCGGACGAAAGCGTTTGCGTCCGGAAGGGAATATCCGGCCACGCCTCGCCCCGCAGTTCCGCCGGCTCGATCGGCGTTAGATCGCTTTCCGCCGGATCGAGTTTGACGGCGTCGCGCCCTTGAAACCGACCAGCCGTGCAAAAAGCCGTCATCTCCTGGACCAGGGGGACAAAACTCGGCCACAACGGCAAAGCCGACCATTCCGGCACGGGGGCCGTGGCGACGAGCACCACCCTGCCCTGCCCGACTCGACTTTCGACAATCAGCGGATCGCCGTCGCCGGCGGCCAGCACCGTCGCGGCAGCGGAATCTTTCGGCATCAAGAGTTGGTAATACTTGAAGACCGGCGTGGTGAGCAGGCTGTTTTGTCCGCGGCCGAAAAACGCTTGCAGGATCGGATGGCGGAAGCCGAGCGGATCGAGCCGGAACTGCGGCTTTGAGACGATCTTTCCCAAGCGGGCGGGCAAAATCGCCGCCCCCCCTGCCCTGCCCTGCCCCGCCGGGCCAAGCTCGCGGTTATAGTTGTCGGCCTGCACTCGATCGCCGAGGAAGAAGACCACGCCCCCGCCGCCGTGCAGATAGGCGCCCAGCAGGCGGGCCTCGCCGGCCGTAAATCGGGCAATGTTGCACAGGAACAGGCAATCGTAATCGGTCAGGTTGCGTTCCGTAAGCGCGCTCTCCGTGGCCGTTTCCACGCGGAGCCGGACGTGGTCCGACGGAGGTTCCCGCGGTGCAAGGGCCAGGGCCAGATAATCCGCCGCTCCTGGAAACCGCGCGTCCGACGGTCGGCCGTCGATGCACAGCACGCGAATCTCGCGCCGCACCGGCAGGGTCAGCACACGTTCGTTGTCGATGTCCAGGTCATCGCCGGGCGCGACGACCTCGATCCGATGATCGCCCGGGGTATCGAACGTGTAGGAGAACTCGACCGCGGCCGATCCGCCCGGTGGGACATCGACCTCCTTCCGCGCGATTCGCAGGCCATCGATCAGCAGATCGACCTTTTGCCGGTGCCGGGCCTGGTGGCCGAAATCTCTCAACTCGGCCCGCAACACGGCGGGCCGATCGGCCAGGATCGGCGGATCGGCCGGCTTCAGATCGACGATCGCCAGATTGTCGGCGTGAGGGCGTCCCACGTCGAGGACGATCAAGGCCGCCGATTTCGCCAATGCGCTAGATTGCCGGAGGAACTCGGCCCGGGCCGCCGTGGACAGTTTTGGCGCCCAGGTCGTGCGTTGCAGGTCGGTGAGGAAGATGACTTCCTGCCGGTGGAAACGGGGATTTTGCCGGCCGGCCCGTTCGATCAGCCGCCCGACCTCGGCGACGGCCGGCGGCAGTTCGGCGGTCTCCGTCGTGGGCTGCAGATTATCGAGCCGGCGGAGAATTGCGGCGTGGTCCAAGGCGGCAGTGACAATCACCTGAGGCCGACGGGCCATCAACACCAGCGAAAAAGCGTCGCTGGGGGAACTCTCGTTGACGATCCGCCGGGCAAGCTCTTTCGCTCGGTCGAAGCGAGTTTCGTCGGACGTTTTGTAGGCCATCGAAAAAGAGCCGTCGAGGACCAATACGCGGTGATTGCTTTGACCGGGCGCCAGGGCCATGCCCGGCAAACCAACGTAGGGCTCGGCGACGGCCGCTACCACCAGCACGATGAGCAGGGTGCGGACGGCGGGCAGGAGCCATCGCTCGACGCGGATTCGCCGCGAGCGGCGTCGAACGGCCGCCCGGAGGATTTCCATCGCTGCCCAGGGAGTTTCCCGCCGCGTTCGCCGCATCAGCAGGTGAATCAGGATCGGCGCGGCCGCCGCCGCCAGCCAGCCGAGCATCGGCAGGTTGAGCCATCCGAAGGCGATCAGCGATGGGGTGAGCCGGGGCAGCATGGGAATTATAATTTTCACTTTCCCCGCGTGGGCGCGGGGGCTAAACATTGGTTTCAATCACCCTCTGGACGCCAAATACTCCGACAACGTCGCCTCCAGCGAGCGGTCGGTCCGCATCGGCACGTAGTCGATCTCCGCCGCGCGGCAGACCGACCGGAGCCCGCGGAGGTAGCGGTCGAACTCGGCTCGATACGCGCCGCGGACCGCCGCCGGATCGGCCGACACGTCTGCCGAATCTTCCAGGCCGCGGAACAACGTCGGCTCGTCGAAGGGGAACTCGACCTCCGCCGGATCGAGGACGTGCATCAGCACGACTTCGTGGCGGCGATGGCGGAGGTGTTTCAGTCCGACGGCGATCGACTCGACGTCGTCGAACAGGTCGCTCAGGACGATGACGATCCCCTGCCGTTTGAGCCGCTCAGCCAGTTCGTGAAAAATCGGGCCGATCGACGATCTCCGCTCGGGGACCGCGCCCTCCATCACGCCGAGAATATCGTTCAAGTGCGAGGGGTTGCCGGCCGGGCGGACCAGGGCGCGGACCTCGCCGTCGAAAGCGGCCAGCCCCACGCTGTCCTGCCGGTGGAGGACCAGATAGGCCAGCGCCGCGGCCGCGCGGCGGGCGTAGTCCAACTTTGACAGCGGCGCCGAAGGGCTCCGATAGTTCATGCTCTCGCTCACGTCCAGCAGCAGGTGGCAAACCAGGTTGGTCTCTTCCTCGAACCGCTTGAGGTAATACTTGTCGGTCCGTCCGTAGACTTTCCAGTCGAGGTAACGGAGATCGTCGCCGGGGGCGTAGTTGCGATGATCGGCGAACTCGACCGAGAAGCCGCGGAAGGGGCTGCGATGCCGGCCCGAGACGTACCCTTCGACGGTCCGCCGCGCCCGCAGCGGAAACCGCTGCAAGCGGGCGAGCATCGTCGGATCGAGTAGTTGTAGGGCGTTGTTCACGGGAGGTTGGCGGCGCTCGGCGCGAGAAAATGATGGGACATATAGGACTGATGGGACGTATAGGTCCTGTTGGTCCGATATGTCCCATAAGCAGGCGTCCAAGAGCAACTTGTGGCACAGCCGCCCTCGGCTGTGCGGAATCGCCTACGACAGCCGAGGGCGGCTGTGCGGAATCGCCTACGACAGCCGAGGGCGGCTGTCCTACAAGTTCCACAATGATTCTTGGACACCCGCTAACCCCTTAATCTGCATCCAACAATCGGTTAATAATGTCGTCCGGTTCTGATTCCTTCGGCCTCGGCGTTGAAGTTGGTCACGATGCGGTGGCGAAGCACCGGCGGGGCCACGGCGCGGACGTCGTCCTCGGTGGCGTGGAACCGGCCGTGCAACACCGCCCGGGCCTTAGCGCCGAGGATGAGGTACTGGCTCGCTCGGGGTCCGGCGCCCCAACTGACGTAATCGCGAATGAACGCCGGCGCTTCCTTGTTCACCCCCTCTCCCCTCTCCCCTCTCCCCTCTCCCCTCTTCTCCGGCCGCGTCAGCCGCGCCAGCCGCGCGGCGAACCGCACGACGTGCTCGGCCGCCGGGACGCGGCGGACGGTCCGCTGCAAGGCCAATATCTTTTCGCCCGTCAGCGTCGGCGCGATTTTCACCGGCACGTCGGCCGTGGTCCGCAGCACGATCTCGCACTCCTCGTCCTCGTCCGGGTAATCGACGTAGGTGTTGAACATGAAGCGGTCGAGTTGGGCCTCGGGCAGCGGGTACGTCCCCTCGTGCTCGATCGGGTTCTGCGTGGCCAGGACGAAGAACGGCCGGGTAAGCTCGTGCCGCGTTCCCCCGGCGGTGATCTGGCACTCCTGCATCGCCTCCAGCAGCGCCGCCTGGGTCTTCGGCGGCGTGCGGTTGATTTCGTCGGCCAGGATCACGTTGCCGAAGATCGGCCCCTTGAGGAAACGGAACTCGCGCGCGCCCGAGCGGCGGTCTTCCTGGATCACCTCCGTGCCGGTGATGTCCGAGGGCATCAGGTCGGGCGTGAACTGGATGCGGCGGAACTCCAGCGAGAGGGTCTCGGCCAGCGTGCGGATCAACAGCGTCTTCGCCAGCCCCGGCACACCCACCAGCAGGCAGTGACCGCGGGCGAACATCGCCACCAACAGCTCTTCGATCACCTGCCGCTGGCCGACGATCACCTGTCCGAGCTGCGCGACGATGGCTTGATACGCCGCGTTTAGTTCGTTGACGGCTTGAACGTCGTCTTGTTCAGGTTCCGCATTTTGCATTTTGCATTTTGCATTTTTCATTTTTCAATTCCCGGCGGTAGCGTGCTATTATCCCCCTGATATCCAATCGCAATCAGTTCCGAATCCGTGGCAATCAGCAGTTTTCCGGGGGCCGAAAGCAGATTGCCGCCCGACGCCCCGCGCATCCGCAGATCGATAGTCGCCAGCGGTCTCGCGGTTTGTCGGTCGAGGATATATAATTTATCCCGCGTGGACCAGAGGATATGTTGCTTTGTCGATAAACCGCGACCAAAGCCGGGGCGTTCGCCTCCTTCCGGCCAGATGTGCATTATCTGCCCGCGATCTTTTTCATGTAGACCGATCCAGTAGAATCTGCCTCCGCCGGCAATCAAATAGTCGTCAGTCGCGCCGAGCAGCCCGACTCCGTCCTCGACCGCGCTGCCGGTGTGCCAAAGCAATCGTCCGTCGGCAGCATTGAAGGCCAAGACGCAAGGGTCGTCGGCCGGAGCGACAAACAGCGTCCCGCCGTTGAAAAGACATGGGTTCGGGCCGCGTCGCTGGGTGCCACTGCCGGCTTGTACAGCAGTGACTTCTGGGGATGGGCCGGCAGCACTGCTGGACAAGCCGGCAGTGGCGCCCTTTTTCAGCCGGCCGTTGGGCGTGCGGGGATACAGACTGAGCCACTCAATGCGGCCGTCTTCCGCTCGCATTGCCGCCACTGCGCCGAGATTCGTGTTGAAATAGATCGTGCCCTTGGCCAGAGTGAGCAGATTGTTTGAGCACTCGGACGTGGCGTTCTGGGCGGGAGTCGCCGCGCCGCAGACGAACCGCCGCCAGCGGATCCGTCCGGTGTCGGTTTCCAGGCAGGCAACGAATGCCTGCGGACGGACGCCGGGCCGGCGCATCGCTACGTACACTCCCTGGTCGTCAGCCAGGGGCGAGCCGTCAAACGCCCAGCCCTCGCCGGGCGCGATCTTCCACAGCAACCGACCTTCCGCCGCCAGATCGAGGCAAACCAGCGAGGCCGGCTCGTCCACCGCGGCGTCGGACGACCCCAGCCGGGCGAAAAGCCGGTTGCCGAAGATGGTCATCGTATACTGTGGCCAATCCGCGGCGTTTGCCGAGGCGGGCTGACGTTCTGCTCGGTCGGACAACTCGCTGCGATAGATCGTCGGCGAGCGGCCCCAGGCGGGCCGGCCGTCGTCGAGCCGCAGAGCCATGATTTCACTCGATGTGTTGAGCAGGACGATTTGCCCAGCCCCGGCTCGTTTAGCGGCCGACGGCACGTCGGCCCGGGGTGTATATAAGAGTGGATGATAGCTCAGTGCCCTCACCCCCGGCCCCTCTCCCAACGTGGCCTGTTTAGCCGCCGCGTCCACGCGGCGCGGAGCTGCCCTCACCCCCGTCCCCTCTCCCAAAGGGAGAGGGGAGGCGATGGGAATCCGCCAAGCCACGGCGCCGATGTCCGCCACTGGTCCGGCCGTCTTGTTCCGCCGGGCGTTGCCGGCGAAGGTGAGCCAGTCGGGATCGGGCGCCGCTGCCGGCCAAGTCGCGCTTTCGGTCAACAACGATTCGAGCAGATCGACGTACTTCCCCTCCTGCCCGCCCAGGCGACCTTGTGCGTCGGGATGCAACCGGGAAAATCGGGCCAACTCGGTCCGGGCACGAGCCGTCCTGCCGTCTAGGATCGACGCCAGCACCAGCCGGGCGCGAATCGCAGCCGGCTCGAGATTTGTATCCGGGTAATGCCACGAAAGCGTCGCCGAACCGGATGTATCCTCGCCGGGCAGAATCCGCTGCCAACACCACCGGGCGGAGTCGAATCTGCCCGATTCCAGGTCCATGTCGCCGAGCGCCAGCAGGGCCTCGTCGCCGTAACTGCTGGCTGTCGCCCGATCGACCACCTGTTGCAGCAGGCGGCGATTCCGCTCGGCAACGCCCCGCTCGTACCAATGCCGGGCGAGCGGATCGACGCGGCCGCGGTAGATTTTCAGCGCCTCGGGCGGCAGGGCGGCCAGCCGCCGCTGGCACCACTCGCGCAGCTCGACGAAACGCCCCTCGGAAACGGCCACCAGACCGCCGTCCGGAAGCTCGGCAAGCTGGCGAAGATTTTCCACCGCCTCGTCCCAGTGACGGTCGGCCAGTTGGGCTTCCACCCGATCCAGCCGGGCGCGGACGGCGTTATCGACCCGATCGAGTTGCACTTCATCGGCCGCCGCGGGCCCCGGAAATGCCGTCGCCAGACCGGCCCAAAGGAGCCACCACAGCCCATGTTTCCCCTGGAAAAACTTCATTCCTTAAGTATAAGCGAGAACCCGGTTTGGAGAAAGACAAGGGGCGGCAGTGCGACTGCCGCCCCAACGGGCGTTTGTTTCCGGGACAGGTTTGTAGGTTATGCTTCAGCATAACGAAACGCGGTTTCGCCCGGTTGTTATGCTAAAGCATAACCTACGGGACTACAGGACAGGTTGACAACCTGTCCTACAAGTTAGCGCCCTGTCCTACTCCAAATCGAGTCCCATCATGTACTCGTTGAGCGCTTTCCCCAGTTTGACTTCCTTGTCGGACAATTCAGCGATGCGGCCACGGAGGGTTTCGATCTCCGTTTCCTGGTCGCTAAACTTCTTCACGTAGCGTTTGTAGATGTCGCTGTTGCGGTCGAGCCGGCCCATGTTCTCGCGGATGCGGGACTGGTCGCTGTTCGATAGCGGCGATCCGCTGCTGGCACTGGTTCCGCTCGGCGACGACTTGCTGCAACTCGTGCTTCCGCTTGACCACTTCGGCCAACGCGGCTTTGACCTTCTCCCCAATCACCTTCGCGCTGAGGAAATACTGAATGGAGTTCTGATCGAGGTTCGTCAGGGCCACGGTCTGACGCTCGATGTGTTCCTCTTCGACGGTCAGCTTGGCCGGCACGCCCGGCTTGGCCTCGACGGCGAAGCGATACATGTCGCGGGTCTTCTCGGTCGGCTCCTTCGGCTTGACCAGCGTCCAAGCCGGCTCGATGGGCTACTCGACGAGCACCGTCTTCGCCGCCTTGCCCGAGTTCTTCACCGTGTACTCCGCCGAGCGGACGAACTTGCGGCTGACGATCATCGTGCCCTTGACGATCCGCACGCCGAGCAATTCCTCGGGCTTTCCTTCGCTGTGGCGAACGACCTCGGTGTCGAGGTCCAGGCCGTAGCTGATCAGCCGCTCGCCGCCGGGCGGGAGGTCGTCGATCTTGGCGTCGCCGGCGTAGACGCCGCCGTCGAAGACGGTGATCGGACCCTGCATCAGGTGCAGGTCGGTGGTGTTGGTGAACCGCAGCGCCGTTCAGCGGATGCTTGGCCTGCACCGCCGGATTGTAGATCGAGACCTTTTCGCACTTCACGTCGGCGTTGACGATCGGCAGCATGGCCGACTGCTGGCGCGGCAGCGAGACCGGCGTGGCGATGGCGTACTGGAACAGACTGCCCACGTCGCCGGCCGTGGCGGCGGAGCTGGACGCCTTGCCGCAAGTATCGATCCAGCTCCGTCTCTCGTCCTGTAGCGCATCGGTCTAGCTTGCCCATTGTCTGCGCAGCCGCGCGACCCGGGAGCAGTCGCCCGCCTTGCCCACGCGCCATTCCCTGGCTGCTCGCGGGCGCAGGGCCATTGGCTAGCGAATCTCGTGATTCCTTGCGTCTCAGGTCCTGGTCGTAGCTCTGCGGCCGCAGCGAGGCGTACAGTTCCAACTTCTCTTCCGGCCGCGGGATGTAAAGCGGCTGGTAGAGGTCCATCATGAAGGAGATCGGCCGGCCGCTGACCAGCGTCAGTTGCACGTTGTTCCAGTCCTCCTCGGTGGTGTTTTCGACGATCGCCCAGCCTTGCAGCAGAGGTTTCTCGTCGTCGACAGCACCAGGCGGTAGGTGGTTTTCCAGACGGGCGTTTCGCGGATGTAGCCGATCCACACCCGGCGGGTCCCCTTGCCCAGGAAGCTCAGCTCGACCGATTTCTTGTCCGTGGCGTGCGCCGTGGCCAGCACGGCCAGGGCCTTGCGCAGCTCGGCGTCGAGCTTTTCGTTGGCCAGCTTGATCAGGCTGATCGATTCGAGCGGCACGCCCGCAGCCCTTCGTCGGTCAGCAGGTTGAGCACGTCGACCTCGATGATTTCGTTTTCGCCGATCTTTTTCTTGTGCGTTTCGACGCCGAGGATGACGCCGCTGATCTTGTTGGGGGCCTCGACCACGACCCGCTCGCCGCGGACCTGGCCGAGCAGTTCGGCCAGCGTGGGATTGGTCGTCAGGTCGATCGAGAAGCTCTTCAGCGTCTTGGTGATCGGGTCCTTTCGAGCCGTAAGTGACGGTCGAGACCTGACCGCCGTCGAGGTCCTGGACGACCATGCTCTTCAAGAGGTCGTTGATGTCGTCGACGTTGAACTTCATTTCCACGGCGGCGTCGTCCTGGACCTTGCCGTCAAGCTCGAAAAAGCCGACGCCCGAGCTGAACAGCACGACCTTTTTCAACGGCAGGGTGGTCTTTTTCGGCCCCTCGGCCCGGGCGGCCAGCGGCAAAGCAAGGGCAAACAACACGGCAAGGCACATCGAACGGCGATACATGGCAATTTCTCCCAAATAAGGTTGAAACGTTGTGCGGCAATGTTGGGGTGGCAGTTGAACTGCCACCCCCAACAAATGCGGGAACCGACAATTCTACGTTTATGACGGCGGCCGGCTGGGAAAAGTTCCAATCCCCCGCCGCAGATGGGGCCGGCGAGTTCGTGGTTCCGGATTCAGCCGGTTATCGAGACGTTTTGCCGCCCGAAGGCGGGACTACGAGCGGTTCCGGGACGAATGGGAGCGTATGGGATAGGATGGGAAGCGCGTCAAGCGGTTGCCGCCTGCTGGATTTGCTCGACCAGCGGGGGGAGGTCGTCGTGGACGATGTGCCAGAGAATGTCCAGATCGACGGTGTCGTAGCCGTGCAGGAGCCGGTCGCGCAGCCCGGCGAGGTCCGGCCAGGGGATTGCCAGCAGTCCGCGTTGCGTCTCTTCCGAGACCCGGGCGGCCGACTGGGCGGCGATTTCCAACAGCCGGACCAGGGAGAGGTTCAGCAGCCGGTCGGCCTCCAATTCGGCGCGGGATTTCTCGCCCAGCAGGGCCACGGCCTCGGCCAGATGGTCGCGGACGTGCAGCAGCCGCGTCCGATCGTCACGCATCGTCATACAGCACCTCCGCCTTGCGCAGGACTTCCTCTCGATAGTATCGGTCGAGAAAGCCGGGCGTGTTCAGGTCCGCTTTCCGGCCCAGGATTTGGGCCAATTCACGCTCGAGGGCAAAGAACCGCAGGCCGACGCCGGCGTCCGGGGCGAACTCCACGAGCACGTCGACGTCGCTCGCCGGGCCAAAGTCGTCGCGCAGAATCGAGCCGAACAGCGCCAGCCGGCGGATGCGATTCCGCCGGCAGAAGTCGGCGATTCGTTCGCTTGGGATTTCGATGCCGCCGTAGTTCACACTCAACTCGCACAGATTGGATGCTTGAAGACGAGCATTACAACTTTCGTAACGCTTCTTCATATTTCTCCGGAGTAAGGTCAATTTCCCGCAGGATTGCCCGAATTAACGGTCTGGCGAGATCCCGACCCGGGTGATGGGGAAGCGTCGTGGTGCGACCGTCGGTGTGACGATAAAAGGCGTGGCTTCCTCGTTGTCGGGTTTTGGCGAACCCGAGACTGAATAGGACCTGTTCCATCGTTCGGGCGTCAACGACCGACGACCGGCTCATACTTCCACCGCGATCTGTTGAATGCCCACGAACGGCTCGATCTGAACCGATTCGCCCCGGCTGCGTTGTTCCTCTATAATCAACTCGATCACTTCCTGAAGGTTCGACCGAAGTTCATCGAGCGTAGTTCCTTGGCTGTGTGCGCCGACAAGCCCCGGAATCGATCCGACGTACATTGACGTTTCCGGGTCGTATTCGATGTACGCGGTGAATAAATGGCTCATGATGGCCCTCCGAAACATCTCAATATCAGACATTTGCCAACTGTTTCAAGCCGGGAAAGATGTCTTCCGCTCTCTTCCCCGTGACCTGCAGGTAAAGGGAATCGGGGCAGAGGTCCACTTGATCGGACCAAACGAGTTCGCCTGAGTCGCCGATCCTCACTTTTCTAAAGGCGTCGTAGTCATTCCATAAGGCAAACACGCCGCTGCCGGCTAGATTATGCAAATCCACTTTTCCCCGCACCCCATCATCGAAGGATATGCCAGACAATAGTCCTCCAAGACTTCCACGCGAGTGATTCTTTTCATCTGAGTATCTCCACTGTCCTGGGGGCATTCCTAAATGTATTTTACCCCACCTTCCGCACCACGCCCACGACCACGCCCAGCACGCGGGCGTTTTTCACGTAGATCGGCTTCATCGTCGAGTTGGCCGGCTGTAGGCGGATGCGGTTCTTCTCGGGGAACCAGCGTTTCAGCGTGGCCTCGCCGTCGTCGGTCAAGGCGACGACAATCTGGCCTTTGCGGGCGGTGCGTTGTTTTTGCACCACCACGAAGTCGCCGTCGGCGATCTGCTCCTCGATCATCGAGTCCCCTTTGACCTTGAGGGCAAAGCGGTTTTTCGTGCTAGGTTGGAGCATCTCCTGGAAATCGACGCGGTCGTTCTGCTCGATGGCCTCGTGAAGCACGCCGGCGGCGATGGTGCCGGCCAGCGGCAGGCCCCGCTCCTCGATCGGCTCGGCGATCAACTGGATCGCCCGGGACATGTTCGGCTCGCGGGAAATCATGCCTTTTTTGACCAGGGCCTTCAGATGGCAAACCACCCCGTTGGGCGAATTGATGTCGAACTGGGCGGCGATCTCGCGGACGGTCGGCCCATAGCCCCGGCCGCGAATCTTGTCGCGGATGAACTTGTACACGTCCCGTTGGCGGGCGGTCAAATTGTCGAATTGTCCCATAGTGTTGATTCCTTTGCGTGACGGTGGCGGGGGCTGCCCGTTTCTCCCAATAATTAACGGCACTGTAGTCGCCGATCGCACCTTAGCAGTTGTCAAAAAACAACTTGTAGCACAGCCGCCCTCGGCTGTGCGCATCGCCCTGCACAGCCGCCCTCGGCTGTGCGCATCGCCCTGCACAGCCGGGGGCGGCTGTCCTACATATACCGATGTTGTTTTTTGCCGACATCTTAAACGACGCTGCAATCGGCGGCGACGGAAGTCGCCTCCCCCAATGGCGAAACGACCTCGCAGACAATCATACAATATACGGTTGTACATAGTCAAGAGGCAATTCAGCCGGAGTGGGGGGCGAATTGTCGGGTAAAATCGCGGCCGGGGGATGTGTTGACGAGGACGAAGGGCCCCGATATACATGGATAAATGGCCGGATGCGGTCCGAAAGATGATCGAAACTGTCCCCTCTCTCGCTGGGAGAGGGTTGGCGGGGGTGGCTGAGCGGACGAGCGGTCCGGCCCAAAACGAATGTCCCCACAGGCCCCCACCCCCTTGCCCTCTCCTTTTTGGAGCGGGAGACTTTTCTGATGGCCTCTTGGTCCTTTTGACGGAGGTTTATCGTGGCTCGAAAGAAAGTGATTATCGTCGGCGCGGCGGGGCGGGATTTCCACAACTTCAACACCTATTTCCGCGACAACGAGGAGTACGAGGTGGTGGCCTTCACGGCGACCCAGATTCCCGACATCGACGGCCGGAAATACCCGCCCTCGCTGGCCGGAAAACTCTATCCCCAGGGCATTCCCATCTACGAGGAGGCCCGGCTCGCCGAGTTGATCAAGCAGCACGACGTCGACGACGTGGTTTTCGCCTATAGCGACGTGCCCTACACCCACGTGATGTCGCTCTCCGCGCTGGTCAACGCGATGGGGGCGAACTTCATTCTCATGGGCTGCAAAACGACCATGATCAAATCGACCCGGCCGGTGATCTCGATCTGCGCCGTCCGCACCGGCTGCGGGAAATCGCAGACCACCCGCTACGTCTACGACATCTTCCGCAAGCTCAACAAACGGGTCGTCGCCATCCGCCACCCCATGCCCTACGGCGACCTCGAAGCCCAGAAGGTGCAGCGCTTCGCCGCCATCAAGGACCTCGACGAGCAACACTGCACGATCGAGGAGATGGAAGAGTACGAGCCGCACATCGTCGCCGGAAACGTGATCTACTCGGGCGTGGATTACGAGGCCATCGTCCGCGCGGCCGAGGAGCGGGACAATCCCGACGTGATTCTCTTCGACGGCGGCAACAACGACATGCCCTTCTACCACGCCGACCTGAAGATCGTGGTGGTCGATCCGCTGCGGGCGGGGCACGAAGTGGCCTACTATCCCGGCGAAGCCAATCTGCGGATGGCCGACGTCGTGGTCATCAACAAGATGGACTCGGCCAACGGCGAACAACTGAAAATCATCCGCGACAACATCCACCGCATCGCCCCCACGGCCAAAGTGGTCGAGGCCGATTCCGAGCTCACCCTCGACGGCGAGATTCGCGGCCGGCGCGTGCTGGTCATCGAGGATGGTCCGACCTTGACCCACGGCGAAATGCGGATCGGCGCCGCGATGGTCGCCGCCGAGCGGTTCGGGGCGGGCGAAGTCGTCGAGCCGCGGCATCACGCCGTCGGCAAGATCGCCGAAACCTATCTGAAATATCCCAATATCGGCCGCGGCATTCTGCCGGCAATGGGATATTCCGACCAGCAAAAGCACGATTTGCAGCGGACGATCAACGCCATCGACGCCGACGTGATCCTCAGCGGAACGCCGATAGACCTGGCCCGGATCATCACCGTCAATAAGCCGGTGGTCCGCGTGCGCTACGACCTGAAGCCGCGGCAAGGCAGCCTCGGGATTCTGGAGAAAGCCATCCAGCAGCGGCTGTTCGCGGGCTGAGCGGGGCGAGTTTGTGGCGGAATGCATATCTCAACGGACTTGCACGATATTGGGATGATGCTGCGGTTTAGCCCCGGCGTCCACGCCGGGAATAGATGGCCTATTATCCGAAGCGTCGCTTTCCCGGCGTGGACGCCGGGGCTAAACGAATTTTCTCCCGGAATCACGCAAAGTTATCTATCACAACGGAGGAAGCCGCTGGCGGCTTCGCAATATAATGCGACATCTACTGACCTTGGCCGACTTCACCACGGCCGAAATCGAACGGATTTTTTCCATCTCGGAGGAACTCAAGCAGGACTACAAGCAAGGGCTGCGGGAGCCGTTGCTGGCCGAGCGGGTGATGGTTCTGTTGTTCGAGAAGCCGTCGCTGCGGACGCGGGTGAGTTTCGAGGCCGGCATGGCCCACCTGGGCGGGACCGCCGTCTTCCTGGGCGACGCCGGACTCGGCAAACGTGAAACCATTGCCGATTTCGCCCGAAACCTCGACAAGTTCGCCGACGTGATCGTATTCCGCGGCTTCCTGCATCAGACCGTAGTCGAGTTGGCCGCACACGCCGCCTGCCCGGTCATCAACGGACTGACCGACTTCTCGCATCCCTGCCAGGCGCTGGCTGATCTGTATACGATGCGCGAGGTGTTCGGCAAACTGAAGGGCCTGACGCTGGCCTGGATCGGCGACGGCAACAACGTCGCCCGCAGCCTGGCCATCATTTGCGGCAAGCTGGGCGTGCGGATGACGATGGCCACGCCCGAGGGCTACCGCTTCGACGAGCCGGCGCTGGCCTGGATCCGGCAGCAGGTGCCCGAGCTGGACCTGACCGTCACGGCCGATCCGATCGAGGCGGTGCGGGAGGCCAGCGCGGTTTACACCGACGTTTGGGCGAGCATGGGCCAGGAGTCGGAGCAGGCGATCCGGCGGCGCGACTTCGCCGCCTACCAGGTGAACGCCGAGCTGATGCGGCACGCCCCGAGCGACGCCGTGTTCATGCACTGTCTGCCCGCCCATCGCGGCGACGAAGTCGCCGACGCGGTGATCGACGGCCCGCAGAGCGTCGTTTTCCAAGAGGCGGCCAATCGCATGCACGTGGAGAAGGGCGTGCTGGCGTGGCTGTTGGGGGCGAAACAATAAATGCCATTGATTCTTGGGCAGCCGCGGAGCGCCGATAGCCGGTAGCCAGGGCGTAAACCCCGGGGAAGGTGCCGGCGGCTGTTGGCCGCCGACCGGGCCGGGCAAAAGTCAAAATGGATAACGCGATTGACCTGCGACGCCGTTATGGCACACGACACATTGTGCCGCAAAAATCGCGCATAATTTTTTGCCATCGTTAAACAGAGCGTTCCCGTAAGCCGTGTTGCCGGCGATCGTGGGAAACACTTGCCAAAACTGCCCGACGGGTTTAGGATACAGATGGTAGCCGGACATTCTGTTTAAGGAACGCCGCCATGATCGCTCAATCCCTGCCTCCCGAACTTGAGAAATTCGTCGAAGAACAGGTCGCCGCCGGCAACTACCAATCAGAGCAGGATCTCGTAATCAACGCGGTGCGAGTCCTCCGCAGCGTTCAAGACCGACAGCGGCGGTTCTGCGAAGACGTACGGCTGGGCATGGAACAACTCGAACGCGGCGAGTTCACCGAATACGATGAGGATGGTTTGCGAAAACGATTCGAGGACTTGAAGCAGCAAGCCGCCCAACGCTCGAATTGCGTCGGCGGAGCCGGCCAATGACCAAGTTCAGACTCTCCCGGCAGGCCGAATCCGATCTCGATGAAATTGCCTGCCACATTGCCGATCGAAATCCCTCGGCGGCCGTGAACCAACTGGAAAAACTGTTCAATAAGTTTGAACTATTGGGCGGAAACCCTTTGTTGGGCGAGTTGCGGCGGGATCTCCCCGGAAACCCTCGCAGCTTCACGGCGGGCAGTTTTGTTGTTCTGTATAAACCTGCAGCCGATGGAATAGAAGTCGCCCGGATCGTGCATGCCTCCCGCGATCTTGGGGCGATTTTCTTGCGGAAGGAACAGTAGCCAGTTATCCGTATCGCCGCAGCAGCACCGCGGCGGCCTGGCCTTGGGGCGTGACGCTGAGATGGACGAAGCTGTCGCCCGGCGATGCGTCGCCGTCGCGGACCGCCGCGATCGGACACTCCGGGTCGGGCGTCGAGTAGTTGAGAATCGGGAACAAGCGGTTGTGTTGCAGAGCCAGCAGACTGGCGATCAATTCCACCGATCCGCTGCCCGCGCCGAGATTGCCGAAATAACTCTTCGCGGCCGTAACGGGGAGCGGCAGTTTTCGCTCGGCGAAGGCCCGTCGAATTGCGCCGGCCTCCTCGGCGTCGCCACTGCGGGTGCTCAGCCCGTGGGCATGGAGGTGGCCCACGTCGTCGGCGTTCATGCCGGCCGCCTGCAAGACCGCTTGCAGGACGTTTTGCATCGCCCGGCCGCGCTGGGCCTCGAACCGCCGGCCGATGGCCGAACTGCCGGCGGCGGCGAGCACCTCGCCGTAGATCGTTGCGCCCCGGGCTTGGGCGGCCGATAGTTCTTCGAGCACCACGGCCCCGGCTCCTTCGCCCAGGGCCATGCCCCGCCGATCGCGGTCGAACGGGCGGCTCACCGCGGCCGGGTCGCCGTCGCCGGCGGCCACTTCCTCCTGGCTGAGGACGTGGATCATTTTCATCGGGTGCAGCCGCGAGCCGGTGGCGCCGACGAGCATCAAGTCCGCGCTGCCGCGGAGAATGATCTGATAGGCCTCGCCCAGGGCGGCGTCGGCCGCCGACTCGCGCATGGTCAGCGAATTGTTCGGGCCGCGAAAGTCGTTGTAAATGGCCAGGTGGCTGGCCGGCATGTTCGGCAGGTACTTCAGCAGCCAGAGGGGCGACATCTTGGCCAGCCCGTCGGTCCCCCAGCGGGGAAACTGGAAGCGGCCCGCATCGTCCGCGCAATTTGCGACGCCTTCGGAATACTCCTCGGGCTCGGTCAGTAGATAGTCCATGCCGAAAACGACGCCGCTGCGGTCCGGCTCGGTCCGGTCGAGGTTCAGACCGGCGTCGGCCAACGCAAGTTGAGCGGCGGCCACGCCCATCTGGCACTCGCGGCACATCACCTTCAGGCCCTTGCGGACGGCCTTCTTTTGCTCCTTCGGCAGAGGACCGAAATCGTCGATCGCGCCGGTGAACTGCCGCGCCGCCGCGCCGAAGCCGACCGGCAACGATTCGGCCCCGTCGCATTCCAACGGCGCGACGCCGCTCCGCCCGGCCGAGAGCGCCTCCCACAGGGCCTCCTTGGTATTGCCCAAGGGGCTGACCAGTCCCAATCCGGTAACGACCACTCGCCGCGCGGCTTTCGTCATGCACTCACCAACCGATATGTGACAGTTCGTAGGGTGGGACAAGCTTTAGCGCGGTCCCACCAGAAAGCGAAACATATATTGATGCTCAGAAAACTAATGCAACATCTGTTTAGCGGCCGTCGGCACGACGGCCCGTGTTCCGCCGCTGGCCGACGTACCGTCGGCCGCTAAACAGTTGCATTACTTATCCGACAGTCAATAAAGGGAAACAGGGTGGGACTGCGCTTCGCTTGTCCCACCCTACGCTCTAGTGAAACCGCCTATTTTATCGGGCTTTGCCCTTGGCGTCGAGTCGAAAGCCGGGCGATCCCGCCTCCCATTGACGGGTGGCATGCCGCCCCGGTAGACTTCAGTTGTCCGGTCCAAGGGTCGGGAGACCGAGCCATGCGCGGAAAACTCGTCGTCGTCCACGACCTGATGCAGCAGGGATACGAGTATTGCCTGACCGCGCCGCCGGGCCGCGATTTCCACAGCGAGTTCAAACCCGAGTTGACGCCGGAGGAGATGCTGCGGCTGGGCGTCTTCGGCGGCAAGTACATGACCGACTGCGGGGCGGAGTTTCCCGCCGAGTGGTTCGCCCACGCCCGGCTCTGCCACGAGTTCCACGATCCCGAGCTGAACTTTTTCGGCGTGAACGCCTCGCAGCCGCTGGCCTACTGGCGGGCAAAAGGCTGGATTTGCGACGAGGACCCGCGCGGCTGGTTCCAGTGGTACTGCCGCTACTACCTGGGCCGGCGTGGCCCCGACGACCAACGGCAAATCCGCCGCTGGAAGGCCATCCAGCGGCACGTCGCCCAACTGAAAAAGAACTGCCGACCGGGCGACCTCGATTGCCGCCGCAAGCAGCGCCAAGCCCTGTTGCACTGGGCCTATGACAGCCGCAGAATCTGAAGCGGGCCGGCGCGATATTTCTTATCCCTGCGGATTGACCACCCGCCCGAGAAATAAGATGCTCCCGTCCCGCTTGTCGCGGATCATGAATATGAAGGGATGGTCGGCGCGGAAGATGATCGGCTCCTCTTCGCCGGTAATGGCGGCGCCCGCCATCGAGGATGCGGCGGCCACGGTTCCCTGCTCGTTTACCTCCACAAAGGCCTTGTGTAGCACCACGGAAAAGAAGAGGTCTTCGCGGCCGCTGATGCCCGAAAAATCGGCAGCCTCCGAAAAGGCCAGCCGCATCCCCATCGCTTCCAGCGTCGGCTTCAGTGAAAACGAGGTTTCCAGCTTGAACTTGGGAAGCTGCAGGGCCACGTCTTCCGGGCGGAGCTTCGCATACAGTTGAGCGATCCACTCCGCTGAAAGCGACTTTTCCAGTTCGGCCAGCCCGCCCGAAGCCTTCGGGAGCAGCACGACCATGCTCAATTCATTACCCTTATAGGGAATCTCCACGACCTGGAGCAAGGCGTCCTCGGCATAAGGGCACGTCCGCGTCTGCCGCATAAAGGGGACTTTCACCTTCTTCGCCGCGGAAACGGCGAAGTCCGTCTCGATGGTTCGCTCTTTCTTGAATTGCTTGGCCCAGTCCCCCTTGAAGTAGATGGCATTGGTCAACACCAATCGCGTGGCGGCGTTAAGCGTGGCGGGCGGGATCAGCTCCTTGATCTTGTCGGCCGTCTGGCGTTCGACCCAGGCGTTGATTTCCCGCCGGGCGGCCTCGCTCTGCGCAAAGTCCAATACGCCCAACTCCGCGTCGTAGGACCGGCGGGTAAGATCCAGGTATTCGGGCAGGAAGGGATAGCCCTCTTGACCCCAGAGGCGATTCGCCACGCGAAGCTGGTAGCCGCGGTTTTTGCCGGTCGTGTTCCAGCGGCTGAGCATCTTGTGATACATCGTTTGGGCCTGATCGAGCCGGCCGGTGAGACGCAGGACTTTGGCCATCTCGGTCTCGGTCTCGCCCCGCGCCCGGCGGCCGCCATCCCCAGCGCCATCGAAAGGCTGATGGGCGAAAAGAAGAGGTTTTTGCCGGGCTGCTCCTTGCTCAACTGACCATAAAGGTCCGCGGCAAACTGGTTGTCGGCCCGGACAACGGCGGAGTCCGCTGCCTTGGGTGGGGCTGCGTGCAGTAAATCTCCGCAGGCCAGAAACATACAAGTGGACAGCAACGGTAGGACGAAGGCTCGCATGGCAAATACCCTTTTCTTGGGGGAATGTGGTTGATCCTCAACCGTTTGGACGTTTCCCAGGGCAAGAAGTTCCCGCACTTTATCACGACAATCCTACGTTGGAAGCGGAGCAAGTCCGTCCCCTCTCGGGCCTCTTGACACTACACCATAATGCAGGGATACTTCATTATGCCATTAGTTTTTGGGATTGAGAAATCGTCCTCAATCTTTGACGGTCTTGGGTCTTAGGTCTTGGGTCTTAGGTCTTGGCACGAAGACCTAAGACCCAAGACCCAAGACCACAATTGGTTGCGGCTAAGCCGCGCTAGGATAAAGAAAATTAAGAACGAAATGGATGACGATTTGCGGCCGGAGTATGACTTCAAGAAACTGCTCAAGAAAGGCGTGCAGGGCAAGTACGCGGCGCGTTGCCGCGAGGGGACCAACCTGGTTCTGCTCGATCCGGAAGTAGCCCAGGCATTTCCCAACGAAACCGTCGTGAACGAAGCGCTTCATCTCGTCATTCGCCTTTCGCAACTCCCGGGAGAAAGCAAAAAAACGTCTGCGCGATCGCGCGTCGGAAAGAGTCGTTGACCGATCCGGATTAAATGCGACGCACTCTGCATTGAGCAGGACTATTACCTCCGCCGGCGGACTTTCAGAAAATCAACGATAAGTTTTCGATTTCCATTTCCGAAAAACAGGAGTGCGAAATTGAAGAGGAAAACGATTCCACACGTTCCCATCACTCCCGCGGCTGCTCCGAAGGTAAGATAGAGCTTGACGAACATCTTCTCGGTTTCATCATCCGGCTTATACTCCTTCTTGGTCCCTTTAGCGCTGTCGATAACAACCAAATGAGTTGGTATCAGACCGGAAAATCCCCCCGCTAAATCCCTCGGAATAAACACTACTGCCTCGTAGAGCATTAGCGCCGCAACCAGCAGCATGGGCAATGCGGCCCACTTCGCCAGTCTGCGGCCCCGGCAATTCGACCTCAACAAGTCCAACTGTCCGGGCGACAATTCTTGCCGATCAACATTGCACCTACGCAAGAAGGAATCCAGGGCAGCCTCGTCGCGAGGGCTTGTTCGCCCCTCAATGCCCAGGTATCGCCGCAGCATGAAAATGAAGAACATGGCCATGCCAACCATGTTCATCAGTGTAACGAGAATGAGCCACAACAACTTTTCCCGCAAATTAAGTCGCCTGGACAGAACGACCCAGGCCACATAGATGGGCCACATCGCAAAGGTGACGTAAAAGCTCGGATAGGCGACAGCGACGATCCAGTCGGGCTTATCGACGAAATGCCCTGCAAGTATCCCTATGACCACCCAAATTCCCGTCAGCAGCCATGCTAGCGGCATGAAAAACGTAGGAATCGCAAACAGTATGAAACACCATCTGGGCAACGGCAGTTTCGGAGAAGTCTGTTCGTGATCGTTCATTTCACGATCATTATACAGACTCCGACCGAAACTTCACAACTACCCCAGTATCGCCTTCAAGTCCGCTTCCGGCGTGGTGATCGGGGCGATGTTGAACTTCTCGACCAACAGATTGAGGACCGGCGGAGTGATGAACGCCGGCAGGGCGCTCCGCAACTGGCCAATATTCGGATTAATTGGCCGTGCTCACCGGGTCTCGTGGATGTGAGTCTTGGCGATGTCGACCAACGACTTCAATGCCGCGTTGACCGATTCTTCATTGGGAAAGTAAGGCGCCACTTCAGGTGACAGGAGCACAAGATTTGTTCCCTCTTTGAATCGATTTGCATATTTCCCGCGGACTTTACCCTTGAGTTGGGAAAGGTCGTATTCGGGCCGCAGGTCATCGTCCAATTCCGATTTAGGTTTCTTTTTCATATTTCCTTCGCTCCCAAGCCGTTGTGCGCCGCGCGCTGATGATCCGGATCCGATCCGCTCGATCGGTATGCGAGATTATCAACAGCCTGCCGGATCGTGAAGTTCCATAAGTCAGGAAGCGTTCCTCATCTTGGGAATGATCGGGATCGTCGTATGTAATTGACAAAGGATCCGAAAACACTGTGGCCGCCTCGTCAAATGAGACGCCGTGTTTATCCAAGTTCAAGTCGGCCTTCGCCGGATCCCACTCGAAACTCATATTTATATTCTATCGCGCGGCATGAAAAACCGCAATCCACTACCCCAGTATCGCCTTCAAGTCCGCCTCCGGCGTGGTGATCGGGGCAATGTTGAACTTCTCGACCAGCAGATTGAGCACCGGCGGGGTGATGAACGCCGGCAGGGTCGGGCCGAGGCGGATGTTCTTGATGCCCAGGTACAGCAGCGTCAGCAAGATCGCCACCGCCTTCTGCTCGTACCAACTAAGGACCAGCGACAGCGGCAATTCGTTCACCTCGCACTTGAAGGCCTCGGCCAGCGCCGTGGCGATCTGGACGGCCGAATAGGCGTCGTTGCACTGGCCCACGTCCAGCAGCCGCGGAATGCCGTCGATGGCGCCGAAGGGCAGCTTGTTGAAGCGGTACTTGCCGCAGGCCAGGGTGAGGATCACGCAATCCTGGGGCACCTGTTGGGCGAACTCGGTGTAGTAGTTGCGTCCCGACTTGGCCCCGTCGCAGCCGCCGACGAGGAAGAAGTGGCGAATCTGTCCGGCCTTCACCGCGGCGACCACCTTGTCGGCCACGCCCAACACGGCGTGATGGCCGAAGCCGACGGTGATGGTCTGCTCGGGCGCGTCCTCGGCGAAGCCCTCGGCGGCCAGGGCGGCCTCGATGACCGGCGTGAAATCGCGGTCGGGTCCGATGTGCCGCACGCCCGGCCAGGCCACCAGCCCGCTGGTGAAGATGCGCCCCATGTAGCCGTCCTTGGGCTTCTGGATGCAGTTGGTGGTCATCAGGATCGCGCCGGGGAACTCGTCGAACTCCTTGCGCTGGTCCTGCCAGGCCCCGCCGTAGTTGCCCACCAGGTGCTTGTATTTCTTCAAGCCGGGATAGGCGTGGCAGGGGAGCATCTCGCCGTGCGTGTAGACGTTGATCCCCTTGCCCTCGGTCTGCTTGAGCAGTTCTTCGAGGTCCTTCAGGTCGTGGCCCGAGACGACGATGCACTTGCCGGCGACGGGCGTGACGCGGACCGCGGTCGGCTCCGGGTGGCCGTAGGTGCTGGTGTTGGCGGCGTCCAGCAGGCCCATCACCGTCAGGTTCAGTTCGCCCGCCTTCAGCACCCATTCGAGCAGCGCCTCTTGCGTGGGATTCTCATTGGTGAGGAAATCGAGCGCCTCGTGGAACGTGGCGTAGACGTTCGGGTCTTCGTAGCCGAGGATCATGGCGTGATCGGCGTAGGCGGCGGCCCCTTTCAGCCCGTAGAGAATCAACTCTTGCAGGCCGGTCACGTCGTTGCCCAGCCGCGTCTGACGCTTGGTGAGCGAGACCTCCTCGCCCTGCCGGATCAGTCCGTCGAGATCGGCGGCGGGCCGCCAGTCGGTTGGACCGTCGAGGATTTCCGGGGCCTTGCCTTTGTCCTCGCAGGCGTTTTCGTACAGCTCTTTCGCCCGATCGCGGATCGCGGCGGCGGCGACGAGGTGTTCCCGGAGCCGCTCGGGAGCGAAATCGACGTTGGTCACGGTGGCGAAGAGGTAATCGAGGATCGCCGCGATCGACCTCTTCGTCCCGAACGCCAAGTTCCGCGGCGCGATAGGCGTACATCGAGATGCCCTTCGTGGCGTGGACCAGCAGGTCTTGCAGCGCGGCCGTGCCCGGCTCCTTGCCGCAGACGCCGATCACCGTGCAGCCGGACCCCTTGGCGGTTTGTTCGCATTGGTAGCAGTACATTCGATTTCGCTCCTTATGTGTCGAAGATTGTTTCACAATAGCCGGCGGCTAACAGACGCCGGAAGTCTGATGATGTGTGAGCATTAGCCGGCGGCTAATCCAATAATTTCGATGTTATTTTCAAGCCGGAAATAATCTCGGCGAAGTTTATTAGTCCCGAAGGGACGCTAGTCGATAGCCGGGGGCGTCAGCCCCTGGGAAAAGATCGCGAGTTTCGTGAAAGCCGCTTAGCGGCGACAGTACTACTGCCCCGACGGGGCCCCGCGTGAATATCGCTTTCTTCCAGGGGCTGACCCCCTGGCTACGGACTTTCGCCGCTTCGCGGCTAGATGACCATATACAACAATGACTTATTACTGAGATGTGCGGTTCGCCTCCGGCTATTTTCTACACGGTAAACGCTTGTCGAGATATCCGCTCCAGCGCCGCCTGGGCGGCCGGCTGCCCGGAACATACAATACAATACTATCCGGTTCGGCAACACCCGTCCTTGATCTGGATCAAGTCCGTGAACATAATCGAGATTTTGGACGCCTGCCCGCTGTTTTCCGAGGTTTCGCCGCAGGGATTCGGGCGTTTGGCGGCCGTCGGCCGGGTCTGCCACTTTCGCAAGGGGCAGGCTATTTTCCGCGAAAACGACCCGCCCCCCGGCGTGTTCGTCGTCGGCGCGGGGCTGGTCCGCGTCTTCAAGACCGGCGCGGGGGGAAAGGAACACGTTCTGCACATCGCCGGCCCGGGCGACAGCTTCGCCGAGGTGGCCGCTATCGGCTGCTTCCCCGTCCCCGCCGCGGCCGAGGCCGTCGAAAAGACCGCCTGCGCCCTTTTGCCCCAGGAACGCTTTCGCCGCTTGCTCGACGAAGACCACCGCTTGTGCCTCGGCATGATGACCGGTCTGACGCTGTGGGTCCGCCGGCTGGTCGCGATGATGGAGGACATTGCCCTGCGCGACGCCGCCGGGCGGCTGGCCCGCTTCCTGCTCGATTTGGCCGGCTCAACGGCGGAGACGGACGGCGTCGTCCGCCTGCCGGGCATGAAACGCCACCTGGCCAGCCACCTGAACCTGACCAGCGAGACCTTTTCCCGCACGCTCCGCCGCTTGACCGAGGCCGGGCTGATCGCCGAGGCCGGCCCCTCGCGGGTACGGATCGTCCATCCCCGCAAGCTCCGCCAGGTGGCCGAAGGGATGTTCCCGAAATTGTGAGATTTCCGGGACTTACGCCTTCTCGGCCGTTTCCCTTCCTGATTCGGGCCATTTCGGATAAAATTGGTTTCTGTTGCGGAAAGCGTGCGTAGGGTGGGACAAGCGAAGTGCGGTCCCATCAACAACGGCGAAATACATGGTGGGACCGCGCTTCGCTTGTCCCACCCTACAATCCGCAACAGAAACAAATCAGCAACATGGCAGACTACGTAGTGCGCTACGGCGCGATGAGATTGTTGGGCGTGTTTTCGCCGTCGGGCGGGCAGGTGTACTCCCGCGGCATGAAAGTCATTGCCCGCACCGACCGCGGACTGGAGATCGGGCGAAGTCCTCTGCGAGGCCGATCCCCAGACCGTGGCCCGCATGAAAGACCCAGGCGCCGGCCAGATCATCCGCGAAATGACCGCCGAGGACCGGAACGAAATGGTCCGCCTCAGGCAGCAGTCCCGCCAGCAATTCGACGTTTGCCAGCAGCACGTCGATCGGCTGGGACTGAAAATGCGACTGGTCGACGTGGAACACGTCTTCGGCGGCGAGCGGATCGTGGTCTACTATCTGGCCGAAAGCCGCGTCGATTTCCGCGAGCTGGTCCGCGAGCTGGCCGGCGAGTTCCAGACGCGGATCGAAATGCGGCAGATCGGCGTCCGCGACGAGGCCAAGCTGCTGGCCGACTACGGCGATTGCGGCTGCCCCGTCTGCTGCAACACGCACCTGGTCGAGATGCCCCCGGTCTCGATGCGGATGGCCAAGATGCAGAAGGCCACGCTCGATCCGACGAAGATTTCCGGCCGTTGCGGGCGGCTGAAGTGCTGCCTCCGCTACGAGTTCGACGAATACGAGCAAGCCGCCCGCGCGGTGGAAGAAGCCTCACCCCACGACGAAGATACCTTCACCGCACGACGCGGAGAGAACGATCAAACGCCGGATGAATCCGCGTAGCGGCCGCCCGAATCCCGATACCGACCCCTGATACCCTGACCTCCGACCTCTGACTTCTGATCCCTGCCCCTCATGCTCGATCCAGCCCATCCGATAGCCCGGCTCCTCGAAGAGGATAAACGATACACGGTGGAAGCCTACGCCTTTCTCTTCGAGGCGTTGCACTACGCGCAGGAGGATTTGGGCATGGGCGACGAGAGCCCGAGCGAGCCGATCCACCGACGACGCCGCGGACCTCCGACGACGCCCGAGGCGCCGGCCGCGGGCGAACGCCACGTCACCGGCCGCGAACTGTGCGAGGCGATCCGCCGCTACGCCCTCGAACAGTACGGGCTGATGGCCAAGACCGTGCTGAACAGTTGGGGCCTCCGCTGCACGGGCGACTTCGGCGAAATCGTCTTCAATCTGATCCGCGTCGGCCAGATGCGGAAAACCCCCTCCGACCTGCGGGTGGACTTCGACGACATCTTCGATTTCGACGTGGCTTTCAAGCAGGAGTACAAGTTCACGCCGTCGGAATAGAGAATTGTAGGGTGGGTCAAGCGAAGCGCAGCCCCACCCTGTACGCATGTTTAACCGTCTTGGTGGGGCCGCACTCCGCTTGACCCACCCTACATCGGAACGACATGAACGCATCCATTCCGGACCACTGCGGCACGGACGAACCGAGTTCCATCTCTTCGACGCTGCTCGAGCAGATTCGCTCGCAGCGGCCGGACGCGTGGCGGCGGCTGGTCGATCTCTACGGCCCGACGGTCTATCGCTGGTGCCGCCAACTGGGCGTCGCCGGCGGCGACGCGGCCGACGTGGTCCAGGAGGTCTTCGCCGCGGTAGCCGGGGGAATGGCCCGCTTCCATCGCGACCGGCCGGGCGACAGTTTCGGCGGCTGGCTGCGGACGATTGCCCGGAGCAAGGTCTACGATCATTTTCGCCGCCGGCGGGGACTGCCTGTGGCCGAAGGGGGCACGACCGCCTATCGTCGGCTTCTCGATCGGCCCGAGTTGCTGGATCGCTCATCGATTCAAACCTGCCGTTTGGACACCGACGTGCTGTTCGCCCGCCGGGCGATGGAGGCGGTCCGGGTCGAGTTCGAGCAAAACACCTGGGAGGCGTTTTGGCGGATTGTGGTCAATGGCCGTTCGCCCGCCGACGTGGCCGCCGAACTGGGGATGAGTCTCCCGGCGGTCTACCAGGCGAAATCCCGCGTTCTCCGGCGGTTGCGGCGGGAGTTGCAGGACTCGGCGGAATGAATCGGCAAGATGGTGTCAAACGCCAGCGTTAGACATAATAGGGGCCTTGATCCTAGCGCGACGTAGCCGCATCCAATTGTGGTCTTGGGCCTTGGGTCTTAGGTCTTGGGTCTTCGTGCCAAGACCCAAGACCAAGACCCAAGACCTAAGACCATCAAAAGAGTTTTCTCAATCCCAAAAACTTGTGGCATATTGTCCACGGCCATTAGCAGCCTTGCAGAGGAGTCGTACCATGTCGCTCGTCAAATGCCCGAACCGTGAGACTCTGCTCGACTATCTGGTCGGTAAACTCTCCGAGGATGACTCCGACTCGCTGGTCGACCATCTGGACTCGTGCCCTGTATGTCAGGCCGAGCTGGTCACGCTCTCCGACGTCGACGACACGCTGGTCGGCCGGCTCCGCGGCCCCGCCGACGCGGACCCATACTTGGAGGAATCGGCCTGCGCCGCGGCGGTTCGGCGGGCCGCCCTGATTGTGGATAGCCCCGCCTCGACCGATCGGCCGACGCCCGACGACGCCGAAATTTCGCTCCAGGATCAACTCGGCGAGTACCATTTGATCGAGCGCATCGGCAGCGGCGGCATGGGCAAGGTCTACAAGGCCCTGCATAATCGCTTGGACCGCGTCGTCGCCATCAAGGTCTTGCCGCCGGGCCGGGCCGGCGACGCCCGGGCGGTCGTCCGCTTCGAGCGCGAGATGAAGGCCATCGGCCGGCTCGACGATCCGCACGTCGTCCGGGCCTACGACGCCCGGGAGATCGACGGCCGGCTGGTGCTGATTATGGAGTACGTCGAGGGGCTGGACCTGGCGAAGATCGGCCGCCGCTTGGGCCGGGTAGCCGTCGCCGACGCCTGCGAGTTGGCCCGGCAGGCGGCCCTCGCCCTGCAGGTCGCCCACGAGCACGGGCTGGTCCACCGCGACGTGAAACCGTCGAACTTGATGCTCACGCCGGAGGGAGTGGTCAAGCTGCTCGATCTGGGCCTGGCCCGATTCTCGCCCGCTGTTGCGGGCCGTCATCCGCTGGGGTGGCAGTTGCACTGCCACCCCAACAAGTCGATTCCGCCGGCATGTCATCCGCCGGGGCAGCTGTCCGCTGGGGTGTCACCCGCTGGGGTGGCAGTTCGAACTGCCAGCCCCAACCAGTCTCCGACGAGATGACCGACACCGGCCAGGCGATGGGCACGGCCGACTACATGGCCCCCGAGCAGACTTTCGACAGCCGCACGGCCGACATCCGCGCGGACGTTTACAGCCTGGGGGCCACGCTCTACAAGCTGCTTTCCGGCCGAGCCCCATTCGATGGCGCGGCTCATCGCGGCTCGCTGGAAAAGATGCTGGCCCACCGGCAGGCGCCGGTCCCGCCGCTGGGCCGCTTTTGCCCCGAAATGCCCGGCGGATTGACGGCCGTCGTCGAGCGGATGTTGGCCAAATCGCCGGATGATCGCTATTCGACGCCCGCCGAAGCGGCCCAGGCGTTGGCCCCGTGGTGCGCCGGGTCCGACCTGCCGGCGCTGCTCGATCGCGCGCAGAAAGCTGGAGATAATCCAGCCGCTGATTTGCTAAAATCCGCCTCGGATCGAAAACCCGCACCCCAGCCGCTTGCGGCTTCGCATCGCTTCCGCTCAATCGCCGTCGTATTCATCCTCCTGCTCCTCATCGGCGGCCTTGGCTTCGCGGCGGGCATCATGATCCGCATCCACAAGGACGGCCGCGAAACGGCAGTCGAGGTCCCTGAGGGAAGCACGACTCGCATTGGCGCGGAAGGGGAGGTGGAAGTCGATTTGTCCCCCCGGTCGAAATCCACCGTCAACCCCGCAGCCGAAATGGCGCGTCTTAAGGGCATGTGGAACGTTGTCCATATTGAGAAGGGATCAGACGCAGACGTGTACTGGGGCGCAATCTTATCTGGTGGACCCTATCCCGGTTCGGAAAACTTGCTTCAGGACCTCCATTGCCTTATATTTCCACGTTTCGGCAATGATCTCGAGTTCCTCAAATCCAAGGGACAGGTTATAGGACGGCTTGCTTACACGATCAATCCTACGACAACACCAAAGTCAATCGACCTCGCTCATGATTTCTTGGATACAGAAGAGCCGCCTTTTGTTCTCGGCATCTACAAATATGACGGCGCCCACTTGACAATCTTCCTAAGAAGAATCTTGCCTTGGGTAAAATCCGAACAGCGTCCCACGCAATTCGCGATCGAGCCTGGTTCGGCAGACATCTTGCTGACGCTGGAACGCCCCGCCGGATACAAATCGGCCATCGCCGGGCTGCCGACCCCCGCCCTCAATCCAGCCGCCGACTTGAAGGCGCTGCAAGGGCAATGGAAGGTCGCAACCGTCGAGATGGGGAACGATGCCGAGACAATGTGGCGAGTGCCCGGTCAAGGGGATATTTCGATCGAGAAGATCGATCGACTGGATTTTGGCGATAACAATCTCGATCTGGTCAGTTTGCGGGATGGCTCCTGCCAGACCGTGGTCTATCGTATTGACGCGGCAGAATCGCCTAGGACAATCGACATCTTTGCCCAGGGGCGGTACGGCACACCGGGTGAGATGTTCGCGCTAGGCAACTATGATGTGCACAACTCCCGTTTGTTGATGCGGTTGGCCAGATTCCTGCCCGCCGTGCAGGGCAATCAGCGGCCCAAGGGTCTTGAGGGCAAGCTTGCGTCCGGCGACGTTCTGCTCTTCCTCGAACGCTATCGGCCCTCGAAGGAGGAGCAGGCATTTCTGGGCAACTGGGCCGTGGCCGGCGTGGTCCAAGACGGCAAGGCCGCAGGCGAACAAAGTGGTTTTAGCCAAACAGCCCGCTTTGGCGGCATGTACTTCAATTTTGGCAATTTCGCGGCAATATGGCAGATGATCGGCATATGGCGATTGGACGCCAGCAGTCAACCAAAGACAATTACGCTGTTCAAAATTATTACCGCTGAGCAACGCGAGCAATTCCGCGGCATCTACAAGTTTGACGGCGACCGGTTGAGCATCGCCTATCGCCAAGGCGACTCCCCGCCCGAGAAGTTTGAATCAAAGCCCGGCTCGGGCGTCACGCTCTTGGTGCTGAATAGAACCGAGCCGCCGAAACGGACGGGAGGCGCCGGTCCCTCGATCGGATTGGCCCCGGACGGTATACCGGATGCCCAAAAACCCCAGGGAGTGCCGCTCCACTTCGGCCCGGTAATCGAGCGGGTGGTCAACGCCGTGAGTGAGGGCAAAGGTGGCGAGGGGCTCGACTTGGCCAAAGGCGAACTGGTTGATGTGCCGAAGGAATTTCACGGGTTGGACGGCACAAAAAAGAAGCCGGTGGGCTACCGACAATCATGTCGACCTGTTTGTCGAGCCTTCCCGTCGCCGGACAAATAGGCTGTTCAGGAGTCCTGATTCCCGAGCACATGAAACTGGCAGCAACGGCCAATAGGCTCTGGAACTATCCAGAGGAAGCGAATTTCGCGCAAATTGGTGGCAACGGAGACCCCCGGACATGCTGAGGGGTGGATTGACACTGCGACAGTGCGCGAAGTTGCAGGAAATCTGTACTACGAACTCATCCAGCACGAACCTCTGACTTTTGCATTTCAAACCCGCAAGGGCGACCTTGGCATTCTGCAAATCATTCGCTACACCGAAGAGCCGCGCGGGATGAGGATACGTTACAAACTCGTGCAGCCGGCAAAGCCCGAGAAGCTTCAGCCGATTCCGCCGGAGGCGGTTGGTGCAATAGACTCGGTACATAATGCTTTTCATTCTATCGTTAAAGCGCACAAGCAACGCGACTATGAGGCTCTGTTGGCAGCGTACACAAAAGCTGAGGCAAAAATCACAGAATCACGGTCCATTATGAAAGGGACGGCTGCCGAAATACCCTGGGCACAACAAACTGATTTGCTCCTTGCATACGGTAAGGCGGCCCTCGACCATCATGATGATCGGCTGCCAGCGTTGGAAACGGCGATGCGGGAATGGGATGTGGGGAAACAAGGCCAGGACTTCCGCAAGCTCATGCGGCCCTTACATCAACCCCCGCAGGTCACAGTTGAGCTTGCTGCGACGTCGAAGTTCCTGGTCGCTAAAGTCACCCGGGGCGACGTTTCGCAGACCGTCTACGCCACCGGCACGCTCGAACCGGAAGACGTGCGCGACGTCTCGGCCCAAGTGGCGGGACAAATCATCCGCCTCGGCGACGATCCCCGCGGCGCGAGCGATCCGCAATACAAGGGCAAGACCATCGACTTCAATACGCCGGTCAAAAAGGGAATGCTTTTGGCCCGAATCGATCCGACGATCTATCAACTTCACGTCGATCGGGCAAAGGCGGCTTACGACGTCGCCGAGGCTGAACTGAAACGCATGCTGGAAGCCAACAAGAAAGTCGCCGGTTCCGTCCCGCGGGAGAACGTCGCGCGGGCCGAAGCGGAGGTCGAACGGTGCAAGTCGGCTCTGCAAGAGGCCAAGCTCAAGCTCGACTACACCAACATCCGCTCGCCCATCGACGGCTACGTGATTGCGCGGCGGGTCAACGTGGGCCAAAACGTATCGCCAGACTCCGGACAGCCGAGCATGTTTCTGATCGCCAAATACAGTCCGAACATGCAGATTTGGGTCATGGTCAACGAGGCCGACGTTGGCCGCATTCGCAAAGACATGAAGGCCCTCTTCACGGTTGACGCCTTTCCCAAAGAGGAATTCGAGGGCCGCGTGATCCAAATCCGCCGGGATGCCACGATGCGGCAAAACGTGGTCTTATATACCGTGATCGTCGAGTTCAAAAATCCCGGTGACAAGCTGCTGCCCTACATGACCGCCAGCGTGCGGTTTGTCGTCGAGACGCATCGCAACGTCCTGCTCGTGCCCGTCGCGGCGGAGAGTTGGAGCCCCCGTCGCGCCGAGGACGTTTCCCCCTCGGTCCACTGGCAGGGATCGCGTCTTGCGCCCCCATATTCGTATCTATGGGTCAAGGACACCGATGGGCGGCATCTGCGGCCGATCAAAGTAAAACGAGGTTTCATCGACGGCAACTTCCGGGAGGTCAGCGGGCCGGACGTGAAGGAAGGAATGGAAATCGTCGTCGGCTATAACTCGGCGGATGAGCCGGGAGATACGTTTGTGCCGAAATTCCGAAAGCGATAGACGATAATGCCCGGAAAACTGAACATTTAGCCCGCCGTGAATATACGGCGGGCAGAGCGGGAGAAGACTCCGGGCCATGCCCCCGGTGTATTCACCGGGGGCTAAATAGTGCAAGATGCCGGTCAGCGGTAATCCTGAGTCAGTCTTGCCGCGATTCCCCGCGGGGCGGTAGAATGGCGGCATGTTTGGAACGTTCGCGCTCGCATTGCTCTCGGTCCTGCCCGGCGCCGACGATGCGCCACCGGTGAACGTAGTCGCCGACGCGCGGCTCTGCGACGTCTGCTTCGTCGATGCCGCGAACGGTTGGGCCGTCGGCGACCGCGGCGCGATCCTGCATACCGATGACGGCGGCAAGCATTGGCGGCCGCAATCGTCCGGCGTCGATTGCCCGCTCCGCGCGGTCTGCTTCCTCGACGAAAAACTCGGCTGGGCGGCCGGCGGATTCACCCGTCCCTACACCCATGCCGGCGTGGGAGTGGTGCTGAGTACCCGCGACGGCGGCGCGACCTGGTCGCACAATATGAAACTCATCCTGCCCGAGTTGCGGCAGATCGGTTTTTTCGATCCGAACCGGGGCTGGGCGGCCGGCTGCCGCTCGGCCATGTACCCCAGCGGCGCGTTCGCGACCGACGACGGAGGGCTGAGCTGGCAGCCGCTGCCGGGCAACGTCGAAGGGCCCTGGCCGGCGGCCGACTTCACCGCTCCCCGCTTAGGAGCGTTGGCCGGGCAAAACGGCGCGCTGGCCCTGGCTCGCGGCGGCACGCTGGAACCGATCCGCGCCGATGCGGCCGACCTGCGGGGCTTCGCGCGGATGCGGCTCGTCCCGCCGGCGTACGGCTGGCTGATCGGCCAAGGGGGCCTGCTGCTGGCGACCGGCGACCGCGGCGCGAGTTGGCGGGCCCCGCCGGGCGAGTTGCCCAAGGCGTTCCGGCATTTCGACTTCGCCGCGCTGGCCGTCCGCGGTCCGCAGGTCTGGCTCGCCGGCTCGCCCGGCACGATCGTCTTCCACACGGCCGACGCCGGCCGAAGCTGGAGCGGGTATTCCACCGGCTCGGCCGTGCCGCTCCGGGCGATAAGTTTCGCCGACGACCGGCACGGCTGGGCGGTCGGCGAGTTGGGCACGATCCTCGCCACCGACGACGGCGGCCGCACCTGGCGGCGGCAACGCGCCGGCGGCGGGCGGGCCGCGTTGCTGGCCCTGTTCGCCGAGCCGCAGGACGTGCCGCTCGAACTGATCGCCCAACTGGCCGGCGACGAGGGATACCTGGCCGCCGTCGAGGTGCTCGGCCGACGGGACATCGAGCTGCCCGCGCGCAACGACGTTCCGCTGGACGGCCGCCTGCACGAGGCTGTGATTCGAGTCGGCGGGACCGCGACCGCGGCGGCCTGGCGTTTCCCCTTGCGCCAGCCGGGCCTACACGTCGGCCGGCAAGGGATCGTTGCGGGCTGGGACAGCGCCAACGATGGGCGCGGCCTCGACGCCCTACGCGCCGAAATCGTCCGCTCGATCCGCACCTGGCGGCCCGAGGCCATCGTCACGCATGACACCGGCGGACGAGCGGCATCTGATGAACCGCTCGGCCGGCTCATCCGAGAAGCCGTGTTGCAGGCCGTCGGCGAGGCGGCCGATCCGAACGCCTTCGCCGATCAGGTGGCCGGGGCCGGTTTGCGGCCGTGGCGCGTGAAGCGGGTGTTCGGAACGATGCCCTCCGGCGAACGCAGTCTCCGGCGAGTTCGACACGGACCAATTCTCTCCCCGATTGGGCGGCACGCCGGCCGAGGCCGCCGCCGAGCCCCGCGGCTTGCTGCTGGACGGCTTCGTCCCCGCGCCGCCGGCGCTGACGTTGCGTTCGCTCGGCGGCGAAGCGGCGGGCCGCGACGTTTTCGCGGGCCTGGCCCTGCCGCCGGGAAGCGAGTCGCGCCGCACGATCTCCACGCCGTCGTTGGAAAACAGCGAGCTTCAGCGGCGCTTGGCCACCCAGCGCCGCCACGTGCTGGCGATCGTCGCGCAGGCGGACCGCGGGGCATGGTCCGCCGACCAGTTGCTCGCCCAGATCGGCCAGTTGACCCGCGGCCTGGACGATCGGAGCGTGGGCCAAATCTACTTCCAACTCGCCGAGCGGTACTACCGCGCCGGCCGCTGGCCGATGGCGGCCGAGACTTTTAAGACGCTGGCGAACCGCTATCCGGACCACCCGCTCACCGAGACGGCGCTGCTGTGGCTGCTGCACTACGACGCCGGCGGCGAGGCGGGCTGGCGAACCACGCGCGACCCCGCGCGGCGGCGGGAACGCCTGGAAGAGGCCGCCGCCCTGGGAAAACAACTTGAACGCAAGCGCTTCGACCTGTTCGCCGACCCGGCCGTGCGGTTTTCGCTGGCCGCCGCCTATCGCGGCTTGGATCAGCCCCGGCAGGCCGAACGGCTGTATCAATTCCAAAGCCGCGGCAGCGGCCGCGCCGGCTGGTGGGCCTGCGCCAGAGCGAGCTGCACATCGCCGAGGCCGACGCCCGGCCCCTGAAACCCCGTTTGAAGTGCGTCAGGGTCGACGCCAAGCCGCGGCTCGACGGACGGCTCGACGACCCGGTCTGGCAGCAAGCGAGAACGGCCGCGCTCGTCAGCGCTCAGCACGACGACGGCCAGTGGCCGGCCGCGGTCATGCTGGCCCACGACGCGGAGTTCCTGTATCTGGCGATTCAATGCCGCAATCCGCCGGGCAACGAAAAGGGCGAAAAGGGGCCGTCCAATAATGACTTCGGTATTTTCAGAGGCGAACAGCCCTCACCCCCGGCCCCTCTCCCAAAGGGAGAGGGGAGTTATTCAATTTCGACTCTTCTCCCAAAGGGAGAGGGGAGCCGCGCCCGCCCCCGCGACGCCGATCTCTCGCTCCACGACCGCGTCGAAGTCCTCATCGACATCGACCGCGATTACACCACTTATTACCGCCTGGCGATCGACGACCGGGGCTGGACCAACGACCGCTGCTGGGAAGACCGGTCGTGGAACCCGACGTGGTACGTCGCTTCGTCGCGCGACGGGCACGGCTGGACCGCCGAGGCGGCCATCCCGCTGAAGGAATTGACCAGCCAACCGCTCAAGCCACACGAAACCTGGGCCATCGGTTTGCAGCGCGTGGCGCCGGGCGTCGGTTTCCAGTCGTGGAACTCGCCCGCCGCGGTGGAGGTCCTTCCCGACGGCTTCGGGCTGCTGGAGTTCGAGTAGCAGCGGGGGTGTCCAAGAATAATTTTGGAGTTTGTGGGACAGCCGCCCTCGGCTGTCTTGGGCGATTCCTCACAGCCGAGGGCGGCTGTGCCACAAGGAAAGTGGGGTGGGTCAAGCGAAGCGGCCCCACCATCGCTTTTCCCGCAGTTGGTGGGGCTGCGCTTCGCTTGACCCACCCTACATAGTGGAATCGCGCAAATACCCGGCGCTCGACTGAAAGAACTTGCGGCGGCGGAGATCGGCGGCCGGTTCCGCCGCGGCCTGCTGCGCTTGCAGGTCGGCCATGTTCGCCCGGCAGTAGCGGCAGCCGACGGCGGCGACGTGGAACTCGATGTAGGCGGCCTGGTCCTTGTCCATCTTGCCGAGCAGGTATCCCCGGAGTTGTTCGCGGGAGGGGCAACTGAGCCGCTGCTGCCGCCAGATTTCGCCCAGCGAATGCACGCCCGCCCCGCGCCGGCCGTGGAACTCCGCCAGTTGTTGGGCCAAGGCGGGGTCTTTGCGGACGGCCTTCTCGATCCGCGCCATTTCATCGGCCGGCAAGGCTTCGTCGAGGTACGCTTCCAGGTCTGATGGTCGGAACATAATGGCCAGGTATTCTCTCGCTTAGGATGGGCGAATCAATAACTGTCGGAATTGGCAGTCATCCTGAGCGTAGCGAAGGATCTGGTCTGGATGCACGGAGATCCTTCGCTGCGCCTCAGGATGACAGTTATTGATTCCCCGATTCTTACTGATACAACTCCGGAAAAACCTCTTCCGGCAAATGTTGCGACCGGACGGCCGACCGCAATTTTTCGAGAAACTCGAACTTATAATTGGCGACGGTCTGCTCGCCGATGCGCAGTTTCGCCGCCGCCTCCTTATTGGCCCAGCCGCGGACGAACAGCAGTTCCATGCACTTCAGCCGCTCCCACTGGCCGCGGCGGCGAAAATGCCCGATCTGGGCGGCGATGGCCGCGGCCAGGGCGTCTTGTTCGAGACGGCAACGCTCGGCCGACCGGGCGATGCTGCTGGCCGGCCGGGCCTTGCCCGCCGGCTCCCAAGCGCTCGCGCCGCTCCCCCGCGGCACGAGCGGCAAGGCGGGCCGCCGCCCTTCACGCCGCAGGTAGTCGGTCAGCTTATGGGCGGCGATGGAGAACAAATAGCCCTCCAGCGGCCGACGCTCGTCGTAGTTCGGCAGACTGGTCAGAAAGCCGATGAACGTCTCCTGCACGATGTCCTCGGCGGCCGCGCGGCGGCGGGTGCGGCCCTCGACGAAGGCCAGCAGCCGCCCCTCGAATCGCCCGATGATTTCCTTCCAGGCCGCGGCGTCCCGCCGGCGGATGCGGCCAATCAGCGCGGCGTCGGTTCGATCGGGCAAGGACATAGGAATACCTTCGGGGACGGCGGATGCTACAGGAATCGCACATAACCGCCGGCGTGTCAAGCCCGAGCGGAACGTCGCATAAATCGCCGTCGCGGCGGCGTGCCCGGGGATTCTTGACTTATAACGCGCTACGACCGCCTGGGCAACCGCCTGAGCCGCGACAACGCCCTGCACGCCGCCTTCGACGAGGACTACACCTACGACGGCCTCGACCGGCTGCTGACCTCCGACCGGGCGGACGGCTACGATCAATCCTGGACGCTCGACGGGCTGGGCAAATGGTCGGAGTATGACGACGACGGCTCGGCGCAGGACCGCAAAACCAACGGTTTCAACGAGATCACCGACATCGCCGGCGGGTGGGTCGCGCCCGAGTACGATCGGGCGGGCAACATGACGCTGTCCCCACGCCCGTCGGCAGAGGGCGACGGCCTGGACATGGTTTACGACGCCTGGAACCGGCTCGTGGCCGTGCATGGCTGCGCCGCCGAGGGCCTGGCCGGCTACTGGAACTTCGACGATGGCCAGGGCGCGGCGGCGACGGACTCCTCGGGCAGCGGCGCCGACGGCACACTCTATGGGCCGACCTGGACCGGCGACGGACACGCGGGCGGGGCCCTCGATTTCGACGGCACGGACGACTACGTCTACGTCGCCGACGACGGCCTGAATTCCGAGTACGTTACCGTCGCCTGCTGGGTGAAGGCCGACACCGCGACGCCGGCCAACAATATGTTCGTCCTCAACCGCTATAACGCCAACCCGGGAACCGTCGGCCTCTTTCTCAACGCAGGCAACGGCAAGTGGGCGGCGGATGTCCGCCTTGACGGCTCCGAAGGGACCGCCCAGATCGTCTACAGCGACGCCGTGGCCACCACCGATTGGACCTTCCTGGCCGTGACCTACGACGGCACGACGCTGCGGTTCTACGTCAACGGTGTGCTGCAAACGTCAACCGCCGTCTCGGGCACGATCGACACCGACTACTACTCCGGCTGCTACATCGGCAAGAACCCGGTCTACGGCCAATACTTCGACGGGCTGATCGACGACATCCGCGTCTACGACCGGGCCCTCTTGGCCGATGAAATCGCCGCCCTGTCCGGCTCGACCCGCTACGCCTACGACGCCGCCGGCAACTTGACCTCCGTCACCGATCCGCTGGGCCATCAAACCCAATACGAATACGACGCCCTCGGCCGCGTCACGCATGTCGCCGACGCCGAGCAGGGCCACACCTACTACGGCTACGACGCCCTGGGCAACCTGCTCTGGACCACCGACGCCCTGGGCAGCGCCCCCGTCAATGGCGTTCCCGACGCTAACCACACTACTTTTTATGAATACGACGCTCTCGGCCGGCTCGTGCTGGAAACCGACGCCGAGGGGGGCGAGACGTCCTACACCTACGACGCCGCCGGCAACCTGCTCTCGCTCACCGATCCCGAGCAGAACGTGACCGCCTGGACCTACGACGGCCTGGGCCACGTGATCACGGAGACCAACCACCTCGGCCACACGCGGTATTACAGTTACGACGCCGCCGGGCGGCTGATCGAAACGACCGACCGCAACGACCGCGTCACGCAGTACGAGTACGACGCTCTGAACCGGCTGACTGAGGAGACTTGGCTCGACGAGGCAGGAATAGGCGTATATACTATCTCATATACCTACGACGCTTTGGGCGACCTGCTGACGGCCTCAGACATCGGCGCCACGTATGGGTATGAGTACGACGCCCTCGGCCGTTTGACCTGGGAGACCCAAACCATCGACGGCCTGACGCCCACGATCGTGTTCGATTCCGTCTACAACGCGAACGGTCAGCGCACCGAGCTTTCCGCCACGATCGGCGGCACGGTCGATTTCGTCAACACCTACGCCTACGACCCGTTGGGCCGGCTGACCATGCTCACGCAAACGGACAATTCCGGCTACACTGTTGCCGACAAGCGGATCGACTTCACCTACGACGCCGCCGGCCGTTACTCGACGATCGCCCGCTACGCCGATCTGGCCGCCACGCAGGAAGTCGCCGTTGCCACGTACACCTTCGACGACATCAATCGGCTGAAGGACTTGGTATACACTAACTCGACGCCTTCGACGATCCGCAGCTTCGGCTGGACCTACGACGCCGCCGGCAACGTCGTCTCGCACGATTCGGACATCGCCGCCGAGGACGTGACCGATTACGGCTACGACAACACGAACCAACTGACCGACGCCGACTACACCACCAGCAGCGACGAATCTTACACTTATGATTCCAATGGCAACCGGGTTTTGGTCGATGGGACAGACAGCTATACGACCGGCGACGACAATCGCCTCATCTCCGACGGCCACTTCCGCTACGAATATGATGCCGAAGGCAATCTTATCTACCGCTACGTGGATGCCGATTCCAGCGAAACGCTCAACGCCAATGACACGGACATCACCGCGTACACTTGGGACCATCGCAATCGGCTCACGGAAGTCGCCCACAAAGCCGTTTTCGGCGGTGCGGTGGATTGGACTGCCGAATACGTTTACGACTGTTTCAACCGCCGCATTGCTTCTCTTTACGACCTCGACGGCGACAGCGCTCTGGACCGTGAAGAGCGTTACGTCTGGGAAGGCCGGAATGTAGTTTTCGACTTCATCGACGCCGACGGTGACGGCGAGACCTCATCGCTGGAGCTTACCACTCGCTATCTCTGGGGCCAAGCAGTCGATCAACTTTTCGCTCAAGAGACGGTGGACGACGGCCGCGCTCAGGATGTGTTCTGGCCGATCACCGACAACCTTGGCAGCGTCCGTTCACTGGTCGATTACACTGGCACAATCACCGCCACGTACAGCTACGACACCTTCGGCAACGTCAGTGTTCAAGCCGGCACAATCACCGACACCCGCTATCATTTCACCGGCCAGGAATACGACGTTGTCATCGGCGATTACTATTACGACGCCCGCTGGTACGATCCGGTGATTGGCAGGTTCATTTCCGTCGATCCGGCATTGGACGGCACGAATCTCTACCGCTACGTCGGCAATGCTCCGTTGACGAACACCGACCCACTCGGGCTGTGCAAGGAAGACGGCGGTTACAGCAATCTGCTGTATCGCGGCGAGGACGCCGGCATCACGGCCGCGCCGTTCCACATCGGCGCGTATGCTGGCCAACAGATGTGGGCCTTCGCCAACTACAATGACCTGGTCTATCGCGGCGAGGACATGGGCATCGAAGCCACGCCCTACCGCATCGGCGCTTTTGCCGGCATTCCGATGGCTATCTACGCCGAGTACAACGATTTGGTATATCGCGGCGAAGCGGTCAAGATGGCTGCAACACCTTTCCGGCCGAGTGACTATGCCGGGCAGCAAACCTTGAGCTACGCCGCTTATAATACCCTGATGTATCACGGTGGAGATAACGGCGTAACAACCGGCCCTTATCGAGCGAGTGATTATGGCGGATCGAACAACATTGCATTGGTCAACGACGAAAGATTCCCAGCATATACATCTGTCGTTATCGTCAAGGCCGTGGTCGTTCCTGCTTCCAGCGCGGCCGAAAGTGAACCGGAGCCGTATGTGCCCCGGGTCAGATGGAGGCTGCGCAACGGCGACATACTAGCTTTGGATCCGGATGCGAAGGTCATCGAATATCCCGACGGCAGCTACACGATCGTGCGGCCGGGTAGGAAACCGATCACCCGCCGCCCGGGCGAAGACGAAGCCAGTTTTGCGGAACTATATTTCTATTACCTGCGGCATCCAGAGAAGATGGACGCCGACCTGCAAGAAGGGAAGGCGTTTTCCGATGCCATGATAACAATCGGCACCACCGGCCTGTCGATGATGAACCCCTGCGCGGTCGGCGGGTTTGCCAGCCTGGCTATTCGTGGTGCAAACGCCTATATGGGCTACCAGAACGCCAAGGGTTTCGTCTCCAATATGGAGCAGGGAAACTACGTCTCGGCGGGCCTGAACGCGCTGGGATTCGCGGGCAACGTCTTTCAAGTTCTCCGGCCCTGTTTCGCCGCCGGCACGCCGCTGCTGACGCCCACCGGCGCCAAGCCAATAGAGCAATTCCAGCCGGGCGATTTGGTGCTTTCCGCCCCCGACAATGATCCCGAAGCGCCGGTCGTGGCGAAGCGTGTGGAAGAGGTTTTCCAGCGCGGCATTGGCCGTCTCATCGAGCTTCGAGTGGGCGGGCAGACCATTCGCACCACGCATGAACATCCGTTCTACGTGGACTCGAAGGCCCTGGGCAAGAAGTGGCTTGCCGCCTGTGCCCTCTGTCCCGGCGACGCCTTGCTCCGCAGCCACGACGGCAAGTGGGTGCCCGTCGAGTCCGTCTCGGACACGGACGAAGACGTGACGGTTTACAACATGCGGATCGAGGAGTACCATACCTACTTCGTCGGCGACACGCATTGGGGATTCAGCGTGTTGTCGCATAATGCGAATTGCGTGCCGACGTGGCGAGGCGGTTTACGTAACGCTATGGGCGAGCCGGCGTTCCCCGGTGCTCAGGCGCATCACGACCTTCCTTGGAAGTGGAAGGATTGGTTCTGGGAGAATGGGTTCAATGTCAATGATCCGGCATATGGACGCTGGGTTGGACAAGGACACCAAAGTTGGAGCGGGGCATTTAACGACGCATGGGAAGAGTTTATCGGTAGTAATCCGACGAGGGATCAAATAATTGACTTCTGGAAATGGATTAGACGCCAACCGGTTTATCAATGATGACATACTTCTTCACCGTCAGAAATAATTCAAATGAAAAACGAGGCTTTCCCTGGATAATGAGTATTGTGACGGGAAAGACGGGGCTTCCTGACTGCCCCGAATGTGGAGAATCGCCAGGTTCTCGATTTGGCGACCTCCTTGTGGCGCTGGAGCGTGACAAGGGCGTCAAATGGCCTGACGTAATCGGTTGCGGAGCGGAGCCGCTGTTGATCGTGTCGGAGCGGGTGTTGGCGGATTGGAGATCAGAGAAGGTCGGGGAGTTCCCGGTGGGGGGACGGGTCTCGCTTGCGCCGCCCTTTCCGGCACGACTACAGGAGGTTGAGCCGCCAAAGTATTTTTGGCTTGACGGTGCGCAATGCGCGGTGCAAAGCTGGACTTTGAGGCCAGCGGGTTCGTGGATGTTCGTTTCTGTTCTACTTGCGGTCGGCATTTCGAGAACATCGCCGAGACGTGGGACCGGCGGACTAGCGGAAAATGGCCTTATACGTTTGTCGCCGGCACCTGGAACGGTGAAAACCTATTTACTACCGATCTATCACCAACGGCCTTCTTTTGCACCGACGCAGTGGTTGAATGCGCTCGGAAAAATCAGCATATCAACTTCCGACTCGCACCGCTTGAAACCGAGGGAATACCTGGGAGCAGAGGGATTGACTATCTCAAATGATATTAGGATGTGTCCCGGTGTGTCGGTCCAGCGACCTTTTAGAACCGAAAAGAGGGAGCCTGATTTCCCGAAGAATAGTGGGGAAAAAGGCATTTGATGAGGCGTTTTCCGAGTGCGTTGTGATAGATACGGCCACGAGCCGAGTTGTTCTTTGACAATTCGGATAACCATGTGCTCCGTCGGCGTTTGATGCGCGGAAGCAGCGCGGCGGTCGGAAAACAGCCACTGCCCCGCTCAAGCGGCGCGCTTCAGTTTGACGACCGGCAGGTGCTTGTGGCCTTTGTGGAAGCTGACATCCAACGTCACCTTCGCGCCGGGACTGCCGCGCACCAATGCCCAAGGCTTGGCGCAAGGCGAGCTACGCGGCCAGCGCGAACGAACCTCAAATCGTGGCTTGCGATTGGCGGGATGCCTAAAAATAAGGTAAAAATAAAGGGGTCGGGAGTCTTTTCCGTCCAGCGCCTATGACGCCGCCGGCAGCCTGCTCTCGCTCACCGATCCCGAGCAGAACACCACGACCTGGGTTTACGACTCGCTGGGGCGGATGATCGAGGAAATCTCCCCTCTCCCACTGGGAGAGGGCCAGGGTGAGGGCTTCGCCACGCGCCATTACGCCTACGACGCCGCCGGGCGGCTGGTGCAAATGACCGACCGCGACGGCCGCGTCACCACTTACGACTACGACGCCCTCGGCCGGCTGTTGGCCGAAAACTGGCTCGACGGGTCCGAGCAAGTCGTATATACTATATCCTATACTTACGACGCGGTCGGCGACCTGCTGACCGCCTCCGACGACGCCGCCACGTATGAGTATGATTACGACGCCCTCGGCCGCTTGACCGGGGAGACCCAAACCATCGCGGGACTGACGCCGGTGGTGGAATTCGCCTATCAATACGACGCGGCGGGCAACCGCCTCCAATCCGTCGCCATGCTCGACAGCGTGGCCGATGCCGTGACTAACTACGCCTACGACGCCCTGAATCGCCTCGCCCGCATCGAGCAGTTCGGCGCTGTAGGCGGAAACGCGGTTGCCGACAAGCGCATCGACTTCACCTACGACGCCGCCAGCCGTTACTCGACCATCGTCCGCTACGCCGACCTGGCCGCCACGCAGGAAGTCGCCACGGCCGTCTACACCTTCGACGACATCAATCGGCTGAAGGACCTGGTCTACACGCAGCCGAACTCGACCGGTCTGCCGTATTACCATTATGATTACAATGCCGTCAACATGACCGCGTTGGAGACGATCGACGGCACGGTCGATTACACCCACGACAACACCGACCAGTTGACCGGCGCGGATTACGATTACCAGACCGACGAGAACTATCAATATGATTCCAACGGCAACCGGACCAACACCGGCTATACCACCGGCCCGAACAACCAATTGTTGACTTCCTCGGACGGCGTTACCACCTACACCTACGAATACGATGCGGAAGGGAACCGCGTATTACGTTATGTTGACGTTGACGCGGACCAGACGTTCGACGCGGGCGACACCGACGCGACCGCGTACACCTGGGACCATCGCAACCGGCTCACCGAGGTCGAGCATTTTACAACCTACGCCAACTACGACGCCGGCACGTCCGATCTGGTTGTCGATTACACCTACGATTGCTTCAACCGCCTGATTGCCCGGACGCTCGACGCGGATGGCACGTCCGGCGCAACGTCGGTCGAGCAATCCATCTACGTCTACGAAGACGGTCAAATCGTCGCCCAGTTTGACAAGACCGGCGAGGGCGATCTTTCCACAACGGACCTCTCGCACCGCTATCTCTGGAACCCGCAGGCGGCGGACCAACTCTTCGCCGACGAGCAGGTCCACTGGGACGAGCAGGCGGAGGATTTTATTACCGACGATTTGCTCTGGGCGCTAACGGACAACATCAACAGCGTCCGCGACCTGGCGACCTACGACTCCGGTAATGACGACACGACCGTAGTCACCCATCGCATCTTCGACGCCTTCGGCAACAAGACCGAGACCGGCACTGCCGCATGTGATTTCGGCTTCACGGGGAAATTGTTCGACGAATACACTGGGTTGCAGAACAACTGGAACAACTGGTATGACGCCAAAACCGCCCGCTGGCTTGGCGAGGACAAGGCGTTCAGCGACCCCAACCTCTACCGCTACGTCGGCAATGCCCCGCTGACGAACGTTGACCCGCTGGGGCTGTGCAAGGAGGCGAGTAACAACGAGGATAAAAGCAAGCCCGACAAAGCAGACACAAACAAACACGCTAAACCCACTGTAGTTGATGCGGCTCCGAAGCCGAAAGATTACAAAAGCTATGATGCCTGGACAAAGGATTATTTTAAGTATCGTCGTAAGCTCTCAGAGAATGACCGGCACACACTTGATAATTATGGTACGCCGGTATTCGATGCCCAAACGTATTTTCAGCAAAAGAAGGTAGCCGAGATGAATGCAGAGAGACAGGCAAGAATCATGGCTAGGCAGTCCAGAGAGACAGGGCAAGGTCAGACGGGGGTGAAGCAAGGGAGTGCGACTTCTACCATGTCGAGGTGGTATATTAAGACGAGAAATGGAAGGAAATACAGTGGCTCAGGAGGTCCATCGCTTCTGAGGGCCTTAAAACAAATAGACAAGGATGGCGATATAATCAATGAAATGGTATTAAAGGGGCACGGGTATAGTCAAGGTATTACTGAGGGTATGCTATCGCAAACCAAGCTCATTGAGGCTTTTGAAAACGGAGATAAGGTCTCCGTCTTTATTCCAACCGGCAAGGATAATGACATTGAAGATGTCGTTCTATTGCTAAATCGTATTACGGGCGCACACACGAAAATCTATATGAATGCCTGTACATGTGCAGTGTCTGCACAAGCACTGTCATTGGCGCTTCCGAGGGTACAGTTTGTTCAAGGCTGTGACACTCTTGCCCTTGGCATCCCAGGTACTTACAATGCAATAAGTATTGGACTTGGTTTGAGAAACGGAGAGGGGGGACATTGGCTTAGATTCAGAGGAGGTATACAAATCAATGGGATATTTCAGAGTCGAGGGGAAGGAGGATGGCCTAATAAGCCTGACCCCAATCGGGGGCTGCCACCGGGAGTTGGGAGAGGGTGAAACGCAAAGAACATATATTGGTCGTAATTTCTAAATTGCCTTAGGAGGTATTAGATGCCTTGTTTTGTCGTTGACAGACGTGATTATTATGCGTCAATCTCGCAATATCAGAAATTCTTCGATGTGGAACCAGTTATGATTGACAATTAGTATTCAAGTTAGGCATGAAGGTTCGTGCGATGAGTAGCCAGGACGATAACCTATTTCGATCACCGGAAAGAACACCGTCACCAAGCCAGGTGACTTCGCAGTCTCGCACCATTTTTAGCAGCGAGGCCAAAGCTGTATTGTGCGTTCTTGCTGTTCATGTTTGTGCGATGGCTCGTGCTGTATTTTTCCATATCAATCCTGGTTTGTTCGACAACTGTGTCTCTACTTTTCTGGTCTTGACCACAGTTATCGGTGTGAGTTGTGCCATTTATTCAATTCGTCGCGGAGGAGTTGTGAATCAAGCAATCGGAATTCTCGGACTGCTTTGGTTTGGGGTCGTGATTCTGCTTGCAGTCGTGGAATCGTAATACGAGTCTTGGTGCGCTACGCGCTGGGTCTCAAAAAGACGCCATCCCGAAACCGGATCACTAACGATGATTACAACCAACACGAAACCCCCAGAACAATAATGTTTGACGCGGCACCGGTTCAATTCAACAACAAACCAAAGACGGTAGGGCAAGACAAAATAAGAATGTAGGACGGCAAGAGCATTTCTCTGCACAAGTTGGAGAACACAGGACCACCGATGGGGCAGACGGGGATTGGGAGGGCGGACCTTGCCAGCGGTTATCCGGGGACACAATACTAGTATTGACGAAATGGGCAATATCCTATATTCTTCGGACATGGCAAGATTGGCACGGCTGGTCATCCCTGGCTTTCCACGCCATGTCTCGCAACGCGGCAACCGGCGGCAGCAAACCTTCTTCAATGACGACGACTATGCGGCATATCTCGAACTTATGGGCGATTGGTGCCGTGAGAAAGGCGTGGAGATTTGGGACTATTGCCTCATGCCGAATCACGTTCATCTGATCGCCGTGCCGCAAACCGCCGACGGCCTGCGACGGGCCATCGGCGAGGCCCATCGACGTTACACACGGCGGATCAATTTCCGCGAAAGATGGCGCGGCTACCTCTGGCAAGGCCGCTTCGCTTCCTTCATAATGGACGAGCCGTACTTGCTGGCCGCCGCGCGGTACGTGGAGTTGAATCCCGTGCGGGCGAAACTGGTCGAGGCGGCCGGCCAGTGGCCTTGGAGCAGTGCGAAGGCCCACCTCTCCGGCCGCGACGACCGCTTGGTGAAAGTCGCACCGTTGCTGGCGCTGGTCGCCGATTGGCGCGGCTTTCTGGACAGTGCGATGAACGCGCAGGAAATCGAGGAATTGCGAGGGCACGGTCGCACCGGGCGTCCGCTTGGAAGTGCTTCGTTTCTCGACCGTTTGGAAAGCAAGGTCGGCCGTGTCCTGCGACCGCAGAAAGGCGGCCGTCCGTCAAAATTACGCAGAATACCATAACTAGTATTGTGTCCCCGGATACTAGCAGAGCGATGACGTTTCAAGAGTTTGTCGATAAGTTCCTATCCATTCCCTCGACTTATGGCGGGAAGAAATGATGGTCTTAACCTAATGATGGCACACGACTATGGAATCGCCCTTTGATCACGATTTGGCATCAGCAGTAAATGCCGTATATCCGATGGTATTTGACCATTTAGAAACCTTGCACATAATGCCTGAAGATGTCACCGAGAACGTAATGCGAGTGCTTGTAATCCACGCTTGTCAAAGCCAGCACGTTGGAGCAATTGAATCATCGCGCCGCGCCATGAGACGAATTGCGAGTTCCTGTAGACGTTCACTACTACCAGTTGTCATTGATGGGTCACTTACCCTTGAAGACGAGTGGGAGTTTCGCCGGGTTGTAGAGCTTCTACGCGAACTTGAACCTTCTATGGTTGCGGTTTATTTGACACGAGGAATGGCTTCGCGTAATCAAGGGGTCCGTGAAGCGGCGATGGATTTTCAACGCGACTAGTGGGGAGTTGCTAGGCCGAGACAATCTGATTTGACGAAAGGTGTCTTTAGTGGGTATCTACCTTTTTACCGTAACGGGGTTTCAGCGGTTTGAACACCAGATTGGTCTTCTACCCGGGATTCCGCAAAGCTGCCTCGTCGAATATCACGAAGTTGGGAACATGCGGCAGGGGGCATCACTTCTGCTTGTATTTCCAAATCGAAAGCATATGGAGACGACGATGACGCAATATTGCATTAACGCTCCAGCCGGGACTTCCGAGGATGGTGTTGTGGCAAGCAATCTTCCAATTGTTCCCATACTTGCACAGAACATTAGCGAGGAAGATGTGCCTATCGGGACCGAAGTGTATTTCGCTGGCGCTGGGTCTCAAAAAGACGGGGCCGGAAAAGGGGACATTACTGATATTGGCAGAATGGGCAAGGCGTGATATGGGACGATATAAGAATAAAGGGGTCGGGAGTCTTTTCCGTCCAGCGCCTATGACGCCGCCGGCAGCCTGCTCTCGCTCACCGACCCCGAGCAGAACACCACGACCTGGGTTTACGACTCGCTGGGGCGGATGATCGAGGAAATCTCCCCTATCCCACTGGGAGAGGGCCAGGGTGAGGGCTTCGCCACGCGCCATTACGCCTACGACGCCGCCGGGCGGCTGGAAAAATAAAGGGGTCGGGAGTCTTTTCCGTCCAGCGCCTATGACGCCGCCGGCAACCTGCTCACGCTCACCGATCCCGAGCAGAATACCACGACCTGGGTTTACGACTCGCTGGGGCGGATGATCGAGGAAATCTCCCCTCTCCCACTGGGAGAGGGCCAGGGTGAGGGCTTCGCCACGCGCCATTACGCCTACGACGCCGCCGGGCGGCTGGTCAGCTACACCGACCGCGACGGCCGCGTCACCACTTACGACTACGACGACCTCGGCCGGCTGTTGGCCGAAAACTGGCTCGACGGGTCCGAGCAAGTCGTTTATACTATATCGTACACTTACGATGCGGTCGGCGACCTGCTCACCGCCTCCGACGACGCCGCCACGTATGAGTATGATTACGACGCCCTCGGCCGCTTGACCTGGGAGACCCAAACCATCGCGGGGCTGACGCCGGTGGTGGACTTCGCCTATCAATACGACGCGGCGGGCAACCGCCTCCAATCGGTCGCCATGCTCGACAGCGTGGCCGATGCCGTGACCAACTACGCCTACGACGCTCTGAATCGCCTCACCCGCATCGAGCAGTTCGGCGCTGTAGGCGGCAACGCCGTCGCCGACAAGCGGATCGACTTCACCTACGACGCCGCCGGCCGTTACTCGACGATCGTCCGCTACGCCGACCTCGACGCCACGCAGGAAGTCGCCACGGCCGCGTACACCTTCGACGACGCCTCGCGGCTGATCGGGCTGGACTACGCTCAGGGCGAAGACTCGCTGGTGGAGTACGACTGGTCGTTCGACGCCGGCAACCGCATGACGCAGTACGTCAACTCGATCGACGGCACGGTGGATTACGCGCAGGACGACACGGGCCAACTGACCGGGGCCGACTACGACTACAGGACCAGCA